>NZ_DAMATK010000003.1:0-298432 GCF_032079985.1 Pulveribacter sp.
GCGGCAAGGGCGTTTCATTCAACGCCCTCGCTGCAGCAAGCCGGCAAGTATAGCGCAATTTTCAGCCCTAAAAAGAAAAGCGCTGTGCCGATGAGGCACCTCGCAGCTTCACAGCTTCCACTTCTCCAGAAGCTTGTCGGGTGACAGGTTGTCATAACCCTCGAATGGCTGATGAATCCAAGGATTGGACGGGAGGAATTCCACCGAATAGTCGGGCGTGAACGTAGAGAACCCTTTGGTCCAGATCACCGCACTGCGCAGTTCGGTGATGGGCGCATAGTTGGTCTTGAGCATGGCGATCACAGCATTCAGCGTATGCCCAGAGTCCGCCAAGTCATCCACCAGCAGAACGCGCCCGGCGATTTCACCCTTGGGCGTGGTGATGAAGCGAGCGATATCCAGATGTCCCTGCACGGTACCGGCTTCCGCGCGGTAGGAGCTGGTGGACATGATGGCCAGGGGCTTGTCGAAGATGCGGCTGAGGATGTCACCCGGCCGCAGACCGCCACGTGCCAGACACAGAATGGTGTCGAACTGCCAGCCAGACTGGTACACCTTGAGCGCCAGTTTCTCGATGAGATTGTGGTACTCGTCGTAGCTCACATACAGGTGCTTGCCATCTTCGGTCAGCATCGTTCACTCCTTTTTTAATAGCTTCTAGCGCTTGCTGCACAAGCCCTGGAGGCCAATTTGACTTGAAATCAGCTTATGGCTGCGCGTACGGCTGCTGCATCACAATAGTGTGATCGCGATCTGGACTGGTAGAGATCATCGCGATCGGCACGCCCGTCACCTGCTCGATGCGCTCCAGGTAGCTGCGAGCATTGGCTGGCAGATCCTCATACCGCGTCATGCCCACAGTGGACTCGCTCCAGCCGGGCATCTGTTCATAGATAGGAATGCAGCGCGCGATCTCCTCGGCGCCCATGGGTAGCAGGTCAACACGTTCACCGTCGAGCTCGTAACCCACGCACAGCAGCAATTCCGACAGGCCGTCCAGCACGTCCAGCTTGGTGATGCACAGACCCGACAGGCCATTGACCTGCGCGCTGCGCTTGAGCAGGGCCGCATCGAACCAGCCGCAGCGGCGGCTGCGCCCGGTGGTCACGCCGCGCTCGGCGCCGACGGTGCTCATGTGGTAGCCCGGCGTTCCGGGCTTTTCCCACTCCAACTCCGTCGGGAAGGGGCCACCGCCCACGCGGGTGCAGTAGGCTTTGGTGATGCCTAGCACGTAGTGCAGCAGGCTCGGCCCTACGCCCGCGCCCGCGGCGGCATTGCCAGCAACACAGTTGCTGGAAGTGACATAGGGATAGGTGCCGTGGTCCACGTCTAGCAGCGTGCCCTGGGCGCCCTCGAACAGCAGGTTGGCCCCGCCAGCGTGGGCCTCGTTCAGCTCGCGCGAGACATCGGCCATCATAGGGCGCAGCATCTCTGCATGGCGCATAGCCTCTTCGAACACCGGCTCAAACTGCACCTGGCCGTCTTGGATGTAAGGCTTGAGCATGTCGCCGAACTGGAACTTGGCGGATCCAAGGAAAGTGGTCAGCACGTGGTTGTGCAGCGCCAGTAGCTCGCGCAACTTGACCGCGAAACGTTCCGGGTGCTTCAGGTCCTGCACACGCAGGGCACGGCGCGCGATCTTGTCCTCATAGGCGGGGCCGATGCCGCGCCCGGTGGTGCCGATCTTCTCGGCGCCGCTGTGCTCGCGAGCCGCCTCGCGGGCCACGTCCAAAGCCGCATGGAAGGGCAGGATGAGCGGACAGGCCTCGCTGACGCGCAGGCGCGAACGGACCTCGACGCCGGCCTTTTCCAAACCCTCGATTTCCTCGAACAGCTTGGCCGCCGACAGCACCACGCCGTTGCCGATGTAGCACTTCACACCGGGACGCATGATGCCGCTGGGGATCAGGTGCAGGGCCGTCTTGATGCCATTGATGACCAGTGTGTGGCCCGCGTTGTGGCCGCCCTGGAAGCGCACCACGCCCTGCGCACTTTCGGTCAGCCAGTCCACCAGCTTGCCCTTGCCTTCGTCGCCCCACTGGGTGCCGACCACGACGACGTTGCGCCCTTTGCTCATCTTTATGTCCAACCTAAGTCAAAAAAGGAAGAAGGAAGAAAACCGCTCACAGAGGGCGCACGACCCACTGCCCGTCTTCGCACATCAATTCACGGTCGCAGCAGAACTCATCGATCTCGCTGCTGCTCTCCGAGAGCATGCATACCACGGTCTCGCCCTGCCTGCGCAGCGCGGCAATGGCGGCAATGGCTTCGCTGCTCTCGCCCCAGGGCGCACGGATGGCCGCCTTCAAAGGACGGGGAGGCACCACGCCGACCAGCTGCTTGATGTCCAGGCTGAAGCCGGCTGCCGGCCGGTTGCGCCCAAATGCCGCGCCCACCTCGTCATAGCGCCCCCCACGCACCAGCGCATCGCTGGCGCCGGGCACGTACATCGCGAAGCGCGTGCCGCTGTAGTAGGCATAGCCACGCAGGTCGGCCAGGTCGAAAGTGACGCGCGCGCCCTTGATCCGGGATGCAATAGATCTCAAATCTGATAGCGCCTGCCGCAATTCCGGTGCGGGTTTGAGCACTTTTTCCGCCTCATCCAGCACCTGGACGTCGCCGTACAGATCCAGCAGGGCTAGCAGCCCCTCGCGGGCGGGGGCCGGAAAATTGCGCGTCAAGTCCGCCAGTTCGCTGCCGTCCTTGGCCGCCAGCGCCGCATGCACGTCATTGAGCATGGCCAGGTCTACCGGGACCCCGGCCAGCAGGCTGCGCACGATACGCACATCGGCCAAGTCGACGCTGACCTCGGGCACCTGCGCCACGCGCAGGCATTCCAGCGCCAGCACCACGGACTCGATGTCCGCCTCCATGCCCGCGTGGCCGTAAATCTCGGCCCCGAACTGCAGCGGCTCGCGCGTAGCGCGCGGACGGTCCGGGCGGGTGTGCAGCACCGGGCCACAGTAGCAAAGCCGGGTAACGCCGCGACGGTTGAGCAGGTGGGCATCGATACGAGCCACCTGCTGGGTGGTGTCTGCGCGCAGGCCGATGGAACGGCCCGACAGCTGGTCGACCAGCTTGAACGTCTGCAGGTCCAGCGCCTCGCCGGCTCCGGTCAGGAGCGAATCGAGGTGTTCCAGCAGCGGCGGCATCACCAGCTCGTAGCCATAGCTGCGGGCCGTGTCCAGCAAGCTGCGGCGCAGCTCTTCGATGTGCCGGGCCTCGGAAGGCAGGACATCGGCAATGTGATCCGGCAGGACCCAGGCAGACATGGAAAAAAAGGGGGAGCTGTTAAAAGGGGGATTCTACTGGCTGGGGCATCGCCGGCCTGAGGCCGGCTCCAGGCCGATCAGGCCAGCAGCAGCAACACGAGCGCACCCGCAAGGATGCTCAGCAGCGCACAAAACCGGATCTGCCCGTCGCGCAGCTGCAGCAGCTGGCTGAAGGTGCGCCGCCAGCCGGCCGGAGAGACGAAGGGAAATATCCCTTCGATCACCAGCACGATCCCGATGGCGCCCCAGGCAGCGCTGCTCCAGTCCACCGGATGGCCTGCGCCAACGGCTGCCGCTCAGGGCGTCTGGCGCGCACCAGCGCTGCCGGTGCCTCGGAAAGCCTTGAAGAACTCAGTGGACGAAGGGTCGATCACCATCACGTCGCTCTTGCGATTGAAACTGGACTTATAGGCTTCGAGACTACGATAGAACTGGGCGAACTGCGGGTCGCGGCCAAAGGCCTCACCGTAGGTACGCGCGGCTTCGGCATCGCCTTCGCCCTTGACCTTCTGCGCATCGCGGTAGGCGTTCGCAATGGTGATCTCGCGCTGACGGTCGGCATCGGCGCGGATCTTCTCGCCCTCGGCCGCGCCCGTGGAGCGCAGTTCGTTGGCCACGCGCTTGCGCTCGGCCTCCATGCGGCGATAGACAGACTCGGTGATGGCCTCCACATAGTCCACGCGGGTGATACGCACGTCTACTACGTCCACGCCCCAAGGCTTAGCGCCGCGTACGGCCTCCAGCACCTCGCGCTTGACGTCCGACATGAGCGCGTCCCGCTTGGTGGAGATCAGTTCGCGCACAGTGCGGCGGTTGACCTCTTCCTGGAAGGCGTTGCGCACCACGCGGTTGAGCTGCAGTGCACCGGCGTTCTCGTCCAGGCCGACGTTGCGGATGTACTCCGACGGATCGGTGATGCGCCAGCGCACGTACCAGTCGATCACCACGCGCTGCTTCTCGGCCGTCAGCATGGACTCGGTGTCCGAGCTGTCCAGCGTGAGCAGGCGCTTGTCGATGTAGCGCACGTTCTGGAACGGCGGCGGCAGCTTGAAGTTCAAGCCTGGCTCGGTGATCACGTCCTTGATCTGGCCGAGGGCATAGACCACGCCGAACTGACGCTGGTCCACCACGAAGACCATGGAGCTCAGCAAAGCGAGCGCGATCAGGACGCTGGTTGCGATGAATCCGATTCTGTTCACACGGCTCTCCTATCGGGACTCGCGTTCACGCGAGCGGGCATCGCGGGCGCGTCCGTCGTTGTTCAGCGGCGCCGCCCCGGCACCGGCGGAGGACGGTCCCGGTGTGGCGGGTGCTGTATCCAGGCCTGTGACAGCGGGCTGCGGCGTTTGGGCAACGCCCTGCATGATCTTGTCCAGCGGCAGATACAACAGGTTGGAGCCTTGACGCGACTCCACCAGTACCTTGGTCACGCTGCTGTAGATCTGCTGCATGCTCTCCAGGTACATGCGGTCACGCGTCACCTGCGGCGCCTTCTGGTACTCGGCCAGCACGGAGGAAAAGCGTTGGGCGTCACCCTGCGCCTGGGCCACGATGCGCGCCTTGTAGGCGGCAGCCTCTTCGCCCAAACGCGAAGCCGTCCCCACCGCGCGAGGGATCACGTCATTGGCATAGGCCTGGGCCTCGTTCTTGGCGCGCTCGCGCTCCTGGCCGGCCTTCAGAACATCGTCGAACGCCGCCTGCACCTGCTCGGGCGGACGCACGCCACCCTGCTGCAGGTTGATGCCCACGACCTCGACACCGACCTTGTAGCGGTCCAGGATGGACTGCATCAGATTGCGCACACGCGGGGCGATCTGGTCGCGCTCCTCGGCCAGGGCGCTGTCCATACGCATCTTGCCGACGACCTCACGCACGGCCGTCTCGGCAGCCTGCACCACGGCATCGCCGGGATTGCGGCTCTCGAACAGCCAGGCGCGCGCATCGTTCAGGCGGTACTGCACGGCGAACTTGATTTCGACGATGTTCTCGTCCTCGGTCAGCATGGCCGATTCGCGCAGCCCTGTGCTCTTGATGATGCTGTCACGGCCCACATCCACCGAACGGATCTGCGTCACGAACACCAGCTCATGGCGCTGGATGGGGTACGGCAGTCGCCAGTTGAAGCCGGCATTGACGGTGCTCTTGTACTTGCCGAACTGAGTGATGACGGCCTGCTGACCTTCCTGGACGATGAAAAAGCCTGTGCCCAGCCAGATCAATACGGCAACCCCTGCGATCAGCCCCAGGCCGACGCCGGCATTTTTCATGTCAGGCTGGAAGCTGCCGCCGCCACCGCCGCCCGCCGGCGGCTGGCCGCGCCCGTTACCGCCGCCACGCCCGCCAAACAGGCCACCAAGCTTGCGGTTCAGGTCACGCCACAGCTCGTCCAGGTCCGGCGGCTGCCCGCTGGCCGGACCGCCGTCCCGCCCGCGGTTGCCCCGGGGGGGGTCGACAGGGCGTTCAGGCTCCGGGCGCTGGCCCTCGCCGCCCTCCTCGCCCCGGCCCCAGCGTGGATCGTTGAGGTTGAACATCCCCCGAATGCGCGCCGGCAGCAGGGCCTGGCGCCAGGAGCGGCTAGGAAGGTTCATGCGCAGATTCTCTTATTCTGTGAAGACACGACAACAAGCGAGCATTGTGCCCAATCACTCCTCGGCCGCCGGCAATTCAGCCGCGGCACCAGGGGGCATGTTCCAGCTGGCGCGCTCCAGCGCCATGGCGGCGAGTTGAGCGCGCAGGGCCGCCATGCCAGTGCCGTCGCGCGCACTCACGTAGATGCGCGGCACCTGGCGACCATCGATCTCGTAGGTATCCAGCAAGGTCGCAGGCCGGGCATCAGCAGGAACGGCATCGAGCTTGTTGAATACCAAGAGCTGGGTGATGTCAGCAGCACCGATCTCGTGCAGTACCAACTGCACCTGGGCGATCTGCTCGGGATAGCCGGGGTTGGAGGCATCCACCACGTGCAACAGCAGGTCGGCATCCACGGCCTCCTGCAACGTGGCCTGAAAGGCATCGACCAGCCCGTGGGGCAGGTCGCGGATGAAGCCGACGGTGTCCGATAGCGATACCGATCCAATACCCTCGCCCAGATAAAGCTGGCGCGTGGTGGTGTCCAGCGTTGCGAACAATTGGTTGGCCGCATAGGCGCGCGCCTTGACCAGGGCGTTGAATAGGGTCGACTTGCCGGCGTTGGTGTAGCCGACGATGGAGATGTTGAACGTCTCGCGCCGCTCGCGCTGGCGCCGCTGCGTGTTGCGCTGGCGCTTGACCTTAACCAGGCGCTCGCGTGTGCGCTTGATGGCTTCGTCGATCATGCGGCGGTCCAACTCGATCTGCCGCTCGCCGGGGCCGCCGCGTGTGCCGATGCCGCCGCGCTGTCGCTCCAGGTGAGACCAGCGGCGCACCAGGCGCGTACTCAGGTACTGCAGCCGGGCGAGTTCCACTTGCAGCTTGCCTTCGTGGCTGCGCGCGCGCTGGGCAAAGATTTCCAGGATGAGCAGCGTGCGGTCGTTGACCGGCAGGCCGATGTGGCGCTCCAAGTTGCGCTGCTGGGCAGGGCTGAGTGCCTGGTCGAACAGCACCTCCTGAGCGCCATGCATTTCCGCCAGGGTACGGATCTCGTCCGCCTTGCCGCTGCCGACGAACAGCGCCGCGTCGGGCACCTTGCGCTTGCAGGTCAGACGGGCGACGGGCTCCAGCCCTGCGGTCTGCGCCAGCAGGCCGAGCTCTTCCAGATCGCCGTCGAAATGACGCAGGCCAAAATCCACGCCGATCAGCAAGACCGGCGCGGCAGGGCCATCAAAAGGTTGATGAGGGGAAGTTGTCAATGCTGCGGGCGCCAGGAGTGCGAGGCGCCGGCTTGCCGGCGCAGCTTCGCGCCGCCAATGGTGGGGTTATCGGTTCTCGCCGCTGTCCGGCTCAGCCGGCTCGGCCGTGGAGAAGTTCACGGCGCGCCCCGGGACGATGGTGGAGATGGCGTGCTTGTAGACCATCTGGGTCACTGTATTGCGCAGCAGCACGACGTACTGATCGAAGGATTCGATCTGTCCTTGCAGCTTGATGCCGTTGACCAGATAGATGGAAACCGGCACATGCTCGCGGCGCAGTGCGTTGAGGAAAGGGTCTTGCAGAAGCTGGCCTTTATTGCTCACGATATTCTCCGTGTTCAAAGATGTTGTTGTGATACGGCACCTTACCACAGCCGTGCACCCCCACGGAGACCAGGGCGTCAGCCCTCGCCCTTGTCCGCGTAGGGATTGGCCGAGGTTTTCATTTCGATGCGCAGCGGCGTGCCGACCAGGTCGAACTCCTTGCGAAAGCGCCCTTCCAGGAAGCGCTTGTATGCGTCAGTGACGTGCTCCAGCGAGTTGCCGTGGATGACGATAATGGGCGGGTTCATGCCGCCCTGGTGCGCGTAGCGCAGCTTGGGCCGAAAGCTTCCCGAACGCTTGGGCGCCTGGAACTGCACCGACTCCAGCAGCACGCGTGTCAGCACGGGTGTGGGCATCTTGCGATTGGCGGCCTTGTAGGCTTGCACCAGCGACGTCCACAGCGGTGCCAGGCCCTGGCGCTTCTGCGCCGAGATGAAGTGCAGTGAGGCGAACTTCAGGAACGAAAGCCGCGTCTCGATGGAGCGCTCCAGTTCCTGGCGCTGGTAGCTGTCGACCGCGTCCCATTTGTTGATGGCGACCACCACGGCCCGGCCGCTCTCCAGGATATAGCCGGCGATGTGCGCATCCTGGTCGGTCACGCCCTGAGTGGCATCCAGCAGCAGCAGCACCACGTGCGCCGACTCGATGGCCTGCAGCGTCTTGACCACGGAGAACTTCTCGATGGCCTCGAACACCCGGCCCTTGCGGCGCAACCCGGCCGTGTCGATCAACTCGAACTTGCGCCCGCCCCGCTCCAGCGGCACGGTAATGGCATCGCGCGTGGTGCCTGGCAGGTCGAAGGCCACCAGGCGCTCCTCGCCCAGCCAGGCGTTGATCAGCGTGGACTTGCCCACGTTGGGCCGGCCGGCCACGGCCAGGCGAATGACGTCCTGGTCCTGCTCGGACTCATCGTCGTCGCCCGGCGGCGGCAGCGGCTCCAGCGCATGTTCCACCAGGCCGCGCACGCCCTGGCCGTGGGCGGCTGAGACGGGAAAAACTTCGCCCAGACCCAGTTCATAGAACTCGGCCAACTGCGCGCTGCCCTGCATGCCCTCGGCCTTGTTGCCGGCCAGCACGCAGGGCTTGCCCAGGCGGCGCAGGTAGTCGGCGATGTCGTGGTCCTGGGCGGACAGGCCGGCACGTGCGTCCACCACGAAGATGACCACGTCGGCCTCGGCCACCGCCTGGCGCGTCTGGCGGGCCATTTCACGGTAGATGCCGCTGCCGGCGTCGGGTTCAAAGCCGCCGGTGTCGATGACGATGTATTCCAGCTTGCCCTGGCGGCCATGACCGTAGTGGCGGTCGCGCGTGAGGCCGGCGAAGTCCGCCACGATCGCGTCACGCGTTTTGGTGAGGCGGTTGAACAAGGTGGATTTGCCCACATTGGGCCGCCCCACCAGGGCGATGACGGGTTTCATCCCTTCCCTTCAATTCAGAGTTTTGTCACTCGGGACGAAAGCCGTAAACGCCGCCCTTGCGGGTGACCACCACCAGGGTGTCTCCCACCGCCACGGGTGCGGCCGCAATGGGCGAGCCGTCGGTAGCCAGGCGATTCAAGGGCGAGGCGTCCTCGCGGGACAGCAGATGCACCAGGCCCGTATCGTCGCCCACCACCACCGAGCGGCCCAGCAGCAGTGGCGCCGTCAGCTTGCGCCACTGCAGGCGATTGGACGACCAGGCACGCGAACCATCGGCGCGCTTCCAGGCCAGTACCGTGCCGTTGCCCTCGGTGCCAAACAGCATCTGCTCGTCGCCATCGATGCCCTCGCCGCCGCTGGCGGCCTGGGTCCAAGCGACACTGCCACGAGCAGCGTCAATGCAGCCCACGCTGGCCTGGTAGGCACGGGCGCAGACACTGTCGCCCACCCGGCTGGTACGTCCTACGATCTCCACCAGGCGCTCCACGTCATTGGTGCCGCGTGGACTGGCCAGGGGCGCCTCCCAGCGCACGCTGCCGTTGTCCGGGTTGAAGCCCACCAAGCGGCCGGACAGGCCTGCCACCAGGGTGTCGCCCACTGCCATCAGCACGCCGCCCTGGCGCAGGATGAGCGGCTCGCCGGGACGCTGCTGACGCCACAGCATGCGGCCCGTCGCGGCGTCGAATGCGGAGACCGAGCGGTCCGCCGCCAGCACGAAGATGCGCTCACCCGCCACCAGCGGGGCGGTATAGGCCTGGGCAGGCAGGTGTTTGCGCCAGATCTCGCGGCCCCCTTCGAGCACGATGATCTCGCTGCTCTTGGCGCCTACGGCCGACCAGCGGCCGTCGCTGCCCACGCCAGAGGCAAGAGGCACACCCAGGCGCGCGCGCCAGACGTCCCCGCCGGTGCGCGCATCGATAGCGGCCACCTCGCCCGAGGCCGAGGCCAGCACCACGGTGTTGCCGATCACACGCGCGTCCAGGGCCAGGCCCTGCGTGTCGCCGATCTGCGCCGTCCAGGCCTGGCGCACGCCCAGCACAGGGACGTTGGGACCCAGCTCCGCCGGTTTGGGCCGCGACGGGCCACTCCAGGGCATCATGTTGCTCAAGGAGGAACACCCCACCAAGGCCAGCGCGCAGGCCAGCGCCGCGGCCGGGCGCAGCATCAGTGCGGCCTTCACTGTGCACCTCCAGCGGCGGCCACGACCTGCGGCTGCACACCCAGGGCGTTCAGCTTGGCCTCGATCAGGCGGCGGTAATCGACCCGCTCGTCCATGGCCTGCCAGGCGCGGCGGTATTCCGCCACGGCCTGCGGCTTCTTGTCCTGCAGCTGCAGTACGTCGCCCTTGCGGTCGGCGGCCAGGGCACTGAATTCAGGGGTGATGTCACGCGACAGCTGCGCCAGCGCCTCGTCATAGGCTTTCTGCTCGATCAGCACGGCGGCCAGACGCAGGCGCGCCACGGCGCGCAGGCCATCGTCGCCGGCCTTGTCAGCCACCCAGGCCAAGGCCTCCTTGGCGCCGTCGAGGTTGCCGGCATCCGCCATTACCTTGGCTGCGAGCAGGCCGGCCTGGGCGGCCTGCACGGTGCCGCCATAGCTGGATTTGAGATCGCCAAAGGCCTGCTGCACGCGCGCCATATCGCCGCTGCGGGCGGCCGATTCCACCGCCTCGGCCAGGGCCGTGGCCTGTTGGGCCTGGCGGCTTTGCCACAGGCGCCAGCCGTTCCAGGCGGCAAAGGCGCCCATCACGACGATGAGCACCCAGGTAATGAGATTGCCCCAGGTCTTCCAGAAGTGCTTGAGTTCGTCGAGCTGTTCCTGCTCCTGCAGGTCGAAATTGTTGGCCATGTGCTTACCGTTGCCTTTCAACGCGGGGATTGTAGGGTTGCCGCCCAGGCGGGCAGCTCGGCCAGCAGACGCTCTGTCTGCTCCAGCGCCTCGCGCAGCGGCTTGACGGTGACGGCGCCACGCGCCATCTCGTCCGCCCCGAAGACCAGGGCGAAACGGGCGCCGCTGGCGTCGGCCTTCTTGAACTGGGACTTCATGCTGCCCATGCCTTCGCCACCAGCGGTGGGCGCGTGCATTTGAACGGAAACGCCCAGCGCCCGCAGGCGTTGCAGCTGCACCATGACCTGGGGCAGCTGGGACGCGTCAGGTACCACAGCGTAGACGTCGGCGGCGGCGTCAGGCACTGCTACGTCCTGCTCCTTGAGCAGCTCCAGCACCCGCTCCATGCCCAGTGCCCAGCCCACGGCCGGGGCGCTCTTGCCGCCGATCTGCTCGATCAGGTAGTCGTAGCGCCCGCCGCCGCAGATGGTGCCCTGCGAGCCCAGGCGGTCGGTGACGAACTCGAACACCGTCAGGTTGTAGTAGTCCATGCCGCGCACCAGGCGCGGGTTGATGCGCCAGGCCACACCGTTGGCGTCCAGGATCGCCTTCACGGCGTCGAAGTGGGCCAGCGAGGCTTCACACAGGAAGTCCATGAGCTTGGGCGCGCCCTCGACCATCGCCTGCATGGCGGGGTTCTTGGTGTCCAGGATGCGCAACGGGTTGCTGTACAGGCGCCGGCGCGCGTCCTCGTCTAGCACCTCCTGGTGCTGTTCCAGGTAGGCGATGAGGGCCGCGCGGTGGGCCTTGCGCTCCTCGGGCTGACCCAGGCTGTTGAGCTCTAACCGCACGTCCTGCAGGCCCAGCTCCTGCCACAGCGCGTGCGCCAGCAAGATCAGCTCGGCATCCGCGTGGGCGCCCGGAAAGCCCAGCGCCTCGGCGCCGATCTGGTGGAACTGGCGATAGCGTCCGCGCTGGGGCCGCTCGTGGCGGAACATAGGACCCATGTAGTACAGGCGCTTGCCACCTTCGTACAGCATGGAATGCTCGACCACCGCACGCACCACGCCGGCCGTGGCCTCGGGGCGCAGGGTGAGCTGCTCGCCGTTGAGGCGGTCCTCGAAGGAGTACATCTCCTTCTCGACGATGTCCGTGACCTCGCCCAGGCCGCGCACGAACAGCGGCGTGGGCTCGACGATGGGAGTGCGGATGTTCCGATAGGCGTAGCGCGCCATGAGGGAGCGCACTTTGTCCTCCAGCCACTCCCAGCGCGCCGAATCAGGCGGCAGGATGTCGTTCATGCCCTTGATGGCGACCAGCTTCTGCATCTTGCTCGTTGTTCTATAAGTTTTGAATGAAATCGGGCTCTAGCGCTTGCCAGTCAAGCGCCAGCAGCTATTATTTTGATAGTTCAGGCGGCCACGCCGCCGAAGCGCCGCGCCACATAGTCCTGCACGATGGCCTGGAATTCCTCGGCGATGCGCTCGCCGCGCAGCGTCAGGGCCTTCTCGCCGTCGATGAACACCGGCGCCGCCGGCGCCTCGCCCGTGCCGGGCAGGCTGATGCCGATGTCGGCGTGCTTGCTCTCGCCCGGGCCGTTGACGATGCAGCCCATGACGGCCACCTTCATCTTTTCCACGCCCGGGTAACTGGCACGCCACACGGGCATTTGCGCGCGCAGGTAGTCGTCGATCTGCTTGGCCAGCTCCTGGAAGGTGGTGCTGGTGGTGCGCCCGCAGCCCGGACAGGCTGTGACGCTGGGCACGAAGGTGCGCAGGCCCAGCGCCTGCAGGATCTCCGACGCCACCACCACCTCCTGCGTGCGCGCCTCCCCCGGCTGGGGCGTGAGCGAAACGCGGATGGTGTCGCCAATGCCCTCCTGCAGCAGGATGGCTAATGCGGCGCTGGAGGCTACCGTGCCCTTGGTGCCCATGCCGGCCTCGGTCAAGCCCAGGTGCAGCGCGTAGTCGCAGCGGCGCGCCAGTTCGCGGTACACGGCGATCAGGTCCTGCACGCCGCTGACCTTGCACGACAGGATGATCTGCTCGCCGGCCAGGCCCATGCTTTCGGCCATGCGGGCCGAATCGATGGCCGAGGTGATCAAGGCCTCGTACATAACCTGGCGTGCGTCCCACGGCTGCGCGCGGCGGCTGTTGGCATCCATCAGGCTGGCCAGCAGCTCCTGGTCCAGGCTGCCCCAGTTCACGCCGATGCGCACGGCCTTGTCCCAGCGCACGGCGGCCTCGACCATTTGGCCGAACTGGCGGTCGCGCTTGTCGCCCTTGCCCACGTTGCCGGGATTGATGCGGTACTTGGACAGCGCCTGCGCGCAGTCCGGGAACTCGGTCAGCAGTCGGTGGCCGTTGTAGTGGAAGTCACCCACCAGCGGCACGTCCACGCCCATGCGGTCGAGCTGCTCGCGCACGTAGGGCACGGCCTGCGCCGCCTCGGGTGTGTTGACGGTGATGCGCACCATCTCCGAGCCGGCCTGGGCCAGTTCCTTGACCTGGATGGCCGTGCCCACGGCGTCCACCGTATCGGTGTTGGTCATGGACTGGATGCGCACGGGCGCGTCGCCGCCCACCGTGACCACGCGGGCGCCCCAGGCCACGCGCGCCTGGCGCGTGCGCCGCGGCAGCGGGGCCGACAGCGCGATGGGGCCGGCTGTTGTAGCGGGCAGATTCATCATTTCACCTCGAAGCGCGCGACGTTCTCGCGCGCAATGGCTGCCAGGTCCATGGGCGTGCCGCGTACCAGCACCTCGGTGGAGTCGGCCTTGCCGATCACCACGGACCAGGGCGGCGTGCCCGGGACGGCGATGCTCTCGCCCGCACCCAACAACTTTTGCAGCACCGTGGCGCCGGTGCCGCTGCGCACCTGCACCCACGACGGCGCGGTGGCACGGATGACCAGCACGCCATCCACAGCCTCGGCGCCTTGCCCCTCGGAAGTGGTCGTCTGCACCGGAGCGGCAGCGCTGGCCGGCGGCTGAGCGGGGGCGGCCAGAGGCGGTGACGCCTCCGGTCCCACCGGAACTGGTAGCGCAGGGCTTGCCGCGGCAGGCGCGGCCTGCGCCTGGGTTTCGGCGGGCTCGCCCTCAGGCCGAGCACTCGCCTGCGGCAGCGCCTCGGACTCCGACTGTGGCGACGATGCCTGCTGGCCCAGCAAGGCCATGACGCTGGCCGGGCTCTCGCCCTTGGGCCACAGCACGATGGCCAGGGCGGCCGCCAGCAGCACCACCACCGTCACACCCAGCGCGCGCGAGCGCGGCGCCTCGGCCGGCGAGGAGAAGCTGCCACGGTGCACGGTGTCGCGGAAGCTGGCGTTGATGCCCTTGTCGACACGCAGCGGCGCCGGCGCAGCGCCGGGCAGCAGTGCCAGCACCTCGGAGGGGTCGGTCTTCAGGGCGCGGCAGGCGCTGGAGGCCAATGCCCGCACGTAGACCGCGTCGGCAAACATCTCGTAGCGGTCGGCTTCCAGGGCCTGCAGCTTGGCGACCGGCACCTTGAGCATCATGGCCAGGGCTGCGACGTGCACGCCCGCGGCCTCGCGCCGATGCGCCAGCAACCCGCCGGCAGTCATGGCAGGTTCCGCAGAACCAGTCCCTTCGCCCGGAACGGCTGTGACCTCACTCATCGAAGGCTCCCCGGTCCAGTGCACGGGTTTCCTTGGCATCCGGGAAGCGCTTGCGCAACTGCTCGCTGAGCTGGCGCATGGCAGCCAGGTCGCGCAGCTGGCGCTCGATCTTCACACCCAGCCACAGCGATTCGGCATTGGCGAATTCGCCATTGTTCACGCGGCGGATGTAGAACTGCGCGCGCGCCGCTTCGCCGCGGGCAAACAGTAGCGATGCCAGGTGGTAGCCGACCACCGGGTTACCGGCGTCGATCTCGTAGGCGCGCAGCAGCGTCTGCTCGGCCTGTTCGCTGCGGCCGGCGCGCTGGTAGCACAGACCTTGCGACATCAGCGTTTTGCTTCGCGCAGCGTAGGTGGGCACGGCGAGCGCCCGATCGAAGAGCTGGTCGGCCTGCGCGTACTGCTGGCGCTGGCATTGCAGCCAGCCCAGGTTGTGCAGGATGTCGGGGTCGGAGGGCTTCATGCCCTGGGCGCGCTTGAGGCTGTCCTCGGCCTGCGCCAGATCGCCCATGGCCATGAAGACCAGGCCGCGCAGGTGGTAGGCATCGGCGTAACTGGGATCAGCCGCCAAGGCCTGATGCACCTCTTCCAGCGCCACCTGGGCCTGTCCGCGCTGCAGGTAGCTGGCCGCCAGCTCCAGGCGGATGCGCGCACGCCGGCGCGCATCGGTCTCGCCCTGGATGCCGGCAGGCTCGCTGGCACCCGCCGCACCGTTGCCCCCAGTATGGGCGCAGCCCGCCAGGGTGGCCGCCAGACCCAGCAGGCAGGCCGCTGCCAGAAGGGGCCAGCGCTGCACCGCGGCGCTGGTCCTGTTGCTTATGTTCATGGCCGGTCTCCCCTCCTGGTCGTCGAATGCGTGGCTCACGGCACCGGCTGGATGGGGATGGTGCGCAGTTTGGCCATGCGCTCACCCACCTTGGTGCGGTCCTTCACGTCGCCGGCCAACTGGCCACAGGCGGCGTCGATGTCGTCGCCCCGCGTCTTGCGCACGGTGGTGACGATGCCCGCATCGCTGAGCAGCTTGGCGAAGGCCATCACCGCGGCGTTGCTGGAACGGCGCAGGCCGGATGCGGGGAACGGATTGAACGGAATCAGGTTGAATTTGCATGGCACGCGCGCGCCGGCGCTGCCGTTCACCAGCGCGATGAGTTCGCGCGCATGCTCGGGCTGGTCGTTCACGCCATCGAGCATGCAGTACTCGAAAGTGATGAAGTCGCGCGGGGCGTGCTCCAGGTAGCGCTCGCAGGCGCTCAGCAGTTCGGCCAGCGGGTACTTGCGGTTCAGCGGCACCAGCGTGTCGCGCAGCGCATTGCCCGGGGCATGCAGCGACACCGCCAGCGCCACGGGACAATCCTGCGCCAGCCGGTCGATCATGGGCACCACACCCGAGGTGGACACGGTGACGCGGCGGCGCGACAGGCCGTACGCATGGTCGTCCAGCATGGTGCGCAGCGCCGGCACCAGGGCCGAATAGTTCTGCAGCGGCTCGCCCATGCCCATCATGACGACGTTGGAGATCACCCGCTCGTCGCTGCCACGGCGTCCACGCAGCGTGTGCTCAGCAAACCAGAGCTGGGCGACGATCTCGCCGGTGGTCAGGTTGCGGCTGAAACCCTGGTGCCCCGTGGAGCAAAAGCGGCAACCCACGGCGCAGCCGGCTTGCGACGAAATACATAGCGTACCGCGGTCCTCTTCGGGGATGAAGACGGTCTCCACGGCATTGCCGCCGCCCACGTCGAACAGCCACTTGACGGTGCCGTCGGCCGAGACGTGTTCACTGAGGACGGGCAGCGCGCTCACGTGCGCGCAGCCCTTGAGTTTCTCGCGCAGCGACTTGGCCAGATCGCTCATCTGGTCGAAATCGCTCGCGCCGCGCTGGTGGATCCAGCGATACAGCTGGGTGGCCCGAAAGCGCTTCTCGCCCAGTTGCTCGCAAAACGCGGCGACGGCGGCGAGGTCCAGATCAAGAAGGTTGGTACTCATGGCGCGCTCGGGTAGTCCACCTGGCAGGCGCCGCGGCGCGGAGGGCTACAGTGCCCCGCCGCCCGCGGGCGGCCGATCAGCGTGCGTAGACGCTCAGGCCGGGGAAGAACAGGGAGATTTCGACCTGGGCTGTCTCGGCAGCGTCGGAGCCGTGCACGGCGTTGGCATCGATGCTGTCGGCGAAGTCGGCGCGGATGGTGCCGGGGGCGGCCTTCTTGGGATCGGTGGCGCCCATCAGTTCACGGTTCTTCAGGATGGCGTTCTCGCCTTCCAGCACCTGCACCATCACCGGGCCGGAGATCATGAAGTCCACCAGGTCCTTGAAGAAGGGACGCTCCTTGTGCACGGCGTAGAACTGCTCGGCTTCGGCGCGCGACAGGTGGATCATGCGGGCGGCGGCGATCTTCAGGCCGGCGGCTTCGAAGCGGGCGTAGATCTGGCCGATGACGTTCTTAGCAACGGCGTCGGGCTTGATGATGGACAGGGTACGTTCGATAGCCATGAAATTTTTCCTTGTGATGGAGTGTTGGGATATTTTTTGCCAGGCGGGCAAAACCGCGGATTTTAACTTTGGGCCGGCCGCCTACCGGCCGCCGCGCCGTTGGCCACCGCTGCCACGCTGCTTTTGTTGCTGGCGCTGGCGTGCCAGGCTGTCGGCGCCGATATAGCCCACCGAGGTCTTCATCGGGTCCGGCTGAGCGCCGGCTTTCGGCGCGTCACCGCGAGGCGCTCTTGGCCGATCGGGCGCCCGCCCGCTGCGCCCCCCCGCACCGGCGCGCGGGCCACGCGGCGTCGCCAGCGGTTCGCCCCCCACCGCACGCATCAAGGCATTGATGTCGCGGTCGTCCAGCTCCACCCAGGCGCCACGCTTGAGGCCACGCGGCAGCAGCATGGCGCCATAGCGGATGCGGATCAGCCGGCTGACGGCGTGGCCCACTGCTTCGAACATGCGCCGCACCTCACGGTTGCGGCCCTCGGAAATAGTGACGCGGTACCAGCAATTGACGCCTTCGCCACCACCCTCGTCAATGGAGCCGAAGGATGCCATGCCGTCCTCCAGGGGCACGCCGTCGAGCAGGCGCTGGCGCTCTTCGTCAGACAGCGCACCCAACACACGCACGGCGTATTCGCGCTCCAGGCCAAAGCGTGGGTGCATCAGGCGGTTCGCCAGCTCGCCCGAACTGGTGAGCAGCAGCAGGCCTTCCGTGTTCAAGTCGAGACGGCCCACGGACTGCCACTTGCCATGCATCAGCCGTGGCAGCTTGCGAAACACTGTGGGGCGGTTCTGCGGATCGTCGTGAGTGACCACTTCGCCCACAGGCTTGTGGTAGGCGATCACCCGCGTTGGCGGCGGATCGATGCGCACGCGCAGGGGCTTGCCGTTGACCTTGATCTGGTCGCCGAACTGGACACGCTGGCCCACATGGGCGGGCTCATTGTTGACGGAGATGCGTCCTTCCAGGATCAGCTGTTCCATCTCCAGACGCGAGCCCATGCCGGCCTGGGCCAGCACCTTGTGCAGCTTGGGGCTTTCGGCATGGGGCTGGAGGACGCGCTTGGTGGGTGCAAGTTGGGCGTCGTCCTCATCGTGGTCCAGTTGGCCAGAAACCACGTCGGCGAAATGGTAGCCGTCGGCCTGGTCAGCGGCCACCGGAGGCTTCTGGAGCAATTCTGCTTCGTCCGCCGGTACAACGGGGCGCCGGGGACTGCGCGGAAGACGATTGCCGCCTTGCGGTTGCGCCGTGCGGGGGCGTTTGTCGGGTTTGTTCATAGATCGGTTTCCCTCGCTTCGCCAGTGGGGGCATCGCTTTCTCGGGTGTTGGCAGCTTCAGCTGCTGCTGCTATCGGTTGTTCTTCGGGTGGCACATCCTGCGAACCCTCTGCCGGAGCCAGCTCGTCCAGCGCCTGCAGCATGTCCAGCTGGCCAGGCGCCTCATCCAGGGCAGGAAGTTGGTCCAGCGACTGGAGACCCAGATCGTCCAGGAATTGGCGTGTCGTGGCCAGCAGGGCCGGGCGGCCCACTGTTTCCCGGTGTCCGATGACCTCCACCCAGCCCCGGTCTTCCAGCTGCTTGATGATCAAGCTGTTGACCGTGACGCCCCGGATGTCCTCGATATCGCCACGCGTCACAGGCTGACGATAAGCAATGATGGCCAGCGTCTCCAGCGCAGCACGCGTATAGCGCGGGGGCTTTTCCGGATGTAGCCGGTCCAGATAGTCGCGCATCTCGGGGCGGCTCTGGAAGCGCCAGCCGGTAGCCACGGCCACCAGTTCCACACCGCGTGTCGCCCACTCCTGCTGCAGCTGCGCCAGCAAGGCCTTGACGGTGTCGGCGCTCAGCGCGTCGTCGAACAAGGTGCGCAATTCACGCAGCGGCACAGGCTGGGTGGCGCAGATCAGCGCGGTTTCAAGAACCCGTTTGGCATCCACCGAATTCATGGTGTGGCAATTGCGGGAGAAGACTGCGGCACGCCACGGGGAATGCCTGCGAAATAGAGGGAGCGGTCACCTTCCCAGGTGCCAAGCCGGTGCCGGTCTCGCCGGTTTCCGGATGCGCGGCGCTATGCGTCGCCAAAAAAGCCATTGTAGCGCAGGCCCCACATTTCAAAGGCTGTACCCATGTCCGCCGGAGGTTCTGAAAAGCACTCCAGCACCTGCCCCGTCACCGGGTGCGTGAACGCCAGGCGGTAGGCGTGCAGAGCCTGGCGCTGCAAGCCACCGCCGCCCGCGCCGCCATACAGACTGTCACCCACCAGCGGATGACCCAGCGAAGCCATGTGCACGCGGATCTGGTGCGTGCGCCCGGTATGCAGGGTGCAGCGCACCAGACAAACATCCGCTGTGCCGTCGAGCAACTGGAAGTCCGTCCGGGCCGGTTTGCCAGGGTGCTGCGCGAGATCGATCACGGCCATGCGCAGCCGCTGGCGCGGGTCGCGCCCTATCGCAGCCTCCACGCGCCGCTGCGCGGGGCCGCGCCAGGCGCCCCAAGCCAGCGCCAGGTACTGCCTGCTCACTTCTCGGGCGGCAATCATGCGGACCAGGGCATCCATGACCGGGCGGCTGCGGGCCACCACCATCAGACCGCTGGTGTCCTTGTCCAGTCGGTGCACGATGCCGGCGCGCGGCACTTGCGCCGCGCGCGCATCGCGCCCCAGCAAGGCATTGAGCAGCGTGCCGCTCCAGTTGCCGGGCGCCGGATGTACCACCAGTCCCGCGGGCTTGTTCACGACCAGCAGGTGCTCGTCTTCATGCACCACGTCCAGCGGCAGGTTCTCCGGCTTGAAAGCCTGGCTTTGCTGCGTCGGCCGCATCTCCACCGCCACACGGCTGCCAGCGTGCACCTTCTGCGCCGGCTTCAAGGCCGTCTGACCGTCGACTTTCACGGCTCCCTGAGCCAGCAGCTGCTGAAGGTAGCTGCGCGAGAACTCGGGCACCAGCTGCGCCAGGGCCTTGTCCAGCCGCTGCTGATGCAGCGCGACGGGAATCATCGCCTCGCGCAGCTCGCACGAGGCGTCGGGCGCCTCGTCATCCTCGGCGCCTGGCGAGTCGCTCGCCGGAGTGCTCAACGGGAAGGCAGGTAACGCGCCGGATCGACCGGCTTACCCTGGCGACGGATTTCGAAGTGCAGCTTGACGCGGTCTGCATCGGTGCTGCCCATCTCGGCAATCTTCTGGCCCCGGCGCACGTTCTGATCCTCCTTGACCAGCAGCGCCTGGTTGTGCGCGTAGGCCGTCAGGTAGGTGTTGTTGTGCTTGAGAATGATCAGGTTGCCATAGCCGCGAAGGCCGGCACCGGCATACACCACACGGCCGTCAGCAGCCGCCAGCACTGGGTCTCCCACCTTGCCACTGATGTCCAGGCCTTTGTTGCGCGCCTCGTCAAAGCCGGCGATCAACGTACCGGCAGCAGGCCACATGAAGTTGAGGTCTTCGCTACCCGCTGCGGCCGGCTGGGGAGCCGGGGCGGGCGCCGGAGCGGGGGCAGGGGCTGGGGCCGAAGCGACCGGCACGGGCGCCGAGGCACCCGGCTTTGCAGCACCAGGGGCGGGAGCGGCAGCCACGCCTTGCGGCGCGATAGGACGCGTGACCACGCCCGTATCCGAGGCAACCACGGAAGGGGCCGTGGCTGCCGTGGGTGCCACCACGCGCAGCACCTGTCCCACCTCGATCAGGTTGGCGTTTTCCAGGCTATTCCAGCGGGCGATGTCCTTCCAGCTTTGGCCGGTTTCCAGGCCGATGCGGATCAGGGTGTCGCCGGGGCGCACGGTGTAATAGCCGGGCTTGCCAGCGTTTTCGGCGCCCGGCAGGCTCTTGGGGTCGGGCAATTCCACGCCGGTGGCGCTCGGTGCGCCGTTGTTGCCGGCAAATGTCCCGCGATCCTCCACTGGCGCCCGATTGACGGGTGTGCCGCATCCGGCCAGAGCCAAAGCCGCAGCCAGCAGGGTCAATCCCAGTGTTTCACGAGCACGCAATCCGAACATAAACAACACTTCCTTCACGCAATCCCTGATTTTAGGGGGACGAAGTTCACGCTCTCCAGCACGCTTTGCTTGAAACCCTGCGCGGTCCTGTCCACCACCATCAATGCCTGACGGCTGCCCGCGTTGATGGGCGCCACCAGCCGGCCACCCACAGCCAGCTGCTCGCACCATGCCGGGGGCAGGTTGTCGCCCCCGGCCGCGGCGATGATGCCGGCATAAGGCGCACCGCCCGGAAAGCCCTGCATCCCGTCGCCCAGGATCAGGTGTACGTTGGCCAGCCGCAGCGGGCGCAGATGATCGCGGGCCTTCTCGTGCAGGGGGCGCAGGCGCTCGATGGTGTAGACCTCCCGTACCACGCGAGCCAGCACTGCGGCCTGGTAGCCGCAACCGGTTCCTATCTCCAACACGCGGCCCAGGCCCTGCTCCCGCGCGCATTCGGCGCCCAGCAGCAACTCGATCATGCGCGCCACCACACTAGGCTTGGAGATGGTTTGCGCCAGGCCGATGGGCAGGCTGGTGTCCTCGTAAGCCTGGTTGGCCAATGCCGTGTCCACGAAGCGATGCCGCTCCACGCCGCCCATGGCCTGCAACACCTGAGGCGAAGCGATACCGCCGGCCGCCAAGCGCTGCACCATGCGCGCGCGCACCGCCGCAGAATCCAGTCCCACGCCCTGCGGGGTAGGCGGGCGTGGCGCACGGGCCTGCGAGGCCGCAGGAGGTGCGGACCTGGGCGCCTGCCCATCCAGGCGCGCAGGGAAACCCGGCCGGCGCGGCTGCATCAATCCTCCCCGCCCTGCCCTGTGCCGCCGGCCATGCGGGACACCGTCTGCGCCCAATAGCCCAGCCCATCGTGATCGGTCAGGTCGACCTTGAGCGGCGTGACGGCCACGTGGCCATTGGCCGTGGCATGGAAATCCGTGCCCTCGGCGTCGTCCTTGGCAGCCCCGGCGCCGCCGATCCAATACATCACTTCGCCGCGGGGGCTTTGCTGCTCGATCACGCGTTCGGCCGCATGGCGGCGGCCCAGACGGCACAGGCGCAGCGGCCGTAGCGCCTCGAAAGGAAGATTGGGAATATTTACGTTGAGCAGCCAGGGCGCCTCGCCGATCAGACTGCGGCGCTGCATCTGTTCGACCATCTCGCGCGCCTTGCGCGCCGCCGCCTCGATCTCGCCCCAGCCCTTGTCCACTTGCGAGAAGGCGATGGATGGAATGCCGAACAGGAATCCCTCCATGGCGGCGCCCACCGTGCCGGAATAGATGGTGTCATCACCCATGTTGGCGCCGTTGTTGATGCCCGAAACCACCAAATCAGGCCGGTAACCCAGCAAGCCCGTGAGCGCGATATGCACGCAGTCGGCCGGCGTGCCGTTCACGTAGCGAAAGCCGTTGGCGGCGCGCTGCACGTATAGCGGAGAGTGCAGGGTCAGCGCGTTCGACTTGGCGCTGTTGTTGTGCTCGGGGGCCACCACTTCGACGTCGGCGACGGTGCGCAGCGCGTCGTGCAGCGCCACGATGCCTGGCGCCTGATAGCCATCGTCGTTGGAAATCAGAATTTTCATGGGTCACGCAGACGGAACTGGGCACATTGTAGGAGGCCGCCGACAAAGCTCCACCCGTCACCCAAGGGACAAGAACGGCTGCCTGGCGCCTCCTATGATCACCGCCTCATCCTGCGATCGCAGGCCCTGGGAAGCCTTAAAAAGACCCAAGCAAAGGAGACAGTCCATGCACGCATGGCTTTGCAGCGAACCCACGGGCGTGGAGGCCTTGGCCTGGACCGAGCTGCCCACGCCGACCCCCAAGCCCGGCGAAGTGCTGGTGGAGATCCGCGCCGCCAGCCTGAACTTTCCCGACCTGTTGATGGTGCAGAACAAGTACCAGATCAAGCCGCCCCTGCCTTTCGTGCCAGGGGCCGAATGGGCGGGTGTTGTACACGCCGTGGGCGAAGGTGTGAACCACTTGCGTGCCGGCCAAAACGTGGCCTGCCTGAGCGGCACGGGCGGCTTTGCCACGCACGTCGTGGCCCCGGCAGCGCATTGCATGCCGCTGCCCGAAGGCTTCTCGCATGTCGATGCAGCCGCCTTCATCATGACCTATGCCACCTCTCACCATGCCCTGGTCGACCGCGCCCAGTTGCGGGCGGGCGAGACCGTGCTCGTGTTGGGCGCGGCGGGCGGGGTCGGCACGGCGGCCATACAGATCGCCAAGACCGTGGGGGCCAAGGTGATCGCCGCCGCATCCTCCAAGGACAAATGCGATCTGTGCGTGAAGATAGGTGCCGACGCGGTCATCGACTACAGCCAGGAAAACCTGCGCGAGGCGCTGAAAGCCCTGACCGGCGGCAAGGGTCCCGACGTCATCTACGACCCTGTGGGCGGCGAGCTGTCCGAAGCCGCCTTCCGCTCCATTGCATGGCGTGGCCGCTACCTGGTGGTGGGCTTTGCAGCCGGCCCCATTCCCGCCCTGCCCTTCAACCTGCCGCTGCTAAAGGGCGCGTCCATCGTGGGGGTTTTCTGGGGCGAATTCGCCAAGCGCGAACCCAAGGCCAACGCCGCCATGATGGAAGAGCTGGCCCATTGGTACGGGCAGGGCAAGATCAAACCGGTCATCGACCGCACCATGCCCTTGTCGCAGCTACCAGCGGCGTTTGCCCACATGGCTTCGCGCTCGGTGATGGGCAAGCTGGTTCTCGTCAACTAGCGCTGCAGAACCGTTCGTTCACTCTGTCACACTTCGGGGTTTGCAGTTACCGCAGCCCTGAAAGATGGCCGCTTTTAAAACCCCTTCGGAAGTTGCGCGCGAGACGCTCAAGCAGCTGGCCGCCCGCCGGCTGAGCCCGACACCGGACAACTATCAGGCGCTGTACGAGGAGATCGCGGGTAGCAGCTCTCCTCCTGCCTTTCCGGCTGTCGCGCTGCGCTCCATTCTGCGGGTGATGCCTGGTCAGACGCCGGCCCAAAAGCGCTTGCTGAACCAACTGGAGCAGGCCGTTGCCCAGCAAAGCTGGCCCACACTGCAAAGCGTGATGGTGGGCTATGCCAACCTCGGGCTGACACCGGTGGGCGCTGCCGCGCCACCGCCTTCGGGAACTGAGTCGACACACGTACCCCAGCGCCTGGCCCTGGCTGTGGCTCGCCTGGTGGAAAACGCCCTGCCCGCCCTGGGCGAGGAAGACACTCGGCTGCGCGACATGGCCGCGCAAGTGGTGGATCTGCTGCGCAGCGAGATGCCCCCGGTTACCGCCGCAGAGCGCATGCTGGCCGACTTTGGCCACCGCTTGTCCTTTGCTGCCGAGGAGCAGGGCGCACTGCGCACCGGCCTGTTGGCGCTGCTGCATCTGCTGTTCGAGAACATTGCTGCCCTGAGCCTGGATGACGATTGGCTGCACGGCCAGGTGCAGGCGCTCCTCGCCGCCACCGCACCGCCCCTGAACCTGCGCCGGCTCGACGAGGTCGAGCAGCGCCTGAAGGACGTCATCTTCAAACAGTCCGAAGCCAAGCTGCACACCCGGCAGGCGCAGGAGCAAATGCGCGAACTGCTGGCCACCTTCATTGAGCGCCTGGCGCAGATGGACGAGTCCAGCAGCAGCTACCACAACCAGATGGAACAGTGCGCCGAGCGCATCAGCCAGGCCACCCGGCTTCAGGACATCGCGCCGCTGCTGGAGGAAGTCATCAGCGCCACCCGCGCCATGGCGCTCAGCAGCCGCATCGCCCGCGGGGAGCTGCAGGATCTGCGGGAGCGCGCCCAGGCGCGCCACCACGAGATCGATCAGCTGCGTGAGGAACTGGACCGCGCCAGCAACATGGCACGGCACGACGCACTGACCGGCTCGCTCAACCGCAAGGGCTTCGATGAAGCCCTGCAGCGCGAAGTGGCACGCGCGCAGCGTCAAGACACGCCACTGTGCATCGCCCTGCTGGATGTGGATGACTTCAAGGCCATCAACGATCGTCTGGGCCATGCCGCCGGCGACGAGGCACTGGTGCATCTGGCCGAGGTCACGCGTCAGGGGCTGCGGCCCCAGGACCAGCTGGCGCGCTACGGTGGCGAAGAGTTCGTCATCATCCTGCCGGACACCATGGTGGATGAGGGAGTGCAGGTCATGCGTCGGCTGCAGCGCGAACTGACTACGCGCTACTTTCTCAAGGACGGTGAACGCATGCTCATCACCTTCAGTGCCGGAGTAGCCCAGTTGCTGGGCAAGGACGATGTAAGCGATGCCATCCGACGTGCTGATCAGGGCATGTATCTGGCCAAACGCAGCGGCAAAAACCGGGTAGTGGCAACCTGAGGCGCCTCACTTAAAAAGTGTCCCAGCGGGGCGGGGCATCCGCCGGATCGGGCGGTTTGCCGGGCACGTCCGGCTCCACGGGCTGGTCGCCGGGACTGCGGTGCGTGGAGTGCGTCATCGAACAGGCTCTTTTCGGAATGCGGGGCTGGGCTGATGGTCGGCAGTTGCGCTGCAGCACTTCGCGTACGCGCGCTTCGGCAATCGAAGCACGAGCGGCAGAAGGCGTGAGTAAGCAATGATGAAACTCCCGCTGGCAGGCTACAAGAGCCGGCCCATCACTGACCGCAATGGCCAGTCCCGGCCGCGCATGGAATCAAGGGTCCTGACTTGTGACCTTTACGTACCTTGCAGCATTAGAAGAGCCCCAGCGGTTTCCATCGTCTTATTCGTCATTGCGTTCAAACTCCTTGCCGGACCCATCCGGTCACGAATGCAGCAACCTTAAAAGCTGCCTCAAAGCCTGCGTGTAGGACGATGGCGGCGCCACGTGACGATGTCGTGACAGGCTGTGAGCACCGCCCCTCGGCAGGTGTCATTCTTAGCGGCGCTGAACCAGTTTGCGGCCTCTGTCGGTGATGGCGAACCCGCCTTCCGGCGTCCTCTGCAGGTAGCCCCATTCCAGCAAACGGCCCGACAGGTGCTGATGCAGGGCCTGCGGCACCGTCATGGCGGGCTGCAGTTCCAACTGCTTGAGGGTTTCGAGCTCATCCACGGTGGGCTCAAAGACAGGGGCGTGATAGGTGGGTTGTGCAGTGGCCATGGACTTCTCCTTGTAAACACGCTCGTCAAAAAAAGGGGCAGCGGTTGCAGACGCGCCAGCCGGGTACAGCGTAGAGCGCCCGCCATGCGCGCGCAATGGGCTAACTGCCCGGCTCCAGCATGGCCGGCCGCCTACACGTACGCCAGCGCGGGAGCGCGTCCTGCGCCATGATGCGAGCCTTTTTCCGATCTCCAGCCCCGCCGCGCGCCGTTTTCTTCCATGCTGTATGCCCTGACTGCCCTCTTTGCCCTTCAACTGCTTGGTGACCTGCTGGTGCAGTGGCTGGGGCTGCCGTTTCCCGGTGCCCTGGCCGGCATGCTGCTGATGCTGACCGGTCTACTGGTGCTGGGCCGCACGCCTGCGGCGCTGGAACGCGTTGCGGACGGCCTGCTGCAAAACATGATGCTGCTGTTCATCCCTTCAGTGGCGGGCGTGATGCTGCACTTCGATCACCTGCAGCGCGAATGGCTCCCCTTCGTCGTCTCGGGCATCGTGGGCGCGGGAGTGACCTTCACCGTGACCGCCTGGTCCATGCGCCGGCTGCTGCACACCACGGCTGAAGTGCCGCAGGGTGACGCCGGATCGTCTTCGCCGGAGGTGCGTTGATGCTGGCCGCCAGTACCCTTGCCGGCTCACCCGTGCCATGGCTGGTGTTGACACTGGCCGCCTACGCCGCGGCCACACTGCTGTACCGACGCAGCGGATCGCACCCGTTGCTGATCCCGGTGCTGACCGGCGTGGCGATGGTGGTTACCGTACTGCTGGCCACGGGCACCTCCTACGAGACCTACCGCGCCGGCACGCAGCTGCTCACCCTGTGCATCGGCCCGGCCACGGTAGCCCTGGCCGTGCCGCTGTTTGCGCAGCGCCAGCGCATCCGCGCACTGTGGCGGCCCCTGGCGGTCGGTTTGCTGGCCGGCTGCACGGCTGCCATCGCCTCGGCGCTGGGGCTGGCCTGGATGCTGGGCGCCTCGCATGAGACGCTGCTGTCGCTGGCTCCCAAATCCGCCACCATGCCCATTGCCCTGCCCGTGGCCGAGCGCCTCGGCGGCCTGCCCTCGCTCACCGCCGTGGGCGTGGCGTTGACCGGCATCGCCGGCGCAGTGCTGGCCGGACCGCTGGCACGGCTGTTAGGGGCCCACGATCCGGCCGTTCGGGGCTTTGCCTCAGGGGTTACGGCGCACGCCATCGGCACGGCGCGCGAGCTGCAGATCCATCCTACGGCCGGTGCCTTCGCGGCCCTGGGCATGGGGCTGAACGGCGTGGCCACCGCCGTGTTCACGCCGCTGTTCGTGGCGGCGCTGGGCTGGCTTTAATCGTCCTGCTGCGCCTTCAGGAAATGAAAGCGCATCAGCGTGCGCTCGCGGGCGCGGGCGTGGTCGACGACGGGATGCGGATAGTCCACGCCCAGCCGCACGCCGCAGGCCTGCAGCGCCGCTGCCGGCATGGCGGCTGGAAAGTGGATGTGCGCATCCGGCACGCGGGCCAGCTCGGGCAGGTAGCGGCGGATGAAGCGTCCCTCGGGATCGAATCTGCGTGACTGCGTGACGGGGTTGAAGATGCGGAACCACGGTTGCGCGTCGCAACCGGTGGAGGCCGCCCACTGCCAGCCACCGTTGTTGGCCGCCAGGTCGTAATCATTCAAATGCCGGGCGAAGTGGCGCTCACCCAGGCGCCAGTCCAGCCCCAGGTCCTTGGTGAGAAAGCTGGCCACCACCATGCGCAGGCGGTTGTGCATGTAGCCGCTCTGGTGCAGCTGGCGCAGAGCGGCGTCCACCAGCGGATAGCCGGTGCGCGCCTCGCACCAAGCCTGCCACAGGTCGGGGGCTTCGTCCCACTGCACGCCGTCGTACTCGGGCCGGAAGGACTGCGTGGCTACTCGCGGGTGGTGCCACAGAATCATGAAATAGAAGTCGCGCCAGCACAGTTCGGACAGCCACATCGCCGCACCCTTGCTGCCCGCGGCCGCACGTGCGTGCGCGAGCGCCGCCGCCTCGCGGATGGACAGCGTGCCGAAGCGCAGGTGCACCGACAGGTAGGACACGCCCCGGCGCGCGGGATAGTCCCGCGCCTCGCCGTAATCGTCGATGCGCGCGGCGAAGTCCTGCAGCATGCGCCGCGCACCGTCCATGCCCGTGGGCAGTGGCAGCGCGGCCAGGTTGGTGGGCGCAAATCCCAGTTCGGCGAGCGTGGGCGGCGCACGCTCACCCGCCGGCAGCGATGCCAGGCGGTGTGCCAGGCTGTCGACCGGCCAGGGTTGCAGCTGGGCCGCGTCGAGCCGCTGCAGCCACGCCCGCTTGTAGGGCGTGAATACGCTGTAGGGCCCGCCCTGCTGAGTGAGCACCTCGTCGCACTCCATCAGCACCTGGTCCTTGTGCAGGCTGAAGGCGATGCCGTGCGCCTGCAGGGTGTCGGCCACGCGGCGGTCACGCTGGCGCGCGGCGGGCTCGTAGTCGCGGCTGGCCAGCACCTCCTGCACGCCCAGGCTGCGCGCGAGCGCGACGATGCTGGCCGGCGCCGGCCCGTGCCGCACCAGCAGGCCGCCCCCTGCGACACCGCGGCGCGCCGCCAGATCGCGCAGGGCGCCGTGCAACTCCAGCACGCTGGCGTGGATGAACTCCACGCGGCGGTCGCAGCGCGTGGGCAGGGCATCCAGGATGTCGGTGTCGAACACGAACACGCAGTGCACCCGCTCGAAGCGGCGCAGCGCGTCGTGCAGCGCGGCGTGGTCGTGACAGCGCAGGTCGCGACGCAGCCATACGAGGGCCGAGCGGCTCACGCCGGCCCTCCTGGCGGGGGCATCGGGCACAGCCAGCGCCCGGGGAGGGTGATTGTTTGGAGCAAAAAAGGCCTCCAGCGCTTATGCACCAAGCGCAAGCAGCTATGGTTTCAGGAGCGTCAGCAGGCGCCTTGCAGGGCGCCACCCAGACGCAGGACGGGGGCGGCAGCGGGCGGCGAGGTGCGCACCGGCAGGCGCTCGTCATCGCGATCCAGCCGGAACAAACGCACCTGCGACTCCAGCACGCCGGCCTGCTGCTGCAAGGCCTGCGCCGCGGCCGCACTTTGCTCCACCAGCGCCGCATTTTGCTGGGTGGACTGGTCCAGTTGGGACACGGCCTGCTCCACCTGGCCAATGCCCTTGGTCTGCTCGGCCGTGGCGGCGCTGATCTGCGCGATCAGGCCGGCCACGCCCTCGGCCTGCGCGACGATGTCGTCCATGGTGCTGCGCGCCTGCTGCACCAGCCCCGCGCCTTGCTCGATGCGCGTGGCGCTTGAGCCGATCAGCTCCTTGATCTGGCGCGCCGCCTGGGCGCTGCGCTGCGCCAGCGCCCGTACCTCGCTGGCCACCACGGCAAAGCCGCGGCCGGCCTCGCCCGCCCGCGCCGCCTCGACGGCAGCGTTCAGCGCCAGGATGTTGGTCTGGAATGCGATGGCGTCGATCACGCCGGTGATGTCGGCGATCTGCTGGCTGCTGGCGGTGATCTCGTCCATGGTGCGCGCCACCTGGGCGACCACCACACCGCCGCTGTGCGCCGCGCCGCTGGCCGAGGCCGCGCGCCGCGCCGCCTGCTGCGCCGACTCGGCGTTGTGCCGCACCGACGCGGTCATCTCCTCCATCGAAGCGGCCGCCTGCTGCAGCTCGGCAGCCTGCGACTCGGTGCGCGCCAGCAACCCGCCGTTGCCGGTGGCGATGTCCTGCGCATCCGCTGCGACGGCGTTCGCGGCCTGGCGCACCTGGCGCACCACATGCGCCAGGCTGGCCTGCATGGCCGCCAGCGAGGCCAGCACGCTGTCGGGCGCCGCATGCGCGGCGCGCGCCACAGGCTGCAGGTTGCCGGCCGCTACCTCACGCGCCACCGCCGCCAGCTCCAGCGGCTCTGCGCCCAGCTGGCGCACGATGCCGCGCGACACGCGCCAGGCCAGCACCGCGCTGAGCACCAGCGCCACCGCCAGCGCGCCAAACATGACCTCCAGGAAGCTGCCCGCCTCTTGCGCGGCCTGCTGGTTGACCTGCTGGATGCGTGCCTCCTTGAAATCGATCAGCTTGTTGATGGCCGCCAGCCACTGCTCGTACTGCGGCTTGGCCTGGTTCCACAGCGTCGCCGTGGCCGCCGCGTCGCCGGCGCGCACCTGGGCGATCACCGTGTTGGTGCTCGCGACCGCCTGCGCCTCGATGGCACGGATGGCCGCGTACATCTGCTCCAGGGCCGGATCCGCGCCTGGGCGCGTGATGAGCTTTTCCAGTGGCGCCGCGGAGTTGGCATAGAACATCGCCAGCGCGGCGATATGGGCAATCTCGCGCTCGCGCGCGGCTTCCGTGCTGGCCAGCACCACGTCGCGCACGGCTATCGAACGGTCATGGGCGGAGCCACGGAAGTTGATGGCATAGCGCTGCACCTGCACATGGATGTCGTTGTTGGCACGCAGCGCTCGGTCGATCCGGTCGACCTTGACCACCGCGACGCCGGTGACCACGATCAGCAGCGCCAGGATCATGCCGAAGGCCGTGTACAGACGTGCGGCAACAGGCAGACGGAGAAAAAAATGCATTGGGATCTTTTCGATGAGGATGGTTTCACGGGCCGCGGCGTTCATGGACGCACTGAGAACCGCTGAAAGGCAGAACGGGCTGGCAGTAACGTAATGTAGCGGACAAAATCATTTTTGTCCTAGACATAAATAGAGGAAAGCCCTGCCAAGGGCGCCAGTCGTCTGCCGACTTGACCGCTTCCGATAAAACCCAGCTCCGATGAGAGAACGCAGAACGGGCCGGAGAAGGTGACGCCGCCAGGAAAGGAGCTTTTATGCGCCTGACCTCATCGCCCCCCCCTAGGGGCTTGGCATTTGTCTACGACAAAACAAGGTTGTGCGCTGCCGCCGGTGCCTGGCTTCCACGCTCTTCCAAGTCACCACTTCAAGCTTGCGCCAGCACTGCAGGATCGCTGGTGGCTCCGGCCTTCGGCCTCAGGCGCGGATCGGGGCGTTTCCGGCTGCCGTACGCGCCAGCCATTGGGCGAACCGTGCCAGCGCCCCGTGCGGCGCTGGGTCGGGCCATACCAGGTAGTAGCCGCGCGCCTGGCGCAGCGGCCGAGCGCAGGCGACCACCAGCGCGCCGCGCGCGAGTTCGTCCTCGATGAGCAGCGGCGGGATGAGCGCCACCCCCAGACCCTGACTGGCCGCCGCCGCCAGCATCGAAAACAGCTCGTAGCGTGGCCCCTGCAGGGCATGCGGGGCCTGCACTCCGGCCGCTTCGAACCACTCCTGCCAGCCCTGTGGCCGGGTGCTCTGCTGCAAAAGGGGCAGCTGCGCCACGGCCTGCGGGGAGACCGGCTGCCAGGCGCGGCCAATCCCGCGCCGCGCCGCGCGCCCCAGCAAGGCCGGGCTGCACACGGGCACGATGTCCTCGTGCAGCAGCCATTGCGCCTGCACCCCCGGCCACTGGGCGATCTGCGCAGGGGTCGCGGCCAGCAGCGCCGCGTCGTAGGTGGTGTCGGCAAACAGGAACGGGCGCGTGCGCACGTCGACGTGCACGGTGATGTCCGGGTACTCGCGTGCCAGCAGCGGCAGGCGCGGCAACAGCCAGCGCGTGGCGAAGGTGGGCACCGCCGCCAGAGAAATGCCACCCCCCGCACCGGACAGTGCCATCACGTCCAGCGTGCCCTGGCGCAGCGCCAGCAGCCAGCGCGTCACCTGGCGGGCGTACTGGCGGCCGGCATCGGTCAGCGCCACGCCGTGGCGGGTGCGGCGAAACAGCTGCACGCCCAGCTGGCCCTCCAGCGCGATGACCTGGCGCGAAACAGCGCCTTGCGTCAGGTTCAGCTCCTGGGCGGCGCGGGTGTAGCTCTCGTGCCGGGCGGCGGCTTCGAAGCACGCCAGGGCCTGGGTGGATGGCAAGGGAATGCGCATGGACCAAAGAATGCCGTTGCGGTACGTCCCGCCATTGTGCTGCAGGCATGCGCAAACCTCATATCTGAATGCGATTAAGTCGCTTGTCACTCAAATGAAGGCCACCTACCATGTCTTTTGCTCATGCGGCGGGCGCCTTTCGCACCGCTTTTTTCTTTCTTCTTCCAGCCACAGGAACCCTCTTCCATGTCCAGCCGCTTCCAATGGGATGACCCCCTGCAGTTCGACCAGCAGCTCACCGAGGACGAGCGCGCCATCCGCGATGCCGCCGCCGCCTATTGCCAGGACCGCCTGGCGCCGCGCGTACTGGACATGTTCCGCCACGAGAAGACCGACCTGGCCATCTTCCGCGAGATGGGCGAACTGGGCCTGCTGGGCCCGACCATTCCCCAGGAATACGGCGGCGCCGGGCTGAACTACGTCAGCTACGGCCTGGTGGCGCGCGAGATCGAGCGCGTGGACTCGGGCTACCGTTCCATGGCCAGCGTACAGTCCTCGCTGGTCATGGTGCCGATCCACGAGTTCGGCACCGAGGCGCAGAAGCGCAAGTACCTGCCGAAACTCGCCAGCGGCGAGTTCATCGGCTGCTTCGGCCTGACCGAGCCCGACCACGGCTCCGACCCCGGCAGCATGGCCACCCGTGCGCGCAAGGTGGAGGGCGGCTACAAGCTGTCGGGCGCCAAGATGTGGATCACCAACAGCCCCGTGGCCGACGTGTTCGTGGTCTGGGCCAAGGAGGTCAGCGAAGGCGGCGCCGTCGGCCCCATCCGCGGCTTCATCCTGGACAAGGGCATGCCTGGCCTGTCCGCGCCAGCCATCCACGGCAAGGTGGGCCTGCGCGCCTCCATCACCGGCGAGATCGTCATGGACGAGGTCTTCGTGCCCGAGGACAACGCCTTCCCCGAGGTGCAGGGCCTCAAGGGCCCCTTTACCTGCCTGAACAGCGCCCGCTTCGGCATCGCCTGGGGCGCCATGGGCGCGGCCGAGTTCTGCTGGCACACCGCGCGCCAGTACACGCTGGACCGCCAGCAGTTCGGTCGGCCGCTGGCCGCCAACCAGCTGGTGCAAAAGAAGCTGGCCGACATGCAGACCGAGATCGCCCTGGGTCTGCAGGCCGCGCTGCGCGTGGGCCGCATCAAAGACGAGGGCCACAACGTGATCGAGGCCACCTCGCTCATCAAGCGCAACAACTGCGGCAAGGCCCTGGACATCGCCCGCCTGGCGCGCGACATGATGGGCGGCAACGGCATCAGCGACGAGTTCGGCGTGGCCCGCCACCTTGTCAACCTGGAGGTCGTCAACACCTACGAGGGCACGCACGACGTGCACGCGCTGATCCTGGGCCGCGCGCAGACGGGTATCGCCGCATTCGCCAACTGAGCGCCGCGGCCGGCACGGGCGCTATCAAACCAGTAGCTGCCAGCGCCAAGGCTGGGCGGGTTTCAATGCCTTTTTGGGCTGCAACCCGCCTACGCCAAGCGCTGGCAGCTCTTTTTTTCATAGCAGCTCCTACACGGCAAGGCAGTAGATACATTTGCCAACAATCGTGAAGTCACGGCAAAGACTGACGAAGCCGGCTGCTGCGGGTCAACCAAAATGGTCTGCGGCGCGTCTGCCAGAGACGGGCTCTTTGGCCCCAGGAGTACCCCACATGCAGCAGTTTCTACAGAACAACATCGCCCGCCTGGGCCTGGCGCTGGGCGCCGCCGTGCTGGCCAGCGGCTGCGTGGCCATTCCTGGCGACCCCTACTACGACGGCGGCTACAGCGGCGGCTATGGCGGCCCGGCCTACTACCCGGCCGCGTCGTCCGTGACGGTGTACGAGCAGCCCGGCGTGATCTACACCGCGCCGCCGCCCGGCTGGCGTGCCGAGGCCTGGCGCGAGCACCAGTGGCGCGAGGCGCGCGAGCGCGACCGCCAGCGCGAAATCCAGCGCAACGAGCGCGAGCGCCGCGATTGGGAGCGCCGCCGCGAGGCCGAGCGCCGCGATATGGACCGGCGTCGGGATGCCGAGCGGCGCGCGGATGACCGCCGCCGCGACCTCGACCAGCGCATGAAGGAAAACCGCTTGCTCAGTCACCCCGACCCGGACGTGGTGCGCGCGCGCAGAGAGCAGTTCGAGCGCAACCGCCGCAACGCGATCGAAGCGGAGCGCGAGCGGCGCAACCCGACCTTCCGCCCGGCCGACGGCCAGCGCTGAACACACGCTCACCTGCTGCCCCGTTCACGCGCCTCGGCCCGCCATGAAAATCCTGCCCCTTGCCCTGCTCCTGGCCGTGGCCGCCTGCCTGGCCGGCCCCGCCACCGCCCAGGTGATGCGCTGCACCGACCCGGCCACCGGCAAGATCACCTACACCGATGGTGAATGCCGCCGCGGCGAAGCGGTGCGCGAAGTGGAGGCCAGGAAGACGCCCGAGGAGGTGGAGCAGGAGCGCGAGCAGGCCGCCGAGGCCCTGGCGCGCAAGCACGAGCGCCAGCAGCAGGAGGCCCTGCTGCGCCCGCCGCCCGCCGCCGCGCCGGCGCCGCGCCCTGCCGCGCCGCCCGACCCGGCCAGCAGCGCCGCCTGCCAGCAGGCGCGCCAGCGCCTAGAGAAGGAGCTGGCCGCCAGTGGCCGCGGCATGTACGACGAACAGGCGCGCCTGGACGCCGCCCGCCGCCAGACCGACCTGGCCTGTCTGACGCCCGCCGAGTTCGCCCGCGCCGACAGCGAGCGCAGCCGCGCCCAGGCGGCCGCGCCGGCCTACTACCCCTCGCCCGTCGTCGTGGTGCCCACCAGGCCGCACCGCCCGCCGCCACCGGCACACAAGCCCCCGCCTCCGCCGCGCGACATGCAGTGCAACGTGTTTCGCTGCTACGACCGGCAGGGCAACATCTATCCGCGCTGAAAGCGCCCCTAAGCTAACCCGCCAGCCCCTCGCGCACCGTGGGGTAGCGCAGGCGCAGGCGCAGTTCGCGCGTCAGCCGCTCGGTTACCAGCCGGCGCGACTCCGACATGAAGCTCAGCTGCAGCGGCGTGAGCAGCTGCCCGGCCTGCTCGCGCGTCACGCGCGGCGGGCGCGGCAGGCCGTACAGGTCGGCCGCGAGGTCGAAGTAGTCGCCCATCTTCAGCTCGCTGGCGTCGCTGGCGTGGTAGGCGCGCTGCGCCGCCCCGCGCCACAGCGCCGCCACGCAGGCGCGCGCCAGGTCGTCGGCGTGGATGTGGTTGGTGTAGACGTCCTCCTCGGCGCACAGCACGGGCGCGCCGCGCAGCAGCCGCTCGCGCGGCGTGCCGCCTTCGCGGTCGGGCGCGTAGATGCCCGGCACGCGCAGGATGGACACGCGCACGCCGGCGCGGCCCAGGTGGCGCATGGCCCGCTCGGCGTTCACCCGGCGCTGGGCGCGTGCCGTGGCCGGGCGCAGCGGGCGGGTCTCGGCCACCCACTGGCCGGCGCAGTCGCCGTACACGCCGCTGGTCGATGCATACACCAGCGATTGCGGCAGCGTGCGGCGGCGCAGCGCGCGCGCCAGCGCCGTGCTGCGCGGGTCCAGCCAGGCTGGGGTGGCGCTGCCGGGCGGAGGCGCCAAGTGCACCACGCGCGTGGCCAGGCCCGCCAGGCGGGCCAGCGTGGCGGGCCGGTCCAGGTCGCCCACCAGCGGCGTGATGCCGGCCGCGCGCAGCGCGCCGGTGCGCGTGGGGCTGGAGGTCAGCGCCAGCACCTGGCGCCGGCCCTGGCCGGACGCGGCGCCCAGGGCCCGCGCCACGCGCAGGCCCACGTCGCCGCAGCCCACGATCAGCACACGCTGGCGGCGAAAGCGCGCGGGCAGCGCGCCAAGGGGATGGAGGTTGGAGGGCAAAATCGAGGGTTTCCGAGTGAACAAGACCAAGGATAGCGACCCGCCATGACGACCGCCGACGAATCCGCCTTCCAGATCACCGTGCAGCCCAGCGGCCGCAGTTTCGCCGCGCCCGCGGGCCAGAGCATCCTGTCGGCGGCCATCGCCAGCGGCGTGGGCCTGCCCTACGGCTGCAAGGACGGCGCCTGCGGCTCGTGCAAGTGCAAAAAGCTGAGCGGCTCGGTCACCCACGGCCCGCACCAGCAAAAGGCCCTGAATGAAGCGGAAGAAGCCGCCGGCTTCATCCTCACCTGCTGCGCCCAGGCGCAGACGGACGTGGTGATCGAGTCGCGCCAGGTGACCGACGAGAGCAGCTACCCCATCCGCAAGCTGCCCGTGCGCGTGGCGGCGCTAAAAGCCCTGGCGCACGATGTGATGCAGCTGCGCCTGCAGTTGCCCGCCGCCGATGCCTTCCGCTACCACGCCGGGCAGTACATCGAGTTCATCCTCAAGGACGGTGCGCGGCGTGCCTACTCGATGGCCTGCGCGCCGCATACCCAGCAGGCCGGCGCGCCGGCGGTGGAGCTGCACATCCGCCACATGGCCGGCGGCCGCTTCACCGACCACGTCTTCGGCACCATGAAGGAAAAGGAGATCCTGCGCGTGGAAGGGCCGTTCGGCAGCTTCTTCCTGCGCGAGGACTCGGACAAGCCCATGGTCTTCGTCGCCTCGGGCACGGGCTTTGCGCCCATCAAGGCGCTGATCGAGCACATGCAGCACAAGGGGCTGACGCGCCCGGCGGTGCTGTACTGGGGCGGGCGCCGTCCGCGCGATCTGTACATGGACGCCTGGGTGCGCGAGCGCCTGGCCGAGATGCCGCAGCTGAGCTACGTGCCCGTGGTCTCCGACGCGCTGCCCGAGGACGACTGGACCGGCCGCACCGGCTTCGTGCACCAGGCGGTGCTGGAGGACTTTGCCGACCTGTCGGGCCACCAGGTCTATGCCTGCGGCGCCCCCGTGGTGGTGGACGCGGCGCGCAGCAGCTACAGCGCCCAGCGCGGCCTGCCGCCCGAGGAGTTCTACGCCGACGCCTTCACGTCCGAGGCGGACAAGCACGGCGCCTGAGGCGCGGGCGCTTCGCCCTCAAGCCGCGGCCATCTCCCGGCACAGGCGGGCGCAGCGCTCGCAGGCCTGTGCGCAGTCCTGGCAATGCGCCATCTGGTGCGACTTGCACTCCTGCGCGCAGGCCTCGCACAGGCGGGCGCACAGCTCGCAGATGTAGCCCGCATGGCCGCTCTCGCGCGCCATGGCGGCGGCGGCCAGGCGGCAGGCGGCGGCGCAGTCCATGTCCAGCTGGATGCAGCGCGCCATGTGCGCCACGTCGCTCTCGCGCAGGCAGGCGGCGCTGCAGAAATCACAGGCGGCGGCGCAGGCGTTGCAGGCCTCGATGCAGGCGGCGTAACGCGATTCGGCCAGGGTGGCAGGGTTGCTGTGGGGCATGGGGCGTCCTTTCTTAAGAGGGTCGTAAAGCGGCCCATGGTGCTGACGCGCCCTGCCGCGCAATGTAGGACTGGGCTGGGAGCTGGTGCCCTCGGGCCAGCGCCCGGTTGCAACTTTTTGCACAATACGCGGCCTATGAACCGTAGAAACCTCCTCCTTCTCTCCGTCGCAGCCGCCGCAGCCGCTGTTTCTCCCGCCCTGCACGCCCAGTCGTCCGCGCCCATCCGCCTGGTGGTGCCCTATGCGCCCGGCGGCCCGCTGGACGTGACGGCCCGCGCCCTGGCCGAGCGCGTGCGCGATTCGCTGGGCACGGTGATCATCGACAACAAGGCCGGCGCCGGCGGCAACATCGGTGCCGACGTGATCGCCAAGGCCGCGCCGGACGGCCTGACCATCGGCCTGGCCGCCACCGCCACGCACGCCGTCAACCCCTGGCTGTACAGCCGCATGCCCTACGACGCGGCCAAGGACTTCGCCGGCATCACGCAGATGGTGCGCGTGCCCAACGTGCTGGTTGTGAACGCCGCCCGCGCGCAGGAGCTGAAGATCAACACCGTGGCCGACCTGGTGGCCTACGCCAAGGCCAACCCGGCCAAGCTGAACTACGGCAGCGGCGGCAACGGCAGCGCGGGCCACCTGGCCGGCGAGATGTTCAAGCAAAAGGCCGGCATCTACGCCCTGCACATCCCCTACCGCGGCGCCAGCCCGGCCCAGCTGGCCCTGCTGGCCGGCGAGGTGGACTTCAACATCGACAACCTGGCCGCCGCCGCGCCCAACATCAAGTCGGGCAAGCTCAAGGCGCTGGCCGTCACGTCGGCCCAGGAAAGCCCGATGCTGCCCGGCGTGCCGGCCCTGTCGGCCAGCTACCCGGGTTTCTCCATCGACACCTGGTGGGGCCTGGTGGCGCCGGCCGGCACCCCGAAGCCGGTCATCGCCAAGCTGAACAAGGCCTTCGTGGACGCCCTGAAGGCGCCCGAGACCAAGACCCGCTTCGACGCCCTGCTGGCCGAGCCCGTGCCCACCACGCCCGAGCAGTTCGACGCCTTCATGGCCGCCGAACGCGCCAAGTACCAGCAGGTCGTGAAGGCCTCCGGCGCCAAGGTGGATTGATAAAAACCATAGCTGCTCGCGCTTGAATTGCAAGGTTTTGCGGGTTGTTTGACCCTCCAACCCTCACAAATCAAGTGCTGACAGCTATGAATTTGGGAGCAGCCTAGCGTTTCTCCTGCAGCCAGTCGCACGCGTGCGCCACGCGTTCGATGCGCTGGTGCGATACGGCCGCCAACTGGGCGGCCGTTGTCTTTTCCGGCGCCAGCTCGGCCAGCGGCAGCAGCACGAAGGCGCGCTCGGCCATGCGCGGGTGGGGCACGGTGAGCGCCGGCGTGTCGTGGCGCTCGTCGCCGTACAGCAGCACGTCCAGGTCCAGCGTGCGTGGGGCGTTCAGGTAGGGGCGCTGGCGGCCCGCATCCAGCTCGATCTGCTGCAGCGCCCGCAGCAGCTGCGGCGCCTCCAGGCTGGTCTGCAGGCAGGCCACGGCGTTCAGGTAGTCCGGCCCGCCGGCATCCACCGGCGCGCTGCGGTACAGCGACGAGACCTGCAGCACCCGCGTGCCGGGCAGCGCGTCCATGCGCTGCACCGCCACCCGCAGCGCGGCCCGTGCATCGCCCAGATTGGCGCCCAGGCCGATCCAGGCGTGCACGGCGGCGCCGCTCACTCGGCGGCGCCTTCGCCCGCGCCGCTGCCGGTGCTCTTGCGACGGCGGCGGCGGCGCTTCTTGGCCGGGGCATCGCCCTCGGCCGGGGCAGCGTCGTGCGGCCCGTCGGCGGCGGCGCCGTCCGCTGCGCGATCGGCCTGGGCCGCGGCAGGCACGCGGCGCGCGGGCGCGTGGGCCTTCTTTTGCTGGCTGCGCTGCTGCTGGCGCAGCTCCTCGCGCACCTGGGCCAGCATGTCGTGGCGGCGCGCGTCGTCGGCAATGGAAAACTCCTGCCACCACTCCACCAGGCCCTCGCCCACCTCTTCCACGTCGGCGCGCAGGCGCAAAAAGTCGAAGCCCGCGCGAAAGCGGATGTGCGCCACCATGCCGAACGGCGTGTTGCCGGTGCGCCGATCAAAGCGCGGCTGCATGACCCAGATCTCGCGCATGTCCGCGGCCAGCTTGCCGCGGCCGGAGACGTCGCCGATGCGCTGCTCGAACACCGCGTCGATGGCCTCCTGCAGCGCTGGGAAGGCGTGCTCGCCCGCCGCCAGGCGCTTCTTCCAGCCGGCCTGCACGTCCTGCCACAGCACGCAGGCCAGCAAAAAGCTGGGCGCCACGGCCTTGCCCTCGGCCACGCGGCGGTCGGTGTCCTGCAGCGCCGCGTGCACCAGCGGCACCTCGGCGCGCTCGACCACCACGTCCAGCAGCGGGTAGATGCCGCGCGCCAGGCCCAGCTTTTTCAGCTGCTCGACGGTGGCCAGCGCGTGGCCGGTCTGCAGCAGCTTGAGCATTTCGTCGAACAGGCGGCTTTGCGGCACATCCTGCAGCAGGTGCTCGCTGGCCACCAGCGGCTTGGCCGTGCGCGGCTCCAGGCCGAAGCCCAGGTGGCTGAGCTTGGCCGCGAAGCGCACAGCGCGGATGATGCGCACCGGGTCTTCGCGGTAGCGCGCGGCCGGGTCGCCGATCATGCGCAGCACGCGCTTTTGCGCGTCCTGTATGCCCTTGTGGTAGTCCACCACGACCTGCGTTTCGGGGTCGTAGTACATGGCGTTGACGGTGAAGTCGCGCCGCGCGGCGTCTTCCTCCTGCGGGCCCCAGACGTTGTCGCGCAGCACGCGGCCGCTGGCGTCCACGGCGTGCTGCATGCCGGCCAGCTGGGCCTTGCTGGTCTTCTCGTTGCCCTTGACCTGCTCGGCGGCGGTGTTGTCCAGGTAGGCGCGGAAGGTGGAGACCTCGATCACCTCGTTTTCGCGCCCGCGGCCGTAGACCACGTGCACGATGCGAAAGCGCTTGCCGATGATGAAGGCACGGCGAAACAGCGCCTTGACCTGCTCGGGCGTGGCGTCGGTGGCCACGTCGAAATCCTTGGGCTTGAGGCCCAGCAGCAGGTCGCGCACGGCGCCGCCGACGATGTAGGCCTCGTGGCCCGCCTCCTGCAGCGTGCGCACCACGTCATAGGCGCGCCGGTCCACCAGCTGCGGGTCGATGCCGTGCACGCTGGCGGGCACCTCGGCGCGCTTGCCGAAGCGGTTCTTGGCGGCCGCTGTGCGGGCGCCCGCGGCGCCGTCCTTCTTGCCCAGCAGCTTGTCGATGAAGGTCTTGATCATGGTGTGGGGGTGGGGGCGAAGAGGTCCAGGATGCGCCAGCCGCGCTCGGCGGCCAGCGCGCGCAGGCGGGCGTCGGGGTTGGTGGCCACGGGGTGGTCCACGCGCTCCAGCAGGGGCACGTCGTTGAAGGAGTCGCTGTAGAAGGTGCTCTCCACGTCGGCCCAGCCCTGGCCGCGCGCGGCCAGCCACTCGTGCATGCGCTGCACCTTCCCCTCGCGCATGGAGGGCGTGCCACGGATGGCGCCGGTGTACCAGCCGTGCGCGCCGCCGCGCTCCAGCTCCACGGCCAGCAGGTGCTGCACGCCCAGCGCCTGGGCGATGGGGCGGGTCACGAACTCGTTGGTGGCGGTGATGATGACCACCTCGTCGCCAGCATCGCGGTGGCGCTGCAGCAGCGCCAGCGCCTCGGCACGGATGGCAGGCTGGATCACCTCGCGCATGAACTGCGCGTGCGCGGCCTGGGCGGCCTGCTCGCCGCGCTCGCACACGGCCTGGGTGGCAAAGCGCACGTAGTCGTGCACGTCCAGCCGCCCGGCCAGATAGTCGTCGTAGAAGGCCTGATTGCGCCGGCCGAACTCGGTGCGGTCGCACCATCCCAGGCGGATGGTGAATTCGCCCCACTCGTAGTCCGAGTCGAGCGGCAGCAGCGTGTGGTCCAGGTCGAACAGGGCCAGGCGCGGGCGCTGCGGTGAGGTGTCAGGTGGCATGGAAGAAGGCAAAAACGCAAAGGTCGGGCCGCGGGCTCATTCGCCCTGCAGCATGGTCTTGAGCAGCGGGATGGTGACGGCGCGCTGGGTGCGCAGCGCATAGCCGTCCAGCCGGTCCAGCAGCTGCGACAGGCTGCCCAGGTCGCGCGAGAAGTGGCTGAGCATGTAGTCCACCACGTCGTCCGTCAGCACCATGCCGCGCTCCTGCGCCTGGCGGTGCAGCACCGCGCGGCGGCCGTCCTCGGCCAGCGGCTGCAGTTGGAACACGTGGCCCCAGGCCAGGCGCGTGCGCAGGTCGTCGCGCAGCGGCAGATCGGCCGGGGGCAGCTCGCCGGCGGCCAGCACCCAGCGCGGTGCGCCCACGGCCGGGTCGATGGCGTTGATGAACCAGTTGAAGGCGGCCGCCTGCTGCGCCTCGCTGTAGCGGTGCACGTCGTGCAGCAGCACGGCGCTCCAGCGGTCGTCGAAGGCCGTGGGCCAGCGCATGGACGGGTCCAGCCAGCCGGCGCGCGCGCCCTGGGCGCGCAGACCCTCGTACACCGCCCGCAGCAGATGCGATTTGCCCGTGCCCGCCTCTCCCCACAGGTAGGTGGGCACCGGCGAGCGCGGCGCGCCGGCCTCGCCGACGGCCAGGCGCAGGTGCTGCAGCGCCTGGGCGTTGCTGCCGGCGTGGAAGTTCTCCAGCGTCGGGCCACTGGCCAGGCCAATGTCCAGCGCAAGCTGCTTCATCGTCATTGGAACGCGCACGGCGAATGCGTGCGTGTGAGGTAGTAGTGCATGGCGCGCTCAGGGGCGGTAGGCCGCGCCGGGCGACCGTGCCCCAAGGGCACGCGGGGCGTGGCCGGCGGCAAGGTGTAACCGGGGGATTTTAAGCCCCCTTAAAATCCGCCGTTTGCGGCCCGCGCCGCGCTGATGCACCCCGCAGGATTTCCTCTTTGCCCCCCATGAGCACCACAACCTCCACCCCCATCTCCTACAAGGACGCCGGCGTCGACATCGACGCGGGCGACGCACTGGTCGAGCGCATCAAGCCGCTGGCCAAGAAGACGTTGCGCGAAGGCGTGATGGCGGGCATTGGCGGCTTCGGCGCGCTGTTCGAGGTGCCCAAGCGCTACGCCGAGCCGGTGCTGGTCTCCGGCACCGACGGCGTGGGCACCAAGCTCAAGCTGGCCTTTGAGTGGAACATGCACGACACCGTGGGCATCGATCTGGTGGCCATGAGCGTGAACGACGTGCTGGTGCAGGGCGCCGAACCGCTGTTCTTCCTGGACTACTTCGCCTGCGGCAAGCTGGATGTGGATACCGCCGCCGCCGTGGTGGGCGGCATCGCCCGGGGTTGCGAGCTGTCGGGCTGCGCACTGATCGGCGGCGAGACGGCCGAGATGCCGGGCATGTACCCCGAGGGCGAATACGACCTGGCCGGCTTTGCCGTGGGCGTGGTCGAGAAGGCCAAGATCCTGAACGGCGCGGCCGTGCAGGCCGGCGACGTGGTGCTGGGGCTGGCCTCCAGCGGCGTGCACTCCAACGGCTTTTCGCTGGTGCGCAAGTGCATCGAGCGCGCCGAGGCCACCGGCCAGCTGCCCCAGGCGCTGGACGGAAAACCCTTCCGCGAGGCCGTCATGGCGCCCACGCGCCTGTACGTCAAGAGCGTGCTGGCCGCACTGGCCGCCCACCCGCACGGCGAAAACGGCAGCCAGGGCATCAAGGCCCTGGCCCACATCACCGGCGGCGGCCTACTGGAGAACATCCCGCGCGTGCTGCCTGAAGGGCTGGCGGCGCAGCTGCGGGCCGGCAGCTGGCCGCAAAGCCAGTTGTTCGCCTGGCTGCAGCAGACGGCCGGCATCGATGATGTCGAGATGAACCGCACCTTCAACAACGGCATTGGCATGGTGCTGGTAGTGGCCGCTTCCGCGGCCGACGCCGTGCGCGCCACACTGGCCACCCAGGGCGAGACGGTGCACGTCATCGGCCGCATCGCCGAGCGCGGCGATGGCGCGGCCGTGACGGTGGCCTGATCCCGCAACCGCGCCCTGCGCCAATATGACCGACGGGCCACGCCCGCCCAGCGACCCGGCCCCAGGAGGCCTGGTGGCGCTGGATGAAACCCCCACTCCGCCGGCCTACCGCGAGCGGCATTCCTCCAGCGCCAGTGGCCACTCGCGCAAGCCGCCCTCACGCGGCGTGCAGATCGCCAGCTACCTGCTGATGGCCGCCACGCTGCTGCTGGTCATGCTGCACGGCATGCTGCCCGGGCTCCTGACCGTGTGCCTGGGCTTCTTGCTCACGCGCTGGCTGGCGGCGCGGCTGGTCCGGCTGCACCGCGGCAGCTATGCCGGCAGCCTGGCAGCCGCGCTGGTCATGTTGTCACCGCTGCTGCTGCTGCTCCTGGCGCTGTCGCACTCGCGCAGCTACATCCTGGCCGCCCCGGCGCAATACCGCGAGCTGCTGGATTTTCTGGCCCGCACCGTGCTGGAGCTGCGCCTGAAGCTGCCGCCGGACATCGCCGCGCAGCTGCCCGAGGGTGCCGCCGAGATCCAGCGTGCCATCGCCGCCTACCTGGGCGCCAAGGCCGGCGCGCTGGCCGTGGCCGGGCGCGCCTGGCTGACCGGCGTGCTGTACGCCTACGTGGGCCTGCTGATCGGCGCGCTGGCCGCCGTGCGCCCGCGCGGTCAGGCCTATGGCCCGCTGGCGCAAGAGCTGACGCTGCGCGTGGCACGCATGGGCGACGCCTTCCGCCAGATCGTCGCCGCGCAGTTCTGGATTGCCTCGTTCAACACCCTGCTCACCGCCATCTTCCTGCTGGCGGTGCTGCCGCTGTGGGATCTGGCCCTGCCCTATACGCCGGCGCTGATCACCCTCACCTTCCTGGCCGGGCTGGTGCCCATCGTGGGCAACCTGCTGTGCAACGCGGTGATCACGCTGGTAGGCCTGTCGGTGTCCCCGGCGGCGGCCGTGGCCTGCCTGGGCTTTCTGATCCTGATCCACAAGGCGGAGTACGTGATCAACGCCAAGGTGGTGGGCCAGCGCACGCACATGGGCGTGTGGGAGCTGCTGTCGGTGATGTTCGTGGCCGAGGCGGTGTTCGGCCCGGCGGGACTGGTGGCGGCGCCGCTGTTCTACGCCTACCTGAAAAAAGAGCTGCAGGCCGCGCGGTTGGTCTGATTTCGCTCCTGTAAAGATAGCTGCTCGCGCTTATCTGGCGCGGTTTATCGGCGTTTTCCCTATAAATGGGCGATCCAGGACGGTACTGTAACGGGCGCGCCACGCGCCTGCTCGCCAAGGCCGTCCCGTTGGGCTATCCTGCCTGAGTGGCGCCCGGCGCCCGCCGCTTTTTTCTTCATTCGCACACAGATACCGGAGACTTCTGCATGACCATTCTCGTCGCCTACGTTGCCCGCCCCGAAGGCCAAGCCGCGCTGGACAAGGCCATTGAAATCGCCACCCGGCGCAACGAACGGCTGGTGGTCGTCAACGCCGGCCCCGGCGGCCGCGGCGAGGACCCCAACATCGTCAACGGCTACGAGGTCGAGAGGGTCGAGGAGCGCCTGGCCTCCCTGCCCATCCAGGCGGAGTTCAAGCAGTTCGTGCGCGGCAAGAGCGCCATCGAGGAGATCGACGAGATGGTCGACCAGCTACAGGTGTCGGTGCTGGTCATCGGCCTGCGCAAGCGCTCGCCGGTGGGCAAGCTGCTGCTGGGCAGCATGGCGCAGGAGATCCTGCTGACCGTGGACTGCCCGGTGCTGGCCGTCAAGGCGCACTGAGCGGGCGCGCACTCTTCCCGTTTATCGCCCGCGCAGCGCGCGCACCAGCTCGGCCACGGCGCCCGTGTCCGCCGCGCCGCGGGCGTTGTCCAGATAGGCCTGCAGGTCCTGCACGGCCTGCTCCGAGTGGCCGAGCTCGGCATGCGCCAGGCCGCGGTCTCGCCGCTCGCTCCACGCTTCGGGCAACAGCAGTACCAGGCGCTCCTGCACGGCCAGCAGCCGCTCGCCGGCGCGGCCGGTCCGGTAGATCTCCGCCAGGTTGCGCAGCATGCGCACCAGGATGTCGCGCGCCGAGGCCGGCTGCAGATAAAGCGCCAGCGGCGGCTCCTCGCCCTCCAGGCCCTGCTGCTCGCGCAGGGGCAGCAGGCGTTCGACGAGCGCCTCCTGCGACAGCGATTCGCCCGTCAGTGGGTCCAGCACCACCTGGCCGCCCGGCACCCGCACTTTGACGAGGAAATGCCCCGGGAAAGACACCCCGGCAGCCTTCAGCCCCAGGCCCTGCGCCAGCTCCAGCCACAGCACCGCCAGCGAGATGGGGATGCCGCGGCGCGTGCGCAGCACGGCATGCAGGTAGCTGTTGTCCGGCGCGTAGTAGTCGTTGGAGTTGCCGGCAAAGCCCAACTCGCCGTAGAAGAAATGGTTCAGCAGGCGCAGGCGTTGCAGCTCGCCCGCGTCGGGCGCCAATCGCCGCGCCAGGCGCGCCTGCAGCGCGTCCACGTCGGCCAGCACCTGCTGCACGTCCAGCTGCGGATATTCGTCCTGCGCCAGGCACGCGGCCGCCTCCAACAGCGCCAGGGGCTGACCGTCCTGGGATGAGACCAGGGCCGCGAAGTACTGCAGCGGTGTGGGAATGGAATAGTCGAGCGGCATAGGTCTGTCCGTTACCGGCGCAGCAACTGGCGCAGCTTCACGCCCGTGGCCGCGAGCGCGCCGAAATAGATCAGCGCCGAGGCCGCCAGCAGCAGCGCCAGCAGGCCGGCACGCTGCAGGCCGTGCGCCTGCAGCCCCAGCCAGTCGAAGCGCCCGCCGGCCCACCACAAAAAGGCTGCCAGCAGCGCGCTGGCGCCCGCCACCTGCAGGCCAAGCCGCCCCCAGCCCGCACGCGGCACGAAGCTGCCGCGGCGCACCAGGCCGGCCAGCAGCCAGCCCGCGTTGATCAGCGCCCCCAGCCCGATGGACAGCGCCAGCCCTGCATGGGCCAGCCAGGGCACGAACAGCACGTTCATGACCTGCGTGGCGATCAGCACCACGATGGCGATGCGCACCGGCGTGCGGATGTCCTGGCTGGCGTAGTAGCCGGGCGCCAGTACCTTGATGGCCACCAGGCCCAGCAGCCCGGCGCCGTAGCCGGCCAGCGCCACCGTGATCTGGCGCACGTCGTGCGCGCCCAGGGCGCCATGGTGGAACAGCGTCGCCACCAGCGGCAGCCCGAACAGCAGCAACCCCACGGCGCAGGGCACGGCCAGCAGCACGACGATGCGCAGGCCCCAGTCCAGCATCAGGCTGTAGCGCTCGCCGTCGCCCGCGGCGCGCGCGGCCGCCAGCTGCGGGGTGAGCACCACGCCCAGCGCCACGCCCAGCAGCGAGGTGGGAAATTCCATCAGCCGGTCGGCATAGAACAGCCAGGTGACGCTGCCCGGCGTCAGATAGGAGGCGATCTGCGTGTTGATCATCAGCGACAGCTGCGCCACGCCGACGCCCAGCACCGCCGGCGCCATCAGCGCCAGGATGCGGCGCACGCCCGGATCGGCCCAGGCGGCGCGCACGCGCGACCAAGTCACGCCGATGCGCGGCAGCAGCCCCAGCCGGGCCAGCGCCGGCAGCTGCACGGCCAGCTGCAGCGCGCCGCCGGCCATCACCCCGCCCACCATGGCATAAATGGGCTCGATGCCGCGCGCGGCCAGCTGCGGCGCGCCGGCCCAGGCGGCGGCGATCATCGAGACATTGAGCAGCACGGGTGTGGCGGCGGGCACGGCGAAGCGCCTCCAGGTGTTGAGCACACCCGCAGACAGTGCCACCAGCGACATGAAGCCGATGTAGGGAAACATCCAGCGCGTCATGAACACCGCCGCGTCGAAGCCTTCCGCGCTCTGGCGCAGCCCGCTGGCCAGCAGCCACACCAGCACGGGCGCGCCCCACATGCCCAGCAGGCAGGTGGCCAGCAGCACCCAGAACAGGGCCGTGGCCACGGCGTCGATCAGGCCGCGCGTGGCCTGGTCGCCGTGCTGCGCCCGGTGCCCGGCCAGCACCGGCACGAAGGCCTGGCTGAAGGCGCCCTCGGCGAACAGGCGGCGAAACAGGTTGGGGATGCGGAAGGCGACGTTGAAGGCGTCGGTCAGCGCAGTGGCGCCGAAGATGGACGCCATGAGCAGGTCGCGTACCAGGCCCGTCACGCGCGAGGCCAGGGTCAGCAGCGAAACGGTGGAAGCGGCTTTGAACAGGGACACCGGGCGGAGTGTATGCGCCGGCCGCCGCGCATCCGCGAAAACAGGCGCTGCGCTATAATGGCGGGCTTTGCTGGCAACATCCACAGACACTTAAGGAATACACATCATGGCATCTGCCAAGCCCAAGAAAAAGAACCCCCGCCTGGCCTCGGGCCGCAAGCGCGCCCGCCAGGGCGTCAAGCTGAACGCAGCCAACACCTCGCTGCGCTCCAAGTACCGCACCGCTGTGAAGAACGTCGAGAAGGCCGTGCTGGCCGGCGACAAGACCAAGGCCACCGAGCTGTTCGCCAAGGCCCAGTCTGTGCTGGACACCATTGCCGACAAGGGCATCTTCCACAAGAACAAGGCCGCTCGCGACAAGAGCCGTCTGTCCGCCAAGGTCAAGGCCCTGGCCACCGCCGCCGCCTGACGCTTTCAGGCAAACAGCCCGGGTGGTCCGCCACCCGCCGTTTGTAACGGGTGCGCTGCCAGCAAAGACGAGAAAACCGCCTTCGGGCGGTTTTTTTGTGCCCGGCGCAAAGGTGCGGGGCAGGCAGCAATTCAGGGGAAAGAAGAAAAGATCAGCCCTTGGCGTCGGGCAGCAGGCAGGCCTCGGCCACCTGCAGATCGTTGTCGCGCGCAAAGTTCATGACGAAGTCCCAGGCCATGGGTTCGTGGTTGCGCAGCTCGGGGTGCACCACCACGCATTTCACGCCGCCCAGTGTGGTCGGGATGCACCAGGGCGAATAGCCCAGGTGGCCGCCGGGGGCCGAGCGGGCGCCGCCGGGGCGGAACTGGCTCATGACGCCGGCCAGGCGTTCGGCCCAGTCGCTGGGTCGAAAGGTCCGCCCCTCATGGGTGATGCCTTGGATGAAGACTTCCTGGGAAGCAGAAGAGGGAACAACCATAGGTAGGGGGTCGGAGGCAAGAACCAGGGCGTTGTGCGCCGCAACCCGGCATTCTAACTCTTATATAAGAGTGACCCCTTGCCGCCCCACCGCCCCAGGGCGCGGCGCGCATGGCTGTGATGCGCAATCGTCAACGCAGCGCTGGCGAGCGGCCCCTAGAATCGCTCTTCGCTGTCGCTGGCGCCGCCTGCCGCGGCGGCCGGCGCTTTTGTTTGTTGTTGTATGTCGCTATGCCAGGAGATTCCCGCATGACCGCATTTGCCAGGGCCGACTCGCCCCACGTGATGAACACCTACGCCCGCGTGCCGATCGCGCTGGAGCGAGGCCAGGGCGTGCGCGTGTGGGACGTGAACGGCAAGCAGTACCTGGACGCCCTTGGCGGCATTGCCGTGAACACCCTGGGCCACAACCACCCCAAGCTGGTGCCGGCGCTGCAGCAGCAGATCGCCAAGATCATCCACACCTCCAACTACTACCACGTGCCGCTGCAGGAAGAGCTGGCGCGCCTGCTGGTCGAGCGCTCTGGCCTGACCAACGTGTTCTTCTGCAACTCGGGCCTGGAGGCCAACGAGGCGGCGCTGAAGCTGGCACGCAAGTACGGCCACGACCGCGGCATCGAGCGCCCGCAGATCGTGGTGTATGAAAAAGCCTTCCACGGCCGCTCCATCGCCACGCTGTCGGCCACCGGCAACCCGAAGGTGCAAGCCGGCTTCGGTCCGCTGGTGGAGGGCTTCATCCGCGTGCCGATGAACGACATCGCGGCCATCCGCGCTGCCACCGAGGGCAACCCCGACGTGGTGGCCGTGTTCTTCGAGACCATCCAGGGTGAAGGCGGCGTGAACCCCATGCGCGCCGAGTACCTGCGCGAGCTGCGCGCCCTGTGCGACGAGCGCGGCTGGCTGATGATGATTGACGAGGTGCAGTGCGGCATGGGCCGCACCGGCAAGTGGTTCGCGCACCAGTGGGCCGGCGTCCTGCCGGACGTGATGCCGCTGGCCAAGGGCCTGGGCTCGGGCGTGCCGATCGGCGCGGTGGTTGCCGGCCCCAAGGCGGCCAGCATCTTCGGGCCGGGCAACCACGGCACGACGTTCGGCGGCAACCCGCTGGCCATGCGCGCCGGCGTGGAAACCATCCGCATCATGGAAGAGGACGGCCTGCTGGCCAACGCTTTTGATGTGGGCGAACACCTGAAGGCCGCGCTGCTGCGCGCCTTCAGCGGCCTGGACGGCGTGGTGGAAGTGCGCGGCCAGGGCCTGATGCTGGGCGTGGAGCTGGCCAAGCCCTGCGGCGTGCTGGTGCAGCGCGCGGCGGATGCCGGCCTGCTGATCTCCGTGACGGCCGACCGGGTGATCCGCCTGGTGCCCTCGCTCATCCTGACGCGCGAGGAGGCCGACGAGATCGTCGCGCTGCTGGCCCCGCTGGTGCAATCCTTCCTGTCCGAGGAGTGATCACGCCATGACCGCCACCCCCATGAAGCACTACCTGCAGTTCAGCGACTTCAGCGCCGACGAATACCACTACCTGTTCCAGCGCGCGGCCGCCATCAAGGGCAAGTTCAAGAGCTACGAGAAGTACCACCCGCTCACCGACCGCACGTTGGCCATGATCTTCGAGAAGGCCAGCACCCGCACCCGCGTGAGCTTCGAGGCCGGCATGTACCAGCTGGGCGGCAGCGTCGTGCACCTGACCACCGGCGACAGCCAGCTGGGCCGCGCCGAGCCCATCGAGGACTCGGCCCGCGTCATCAGCCGCATGGTCGACCTGGTGATGATCCGCACCTTCGAGCAGACGAAGATCGAAGCCTTCGCCGCCAACTCGCGCGTGCCGGTCATCAATGGCCTCACCAACGAGTTCCACCCCTGCCAGATCCTGGCGGACATCTTCACCTTCATCGAACAGCGCGGCTCCATCGCTGGCAAGACGGTGGCCTGGGTGGGCGACGGCAACAACATGGCCAACACCTGGCTGCAGGCCGCCGAGCTGCTGGACTTCCGCGTGCACGTGAGCACGCCGCGCGGCTACGAGATCGATGAAAAATTGGCCGTTGGCGCAGGCGGAGCAAGCGCTGGCAGCTATCAATTTTTCAGCAATCCGCATGACGCCTGCCGCGGCGCCGACCTGGTCACCACCGACGTGTGGACCAGCATGGGCTTCGAAGCCGAGAACGAGGAGCGCCGCCGCGCCTTCGCCGACTGGTGCGTGGACGCCGAGATGATGGCCCTGGCCAGGCCCGACGCCCTGTTCATGCACTGCCTGCCCGCCCACCGCGGCGAGGAGGTCACGGCCGAAGTCATCGACGGGCCGCAGTCCGTCGTCTGGGACGAGGCAGAAAACCGAATGCACGTGCAAAAGGCACTCATGGAATACCTGTTGCTCGGCCGGATTGCCTGAAGGGCAAACTGGCGGCGCGCAGCGCCGGCATTCGACTCCGGCGAAGGCTCATGCCCGCGCAGCGCGCGTGAAGGGCCGGCAGGCCCGGGCCGAAGCCACAACCGAATGCACGTGCAAAAGGCACTCATGGAGTACCTTTTGCTCGGCCGCATCGGCTGATCTGGTGTTTCACTCGGGCGGTGCCGGATAGCGCACCGTCCCACACTCATCCACCACCGCCCCCGGCGTCAGCTTCACCGGCTCGATGCGCCCGGCGGCCATGATGTGGAACACCGCCTCGCCCCGCGCCACCAGCCAGTCGGCCACGATGCGCCGGTGGCAGCGCCACCACACGGCCTCGGAGCACATAAAGGCCACGCGCTCGCGCCGGCCCAGGGCGATCAGCTCCTCCAGGCCCTCGCTGAAGGGCGGGGTCAGCGCGTAGTCCGCATAGCGGTGAAAGCTGGCGTTGGTCCAGAAGCCGTTGACCTCGGGTTCCACGCCGCCCACCTTGCCGCGCAGTCCGCCCAGGCGCGCCAGGTGTTCGTAGGCCAGGCCGTGCGGCGCCAGGGCGGCGGGCATGGCCTCCTCGTTGAACTGCGGATTGGTGCGCGAGCGGGGCATCTTGCGGATGTCCACCACGCGCTGCACCCCGGCCGGGGCCAGCAGCTGCAGGAACTCCTCCATGCTGCGGTTGGAGTGGCCGATGGTGAAGAACGGCAGCGGCTCGCTCACGACGTCTTGTGCAGCGCGCTGCCCTTGTGCGCGGCCACGTGATCGGTCTTGTCGCTCTTGATTTCGTACTGCGGCTCGTCCTGGCTGGCGCGGTGGGTATGGCCTTTGTAGTCAAAATCACGGGTGTGCACGGCGATGATCGTGCCCGCCACGTGGCCGGCCTCCGAGTTCCAGCGCACGTGGTCGCCCACCTTGAATTTCGCGTTCGCCTTCGCGCTCATATCCCACTCCTTTCATCCGTGCCGATGCCAGCCCGCCCAGCGCCCCTGAACGCGTATCAGCACGACATGGTGCATCCGCCGCACGCCACGGGCCTGCACGCCTGAGCCGCCCCGGCGCACCGGCCGCGGCCCGCGCCGCGCAGCCGCCTGCGCGCCGCCCTTCGTCCCCCGTGTGTTTTTCTTTTTTGGAATCTCTCGCCATGTCCGAGACCGTCCACCCGTGCCTGACCTGCGGCGCCTGCTGCCACAACTACCGCGTCGAGTTTTCCGTCTATGAACTGGCCAGCATGGGGGGCAGCGTACCGGATGCGCTGGCCCACGAAGTCAGCGGAAACCGCTGGCGCATGAACGGCACGGCCGCTCGCCCGGTGCGCTGCGCGGCGCTGACCGGCCTGTGCGGGCAGGAGTCGATCTGCAGCATCTACGAGGCCCGGCCCAGCGCCTGCCGCGACTTCGAGATGGGCAGCGACCGCTGCGCCGAGGCCCGCGCCGCCCACGGCCTGGCGCCGGTGCAGTGGCCGCCGCTGCCGGAAACAGCATTGCCCGACACGCTGCCGCTGGCCGCGTAGGTTTTAAGACAAATCGACCTCCAGCGCTTGTCCAGCAAGCGCTGGCAGCTCCTGTTTGAATAGCAAGAGCAGCCCGTCAGCCGCCGCGCTTTGCCTTGCCGGCGCAGCCGCCGCAGCTGCTGCAGCCTCCGCCGCCACTGCCGCAGCCGCCCGGCCCCTGGCCCAGGGCCGGGTGCACGCGGCCCAGGCGCCGGCGCGCCCGCGCCGGCAGCCAGCGCCAGGCCACGTAGAGCAGCGCCGCCAACACGATCAGGCCCACGGCCCATTGCTGCAGCATGGTGTTCATCCTCCGGAGAAAGCCAGCGCCGCGCGGTAGGTGACGAAGCTCGCCCCATACGCCAGCGCGAAGAGATAGCCGGTCATGACCAGCGGCCAGCGCCAGCCGCCCGTCTCGCGCCGCACGGCGGCTATTGTTGAGACGCACTGCGGCGCGAAGATGAACCACACCAGCAGCGACAGCGCCGTGGCCAGCGGCCACTGGCTGGCCAGCAGCGGCGCCAGCTGCGCCGCCGTGTCGTCGGCCGATGCGGCGATGGCGTACACCGTGCCCAGGGCGCTCACCGCCACCTCGCGCGCGGCCATGCCGGGCACCAGCGCCACGCTGATCTGCCAGTTGAAGCCGATGGGCGCAAACACCACCGCCAGGGCCGAGCCCAGGCGCCCGGCCAGGCTGTATTCGATGGCCGGCCCGGTGGCGTCCGGCGGCGGCGCGGGATAGGACGACAGAAACCACAGCAGCACCGTGACGGCCAGGATGATGCCGCCCACACGGCGCAGGAAGATGCCGGCGCGCTCCATCAGGCCCAGGGCCAGGTTGCGCGGACTGGGCCAGCGGTAGGCGGGCAGCTCCATCAGCAGCGGCGCCACGCGCTGGCCGCGGCGCGCCAGCCGGGCCACGGCCGCCACCGCCATGGCCGACACGATGCCGCCCAGGTACAGCGCGAACAGCACCAGCCCCTGCAGGTTGAACAGCCCGGCCACCGTGCGTTCGGGGATGAAGGCGGCGATCAGCAGCGCATACACCGGCAGCCGCGCCGAGCAGGTCATCAAGGGCGCGATCAGGATGGTCACCAGGCGGTCGCGCCAATCGGGGATGGAGCGCGTGGCCATGATGCCCGGCACCGCGCAGGCAAAGCTGGACAGCAGCGGGATGAACGAGCGCCCCGACAGCCCCACCGTGCCCATCAGGCGGTCCAGCAGGAAGGCTGCGCGCGGCAGGTAGCCGGACTCCTCCAGCGCCAGGATGAAGGCAAACAGGATCAGGATCTGCGGCAGGAAGACCACCACGCCGCCCACGCCGGCGATCAGGCCCTCGGCCAGCAGGCTGCGCAGCGGGCCCTCGGCCATGTGCGTGTTCAGCGCCTCGGCCGCGGCGGCCGTCAGGCCCTCGATCCAGCCCATGGGCACCTCGGCCCAGCTGAACACGGCCTGGAACATCAGGAACAGCGCCACCGCCAGGATCAGCGTGCCCCACAGCGGGTGCAGCACCACGGCGTCGATGCGGTCGTCGCGTGCCAGCGGCACGGGCGGCTCGCTGACGGCCGCGGCCACGATGCGGCGCACCTCGGCGTGCAGGGCCTGCACGTGGGCCGCGCGGGCGGCGGCGTCCTGCGGCGCGGGCAGGACCGGCGCGGCGGCGGGCGGCGGCAGCGCCTGGGTGTCCAGCCAGGCCAGCAGCTCGTCGGCGCCGCCGGCGCGCACGCCCACGGTCGACAGCACGGGCATGCCCAGTTCGCGCGCCAGCCGCTCGCGGTCGATGCGTATGCCCTGGCGCGCGGCCACGTCGCTCATGTTCAGCACCAGCACGGCGGGCACGCTTAAGCGCCGGGCCTCCAGCACCAGGCGCAGGTTCAGGCGCAGGTGGGTGGCATCGGTCACGCAGACCAGCAGCTCGGGCACGGGCTCGTCCGCGCGCCGGCCGGTGACCACGTCGCGGGTGACGGCCTCGTCCAGGCTTTGCGCATGCAGGCTGTAGGCGCCAGGCAGGTCCAGCACGCGCACGCGCCGGCCGGCGGGCGTGGCGAAGTGGCCCTCCTTGCGCTCCACCGTCACGCCGGCGTAGTTGGCCACCTTCTGGCGCGCGCCGGTCAGCACGTTGAACAGCGCCGTCTTGCCGCAGTTGGGGTTGCCCAGCAGGGCGATGTGCAGGGCCTGGGCGCTCATTGGACAACCTCCGTGCTGCGCACCGCGGTGCCGGCTGGCTTGGAACGGCCCGGCGCGGCGCTCATTGCCCCCTGCTCCTCGGGCTGCACCTGCACCAGCGCGGCCTCGTGCCGGCGCAGGGCGAAGGTGGCCTGGCCCACGCGAACGGCCAGTGGGTCAGCGGCGGGAAAGCCCTGGGCCAGCACGCGCACGCGCTCGCCGGGCAGAAAGCCGATCTCCATCAGCCGCAGCGCCAGCGCCTGGGCGGCCTCGCCTTCGGTGTGCGCCAGCGCCGTGACGATGGCGGCCACGCCGCGGGGCAGCTGGTCCAGCCCGATGGGCGATGTGGCAGGAGGGTCGTCGCTGAGAGCGTGTGACATGGTGGAGCGCATCAAATGATATTAATTCTCATTCTATTTTCATGCGGGCCCAAGTTTTTTGATGCAGCGCAGGCCGCGTGCACACCGGCGCGGCGCGACAATGCGCGCCCGGCCGCCTTTGCCACGCATCACCATGACCCATCCCTGCCTGACCTGCGGCGCGTGCTGCGCCAGCTTCCGCGTGGATTTTTCCGTGACCGAGACGCAGGACGAGGGCGGCAGCGTGCCGGGCGGCCTGGTGGTGGAGGTGACGGCCCGCACCGCCCGCATGCGCGGCACCGACCACGCCCGGCCGCGCTGCGCCGCCCTGGTCGGCCAGGTGGGCACGCGCGCCGCCTGCGGCATCTATGAATGGCGTCCCTCGCCCTGCCGCGAGTTCGAGCCCGGCTCGCCCGCCTGCCAGCGCGCCCGCCTGCGCCACGGCCTGGCAGAGCTGGCCGAACCCTGAAAGCCGCCCATGCGCCCGACTTGGTTTTCGACCGTTTTCGGCCGCCAACGCCCGCTGGACAAGCGCTGGCAGCTCCGAATTCAATAGCGTTGCGGATAACCGACACCACGCCGCCACCACGGCGCTAAGGTCGGCCGCCATGCCTGTTGCAACCACTCTTTGGGACATCTCCCCGCCCGTGCACGCGGGCAGCCCGGTCTTTCCCGGCGACACGCCCTACCAGCAGCACTGGAGCGCCACCATCGGCCCCGGCTGCCCGGTGAACGTGGGCGCCATCACCCTGTCGCCCCACGTGGGCGCGCACGCCGACGCGCCGCTGCACTACGACCCGGATGGCGCCGCGGTGGGCGCGCTGGCGCTGGATGCCTTCCTGGGCCCGTGCCGGGTGATCCACGCCATCGGCTGCGGGCCGCTGATCGAATGGCGCCACATCGCCCATGCTGCGCAGGACTTGCCGCCGCGCGTGCTGGTGCGCACCTACGAACGCGCCCCGGTGGACCGCTGGGACGAGCACCTGACCGCCTACGCCCCCGAGACCATCGAGCGGCTGGCCGACGCGGGCGTGTGCCTGGTCGGCATCGACACCGCCAGCATCGACCCGGCCAGCAGCAAGAGCCTGGACAGCCACCAGGTGATCCGCCAGCGCGGTCTGCGCGTGCTGGAGAACCTGGTGCTGGACGACGTGCCCGAGGGCGACTACGAGCTGATCGCCCTGCCCCTGAAGCTGACCACGGCCGACGCCTCGCCGGTGCGCGCGGTACTGCGCGCACTGTGAATGAAATTTGAATGAAATCGGCCTCCAGCGCTTGCCACCCAAGCGCGGTCAGCTAGCAAGATGATAGTGAAAGCCCCCTGATGACCACCACCTTGCAGGACTGCCGCGCACGCGATGCGCAGGACCCGCTGCGCAGCTTGCGCGAGCACTTCACCTTGCCCGAGGGCACCATTTACCTGGACGGCAATTCCCTGGGCGCCCTGCCCCGCGCCACGGCCGCGCGCGTGGCCCAGGTGGTGCAAGGCGAATGGGGCGAGGGCCTCATCACCTCCTGGAACCAGGCCGGCTGGGTGGACCTGCCCGCACGCCTGGGCGACCAGTTCGCGCCGTGGATCGGCGCCGGTCCGGGCCAGGTGATGTTCACCGACACCACCTCCATCAATCTGTACAAGGTGCTGACGGCGGCCGCCCGCGTGGCGCGCCAGGACGGGCCGGGCCGCACCCGCATCGTCAGCGAGCGCAGCAATTTCCCCACCGACCTGTACATCGCCCAGTCGGTATGCGAGCAGCACGGCCTGGCGCTGGTACTGGTGGAGCCCGAGGAGATCGATGCCCACCTGACGGACGACACGGCCATCCTGCTGCTGACCCACGTGAACTACCGCACCGGCGCCATGCACGACATGGCGGCGGTGACCGCGCGGGCGCACGCGCGCGGCATCCTGTGCGTGTGGGACCTGTGCCACAGCGCCGGCGCCGTGCCGGTGGACCTGCTGGGTGCTGATGCCGACTACGCCGTGGGCTGCGGCTACAAGTATTTGAACGGCGGCCCGGGCGCCCCGGCCTTTGTATGGGCGCATCCGCGCCAGGCCGGCCGCTTCGAGCAGCCGCTGTCGGGCTGGTTCGGCCACGCCGCGCCATTCGCCTTCACGCCCGAATACCGGCCCGCGCCGGGCATCGGCCGCTACCTGTGCGGCACGCAGCCCATCGTCAGCCTGTCGGCGCTGCAGTGCGGGCTGGACGTGTTCAGCGCAGCCGCCGACCTGGGCGGCATGGCCGCGCTGCGCGCCAAGTCGCTGGCGCTGACCGATCTGTTCATCGACCTGGTGCAGGCACAGTGCGCCGGCCACGGCCTGGGCCTGGCCACGCCGCTGGCGGCCAACGAGCGCGGCTCGCAGGTCAGCCTGACGCGGGACGAAGGGGCCTACGCCATCGTGCAGGCGCTGATCGCGCGCGGCGTGGTGGGCGACTTCCGCAAGGGCGACGGAGGCAGCGGGCCGCACAAGGACATCCTGCGCTTTGGCTTCACGCCGCTGTACACGCGCTTCGAGGACGTGTGGCACGCCGTGCAGCACCTGCGCGAGGTGCTGGAGGGCGGCGAATGGCAGCGCCCGCAGTTCCACCAGATCAACGCCGTCACCTGAGGCCCCGACATGACCTGTCCGTACCACGACACCGCTGCCGCCTCCGCCCCTGCCGGTCAGCCCGAATCCATCGTGCACGCCGAGGGCGCGCAGCTGGACTTCAGCCGCAGCATGAGCTACGGCGACTACCTGCAGCTGGACCAGATCCTGAGCGCGCAAAAGCCCCTGTCGCCGGCGCACGACGAGATGCTGTTCATCGTGCAGCACCAGACCAGCGAGCTGTGGATGAAGCTGATGCTGCACGAGCTGGGCGCCGCCCGGCAGCTGATCGCGCAGGACGAGTTGCAGCCGGCCTTCAAGATGCTGGCGCGGGTCTCGAAAATCATGGAGCAGCTGGTGCACGCCTGGGACGTGCTGGCCACCATGACACCGCCCGAGTACACGGCCATGCGGCCCTACCTGGGCCAGTCCAGCGGCTTCCAGAGCTACCAGTACCGCTGCATCGAGTTCGCCATGGGCAACAAGAACGCCGCCATGCTGCGGCCCCACACCCACCACCCCGAGCGCGCCGCGCAGGTGCAGGCGGCCTTCGAGGCGCCGTCGCTGTACGACGAGGCGCTGCGCCTGCTGGCGCGCCGCGGCCTGGCCGTGCCCGCCAGCCACCTGCAGCGCGACTGGACCCAGCCGTACGAGGCCAGCGAGCAGGTCGAGCAGGCCTGGCTGGCCGTGTACCGCGACCCGCAGCAGTACTGGGACCTGTACCAGCTGGGCGAGGAGCTGGCCGACCTGGAGGACGCCTTCCGCCTGTGGCGCTTTCGCCATGTGACCACGGTGGAGCGCATCATCGGCTTCAAGCGCGGCACCGGCGGCACGGGCGGCGTGAGCTACCTGCGCAAGATGCTGGACGTGGTGCTGTTCCCCGAGATCTGGCGGCTGCGCACGGCCCTGTAACCGCCCTTTCCTTTCGACAGCCAGGCGCAAAAAAAGGCTGGCCGCCCTGAGCGGCGCCAGCCTTTTTTGTTTGACGGCAGTCTGGGCTTACTGCTTGACGGCCTCGATCTGGGCCACGATGCGCACGTTCTTGGGGAAGCCGTACTGCACGCCGTAGTCCACGCCGAAGGCCGTGCGGTCGATGGTGGTCTCGAAGTCGCCGCCGCACACTTCGCGCTTGAGCATGGGGCTGTCGTAGCAGGCGAACTGGTTGGCCTTGAAGGTGGCAGGCTGGGTCTTGCCTTTGATGGTCAGCTGGCCGGCCACGGACACCAGCTTGTCGCCGTCGAACGTGAACTGGTCGCCCACGAAGCGCGCCGTGGGGTGCTGGGCGGCGTCGAAGATCTCGGCGCTTTGCAGGTGTTTGTCGAAGGGGGGCGTGCCCGTGTTGATGGAGCCGATCTGCAGCGTCAGGTCCACCTTGCCGGTCTTGGCGGCCTTGTCCAGCTGCACGGTGCCTTCCTTCTTGTCGAAGCGGCCGCGGTTCACGCTGGCGCCGAAGTGGCTGATCTCGAAGGTGGCGAAGGTGTGGGTGGGGTCGATGGCGTAGGTGGCCGGCTCGGCCTGTGCGCCGGTGGCAATCAGGGTGGCAACGGCTGCCAGGGCAAAGGGGTGCAAACGCATGTAGATGTTCTCCGTCAGGTTGTCGATGGTTGGGTAAAGGAAAGGGATCAAAGCTTGGCCATGCCGGTGAAGGCGAGCTTGAACTTCACCTGCACCTCGTCGGCCACCATGGAGGTGTCGGCCCACTCGTTCTCGCCGATCTTGAAGGCCAGGCGCTTGATGGCGAAGTTGCCGGTGGCCGTGGTGGTGGCGCCGCTTTGCGCCAGGGCCACGGGCACCGTCACCTCCTGCGAGGCGCCCTTGATGGACAGGGTGCCGCGCACTTCGTACTTGCCCGGGCCCGCGGCACGGATGGCGCTGGACTGGAAGGTGGCCTGCGGAAAGCGTGCGACGTTGAACCACACGGGCTTGGGCAGCTCGGCATCGGTTTCCTTCACGCCCAGGGTGGCGCTGCCCGTGTCCACGGTCAACGACACCTTGCCCGCCTCGGGCTTGGCCGGGTCCAGCGCCACCTGCGCACTGAACTTGGTGAAGTGCCCCTCCACCGGCACGCCCATCTGCTTGCTGACGAAGCCGATCTCGCTTTGCGCCGGCACCAGCTGCTGGGCGGCGGCCGGCTGCAGGGCGATGGCGCCCGGCAGGGCGAAGGCGGCGGTCAGCGCCAAGGTGGCGCGACGGGAAGTGCGAAGGAAGGAAGAAGTCATGGCTGAGTCGAAGTTTTCTGGAGCTTTGAAGGCTGGGGCAAAGGGCCTTGGTTCAACTTCAGTTGAGTTCAGGCCCGGCCCGGCAGCATGCGCGTCAGCAGGCCGTCGCGGTCCACCCAGTGGTGCTTGAGGGCTGCGGCCACATGCACGGCAGCCAGCGCGGCCAGCGTGTAGGCGGCCCCGGCGTGCCAGGGCTTGATGGCCTCGGCCAGCGGCTTGTCCACGGCCAGCAGATCCGGCAGCGGCACCAGGCCCAGGAAGACCACCGGAAAGCCCGCCGCCGAGCTGTAGGCCCAGCCCAGCAGCGGCACGGCCAGGCACAGCGCATACAGCAGGTACTGCACGCCGTGGTGCGCCAGGCGCTGCCAGGCCGGCATGGCGGCGCTGATCTGGGCGGGCAGCGGCGGCGGCTTGTGCGCCAGGCGCCAGACCACGCGCAGCAGGCCCAGCGCCAGCACCGCCATGCCGGCCCACTTGTGCCAGTTGTAGAGCTTCAGGCGCTGGGGGGAGAACGGCAGCCCCGTCATGTACCAGCCCATGCCCAGCAGGCCCAGCAACGCCACGGCCAGCAGCCAGTGCAGAACAATGGCCGGCAGGCGATAGCGGGGCGCAGAGTGTAAGGGGGTGGCAGAGGTCATGGATGGCATGGGGGCATTGAGAACAAGCACTGAGTCTAGGGTTTTTACCGTACTCAGAGTTTCAACGGTCTTGTCGGCCTGATTCAAAACATCTGAATGGGCACGCCGCCACCGCGGGCACCGGCGGGCGCTGCAGGCAGCCCGCGTGTCATGATGGCGGCTGTTTGTTACCGCCCGTTTCTTGTTCTTCTTCGGCGCCCGCCTCATGAACGCTACCCCCGCCTCCAGCCCCGTCGTTTACGGCACAGAGCATGTGTTGGCCTCGCTGTGCAACTCCGTCACCCGTGTGCTTTCCGTGGCCACACAGGGCTCGGTGCACTACTCGGCCATGGTGCAGCGCATCACCAAGACCTGCCTGAAACCCGACATTGGCTGCTTCGTGCTGTTCGACGGCGGCTTCTCCGGCCTGGTCATCATCAATTTCTCGGCCGCCGCCGCCATGGAAATCTACGAGCGCTACATGCTCAGCATGGGCATGGCGCGTGCCGACCTGGCGCGGTCCTTCACCTCGGACGAGGTGAGCAACGTCATGGGCGAGCTGATGAACCAGGTGGTGGGCGACTTCGCCAGCAAGGTGCGCCGCGAGCTGCAGACCCACATCACCCAGAACCAGCCCAAGATGCTGGCGTTGAACCAGCCGGTGGTGCTGAGCGTGGACGCCAACCTGGACCAGCCCGAGGCGCGCCGCGTGACCTTCTACACGGACAGCAACAACATCTTCTACCTGGAGCTGGCCATCGACCGCACACAGTTCATCAAGCTGTACGACTTCGAGCCCCAGGAAGCGCCCGACCCGGACGCGCTGATGGCCCAGGTGGCCGGCGCCGCCCCCACCCCCACCCCGGCCGCACCCGCCGCCGCGCCGGGGGACGACGACACCGACGCCCTGCTGCGGTCGCTGGGCATGTGATGGCCAGTGGGCCTGGCATTCGCTAGCATTTCAATAGCTGCTGGCGCTTGCCAGCATTGGGCTGGAGGGCTACTTGGCTTGAAAAACCGCCTTGCCTGCCCCGTCCTACGCCCAAGCAGCCCGCGTGCCGACCCCTGCGGCGCCGCCCACTCCTAGCCTTGTGGCACCTTCATCCACACGCCCAGGAGATCCGACATGCCCCAAGCCGCATGGAGCGCCAAGCGCGAGCGCCAATACCAGCACATCAAGGACAGCGCGAAAAAGCGTGGCAAGAGCGAGGACCGCGCCGAGGAAATCGCCGCCCGCACCGTGAACAAGGAGCGCGCCCAGCACGGCGAAGCCAAGACCGCCAGCGCCAAGACTTTGCGCGACACCCCCGCCCCGGTGCGCGGCGGCCGCCGCTCCCACTCCGGCGCCCAGGGCCGCACGCGCGAGCAGCTGTACGAGGAGGCCCGCAGGATGGGCATCGCCGGCCGCTCCAAAATGAACAAGGCGCAGCTGGCCAAGGCGGTCGGCCACTGAGCACCCCCACGGCCGCGCTTACAATGCCGGCCGCCGTGGAGACTTGGGTGAGTGGTTTAAACCAGCAGTCTTGAAAACTGCCGACGGGCAACCGTCCGTGAGTTCGAATCTCACAGTCTCCGCCAAAGTGTCTTGCATGCTGGCACATTAGAAGCGCACCTGTTCCTTGGTGAGGAGAGCAAAGGGAGCGATGGCGCGCCAAGCGAACGGACAACACATGTCCGATCCATGCTTCCTCTACCGCTCGTCCCCCCAGATCATCCGGTCATCGTCCCCCCCGCAATGGGGCGTATAGGCAGGCCTAGCATTAGGCATGCGTTCTCCGCACCCTCTACTCCCTTGTAAGCGTAAGCGCCGTTTAACTGGTGGTTTCACCATCGTCGAGTTAATGGTGGTTGTAGCCATTTTGGCTGTGCTCGCGACCCTGGCTGCGCCCAGTTTTACGCCGATCATCGAACGCTGGCGCGTCCGGCAAGCAGTTGAAGGCCTGCAATCCACGCTTTATTACGCCCGTTCGGAGGCGATCAAGCGGGGAGGAAAAGTCGTTTTACGGAAAAACCCCCAGGGTACTGACGGATGCCAACAGGCAGACCTGATCCAGGCTTGGGGTTGTGGCTGGTTCGTTTTTCTAGATACCAATGACAACGGAACCAGGCAAGCCTCCGAGGAATTGCTGCAGACTGTTCCGCCGATTCGTAACCTTGATGTCATGCGGAGTCCTTCTGGCGAATTTCTCCGGTTTGATCGTTTTGGAATGGCTGGAGCCAACATGCAGAGCTTCACGATCTCTCCGGTGGGTCCTGGCGTGACCTCCCCTGCCACCAGCACACTCTGTATGAGCAGCGGTGGGCGCATCAGAGTCCTGGCCGGAGACGTTGTATGCAATTGACTTCCATGCGCCGTCAACATGGCATCACGCTTATCGAGTCCCTTGTTGCTATCGTTGTAATGGCGTTGGGCATCCTGGGTGTCGTGGGGGTACAGATGCGCACCCTGTCCGACACGCAGAACACCTTGCGCCGCGCCCAGGCCATCCGGCTCATGGAAAGCTTGGGTGAACAGATGAAGGTGGCACCCAACGCCTTGGCCAGTCTGGACGCCTACGTCACGGGCTGGGGGACTCCGCCGGCAGCAGCAGCCGACTGCGAGACTCAGGCCTGCAGTCAAGCTGAGTTGGCCGCTTATGACTTGCGCCAGTGGAAACTCACTGTGCAGCGCCTATTACCCGCAGGCGATGCAAGCATCTTCGTAGCACCGGGTGAAGTTGACGCAAGCAATCGACGCCAACTGGGCGTGATGATCCGATGGCGTGAAAACGAACGTGATTTGACAGCGGGTTACACGAATAACCTAGACGCCACCCAAATCCGCAGAGCCGACGGCACGTTTATCACGGCAGGGGGTGGGACGGCAGACAGCACCTGTCCTGCCAACTTCACCTGCCACCTGCAATACATCCCCGTTGCCGCGCGCTGCACTCCCTATATGGCAGGTAGTGCCATCCAGTATTTCTGCCCGGGATCGTAAATGAATTCAAAAACCATAGCTGTCCCCACTTTCCAGATTAGGCTTGAAGGCACAAATGCCTTCAATACCCCGCTGCGCCAGCGAGGAGTGACACTACTGGAGCTGATGGTCGGTCTGACCATCGGTTTGCTGACCATCGCAGTGGCGATGGGAGCGTTGATGGTGTCGCGTGGCGTGTCCGGCACGGTCAGCGATGCCAGCGATCTACAGCAGCAAGCTGCCTACGTGTACCGCGTGATAGGCCAGCAGCTGCGTCAGGCAGGGTCGGTCAAGTTGGAGCTGGATGCCAAGAACCAGGACCCCAATCGGGACGCCACCTTGGTTCAGACCCTCGACCGATACAAAGTGATCGACGTAGCCGCCCCCGTCGCCTTCGAGACCAATGCCACAGCAACCAACCCCGTTCCTGCTGCTACCGATACCCTGAGCGGTACTGCAACATCGGTGGTAGTAGGTTTTCGCAACTACAAGGAGCCCTCGTTCGCAGAACCTGCCAAAGGAATGCGCTTCAGCAATTGCTTGGGCGAGAACAAAGGCAATGCGCTGGTGACCAGCAATTTCACTCTTAACGCAGTTACCAGCGAGTTGCGCTGCCTTGGCGACAATCCTCCCGCCCAGCCGGTTGCCCGCAATGTCGCCAACTTCCAGGTGCGCTACCTCGTGCAGACCGGAGCGGCCACAGGTATTCCGCGACTGCAATATTCCAACACCGTCCCCGCCACGGACTGGGGACGGGTGCAGGGTGTGGAAGTCTGCTTGGTGCTCTACGGCAGCGAGCCGATCGACCTGCCGCCAGGCACGTCCTATACCGACTGCGATGGCACCACCACGGTGGACATGACCGCTTTGACTGGCACTCGTGCACGTCGTATGCACATGGTCTTTCGCAACGTGTACCAACTGCGCAGCCAAGGGCTGATCTGACGAGCCCCACCATGACCCTCCCCTCTCGGCTTCCACAGCACCCAGCTCGACGCCCCAGGCAACGCGGCATCGCGTTATTCGTCGTCATCGTGTTCGTCATGCTGTCCATGCTGCTAGCCCTATGGGCCTCGCGCACCTCGTTCTTCAACGAGATGGTCGTAGGCAACGATACGGATTACCAACGCGCTTTCGAAGCAGCACAGGCCTTGCTTCAGGACGCAGAACTCGACATTCGGGGAGAAAAGGCCGATGGCTCACTCTGCACGGGCACCGGGGATGCTTGCCGCACCACTACTTCCGAGAAAATTCCGTTGGAAACCAAGGACATCGGCCTGCTTCTGGGCACTTTGAACAGTGAGACCAGCAAGTGCCGCAATGGTCTGTGTGTTAAACGAACCGGCCGACAGGACTTCTGGAACTACACCAGCGCCACCAGTCCCGCGCCTTCCAATTTGCAGCCTGGCGAAGTGCCTCTGGAACAGCTGACTCTAAATGGCGTTGCAGCGCGGTATGGCCAATACACGGGCGCAGGCACATCGGACACCAACCCTATCCTCAACAATACAGCCGCAAACCAAGGCGGTTGGTATTGGGTGGAGGTCATGCCTTACGTGGAGGATGCAGGCAAATCGGGCTTGATAGCCAATGCAGCGGCCAACCAATTAGCATTACACATGTCCCCGAATGTGGTTTATCGCATTACGGCCATTGCCAAGGGACGCAAACCAAACACCCAAGTGGTATTGCAGCAGACATACGCGCGGCAAAAGCTCAAGGACTAATTAAACATTAGCACAGCGAATTCCTTCCTAGTGTGCCAGCGTCATAAACCCTCCGAAAATAAATAACCAAACAGGAGCAGGCAATGCCCTCTTCCAGCCCATTTCGTTTTCCACAAACTCTTATTGCACTGGCGGCAGTGGCAGCGCTGACCCCCCAAAAAGTGTGGGCAGCTCTGGATTTCGCGCAAGCTCCTCCCGGCACGGTGGAGCCATACGTTGCACCAAACGTCATCATTTCCATCGACGATTCGGGTAGCATGAACTACCGACTGGATCGGGAAAATGCCACAGGCGCCAACAATGACACCTCACCCAATGGCCCGTCGCCCAACACATGGCTTCTGAACAGCCGCCGTATGAACGTACTGAAATACGCACTGAAGGAGGTCTTCAACGATACTAACCTTCTACCTGACGGCAAGATACGCCTAGCCTGGCAGGCCATGAATGCCAACAATAACACCCCCGGAAATGTCAACAGCGGAGGCACGGCACAGTTCAACACCAATTCCATGCAGGTATTGGACCAAGCCCATCGGACCAATTTCATCAGCTTCGTCAATAGGCTCACGCCGAACAGCAGCACTCCATCTCATAAGATGTTCAAACAGGCGGACGAATATATGCGCCTGCCGTTACACCAGAATGGGCCGTGGGCGGCAAAACCAGGAACAACGGGCTCTCCCTATTTGGGATGCAGGCGAAATTATCATATCTTCATGACCGATGGCCGGTGGAACGGCACAGTCTCGGGAGGATCGCAAGACAACAATACTGCGGGCACGAGATTTCCCGACAGTACGCTCTACAGCGGCCCCAACACCAGGCTGTACCATGATACTTACAGCGACACCCTAGCCGACTGGGCGTTCAAGAGTTGGTCGGACAGCTTAAAAACCAGCGGACTCACAGGTTCGGTAAAGCCTCTCCCTGAATACAACCAAGCGCCAGCTACTGAGATGATTGGGGGGACGGCACTGCCCAAATACTGGAATCCAAAATACAACCCTGCCACGTGGCCTCACATGGTGACCTACACCATCGGCTTCAGCCAGATGGCCTATACGTGGCCCGGTGCGCCCAGCATTATCCGTCCCACCGAAATGGTGCCGTTTGGATATGACGGCAGTTTCCCAGACCTGGTCAATGGTACTAAGACTTGGCCGGCCATGAGCAGTGAGGACCGTCGCTCCCTTGACCTGTGGCATGCAGCCCTAAATGGGCGCGGGCGCTTTTACGCAGTAGAAAAGGGCGAAGATCTGGAAGATGCATTCCGCCAGATCATCAAGACGATCGGAACGGATGTAGAGCCCGACCGAGGCTCTACGGCGACCAGCGGTAGTAACGCCACGCGCAACAACGTGGGGCGCTTCACTGCCAGTTATGAGCCGGATAAGCACTGGAAAGGGATGATCACCGGCGAAATCGTTAAGTCGGACAATACCACCGCCCCTCACCCTGGCTGGGGTAACGAAAGTACTGCTGACAAACTGGACGGCACCCCTTTTGGCAGTCGGATCGTCTTGAGTTGGAGTGATCAGAAAGATGCACTGGGCAAGGAGAAGGGTGGAGTGGCTTTTCGATGGGCCACGAACCAAACGTATCTGAGCACGGCACAAAAGACTTATCTCAATGCGGGCAATCTGGGTTCGGACCGCCTGAACTATGTCCGCGGTGATACGAGTAAGCAGCGTACCTCGGCCACCTCCACCCTTCCGTTCCGGCAACGTACGTCAGTGCAAGGTGACATTGTCAATTCCGAGGTGTGGTACACAGGGACTCCGGCGAGCAACTATGCATTGAAGAATTATTCGACCTTCACGCAGAGCAACAAAGATAGACTCGCCATGATTTATGTGGGGGGTAATGATGGAATGCTGCATGGTTTTTCTGCGGATAATGGCAGTGAGAAGTTGGCCTATGTGCCGCGCGGCGTCATCCCGAAATTAGCCCGATTGACCGATCCGGTATTTAATGATCAGCATCGCTACTATGTAGACGGCTCTCCGATGACTGGTGACGTGGACATCGGCGGAGGCCCGTTGGATCCCAAGGACCCCAGCTACCCGACATACAACCCCATATGGCGCACGATGCTCATCGGAACCCTGGGGGCTGGAGGGAAAGGCTACTTTGTTCTTGATGTCACCAATCCGAACAATTTCACCGAGAGCAACGCCTCTTCGCTGGTGGTGATGGACAGGACCCGAGATATTGATGAAGTTGCAGCGGACTGCTCAGCGCTGAATGGGAGCGTCAAGACTACGTGCGACAAGCAGAACGAGGAGGACGCAGATATAGGGCATATTTTTGCCAAACCCGTTGTCGACCCTGAGAATTCCCAGAGGACCACGCAGATTGTTCGCATGAACAACAATCGCTGGGCTGTGGTTATGGGCAATGGGTATAACAGCGTGAACCAGCGACCTGTGCTACTGATCCAGTATCTAGACCAAGGCAAGGAACTAGTGAGACTGATCGCCACAGGCAGCACTCCCCCGGGCACCACTGGTAACACCACGGATAATGGATTGTCAGCTCCTCGCCTGGTAGACATCAATAACGATGGAAGGCCGGATACAGTCTATGCCGGAGATAACAAGGGCAACCTGTGGAAGTTTCTGATTGCCAGCAATAACGACAGCGAGTGGGGCGTGGCCCAGTGGGGTTCCAATGCGAATACCACCGCCAATTCGACCATCAACGGTACACCACTGTATACCGCCAAGGGAGGCACCGAAGGCTCTCCAAATTCTCGCACGCTGTCTCAGCCTATAGTGACTGCACCCACAGTGCGTGCCAACGACCGCATGAAAACCATTGCACCTGCCACAACACTACCTGTTGGTGGAATGATGGTGGCGTTCGGCACAGGACGCAATGTAGCCAAGACCGATCCGGAGAATGCCGGCATGGGTATTCATACGCTTTATTCCGTTCTTGACAACACGGTCTATAAACTTGTGGGGACAGAGAAGGACCGGGTGGACGTGTGTGCCAACACCGGAGACAGCGACTGTCAAGGACTGCTGGATCGCTACGGCCTGCCGTCGGCAGTCTCAGTGACTGCTTCAGGTCCCGGTAATCTTGTTCAGCGCTCGATTAGTTCGTCAGCGGTGCATTCGAGAGATAACCGTGACTTCTGGACCGTGGATGCAGCATCCGGCATCGACTGGAATACCCACAAGGGATGGTATATGGACCTACCACAGACGGGCGAGCGCCTGCTCAAGCCGATGGAGTTTTACGACGCCAGCAACATCTTGACGGTATTCACCCAAGTCCCCGCTCGAGGCTCTCGTACAGCTTCGACCACTGAAAGTTGTGAGGCGGGTACGCCGGAAAACGAGCGTCAGTACCTAACGATGATCAATATCATGGATGGCAAGCGCCCCAGTGTTCAACTTATGGACACCAATGGAGATGGAAAATACGACCTGTCAGCCGATCGAGGTGCCTCACGTATGAGTGTGACCAAGGGGGCCCAGACGCTCATCAAATTCCACAACAAGGCGACGCTCTACGGGAAAGACGCTGGCGGGGAGCGCAAGGATGACATTGCCCTGATGCCCGAAACGGCGCTCCGTCCGAGCTGGCGTCAACTGCAGTGACGCAAAGAAGGAATCCCATGCCTCAATACACAGAGAGAAAACAGCGCGGCTTCACACTCATTGAAGTCATGATCGTGGTAGCGATAGTCGGTATTTTGGCGGCCATTGCCATGCCCAGCTATACCGAATACATCCGCCGCGGTCACCGAGCTGATGCGCGTGCCGGATTGCTGCAAGCACAGCAATGGCTGGAGCGGGCGGCTACAGCCCAGGGTACCTACCCCACTACGCTACCCCCCTCGCTGACTTGGGCGGCAGACACTAGCAAACGCTACACGATTGGTTTTCGCGGAGCGGCCACTGCCACGGCCTTTACGCTCATTGCCACCCGGCGTGGTGCTCAAACGGGGGACAAATGCGGTGATTTCACACTCACCAATACCGGAACTCGTGGAGCGGACAACCTCGCAAGCGGTGTCACTGCGGCTGATTGTTGGAACAAGTAAGAGGCCCCTGGCGCGCTACCATCCCCCGCGCCATGACAGCCCAAGACTCCTCCCCTCTCTCCACCCAAGCGCTTGAGCTCGCCGCCCAGGCGCTTTTTCTTTCCAGCCCCAACCCGCGCGTGGGCTGCGTCATCGCCACGCCCGGCGGCCAAGTGCTGGGCCAGGGCTTCACCCAGCAGGCCGGCGGCCCACATGCCGAGGTGGTGGCGCTGCGCGACGCCGCGGCGCGGGGCTGCGACGTGCGCGGAGCCACCGCTTTCGTGACGCTGGAGCCCTGCTCGCACCACGGCCGCACCGGGCCGTGCTGCGATGCGCTGGTGCAAGCGGGCATCGCCCGCGTGGTCGCCTCCATCACCGACCCCAACCCTCTGGTGGCGGGCCAGGGCTTTGCGCGGCTAAGGGCCGCGGGAGTAGAAGTGGAGGTCGGCCCCGGCGCGCAGCAGTCGCGCGAGCTGAACATCGGCTTTTTCAGCCGCATGGTGCGCGGGCTGCCCTGGGTACGCCTGAAGGCGGCCGCCTCGCTGGATGGGGTGACGGCGCTGGCCAATGGGGCCAGCCAGTGGATCACGTCGCACCAGGCACGTGCCGACGGCCATGCCTGGCGCGCACGCGCCTGCGCCGTGCTGACCGGCATAGGCACGGTGCTGCAGGACGATCCGCGGTTGGATGTGCGCGAGGTGGCCACGCCGCGTCAGCCTCGGCTGGTGGTGGTGGACAGCCGCCTGCAGACGCCTCCGCAGGCGCGCCTCTTCGACGTGCCGCAGCGCGAAGTGCTGATCTACACGGCGGCGCCGGCCGATACACCTGCAGCCGCCGCGCTGCAGGCCCGCGGGGCGGCAGTGATCTCGCTGCCGGGCGCCCAGGGCAAGGTCGACTTGCCCTGCCTGCTGCGCGACCTGGCGGCACGCGGGGTGAACGAACTGCACCTGGAGGCCGGTCAGCGGCTCAACGGGTCCTTCATCCGCGAAGGCCTGGTGGACGAGGTGCTGCTCTACCTCGCCCCGATGCTGCTGGGCAGCGGCGCGCAGGGCATCGCTCACTGGGGGCCGCTGACCGCCCTGGCGCAGGGCCTGTCGCTGCGCCTGCTGGGCGTGGAGCAGGTAGGCCCCGACCTGCGGCTGCTGGCACGCGTGGCCGGGCGCGACGATTTCTGACGCGCAGCGGAATACGCACCGCTCCAGCCCACCCGACGGCGCGCCGCCGTCCGACAGGGTGAGAGGGGCAATGCCAGCTATAAATTTTCATCCGCTTACAGCGATCGCTCCTACCTTTCTGCCAAGACCACCATGCCCGCTAGCCCCGACCTCCTGCGCCCTCGCCTGGCGGCGCTTTTTTCTCGCGGCTGGGTAATGGCCTCGCTGGCGCTGGTGTGCAGTGCCTGCGCGGGTCTGCCCAAAGATGTGGACCGGCCCGTATCCACCGCCCTCGACGCGGCCAGCGAGCCTACGGCCCTGTCGACCTGGGTGGCCGAGCAGCGCCGCGCGGCGGGCGCCCGGTCGGCTTCGGGTTTCATGCTGCTCAGCGGGCCGCAGGAGGCCTACGGCAGCCGACTGGCCCTGGTGGAGCACGCGCAAAAGACGCTGGACCTGCAGTACTACGCCATCCACGCCGACGCCAGCACCGCCCGGCTGCTCGAGGGCGTAGTGCAGGCCGCCCGGCGCGGCGTGCGCGTGCGCATCCTGCTGGACGACTTCCACAGCACCGGACGCAACGCGCTGGTCATGCGCCTGGCCTTCGAGCCGCACATCGAGATGCGCATGTTCAATCCCGTGGCCGGCACGCGCGCGTCCACCCTGGGGCGGCTGTGGGGATCGCTTACCGACTTCTCGCGTGTGCAGCAGCGCATGCACAACAAGCTGTTCATCGCCGACAACGTCATGGGCGTGACTGGGGGGCGCAACCTGGGCGATGCCTACTTCGGTCAGGGGCAAGCGGAGAATTTCGTTGACCTGGACGTGCTGGCCGTCGGCCCCATCGTGGCCGACATGTCGCACAGCTTCGACAGCTACTGGAACAACACACGCGCCTACCCGGTGCAGTCGCTCATCACGCGCGAAGAGCTGGACCGCATGCGCGAGGAGTTCAAGCGCCAGGACGCGCAGGAGGCCGAAAAGAACGACCAGCCCAGCGAAGCCGGCGACGCAAAGCCCGCCCCGGCGTCACCGCCAAGCCCCGCCCCGGTCCCTGCCCCCGCCCAGGCTAAAGCTGCCGCGGCACGCGCCGCCGCCAGCAGCGTGGCCACCGACGTGGCTCCGCCGCCGGAAAGCGCCGAGGACCCGAACAAGGCCATCCTCGCCTGGAACCAGCAACCCATGGACCTGCAGCGCGTCCCGCTGGTCTGGGCCCCGGCGGTGATCCTGGCCGACAAGCCGACCAAGATCCCGCTGGACGGCGAGGACTCTACGACGCGGGAGCCAGGCGTGCTGCCGACACGGGCGGCCGCCTCAGCCGCCAGCCTGCCCGTAGAAGCCAAAGAAGGTGCCAAGGACCAGCCTGCACCCGAGACGGTGGTGGACGGCCTGCTCACCTTGATGACCCGCACCCAGCGCGAGCTGCTCATCATCTCGCCCTACTTCGTGCCCGGCGACGACATGAAAGCCGCCTTTGCCGCCGCCCGCGCGCGCGGCGTGCGGGTGCGCATCCTCACCAATTCGCTGGCCTCCAACGACGCTCCCATCGCCCACGTGGGCTACGCCCGCCATCGCCGCGAGCTGCTGGAGATGGGAGTGGAGCTGTACGAGCTGCGCAGCGAACTGGCCGGCCTGCGTTCGGCCTTCGGCGACTCGGGCGGCAGCGCCAACCCCACGGGCAGCCAGGGTGGCTCTGACGGCGGCCCGGGGGCGTCGCGCTCCATGCTGCATTCCAAGGTGATCGTGATGGACCGCCGCCTGGTGGTGATCGGCTCCATGAACCTGGACCTGCGCTCGCAGCTGCAGAACACCGAGATCGCCCTGCTGGTGCGCAGCAGCACCCTGGCCAAGCAGGCTGCCCGGCAGATCGACCTGGTCATGCACCGTGGCGCCTGGCATGTGGAGAAGGCAGACAAAGAAAGCGGCGGTGCCCTGGTCTGGCGCGCGCCCGAGGGCAGCGGCCTGGAGGATGCGCACACCGACCCGGACAGCAGTTTCGCGCTGCGCCTGATACTCAGGCTGCTGGGCCCGCTGGCGCCGGATCGGCTGCTGTAGACGCAGCCACCAGCTGCTGCAGCCACAGCGTGATGGCGCGCTGGTCGGTCATCACCCGCACCTGGTCGAAGGCTGCCTGCGCCTGAGGGTGGCGCCGGCGCAGCAGGTTCAGCCACTGCTTGAGGCGGCCCGCGCGCTGCGGCGGGTCCAAGTCTTCGCAGACTAGCTGCCAAAAGCGCGTCAGCTGCGGCACCAGCGCCGGCCAGGGCACTTCGGCCCCTGCGCCTCTGCCCTGCCACGCGTCGGCCGCGCGGATGGCCAGCGCCAGGCCCGGGTCGGCCACCATGCCGCGGCCCAGCATCAGCGCATCGCAGCCGCTCAGCTCGCGGCAGCGCTGCGCATCCTGCACGCTCCAGATCTCGCCGTTGGCCACCACTGGCACGCGCAGCGCCTCGCGCAGAGGTGCGATGCGCTCCCAGTAGGCGGGCGGGCGATAGCCGTCGGCCTTGGTGCGGGCGTGCACCACCACCTCGCAGGCGCCGCCGTCCTGCATGGCCAGGGCGCATTCCAGCGCGCTGCCCGGGTCGTCATAGCCCAGGCGCATCTTGGCTGACACGGGCAGGTGCGCCGGCACGGCGCCGCGCACGGCCGCCACCACGGCGGCGATGCGTTCGGGCTCGCGCAAGAGCGCGGCGCCGCCGCCATGGCGGTTCACCGTGCGGGCCGGACAGCCGAAGTTCAGGTCGATGCCCTCGGCACCCAGCTCGGCCAGGCGCGCGGCGTTGTCGGCCATGCTGGGTGGATCCGAGCCCAGCAGCTGCGCGCGCACCGGCACGCCGGCCAGCGTGCGGCTGCCGTTGCGCAGCTCGGGAATGAAGCGGTAGAAGACCTTGTCCGGCAGCAGCATGCCGGTGACGCGGATGAACTCACAGACGCAGCGGTCCACCCCGCCCACGCGGGTGAGCACGTCGCGGAGTACGAAGTCCAGCAGCCCCTCCATGGGGGCCAGCAGCAGCGTGGGCGCGGGTACAGCCACCATGGATTTATAGCGAAAAGCGCCTCAAACCCTTACTGCATAAGCGGCAGCAGCTATCAAAAAAATAGCTCGCGGGCGCATTGCGGTAACGCGCTTCAGTTCAGGGGACGCTTCAGACGCACTTCCTCGATCTTCACGCCGCCTACGACGGCGGTCTTGGCGGTGGTCATTTCGCGCTTGAAGCCGGCCAGCTCGTGAAAGCGCAGCGCGCGCTCGTTGCGCAGCGGCACCCAGGCGGTGACGGTAGTGCAGCCCTCTTCGGCGAGGCCGTCGCGGGCGGCGTCCCACAGGGCCACGCCCACGCCCTGGCTCCAATGGCTGGGGGCGGCGTAGATGGCCCAGATCTCGCCCGTGGTGGGGCGGCTTTTTTCATCGCGCGAGCGGTCGAAGCCGACGAAGCCGACGATCTTGTCGCCGTCCACGGCAACCTGCACCTGGGGCTCGCAATATTCGATGGCTTCGCGCCAGTAGGCCTGGCGCTTTTCCACCGACGACATGGACTTCAGCTGATCGTCCGGCAGCAAACCACGGTAGGCCTCCAGTGCGGAGGTGGTGTGAACCTGGGCGATGGCCTTGGCATCGCGGAGTGTGGCAGGGCGGACCTGAATACTGGACATGGAAAAGAAGCAAACGGGTGATAAAGGGAAAACCCGCTATTTTCGCGCAAACCGACACAATTGCGCCAGGGGGTCCTGTTCCCGCTCGGCGAGCCGTGCCATTGCCCGCCACCACACGGCCCCGCTCGCTATGCGCTAGACACCTCTACATCAGCCGGCGCAGCAGTCCCATCACCCGGTCGAAGCGCGCCCCGTAGGGCGGATACAGCAGGTGGCCCATGCCGAAGCGTGACTGCACCAGCACGCTCTTTTGGTGGCAAAAGCGCAGGTAGCCGCGCTCGCCGTGGTAGGCGCCCCAGCCGCTGTCGCCCACCCCACCGAAAGGCAGGTTGTCGTGCGCGATGTGCATCAGCGTATCGTTGACCGACACGCCGCCGCTCACGGTGCTGCGCAGCACGTCGTCGCGCACGCTGTCGCTGCGGCCGAACCAGTACAAGGCCAGCGGGCGCGGGTGGGCGTTGATGTGGGCGACGGCGTCCTGCAGCCGCTCGTAGCTGAGCACGGGCAGCACGGGGCCGAAGATCTCCTCCTGCATCAGCTGCATCTGCGCCGTGGCGCCGAAGACCAGCACCGGCGCCATCTGCCGGCCCACGCCGTCGCCGATGCCCTGCGGCGGAGGCGGCGGGCGGCCGGGCACGGGCTGCAGCACCTGCACCTGCGCACCCAGCGTCTGGGCCTGCTGCAGCATGGTGCGCAGCCGCGCCAGATGGCGCGTGCTGATGATGGAAGCGTAGTCCGGGTTGCCTTCGAAGTACGGAAACAGCCGTGCCACCGCCGCACGGAAGGCATCGGCAAAAGCCGCCTCGCTGCCGCGGGGCAGCAGCACGTAGTCGGGGGCAATGCAGGTCTGACCGGCATTGAGCAGCTTGCCGTGGGCGATCTTCAAGGCCGCGTCCTGCAGGTCGCAGTCGGCGTCGATGATGCAGGGCGACTTGCCGCCCAGCTCCAGCGTCGTCGGCGTCAGGTTGGCGGCCGCCGCTTGCGCCACCTTGCGGCCCACGGCCGTGGAGCCGGTGAACACCAGGTGGTCGAACGGCAGCGAGGCAATCAAGGCCGCCGTGGCGGCGTCGCCCTGCACCACGGCGAACTCCTCGGGGGCGAAGAACTGCGACACCAGCGCCGCCAGCTGCGCCGAGGTGTGCGGCGTCAGCTCGCTGGGCTTGAGCAGCACGCGGTTGCCGGCAGCCAGGGCGCTCATGGCCGGCGCCAGGGCCAGCTGCACGGGGTAGTTCCAGGGAGAGATCACGCCCACCACACCCAGCGGCTGGCGCTCGATGAAGCCGCGCGCCGGCTGCAGGAATAAGGGGGTAAAGACCCTTTGCCGACGGCTCCAGCGCGCCAGGTGGCGCAGCGTATGCGCCAGCTGGGCGCGCAGCACGAAGAAGTCCGCCACCTCGGTCAGTCGCTGCGAGCGCATGCCGAAGTCCGCCTGCACCGCGGCAGCCAGCACGGGCGCGTGCTCGTCCAGCAGCTTGCCCAGGCGCAGCAGGCGTTCGCGCCGCAGGCTCAGCGGCGCGTCGGGCTGCGCGCGGCTGGCTTGGCGCTGCCGCTGGAAGAGGTCGCGAATATCGTCGGGGGTCATGCCACGCATCATAGGCGCGGCAAGGTCGCGCTCAGCGCACCTCGCGCACCTGCACGTCGGTCACGTCGGCCACCTCGCGCAGGCGGGCGCCACCGGCGCGCGCCGTGCCCGCGGCATGCGCCGTCCAGCGTGCGGTGCTGCGTGTGGCCGTGCCCCAGGCACCCCGCGGGTCCACGCGCATCCAGGGCGTGACGGGGCGGCCGGTCAGCCGCGCCCAGACCAGGCGCAGGGCCCAGGCCAGGGCCAGCACGCAGCCCATGGCCAACAGGCCCAGGAACAGCATCGCTCCCATGGCCACGACCATCAGGCGCAAAGTCCACCGGGCCAACCCGATCAGTAAATCGTTCAAAACCATGCCCCTTTCTGTGGCGGATGGAGGCGCGGGCCGCGCTTAGAGCGGCGCCGCGCATGCCTCCTATGGTAGGACTCAGGCCGCCGCCTCGGCCTCGCCGAACTGGAATACCCCTGGCTCGCGTACCGGATCGACGTCCACCGGGATCACGCTCTTGGGCGGATAACGGCCCTCCAGCAGCAGCTTGGACAGCGGGTTCTCGATGCGCTGCTGGATGGCGCGCTTGAGCGGGCGCGCACCGAACACCGGGTCGAAGCCGACCTTGGCCAGCTCTGCCATGGCCGCGGGCGAAACCTGCAGGTGCAGGTCCAGCTTGGCCAGGCGGGCCTGCAGCTGGCGCAGCTGGATGCCGGCGATGGCCTCGATGTGCTTGGCGTCCAATCCATGGAAGACCACCGTCTCGTCGATGCGGTTCAGGAATTCGGGCCGGAAGTGCGCCTTCAGCTCGCCCCAAACCGCCTCCTTGATGTCCTCGGCATCGCTGCCGACCATGGCCTGGATCAGCTGCGAGCCGATGTTGCTGGTCATGACGATGACCGTGTTCTTGAAATCCACGGTGCGGCCCTGTCCGTCCGTCAGGCGGCCATCATCCAGCACCTGCAGGAGCACGTTGAACACATCCGGGTGGGCCTTCTCGACTTCGTCCAGCAGCACCACCGAATAGGGCTTGCGGCGCACGGTCTCGGTCAGGTAGCCGCCCTCCTCATAGCCGACGTAGCCCGGCGGCGCGCCGATCAGGCGGGCCACGGAGTGCTTCTCCATGAACTCGCTCATGTCGATGCGCACCAGGTGCTCCTCGCTGTCGAACAGAAAGCCCGCCAGTGCCTTGCACAGCTCGGTCTTGCCCACGCCCGTGGGGCCCAGGAACAGGAAGCTGCCCAGCGGCCGGTTCGGGTCCGACAGGCCCGAGCGCGAGCGGCGGATGGCGTTGGCCACGGCCGAGATCGCCTCGTCCTGGCCCACCACGCGCTCGTGCAGCTTGTCCTCCATGCGCAGCAGCTTGTCTTTTTCGCCCTGCATCATCTTGGCCACGGGAATGCCGGTGGCGCGACTGACCACCTCGGCGATCTCCTCGGCGCCGACCTGGGTGCGCAGCAGCCGGTGCTTGGGGCCCTTGCCGCCACCGGCCTCGCTGTCCTGCGCCTCTTTCAGGCGCTTTTCCAGCTCGGGCAGCTTGCCGTATTGCAGCTCGGCGACCTTGTTGAAATCGCCCTTGCGCTTCAGGTCCTCGATCTGGATGCGGATGGCGTCCACGTCCTTGCGGATCTGCTCGCTACCCTGGGCGCTGGCCTTCTCGGCCTTCCAGACCTCTTCCAGGTCGGCATATTCGCGCTCCAGGCTGGACAGCTCTTCCTCGATCAGCTGCAGACGCTTTTGCGAGGCCTCGTCGGTCTCCTTTTTCACCGCCTCGCGCTCGATCTTGAGCTGGATCATGCGTCGCTCCAGCCGGTCCAGCGCCTCGGGCTTGGAGTCGATCTCGATCTTGATCTTGGCCGCGGCCTCATCGATCAGGTCGATGGCCTTGTCGGGCAAAAAGCGGTCGGTGATGTAGCGCTGGGAGAGCTCGGCCGCGGCCACGATGGCCGGGTCGGTGATGTCCACGCCGTGGTGCGCCTCGTAGCGCACCTGCAGGCCGCGCAGGATGGCGATGGTGTCCTCCACGCTGGGCTCTTCCACCAGCACCTTCTGGAAGCGCCGCTCCAGCGCCGCGTCCTTCTCGATGTACTTGCGGTACTCGTCCAGCGTGGTCGCGCCGATGCAGTGCAGCTCGCCGCGCGCCAGGGCGGGCTTGAGCATGTTGCCCGCGTCCATGGCGCCTTCGGCCTTGCCGGCACCGACCATGGTGTGGATCTCGTCGATGAACAGGATGACGCGGCCTTCCTCGTGCGCCACTTCCTTGAGCACGGATTTCAGGCGCTCCTCGAACTCGCCCCGGTACTTGGCGCCGGCCAGCAGGCCCGCCATGTCCAGCACCAGCACACGCTTGTTCTTCAGCGTCTCGGGCACTTCGCCGGCCAGGATGCGCTGGGCCAGGCCTTCGACGATGGCCGTCTTGCCCACGCCGGGCTCGCCGATCAGCACGGGGTTGTTCTTGCTGCGCCGCTGCAGCACCTGGATGGTGCGGCGGATCTCCTCGTCGCGGCCGATGACCGGGTCCAGCTTGCCGGCGCGGGCGCGCTCGGTCAGGTCCAGCGTGTATTTCTTCAGCGCCTCGCGTTGGCCTTCCGCTTCGGGGCTGTCGACCTTCTGGCCGCCACGCACAGCGGCGATCGCCGCCTCCAGCGCCTTGCGGCTCAGGCCGTTGGCACGGGCGATGTCGCCGGCCTCGCCCTTGCTGTCCACCAGCGCCAGCAGGAACAGCTCGCTGGCGACGAACTGGTCGCCGCGCTGGATGGCCTCGCGCTCGGTGGCCTGCAGCACGCGGCCCAGCTCGGGGCTGGCCTGCACCTGGTCATGGCCCTGCACCTGCGGCAGGCGCTTGATGGCGGATTCGGCCGCGCCCAGCAGGCCATTGACGTTGGCGCCGGCGCGCTCCAGCAGCGAGCGCGGGCCCTCGTCCTGGCGCAGCATGGCCGCCAGCAGGTGGGTGGGTTCGATATAGGCGTTGTCATGCCCCAGCGCAATGGACTGGGCATCGGACAGCGCTTCCTGGAACTTGGTGGTGAATTTGTCGAGACGCATGGTGATGAAACCTCCAACTCCTCGCTAGCTGCGGCTTTCCCGCCGGCTTTCAAGAAGAAAAAAAGCCGCGGCACCTGCGCCGCCGCCGCGCCTTCAGCCCGCCATGGGCGCCGCGCGTATGCCCCAGCGGGCCAGCGCCGCGTCGTCGCTCTCGCGCGCATCCACCCAGCGGGCGCCGGCGGGCGTCTGCTCTTTCTTCCAGAACGGGGCCTGGGTCTTCAGGTAGTCCATGAGGAATTCGCAGGCCGAAAAGCTCTCGCCCCGGTGCGCCGACGTGACGGCCACCAGCACGATCTGCTCGTGCGGGGCCAGTAGGCCCACACGGTGAATCACGCGCACCCCGTACAGGTCGAAGCGCGCCAGGGCCTCGTCCACCATGGCTTCGATGGACTTCTCGGTCATGCCGGGGTAGTGCTCCAGCTCCATGGAGGCGACATGCGCGCCCTCGCTGCGCTCGCGCACCGTGCCGACGAAGCAGCATACGGCGCCTACCCGGCCGTCGCCCGCGCGCAGGGCCGCCAGCTCGGCGGAAACGTCAAAGTCCTGGGTCTGGATGGAAACGCGTGACATAAACGAGGAACAAGAGAAGGAGGAAACGTCCGACCAAAGGGGTTTGCTACATTGCCCGGCACTGTAACCCCACCCCCATCGCTCCATGGCCCAGCAGGCAATCAGCACCGTTGATTACACCCTCTACCCCTCGCCGCGCAACCTGCACCGCACGGTCTTCGTCCACCACACCTTCGTGCCCCACCCCTACGCGCTGATCGACCTGGACAGCTTCGCCCTGACCGGGCGCTGGAGCCTGTTTGCCGCGCACCGCAAGGCCGACGGCAAGATGGGCCAGCTGGTCACCTTCGAGCTGGAGGGCGACTGCGCGCTGTTCGAACGGCAGTTCCGCCCCGATTGAAACCATGGCAGCGTTGCAGGATTGATGCAGCGCAAACCCGGCCGCGCCGCCCGCCGACCGGGGTGCAGGCCTTGACCTGGCGCAAGACCTCGGCAGCACCCCTCGCCTTCAATGGAGGTGTTCACACCCATCCATAACGAACGACGAGGAAGGAAAAAAGCCCCATGCGATTGCTGCAAGAACTCTTCACCACCGATGTCGGCCTGTTCTCGGCCGCAGGCATCGCCTTCATGCTGGGCATGGGGGTGTTCTTCCTGCGCCTGTTCACGCGCAACGACGCGCCCGCCGCCAAGGACGTACCGCACCAGCGCTGACCGCGCACGCCTTCGTGTGCCAGGGGCGCCCGGCTGCCATGCCGGGCGCCCCTTTGCCTTTCATGGCCCGGCGCGCGGACCACAATGGCGGCCATGCATGACGACGACGCCAACCAGATCCTGGTCCCGCCCTCCTTCACCGCCGTGTACAGCGATGCCCGCGGGCGGCTGACCGAGCGCATGGACAGGGTGCGCCAGCGCTACGAGCTGTGCGAGGACCTGGCCAGCCACCTGGTGGAGCAGGCGCAGCTGCTCTACCACCGCGAGGGTGCATCGGAAGAAGGCGTGCTGGCCGCCATCCACGCCGGCCTGAGCGCGGCGGAGTCGGGCGTGACGGCGCCCGAGGCGCGCTGGATCACGTTGCGCCTGGCCGAGCTGCTGGCCTGGCGCAGCCCGGCGCTGCCAGAATAAGAGCCTTCAGCCGCCCGTGACGGGCGGGAAGAAAGCCGCCTCGGCGCCCGCCGGCAGCGCATCGGCATCCTGCGCCATGTCCTGGTTCAGCGCCATGCGCACGGCGCGCCCACGCGCCAGGCAGCCGGCCCAGGGCTCTCCCCGGGCGATCAGCTCGTCGCGCAGGGCGCCCAGCGTGGCGGCGCCGGTCTGCAGCGTCTCCTGGCCGGTGCCCACCGCCTCGCGGATGGAGGCGAAGTAGCGCACGGTGATGGTCTTCTTCACGGCGGTCATAGCAGTTCGGCAAACGGAATGAAGCGCACGGTGTCGCCGGGCGCGATGGTCTGGCCGGGCGCCACGTCCACCAGGCCGTCGCCCCAGACGGTGGAGGTGAGCACGCCCGAACCCTGGTTGGCATAGCGCTCCAGCCGGCCTTCGGCGTTCAGGCGCACGCGCAAGAATTCACGGCGTTTATCGGCCCTGGGCCAGGTAAATGCTGCGGTGGCAGCTATCGTTTTCGGAGCAACATCGTGCATTCCCTGCAGCCGCAGCAGGAAGGGACGCACCAGCACGGCGAAGGTGACGAGGCTGGAGACCGGATTGCCCGGCAGGCCGATGAAATGCGCGCCGCCCACCCGGCCGTAGGCGAAGGGCTTGCCCGGCTTCATGGCGATCAGCCACAGGTCCAGCGAGCCCAGACTTTGCACCGCCGGCTTGACGTGGTCTTCCTCGCCCACGGACACCCCGCCGCTGGTCAGGATCAGGTCGTGCCCGGCGGCGGCCTGGCGCAGCGCGTCGACGGTGGCCTCCAGCCGGTCGGGGACTATTCCTAAATCCGTCACCTCGCAGCCCAAGCGCTGCAGCATGGCGCGCAGCACGAAGCGGTTGCTGTTGTAGATACTGCCCGGCTTCATCTGCGCCGGCGGCACCTGGCCGGGCATGACCAGCTCGTCGCCGGTAGAAAACAGCGCCACGCGCGGGCGGCGCGCCACGGGCAGCTGCGCCAGACCGATGCTGGCGGCCAGCCCCAGGGCGGCGGGCGTCAGGCGCGTGCCGGCGGCCAGTACGGTGGCGCCCAGGGCGATGTCTTCGCCCGCGCGGCGGATGTTCTGCCCGGCCTGCGGCGCAGCGTTCACGCGCACCGTGCCGTCCTCCACCACCTCGCAGTCCTCCTGCATGACCACGGCGTCGGCGCCGGGCGGCACGGGGGCGCCGGTGAAGATGCGCGCGGCCGTGCCCGGCTGCAGGGCGTGGCCCACGCTGCCGGCGGGGATGCGCTGCGACACGGGCAGCAGGGCGCCGGGCGCGGCCACGTCGGCGCAGCGCAGGGCGTAGCCGTCCATGGCGCTGTTGTCCTGCGGCGGCACCTGCAGGGCGGAGACGGCGTCGGCCAGCAGCACGCGGCCGTCGGCCTCGAAGCTGTCCACGGTCTCGCCGCCGTCCAGCGGGCTGGCGTGGGCCAGCAGCTCGGCCAGGGCCTCGTCCAGGGGTTTGAGGGAAGAGTGCTTCATGCGGTCAGGCCTCCAGCTGATGGGCGCGCGCAATGCCCGCCCGGTAGTCGAATCGGTCGGCATGCTGCAGCAGCCACTGCACCACATCCTGCGGCACGTTCAGGTCCAGCACGGGCTGGGCGGGGGGGTGCGGCAGCCGCGTGGGCGCATCGGTGGCGACGGCGACGATGCCGGCGTCCTCAGGGTAATGCACGGCGCGCGCCGCCTGGCCGGCGGGCGGGGCGCGCCAGACCTCCACGCGCGGCAGGCTGCTGGCCTTGAAGCCCTCCACCAGCACCCAGTCCACCTGCGGATCCAGCCGCGCCAGCAGGCCGTGCACGTCGGGCGCGCCGGCCTCGCCAAACTCGCGCAGCAGCGCCATGCGCTGGTCGGACGCCACCAGCACCTCGCGCGCGCCGGCCTGGCGGTGGCGCCAGCTGTCCTTGCCGGGCCGGTCCATGTCGAAGCCGTGGTGGGCATGTTTGATGGCCGAAACGCGCAGCCCCTGCGCCACCAGCAGCGCAATGACCTGCTCCACCAGCGTGGTCTTGCCGCTGCCCGAATAGCCGGCGAAGGCGACGACCCTCATGCCGAAACTCCTAAAACAATAGCTGCCAGCGCTTGACTGGCAAGCGCTGGGGGCCGATTTGGCTCAAACCCCCAGACCCACCCGGCTGCGGTCGACATCAGGCGCAGTGCGCGGCGATGTAGGCCTTGACGCGCTCGGCGTCGGCCGGCAGCACGGTCACGCGCTTCGGTAATTGCTCGATGCCCTCGAAGCGCGCTGGGCGCTCGGGTGGGCGGCCCAGGGCTTCGACGATGGTGGCCTCGAACTTGATGGGCAGGGCCGTCTCCAGCACCACCATGGGCACGGCGGCGTCGCCGCGCTGCTGGCGCGCTACCTTCACGCCGTCGGCGGTGTGGGTGTCGATCATGGTGCCGAAGCGCTCCCAGGTGTCACGGATGGTGGCCAGGCGGTCGGCATGCGTGCTCTTGCCGCTGGCAAAGCCGAAGCGCGCAGCGATGCCGGCAAAGCGCGCGTCGCCACTCAGATCGAAGCGGCCGTCCCGCGCCACGCCCTCGAACAGCGCGCGCGTGGCAGCGCCGTCGCGGCCCGTGAGGTCGAACACGAAGCGCTCGAAGTTGCTGGCCTTGCTGATGTCCATGGACGGGCTGGAGGTCTCGTAGGTGTGCTGCGGGCCGCGCACCTGGTACACGCCCGTGCGGAAGAACTCGTCGAGCACGTCGTTCTCGTTGGTCGCCACCACCAGCCGGTCGATGGGTAGGCCCATCTGGCGCGCCACATGGCCGGCGCAGACATTGCCGAAGTTGCCGCTGGGCACGGTGAAGCTGACCTTTTGGTTATCCGCCTGCGTCGCTTGGAAGTAGCCGGCGAAGTAGTACACCACCTGCGCCAGCAGCCGCGCCCAGTTGATGGAGTTGACGGTGCCGATCTTGTAGCGGGCCTTGAAGGCGTGGTCGTTGGAAACCGCCTTGACGATGTCCTGGCAATCGTCGAACACGCCCTCGATGGCGATGTTGTGGATGTTCTCGTCCTGCAGCGAGAACATCTGCGCCTGCTGGAAGGGGCTCATGCGCCCGTGCGGGCTGGTCATGAAGACGCGCACGCCCTTCTTGCCCTTCATGGCGTATTCGGCCGCGCTGCCGGTGTCGCCGGAGGTGGCGCCCAGGATGTTCAGCTCTTCGCCGCGGCGGGCCAGCTCGTACTCGAACAGGTTGCCCAGCAGCTGCATGGCCATGTCCTTGAAGGCCAGCGTGGGGCCGTTGGACAGGGCTTCGATCCACAGGCCATCCTCCAGGCGGCGCAGCGGCACGATCTCGCGCGAGCCGAAGACTTCCGGCCTGTACGTCTTCTCGCACAGCGCGCGCAGGTCCACGGCGGGGATGTCGTCGATGTACAGGGATAGGATCTCGAACGCCAGCGCGGCGTAGCCCTCGGTGCGGTAGATGGCGCGCAGCTCGGCCAGGCGGGCGGTGCCGATCTGCGGGTAGTGCTCGGGCAGGTACAGGCCGCCATCGGGCGCCAGGCCGGCCAGCAGGATGTCGCAGAACTTGGCGCGCGTCGCGTCGCCGCGGGTGGAGAGGTAGTTCATGGGTGTTCTCAAACCGGGGCCGTCGGCTCCCAGGGATTGACGAGCTGCAGGCCCGTATCTTGGAAATGGCGGATGTTGCGGGTAACCAGGGGCAGACGGTGTGCCGTTGCGGTGGCGGCGATCAGCAGGTCCAGGTCGGCTTGCGGCCGCCCCATGGCTTGGCATGTGGCGCGCAGGCGGCTCCAGATGCGCCACGTGGCCTCGTCGGTCGGCAGGATTTTCCCCTCGAACCCCCGGCAAAGCTGGTCGAACCAGAGCTGCAGCTGGTTGCGCCGGGAACCGAGCGCCATGCGTTCGATGCCGAACTGGATTTCACCTATGGTCACCGCACTCAGCACACATCCGCCCAACTGCTCTCGCAGCCATCGCTGCACCAGAGCATGGGGTTCAGGCTTGCTCAATTCCGACAGGACGCAGGTGTCCAGCAGGCAGCTCATGGCACTCATTCGCCCAGGGGGTCCATCTGCTTGATGCTGCTGCGCTCACCGATCAATTCAGCAAAGCCTTCCACCTTGGGCATGCTGAGCAAGAACTCGACAAAACCATCGTCCTTGTGCGACGCGGCAAACCCCTCGTCGCCCACCGCCACCACCCGCACTACGGGCTTGCCGTGGCGCGTGACGGTCTGCGGCCCTTCGGAGAGGGCGCGCTCGATCAGCTCGCTGAAGTGGTTCTTGGCTTCTTGGACTTGCCAGACTGCGGACATGGGGCCTCCTGCGCGTCGAAATGGCCAGAATTCAAGCCAATCTGGCCATTTTAACGCGTCAGTTCAGTTCTTCCTTGCGGATGCGCGTGATGGGTGCCAGCACCGTGGGCAGGGGCTGGATCTGTGCCAGCACAGCGTCCATGTCGCCCTCGCGCGTGTCGTGGGTCAGGATGATCAGGTCGGTCTGCGTGGAGCCCTCGCCGCCCACCTCGTCGGCCTCGCGCTGCAGCACAGCGTCGATGCTGATGCCGGCGCCGGCCAGGATGCCGGTGATGCGCGCCAGCACGCCGGCCTCATCGGCCACGCGGATGCGCAGGTAGTAGCTGGTGACCACCTCGGCCATGGGCAGCACGGGCAGCTCCTTGCCCGCCTCGCCCAGGGTGTGGCTCTGGAAGGCCAGGGGCGGCACGCGGTGCGTGGGGTCGGCCTCCATCAGGCGGGCGATGTCCACCAGATCGGCGATCACGGCGCTGGCCGTGGGCTCGGCGCCCGCGCCCTTGCCGTAGTACAGCGTGGCGCCGACGGCGTCGCCCTGCACCAGCACGGCGTTCATCGCGCCCTCGACATTGGCGATGAGGCGTTTAGCCGGCACCAGGCTGGGGTGCACGCGCAGCTCCACGCCCTCGGGCCGGCGTTTGGTGATGCCCAGCAGCTTGATGCGGTAGCCCAGCTGCTCGGCGTAGCGGATGTCGGCGGCGGCCAGGCGGGTGATGCCCTCCACGTAGGCCTTGTCGAACTGCACCGGAATGCCAAAGGCGATGGCGCTCATGATGGTGGCCTTGTGCGCCGCGTCCACGCCCTCAATGTCGAAGGTCGGATCGGCCTCGGCGTAGCCCAGGCGCTGCGCCTCCTTGAGCACCACGTCGAAGTCCAGGCCCTTGTCGCGCATCTCGGACAGGATGAAATTGGTGGTCCCATTGATGATGCCGGCCACCCACTGGATCTGGTTGGCCGTCAGGCCCTCGCGCAGGGCCTTGATGATGGGAATGCCGCCGGCCACCGCCGCCTCGAAGGCGACGATGACGCCGCGCTCGGCCGCAGCCTGGAAGATCTCCGTGCCGTGCACGGCCAGCAGCGCCTTGTTGGCCGTCACCACGTGCTTGCCGGCGGCAATCGCCTCCAGCACCAGTTGGCGTGCAATACCGTAGCCGCCGATCAGCTCGACCACCACGTCGATGTCCGGGTTGGCGATCACTTCGCGCGCGTCGCCCACCACGCGGGCACTCTCGCCCACGATGGAGCGGGCACGCGCGGCGTCCAGGTCGGCCACCATGGAGATCTGGATGCCGCGCCCGGCGCGCCGGCGGATTTCTTCCTGGTTGCGCGCCAGCACGTTGAACACGCCGCTGCCCACGGTGCCAATGCCCAGCAGGCCTATCTGTATCGGTTTCATGGAAAATTAAATAGTAGTCAAAATGGGCTCTAGCGCCCGCCAGTAAAGCGCGAGCAGCTATTGAAAGATGAGCAAACCGATCAGGCCACGGCCTTGGCGTGGCGCTGGCGGTACTGCGCCAGGAAGCCGGCCAGCCGGCCGATGGCCTCGCGCAGGTCGTCCTCGTGCGGCAAAAAGACGATGCGGAAATGCTGCTCGTCGGGGTAGTTGAAGCCCGAGCCCTGCACCAGCATCACGCGTGTGGCACGCAGCACTTCCATGAAGAACTGGCGGTCATCCTTGATGGGGTACATGTCCGGGTCCAGCCGCGGGAACATGTACAGCGCCGCACGCGGCTTGACGCAGGTGACGCCGGGAATGGCCGTGATCAGCTCGTAGGCCAGGTCCCGCTGGCGGCACAGCCGCCCGCCCGGCTTGACCAGGTCGTTGATGCTCTGGTAGCCGCCCAGCGCGGTCTGGATGGCCCACTGGCCCGGCACGTTGGAGCCGAGCTTGATGTTGGCCAGCATGTTGATGCCTTCGATGTAGTCGCGCGCGGCCGCCTTGTCGCCCGAGACCACCATCCAGCCCGCGCGGTAGCCGCACGAGCGGTAGGCCTTGGACAGAGAGTTGAAGGTGAGCGTCAGCACGTCGGTGGACAGGCTGGCCAGCGGGGTGTGGCGCACGCCGTCGTACAGCACCTTGTCGTACACCTCGTCGGCGAACAGCACCAGTTCGTGCTCGCGGGCGATCTGCACCAGCCCCCGCAGCAGCTCGTCGGAGTACAGCGCGCCCGTGGGGTTGTTCGGGTTGATGACCACGATGCCGCGCGTGCGCGGGGTGATCTTGGCGCGGATGTCGTCCAGGCTGGGCATCCAGCCATCGTCCTCGTCACACAGGTAGTGCACCGGCTTGCCGCCCGACAGGCTGGCCGCGGCCGTCCACAGCGGGTAGTCGGGCGCGGGCACCAGCAGCTCGTCGCCGTCGTCCAGCAGTGCGTTGGTGGCCATGACGATCAGGTCGCTGGCGCCGTTGCCGAGATAAATATCGTCCAGCGTCACGCCGGCCACGCCCTGCTGCTGGCTGTAGTGCATGACGGCCTTGCGCGCCGCGAAGATGCCCTTGCTGTCGGAGTAGCCCGCCGAGTTGGGCAGGTTGCGGATCATGTCCTGCTGGATCTCCTCGGGCGCGTCGAAGCCGAAGGGCGCCAGGTTGCCGATGTTCAGCTTGATGATCTTCTGGCCCTCGTCCTCCATCTGCTTGGCCGCGTCCACGATGGGGCCTCGGACGTCATAGAGAACGTTGTTGAGCTTGGCGGACTTCTTGATGGGCTTCATGCGCGGACGTGCTGCTGCAGGGATCGGAACGGACCGCGCGCAGGACGCTGGCGAGCGCGGCGCCGGGGCGAAACCTATAATTTGAACACAGTTCCCCAGCGGCCCCGGGCCGCGGCGCGGGACGCTTTACACCCCGCTTTGACATGAAATTCCAGGCCGACCGCTTCGACGTGCAGACCATCACCGGGTACGGGCCAGGCTGGATTGCCGTGGATGGAGAAAAGACCACGGTCAGCACCGTGGTCACCTCGCGCGGGCAGCGCCTGGACTGGGACTGCCGCAGCTTCGCCGACCTCACGCCCGAGCACTTCGCCCGGCTGGCCGAACTGCAGCCCGAAGTGGTCATCTTCGGCAGCGGCGCGGCCATCCGCTTCGTCCCGCCGGCCTGGCTGGCACCGCTGATGCGCCAGCACGTGGGCGTGGAATGCATGGACACCCAGGCCGCCTGCCGCACCTACAACATCCTGGCCGGCGAAGGCCGCCACGTGGTCGCCGCCCTGCTGCTGGAAGCATGAGGCGGGGTCCAAGCCCGAGAAGCACTGCTTATTTAGCCAGTATTTGCCTCAGGATTAGGCCTGAAACGGGCTTTGCGAGTAAAATCATGGGTTGCGGTCGGGGGCAACCACTGCGTCACAGCACCGTACCTCACATTCCCCCGGCTCTCGTCGACCAATAGCAGGAGAGATAGAAGCGCCATGGCGATCGTTGTCAACAAACCCCTTCCTGAATTTGAAGCCAACGCGACGGGTGGAATCAAGGTTTCCAACGTCTCGCACCTCGGCCAGATCCTGATCCTGTACTTCTACCCCAAGGACAATACCCCCGGCTGCACCACCGAAGCCATGCAATTCCGCGACAAGTTCAAGGACTTTGTGAAGGCCGGGGCCGTGGTGTTCGGCGTCTCGCGCGACAACATGAAGTCGCACGACGACTTCAAGGAAAAGCTGGAGCTGCCCTTTGAGCTCATCGCCGACACCGAGGAGAAGATGTGCCACATGTTCGGCGTAGTCAAGAACAAGATCATGTATGGCAAGAAGGTCAAGGGCATCGAGCGCAGCACCTTTCTCATCGGGCCCGATGGCACGGTGGCCCAGGAGTGGCGCGGCCTGAAGGTGCCGGGCCACGTGGATGAGGTCCTCAAGGCCGTGAAGGCCCTGAAGTCCGCTGCCGGCAAAGCCGCCGCCCCCGCCAAGCAGGCAGCCCCCAGCGTCAAGGAAGACACCGTCCAGGAAGCCGCCTGAAAGCCAGGTCAGCGCGGCGCGCTGGCCGACATCGAAGGGGCACAACGACCATGCATAATGGTCCGATGCTACCGAAGGACGCTCGCCTTTCTCCCTTGCATCGCATGACAAGCCGCCCGGTCCGCCTGGCGGCTTTTTTGCGTCCCGATGCCGGGCTGGCGCCCTGCTTCTGAACACGAACGCTCCGTTCTCCGCCAAGGCCCAACGTACATGCCCCTGCCTCCCGCCCCGACTAAGCGCGCCGCCATGCTGCCGCGCGGCGCCTACCGCCAGACCGCCGGCGAGGACGAGCCCGACGAGGCGCCCGCAGCAGCGGCAGTGCCGTCCCAGCCGGTCGGCCGCCCGGCGCGCAAGAGCCGCGCCGCCGCCGCGCCTGCCGCAACGGCACCTGCCGCCGGCACGCGGCGCTCGGGCGCAGCGTCCACAGCCGCCCTTCTCAGCCCGGCACCAGCTCCAACTGCCGCTGCCACCGCAGCTGCCCTCGTGCCGGCTCTGGCTCCCGCTCCCGCTGCAACCGCCAAGCGCCGTGCCAGCGCCGCGCCCAAGGCTGCCGCGCGCGGCAAGCGCACGGCCGATGGCCCGCGCAAGATGTTCGTGCTGGACACCAACGTGCTGCTGCACGACCCGACCAGCCTGTTCCGCTTCGAGGAACACGACATCTTCCTGCCCATGGTGGTGCTGGAGGAGCTGGATGGCCACAAGAAGGGCATGACTGAAGTCGCCCGCAACGGCCGCCAGGCCAGCCGCACGCTGGACGCCCTGGTGGCCGCGCAGACCGCGGACATCGCCGAGGGCCTGAAGCTCAACGCCACGGGCAACGTGGCCGCCGGGGGCTGCCTGTACTTCCAGACCGAGCCGCTGGACTACGACCTGCCCGCCAGCCTGCCGCAGGGCAAGGCGGACAACCAGATCCTGGGCGTGGTGGCCGCCCTGCGCCGCGCCCACACCTCGCGCGAGGTGGTGCTGGTGTCCAAGGACATCAACATGCGCGTCAAGGCCCGCGCCCTGGGCCTGGCCGCCGAGGACTACCAGAACGACAAGACCATCGACGACGTCGACCTGCTCTACACCGGCAGCCTGGCGCTGCCGCCGGACTTCTGGAACAAGGCCGGCAAGAAGGTGGAGAGCTGGCAGAGCGGCGCGCACATGTACTACCGCATCGGCGGGCCGCTGGCGGCGCAGCTGATGATCAACCAGTTCGTGTACTTCGAAGCGCCGGGCGAGCCCAGCCTGTACGCCCGCGTGACCGAGATCCGCGAGCGCACCGCCGTGCTGGAGACGCTCAAGGACTACGGCTCGTCCAAGAACACCGTCTGGGGCGTGAACACCCGCAACCGCGAGCAGAACTTCGCCATGAACCTGCTCATGGACCCGGATGTGGATTTCGTCACCCTGACCGGCACGGCCGGCACCGGCAAGACGCTGATGGCCCTGGCCGCCGGCCTCACGCAGGTGCTGGACGAGCGCCGCTACTCCGAGATCATCATGACCCGCGCCACGGTGAGCGTGGGCGAGGACATCGGCTTCCTGCCCGGTACCGAGGAGGAAAAGATGGGCCCGTGGATGGGCGCGCTGGATGACAACCTCGAGTTCCTGGCCAAGGGCGACGGCGGCAATGCCGGCGAATGGGGGCGCGCAGCCACCAACGAACTCATCCGCAGCCGCATCAAGATCAAGAGCATGAACTTCATGCGCGGGCGCACCTTCCTGAACAAGTACGTGATCATCGACGAGGCGCAGAACCTGACGCCCAAGCAGATGAAGACGCTGATCACCCGTGCCGGCCCGGGCACCAAGATCATCTGCATGGGCAACCTGGCGCAGATCGACACGCCCTACCTGACCGAGGGCTCCTCCGGCCTGACCTACGCCGTGGACCGCTTCAAGGGCTGGCCGCACAGCGGGCACATCCTGCTGGCGCGCGGCGAACGCTCGCGCCTGGCGGACTTCGCCAGCGAGGTGCTGTAGCCATGGCCCTGGGTTGGATGTCCGCACTCAAGCTGGTGCCCTGGGGGCAGGTGATCGAATCCACGCCCCAGATCCTGCAGGGCGCGCGCAAGCTCATGAACCGCGGCGAGCAGCAGCAGGCCCAGCAGCCCCCTGCCGCCGTGCGCCACGAGGGCACGTCCGAGCAACTGGCCGGTCTGCAGCGGCAGGTCGCCCAGCTGCAGGAGGAGCAGCGTGCCAGCGCCGTGCTGATCCGCTCGCTGGCCGAGCAGAACGCGCAGGTGGTGCGCACCGTGGATGCGCTGCGTGCGCGGTCGCGCTGGCTGACGGGGGCCTGCTCCCTGCTGGGCGTGGTCACCATCGCGCTGCTGGTTTGGGTGTTGTCGCGCTGAAGTTGCCTCGACAGCTATCGAAGATATAGCTGCCAGCGCTTGTCTGGCAAGGGCTGGAGGCCCATTTGACTAGTATTCGTCGCCGTAGCCCATGGCCAGGTTCTCGAAGCGCGTCTGGTTCTTCTGGAAGAACAGTTTGACGGTACCGGTGGGGCCGTTGCGCTGCTTGCCGATGATGATCTCGGCGATGTTGGGCTCCTTGGAGTCCTTGTTGTAGTAGTCGTCGCGGTAGATGAACATGATGATGTCCGCATCCTGCTCGATGGCGCCGGACTCGCGCAGGTCGCTCATCATGGGGCGCTTGTCGGTGCGCTGCTCGACCGAACGGTTGAGCTGCGACAGCGCGATCACAGGGCACTGCAGCTCCTTGGCCAGCATCTTCAGGCCGCGCGAGATCTCGCCCAGCTCGGTGGCCCGGTTCTCCGAGCTGCTGGCGCCCGAACCACTCATCAGCTGCAGGTAGTCGACCACGATCAGGCCCAGCTTGCCGCACGAGCGCGCCAGGCGCCGGGCGTTGGCGCGCAGCTCTGAGGGCGTGAGGCCGGGCGTCTCGTCGATGTGCAGCGAGACGTTGCGCAGCCGCTCGATGGCCTCCGTCAGGCGCGGCCACTCCTCGTCGGTCAGCTTGCCGGTGCGCAGGTTGCCCTGGTTCACGCGGCCGATGGAGCCGACGATACGCACCGCCAGTTGGGCGGCGCCCATTTCCATGGAAAACACGGCCACCGGCAGGCCTTCGTTCAGCGCCACGTGCTCGGCGATGTTCACGGCGAACGAGGTCTTGCCCATGGACGGGCGCGCGGCCAGCACCACCAGATCGCCCGCCTGCAGGCCGCTGGTCATGCGGTCCAGGTCGGCGAAACCGGTGGGCACGCCGGTCACGTCCATGGGGTTGTCGGCCATCTCCTGCACGCGGTCCAGCAGGTCCACCACCAGGGTGTTGAGCGGCTGGAAGCCCTGCTTCATGCGCGAGCCTTCCTCACCGATGGCGAAGATCTTTTGCTCGGCCTCGTCCAGGATGCGCTCCACCGGCTTGCCCTGCGGGCTGAAGGCGTTGGTGGCGATCTCGTCGCTGGCGGTCACCAGCTTGCGCAGGATGGCGCGCTCGCGCACGATCTCGGCGTAGCGGCGGATGTTGCTGGCGCTGGGCACGTACTGCGCCAGGCTGTTCAGGTAGGCCAGGCCGCCGATGTCGGCCGCCTTGCCCAGGCTGAGCAGGTGTTCGTGCACCGTGATCACGTCCGCCGGCTTGTTGGCGTTGATCAGGGCGCCGATGGCGGCGAACACCTGCTGGTGCTCGTGGCGGTAGAAGTCGCCGTCGCCCAGCAGGTCGCCCACACGCTCCCAGGCCATGTTGTCCAGCAGCAGCCCGCCCAGCACGCTGGATTCGGCCTCCACCGAGTGCGGCGGCACGCGCAGCTGGGCCACCTCGTGGTCGAGGGGCGGCACGGAATCAAAGGCATCGATGGGCACGGACAGGACAGCGGACATGGGCTAGGCAGGCGACAGCAGGAAATCAGGCAGCGGAGCGGGCATGCTAGCGGGCGCAGCGCGCCGCGTCACTGCACAACCCTGTGGATAAGCGGTGGGCCGGCCGTGCAAAGCCGGTGGGCAGCAGCAGAGGAACCGCACAAAAACAAAAGCCGCCCGAAGGCGGCTTGTTGTGGTGCGCCGGCTGCACAGACCGGGTCTGCGCGGCCGGCGGCTGCGGGCATCAGGCGGTTTCGCCGTAGACCGAGACGGTCACTTCGACCACCACGTCCGTGTGCAGGGCCACGGAGATGGTGGTGTCGCCCACGGTCTTGATGGGGCCGTTGGGCAGGCGCACTTGCGACTTGACCAGCTTGTAGCCTTGCTTGTTCAGCTCTTCGGCCACGTCCTGGTTGGTCACGGAGCCGAACAGGCGGCCGTCCACGCCGGCCTTTTGCGTCAGCTTGACGGTGGAGCCGCTCAGCTTTTCGCCTTCGCCCTGGGCGGCTGCCAGCTTCTCGGCGGCGGCTTTTTCCAGTTCGGCGCGGCGGGCTTCGAATTCAGCCTTGGCAGCGGTGGTGGCACGGCGTGCGCGGCCGGTGGGGATCAGGAAGTTGCGGGCGTAACCGTCCTTGACTTTGACGATTTCGCCGAGGCCGCCGAGGTTAACGACCTTGTCGAGCAGGATGACTTGCATGGGAATCGTGCTCCTTAGATCTTGTGCTGGTCGGTGTAGGGCACCAGGGCCAGGAAGCGGGCACGCTTGATGGCGGTGTTGAGCTGGCGCTGGTAGATGGCACGCGTGCCGGTCAGGCGCGCGGGAATGATCTTGCCGTTCTCAGCGATGAAGTCGCGCAGGGTGTCGACGTCCTTGTAGTCGATCTCCTTCACGCCGGCGACGGTGAAGCGGCAAAAGCGCTTGCGCTTGAACAGCAGCGACTGGGTGTTGCGCTTGGGACGCTTGTCCTTGTTGAATTTCTTGAACGTGGCCATGGTTGGACCTCTTGAAAATTAATCTTGTTGGATTTCCTGGATGTGGAGTACCAGTCCCTTGCCTCCGCGCCCCGCGGCGACGAACCCCTTGAAGGTCCAGACGCTTGCCGGAGCCTGGCGGGCCAGCCGCTCGGCCAGCGTGCCGAAGGCGACGGCGCGGACGGTGGCTTTCACCTGGCGCCGCGCGCCGGCATCGTTTTGCACCGATTCATGCTCCAGCACCAGATCCAGCGCCGGCAGTCCGGCGGGGGTATGGCGCAGCAGCTGGATGTCGGCGAGCGCAGCCTTCAGGGTGAGCTGGTTTTCCACACCTCCTGGCGATCAGATGGCCGGGCGGCTCAACGCTCGCCGGCGGCAGCGGCTTCCGCCTGGCTGGCCTTGCGGGCTTCTTCGCGCTCGACGGTCTTCATCATGGAGGACGGGCCGGTCTCGGCCGTCTTCTTTTGCACCGTCAGGTGGCGCAGCACGGCGTCGTTGAACTTGAAGGCGTGCTCCAGTTCGGCCATCACGGCCTGGTCAGCCTCGATGTTCAGGCACAGGTAGTGGGCCTTGGCGAGCTTGTTGATCAGGTAGGCCAGCTGGCGGCGGCCCCAGTCTTCCACGCGGTGGATCTGGCCACCGCCGGCGGTGATCATGCCCTTGTAGCGCTCGAGCATGGCAGGAACCTGCTCGCTCTGATCCGGGTGGATCAACAGGATGATTTCGTAGTGACGCATGCACACTCCTTTTGGATAAAGCCACCTGCCGCGTCGCCCCGGGCATCCAGGGCATGCAGTGTGGCAAGGCAAAAAGCAAAACACGCGATTATAGCCAGCCGCTGCGCACCTGTACACTGCGCGCCGCTGCCAGCTGCTCGCCGGTTCGGGCTGCAGCCGCCCGTGGGAGGGCCGGCGCTTGAAATCCACGCCGCTGCACCCAAGTGCCGCGCGTCACCCTTTTTTTTCAGACATTTCCAAGAACAGCACACAGACATGTCCGATCAACCCCAATCCGCATCCTCACCCGAAGAAGTCGAAGCCGCCATGGCCGCCAACGCCGCCGACGAGCTGTCGCGCCTGCAGGCCGAGCTGGCCGAGCTGAAGGCCAAAAGCGCCGATCTGGCCGACCAGTACCTGCGCGCCAAGGCGGAGGCAGAGAATGCCCGTCGCCGCGCCGACGACGAAGTGGCCAAGGCGCGCAAGTTCGGCATCGAGTCGTTCGCCGAGAGCCTGCTGCCGGTGTGCGACAGCCTGGACGCCGCCCTGGCCATCGACAACGCCACGGCCGAGCAATTGCGCGAGGGCTCGGACGCCACGCTGCGCCAGCTGCTGAGCGCCCTGGAGCGCAACAAGGTGGTGGTGGTCAACCCCGAGCCGGGCGCCAAGTTCGACCCGCACCAGCACCAGGCCATCAGCGTGGTGCCGGCCGCGCAGGAGCCCAATACCGTCGTGGGAGTGCTGCAAAAGGGCTATTTGATTTCCGACCGCGTGCTGCGCCCGGCATTGGTCACTGTGGCCGCACCGCAATAAGCAAGCGATGCCCTCCGGCCTTTTTGCCCTGCGGCGCTTGAAGACCGGAAAGTTATCCACACGTAACGACTTATCCAGACACTTCAGATTTCACGGAGAAAAACATGGGAAAAATCATCGGCATTGACCTGGGCACCACCAACAGCTGCGTGGCCATCATGGAAGGCAACAACACGCGCGTGATCGAGAACAGCGAGGGCGCGCGCACCACGCCGTCCATCGTGGCCTACCAGGAAGACGGCGAGATCCTCGTCGGCGCCTCGGCCAAGCGCCAGGCCGTGACCAACCCCAAGAACACCATCTTCGCCGCCAAGCGCCTGATCGGCCGCCGCTTCGAAGAGCCCGAGGTGCAAAAGGACATCAACCTGATGCCCTACCAGATCGTCAAGGCCGACAACGGCGACGCCTGGGTGCAGGTGCGCAACGAAAAACTGGCCGCGCCGCAGATCAGCGCGGAAGTGCTGCGCAAGATGAAGAAGACCGCCGAGGATTACCTGGGCGAGCCCGTGACCGAGGCCGTGATCACCGTGCCGGCCTACTTCAACGACAGCCAGCGCCAGGCTACCAAGGACGCCGGCCGCATCGCCGGGCTGGAAGTCAAGCGCATCATCAATGAGCCCACCGCCGCGGCCCTGGCCTTCGGCCTGGACAAGCAGGACAAGGCCGACCGCAAAATTGCCGTGTATGACCTGGGCGGCGGTACGTTCGACGTCTCCATCATCGAGATCGCCGACGTCGATGGCGAGAAGCAGTTCGAAGTGCTGGCCACCAATGGCGACACCTTCCTGGGCGGCGAAGACTTCGACCAGCGCATCATCGACTACATCATCGGCGAGTTCAAAAAGGACCAAGGCGTGGACCTGTCCAAGGACGTGCTCGCCCTGCAGCGCCTGAAGGAAGCCGCCGAGAAGGCCAAGATCGAGCTGTCCAATAGCGCGCAGACCGACATCAACCTGCCCTACATCACGGCTGACGCCTCCGGTCCCAAGCACCTGAACATCAAGCTGACCCGCGCCAAGCTGGAAAGCCTGGTGGACGAGCTGATCGAGCGCACCATTGCGCCCTGCCGCACGGCCATCAAGGACGCCGGCATCAGTGTGTCCGACATCAATGACGTGATCCTGGTCGGCGGCATGACCCGCATGCCCAAGGTGCAGGACAAGGTCAAGGAGTTCTTCGGCAAGGAGCCGCGCAAGGACGTGAACCCTGACGAGGCCGTGGCCGTCGGCGCCGCCATCCAGGGCCAGGTGCTGTCGGGCGACCGCAAGGACGTGCTGCTGCTGGACGTCACCCCCCTGTCCCTGGGCATCGAGACCCTGGGCGGCGTGATGACCAAGATGATCACCAAGAACACTACCATCCCGACGAAGTTCGCGCAGACCTTCTCCACGGCCGACGACAACCAGCCGGCCGTGACCATCAAGGTGTTCCAGGGCGAGCGCGAGATCGCCAGCGGCAACAAGCTGCTGGGCGAGTTCAACCTGGAGGGCATCGCTCCCGCGCCGCGCGGCCTGCCCCAGATTGAGGTGACCTTCGACATCGACGCCAACGGCATCCTGCACGTGTCGGCCAAGGACAAGGGCACGGGCAAGGAGAACAAGATCACCATCAAGGCCAACTCCGGCCTGTCCGAGGACGAGATCCAGAAGATGGTGAAGGACGCCGAGCTGAACGCCGCCGACGACAAGAAGAAGCTGGATCTGGTGCAGTCGCGCAACCAGGGCGAGGCGGCCGTGCACTCGGTCACCAAGAGCCTGTCCGAGCACGGCGACAAGCTGGATGCCGGCGAGCGCGAGCCCATCGAAGCCGCCCTGAAGGCCTTGGAAGAAGCCCTCAAGGGTGAGGACAAGGCCGCCATCGACGACAAGACCACGGCCCTGATGACCGCCGCGCAAAAGCTGGGCGAGAAGATGTACGCCGCCGACGCGCAGGCGCAGGCCGCTGCCCAGCAGCAGCAACAAGGTGCCCCGGGCGCTGACGCCGGTGCCCAGCGCGGCGCCGCGCAGGACGACGACAACGTGGTCGACGCCGAAGTGAAGGAAGTCAAGAAGGACTGACGGCCACCCGGGCGGCGCCCACGCGCGCCGCCTCTTCCAATCCACCGCCGCGCCGGGCTCCGCAACGATTGAGGGGCTTTGCGCGGCGTTGCTGCACCCACCAGGCCTACAACGATGTCGAAGAGAGATTTTTACGAAATCCTGGGCGTTCCCAAGAACGCCTCGGATGACGAGCTGAAGAAAGCCTATCGCAAGCTCGCCATGAAGCACCACCCTGACCGCAACCAGGGTGACGCCGCCAAGAAGGCCGAAGAGTCCTTCAAGGAGGCCAAGGAAGCCTACGAAATCCTGTCCGACCCGCAAAAGCGCGCCGCCTACGACCAGTACGGCCACGCCGGGGTGGACCCCAACATGCGCGGCGGCATGGGCGGCGCTGAGGGCTTTGGCGGCTTTGCCGAGGCCTTTGGCGACATCTTCGGCGACATGTTCGGCGGCCAGCGCGGCGGCGCCCGCGGCGGCCGGCAGGTCTACCGCGGCAACGACCTGTCCTATGCCATGGAGATCACGCTGGAAGAAGCGGCCGCCGGCAAGGAAGCGCAGATCCGCATCCCCAGCTGGGAGTCCTGCGAGACCTGCCACGGCTCGGGCGCCAAGCCCGGCACCAGCGCCAAGACCTGCGGCACCTGCCAGGGCAGCGGCGCGGTGCAGATGCGCCAGGGCTTCTTCAGCGTGCAGCAGACCTGCCCGCACTGCCGCGGCACGGGCAAGATCATTCCCGAGCCCTGCACGACCTGCCATGGCCAGGGCCGCGTGAAGAAGCAAAAGACGCTGGAGGTGAAGATCCCCGCCGGCATCGACGACGACATGCGCATCCGCTCCACCGGCAACGGCGAGCCCGGCACCAACGGCGGGCCGCCCGGCGACCTGTACATCGAGATCCGCATCAAGAAGCACGACATCTTCGAGCGCGACGGCGACGACCTGCACTGCGAGGTGCCGGTCAGCTTCACCACCGCCGCCTTGGGCGGCGAGATCGAGGTGCCTACGCTTGCAGGCAAGGCCGCCATCGACATCCCCGAGGGCACGCAGGCCGGCAAGCAGTTCCGCCTGCGCGGCAAGGGCATCAAGGGCGTGCGCTCGTCCTATCCCGGCGACCTGTACTGCCACATCCTGGTGGAGACGCCCGTCAAGCTGACCGAATACCAGCGCAAGCTGCTGCGCGAATTCGACGAATCGCTGAAGAAGGGCGGCGCCAAGCACTCGCCCTCCACCGAGAGCTGGACGGACAAGCTCAAGAGCTTTTTCAGTTGACGGCCGGACACGAGTCGGCCACGCACAGCCCCTAGCGTCTGCCCGCAGGCCTGGGGGCTTTTTTTGCGCCTGGCGGGCGAGATGCACAGCCGTGGTTTGCTACTATTTTTATAGCTAATTTATAGATATAAAAACACACGCAGTCGCCCACCAGTCAAGCGCTGGCAGCTCCTGAATTTGATGCGATTTCTTGGAACTTCCACGGCCGCTGCGCTCATGGATACCCAGCCGCTCTGGATCAAACCCCAGCGTTTTCCTCAGGTTTAAAGCCCGGCGGTTGATGCAGGTCAGCGGCGCGCCGGCGGGCGCGGCCTAAGGTGCACGGCTTGTATGTGGCCGGGCGCACCGTCAGCCCCCAGGCCGCCTGCCAGGACCGACTGCCCGTGACTTCCACTCCCGCCCCTGCGCCCCAGGCGCCCTCGCCCGCCATCGCCCCCGAACTGGTCTGCCCCGCCGGCAGCCTGCCCGCACTGAAGGCCGCCATCGACCACGGCGCCGACTGCGTCTACCTGGGCCTGCGCGACGCCACCAACGCGCGCAACTTCGCCGGGCTGAACTTCGACGAGGCGGCCATACAGACCGGCATCGCCTACGCCCACGAGCGCGGCCGCAAGGTCCTGTTGGCGCTCAACACCTATCCGCAGGCGCGCGACCCCGCACCCTGGCGCGCGGCGCTGGACCGCGCCGCGCTGTGGGGCGTGGATGCCGTCATCCTGGCCGACCCGGGCCTGATGCGCTATGCCTGCGAGCGGCACCCACAGCTGCGCCTGCACCTGTCGGTGCAGGGCTCGGCCACCAACCACGACGCCATCAACTTCTATCGCCAGCAGTTCGGCATCCAGCGTGCCGTGCTGCCGCGCGTGCTGTCCATCGAGCAGGTGCGCCAGGTGGTGCAGCGCACGGATGTGGAAATCGAGGTCTTCGGCTTCGGCAGCTTGTGCGTGATGGTCGAGGGGCGCTGCGCCCTGTCGTCCTACGCCACCGGCGAGTCGCCCAACACCCACGGCGTGTGCTCGCCTGCCAAGGCCGTGCGCTGGCAGGAGACGCCTGCCGGCCTGGAGTCGCGCCTGAACGGCGTGCTCATCGACCGCTACGGGACGGGCGAGAACGCCGGCTACCCCACGCTGTGCAAGGGCCGCTTCGACGTGGGCGGCGAGACCAACTACTACGCCCTGGAAGAGCCCACCAGCCTGAACACCCTGGAGCTGCTGCCCCAGCTGGTGAAGATGGGCGTGCGCGCCTTCAAGATCGAAGGCCGTCAGCGCAGCCCTGCCTACGTGGCGCAGGTCACCAAGGTCTGGCGCGAGGCCATCGACCACTGCATGGCCCAGGGCCACCTGTACGCGCCCAAAACGGCCTGGATGGCCAGCCTGGACCAGGTGGCGGAGGGGCAGCAGCACACGCTGGGCGCCTACCACCGGCCCTGGAAATGACGGGCACCCCCCTGGGCGGCTGCGCGGCTTCCCCCTTCTCTCTACGCGCTGCGCGCTCCGGGAAGGGGGACGACACCAGCGCGGCGGGGCGGCCCTTGCGCGGCATCTGCTGGCCTGCCACGCGCCGGTGGCAAACGTTGCGCCTCTTACGCAGCATCGGCCGGCCTGCGGCGCGCCGCATGCACTGCACTACTTGAACATGGGAAATCCTGCGATGAAGCTAGCTTTAGGACCGCTGCAGTACTACTGGCCGCGCGAGACTGTCTTTGATTTCTACCAAGCCATGGCCGAGGCGCCGCTGGACATCGTCTACCTGGGCGAGACCGTCTGCTCGCGCCGGCACGAGCTGCGCCAGGACGACTGGCTGGACATCGCCCGCATGCTGCAGGACGCGGGCAAGCAGGCCGTGCTGTCCACCCAGGTGCTGCTGGAGTCCACCGCCGAGGTGGCGCAGATGCACAAGCTGGCGCGCAACGGCAGCTTCCTGGTGGAGGCCGGCGACATGGGCGCCGTGCACAACCTCACCGGCCGGCAGCCCTTCGTCGCCGGTGCGCAGCTCAACCTGTTCAACGCCGAGTCGGTGGCCTGGATGGCCGAGCTGGGCGCCTGCCGCTGGGTGGCGCCGGTAGAGATGTGCCGGGACGACCTGGCCGCGCTGCTGCAGCAGCGCCCCGCCGGGCTGCAGGTGGAGGTGTTCGCCTATGGCCGCCTGCCGCTGGCTTTCTCGTCGCGCTGCTTCACGGCGCGCCACTACAACCGGCCCAAGGACGACTGCGGCTTCGCCTGCCTGGAGCACCCCGACGGCCAGCTGCTGGCCACGCGCGAGGCCGAAGCCTTCTTGGTGCTCAACGGCACGCAGACCCAGTCGGCGCGCGTGCACAGCCTGCTGGGCGAAATCCCGCAACTGCAGGCGCTGGGCGTGGACGTGCTGCGCCTGAGCCCGCAGTCCAGCGGCATGCAGCAAGTGATCGCCGCCTTCGATGCCGCGCGCCGCAGCGGCCAGGCCGCGCCGGCGACGAGCCTGCGCCCCTTCATGCCCGAGGCGCCGTGCAACGGCTACTGGCACGGCCGACCGGGCCTGGAGCTGGTCTCCTCCGCCGCCGCCTGAACGCCTTTTGTCCCCTTTTTTAGTCGAGCTCCGCCATGCAAGCCCTGCCCCCGCCCTACACCCTGCCCCGCCCCGTGGGCGCCGCCCTGTCGCGCCTGCCGGCGTACCCGGGCTCGGTGCTGCTGGTGGCGGCCATCAACCTGGCGCTGGCGCGCCACCTGCCGCAGGACGTGCACGCGCTGCTGGCGGGCAAGCGCCTGTCGATCCGCGTGCGCGACGCGGGCGTGGCGTTTGACTTCACCTGCACCGGTCAGCGCTTTATGCCCAGCGCGCCGCAGGCTGCGCCCGACCTGGCCATCAGCGCCAATGCGCAGGACTTCGTGCTGCTGGCCCAGCGCCGCCAGGACCCGGACACGCTGTTCTTCAGCCGCCGCCTGGTGATGGAGGGCGACACCGAGCTGGGCCTGGTGGTCAAGAACGCCCTGGACGCGCTGGAGCTGCCTGTGCTGGACCCGCGCCACTGGTCGCCGCGCGCCGTGCTGGAGCGCCGCGCCCCCGAGCTGGCGCGCCGCCTGCCGCGCCTGCCCTCGCTGTCGGCAGTGTTCGGAGCGCGGCCATGAGTGCCGACGCAGACGAGGGCGACGCCCCGCTGCCGCTGGTCTACTCCTGCTCCGGCTGCTCCAGCGCCGCGCAGCTGGCCAACCACGTGGCCGTGCAGATGGACCGGCGCGGCGTGGCCGAGATGTCGTGCATCGCCGGCGTGGGCGGCGATGTGCCCAAGCTGGTCAAGCTGGCCAAGAGCGGCCGCGACATCATCGCCCTGGACGGCTGCCCGCTGGTCTGCGTGAAGAGCAGCCTGGCGCGCCACGGCGTTGCCCCCGCGCGCCACTACCGCCTGCACGAGCGCGGCGTGAAAAAGCGCACCCACCAGGACTTCGACCCGCAGCAGGCGGCCGAGGTGCTGGCCCACATCGAGGCCGACCTGCAGGCCCACCCTTTAGGAACCGTCCATGACGAGCAGCGCTGAACCGCGCCGCATCATCGTCGGCATCTCGGGCGCCAGCGGCGCTGTGTATGGCGCGCGCCTGCTGCAGGTGCTGCGCGAGCTGCCCGCCGTGGAAAGCCACCTGGTCGTCTCCGGCGCCGGCTGGCGCAACCTGCAGCACGAGCTGGACCTGGAGCCGCCCGCCGTGCGCGCCCTGGCCGACGTGGTGCACGACCTGGACAACGTGGGCGCCAGCATCGCCAGCGGCTCGTTCGCCGCCCACGCCATGGTGGTGGCGCCGTGCTCCATGCGCACGCTGGCGGCCATCGCCCACGGCCTGGCGGACAACCTGCTCACGCGCGCGGCCGACGTCACGCTCAAAGAGCGCCGCCGCCTGGTGCTGCTGGCGCGCGAGTCGCCCCTGCACCTGGTGCACCTGCGCAACATGGCCACGGTGACCGAGATGGGCGCCATCGTCTGCCCGCCCATGCCCGCCTTCTACCAGCGCCCCACCAGCGTGGGCGAGGTGGTGGACCACAGCGTGGCCCGCGTGCTGGACCTGCTGGGCCTGGCGCACGAGCTGGCGCCGCGCTGGCAGGGCCTGCCGCCCGTGGGCGCGGCGGCCTACTCCTGAATTGATAGCTGCCAACGCTTTCTGCATAAGCGCTGGAGCCGTATTTCACTCATAACCCCAAAAGCATGCCCTACGACGACCTGCGCGGCTTTCTGGCCCAACTGGAGGCCGGCGGCGAGCTGCGCCGCATCGCCGCGCCGGTCTCGCCCCACCTGGAGATGACGGCGCTGAGCGACCGCGTGCTGCGCGCTGGCGGCCCGGCCCTCTTGTTCGAGCGCCCCACCGGCCACGCCATGCCGGTGCTGACCAACCTGTTCGGCACGCCGGCGCGCGTGGCCCGGGCGCTGGGCGTGGCCGGCTTGCCCGAGATACGCGCCCTGGGCGAGGTGCTGGCGCAGCTCAAGGAGCCCGAGCCGCCGCGCGGCATGCGCGAGCTGTGGGGTCGGCGCGACCTGCTCAAGACGCTGTGGAGCATGGCCCCGGCCGTGGTGCGCCGCCCGCCCTGCCAGCAGATCGTGCAGGAGGGCAGCGACGTGGACCTGCACCAGCTGCCCATCCAGCACTGCTGGCCGGGCGACGTGGCGCCGCTCGTCACCTGGGGCCTGACCATCACGCGCGGACCGGACAAGCCGCGGCAGAACCTGGGGATCTACCGCCAGCAACTGCTGTCCAGAAACGAGCTGATCGTGCGCTGGCTGGCGCACCGCGGCGGCGCGCTGGACTTTGCCGAGCACTGCCGCCGGCACCCCGGTCAGCCCTACCCGGTGGCCGTGGCTATCGGTGCGGACCCGGCCACCCTGCTTGGCGCCGTCACGCCCGTGCCCGACAGCCTGTCCGAATACCAGTTCGCCGGCCTGCTGCGCGGCGCGCGCACCGAGGTGGCCGCCGCCATCGGTGTGCCACTGCAAGTGCCGGCGCGCGCCGAGATCGTGCTGGAGGGCCACATCCACCCCGACGCGGATCACGCCAGCGGCTGGCGCCATGCTTGGGAAGGCCCCTACGGCGACCACACCGGCTACTACAACGAGCGCGCCGAATTCCCCGTGCTGACGGTGGAGCGCATCACCCGGCGCGAGGGCGCGCTGTACCACAGCACCTATACGGCCAAGCCACCCGACGAGCCGGCCATGCTGGGACTGGCGCTGGGCGAGCTGTTCGTGCCGCTGATCCAGCGCGCCTTTCCCGAGATCCTGGACTTCTACCTGCCGCCCGAGGCCTGCAGCTACCGCCTGGCCGTGGTGCGCATCAAAAAGGCCTACGCCGGCCACGCGCGGCGCGTGATGATGGGCGTGTGGAGTCACCTGAGGCAGTTCCTGTACACCAAGTTCATCATCGTCGTGGACGAGGACGTGGACGCGCGTAATTGGTCCGACGTGCTGTGGGCCATGACCACGCGCATGGACCCGGTGCGCGACACCATGCTGGTGGAGAACACGCCCATCGACTACCTGGACTTCGCCTCGCCCGTGGCCGGCCTGGGCAGCAAGATGGGGCTGGACGCCACCAACAAGTGGCCCGGTGAGACCCAGCGCGAGTGGGGCCGCCCCATGGCCATGGACGCGGCGGTGAGTCGCCGCATGGACGCGCTGGCCGAAGAGCTTGGACTGTGAGAGCGAGGTGCTGCGCTGGACGTTGAGCGATCGCAAAGACCTCGGCCCTCCGGGCACAGCCCGCCAACGGACAGCTGCTACGCTAGGCCAGCCATCGACCACGGGAGAGCGCCCATGAGCGTCAGCATCACCTTCCTCGGCGGTGCCGGCACCGTCACCGGCTCCAAGTACCTCGTGCGCCACGGCGGCCAGGCGCTGCTCGTGGACTGCGGGCTGTTCCAGGGCTACAAGTTGCTGCGCCAGCGCAACTGGCGGCCGCTGCCGGTGGCGCCGTACGAGATCGACGCCGTGCTGCTCACCCACGCCCACCTGGACCATTCGGGCTATCTGCCGCTGCTGGCCACGGGCGGCTTCGGCGGGCCCGTCTTCTGTACCCCCGGCACGCGCGAGCTGTGCGCCATCCTGCTGCCCGACAGTGGCCACCTGCAGGAGGAAGAGGCGGCCTACCTCAACCGCCACCACCTGAGCAAGCACGAGCCCGCGCTGCCGATGTACACGCGCCTGGACGCGCAGCACAGCCTGGCGCTGCTGCGCACGCAGCCCGCACACACATCCTTCGAGCCCCTGCCCGGCTGGCGCGCCACGTTCACGCGTGCCGGCCACATCCTGGGCGCGGCCAGCATCCTGCTGGAGGTGGCCGGGCGGCGCATCCTGTTCTCGGGCGACCTGGGCCGCCCCGACGACCTGCTGATGCGCGCCCCCGACGCGCCGCCGGACGCCGATACGGTGCTCGTCGAATCGACCTACGGCGACCGCAGCCACCCGCCGGGATCGGTGCTGGACGAGCTGGGCCCGGCCCTGGCGCGCCTGGCCGCGCGCGGCGGGGTGGCCGTGGTGCCGGTCTTCGCCGTGGGGCGGGCGCAAGCGGTGCTGCACGCCATCGCCCAGCTGAAAGCGCGCGGCGATCTGCCGGCGCGCCTGCCCGTGTACCTGGACAGCCCCATGGCCGTGAGCACCACCGAACTGTTCGAGGCCCACGTGGGCGAGCACAGGCTGAGCCGCGCCGACCTGCACGCCATGGCGCGCGGCACCACGCTGGTGCACAGCGTGGAGGAGTCCAAGGCCCTGGCGCGCCTGCACGGGCCGCGCATCATCCTGTCTGCCAGCGGCATGGCCACGGGCGGGCGCGTGCTGCACCACCTGCAGCTGCACGCGGGCGACCATCGCAACATGATCGTGCTGACCGGCCACCAGGCCGGCGGCACGCGCGGCGCGCGCATCGCCAAAGCCGAGAAGAGCATCCGCATCCTCGGGCGCGAGGTGGAAATACGCGCCGAAGTGGTGCAGCTGGCCACGGCATCGGCCCATGCCGACGGCAGCCAGGTACTGGACTGGCTGCGCGCCATGCCCGCCACGCCGCGCCGCGTGTACGCGGTGCATGGCGAGCTGCCCGCGGCCGACATGCTGCGCCAGCGCATCGAGCGCGAGCTGGGCTGGCCCGCCGAGGTGCCGGAGCACGGCGACACCGTGACGCTGTAGAGATCCAGTCAAAACAGGCTCCAGCGCTTATGCAGCAAGCGCTGGCAGCTCTTCCTTTTGTAGCAACCCACTTCGACCGCACGCCTGGCGACAGGCACCCATCGCGGTTAACGATGGCTAAAACGCCATACACAGGGGACAATGCAGGCCTTGCTTCTCCAAACGAGAAGCCCAGATACCCCTGATGAAAAGCTCCGAGCGCAGTTTTGCGCGCCGTATCGACCTGACCTCATTGCAGCTGTTCGTCGCCGTCTGCGAACTGGGCAGCATCGGCCGCGCGGCGCAGCAGGAGTTCATTGCCGCCTCGGCCGTGAGCAAGCGGCTGTCGGACCTGGAGGCTGCCGTGGGCACGGCGCTCTTGTACCGCCACAGCCGCGGCGTGACGCTGACGCCTGCCGGCGAGAGCCTGCTGCACCACGCGCGCAACGTGCTGTTCGGGCTGGAGCGCATGCAGGGCGAGCTGTCCGAATACGCCGGCGGTGTGCGCGGCCACGTGCGTGTGCACGCCAACATCTCGGCCATCGTGCAGTTTCTGCCTGAGGACCTGGGCGCCTTTGCCCGCACCCACAGCCAGATCAAGATCGACCTGCAGGAGCACCTGTCGCCCGCCGTGCTGCACGCCGTGCGCGAGGGCGCCGCCGATCTGGGCATCTGCCACATCCCCGCCGCCGTGGCCGAGCACGGCCTGCAGGGCCGCACCTACCGCGTGGACGAGCTGGTGGTCGTCGTGCCGCAGGGCCACTCGCTGGCCGGACGCGAGACGCTGGGTTTTGGCGACGTGCTGCAGTGCGACATCGTCGGCCTGCATGCCGGCAGCTCCATCAGCCTGGCCATGCGCGCCGCCGCCGCGCAGGCCGGCCTGCCGCTGCGCCAGCGCATCCAGGTCACCGGGCTGGACGCCATGTGCCGCATGATCGACAACGGCCTGGGCGTGGGCCTGGTGCCCGGCCGGGCCTTTGCGCTGCTGCAGGGCGTGGGCCGGCTGGCGGCCGTGCCGCTCGACGAACCCTGGGCGCGGCGCGAGCTGGCGCTGGTGGCGCGCGACTTCGCCGCCCTGCCCGTCACCGCCCGACTGCTGGCCGAGCACCTGGCGCCGGCGGCGGCGGCTTCCTAGAATTTCCCTACCCATCCCCAACCCACGAGACGAGACCGCCATGGGACGCACCCTGTACGACAAGATCTTCGACGAGCACGTCGTCCACACCGAAGAGGACGGCACGGCCGTGCTCTACATCGACCGGCACCTGGTGCACGAGGTCACCAGCCCGCAGGCCTTCGAGGGCCTGCGCGAGGCGGGCCGCAAGGTCTGGCGCACCAGCTCCATCGTCGCCACGGCCGACCACAACACGCCCACCACGGGCTGGGAGCGGGGCTATGACGGCATCGCCGACCCCATCAGCCGCGAGCAGATCGTCACGCTGGACAAGAACATCGCCGAGCACGGCGCGGCCGCGTTCTTCCCGTTCATGAGCCGGCGCCAGGGCATCGTGCACGTCATCGGCCCGGAAAACGGCGCCACGCTGCCGGGCATGACCGTCGTCTGCGGCGACAGCCACACCAGCACCCACGGCGCGTTCGGCGCGCTGGCCCACGGCATCGGCACGTCCGAAGTCGAGCACGTCATGGCCACCCAGACGCTGCTGGCCAAGAAGGCCAAGAACATGCTGGTCAGAGTGGATGGCCGCGCCGCGCCCGGCATCACCGCCAAGGACATCGTGCTGGCCATCATCGGCAAGATCGGCACGGCCGGCGGCACGGGCTACACCATCGAGTTCGCCGGCCAGGCGATCCGCGACCTGTCCATGGAAGGCCGCATGACGGTCTGCAACATGGCTATCGAGGCCGGCGCCCGCGCCGGCCTGGTGGCCGTGGACGACAAGACCATCGAGTACGTGCGCGGCCGGCCGCTGGCGCCCACCGGCCTGGAATGGGACCAGGCCGTCGCCTATTGGAAGACGCTGCACTCCGATGCGGATGCGAAGTTCGACGCCGTGGTCGAGCTGCGTGCCGAGGACATCGTGCCCCAGGTCACCTGGGGCACCAGCCCCGAGATGGTGCTGGGCGTGGACGCGCGCGTGCCCGACCCCGACAAGGAAAAGGACGCCACGAAGCGCGGCGCCATGGAGCGCGCGCTGACCTACATGAATCTGCAGCCCGGCAAGCCCATTCAAGACATCTTCGTGGACAAGGTCTTCATCGGCAGCTGCACCAACAGCCGCATCGAGGACATGCGCGAGGCCGCCGCCGTGGTCCGCAGGCTGGGCCGCAAGGTGGCGCCCAGCGTCAAGCTGGCCATGGTCGTGCCGGGCTCGGGCCTGGTCAAGGAGCAGGCCGAGGCCGAAGGTCTGGACAAGATCTTCGAGGCCGCCGGCTTCGAGTGGCGCGAGCCGGGCTGCTCCATGTGCCTGGCCATGAACGCCGACCGGCTGGAGCCGGGCGAGCGCTGCGCCTCCACCTCCAACCGCAACTTCGAAGGCCGCCAGGGCGCGGGCGGGCGCACCCACCTGGTCAGCCCGGCCATGGCGGCAGCCGCCGCCGTCCACGGCCATTTCGTCGATATCCGCCAATTCGCCTGACTCAACCCACCTGATCGGAGAACCACCATGAAAGCTCTGAACTCCTTGCTGCTGGCCGGCTTTGCCACCGCCGCCCTCGCCGGCTGCAACACCTGGACGGCCGTCAAGCAGGACGCGCGCGACGTGGGCCAGACGGCCGGCCGCGGCATCGAGCGTGCGGGCCAGGCCACCGGCCGCGGGCTGGAGAAGGCCGGCGACGCCACCGGGCGCGGCATCGAGAAAGCCGGCGAGAAGATCCAGGAAATTTCCAAGTAAGCCAGTCCCCATGCAGCAATTCACCATTCACAAGGGCCTGGTCGCCCCCATGGACCGCGAGAACGTCGACACCGACGCCATCATCCCCAAGCAGTTCCTGAAATCGATCAAGAAGACCGGTTTCGGCCCCAACCTGTTCGACGAGTGGCGTTACCTGGACAAGGGCGAGCCCGGCGTGCCGCAAGAGCAGCGCAAGCCCAACCCCGACTTCGTGCTGAACCAGCCGCGCTACCAAGGCGCCAGCATCCTGCTGGCGCGGCAGAACTTCGGCTGCGGGTCCAGCCGCGAGCATGCGCCCTGGGCGCTGGCGCAGTACGGCTTTCGCACCATCATTGCGCCCAGCTTCGCCGACATCTTCTTCAACAACTGCTTCAAGAACGGCCTGCTGCCCATCGTGCTGCCTGAAGCGACGGTGGACCGCCTGTTCAGCGAGGTCTTCGCCTTCCCCGGCTACGAGCTGACGGTGGACCTGGAGCGCCAGGTCATCGTGCAGCCGCAGGGCCAGGAGATCCCGTTCGAGGTCAACGCCTTCCGCAAGTACTGCCTGCTGGGCGGCTACGACGACATCGGCCTGACGCTGCGCCATAAGGACAAGATCGCCGCCTTCGAGGCCGAGCGCCTGGCCACCAAGCCCTGGCTGGCGCATACCATGGCCTCGTGAGGCATTTCAAGCAAAAACAGCCTCAAACGCTTGCTGGGCAAGCGCGGGCAGCTATCAGTCAGAGAGTAAACAAGCATGAAGATCGCAGTCCTGCCGGGTGACGGCATCGGCCCAGAAATCATCGCCGAGGCCGTCAAGGTGCTCGACGCCCTGCAACTGGGCCTGGAAATGCAGACCGCCCCCGTGGGCGGCGCCGCCTACGAGGCCGCCGGCCACCCGCTGCCCGAGTCCACCCTGAATTTGGCGCGCCAGTCCGACGCCATCCTGTTCGGCGCCGTGGGCGACTGGAAGTACGACACCCTGGACCGCCCGCTGCGCCCCGAGCAGGCCATCCTGGGCCTGCGCAAGCACCTGGGCCTGTTCGCCAACTTCCGTCCGGCCATCTGCTACGAGCAGCTGGTGGGCGCGAGCAGCCTCAAGCCCGAGCTGGTGGCGGGCCTGGACATCCTCATCATCCGCGAGCTGACGGGCGACATCTACTTCGGCCAGCCGCGCGGCCGCCGCACCGCCGCAGACGGGCACTTTCCCGGCGCTGAAGAGGCCTTCGACACCATGCGCTACTCGCGCCCGGAGATCGAGCGCATCGCCCGCGTGGCCTTCGAGGCCGCGCGCAAGCGCAATAAGAAGGTGACCAGCGTGGACAAGGCCAACGTGCTGGAGACCTTCCAGTTCTGGAAGGACGTGGTCACCGAGGTGCACAAGGACTATCCGGACGTGCAGCTGGAGCACATGTACGTGGACAACGCCGCCATGCAGCTGGTCAAGGCGCCCAAGGCCTTCGACGTGATCGTCACCGGCAACATGTTCGGCGACATCCTGTCCGACGAAGCCTCCATGCTCACCGGCTCCATCGGCATGCTGCCTTCCGCATCGCTGAACGACAAGAAGCAGGGCCTGTACGAGCCCAGCCACGGCAGCGCGCCGGACATCGCCGGCAAGGGCGTGGCCAACCCGCTGGCCACCATCCTGTCGGCAGCCATGATGCTGCGCTTCAGCCTGAACCAGGCGGCAGCCGCCGACCGCATCGAGAGCGCGGTCAAGCAGGTGCTGGCCGACGGCCTGCGCACGCCCGACATCTACAGCGCAGGCACCACCAAGGTGGGCACCGCGCAAATGGGCGACGCCGTCGTCAACGCCTTGCGCTGAACGCGCGTTGTCCCCTGAGGGAAGCGGCAGGAATGCCGCTTCCTCTACAATGATCCGCGATGTTTGCCGCCCGCCCCCTCCCCCTGAACCGCCTGCCCGCAGGCCTGGGCGAGCGCGCCATCCGCATCACCTCCACCAAAACCACGACCATTAAGGGCTGACCCAGTCCCGGTATCGTCGTGCGCCCTCCCTGGCCAGACGAGCCGGGGCCGGAGAAACAGCCGCCGGTCGCGTGCGTACTGTTTTCTTAACTTCTGAAGGGCGATTGAAATGAGCAAGCAACTGGTAGGCCTCGTCGGCTGGCGCGGCATGGTCGGCTCCGTGCTGATGGACCGCATGCAGGCCGAGGGCGACTTCGAGCTGATCGAGCCGGTCTTCTTCTCCACCTCCAATGCGGGCGGCAAGGCACCCGCCATGGCACGCACGCACACCCAGCTCAAGGACGCGAACGACGTTGCCGAGCTGTCCAAGTGCGACATCGTCATTACCTGCCAAGGCGGCGACTACACCAAGGAAGTGTTCCCCCAGCTGCGTGCCAGCGGCTGGAATGGCCACTGGATCGACGCCGCCAGCGCGCTGCGCATGGAGGCTGACGCCGTCATCGTGCTGGACCCGGTCAACGAGGGCCTCATCAAGACCAAGCTCGCCGCGGGCGGCAGGAACTGGATCGGCGGCAATTGCACCAATTCCATCCTGCTGATGGGCCTGGCCGGGCTGTTCAAGGCCGACGTGGTCGAGTGGGTCAGCTCCATGACCTACCAGGCGGCCTCCGGCGGCGGCGCCAACCACATGCGCGAGCTGCTCAAGGGCATGGGCGTGATCCACGGCGCCGTGGCCGATGCGCTGGCCACGCCCGCCTCGGCCATTCTGGACATCGACCGCAAGGTCGCCCAGACCATCCGCGAGGACGTGCCCACCGAATTCTTCGGCGCGCCCCTGGCCGGCGGCCTGATCCCCTGGATCGACGCGCAGCTGGACAACGGACAGTCCAAGGAAGAGTGGAAGGGCCAGGCCGAGGTCAACAAGATCCTGGGCACGGCTGATCCCATTCCGGTCGACGGCCTGTGCGTGCGCATCGGCGCCATGCGCTGCCACTCGCTGGCGCTGACCCTCAAGCTCAAGCGCGATGTGCCTCTGGCCGAGATCGAGACCCTGATCCGGGGCGGCAACCCCTGGGTGAAGTTCGTGGCCAACGAGCGCGCGCTGACGGTGAAGGAACTCACCCCCGCCGCCATCACCGGCGGCCTGGAAGTCGGCGTAGGCCGGGTGCGCAAGCTGAACATGGGGCCCGAATACGTCTCGGCCTTCGTGATCGGCGACCAGTTGCTGTGGGGCGCCGCCGAGCCGCTGCGCCGCATGCTGCGCATCCTGCTGCAGCCCTGATCGGGCCATGACCGGCGGCCCTGCGCCTGCCGCGGGGGCGCGCAACGTATGGATACGCGCTGTTACCGTACGTTGTCCCGCACCAACATGAAAAACGGCTTTCCCTCCCTTTCCCCAGGGGCGGGAAAGCCCACGCACCCCGTTAGCTTGTCAGTGCAAACTGTTGCTGATATGGTGCTTTTTACATGTATTCACGCGCCGGCGCGGCCCCTGAAATGACCATAACAAACCCGCCTCTCCCGGCAATCTCCCCTCTTCGACCCGTTGCACCCATGCGTCGCTGGAAATTCTCTGCCTTGGCCACGGCGGCCATCTTGTCCGCCGGCCTGTACGCCACCGAGGCCAGCGCCCTTGCCCTGGGACGCCTGAATGTGCAATCCGCGCTGGGCGAACCCTTGCGCGCCGAGATCGACCTGCCGCAAATCACGCCGGCCGAGGCCGAGTCGCTGCGCGTGGCGCCGGCCAGCCCCGAGGTGTTCCGCGCCCAGGGCATGGAATATTCCTCCGCCGCGCACACCGTGCGTGTGCAGCTGCAGCGCCGCCCTGACGGGTCCATGGTGCTGCGCCTGAGCAGCACCCAGCCCATTAACGATCCCTTCGTGGATCTGGTCATCGACGCCAACTGGAGTTCGGGCCACATCGTGCGCAGCTACACCATGCTGCTGGACCCGCCCTCGCTGCGCCGCCCGCCCGCTGCCGTGACGGCCGCTCCCCAGGTACAGGCCCCGCGCACTCCTGCCCCCGCTCCCATCGCGCAGCGCGCCCAGCCGGCGGCACCCGCTGTAGCCGCTCCCGTGTCGGTACGCCCGCCGGCTGCCGCCCCCGCCGCCGCACCTGCTGCAACCGCCGAGGGCGCTGAAGTGACCGTGCGCGCTGGCGACACTGCCGGCCGCATCGCCAGTGCCCATCGCCCGTCCGGTGTGTCGCTGGACCAGATGCTGGTCGCACTGATGCGCGCCAACCCCGATGCCTTCATCGGCGGCAACGTCAACCGTCTGCGTGCCGGCGCGGTGCTGCAAATGCCCAGCCAGAGCGATGCCCAGGCCACGCCCCCGGCCGAGGCCCGCCGCATCGTTACCGCGCAAAGCCGCGACTTCAACGAATTCCGCCGTCGTCTGGCCGATGCCGCCCCCGCCGCCCAGGTGGCGGCGGCCGAGCGCTCCGCCAGCGGCAAGGTGCAGACCCAGGTCGAGGACAAGGCCCCCACGGGCACCACTCCCGACAAGCTGACCCTGTCCAAGGGCGCTGCCAACACCGCCAAGGCCGACGAGCAGCTGGCGCGCGAGCGGCAGGCGGACCAGAACGCAGCCCGCATGGCCGAGCTGTCCAAGAACATCTCCGAGCTCAACCAGCTGGGCAGCGCCAGTGCTGCGGCCGGTGGCGGCACGGCTCCGCAGGGCCCTGCACCGGGCATCAACGTGCCCGCCCCGGCAGGCCTGCCGGCCTCGGCCGCCGCTGCGGATGAGGCGACGCCCACACCTGCGCCGGCCCAGCCGGTGGCCTCTGCTGCCGACGTTGCCGCACCTGCCGCCTCGGCAGACGCGGTCGCACCGGCCGCGGGCGAGGCCTCCGCCCCGGCCGAGCAGGCGTCCGCGCCTGAGCCTGATCCGGCACCCGCTCCCGCACCCAAGCCTGCGCCGGCGCCACCTCCGGCATACGAAGAACCCAGCTTCTTTGACTCTCTGACCGGCGATCCGCTGATGGCCGGCGGCGCGCTGGCCATCGTGCTGCTGCTGCTCGGCTACGGCGGCTGGCGCGTGGTGCAAAAGCGCCGCAACGACGCCCCCGTGGACAGCTCCTTCATGGAAAGCCGGTTGACGCCCGACTCCTTCTTCGGCGCCAGCGGCGGGCAGCGCGTGGACACGGCCAACAGCGAGCTGACCACCGGCTCATCCTCCATGACCTATTCGCCCAGCCAGCTCGATGCCGGTGGCGACGTAGATCCCGTGGCCGAGGCCGACGTGTACCTGGCCTATGGCCGCGACCTGCAGGCCGAGGAAATCCTCAAGGAAGCGCAGCGCCACTACCCGGATCGCGTCTCCATCCCCGCCAAGCTGGCCGAGATCTACGCCAAGCGCCAGGACCACCGCGCCCTGGCCGCCGCGGCCGGTGACGTGCTGCGCCTGACCAACGGCCAGGGCCCGGACTGGACGCGCGTGTCCGACCTGGGCCGCACGCTGGACCCGGACAACAGCCTGTACCAGCCCGGCGCACACGCCGGCGCCTTGGGCATCGGTGCGGCAGCCGCCGGCGCCGCCGCTGCGGGCGTCGCAGCCAGCAGCTTCGCCAGCACCCTGGAGCAGGAAGACCGCCGGATCGATCCCGCGCCCGAGTCCGTGCTGCCCGACCTGGACCTGGATCTGGATCTGGATCTGCATGAGGCACCTCCGGCCCCTTCCGAGCCCAGCACCTTCGCCGCCGCGGCCGCCAGTCTGAATGCACAGCCTCCCGTCGCCCCGGCCCCGGCTGCCAGCGCCATCCCCGAGCTGCCGGACATGGACCTGACCGCCCCCCCTCTACCAGGTGGCGAGTGGGAAGCTTCAGCCCCTGCCCCGATCGAGTTCTCGCTGCCGGCCGCCAGTGCCCTGCCGACCGAGCCTTCGCCGCTGGACCTGGACGACGCCGGCCTGTCACTGATGGACTCTGCCAGCGCGCCTCTGGCTGCCGAGCCGGAGTCCACGACCGCCGCCTCCACCCTGGAATTTGACCTGGGCGACCTGTCGCTGGACTTGGGCTCCACGGGCAACGCAGAGACCCCCACCATGGCCCAGCCGCTGAGCCATGCCGCCGACGCGCTGCCCGAAGACCCGCTGGCCACCAAGCTGGCGCTGGCCGAAGAGTTCAACACCATCGGCGACAGCGAGGGCGCCCGTGCCTTGGTCGAAGAGGTCATTGCAGAATCCTCGGGCGACCTGAAGGTCCGCGCCCAGCGCTTGCTGGCCAAGCTGTCCTGATGGCCGCATCGCCGTGTGCGCGCGGCGCCAGCCGCGCCACCGGCCGGAGGGTGCCCCGATGAGGATGGCGCTTGGCTTGAGCTACTACGGCCAGGCCTACAGCGGCTGGCAGAGCCAGCCGGGCGGCAACACCGTGCAGGACCACTTGGAGGCGGCCCTGGCCCGCTTCGCCACCCAGCCCGTGCATACCCTGTGCGCCGGCCGCACGGATGCCGGCGTGCACGGCCTGATGCAGGTGGTGCACTTCGACACCCTACTGAAGCGAGAGCCGTTTTCCTGGGTGCGCGGCACGAATACCTTTCTGCCGCCAGGCATCGCCGTGCAATGGGCACAAGCGGTGCCCGACAGCTTTCATGCGCGCGCCAGCGCTATCGGCCGGCGTTATGCCTACGTGCTGTTGCAGTCCAGCGTGCGGCCCAGCGTGGAAGCGGGCCGCGTCGGCTGGGTGTTTCGTCCGCTGGACGGGGCGGCGATGCAGCAGGCCGCCCAGCATTTGCTGGGCGAGCACGACTTCACTTCCTTTCGCGCCAGCTCCTGCCAAGCCCATACGCCGGTCAAGACCCTGCGCCGCATCGACATTTCGCGCCGCAGCCTGGACGATGAGTCAGCCAAAGAACTGCACGGCGTCGTGCCCTGCTACTGGCGCTTCGAATTCGACGGCAGCGCCTTCCTGCACCACATGATTCGCAACATCATGGGCTGCTTGGTGATGGTCGGCCAGGGGCTCAAGCCGCCGGAATGGATGGGTGAAGTGCTGCAGGCCCGCTCGCGCGATGCCGCCGCACCGACTTTTTCGCCCGATGGGCTGTATTTCCTGGGCCCTCAGTACGACCCAGCCTGGGGCCTGCCCACGCGGACCGCTGCGTATGATTGGCTGCCATGAGCAGCAGCAATCTCCTTTCCGCGCCTGCGCGCACCCGAGTGAAGATCTGCGGCCTGACGCGCGAGCAGGACGTGGATGCGGCGGTGGACGCCGGCGCCGATGCCGTCGGCTTCGTGCTGTATGCGAAAAGCCCGCGCGCCGTGACGCCCGCACGCGCCGCCCAGCTGGCCGCCCGGCTGCCGCCCTTCGTCACGCCGGTGCTGCTGTTCGTCAACGCGCCTGCTACCGAAGTAATAGCTGCCAGCGCAAGAGTGGCGGGCGCTTGCGTGCAATTTCATGGTGATGAATCGCCCGAGGAATGCCTGCGCGCCACCGACGGCGGGCGCATTCCGTTTCTGCGCGCCGCACGCATACCCCTGGGGGCCGAGGGTGCGCGCTTTCCCCTCGTAGAATACGCAAGGCAATATTCCCACGCCCGCGCCATCCTGCTCGACGCCCTGGTCGAGGGCTATGGCGGTGGCGGCAAGGCATTCCATTGGTCACTTCTTCCAACAAGCGCCGACTCTCACCTCGTTTTGTCTGGTGGACTCACGCCTGCAAACGTGACCGATGGCATTGCGCAGGTGCGGCCGCGGTGCAAGACGCTCGCGGTTGACGTCAGCTCCGGCGTAGAAGCCACAGGCCCCGATGGCCTGGCCCTAAAGGGCATCAAGGACGCCGGCAAGATCCAACGCTTCATCGCCGCCGTGCGGGCGGCCGATGCGGCACCTGCCATTCTTTCTTCATAAATGTCCGACTACCAGCAACCCGATGCATCGGGCCATTTCGGCCCCTATGGCGGCAGCTTCGTCAGCGAGACGCTGACGCACGCCATTCAAGAGCTGCGCGACGCCTACGCGCGCTACCAGAACGACCCCGAGTTCCAGGCGGAATTCCGCTACGAGCTGGCGCACTTCGTGGGCCGGCCCTCCCCGGTCTACCACGCCGCGCGCACCAGCCGCGAGCTGGGTGGAGCGCAGATCTACCTCAAGCGCGAGGATCTCAACCACACCGGCGCGCACAAGATCAACAACGTGATCGGCCAGGCCATGCTCGCCAAGCGCATGGGCAAGCCGCGCATCATCGCCGAGACCGGCGCCGGCCAGCACGGCGTGGCCACGGCCACCATCTGCGCCCGCTACGGCCTGGAATGCGTGGTCTACATGGGCGCCGAGGACGTCAAGCGCCAAAGCCCCAACGTCTATCGCATGAAGCTGCTGGGCGCCACCGTGGTGCCGGTCGAATCCGGCAGCCGCACGCTCAAGGACGCACTGAACGAGGCCATGCGCGACTGGGTGGCCAACGTGGACCACACCTTCTACATCATCGGCACCGTGGCCGGCCCGCACCCCTACCCCATGATGGTGCGCGACTTCCAGAGCGTGATCGGTCAGGAATGCCTGGCGCAGATGCCCGCCATGCTGGCAAGCCAAGGCATCGCAGCCGAGCAGCCCGACGTGGTGGTCGCCTGCGTGGGCGGCGGCAGCAACGCCATGGGCATCTTCCACCCCTACATTGGCTACGCCGGCACGCGCCTGATCGGCGTGGAGGCCGCGGGCGAAGGCCTGGACAGCGGCAAGCACTCGGCCAGCCTGCAGCGCGGCTCCTCAGGCGTGCTGCACGGCAACCGCACGTACATCCTGCAGGACGAGAACGGCCAGATCACCGAGACGCACAGCATCAGCGCCGGCCTGGACTACCCCGGTGTGGGCCCCGAGCACGCCTGGCTGCAGGAGATCAAGCGCGCCGAATACGTCGGCATCACCGACACCGAGGCGCTGGCCGCCTTCCATCACCTGTGTCGCACCGAGGGCATCATCCCGGCGCTGGAGTCGAGCCACGCCTTCGCCTACGCCATGAAGCTGGCGCCGACCATGAAGCCCGAGCAGTCCATCCTGGTCAACCTGTCCGGCCGCGGCGACAAGGACATCGGCACCGTGGCCGACCTGTCGGGCGCCGACTTCTACGACCGCCCCAGCATGCGCGGCCTCGCCGTGAAGGGGGCCAAGGAATGAGCCGCATCCAGGCCACCTTCGCTGCCCTGCAGGCGGCCGGCCGCAAGGCCCTCATCCCCTACGTGACGGCCGGCTTCCCGTTCGCCGACATCACCCCCGCCCTCATGCACGGCATGGTCGAAGCCGGCGTGGACGTGATCGAGCTGGGCGTCCCCTTCTCCGATCCCATGGCCGACGGCCCGGTAATCCAGAAAGCGGGCGAAAAGGCGCTGGCCATGGGTGTCGGCATGGCGCAGGTGCTGGACATGGTGCGCAGCTTCCGCCAGCGCAACCAGACCACGCCCGTGGTGCTGATGGGCTACGCCAACCCGGTCGAGCGCTACGAGCAGCAGCGCGGCAAGGGCGCGTTCGCCCGCGACGCCGCCGAGGCCGGCGTGGACGGGCTGCTGATCGTGGACTACCCACCCGAGGAATGCGAGCAGTTCGCCTCTGAGCTGCGCTCGCACGGCATTGACCTGATCTTCCTGCTGGCTCCCACCAGCACCGACGAGCGCATACAGGAAGTGGCGCGCGTAGCCAGCGGCTACGTGTACTACGTGTCGCTCAAGGGCGTGACGGGCTCGGGCGCGCTGGACACCGCCGCCGTCCAGGCCATGCTGCCGCGCATCCGCCAGCACGTGAAAATCCCCGTCGGCGTGGGCTTTGGCATCCGCGACGCGGCCACGGCCCAGGCCATCGGCCGCGTGGCCGACGCGGTGGTCATCGGCAGCCGCCTCATCCAGCTCATCGAGGATCAGCCGCACGAGAAGGTGGTCGGTATCACCGTGGACTTCCTGCGCTCGATCCGCAAGGCGCTGGACGCATAATTTCCGCCCCACAAGGAATCCCTATGTCCTGGCTTGAAAAACTCCTGCCCTCCAAGATCCAGCAGACCGACCCGGCCGAGCGCCGGCAGATGCCCGAAGGGCTGTGGATCAAGTGCCCCAGCTGCGAGACGGTGCTCTACAAGAACGACCTGGAGGCCAACCAGAACGTCTGCCCGCAGTGCGGCCACCACCACCGTATCGGCGCGCGCGCGCGGCTCAACGCCTTCCTGGACGGCGAGGGCCGCTACGAGATCGGGCAGGAAGTGCTGCCCGTCGACGCCCTGAAGTTCAAGGACAGCCGCAAGTACCCCGAACGCCTGAAGGAAGCGCTGGAGAACACCGGCGAGACCGACGCGCTGGTGGTCATGGGCGGCGCCGTGAAGAGCATCAACGTGGTCGCCGCCTGCTTCGAGTTCGACTTCATGGGCGGCTCCATGGGCAGCGTGGTGGGCGAGCGCTTCGTGCGCGGCGTCGAGACGGCCATCGAGCAGAAGGTGCCCTTCATCTGCTTCACCGCCACCGGCGGCGCGCGTATGCAGGAAGGCCTGCTGTCGCTGATGCAGATGGCCAAGACCAACGCCGCCCTGACCCGCCTGGCCAAGAAGGGCCTGCCCTACATCAGCGTGCTGACCGACCCGACCATGGGCGGCGTCTCCGCCGGCTTTGCCTTCATGGGCGACATCGTGATCGCCGAGCCCAAGGCCCTGATCGGCTTTGCCGGCCCGCGCGTGATCGAATCCACCGTGCGCGTGACACTGCCCGAGGGCTTCCAGCGCGCCGAATTCCTGCAGGCCAAGGGCGCCGTCGACTGCATCGTGGACCGCCGCGAACTGCGCGACACCGTGGCCCGCAGTCTGGCCATGCTGCAGCGCCTGCCGGCCGACGCCGTGGCCTGATCGGGCGCCTGCAACAGCAAAAAAGACCGCCTGCCCGGCGGTCTTTTTTTGGGCCCATGAACCTCTTCCGAGCAGTTCTTAGGACATCAAAAACAATAGCTCCCAGCGCTTATCTGACGGGCATTGGAGGCCATTTTTACTCGAAAAACCCGGAGCCTCACAGCATCACCCCCGCCTGCAGGTTCGCCAGCACGATCATCACCACCTGCAGCAGCACCAGCACCACCAGCGGCGACAGGTCCACCCCGCCCAGCAGCGGTACCACGCGGCGCACCGGGGCCAGCAGCGGCTCGCACAGACGCGCCACCACGTCGGCGATGGGCGAGCGGGTCTGCACCCACGACAGGATGGCGTAAACGATGACCAGCACCATGAGCCCCATGACGGCCACGTGTGCAGTGCCGAACAGCGCCATGACCGGCGCCCAGGCCAGGCCTGCGCCGCCCAGCATCAAACCCAGCAGCAGGTACTGGCACAGCTTGAGCAGCAGGGCGCCGGCCAGGCTGGCCAGGTCCCAGCGGCCGGCGGCCGGCACGGCCTTGCGCAGCGGCAGCACCAGCCAGTCCGTCAGCGCGAACACCAGCCGCCCGAGGGGGTTGCCGAAGGGGACGCGTTGCAGCTGCATGTACAGGCGCAGCAGGCAAGCGCCCGCCAGCAGGCCGGTGGCCACGTCGAGGAGGTAGGTGAGGATTTGAAGCAGCATGGATGGATGTGGGCGCGAAAAGGAACCGTGCCGTGGGATGATAGCCAGGCACCGCCGCGCGTCTCTTTGCCCATGTCCCAAGCCCTGACCCTGACTTCCCTGCCGCTGTTTCCGCTGTCCACGGTGCTGTTTCCTGGTGGCTCGCTACAGCTGCGCGTGTTCGAGGTGCGCTACCTGGACATGGTGCGCAAGTGCCAGGCCGCTGGCGCGCCCTTTGGCGTGGTGGCGCTGGCCGACGGCAGCGAGGTGCGCCGCGCCGGCGCGCCGGCCGAGCAGCTGCACGACGTGGGCACGCTGGCCGCCATCGAGCAGCTGGACAGCCCCCAGCCTGGGCTGATTACCCTGCGCTGCCGGGGCGCGCAACGCTTTCGCATCACGCGGCGCAGCCGGCTGCCGCACGGCCTGTGGGTGGCCGACGTGGAGCAGCTGCCCGATGACGTCCCGGTGGCCGTGCCGCAGGACCTGCAGCACGCCGCCGCCGCGCTGGCCCAGGCCCTGGCCTCGCTGCGCGAACGCGGCACGCTGCCGGCGCCTGACGCGCAGGAGGCGGAGCTGCTGCAGGACTGCGGCTGGGTCGCCAACCGCTGGTGCGAACTGCTGCCGCTGCCGCTGGCACTGCGCCAGCAACTGATGGCGCTGGACAATCCGTTGATGCGGCTGGAGCTGGTGAGCGACGTGCTGGAGCGCACGGGCATCACGCGCTGAGAGAAGCCGTGCCTAGTAACGGGGCGTGTACTCCGGCACCCGCTCACGCAGACCCTGGCGCAGCTCCTGCGGCTCGGGCGCCGGGCCCAGGCCGTGCACCCAGTGCTCCAGCGCCTGCAGATCGGCCAGCAGCGGCAGCCCGCCCTCCCGCACCATGCGCAGGCGCGGGTGGGCGGTGGGCTCAGTGGTCTCGCCGTTGGCCAGCCATTCCTCGAACAGCTTCTCGCCCGGGCGCAGGCCGGTGAAGGCGATGGGCACCTCGGCCTCGGTCTTGCCCGACAGGCGGATCAGCAGGCGCGCCAGCTCCACGATGCGCACCGGTTCGCCCATGTCCAGCACGTAGATCTGGCCCGAGCGGCCCATCCAGCCCGCCTGCACCACCAGTTGCGCCGCCTCGGGGATGGTCATGAAATAGCGCACGATCTCCGGGTGCGTGACGGTGACCGGCCCGCCGCGCGCGATCTGCGCCGAGAACAACGGCACCACCGAGCCACTGGAGCCCAGCACGTTGCCGAAGCGCACGGCCACATACTGCGTACCCGGGTGCTGCGCGGCCACGGCCTGCACCACCCGCTCGGCCAGGCGTTTGCTCGCGCCCATCACGTTGGTCGGGTTCACGGCCTTGTCGGTGGAGACCAGTACGAACCGAGCGGCCCCGCACTCGCCGGCCGCCCGGGCCAGGTGGAGCGTGCCCAGCACGTTGGTGTGCAGGGCCTCGATCTCGTTGAGCTCCTCCATCAGTGGCACGTGTTTATAGGCCGCCGCATGAAATACCACGGCGGGTCGGTGCCTGCTGGCGATCGCCGCCATGCGATCCGGTTCGCGCACGTTGGCTGTGTAGTAGTGCCCCTGCAGGTGCGGGTGCACGGCGCGCAACTCCTGAGCCAGCTCGTAGATCGCGGCTTCGGACGCATCCACGCACACCAGCCGCGCCACCCCCAGCCGTGCCACCTGGCGGCACAGCTCGGCGCCAATGGAGCCGCCGGCGCCGCTGACCAGCACCGTCTGTCCGGACAGCCACTCGGCCAGGTCGCGCGCGTCCAGCACCACGGGCGCGCGGCCCAACAGATCCTCCAGCTGCACCTGGCGCAGGTCGGTCGTGGAGGCGCTCAGCCAGTGGTCGGCCACCGGCATGGACAGCACGTTCAGTCCCGTGCCCGACCAGCGCAGCAGCACTTCGCGCCGCAGGGCCGAGCCCGGCGGGCTGGCCACCAGCACCGAGCGCACACCCAGCGCCTCGGCCACACTGCCCAGGGCGTCGCTGCCGCCGACCACGGCCACGTTCTGCAGGCTGCGCCCCGCGTCCTCGCCGCGCGGCGAGACGATGCCCGCCACGTGCCAGCCGGGCACGCCCTTGAGGGTGCGCAGCGCCTGGTCGGCCTCCTCCAGCGTGCCCACGATGAGCAGCGGCGTGTGCCCGGGCGGGCGCTGGCGCAGGGCGTGCCGCTCGGCCAGCGTGCGCCAGGCGGCGCGGCTGCCGGCCAGCAGCACCAGGGTCAGCACGCCGAACAGCGGCAGTACCGAGCGCGCAAAACCCTCGTAGCGCAGCGCCATGATGCTGGCCGTGGCCGCCAGCGTGCCCAGCAGCACGCCCCAGGCCAGGTGGCGCAGGTCGGCCAGCCCCACGTAGCGCCAGGCCTGGCGCTGCACCTGCGCCAGGCCCAGGCCCAGCGCCATGCACAGCACGCCCCAGGGCATGGTCCTGAACGCCAGCGACAGGTATTCCTGCGGCATCTCGAAGTTGAAGCGCAGCCAGAACGCCGCCCACCAGGCCAGCGCCACCATGGCCAGGTCGGCCAGCGCAAACAGCAGCACGCCGCGGCTCCAGCGCATGGGGGTGCTCATGCGCGCACCCCGCCCAGCAACGCTGCGGCGGTGCGCAGCAGGATGGCCAGGTCGCCACGCAGGCTTTGCGTGCGCACGTAGTCCAGGTAGTAGCGCTGCTTGAGAGGCATGATGGTGTCGATATAGGTGCGCTCGGGCTCGGGCGAGGCGGCCAACAGCTCCTCCTCGTGGCGGAAGGCGATGCTGGCCGGGTCGGTCAGGCCCGGGCGGACGGACAGGATGATGCTGCGCGCCTCGGCCGGGTACAGGTCCATGTAGCGCGCCACCTCCGGGCGCGGGCCCACCAGGCTCATGCGGCCGCGCAGAACATCCAGCAGTTGCGGCAGCTCGTCCAGCTTGTGCCGGCGCAGCACGCGGCCCAGGCGGGTGATGCGCGCGTCGCTGGCGGCGGTGACCAGCGGCCCGCCCTCGCCTGCCGCACGCATGGTGCGGAACTTGTGGATGCGAAACGGCTGTCCCCGCAGTCCCACACGCTCCTGGCGAAACAGCGCCGGCCCGGGCGAATCCAGCCGCACGGCCAGCGCCAGCGCCAGCAAGAGCGGCCACAGCAGGGCCAGCGCCAGCAGCGACACGGCCACGTCCAGCGCCCGCTTCATGCGCCCGGCAGTACGCGGCGCACGGCCGCGATCACGCGCTGCACCGTGGCGTCGTCCATGCGGCTGTAGATCGGCAGCGAGGCCGTGCGCTCGTACACACCCTGGCTGACGGGAAAGTCGCCCGCATCCAGGCCGCAGGACTGGCGCCAGTAGCTCAGCTGGTGCAGCGGCACGTAGTGCACGCTCATACCGATGCCCTGGGCGAACATGGCGTCGATGAAAGCGTCGCGCGCCATGCCCTGCACCTGCACGGGGAAAAGATGCCAGGCGTGCACATCGCCCGGCGCCGGCAGGGGCGGCAGCGCCAGCGGCAAGCCGGCCAGCGCCTCGCGGTAGGCGGCGGCGATCTCGGCGCGGCGCTGCTGCATGGCGCGCAAACGGGGCAGCTGCGCCAGGCCGATGGCGGCGGCGATGTCCGTCAGGTTGTACTTGAAGCCCGGCGCCACCACGTCGTAGCGCCACGCGGGCACGGCGGTGTTGAAGCGGGCGAAGGCGTCGCGGTCGATGCCGTGCAGCCGCATGGCGCGGGCACGCCGGGCGTGTGCCTCGTCACGCAGCACGAGCATGCCGCCTTCGCCCGTGGTCATGGTCTTGTTGGCATAAAAGCTGAAGACGGTGGCGTCGCTGCCCAGGGTGCCGACCAGCTGCCCGGCGTGCGTGGCCGGCAGCGCATGGGCCGCGTCCTCCACCACGCGTAAATCATGCGTGCGCGCCAGCGCCAGCAGGGCCGTCATGTCGGCGCTGCGCCCGCCGAAGTGCACGACGATCAGGGCGCGCGTGCGCGGCGTGATGCGCGCCGCCACCTGTGCCGGGTCCATGCACAGGCTGCCAGGCTCGATGTCCACCAGCACCGGCTGCGCGCCCATATAGCGTATGACCTCGGCCGTCGCGGTGAAGGTGTGGGTGGTGGTGATGACCTCATCGCCCGGGCCGATGCCCAGCGCATCCAGCGCCAGGTGCAGGCCGGCGGTGGCGGAATTCACCGCCAGCAGGTGCAGGCCCGGCGCGCCCAGTAAATCGGCAAAGGCCTTCTCGAAACGCGCCGCCTTGGGGCCGGTGGTCAGCCAGCCCGAGCGCAGGGTATCCAGCACCTCGGCTTCTTCCTGCGGGCCGATGTCGGGCAGGGCGAAGGGCACGAAAGAGTCGGTCGATGGCATGGCGGGTCAGGGTTTCTCGATCAGGCACAGCACGTGGGTGCGCAGCCAGGGCAGCGCGTTGGCCCAGGCATACAGGCCGGGATGGGCGCGGCACAGCATGCGCCCCACCGGTGGCGCCAGCGTGACGCGGCGCACCTGCATGCGGCCCTGGGGGAACAGCGCGCGCACGCGGGCCAGCGGCACGCCGCGCACGTCGGGGTTGCGCGGGTTGCCCACGGTGAAATCGTGCCACAGCACCGCCCCGCCCGGGCGCAACCAGTGCCAGGCGCGCGCGGCCAGCGCCTGCTGGGCCGCGTCCGACAACAGGGACGAGAACACGGTGAACAGCAGCACCAGGTCCTGGCTGGCCTCGGGCAGGTCGGCCTGCAGGGCGTCGGCGGTATGGATGCGGCAGGCGGCGGGCAGCACGGCGCGCGCCTGTGCGGCCCGCTCGGCCTGCAGCTCCAGGCCCTGCAGCAGCGCGGGCGTGGCGCCCAGGCGGATCAGGTCCTGCAAATTGCCACCGCTGCCGCAGCCCACCTCCAGCACCGACAGGTCCGCCAGGCGGCGCCCGGCCAGCAGGCGCACCATGGCGCGCTGGCGCTCCTGCCAGGCAGCCAGGGCGTAGGCATCGGTCAGGGCGTAGCGCCGTGCATCCAGGGCCACATCACGCCTTGCGTAGCGCTGGCGCACGCGGCCGGACTCGTCCTGGCTCATCGCGTCAGCGCTCCCCAGCGCGGCTGCGGCGCGCGGTGGCGCCACCAATCCCACCAGCCGCGCAGCGAGCCCCAGCCGTAGCCCAGGTGGTAGGCCGCGATGACCGCCACCGCGCGCGCGGCCACGCCCGGCCCAACGCGCATGCCGGCGACGGCCAGGGCCAGCAGCAGGCCGTAGGCCAGCAACAGCGCGGCCAGGGGCATGGTGCTCCAGGCCAGGGCCAGGCCGGCGCCCGCCATCAGCGCCAGCACGAAGGCGGCGGGCACCAGGTGGCGCCATGCGGCGGCCTGGCCGTGCTTGGCGATGACGAAGGGCTTCCAGTAGCCGTACTGCTGGTACTGGCGAAAGACCTGGCCCAGGCGCGCGCGCGGATGGTAGGTGCTGCGGATGCGCGGGCTCTGCCAGATGCGGCCGCCAGCGCGACGCAGGCGCAGGTTGTGCTCGTCGTCCTGGTTGCGCACCAGTTGCTCATCGAAGCCGCCCACGCGCTGGAAGGTGGCGCGCGGCCAGCAGCCCAGGTAGACGGTGTCCACTTCGCCCTCGTATCCGAGGTCGCGCGAGCGTGCGCCGCCGGCCACCCAGGGCGACTGAAAGGCCGCGGCTACGGCGCGTTGCATGGGGGTGGCGCCCTGGGCGCGCCAGGGTCCACCCACGTTATCGGCGTCGGTCTGCTGCAGCACGGCGATGCACTGGGCCAGGTAGTCGGGGGCGTATTCGCTGTGGATGTCCAGCCGGGCAATCACGGCGCCTCGCGCGGCGGCGAGGCAGCGGTTCAGCCCTGTGGAGACGATGCGCCCCGGGTTGTCCAGCCAGCGAAAGCGCGTGTCCTGGTCGCACCAGCGCTGCAGCAGATCGCGTGTGCCGTCGTCGCTGCCGCCGTCGGCGATCAGCACTTCCATGTGCCAGCCGTGCGGCAGCTGCTGGCGGGCCACGCTGGCGCAAAACGCCAGGATGTGCGCCTGCTCGTTGCGGCAGGGGGCGATGACGGTGACCAGCTGCGGCGTGCCGCCGCCGGCGGCGAGGGGCGCAACGGTCATTGGGCGACCTCCGTGCTCCGCAGTGCGGCGCACGCTTGCTTGGGACGGCCCGGCGCGGCGCTCATGCCGGCGCGCCGCCGCCGCAGCGGAAGTAGTAGTGGTAGCGGTGCAGGGGAAAAACCCCGCTGTCCACGGCGCCCCAGCGCTCGCGCATGGCGGCCTCCAGGGCGCTGCGGCGCGTGCGCCAGTGCGATGCGATCTCCCAGTAGTGCCCGTCGGTCAGCCGCCGCCGGCACGGGATGCGCAAGCCCAGCGCCACGTTGATGAAGCGGTTGTGGATGCCCAGCCGCCCGGCCAGCCCCAGCCAGGGGAAGTGCCCCGGCAGCGAGATGAAGGCCCGCGGCGCCAGCGCACGCAGTGCATCCAGCTGCGCGCCGAATTGCTCGAAGGGGATGTGCTCCAGCACTTCGCAGCACGAGACCACGTCGAACGACTCGCCCGCCAGCAGCGCCGGCAGCTGGTCCAGCGGCGCGCACAGGTCGGCGCCTAGGCCAGGATTGATGTCGGCCGTCACCACCTCGATGCCGGCCTGGCGCAGGAAGGTGGAAACGAAGCCATTGCCCACGCCCACCTCCAGCACCCGGCGCGGGCGCATGGCGTGCAGCTGCAGCACCTGGAAGGACATGGAGTGCAGGTGCTCGGGCGTGAAGTTGGCGTCGCCCACGTAGTGGCCGCGAGCCAGTGCCGCCTCGCGCTGCGCGCCCACCCTGCCCTGCCTGCCCATGCGTTGCCCTTGCAAGAAAATTAAAACCAAATCAGCCTCCAGCGCCCGCCCATCAAGCGCTAGCAGCTATCAATTTTGATAAGCCACGACCATTCTACGCAGCCGGCCGCACGGCCCGCAGCGCCAGCGCAATGTACGCCGCGTAGACCAGCGAGGCAGCCGCCGCGTACAGCACCGCCACGCCCACCACGCCGCCCCACCAATAGCCCGCCACGGCCGCGCCCAGCGCCGCGGCGCACAGCAAAGCCTGCAGCAACACGCTGGTGCCCAGCCAGCCGCGCCAGGCCGGCAGGAAGGCCACCGGGCTGGCCACCAGCCGCACGGCGCCCAGGGGCGCCAGCGCCACCACCACCCACACCAGCTCCTGCCCCTGGGCGGCAAAAAGCCACGGCACCACGGCCGGCGCCAGCGCCATTAGCGCCGCGTGCACCGGCAGCGACAGCAGCGCCATGCGCATCAGCGCCGCCACCACGGCCGCGCGCGCGGCGCCGGCCACCACGCGCGCGCGCAGGTCGTCCGCCCAGGCCAGACCCAGCAGGCTGGTGGGCAGCATGGCTGCGCGCAGGCCCAGGGCGATGGCGCCGGCCGCCGCGTCGCCGCCCACCGCGCCCACGGCCAGCACCTGGCCGTGGTTGGCCACGGTGTTGAGGGCCAGGCCCGTCCATTCCGCCCGGGCAAAGCGCCAGTGGGCGCGCAGCAGGCGGCGGTCCCATGCAGGCACCGACGCCCGCGCGCCCCGCAGCAGCGCCCAGGCCAGCCAGGCCGCGGCCGGCACGCTCCACGCGGCGGCGGCCGGCCGCTCCAGCGCGCAGGCCAGCAGCTGCAGCGGCACCATCAGCAGGGCGGGCAGCGCCCGCGCGGCCGCGGCGCTGGCCAGGCGGTGTGCGCGGGCCTGCTCGGTGGCGCGGATCTGCAGCAGCGCCAGCGGTCCCACGGCCAGCGCGCCGGCCGCCAGCCAGTGCGGCGCGCCACCGGCCAGTGCTGCCAATGCCAGCACGGCGACAGCCAGCGCCGCCGTCCAGGCCATCCGCCGTGCGCTGGTGAACAGGCGCAGGGCGCGGCGCTCGCGCGCATGCAACTGGCCGGCGTATTCCAGCCGCAGCGGGGCCAGCGCCGCCGCCACGCTGGCCAGGGCCAGCGCCTGGCTCCAGGCGCCGAAGGGCTGGGCACCCAGCCAGGTCGACAGCAGCCAGGCCGAGGCAAAGAAGGCGCCGTGCTGCGCCAGCGTGAAGGCGACGGCGGCGCGCACACCCTGGCCCAGGCTTTTCACCGCTGGCCGCGCCCCACGCCCTGGTAGACAAAGCCCTGGCGCTTGAGCTCGGCCGGGTCGAACAGGTTGCGCCCGTCGAAGATGACCGGCGCGCGCAGCGCCCGGCGCAGGGCAGCAAAGTCAGGGCTGCGGTAGATCTTCCATTCGGTGGCGATCACCAGCGCATCCGCCCCCTGGGCCGCCTGCAGCGGGCCGTCGCAAAAGGCCACGCGGGGTGCCAGCCGCGCGCACCGGGCGGGCGGGTCACCGGCCATCAATTGCTCCAGCGAATGCACCAGCGGGTCGTGCGCCTGCACCCGTGCGCCGGCGGCCACCAGCCGGCGCACCACAGTGCGGCTGGGCGCCTCGCGCACGTCGTCGGTGCCTGGCTTGAAGGTCAGGCCCCACAGCGCGATCACCCGGCCGGCCAGCGAGCCGCCGAAGTGCTGCAGCACGCGCTGCACGAAGCGCTCGGCCTGGTCGGCGTTGACGGCCTGCACGGCCTCGACCACGCGCAGGCGCTGGCCGGCGGCGCGCGCCGTGTGGCACAGGGCGGCTACGTCCTTTGGGAAACACGAGCCGCCGTAGCCCAGGCCGGCATAGATGAAGTCATAGCCGATGCGCCGGTCCGAGCCGATGCCGCGGCGCACCTGTTCGATGTCGGCGCCCACGGCGTCGGCCAGCGCCGCCATGTCGTTCATGAAGCTGATCTTGGTGGCCAGCAGAGCGTTGGCGGCGTACTTAGCCAGCTCGGCGCTCTTCACGTCCATCACCACCATGCGCTCGTGGTTGCGGTTGAAGGGCGCGTAGGCACGGCGCAGCACGTCGGCCGCGCGCTCGCCGCCGCGGCCCTCGGGCACGCCGATGACGACGCGGTCCGGGCGCATGAAGTCGTCCACTGCCGCGCCTTCCTTGAGGAATTCGGGGTTGGAGGCCACGGCGAACGCCGGCACCCGTGCCAGCCGGCGCGCGGCCAATTCCTGGGCGATGGCGTCATGCACCCGCTGCGCCGTGCCCACCGGCACGGTGGACTTGTTGGCCACCACCAAAAAGCGCGACAGGTGCCGGCCCACGGCGTGCGCCACCTCCATCACCTGCGACAGGTCGGCGCTGCCGTCCGGCGCCATGGGTGTGCCCACGGCGATGAACAGCACCTCGGCATGGCGCACGCCCTGCGCCAAGTCGGTGGCGAAGGCCAGCCGCCCGGCAGCCCGGTTGCGCGCCACCAGCTCCTGCAGGCCGGGCTCGTAAAGCGGCACCTCACCGGCCTGCAGCTGCGCCACGCGCGCGCTATTGCGCTCCACGCAAAGCACATGGTTGCCCAGTTCCGCGAAGCAGGCGCTGGAGACCAGGCCCACATAGCCCGCGCCGACGATGGTGATCTTCATGATGGGTTGGCTGCGCTGTGGGGCCCGCCGCGCGGGCAGGGCCTAAAATCCGGCGATTGTCCCAAAGCGCGCACCGCGCCGGGCGGCCGGGCCAGCGCCCCGCCGCCCTCCCCCTCTTCCCCCTGCGTTCTTTCGCCTTTTTTCTGTCTATGTCTTCCGACCAGCCCACCCCCGCCAACCCGCCCGTGGATGAAAACCAGCTCATCGCCGAGCGCCGCGAGAAACTGCGGGAGCTGCGCGAGCGCCAGGGGCGCGGCGAAGGCGTGGCCTTTCCCAATGACTTCAAGCCCGCCCACCACGCCGCCGACCTGCAGGCCGCGCATGGCGGGCAGGAGGGCGATGCGCTGGAGGCCCAGGCCATCAGTGTGAGTGTGGCCGGCCGCATGATGCTCAAGCGCGTGATGGGCAAGGCCAGCTTCGCCACGCTGCAAGACGGCTCGCTGGGCGACACCGGCGGACGCATTCAGCTGTACGTGACGCGCGACGCCGTGGGCGAGGAGGCCTACGCCGACTTCAAGCGCTGGGACCTGGGCGATATCCTGGGTGCCGAGGGCACCTTGATGAAGACCAAGACGGGCGAGCTCTCGATCAAGGTGACGCGCGTGCGCCTGCTGACCAAGAATCTGCGCCCCATGCCCGACAAGTTCCACGGCGTGGCCGACCAGGAGGTCAAGTACCGCCAGCGCTACGTCGACCTGATGACCGACGAGGCCGCGCGCCGGCGCTTCGTGGCGCGCAGCAAGGCCATCAGCGGCCTGCGCGCCTTCATGGTGGAGCACGGCTTTCTGGAGGTGGAGACGCCCATGCTGCACCCCATCCCCGGCGGCGCCAACGCCCGGCCCTTCGTCACGCACCACAACGCGCTGGACCAGGAGATGTTCCTGCGCATCGCGCCCGAGCTGTACCTGAAGCGCCTGGTGGTGGGCGGCTTCGAGCGGGTTTTCGAGATCAACCGCAACTTCCGCAACGAAGGCATCTCGGTGCGCCATAACCCCGAGTTCACGATGATGGAGTTCTACGCGGCGTACTGGAACTACCTGGACCTGATGGACTTCACCGAGGCCCTGGTGCGCGATGCCGCGCTGAAGGCCACGGGCAGTTTGCAGCTGACCTACGGCGGTCGCGCCGTGGACCTGTCGCAGCCCTTCGCCCGCCTGACCATCCGCGAGGCCATCTACCAGTACACCGAAGCCGGCGCCCACGTGGACGATGCCGCCTGGCTGGTCAGCGCTCTCAAGAAGCTGGGCATGACGGAAGAAAAGGACCGCCTGTCCACCCGCTCGCTGGCCAGCCTGCAGGTGCTGTACTTCGAGGAGACGGTGGAGGACAAGCTGTGGCAGCCGACCTTCATCATGGAGCACCCCACCGAGATCAGCCCGCTGGCACGCGCCAACGACGCCCGTCCCGAGGTGACCGAGCGCTTCGAGCTGTACATCACCGGCCGCGAGTTCGGCAACGGTTTCTCCGAGCTGAACGACGCCGAGGACCAGGTCGCGCGCTTTTCCGCCCAGGTGGCCGCCAAGGACAGCGGCGACGACGAGGCCATGTTCTTCGACCATGACTTTGTGCGCGCGCTGGAATACGGCCTGCCGCCCACCGGCGGCTGCGGCATCGGCATCGACCGGCTGATGATGCTGCTCACCGACAGCCCCAGCATCCGCGACGTGATCCTGTTCCCGGCCCTGCGCCGCGAGCACTGAGCGAGCCCCGCCGCAGGCCATGGGCTCCACTGTTGCGAGCGTTGCGCCCGAGCACGAGCCGTTTTGCGTGCTGGTGGTGGAAGACCAGGCATCGCTGCGCGCCCAGCTGTGCAGCGAGCTGCAGCGCGCAGGCGCCACCGAGGTGCTGCAGGCTGCCGACGCGGACGCCGCGCTGCAGCTGTTTCGCCTGCGCCGCCCCGACCTGGTGCTGCTGGACATCCGCCTGCCCGGCAGCGAGGACGGCTACTGGGTGGCCCAGCGCATGCGCGAGGCCGAGCCCGGCGGCTGGACGCCCATCATCTTCCTGTCGGGCCTGGATGGCGAGGTGGACGTATGGCGCGGCATCGAGGCCGGCGGCGACGATTACCTGGTCAAGCCCGTCCGGCCCATCGTGCTGGCGGCCAAGCTGCGCGCCATGCGCCGCCTGCGCGACATGCGCCGGCGCCTGGTGCAGCTGACCGAGGAGCTGCACCTGGCCAACCAGCGGCTCAACGAGATGGTGGAACTGGACCCCTTGACGGGCCTGGTCAACCGGCGCGGCTTCGACCGCATCCTGCACAGCGAGATCCTGGCCGCGCGCCGCGACGGCACGCCGCTGACGCTGATGTTGTGCGACCTGGACCACTTCAAACGCTACAACGACACGCTGGGCCATGTGCAGGGCGACGAATGCCTGAAGGCCGTCAGCCGCGTGCTGCACGAGGTCTGCGTGCGCCCGCGCGATGTGGCCGCACGTTACGGCGGCGAGGAGTTCGCGCTGATCCTGCCCAACACACCGCGCTCGGGCGCCATGACATTCGCGCGCGCCCTGGGCCGGCTGCTGGCCGGCCACGCCATCGCCCACCCCGATTCACCCGGCGGCGAGATGCTCACGCTCTCGGGCGGCATCACCACCTGCGTGCCCGATGGCACCACCAGCGCCGAGAGCATGCTGATGCGCGCCGACGAAGCTCTGTACGCGGCCAAGGCGCAGGGCCGCAACCGCTTCTTCAGCTTCGAGATGCAGATGGACACCATCGAGCAGCGCCACCTGTGACCCTGCGGCCCGCCCCGACTTTTCTGAACGCATGCAATCGCGCCTGAAGCCCTACCTACCGCTGTGGATGCACGACTGGCTGGACGTCATCGTGCCGCTGCTGCAACTGGCCCTGATCGCCCTGGCGGCGCTGATGCTGCAAAAGCTGCTGCAGCGCATCCTGCGCCGCGCCAGCGAGCACTACCAGTTCCCGCACGATCTGCTCAAGCCCGTGCGCAACGTGCTGCGCTGGCTGATCTACGGCGGCGCGCTGCTGCTGGCGCTGGAGCGCCTGGGCGTGTCGGCCAGCGTGCTGTGGACCGCCTTCACCGGTTTTGCCACCGTGGGCGCGGTAGCGTTTTTTGCGGCCTGGAGCGTGCTGTCCAACCTGTTTTGCGCCCTGCTCATCGTCACCGTGGGGCCCTACCGCGTCGGCGACCACATCGAGCTGCTGGACAGCGGCGACAAGCCGGGCGCCCTGGGCCGCGTAGTGGACATCAACATGCTCTACACCACGCTGGAGGACGCCACCGCCCCGGAGCCGGGCACGCTGTTGCAGATCCCCAACGCGCTGATCTTCCAGCGCGTGGTGCGGCGCTGGCGCGCCGGCACGCCAGTGCCCGCCGAGCGCCTGGTACCGCTGGCCACGCCCGCAGTGGAACCCCTGCCGCAGACGCAGCGCGGTTCCAGCCTGCTGTAGAAGTAGCCGCCGTAGCAAAATGCTGTGCGCTGCAATACCCGCACTTACCCTGTTGCTGGTTTCCGACGGCGGGATAAGCTGGCGGCCTTCGCCGCAGGCCCCTTCGGGGCCTGTTGATTTTTCCAGCTACCACTTTTGACAATCGAGACACCGATATGACCACTCCGTTTCGCATGCATTCCGTCATCGCCGCCCTGGGCCTGGCCGGCGCCGCCCTGCTGCTGCCCGCGCATGCGCAGATCAAGATCGCCATGGTCATGCCGACCACTGGCCCGCTGACCCAGTACGGTGACATGGTCAAGGAAGGCGTGACCACCGCCGTCGAACTGGCCAACGCCGCCGGCGGCGTGAACGGCAAGAAGATCGAGCTGGTCTCCATGGACGATGCCTGCGAGCCCAAGCAGGGCCCGGTGGCCGCCAACCGGGTGGTCAACGCCAAGATCGGCTACGTGGTCGGTCCCGTGTGCTCGGGCGCATCCATTGCCGCCGCCCCCATCTACAACAACGAAGGCGTGGTGGTGGTGACTCCCTCGGCCACGTCGCCCGCACTGACCGACGGCAAGAACTACCACTTCATCTTCCGCACCATCGGCCGCGATGACCAGCAAGGCCCCTCGGCCGCCAAATTCATCGTCGAAAAGGCCAAGCCCAAGAAGGTCGCCGTGCTGCACGACAAGCAGTCCTACGGCCAGGGCATCGCCTCGTCCGTGCGCGACGATCTGAAGAAGGCCGGCGTGCAGGTCGCCCTGTTCGAAGGCATCAATGCCGGCGACAGCGACTACTCCGCCGTCATCACCAAGCTCAAGAGCGCCGGCGTGGACTTCGTCTACTACGGTGGCTACCACCCCGAGATGGGCCTGCTGCTGCGCCAGGCCAACGAGCAGGGCCTGAAGGTGCGCATGATGGGCCCCGAGGGCGTGGGCAACCCCGAGGTGAATGCCATTGCCGGCCCGGCCGTGGAAGGCATGCTGGTCACGCTGCCCGCCGACTTCTCGGCCAACCCCAAGAACGCCGCCGTGGTGAAGGCATTCCAGGACAAGAAGCGCAACCCTTCCGGCGCCTTCCAGCTGACCTCGTTCGCCGCCACCCAGGCCATCCTGGATGGCATCAAGGCCGTGGGCGACGACCCCGCCAAGGTGGCCGACCACCTGCACAAGGCCACCGTCGAGACGGTGCTGGGCCCCGTGTCCTGGAACAAGCAGGGTGACCTGAACTCGTTCGACTTCCAGGTCTTCGAATGGCACAAGGACGGCAGCAAGTCGCCGGCCGCCAAGTAAGCCTGCTGCTTCTCCATGCACACCGGTGTGCGCTTCCCAGCGCGCACCGGTGTGCTGCCATCGGGCCCCTCGTGGCCCTTTTTTTCGATTGAGGAGGAGGACACACCATGTCCGATCTCTTGCCCCAGCTGATACAGCAGCTGTTCAACGGTCTGTCCCTGGGCGCCATCTACGCCCTGATCGCCATCGGCTATACCATGGTCTACGGCATCATCGGGATGATCAACTTCGCCCACGGCGAGATCTACATGATCGGCGCCTACATCGGCCTGGTGACGCTGTCGGCCATCGGCATGCAGAGCGGCCTGCCGGTGTGGGCCATCATCTCCATCATGCTCATCGTGTCGGTGGTCATCACCGGCGTCTACGGCCTTGTCGTGGAGCAGGTGGCCTACAAGCCGCTGCGCGGCAGCCCGCGCCTGGTGGCACTGATCTCGGCCATCGGCATGTCCATCTTCCTGCAGAACTGGGTGGCCCTGGGCCAGGGAGCGCGCGACATGGCCGTGCCCTCGCTCATCCCCGGCGCGCTGCGCTTCGGCGGCGAGAACGGCGGCTTCGAGATCTTCGTGCCCTACTCGCGCATCCTCATCATCGTGGTGGCCGTGGCGCTGATGGCGCTGCTGACGGTGTACATCAAGCACTCGCGCATGGGCCGCGCCTCGCGCGCCTGCTCGCAAGACATGCACATGGCCAACCTGCTGGGCATCGACACCAACCGCGTCATCTCCTTCACCTTCATCCTGGGCGCCGTGCTGGCGGCCGTGGGCGGCGTGCTGATCGCCTTGGCGGTGGGCAAGCTCAACCCCTTCATCGGCTTCATTGCCGGCATCAAGGCCTTCACGGCCGCAGTGCTGGGCGGCATCGGCTCCATCCCCGGCGCCATGCTGGGCGGGGTGATTCTGGGCGTGGCCGAGACCTTCGCCGCGGCCTACATCTCGTCCGAGTACAAGGACATCGTGGCCTTCGGCCTGCTGGTGCTGATCCTGCTGTTCCGCCCCACGGGCCTGCTGGGCAAGCCTGAAGTGGAGAAGGTGTGATGCAAACCACCGCACAACGACCCATGGCCTTCTCGGCCAACCTGCGCCACGCCTTCGTCTCCGCGTTCCTCGCGGCCATCGTGGTGCTGCCCATCTTCACGCTGCACCTGGAGCGCGCCGGCGCCCGCACCATCATCGTGCCCGAGTGGCGCACGCTGCTGTGGGGCTGCCTGGCCGTCTTCGTGGTGCAGCTGCTGCGGCCGCTTTTCATGCAGCGCCTGCCGCGCCTGTCGCTGCCCAGCCTGCCGCAGCTGGCACCGCGCCAGCACAACGGGCTGCTGCTGGCCGCGCTGATGATCGCCGTCATCTGGCCCTTCTTTGCCGGGCGCAACGCCGTCGACATCGCCACGCTGGCGATGATCTACGTGATGCTGGGCCTGGGCCTGAACGTGGTGGTGGGCTTCGCCGGCCTGCTGGACCTGGGCTTCGTCGGTTTCTACGCCGTGGGCGCCTACACCTTCGCCCTGCTGTACCACTGGGCGGGCTGGAGCTTCTGGCAGGCGCTGCCGCTGGCGGGCGCCATGTCGGCATTCTTCGGCTTCATCCTGGGCTTTCCGGTGCTGCGCCTGCGCGGCGACTACCTGGCCATCGTGACGCTGGGCTTCGGCGAGATCATCCGCCTGCTGCTGGTCAACCTGACCGACTGGACGGGCGGGCCGGACGGCATCTCTGGCCTGCCCAAACCCAGCGTGCTGGGCCTGGAGATGGCGCGCAACCCGAGCACGGAGGGCGGCACCACCTTCCACCAGTTCTTCGGGCTGGACTTCAACTCCATGCACATGGTGATCTTTTTGTACCTGATGGCGCTGCTGCTGGCGCTGGTCACGCTGTTCATCAGCAACCGGCTGATCCGCATGCCCATCGGCCGCGCCTGGGAGGCGCTGCGCGAGGACGAAATCGCCTGCCGCTCGCTCGGCCTGAGCCCGATGAAGATCAAGCTCTCGGCCTTCACGCTGGGCGCCATGTTCGCCGGCTTCGGCGGGGCGTTTTTCGCCGCGCGCCAGGGCATCGTGAACCCCGAGTCGTTCACCTTCATCGAGTCCGCGCTGATCCTGGCCATCGTGGTGCTGGGCGGCATGGGCTCGCAGCTGGGGGTGATCCTTGCCGCCATCCTGTTGACCGTGCTGCCCGAGTTGGCACGCGAATTCTCCGAGTACCGCATGCTGATCTTCGGCCTGGTCATGATCGTGATGATGATCTGGCGCCCCCAGGGCCTGCTGCCCATGAAGCGCCACCACGTGGAGGTGCCGGCATGACGACAACGACGACAAGCCCGGCCGCCGCCTCTCCCCTGCTGCAGGTCGGCGGCCTGTGCATGCGCTTCGGCGGCCTGCTGGCCGTGGACCACGTCGCCTTCGACGTGGCGCCGCAGGAGGTCTTCGCCATCATCGGCCCCAACGGCGCCGGCAAGACCACGGTGTTCAACTGCATCAGCGGCTTCTACCAGCCCAGCGCGGGGCAGATCCAGCTGGCGGGCAGCAGCATCGCCGGCCACAGCAGCCACCAGGTGGCCAACCAGGGCGTGGTGCGCACCTTCCAGAACGTGCGCCTGTTCAAGGCCATGACGGCACTGGAGAACCTGCTGGTCGCCCAGCACCGGCAATCGCGCGCGCCGCTGCTGGCCGGCATCTTCAACACCGCCAGCTACCGCAAGAGCGAAGCCGAGAAGATCGAGCGCGCCATGCACTGGCTGGACGTGATGGGCCTGCGCCAGTACGCCAACCGCGAGGCCGGCAACCTGGCCTACGGCCACCAGCGCCGTCTGGAGATCGCCCGCTGCATGATCACCGGCCCGCGCCTGCTGATGCTGGACGAGCCCGCCGCCGGCCTGAACCCGCAGGAGAAAAATGACCTGCAGCAGCTCATCGACCAGCTGCGGCGGGACTACGGCGTGACGGTGCTGCTGATCGAGCACGACATGGGCCTGGTCATGGGCGTGTCCGAGCGCATCCTGGTCATGGAGTACGGCAAGCCCATCGCCCTGGGCACCCCCGAGGCCATCCGCAACGATGAACGGGTCATCAAGGCCTACCTGGGAGAAGCCTGATGGCTACGACGACCACGACAACGACAACCCGCGCCGCCGGCGTCACGCCGATGCTGCAGGTCAGCGGCCTGTTCACCCACTACGGGGCCATCTGCGCCGTCAACGACGCCAGCCTGCACGTGAATCAGGGCGAGATCGTTTCGCTCATCGGCTCCAACGGCGCCGGCAAGACCTCGCTGCTCATGACCCTGTGCGGCACGCCGCGCGCCAGTGCCGGCAGCGTGCACTTCGAGGGCGAGGACATCACCCAGCAGTCCACGCACCTGATCATGCGCAAGGGCATTGCCGTCTCGCCCGAGGGGCGGCGCGTCTTCCCCTCGCTGACGGTGGTGGAGAACCTGAAGATGGGCGGCTTCTTCCTGGGCAAGGAGGAGATCGAAGCCGGCATGGAGCACGTCTTCAAGCTGTTCCCCCGGCTGAAGGACCGCGCCCACCAGCGCGCCGGCACCATGAGCGGCGGCGAGCAGCAGATGCTGGCCATCGGCCGCGCCCTGATGAGCCGCCCGCGCCTGCTGCTGCTGGACGAGCCCACCCTCGGCTTGGCGCCTTTGATCATTGCCCAGATCTTCGAGATCATTCAAACCATCCGCACCGAGGGCGTGACGGTGTTCCTGGTGGAACAGAACGCGAACCGCGCGCTGGCCATTGCCGACCGGGGCTATGTGCTGGAGAACGGACGCGTGGTGCTGCAGGACACAGGGGCGAATCTGCTGGCCAATGCAGATGTGCGCAAGGCGTATCTGGGAGGGTGATCCGCCACCCCATCCACGCGCAGAAGCGGCCCTCGGGCCGCTTTTCTTTTGATAGCTGCTAGCGCTTACTGGCAAAGGGCTGGAGGCATTTTTGAAGCTTATTTTTAGTCAGCTGGCAAAGCGCGGTTGACAGCCCGCAGCGCGGGCACACCTGCGCGGCGCTTTGAGGCCCGGCCCCTCCCACGAGCGTCGGCCTGCGATTAGCATCCAGGGATCGAATGTCCTGAGGAAGGCTTCCGCCATGTCCACAGAACCCTCTAGCGACGAGCAGGCCACACTAGGGCCACGGAGCGGCGCAGCAGGCAAGCCGCCTCCACTGGAGCGCAGCCGGTTCGGCGGCACGCAAGCCCGCCAGGAGCGCCCGGACGATGACATCCCCGTGTCGCGCGGCGACCTCAGCAAGGGGCCGCAGGAGGTGCTGGAGGACCGCACCGCCCGCATCAACTGGCGCGTGCTGCTGTTCTCCTCGGCGGTGATCGTGGCCTTCTCGGTCTGGGCCAGCCTGTTGCCCGAGGACGCGCGCACGAAGATGAAGCTGGCGGTCGACTGGATTGCCACCAACCTGGGCTGGTACTACGTGCTGACCATGGCCCTGGCGACGGGCTTTGTGCTATGGGTGGCGTTCTCCAAGGAGGGCGACGTGCGGCTCGGCCCCGACCACTCGCGGCCGCAGTACAAGCTGGTGACCTGGGTGGCGATGCTGTTTGCGGCGGGCGTGGGCATCGACATGCTGTTCTATTCGGTCACCGGTCCCGTGGTGCAGTACCTGCATCCGCCCGCAGGCGTCGGCGGCTCCGCCGAGGCACTGCAGGATGCGGTGGTCTGGACGATGTTCCATTACGGCATCGCCGGCTGGTCCATGTATGCGCTGCTGGGCATGGCCATGGGCTACTTCGCATACCGCTGGGGCATGCCCCTGTCCATCCGCGCGGCGCTGTATCCGCTGCTGGGCAAGCGGGTGCGCGGCCCCCTGGGCGATGGCATCAGCGCCATCGCCCTGGTCGGCACGGTGTTTGGCGTGGCCACGTCGATGGGCATCGGCGTGGTGCTGCTCAGCGTCGGCTTTTCCCTGATCTTCGGCCTGCAGCAGGGCCTGGCGCTGCAGATCGCGCTGGTCGTCGGCGCCGTGGTCCTCACCATCGCGGCCACCACCTCGGGCGTGGACCGCGGCATCCGTTGGATCTCCGAGCTCAACCTCTGGAGCGCGGCGGCGATGATGGTCTACATCCTTGTCACCGGGCAAACGGCATTCCTGCTGAACGCCCTGGTCGAGAACATCGGCCGCTTCTTCGTGACGCTACCGGCCCGCACCCTGCAGACTTTCGTTTATGAGCCGGCCGGTGCCGAGTGGATGGGCGGATGGACACTGTTCTTCTGGGCCTTCTGGCTGGCCTGGGGGCCGTTCGTCGGTGTCTTCCTGGCGCGCATCTCGCGCGGGCGCACGCTGCGCGAGTTCGTCATCGCGGCCATCACGGCGCCCGTGCTGTGCGACTTCATCATCGTCTCGCTGTTCGGCAACTCGGCCCTGTTCCACGTGCTGCAGGGCAATACGGCCTTTGCCGAACTGGCCATTCAGAGCCCAGAGCGCGGTTGGTATGCACTGCTGGAGATGTTCCCGGGTGCGATGTTCCTGATCGGCTTGTCCACGCTGTCCGGCCTGCTGTTCTACCTGACCAGCGCCAACTCGGGTGCCATGGTGATGTCCAACTTCTCGGCGGCCATTCCTGATCCCTCGCAGGATGGGCCGAAGTGGCTGCGCATCTTCTGGGCCGTGCTCACCGCCGTGCTCACGGTGGCCATGCTGCTGGCGGGCGGCGTCGCGACCATGGAATACGCTACGCTGATCTTCGCCCTGCCGGTCACCGTCGTCGCCTACCTGGTGATGGCCTCCTTCTACAAGGTGCTGCGCATGGAGCGGGCCGAGCGCGAGGGCCAGGTACTGCACCGGCGCACCATGGCTTCGACGGGCGGCCATGTGCCCGAGCGATCGTGGAAGCAGCGCCTGGAGCAGGTGCTGACCTTCCCCTCGCAGCGCCAGGTCGTGCAGTTTCTCGACCGCACGGTCTACCCCGCGCTTGACGACGTCGCCACCGAGTTCAGGAAGCAGGGCTACGACGTCGAACGCACGACCGTGGCCGGCGCGGGTGGCGTCATGGAACCGGTGCTGCGCGTTTCCATGGAGAGCGCTCGCGCCTTCCTCTACCACGTGGCACTGGTGGAGACGCCGGTGCCCATGTTCAGCGGCCGCATGGCGCGCGAGACCGACGTCTACTACCGGCTGGAAGTGTTCACGCAGACTGGCTCCGGCGGCTATGACCTGATGGGCCTGACCAGGCAGCAGGTGATCGATGACGTGCTCGAGCGCTACGAGGCCCACCTGGCATTCCTCACCGTGTCGTCGGAGAGCAATACCGCTTCGGTGCTCACCCCGCCTGTGCCGCGCGCAGGCAAATAACTGCGGCCGGACCGACGCAGCAGATCCGGCGCATGCGTATACACCGGCTGCCTCCATCCGGACCAGACTCTGTCAACGCTGCCCCACAAGGTGCAAGGGCGCCGGCCGAACCCGGGGCGCCAGACCAGTCCGAGGGCCTGTTCATAATCTTCTCCTCCTGCCCGTTCAGTGAACCGGAGTCACCTCATGGATACCTCTGACACACGCATGCCCGCCCTGTTCATAGGCCACGGCAGCCCCATGAACGCGCTGGAAGTCAACGACTACACCCAGGCGTGGCGCCTCATGGGACGCCAGCTGCCGCGCCCGCGCGCGCTGCTGGTGGTGTCGGCGCACTGGTATTTCGGGGCGACGGCCGTCACCGCCATGGCCCGGCCGCGCACCATCCACGACTTCTACGGCTTTCCCCAGCAGTTGTTCGACTTCGACTACCCCGCGCCCGGCGCGCCCGATGTCGCGCAGGAGATCGTCCAAGTCGCCAAGCCGCACTGGGTCGGGCTGGACCGCGATCAGTGGGGCCTGGACCACGGCACCTGGTCGGTATTGGCCCACCTGTTTCCTGATGCCGATGTGCCGGTGCTTCAGTTGTCGATCAACGCGCTGAAGCCGCTGGACTACCATCTTGAGCTGGCCGCGAAGCTTGCGCCGCTGCGCGAGCGCGGGGTCATGGTGGTGGCCAGCGGCAACGTCGTCCACAACCTCAAGGAGGTGCGGTGGAAGGAGCCGTACGCCGCCTTCGACTGGGCCGAGCGTTTCGACGACGCAGTGGTCGATCAGCTCGCCCGCTCTCCCGGCGACCTGCTCCGCGTGACGGAGCACCCCGACTATGACCTGGCCGTGCCAACCCCCGACCATTTCATCCCACTGCTCTACCTGGCGGGCTTGGCCGCGGCGCAGGAGCAATCCCCGTCGGTGCTGCTGCGGGGATACTCCATGGGGTCGCTATCCATGACCTGCTACGGGCTGGGCACCGCCGGCTTGGAGCTGCTCGCGCCGCAGCGCCATGCGGCCGGCCTGCCACCCCACGTACCGCCCGAGCAAACCAACATCTGACGGCTCTGCCCACACTCAGGGCAGCAAGTCCAGCGCGTGCATGTACGCCGGCTGCACCATCAGCTCGTCCCACGGCTGCGGCAGCGTCTCGGGCAGCAGGGCAACACGGCGGGCCTCGCTCGCCTGGCTGGGCTGCCAGCGGCCGGCTGCGCCTGCGGCGGCCAGGCCGTCGATCAGCTCGTCCACCGCCCTGCCTTCGCCCAGGCTCTGGTTGCACAGCAGCACCAGGTCGCAGCCGGCCTGCAGCGCGGCCACGGCGGCGTCGGTGTAGCCGACCAGTTGCCCGTCCAGGCGGCGCGCGCCTTCCATGCTCAGGTCGTCGCTGAAGATGGCGCCATCAAAGCGCAGGCGCGTGCGCAGGATGTCCTGCAGCCACTTGCTTGAAAAGCCGGCCGGGCGGCTGTCCACCTTGGGATAGATGACATGCGCCGGCATGACGCTGGTCAACACGCTGGACAGCCAGGCATAGGGCGCGGCGTCGTCCTTCAGGATGGCAGCCAGGCTGCGCCGGTCCACCGGCACCTCGGTGTGCGAATCGGCCGCCACGTGGCCGTGGCCAGGAAAGTGCTTGCCACAGTTGGCCATGCCGGCCTGCAGCAGGCCGTGCATGAGGGCGCGCGACAGCATGGCCACGACGCGCGGGTCGCCGTGGAAGGCGCGGTCGCCGATGACCGTGCTGGGCCCCCAATCGAGGTCCAGCACGGGAGCGAAGGAAAAATCCACACCGCAGGCGCGCAGCTCGCTGGCCAGCACGTAGCCGGCGGCCGTGGCCGCGTCCATGGCGCGCAGGGCGCCGCTGCCTTCGCGCTGTTTGCTGCCCTGGCCGTCGTCCATCCACAGCTCGCCCAGGGCACGCATGGGCGGCAGATGGGTGAAGCCGTCGGTACGAAAGCGCTGCACGCGTCCGCCTTCATGGTCCACGCAGATCAGCAGGTCATCACGCACGGCCTTGATGGCGGCCGTCAGCTCCAGCAGCTGCAGCCGGTGCTGCCAGTTGCGCGCGAACAGGATGACGCCGCCCACCAGCGGGTGCGCCAGGCGCCGGCGGTCGTCGGCGCTCAGGGTGGTGCCGGCCACGTCGATGATCAGGGGGGAGTGTTGCGTCATGGTCTTTGCTCTTGAATGGATCGCCGGCAGCGCTTGCTGGGCAAGGGCGGAATGGGCCCGTGACGGCAAGCCCTGGGTGAGCGTCTGCGCTCTTCAGCCACGGACTGTAGGCTGCTGCCGACCTAAGAATGTAATTTTGACTGCTTCAGAGGCGCCCGGGCCGACTCTAAGTTAGAGCTGTCGCACGGGCTCTGGGCCTGTGTACATCGTCATCACTTCAAAGGACCGCATATGAACACCGATCAGATCAAGGGCGCCGCCAAGGAAGTTGCCGGCAAGGTACAGCAAAAGACCGGCGAGGTCTTCAACAGTCCCGAACAGCAGGTCAAGGGCGTTGCCAAGCAGGTCGAGGGTGGCGCACAGAAGTCTTACGGCAATGCCAAGGAAGACATCAAGGACGCCACGAAGTAAGTCCCGGCCAGCCCAAAGGCCCCGTTGCGAAGAGCCGCAGCGGGGCCTTTGCCGTTATACGGCCGAGCTGGGCTGCCTTCACCTGTACAGGCTGCTCAGCCCCGCTCGACCACGACGAAGCTGGCGGCATAGTCGCTCTCGTCCGTCACGCTCAGGTAGGCGCGCAGGCCGCGCGCGTCGAACCATTCCTTGAGCGCGCCGTGCAGCACCAGCGTGGGCTGGCCGCTGGGCAGGTTGGCAACCTCGCAGGCGCGCCAGGTCATGGGCATGCGCATGCCCATGCCGATGGCCTTGCTGAAGGCCTCCTTGGCGGAAAAGCGCGTGGCTAGAAAGCGCGCGCCGCGCTCGGGCCAGCGGGCGCTGCGGGCGCGCCAGGTGGCCAGTTCGCCGTCGGCCAGCACACGCTGGGCGAAGCGCTCACCGTGCCGCTCCAGGCTACCTTCGATGCGCCGCACGTCGCAGATGTCCGTTCCGATGCCGTAGATCATGATTGCATGCCAAATCAGCCTCCAGCGCTTGTCACACAAGCGCTGGTAGCTATCAAATCAGGAGTTCCAGCGCGAGATGCCTTCGTCGATGCACTGCTGGTAGGCGCGCACGGCGGCGGCGTAGCCCAGCTCCAGCGCATCGGACATGAAGGCGTGGCCGATGGACACCTCCAGCAGCCCCGGCACGCTCGCGACGAAGGCCGTGAGGTTGTCCCGGTTCAGGTCGTGCCCCGCATTCACACCCAGGCCGGCGTCCAGCGCCGCCTGGGCGGCGGCGGCGTAGCGCGCCAGTTGCTCTTCCTGCTGTGGCGTGCCCCAGGCGGCGGCATAGGGCTCGGTGTACAGCTCGACGCGGTCGGCGCCCACGGCGCGGGCCGCCGGCATCTGCTCGGGCACCGGGTCCATGAACAGGCTGACGCGCACGCCCAGGGCCTTGCATTCGGCAATCAGGGGCGCCAGGCGTTCGGCGTCCTGCGGAAAGCTCCAGCCGTGGTCGCTGGTGAACTGGTCCTCGCCGTCGGGCACGAAGGTGGCCTGGCTCGGGCGCACGGCACGGATGAACTCCATCAGGTTCTGCGTCGGGTTGCCCTCGATGTTGTATTCGCGCTCGGGCCAATCCTTGGCCAGCAGCTCGGCCAGCTCATGCACGTCGTGTGCGCGTATGTGGCGTCCGTCGGGGCGCGGGTGCACGGTGATGCCCTGAGCGCCGGCCTCCAGGCACAGCCGGGCGGCGCGCGCCACGCCGGGGATGCCCAGGTGACGCGTGTTGCGCACCAGCGCAACCTTGTTGACGTTGACGGACAGGGCGGTGCGCGGGTGGGCGGGTGTCATGGGAAGGGTGCCAGGGTCATCGCAGCGAAGCCGGCCAATATAGCAATCAATCAAGCCTGCGCCGGGCGCGGCGCTTGCAGCCGGTCAGCAATTCGCGCCGGAACCGGGCGGACGGGGGGCAACGGACGGCCAGGCCCGGAGCTTTCACAGGACCTGCAGGTCCATCATCAGCTGGCGCGTGCGCAGCAGCGGGCTGCCGCAGTGGTATTGCAGCAGGGCGCGCAGCTGGGGTTTCAGCTCCGCCGCGACGGGCGCCACGGCGCGCAGCAGCGTGGTGTAGGCGGTGCCGGGCTCCAGCGCGTGCTGCAGCGCCCCCCACTGCGCACCGTGCAGGGCCGCGCGGTCGCCGGAGGTGGCGGCGCGCAGGCCGCCTTCGGCCACCAGGGTGTAGGGCGCGTCGGGCGCCAAGGGGCCGAGGGTGGCCGTCTCCGCGTCCAGCGCGGGCAGCAGGCCGAGCTCGCGCAGCAGCAGCAGCTCGAAGGCGCGCAGCACGGGCTCCAGCGCATCGCCGTGCTCGCCGCTGCCCAGCACACGCACCACGCCGGCATACACATCGAACAGCGCGGCGTAGGGGTCTTCGCGCGCCAGCAAGCGCAGCAGCAACTCGTTCAGGTACAGGCCCGACAGCAGCGCATCGCCCGTGGGCATGACGTGGCCGCCAGCCCATTCGGCGCCGCGCAGGGGATGGATCTCACCCTGGCCGCCGCCCGTCACCGAATACGCCACGCGCAGCGGCTGCAGCGGCAGCAGCACGGGGCGAAAGTTGGAGGTGGGCTTTTTCGCCCCCTTGGCCACCAGCACCACGCGGCCGTGATGGCGGGTGAAGGCCTCCAGGATCAGGCTGGACTCGCTCCAGTCATAGCTGTGCAGGACGTAGGCGGGCTCGTCGGCGATGCGGCGGGTGGCCATCGCACTATTGTTTTAATAGCTGCCAGCGCTTGGCTAGCAAGCGCTTGAGGCCGATTCGACCAAAAAAGATTCTGCTCTGCCGCTGCCATCGCGGCGCACGCCCGGCACCTGACCGCGCCAGGCCAGCAGACGCCGTGGATCTGGCTTCGCCAGTCCACCGGCGTCGTCCCCCTTCCCGCAGCGCGCAGCGCAGCGAGAGAAGGGGGAAGCAGCGCAGCCGAGCAGGGGGTTGATCCCTATTCATAACCGAACGATCGGACACGGGCCTCGTCATCGGCCCAGCCAGAGCGCACCTTGACCCAGACCTCCAGGAACACCTTGGCGTCCAGCAGCTTTTCCAGCTCCTGGCGGGCCTCGGTGCTGATGCGCTTGAGGCGTTCGCCGCCTTCGCCGATGACCATGGCCTTGTGGCCGTCGCGCTCGACCACGATGGTCGCGGCGATGCGGATGAAGCGCTTGTACTGCTTGCTCTTTTCCTCGTCGAACTTGTCGATGACGACGGTGGAGGTATAGGGCAGCTCGTCGCCGGTGAAGCGAAACAGCTTCTCGCGCACCGTTTCGCTGGCGAGGAATTTCTCGCTGCGGTCGGTCAGCTCGTCCTCGCCGTACCACCAGGGTTGCTCGGGCAGGTATTTCTCCACGATGCCGTACAGCCGCTCGATGTCACCCTTGTTCTTGCCGGACATGGGCACGAACTCAGCGAACGGGTGGCGCTCCTGCATGTCCCGCAGCCAGGGCGCGATCTCAGCGCGGCGGTGGACGGTGTCGAGCTTGTTGGCAATCAAGAGCGTGGGGATGCCCGGCTTGAACAGGCTGAGCACCTTGGCGTCGGCCAGGGTGAAGCTGCCGGCCTCGACCACGAACAGGATCAGGTCCACGTCGCCGATGGCGCCCATGACGGTCTTATTCAGCGACTTGTTGAGCGCCGTGCTGTGCTTGGTCTGGAAGCCCGGTGTATCGACGAAGACGAACTGCGTGGCGCCGCGCGTGTGGATGCCGGTGATGCGGTGGCGCGTGGTCTGCGCCTTGCGCGAGGTGATGCTGACCTTTTGGCCCACCAGCGCGTTCATCAGCGTGGACTTGCCCACGTTGGGCTTGCCGACGATGGCAATCAGGCCGCAGCGCTGGCCCTCCACCGCGCCCGCCGCCGCGCCGCCGGGGCGCGCCGCGGCGAGCATGGATTCAAGGTCATTTTGGCCTTCAGCGCCCGCCTGCCCTGCGTCAGTAGCTATGGTTTTGGTAGTACCAGTCATGCCTTCAATGCTTTCAGTTGGGCCAGCATGGCGCTGGCGGCTGCCTGCTCGGCCGCGCGCCGCGAGGCGCCGGTGCCGCGCGCGCGCAGGCCTTTCTCGGCCACTTCGCACTCCACGTGGAAGACCTGGTTGTGCGCGGCGCCGGTGACTTCGGCAACACGGTAGCCGGGCAGCTTCAGGCGCCGGCCCTGCAACCATTCCTGCAGTGCGGTCTTGGCGTCCTTGGAGTCGGCCTGCAGACGGGCGCTCAGCTCCACCCCCTCGAACAGCCGGTGCACCAGCGCCTGCGCTGCCTCATAGCCGGCGTCCAGATAGATGGCACCGATCACCGCCTCCAGCGCATCGGCCAGGATGGAGGGGCGCTGCTTGCCGCCTGACTTGGCCTCGCCCTCGCCCAGGCGCAGCACCTCGGGCAGCTGCAACCGTGCGGCGATGGGGTGCAGCGACTCCTGGCGCACCAGGTGGGCGCGGATGCGCGACAGCTCGCCCTCAGGCAACGTGCGCAGCCGCGTGAACAGCAGGGTGGAGACGGCCAGGTTCAGCACCGAGTCGCCCAGGAATTCCAGGCGCTCGTTGTGCTCTGAGCTGAAGCTGCGGTGCGTGACCGCGCGCTCGAGCAGCGAAGGATCGGAAAACGCATGCTGCAGCCGCTGCTGCAGCGCCGTGAGACTGTCGGAAGGCACCGATGGGAGGAGGAACGGGTGAGGAGAAAGAAAGGTCAGTTCGTCGATTCGCTGAACCGGTAGACCAGGTAGGCCGGGCCGGCCAGCGCGATCTCGCGCGAGTAGCTGAAGGACACGACGACCTTGTCGTTGCGCTTGGTGATCTCCAGGTCCTTGCCGGTGACGGATTCGATGTTGTCGATGGCCGCGGCGCGGTCGAACGAGGCGCGGATCTCCGGCACCGTGCTGCCGTCGCGGGAGGCCTTGATGGCGGCCTTCTTGATGGCGAAGTACTCGATGAAGATGGGCACCGACTGCCCGCCAATGGCAAAGACCGCCACGGCCAGCACGCCGATGAAGACGACGCCGATGAAGGACAGCCCCCGCTGGCGCGAGCGGGTCGCAGCGCGTTGCTTGTTGACCATGCCTGATTTCCCCCGTTGGTGTTGTATGCGCGGTGCGGCCTGCGTTCAGTTGAACGAGCCGATGCGCTTGAGATTGCCGAAATTCATCCACACGAAGAAGGCGCGGCCGACGATGTTCTCGTCCGGCACAAAGCCCCAGTAGCGCGAATCGAGCGAATTATCACGGTTGTCGCCCATCAGAAAATAGTGGCCCTCGGGCACCGTGCAGCTCACGCCTTCCACGCTGTAGCGGCAGTTCTCGCGGAACTTGAAGTTGCTCGCGCCCTGCACGAAGGCGGGCACCTCGGGGTTGTTCAGCACGCGGTGGCGCTTGCCGCCCAGGTCTTCCTCGAACTGCTTGAAGTAGCGCATGGCGTCCTGGTCGAAGAAGTCCGGCAGTGCCGTGGTGGGCACGGCCTGGCCGTTCACCGTCAGGCGCTTGTTCAGGTAGGCCACCTCGTCGCCGGGGATGCCGACCACGCGCTTGATGTAGTCCATGCTGGGCTGGGGCGGGTAGCGGAACACCATCACGTCGCCGCGCTGCACGGGCGTGCCCTGGGTGATCTTCTTGTTGATGACTGGCAGGCGCACGCCGTAGGTGAACTTGTTCACCAGGATCAGGTCGCCCACCAGCAGCGTGGGGATCATGGAGCCGGACGGGATCTTGAACGGCTCGAACAAGAACGAGCGCAGCAGGAAGACGATGGCGATCACGGGGAACAGCCCGGCCGTCCAGTCCAGCCACCACGGCTGCATGAGGATGCGGCTCTTGGCCTCCTGCACATCGCCGTCCACCTTCTGGATACCCATGCGGTCCAGCTCGGCGCGGCGCTGCGCGGCGGCGTCCTCCAGGGCCTGCGCGGCGCGCCGGCGCCGGGGCAGGAAGAGCAGCCGCTCGGCCAGCCAGTAAGCGCCGGTGACCGCGGTGGCCAGAAACAGCAGCAGCGCGAAGTTGCCTTCGATAGCACCCGTATACCAGGCGGCCACGTAGCCGACGAAGGCCGCCAGCACGGCGGCGGTGATGTACTGCATGGCTTGCATGGCCGTTTACTCCTCGACCTGCAGGATGGCCAGGAAGGCCTCCTGCGGCACCTCGACCGAACCGATCTGTTTCATGCGCTTCTTGCCGGCCTTTTGCTTTTCCAGCAGCTTGCGCTTGCGCGAGACGTCGCCGCCATAGCACTTGGCCAGCACGTTCTTGCGCAGCGCCTTGATGGTCTCGCGGGCGATGATGTTGGCGCCGATGGCGGCCTGGATGGCCACATCGAACTGCTGGCGGCTGATGATCTCGCGCATCTTGGCCGCCACGGCGCGACCGCGGTATTGCGCCTGGGTGCGGTGCACGATGATGGACAGCGCGTCCACCTTCTCGCCGTTGAGCAGGATGTCCACCTTGACCACGTCGGACGGCCGGTACTCCTTGAACTCGTAGTCCATCGAGGCGTAGCCGCGGCTGACGGATTTGAGCTTGTCGAAGAAGTCCAGCACGATCTCGCCCAGCGGCAGCTCGTAGGTCAGCATGACCTGGCGGCCGTGGTACTGCATGTTCAACTGCACACCGCGCTTTTGGTTGGCCAGCGTCATCACGGGGCCCACGTAGTCCTGCGGCATGTACAGGTGCACCACGACGATGGGCTCGCGCACCTCCAGGATACGGCCCTGCTCGGGCATCTTGGAGGGGTTCTCGACCTGGATGACCTCCCCGTCACCCTTCACAACCTCGTACACCACGCTGGGCGCGGTAGTGATCAGGTCCTGGTCGAACTCGCGCTCCAGGCGCTCCTGAACGATCTCCATGTGCAGCAGGCCGAGGAAGCCGCAGCGAAAGCCGAAGCCCAGCGCCTGCGACACCTCGGGCTCAAAATGCAGCGAAGCGTCGTTGAGCTGGAGCTTTTCCAGCGCGTCGCGCAGCGCGTCGTACTGGTTGGCCTCGGTCGGGTACAGGCCGGCGAAGACCTGGGGCTGGATTTCCTTGAAGCCGGGCAGTGCCTGCGACGCCGGGCCGAGGTTGTTGGGCAGCTTTTTTTCCAGCGTGATGGTGTCACCCACCTTGGCGGCCTTCAGTTCCTTGATGCCCGCGATGATGTAGCCCACCTCGCCAGCCTTGAGTGCCTCACGCGGGATCTGCGCCGGCGTGAACACGCCCAGGTTGTTGGCATCGTAGGTCGCGCCGGTGGCCATCATCTTGAAGCGCTCGCCCTTCTTGAGTTCGCCATCAACGACGCGCACCAGCATGACCACACCCACGTAGCTGTCGAACCAGCTGTCGATGATCATGGCGCGCAGCGGCGCCTCGGTCTGGCCGCGCGGCGCCGGCACCTTGGCAATGATCTGTTCGAGCACGTCGTCGATGCCCATCCCCGTCTTGGCCGAGATGGGAAGAGCCTCGCTGGCATCGATGCCGATCACGTCCTCGATCTCGGCCTTGGCGGCCTCCGGATCGGCCTGGGGCAGGTCCATTTTGTTGAGCACAGGAAGCACTTCCACCCCCAGGTCCAGCGCCGTGTAGCAGTTGGCCACCGTCTGCGCCTCCACGCCCTGCGAGGCGTCCACCACCAGCAGCGCCCCCTCGCAGGCAGAGAGCGAGCGCGAGACCTCGTAGGAGAAGTCCACGTGGCCGGGTGTGTCGATCAGATTCAGGTTGTAGACCTGGCCGTCGCGCGCCTTGTATTGCAGCGCAGCGGTCTGCGCCTTGATGGTTATCCCGCGCTCGCGCTCGATGTCCATGGAGTCGAGCACCTGCGCTTCCATGTCGCGCTCTGCCAAACCGCCACAACGCTGGATGATGCGGTCGGCGAGCGTGGACTTGCCGTGGTCAATGTGCGCAATGATCGAGAAATTTCTGATGTGGTTCATCAACGGCTAACGACAAGTATTTGAATTGCAAAGGCAGCGGCCAAGAAAAAAGGGCGCATCGACTTTAGCGACGCGCCCTGAACCAACAATCTTTGGCAACTGCGATGGTTGGAGCTTCATTGTAGGCAAAAACACCTGCCCGCACAGCCTGCCCGGCCCCCTGCAGGGGCCATTGCCACGTTGCAAAGAAAATTTATGCACATCTTGTCCACAACCCGCAGCATTGCCGGGTGGCCGTGGACCGCGCCTGGATTCGTGGGGCGCCCGTCGGCGACCGGCCGGCCCGTGCTGGGCCTGGCAGCCTGCCGCGCACAGGGCGGCGGCGGCCATTTTCGGCGGGTCATTCTAGCAAAACGCCCCCGGCAGCCAGGAGGAGCGGTCAGCGGGCAGGGCGGATCAGCGCGTACTGCGCCCACTCGCCGCGGCGCACCAGAACGCTGATGGGTTTGGCCTTGTCGGCCTTGGCCACGGCGGCTTCGAAATCCTTGAGGGTGCGGACCTCGACATTGGCCAGCGCCAGGATGACGTCGCCCTCGCGCAGACCGGCGCGAGCGGCCGCATCGCTGGCGGTGACGACGCGCACACCGCCCTTGGTCTTGAGCTCCTTTTCCTGCGCCGGCGTGAGCTCGGCCACCACCAGGCCCAGCTGCTGGGCCGAGCTGGTCGGTTGCTGCTTGCCGTTCTGGCCGCCCTGCCTGTCTTCGCCCTTGGCCACAGGCTTTTCGTCCGGCTCGATCTCGGCGATGGTCACCGTGAGGTCGCGCGCCGCGCCGCGGCGAAACACCGTGATGCCAGCCTTGGTGCCTGGCTTGGTATTGCCCACCAGGCGCGGCAGGTCGGCCACCTTGTCCACAGGCTTGCCGTCATAGCGGGTGATGATGTCGCCCGCCTCGATGCCGGCCTTCTCGGCGGGCGAGCCCGGCTCGACGCCGCGCACCAGCGCTCCTTGCGCCTTGCCCAGACCGATGGATTCGGCCACGTCTTTGGAGACGCCCTCGATCTGCACGCCGATGCGCCCGCGCGAGACGCGGCCGGTGGCACGAAGCTGCTCACTGACGCGGATGGCCTCGTCGATGGGGATGGCGAACGAGATGCCCATGAAGCCGCCAGAGCGCGAATAGATCTGGCTGTTGATGCCCACCACCTCGCCACGCATGTTGAGCAGCGGGCCACCCGAGTTGCCGGGGTTGATGGCCACATCGGTCTGAATGAAGGGCAGGTAGTCGCCCGTGTCGCGCTGCTTGGCGCTGACGATGCCGGCCGTCACCGTGTTCTCCAGACCAAAGGGCGAGCCGATGGCCATGACCCATTCGCCGGTCTTCAGCCGGCTCACGTCGCCCACCTTCACGGCTGGCAGGCCAGTCGCCTCAATCTTGACCACCGCCACGTCGGTGCGCTTATCGGCGCCGATAATCTTGGCTTTGAACTCACGCTTGTCGGTCAGCGTCACGATGACCTCTTCGGCTCCCTCGACGACGTGGGCGTTGGTCATGACGAAGCCATCGGCGCTCAGAATGAAGCCAGAGCCCACGCCACGCGGCTGCTCTTCGCGCTGCTGCGGCCCCTGCTGGCGCGGCACGTTGGGCACCGGCAGGCCGAAACGGCGGAAGAACTCCAGCATCTCCTCGTCCATGGGCCCGGCGGAGCGTGTGCTGACACGTTCGGTCGTGCGGATGTTGACCACCGAAGGGCCGACCTGGTCCACCAAATCGGTGAAATCAGGCAGGCCGCGCACCGCTGCTCCAGACTGCGCCAGCGCGGGTGTAGCGGTGGCAAACAGGCCCGCACCGCCGGCAAGGCCCAGGGCCACCGCCAGAGCGCAGGCAGACAGACGGTTTCGGGAGGCAGGAGTGGTGGTGAACATCAGCGGCTTTTTCCAGTCAAAGAGTCTTGTTGTTGCGGCCCGCGCTCAGCCGGCGGGACGCAGCTTGGAAAGGCGACAGGCGCATTGGTTCCCCAACGCCTGCGGGGCCGAAGCGGCGGAGCAGCTCAGTGTTCGCGCCCCGCGAAGGTGGCGTTGCGCAGGAAGCCTGCCGGCATCTGCAACGCCGATGTGCTGTTGCCCAACTGGCGATGGGCGGCCAGAAGCTCGTCCAGGCGCGGGTCGCGGATCATGACCTGCGCGCCCTGTCCGGGTTGCGCCGGGCCTTCGGCGTTGGCGGCAACGACGGCCTGCGCTGGCAGGGACGGGGCGGGCGCCGCAGCCAACTGCGCGCCCTGCGGGGCAGTACTCAGGCCCACGTAGGCGTTCCAGCCGAGCACGGCCACAGCGGCCAGCGAGGCGAAGCCCGCAGCCAGCTTCCAGCGCAGCACCTGTGCATTGGCGGCGGGATCGTGGCTGGCCTGCGGGCCGAGCGGCTCCGCCAGCGGCTGCAGTGCCGAAGGCGCCAGGCGCGCGGGCGCTCCCTCTTGCGCCATCTGGCTGCGCAGGCGCGCCAGCAGCGCGCCATCGGCCGGCGCCAGGGCCGGTGCGCTCTGGCGCAGGGCATCGCCCACCATGTGGTACAGCTGCCAGCAGGCGCGGCCTTCCTCGGTGGCCGAAAAATCCATCGCACTTGCGAAGTCCGGCCCGTGCAGCTCCCCGTCGGCCAGGGCCGACAGGCGTTCACGCATCATCACAGCGTCTTGATCGTTCATGGTTTCACCCGTTCTGGCTGTCTGGCTACCAACGTTTGCCCGAGCGCTTGTCGAGCAGCGGCTTGACGCGCGCGGAAATCGCCTCGCGCGCCCGGAAGATGCGCGAGCGCACGGTTCCGATGGGGCAGTCCATGGCTGTGGCGATTTCCTCGTAGGTCAGACCTTCGATCTCCCGCAGCGTGACGGCCTGGCGCAGCTCTTCGGGCAGCGCCGCCATCGCGGCGTTGACCGCGGCGGCGACCTCCTGGGCGGCCAGCACAGTCTCCGGGGTTTCATCGCTGGTTAGTTCGCGATCGAGCAGCGAAGTTTCATCATCATCCTCAGACGCACTGCGCAGCGCGCTTTCGGTGATGACCGGGTCGCGGCGCAGATCCACCAAGGCCTTCTTGGCCGTGTTCACGGCAATGCGGTACAGCCAGGTGTAGAACTGGGCATCGCCGCGGAACTGGTGCAGGGCGCGCCAGGCCCGCAGGAAGGCCTCCTGCGTGATGTCGGGCACCAGGTCCACGTCGCGTACCATGCGGCCGACCAGTCGCTCCACCCGTCGCTGGTACTTGATGACCAACAGTTCGTAGGCCCGTTGGTCGCCCGCCACCGCGCGCTCCACCAGCCGCAGGTCGCTATCGGCGGGAGAGGGGCTGGCAGGTGGAGGAGCTGTCATGTCGTTGATCGTTGTGCCTGCCGTTCAGGAGGAGGAGGCTTCATCGGCGGAGGGCTGGGCAGGCGCCGCAGGGGCGCGGGAATATAACGCACGGCGAATGGCCGGCCAGGCCCCGGGCAGGGGTGCCGCGGCATCCTGCTGCAGCCACAGCCAGCACAAACCACCCCGCGAGAGGCGTCCATGCAGCAGCAATGCGAACTGCAGGTCCAATCGCACCTCGGGCCGGCCAGCTAGCAGTTCGGCCTGCGGCGTCCCGGCCCGTTGCAGATACCACTCGCCGCCGTCCCACAGCAGTTGCCCACGAGGGAGGCGGCGCTGCCAGGACCAGGCAGCTGCGCTACAGCCCAGCCACAACAGCAGCCCTGCCATCGCCTTGAACGCCTGATGGGTGTTGCCCAGTCCACCGGCGAGCCAACAGCTGACGGCCACCAGCCCTGCGGCGCTGACAGCCACCAGTACCCAGGCCACACCCTGGGAAGGCCCGACTGCGTGGCGCGCCGGCGGGGGCAGCAAATGGCCACGCATACGAGAGGCGAGAGGCGGCTCAGGTAGCCGAGCCGGCCTGCCGCGGCTTACACACGCTGGAAGACCAGCGTGCCGTTGGTACCGCCGAAGCCGAAGTTGTTCTTGAGCGCCACGTCCATCTTCATGTCACGCGCGGTGTTGGCGCAGTAGTCGAGATCGCACTCGGGATCCTGCTCGAAGATGTTGATCGTGGGCGGCACCTTCTGCTGGTGCAGTGCCAGCACGGTGAACACACTTTCGATGCCGCCGGCGCCGCCCAGCAGATGGCCAGTCATGGACTTGGTGGAGCTGACGACCATGTTTTTCGCATGGTCGCCCAGGGCCGCCTTGATGGCGTTGGTCTCGTTCAGATCGCCCAGCGGCGTGGAGGTGCCGTGCGCGTTCAAGTACTGGACCTGGTCGGCATTCACGCCGGCATTGCGCAGGGCCGCCTGCATGGCGCGGCGCGGGCCGTCCATGTTGGGCGCCGTCATGTGACCGGCGTCGGCGCTCATGCCATAGCCCGTGAGCTCGGCATAGATCTTCGCGCCCCGCGCCTTGGCGTGTTCGTACTCCTCCAGCACCAGCACGCCCGCGCCCTCACCCAGCACAAAGCCGTCGCGGCCCTTGTCCCAGGGACGCGATGCCGTTCGCGGGTCATCGTTGCGCGTGGACAGGGCGCGCATGGCGGCGAAGCCGCCCACGCCCAGGGGCGAAACCGTGGCCTCGGTGCCACCAGCGACGATGACGTCGGCGTCGCCGTACTCGATCTTCCGCGCCGCCTCACCAATGCAGTGCAGGCCGGTGGTGCAAGCAGTGACCACGGAGAGGTTCGGGCCCTTGAAACCGAAACGCATGGACACGTGGCCCGCCACCATATTGATGATGGAGGCCGGCACGAAGAACGGCGTGATGCGCCGCGGCCCACGTGCTTCCAGCTCGGCATGGGTGTTCTCGATCAGCGGCAGCCCGCCGATGCCGGAGCCGATGATGCAGCCAATGCGCGTGGCCAGCTCTTCATCCAGCGCCTCGCCGGTGGGCAAGCCCGCATCCTGCACGGCCTCCTGCGCGGCGGCGATGCCGTAATGGATGAAGGTATCCATCGTGCGCGCATCCTTGGTGCTCAGGTAGGCGTCCAGGTCGAACCCCTTGACCTCGCCGGCGATCTTGCAGGCGAAGTTCGACGCGTCGAACCGGGTGATGAGGTCGATGCCGGACTTTCCGGCGAGGATGTTGGCCCAGGCGTCCTGCACCGTGTTCCCCACGGGGCTGACGCAACCCAGGCCGGTCACGACAACGCGACGACGGCTCATGCGTTAAAAACCTTGTAGCTATGGGATGCGCGGCGCCGCTGCTGCGGCAATGCGCAAGCCAGAAGAAACCAGCGGCCCTGACCGGGCCGGGGATCCGGCAGAGGGCTGGAGATCAGCCCTTTTGGTGGGAGACGGCGTAGTCGATGGCGTTTTGCACCGTGGTGATCTTCTCCGCGTCTTCGTCGGGGATCTCGATGCCGAACTCGTCTTCCAGAGCCATCACCAATTCCACCGTGTCCAGCGAGTCGGCACCCAGATCGGCCACGAAGGCTTTTTCATTGGTGACCTGGGACTCTTCCACGCCGAGTTGCTCGGCGATGATCTTTTTGACACGTGCTTCGATATCGCTCATGGGTTTCCCTCAAGGGGTTGTGAATGAATCCGCGATTCTAGCCGCTTCGGGATAGTGCCCCAGCGCGGCCTGCCGTGCGGAAGATACGGCGCCAAAAGGCTTCAATTACATGTACATGCCGCCATTGACGTGCAACTCCTGCCCCGTCACATAGCCGGCACCTTCCGAGGCGAGATAGGCCACCGCGTGGGCGATGTCCTCGGGGCGGCCCAGATCGCCCAGGGCGATCTGCGCGCACAGGGCCTTCTTCTGCTCCTCGGGCAGGTCGGCCGTCATGTCGGTGGCGATGAAGCCGGGCGCCACGCAGTTCACCGTGATGCCGCGGCTGCCCAGTTCGCGCGCCAGCGCACGCGTCATGCCGGCCACGCCGGCCTTGGCGGCCGCGTAGTTGGCCTGGCCCGGGTTGCCCGAGGCGCCCACCACGCTGGTGATGCTGATGATGCGCCCAAAGCGCTGCTTCATCATGGGCCGGATGGCGGCGCGACTGGCGCGGAACACCGCCTTCAGGTTGGTGTCGACGACCGCGTCCCAGTCGTCGTCCTTCATGCGCATGGCCAGGGTATCGCGGGTGATGCCGGCGTTGTTGACCAGCACGTGCAGGCCGCCGTCCTGCTTGACGATAGTCTCCACCAGCGCGTCCACGGCCGCGCCGTCGGTGACGTCCAGCCGCACGCCGCGCCCGCCGTGGGCGGCCAGCGCCTGGCTGATACGGGCGGCACCCTCGTCGGTGGTGGCGGTGCCAATCACGCGCAGACCCTGCTGCGCCAGTTGCGCCGCGATGGCGGCGCCGATGCCGCGGGTGGCGCCGGTGACCAGCGCAACGCGGGGGGTGGTTTCAGCGGTGGTGGTCATGCCAGCAGCTCCCTGGTTTCGGCGAGCGTCGCCGGGTCATAGATGGATGCGCCGACCAGCTCCGGGTCGATGCGGCGGGTCAGGCCGGCCAGCACCTTGCCGGGTCCGCACTCGACGATGTGGGTGACGCCGCGCGCCTTGAGCGCCTGCACGCACTCGACCCAGCGTACCGGCCCGAAGGCCTGGCGATACAGGGCGTCGCGGATGGCGTCGGGTTGCTGCTGCACGGCCACGTCCACGTTGTTTAGCACCGGGATCTGCGGCGCGGCCAGCTCGAGGCCCGCCAGCGCGGCCTTGAGCTTTTCGGCGGCGGGCTTCATCAGGCTGGAGTGAAAGGGCGCGGACACCGGCAGCGGCAGCGCGCGCTTGGCGCCGGCGGCCTTCAGCAGCTCGCAGGCCTTGTCCACACCGGCCTTGGTGCCGGCGATCACGGTCTGCGCCGGATCGTTGAAGTTGACGGCCTCGACCACCTCGGGCGAACCCGTGCCGAAGCTGCCTTGCGCCTGGGCGCAGCCGGCGATGACGTGCGCGGCATCCAGACCCAGGATGGCGGCCATGGCGCCCGTGCCCACGGGCACGGCCTCCTGCATGGCGGCGGCGCGCAGGCGCACCAGCGGCGCGGCCTGCGCCAGTGTCAGCACGCCGGCAGCCACCAGTGCCGAGTATTCGCCCAGCGAATGGCCGGCCACTGCCGCGGGCAGCGCGCCGCCTTCTGCACGCCACACGCGCCAGGCGGCCACGCCGGCCACCAGCATCACCGGCTGGGTGTTGGTGGTCAGCGCCAGCGCCTCCTTGGGGCCGTCGTGGATCAATGCGCCCACGTCCTCGCCCAGGGCGTCGGAGGCCTCGCGCAGGGTCTGCTGCACCTCGGGATGATCGCCCCAGCCATCCAGCATGCCCACGGACTGCGAGCCCTGGCCGGGAAATACAAATGCAAAGGTCTTAGCCATTACCAGTGTTGATTGACAATGAAATCGGGCTCTAGCGCTTGCCAGTCAAGCGCTGGCAGCTACATTTTCAGGAGCACCGCACCCCAGGTGAAGCCGCCGCCCACCCCTTCCAGCATGACGGTGTGGCCGGGCTGCACCTGGCCGGCGCGCACGGCGTGGTCCAGCGCCAGGGGGATGGAGGCGGCCGAGGTGTTGCCGTGCTGGTCCACCGTGACCACCACCTTGTCCATGGACAGCTTCAGCTTGCGCGCCGTGCTTTGCATGATGCGGATATTGGCCTGATGGGGGATCAGCCAGTCGATGTCGGACTCCTGCAGCCCGGCCTTTTCCAGCACGGCGCGGGCGGCCTTGTCCAGCACGCTCACGGCGAGCTTGAAAACGGCCTGGCCATCCATGGTCAGCAGCGGGCTGCCCAGCACCTCGCCGCCGTAGACGTTGCCTGGCACGCACAGGATGCCCACGTGGCTGCCGTCGGCGTGCAGGTCGCTGGCCAGGATACCGGGCGTATCGGAGGCCTGCAGCACCACGGCGCCGGCGCCGTCGCCGAACAGCACGCAGGTCGTGCGGTCCTTGAAGTTCAGGATGCGGCTGAACACCTCGGCGCCCACCACCAGCGCCCGCGTGGCGGTGCCGGCGCGGATCATGGCGTCGGCCACCGTCAGGGCGTAGACAAAACCGCTGCACACGGCCTGCACGTCGAACGCCGGGCAGCCGGCGATGCCCAGCTTGTGCTGCAGGATGCAGGCGGTGGAGGGAAACACCATGTCCGGCGTGGACGTGGCGACGATGATCAGGTCGATGTCCGCGGCCTCGCAACCAGCAGCAGCCAGCGCGTTGCGCGAGGCCGTGAGCGCCAGGTCGCTGGCGGCCACGTGCGCTTCAGCGAAATGGCGCGCGCGGATGCCCGTGCGCTCGACGATCCATTCGTCGGAGGTCTCGATACCCTGCTCTGCCAGCTGGGCCACCAGGTCGTCGTTGCTCACTCGGCGCGCAGGCAGGCAGCTGCCCGTGCCGACAATGCGGGAATAGCGTGTCATCAAAGGGGGGCCGAGGCGGCGCCAGGGGCGGGAGGGACGTCAGCGGTGGTGGCCAGCAGCGGCGCCGCATGCGCGACCCGTGCGCGCACGCGCTCGAGCAGGTTGTTGCGTGCCGCATCATACGCGCGGGCGAGCGCCTGCTCGAAGGCCAGGGCGTCGGCCGAGCCGTGGCTCTTGAACACCAGCCCGCGCAGGCCCAGCAGCGCGGCGCCGTTGTAGCGGCGGTGGTCCATGCGGCGCTTGAGGGCCGCCAGCACCGGCCAGGCGACCACGGCCGCCGCCTTGGTCAGCAGGTTGCGCGAGAACTCCTCCTTCAGGAAGCCGCCAATCATGGACGCCAGGCCCTCGATGGTCTTGAGCGCCACGTTGCCGACGAAGCCGTCGCACACCACGATGTCCGCCGTGCCCTTGAAGATGTCGTTGCCCTCGACGTTGCCGACGAAGTTCAGGTCGCCCGAGGCGGCGGCCGCGCGCAGCAGTTCGCCGGCACGCTTGATCTCTTCGCTGCCCTTGATGGCCTCCTCGCCGATGTTCAGCAGCCCCACGGTGGGCTGAGGGTCATCGTTGAGCACCGATACCAGGGCCGAGCCCATGACGGCGAACTGCAGCAAATGCTCGGCGGTGGAGTCGACGTTGGCGCCCAGGTCCAGCACCGTGGTGGCTCCGCCGCGGGCGTTGGGGATCTGGGTGGCGATGGCAGGGCGGTCGATGCCGTCCAGGGTTTTTAGCAGATAGCGGGCAATCGCCATCAGCGCGCCCGTGTTGCCGGCCGAAACGGCCGCCTGGGCCCTGCCTTCCTTGACCTGAGCGATGGCCACGCGCATAGACGAATCCTTCTTGCGGCGCAGGGCCACCTCCACGGCATCGTCCATGGTGACCACCTCGGAGGCCGGCACGTGCTCGGCGCGCTCGTGCTCCAGCGCCTTCAGGCGATCGCCCTGGCCGACCAGCAGCAGCCGGGCGTCGGGGTGGCTCTCCAGAAACTGGCGGCACGCGGCCAGCGTGACGTCGGGGCCGTGGTCGCCCCCCATGCAATCAACAGCCAGTGTGATCATCGGCAGGAGTGGGCCGCTTGCTCGGGCAGGGGCGGCAGGAATCGGGTTGAAGCCGCCATTGTGGCAGCCGAAAAACGCCGAAGGCCCGCGCTACGGGACTCGTAGCCGCGGGCCTTCGGCAACGGAGCGCGGCTCAGAGGCCGCGCGCGTCAGGCTTCGGACTTGTTCTTCAGCACTTGGCGGCCGCGGTACACGCCGTTGGGGCTGATGTGGTGGCGCAGGTGGGTTTCGCCCGTGGTGGGCTCCACGGCGATGCCCGGCACGTTCAGGGCGTTGTGCGAACGGTGCATGCCGCGCTTGGAGGGGGACTTCTTGTTTTGCTGAACAGCCATGGTCGGCTCCTGGTCTTGAAAGGGTTGGATGGAAAAACGCGATCAGCCCATTAAAGACACGAGGGGTTTCGCGCGAAGCCCGCAATTATAGCCCACGCGCCATCAGCCCGCCCAGGGGGTAGATCGGCCTCAGGATTTGTCCTTGCGCAGGCCCGCCAGGGCGGCGAAGGGGTTGGGAGCGCTGGCGCTGGCAGCCTCGAATTCCTCGTCACTGGAGGCCAGCTGCACCGGCACCGGGCACTCGTCGTGGCGCGGCACCAGGGGCACGGCCATGAGCAGCTCGTCCTCGATCAGCTCGCGCAGGTTGAACTCGCGGCTCAGGGCCAGCAGGTCCTCCTCGCTCTCGTCGTCTAGCGCCTCGGCCGTGGCCTCGTCGGCGACGAAGCGGAACTCGCGGTCCACCTCCAGCGGCACGTCCACCGGCTGAAGGCAGCGCTGGCAGATCAGGGGCACGGTGGCGCTGGCCTTCAGGCGCAGCCAGACCTGGCCGCCGATACCGTGGGTGGAGCGCACCTCGCCGTCGGCAGCCCAGTCCACGCGCAGATCGGGGTGCAGGCCCTTGGCCTCCTCGACCAGGCGGGCGTACTTGAGCAGGGTGTCATGACCGGACAGGTGGCCTCCGGCCTGCGCGAAGGCCTTGACGTCCAGCCGGTCGGGGGAGTGTTCCTTGGTCATGAGGGGCAGTGTAAGAGAATCGGCCGATGCCAAATAACAGCCCTACGACGCCCCGCTCCCTGGTCCTCGCCTCGACCTCGCGCTACCGTCGCGAGCTGCTGTCGCGCCTGGGCCTGGCCTTCGACGTGACAGCGCCCGAGGTGGACGAAAGCCCCCGGCCCGGCGAGGCCCCGCGCGCGCTGGCCCTGCGCCTGGCGCTGGCCAAGGCGCGCGCCGTGGCGGCCCTGCGCCCCGAGGCGCTGGTGATCGGCTCGGACCAGGTGGCCGACCTGGACGGCCGCCCCCTGGGCAAGCCCGGCACGCACGAGCGCGCCGTGGCCCAGCTGCGCCAGATGAGCGGCCGGCCGGTGGTCTTCCACACGGCCGTGGCCGTGGCCTGCCAGGCCGGCGGCTTCGAGCAGGTGGAGCTGGCGCCCGTGCACGTGCGCTTTCGCGCGCTGTGCGACGACGAGATCGAGCGCTACCTGCGCGCCGAGCAGCCCTATGACTGCGCCGGCAGCGCCAAGAGCGAGGGCCTGGGCATCGCCATGCTGGAGGCCATCGACAGCGACGACCCGACGGCCCTCATCGGCCTGCCGCTGATCCGCACCTGCCGCCTGCTGCGCGCCGCCGGGGTGGTTCTGCCATGAAGAACGCCCCCGGCACGCTCTACCTGGTGCCCGCGCCGCTGGACTTCGGCTGCGACGCCCAGGCGCCGCTGACCGATGCCCTGCCAGCCGGCACGCTGCGCCAGGCGGCGCAGATCACCCACTGGGTATGCGAGAACGCCAAGAGCCTGCGCGCCTACCTGAAACGCATCGACGCCGAGTACCCGCTGGCCGCGTCGCTGCAGCAGCAACAGATCACCGAGCTGCCGCGCCAGGTGCACAAGAAGGGCGATCACGGCGCCGGCGCGTTCGACGCCACGGCGCTGGTCGCCCCGCTGCGCGCCGGCCACGACATGGGCCTGGCCAGCGAAGCCGGCATGCCCGCCATCGCCGACCCCGGCAGCTCGGTGGTGCGCGCCGCGCACGACGCGGGCGCGCGCGTGGTGCCGCTGGTAGGGCCGGTGTCGCTGCTGCTGGCGCTGGCGGCCAGTGGGTTGAACGGCCAGAACTTCGCCTTTACCGGCTACCTCCCGCAGGACGCCGCTGCGCGCGCGCAGCGCATCCGCGAGCTGGAGGCCCTGGCCCTCAAGCAAGGCCAGAGCCAGCTCTTCATCGAGACACCCTACCGCAACGCCGCGCTGTGGCAGGCTCTGCTGCAGCACCTGCAGCCGGGCACACGCCTGGCCGTGGCCGAGGGCCTGACGCTGGACCAGGCGCGCGTGCACAGCCACGCCGTGCGCCGCTGGCGCGAGCAGCCCGGCGCGGCGCCAGACAACCGCACGCCAGCGGTGTTCGCCATCGGGGGCTGACTCCTCCCCCTTTCGACAAGGGAACCACCATGTCCGACGTCCTGTTCGAGGCCGACGGCCCCGTCTGCCAGATCACGCTGAACCGCCCGGCCAAGCGCAACGCAGTGCACGGGCCCATGGCCGGCGCGCTGCGCGACGCGTTCCGGCGCTTCGAGGCCGACGCCAACCTGCGGGTGGCCGTGCTGCATGGCGCCGGCGGCCACTTTTGCGCCGGCGCCGACCTGGCGGCCGTGAGCGACCCGGCGCTGCGCAACGAGCTCGACCCCGAGGGCGGCGGCACCGGCCCCATGGGACCCACGCGCATGGCGCTGTCCAAGCCGCTGATCGCCGCCATCAGCGGCTACGCCGTGGCCGGCGGGCTGGAGCTGGCGCTGCTGGCCGACCTGCGCGTGGCCGACGAGGACGCCACGCTGGGCGTGTTCTGCCGCCGCTGGGGCGTGCCGCTGATCGACGGCGGCACGGTGCGCCTGCCGCGCATCGTCGGCATGGGGCGCGCGCTCGACCTGATCCTGACCGGCCGCCCCGTGGCCGCGCCCGAGGCCCTGGCCATGGGCCTGGTCAACCGCGTCACGCCCGCCGGCGGCGCGCTGGCGGCGGCGCACACGCTGGCGCGGCAGATCGCCGCCTTCCCGCAGCAGTGCATGCTGGCCGACCGCGCCTCGGCCTACGCCCAGTGGGACCTGCCGCTGGCCCAGGCGCTGCGCCAGGAAGGCCGGCTGGGCACGCCCCTGGTGGCCGCCGAAGGGGCCGACGGCGCGGCCCGCTCTGCCGGGGGCACCGGCCGCCACGGCCGCTTCGACACGCCCGGCGGCGCCTGAACCAACTCCTTTTTTGATAGCTGCTCGCGCTTGACTGGCGGGCGCCAAAGGCACTTTTGGCTTGAAAAGCTGCTACTTGATGCCGGCGCGCATGAAGCTCTGCACGAACTGGCGCTGAAACAGGATGAAGCCGATCAGCAGCGGCGCCACCGACATCAGCGTGGCGGCGGTGATCAGCGACCACTCCACACCCTGCTCCACGGACGAGAAGACCTGCAGCCCCACCGTGAGCGGGCGCGACTCCACGCTGTTGGTGATGATGAGCGGCCACAGGAAGTTGTTCCAGTGGAAGCTCACCGACACCAGCGCGAACGCCGTGTACACCGGCCGCGCCAGCGGCACGTACACGCGCCACAGGATCTGCAGGGCGCTGGCACCCTCCACGCGGGCGGCCTCGTCGAGCTCCTTGGGAATGCCCATGAAGGTCTGGCGCAGCAAAAAGATGGCGAACGCCGAGGCGAAGTACGGCAGGCCGATGGCGGTGAGCGTGTCCACCAGACCCAGGCGGCCCATGGTCTTGTAGTTCTCCACCAGCAGGATGTCGGGCATCACCATCAGCTGCACCAGCACCAGGGCGAAGGCCACGTTTTTGCCGCGAAACTCGTAGCGCGCAAACGCATAAGCCGCCAGCGTCGAGAGCACCAGCTGCGCCGCCAGGATCAGCACGACCAGCACGGCGGTGTTGAGAAAGTAACGCGCAAAAGGCGCCGCCTCCCAGGCGCGGCGGAAGTTCTCAAGCGTCCACGGCGCGTCCAGCGCGAAGCGCGTGGCGTACTCGGCCGGATGGAAGGCCGTCCAGAAGGCATAGGCCAGCGGCAGCACCCACAGCAGGGCCAACAACCAGGCGGCCAGAGTGTCCAGCCAGGTGGCGCCGTACAGGCGCGGAGCGGTGTCTCGGCGCGTCACTTGTAATGCACCCGCTTGTCCAGCACGAAGAACTGCACCAGCGCCACGCTGGCGAGGACTACCACCAGCACCACGGTGATGGCCGCGGCGTAGCCCGTGTCCCAGAACTTGAAGCCCACCTCGTACAGGTGGTACAGCAAGAGCGTGGTGGCGTTGTCCGGGCCGCCGCGCGTCAGGATGAAGATGTGGTCCACCAGGCGGAAGGCGTTGATGACGGCGTTGATCAGCACGAACAGCGTGGTCGGCATGAGCAGCGGCCATTGCACGCGGCGAAAGAAGTACCAGCGCGAGGCGCCCTCGATGACCGCCGCCTCCTTCAGGCTGGGGTTGAGCGTCTGCAGCGCCGCCAGGTAGAAGATCATGAAGAAGCCCGCCTCCTTCCACACCGCCACCAGCGTCACGCAGGCCAGCGCCGTGCTGGGGTCGCCCAGCCAGTTGTGCGGCGGCAGGCCGAAGGCGCCGGTAATCTGCTCCAGCAGGCCGTACTGCGGCGTGTAGAAGAACAGCCAGATGTTGGCCACGGCGATCATGGGCAGCACCGTGGGCGTGAAATAGGCCATGCGCACCAGCGTGCGCCCGGCCAGGCGCTCGTTGACCCACAGCGCCATCAGCAGCGCGATGCCGATCGACAGCGGGATGGTGGCGCCGGCGAACCACAGGTTGTTGCTCACGGCCTGCCAGAACACCGGGTCGTCCCACAGCACGGCGTAGTTCTCCAGCCCCACCCACTCGGGCGGGCGGCTGCCGCGGGGCGTGGAGCGGAAGCTGTCGATCAGGGTGGCTAAGGCCGGCCAGTGCGTGAAGGCCACCAGCAGCACCAGCGCCGGCAGCAGGAGCAGCCAGGCGTGCAGAGCGCGCTGGCTGGCGCCCGCGTTGGCCGAGGAGCCGCCGTGCCCCGCCATCATCACTTGTAGCTGCGCAGGATGCGGTCAGCCTCGCGCTGCGCGTCCTTCAGGGCCTGGGCGGAGGTCTTGGTGCCGCTCAAAGCGGCCTGGATGGCGTCGTTCAACACCTTGGTCACGCGCTGGTTCTCGTGCGTGGAGAACTCGGCCACCGACACCGGCAGCTGGTCGCGCGCCACCAGGGCGGGCGGAAAGTCCTGGCCGTATTTTTTGAGCGCCGGCGTGTCGTAGGCAGCAGGCGAGACGGCGACATAGCCGCTGTCCATGCTCCACTGCGCGGCGTGCTCGGGCTGGGTGATCCACTTGGCGAACTCGAAGGCCGCCTGCTGCTGCTCCCTGGGCGCCTTCTTGAAGATGTAGAAGTTGCCCCCGCCCGTGGGCGAGCCGCCCTTTCGCACGTTGCCGGCGATCTGCGCCACGCCGAAGTCGAACTTGGCGTTGTTCTTCACGTTGGTCAGGTTGCCGGTGGTGGTGACGATGATGGCGGCCTTCTTCTCGAAGAAGTCCTTCGGCGTCGTGCCCCACTCCACCACGCCCTTGGGGTGCACGCCCTCCTTGGCCAGGTTGACCCAGAAGTCCAGCGCCTCCACCACCTTGGGGTTGTCGAAGGTGACCTGGGTGCCGGCCTCGTTGGCCAGCAGCACGTCGTTGGGCGTGGTCAGGGTCTGCAGCATCCAGTAGGCAAAGCCCGTGGACGGGATCTGGATGCCGTACTGCGTCACGTTGCCGCTGGCGTCCTTCTTGGTCAGCTTGCGCGCGGCGTCTTGCAGCTCCTTCCAGGTGGCGGGGGCCTTGTTCGGGTCCAGACCAGCCTCCTTGAAGGCGTCCTTGTTGTAGTACATGACCACGGTGGAGCGCTGGAACGGGATGCCCCAGGTCTTGCCGCCCGTCTGGCTGTTGGCCATGAAGGCCGGGTAGAAGCCCTTGAGCCAGGCGCGGTCGGCGTCGGTCTTCACGAAGTCGTCGATGGGCACGATGGCGTCCTCGTCGATCAGCGTGAACATGTCGGTGGACAGCAGCACCGATGTCGCCGGCGGCTTGCCCGACTTATGCGCGGTGAGCGCCTTGACGATGGTCTCCTGATAGGTGCCGGCGTAGATCGGCGTGACCTTGTACTGCGGGTTGGCCTGGTTGAACTGCTCGGCGTAGCCGTCGATCACCTTGGTGATGGGCCCGCCCACGGCCACGGGGTAGTAGAACGGCACCTCCAGCGGCGCCTGGGCGAAGGCACCGGCGGCGCAGGCAGCCAGCGCGGCGGCGGACACGGACTTCAGGAACGTCTTGCGTTGCATGGATAGGTCTCCTCGGGGAAAAGTCGGAAAGGACCAGGCGGGGGCGGCATCAGGCCGCCATGCGCTGGCCCTGGGCGTCGAAGAAGTGCCGCTCCTGCGGCTGCCACAGCAACTGCACGGCCTGGCCCGGCGCGGCCTGGGCCTGCTGGCCCGGCGCGCGCACGGTGATGAATTCGGAGCCCACGGCGCAGCGCAGCACGGCGTCCGCGCCCAGGTATTCCTGGCTGTGCACGGTGGCGGGCACGCCCTGCTGCCCGGGTGCGGCCAGCGCCACGGCCTCGGGGCGCAGGCCCAGCCAGCGGGCGTCCTGCGGCCCGGCGGGCACGCTGGTGCCGGCGATGCGGCCATCCTCCAGACCCACCAGGTTCATGGGCGGCGTGCCGATGAAGCGCGCGGCAAACGTGGTGGCCGGCTGGGCATAGACGGTGCGCGGTGGCGCGCACTGCTCCACGCGGCCCTGGTGCAGCAGCACCACCTGGTCGGCCATGCTCATGGCCTCGGTCTGGTCGTGCGTGACGTAGACCACGGTCAGCCCCAGGCGCTGCTGCAGTTCGCGCAGCTCGGTACGCATCTCCTGGCGCAGCTGCGCGTCCAGGTTGGACAGGGGTTCGTCCATCAGGCACACGCGGGCCTGGGCCACCAGGGCGCGGCCCAGGGCCACGCGCTGCTGCTGGCCGCCCGAGAGCTGGCCCGGGCGGCGCTCCAGCAGCTGCGACAGGCCCAGCAGCTGGGCCGCCTGGGCGACGCGCTCGCGCGCCTCGGGCTTGGGCACCTTGCGCACCGACAGGCCGAAGCCGATGTTGTCGGCCACCGTCAGGTGCGGGAACAGCGCGTAGTTCTGGAACACCATGGCGATGCCGCGCTCGGCCGGGGGGCGGTGGGTCACGTCCTGGCCGTCGATGAGCACCCGGCCGCTGCTGGCGTTCTCTAGGCCGGCAATGATGCGCAGCGTGGTGGACTTGCCGCAGCCGGATGGCCCCAGCAGCACGCAGAACGACCCGGGCTCGATGCGCAGGCTCATGGACTGCAGCGCCGTGGTCGCGCCCCAGGACTTGGCGACGGCATCAAGCTCGATCAAGGACATCGCGCCAGTGTAGAAGCGCTGCGTGACTGTCACATGACGGCTGCAAGACGCATGTCTGCGGGTTTTCCCCCGCAGGGCGGACCGTCAAAATATCAGTCAAAAATGGCTCCAGCGCTTGTCCCACAAGCGCTGGCAGCTATTGTTTGAGGAGCAATCGCGCCTTCACTGCCCGCGCACGCCGACCGGCGCGTTCGGCGCCACGCCGTACATCTCGGGCGCATACAGGGCCTCCACCCGGCTGGGCGGCAGCTGGAAGTCACCGGCGTTGTTCAGCCGCACGGTGTACTGCATGGTCACCTTGCCCTTGGGCAGGTACTCGTAATAGCTGCGGAAGGCCTCGAAACTGCGCTCCTCGTAGGCGGCCCAGCCGTGGCCGCTGCGCTTTTCGCCCTGGGTGGCGATCTCCGAATCACGCCCCAGTCCGCTGCCCAGGATGGTGGCGCCGCCGGGAATGGGGTCGGTGATCGCCACCCAGGTTATGTCGGCGCTGCTGCTCACCTCCAGCGTCACGCGCAGCACGTCGCCGCGCTTGTAGCTGCCGGCGGGCAGGCTCTTGTCGGCCTGCTCCAGCGGCTCCACGCTCTTCTTGATGGCAAAGCCCGCGGCAAAGGGCGCTTTCAAGGGCACGGCTGCCAGCGACTGCAGCGTGAGCCACGGCTTGCCAGGGCCCTGGTGCGTGACGCTCAAGGTCTGCGCACCGTCGCCCCAGGGCAGCAGCATCTGGTTGCCCGTCAGGTTGCCCGGCGCGGCCGGCGCGCCGAAGGTGCTGGCCTGGTGCGCCGCGCCCTGCGGATCGGCGCTGGTCAGGCGGCGCACCTGCGACCAGTCCACGCCGGCACTGGCGCCGCCGAGGCTGGCGCGGGTGGTGCCGGCCACGGGCGTGGACTCGAAGCGGGCGCTGAAGGTCTCCAGTGCCAGGGCGCCCCACAGGTTGGCGGTGGTGGTGTGCCACGCCCCGCCCTGCTGGCGGGCGATGAAGCCGCCGACCAGGCGCGGCAGGTCGTCCTTCCAGGCGGGATCGTCCATCACGGCCAGCAGCAAGCGCGCCATGTTGGCGTCGCCGCTTTGCATCAGCCACCACCAGTGGTCCTCCTGCTCGGAGGAAAACACCACCCGGCTGCCCTGCCAGGACAGGCGGGCGCGCAGGATCTGCATCGCCTCGGCCAGGCGCTGCTCGCGCTCGGGGACGCCCTGCACGCGCTTGAGCACGTTGACCCAGTCGATCACCGCGTGCGTGGGCCACTGGTTGGGCGCAATCGTCAGGCTGGTCAGCATGCGCGGCTGGGCCTTGCCGTAGCGCGACAGCGCCTCGATGGCGGCCAGCTTGCGCACATCCAGGTCCTTGCGCGGGCTCCAGAAGTCGCGCTGGATGCGCCCTTCGACGAACGCCGTGAGGCCCCGCTCCAGCGGCTCGCGCGCCTCGGGCGGCAGGGCGAACTCCGGGTGCAGCGCGGCGGCCGCGTGCGAGGCCGCCAGCAGGTGGGCGGTGAGTGTGTCGCTGCCGCGCCGGCTGCTGCCCGCGCGCGGCGGGAAGTAGCTGGCCAGCCCGTCCTCGTCCAGGTAGGTGGGCAGGCGCGCGACCACGCCCTGCCACAGCGCGCCGTCGCCCAGGCCTACGGCGCGGCTGGCCTGCTGCTCCAGGCAGCTGTAGGGGTAGCGCTGCCACCAGTCGCGCACGCCGGGCAGGCCTTCGGCCAGCTTCGGCGTGAGGGCCAGGCGCACGCCGCCCCGCCCGGGCAGCGCGCCGGCGGGTGGGGCCACCTCGCGCTGCAGGCTGCCATCGACCTGGGCCAGCGTGGCCTGCTGCACCGTGACGGGCACGGCGGGCACCACGCGCTGGCTCACCTTCAGCGCGTCGCGCGCGCCGCCGGCCCCGGCTGAGGTATCGCGTGCCTCGATCTCCCACAGCAGGCTCTGCGCCTGCGTGGCGGCCAGTTGCTCGGGGGCCGTCACGTCCCAGCCCACTTCGCGCGACTGGCCTGCCGGGATGTCCACGCGCTGGCGCTCCAGCTGCAGCAGCGTGGCGCGCGGCGCCACTTCCACCTGCATGTCCCGGGCCGTGGTGTTGCGCAGCGTGAGCTGGGCGCGGAAGCGGTCGCCGGCGCGCACCAGCGGCGGCAGGCCGCTGATGATCTGCAAATCCTGCGTGGCGCGGATGCTGGTCGCACCCGTGCCGAACAGGCCGGTGCCGGCGTCGGCCACGGCCACCACCTTGAAGGTGGTCAGCGCGTCGTTCAGCGGCACCGTCACCCGGGCCTGCCCCTTGGCGTCCAGCGCGATGGCGGGCTGCCACAGCAGCAGCGTGTCCAGCAGCTCGCGTGTGGGCGCGTGGCCGCCGCCGCCGCCGGCCGGCACGGCCTTCCTGCCGTAGTGGCGCCGGCCGATGATCTCCATCTGCGCGGTCGAGGTCTCCACGCCCCAGGGGCGGCGCGAGAGCATGGCAGCCAGCAGATCCCAACTGGTGTTGGGCATCAGCTCCAGCAGGGCCTGGTCCACGGCGGCCAGGGCCACCTCGGCCCCGGCGGCAGGCTTGCCGTCCGGCAGCGTGGCGGTGATGGTGACCTGGGCCTTGCCACGCACCGGGTAGCTGTCCTTGTCGGCCTGCACCTGGACGGCGATCTGGTGGGCGCCGGCACCGACCTTCAGCTCGGCCATGCCGAAGCGGTAGGCGGGCTTGGCCAGGTCCACCATGGCGGTGGGCGCGACGTATTCGCGGCCCTCATGCCAAAAGGCGTTCCACCACTCGCGCGGCGCCTTGAAGCCCCAGGTGAAAAAGCTGTACCACGGCACCTCGCGCAGCCGTCCGCGCACAGCCAGCACGCTGACGTAGACATTCGGCGCCCAGCCCGGCTCGATCTTCAGAGACACGGTCGGGTCCTGGCCGGACAGCTGCACCACGCGGGTGTCGATCACGCCCTCGCGCTCCACGGCCACCAGGGCCGTGGCCGAGCGGAACGGCATGCGCACCTGCAACCGCGCCGTCTCGCCGGGGGCGTAGCTTTTCTTTTCGGGCAGCACGTCGATGCGGTCGTGGTCCTCGCCGCCGAACCACAGCTCGCCGCGGCGCGTGATCCACACGGAGGCGCCGGCCTCCGCCTCGTTGCCGTCCTTGTCGCGGGCGACGGCAACCAGTTCCACCTCGCCGCCTTCCTCCAGCTTGGCCTCGCACAGCAGCAGGCCGCGGCTGTCGCTCTTGCCGGTGCACAGGGTGCCCAGGTCGCGCGTCTCGGTCTTGTTGTCATAGCTGTAGAAGCCCCCCACCATGCGCTTGCGGCTGGTGGTGGTGACGCGCGCCGTGGCGCGCACCTCCAGCGGCACGCCGGCCTGGGCCTTGCCGTCCAGCGACAGGGCGAGCGCCTGGAAGCGCACGCGCGCGCCGCTGGAGGCCCAGCCCTCGGTCTTGATGCCGGCAATCACCCCCGCCGGCCACAGCGGCTGCGTGCTGCGCAGCGTCTGCATCTCGCCGCTGGGGTCGGAATAGGTGGCCTCCAGCAGCAGCTCACGCGGCTGGCGCGTTGGGGGCAGGTCCTTGATGGCCACCTGGCCGCTGCCGCGCGCGTCCAGCGTCAGGGCCAGCTTGTCGGCCACCACGCGGGCGTCCTGGCCGGCGGCCTGCTCCTCGTCGTCGCCGGCGCCCTCGCCGGCGGCGCGCCCGCGCGGCGGGCGGAAGCTGAAGGACTCGAAGTCGTCGAAATGCAGCGATCGCGCGCGCACCATGGCCGACACGCGCACCGGCAGCCGCGCCGCGGGGCCGCCGGCCACGTAGCTGACCTGCACGCCGGCGTCCACGCTGCGCGCGCGCACCAGTGGCTTGTCCGCCGGCACCGGGCCGATGCGGCCCTCCAGCACCGGCAGGCGGAATTGCTCCACGCGGAAGGAGCCCGTGTCCAGCGTGCGGCCGCGCTCCCGGCCGTCCTGTGCGACCGCCAGGCGCACCTGGTACACGCCCAGCTTGGCGGCCGGAGGCACCTTGAACTCGCTGTGCGCGCTCAGGCCCCCGGTGGGTGTGCGGCGCCAGTGCAGCGGCTGGGTGAATTCCTGTCCGCTGCCCACGTGGGTGACGACCAGCTGCGCCGGGCGCTCCTCGGGCAGGCCGAAGCCCTGGCCGGTCTGGCTGCGCAGCAGGTGCTTCATGGACACCGTCTCGCCGGCGCGCACCAGGGTGCGGTCGAACACGGTGTGGGCCAGCGCATCGGCCTGGGCCTGGCTGCTGGTGGGCACGTTGAAGCGCCAGGGCTCGATGCCGCGCTGCCAGTCGCTCCAGGCGAAGGCCAGCTCGCCGCCGGCGCGCGCGCTCACGAAGTAGGCGCTGCGCCACTCGCCCCGCCCGCTGCAGCGCGGCGGCTCCGGCGACAGGCCGTCGAAGCGCGCCACGCCGCTGTCGTCGGTGGTGGCGCTGGCCAGCTCCTGACCGTCGCAGGAGGACACGCGCACGCGCGCCCCGGCCACGGGCCGGCCCTGGTCCAGCGTGGTGACCCAGGCGGCGGCGTTCTCGCGCCCCAGCTTGAAATGCACACCCAGGTTGGTCACCAGGGCCGAGGTGCGCACGTACATGGTGCGCTGCTCGCCGTGGCGCGCATCCAGCAGCGAGGCGCCCAGCAGGGGCGAGGCGATCTCCACCACCGAAAAGCCTGGCGGCAGCGGTATGCCCACCACCTCGAAGGGCCGCGGGTCGCCCTGCGCAGCGCGCGGCAGCTCCAGCGTGGCCACGCCGGGCCGGCCGGCCAGCAGTGAGACCATGCGCGTCTGCACCTCGCCCGCGTCGTCCTTGTCCAGGGGGCGCGGCAGCGGGCCGCGCACGTCGGCGCGGGCCTCGGCACGGGGCATGCTGAACTGGTCGTAGCGCTCCAGGCGGCGCATCCAGGCGATGATGTCCGCGTCGCCTTCAGGCTGCAGGGTGCTGACCTTGCCGCCCTGGGCGGGCGGAGTCGGCACGCCCGGCTGCAGGCGCTGCGCGGCCAGTTGCGGCTCTACGTTGCGCAGGGTGACGGGCAGCAGGGCCGGGCCGTCCGGGCCTTCGGCAAAGCGCTCGACGATGCCGAACGGCGCGGCGGCGAACTTGGCCAGGGGCGGCATGGGGCCGGTGGCCACCGCCAGCGGAAACTCCTGGGCGTTGACCAAGGCGCGCCCCGAGGCGTCCTTGAAGCCCGAGGGCAGCGTCAGCGTATAGCTGCCCTGCGCGGCCAGCGGCGGCGCGAAGGTGACGAAGCCGGCCAGCGCGTCGCCATCGCCCGCAGGCGTGCCGTCGGCGGGCTCGTCCTCGCCCTCGATGCGCGGCTGCAGCGTCTGGCCCTCGCCCTTCAGGCGGATGGCGCGCGCCAGCTTGGCGGGCACGGGCGCGCTGAAGGTCAGGCGCAGCGGCCGGATGGGCAGGCAGGCGGCCTGGGCGTTCTCGCGCTCGCAGGAGAACTGCGCCGTGAAGGGCTCGCGCACGGTGTAGGCAAAGCGCCGCTCCACCCGGTTGGCGACGCCGCTGGGCGTGGCCACGCCCTGGCCGAAGACCAGCTGCATGCGGCTGCCGGCCGTCAGCCGGCGCGCGCAGGCCAGCGTGGCGTAGCGCAGCGGGTCCTTTTGCGCGGCCTTGTCCAGGCGCAGGTGCTTCAGCAGCTCGGTGCGCTGCGCGCCCTCGACCAGGCGCACGGGGATGCGCTCGCCCACACCGTCGGCCACGCACCAGACGTGCTCGGTCAGGCTGGCCGTGGTGGCCGCGCCGTTGAGCGTCAGCACGAAGTGCTGCTCCTCGTCGATGGCTTCCCAGGTGCCCGGGCGGACGTTCCGCACGAAGGGGCCGCCGGTATTGAATTGATAGCTGCCAGCGCTTGTCAGTGCTGCGTTGGAGGCCGATTTGAACCCTGGTTTGGCGGTGACGGTGCAGCGCACGCCGGGCGGCAGGTCGGCGGCGAAGTCGAAGACCCATTCGCGGTCGCTGGTCCAGCGGCCGGTGCCGCGGGTGGCGTCCGGGTCGCTGCAGGCGACGGCCAGCGGCGCCGGCGCGGCGGCGTCGCCGAAGCGCACGGCGGGCGCGTCGAATTGGGCCACCACCTGGCGCACGCGCGCCACCTCGCCCTGGGGCGACAGGCTGGTGATCGTGAGCGCCTGGGCCGCGCCAGCGGCGGCCAGGGCCAGCGCCGCCCCCGTCCTGGCGGCCCGGCGCGCGAGCGTGAATGCGAAGGCGTGCATCGGTGTTCCCGTCTCTTCATGGCCGCTCGGACGGCGGCATTGCTAGGGGCAGCGCTGCGGCCGCCCGCCGGTCACTGCGGCACGAAGCCGCTGGCCTGGATGATGCGCGTCCACACCCGGGTGTAGGCGCGCTCGCGCTCGGCCAGTTGCGCCGGGCTCATGAAGCCCACGGCCAAGCCCATATTGGCCAGCTGCTCGCGCACGCCCGGCTGGGCCACCACCTGCGCCAGCGCATCCGCGAAGCGCGACAGCGCCGCCGCCGGTGTGCCGGCCGGGGCATAGAAGCCGTAGTAGGGCGTGTCCTCGAAGCCGGCCAGGCCCAGCTCGGCGAAGGTGGGCACGTCCGGCAGCGCGGCCTGGCGCTTGCCGCCCAGCACGGCCACCACGCGCAGCTTGCCGGCGCGGTGGTTCTCGATGAAGTCCTGCACCGAGCCGATGCCGGCGGGAATCTGATTGCCCAGCATGTCGCCGATCATGGGCGCGCTGCCGCGGTACGGCGCGGACACCAAGTCCAGCCCGTAGCGCTGGCCGAGCAGCTTGACCAGGAACTCGGGCGTGGAGGCCGGCGCGGGAATGCCCACGGCGCTCTTGCCGCCCTGCTTGTTCTTGACCCAGTCCACGAACTCGGTGAACGACGCGGCCGGCGTGCCGGGCGACAGCGCCAGGCCGTTGACGAAGGTGGCAAAGCCGCCGGCGGAGACGAAGTCCTGCGCGGGGTCGAAGCCGGCGTTCTTCACCACCTGCGGCAGGATGGAGATGGTGTGGTCGTGCGTCAGGAACAGCACGCTGCCGTCGGCCGGCGCGGCCTTGAGCGCCAGGGCCGCGATCTGCCCGCCGGCGCCGGGGCGGTTTTCCACCACCACGGTCATGCCCAGCTGCTCGCGCAGCTTGTCGGCCAGCAGCCGCGCCACCACGTCGGTGCCGCCGCCGGGGGGAAAGCCGACCAGGATGCGCAGCGTCTTGGCGCCCGGGCCCTGGGCCCAGGCGGGCAGCAGGGCAGGCAGGGCGCTGGCGGCGGCGGCGCGGGCGAGGAGGCGGCGTCGGGTCACGGTCATGGCGGGGTTCCGGGTGGTGGAGGGAAATCGGGGCCGGGCCGAATTGTGAGTCAAATCGGCCTCAAACCCTTATGGGGCAAGCGCTGGCAGCTATTGTTTTTGATGCTTCATCAGCCCGCCAGCCGCGCCTGGTGGCGCGCCAGCTGCACGAGCACCTGGGCCGGCGCCGTGCCGCCCAGGGTGTTGCGCGCACCCAGCGAGCCTTCCAGGCTGAGGGCCTCGAACACGTCCTGCTCGATGGCCGGGTGAAAGCCCTGCAGCACGGCCAGCGGCAGCTCCGACAGGTCCACGCCCTGCGCCACGGCGGCCTTGACGGCGTGGGCCACAGTCTCGTGCGCGTCGCGGAAGGGCAAGCCCTTCTTGACCAGGTAGTCGGCCAGGTCGGTGGCGGTGGCGTAGCCCTTTTGCGCGGCGGCGCGCATGGCCTGCGCATTCACGGTGATGCCGCCTTCCTTCACGCCCGCCGCGTTGGCCTGCCCGCCGATCATCTCGGCAAAGATGCGCAGCGTGTCCTTCAGCGTATCCACGGTGTCGAACAACGGCTCCTTGTCCTCCTGGTTGTCCTTGTTGTAGGCCAGGGGCTGGCCCTTCATTAGCGTGATCAGGCCCATCAGGTGGCCGACCACGCGGCCGGTCTTGCCGCGCGCCAGCTCGGGCACGTCGGGGTTCTTCTTCTGCGGCATGATCGACGAGCCAGTGGTGAAGCGGTCGGCGATGCGGATGAAGCCGAAGTTCTGGCTCATCCAGATGATCAGCTCCTCGGACAGGCGGCTCACGTGCACCATGCACAGGCTGGCGGCGGCCGTGAACTCGATGGCGAAGTCGCGGTCGCTCACGCCGTCCAGGCTGTTTTGGCAGACGCCGTCCATGCCCAGGGTGCGCGCAACGCGCTCGCGGTCCAGCGGGTAGGTGGTGCCGGCCAGCGCCGCGCTGCCCAGCGGCAGCACGTTCACGCGGCGGCGCGCATCGCGCATGCGCTCCTGGTCGCGCGAGAACATCTCCACATAGGCCAGCAGGTGGTGGGCGAAGCTCACGGGCTGGGCCACCTGCAGGTGGGTGAAGCCGGGCAGGATGACCTCGACGTTCTTCTCGGCCACCTCGACCAGGGCGCGCTGCAGCTCGGTCAGCAGGCCGTCGATCAGGTCGATCTCGCCGCGCAGCCACAGGCGCACGTCGGTGGCCACCTGGTCGTTGCGGCTGCGGCCGGTGTGCAGACGTTTGCCGGCGTCGCCGGCCAGCTGAGTCAGGCGCGCCTCGATGTTCAGGTGCACGTCTTCCAGGTCCAGCTTCCAGTCGAAGGCGCCGGACTCGATCTCCTGCGTGATGGTGGCCATGCCGCGCACGATGGCGTCGTGGTCGGCGCCGGAGATGATGCCCTGCGCAGCCAGCATCTCGGCGTGCGCCAGGCTGCCGGCGATGTCGGCCTGCCACAGGCGCTTGTCGAAGAACACGCTGGAGGTGTAGCGCTTGACCAGGTCGCTCATCGGCTCCTCGAAGAGCGCCGACCAGGCCTGGGCCTTGGTGGCGAGCTGGTCGTGGGAGGGCTGGGGCGTGGTCGCGTCAGAGGGCATGGGGGCAATAATCCGGTGAAGGCGCGGCCCCGGCTGCCCGGATGCCACGGTGGCATGACAAATGCAAAAGCCGCAAATTTTATCGACCCCCGCTCCTGCCCCTGCCTTCGACGCCTGCCACGTCGGCGTGGTGCTGCGCGCCGTGCTGTTCGTGCAGCTGGTGCTGGGCGTGGGCGCCCTGTTCGGCCCGGGCGGCCTGGCCGACTGGATGGCGCGGCTGGCGCTGTTGACCGGCGTGGCCCTGCCGGCCACGCTGGCCTGGCTGCTGACGGCCTGCGCCGCCGGCCGCGCCCTGGCCGGCCTGCCGGCCACGCTGCAGTACGGCGCGGGCGTGCTGCTGGGCGCGCTGGCCGGCCTGGGCGCCTGCGCCCTGCTGGCGCTGGCCGACCCGGCCATGCAGCTGTCCCCCCCCTGGCTGGCCGGCGCGGCCACAGGGGCGCTGCTGGCAGCGCTGCTCGTGGCCGCCCTGGCGCTGCGCGCCCGCGCCCGCCTGCCTGCGGCCACCACGGCGCGGCTGACGGAGCTGCAGGCGCGCATCCGTCCGCACTTCCTGTTCAACACGCTCAACAGCGCCATCACCCTGGTGCGCGATGAGCCGGCGCGCGCCGAGGCGCTGCTGGAAGACCTGAGCGACCTGTTCCGCCACGCCCTGGTCGAGCAGGGCGAGGCCGTGACGCTGCACGAAGAGGTGGAACTGGCGCGCAAGTACCTGGACATCGAGCAGGTGCGCTTTGGCGAGCGCATGCGCGTGCAGTGGGTGCTGGACGAGCGCGCGGGCGGCGCGCGCGTGCCGCCGCTGCTGCTGCAGCCGCTGGTGGAAAACGCCGTCAAGCACGGCGTGGAGCCCAGCGTGCGCGGCACGACCAAGCTGCGCATCGCCACCGAGCTGCGCGGCGGCCGGGTGGTGCTGACCATCACCAACACCCTGCCGGCCGGCGCGGATGCCACCGCGCAGGACGGCCCGCGCGGCCACGGCATCGCCCTGGCCAACGTGCGAGACCGCCTGCGCCTGCTGCACGACGTGGACTGCGACTTCCGCGCCGGCCCGCAAGGCGGCCTGTACCACGTGCGCATCGCCCTGCCGGCAGCCTGAGAACGCACTCTTCCACGGCCGAGTGGCATCAGCCTTGACATGGACTTGTGCCCTTGCCGAAAAATTTCATGTAACGTGAACCTTACAATCCGGCCGCCATGCATAGCACGGGGGCGCCTCTCCCTGATTGCGGTGCATCAAACACCTCTGACGCCCGGCACGCGCCACCCCACACCACGAGGAAACCGCCATGGACAGTGCCGTCATGAGCCTGCTGGGGGCCTTCTTGCTGTCGATCATTGGACTGTTCGTGTTCATCTGGTCGATGCGCAAGGGCCTGCTGATGGAGAACCCCAGGGCCGCTTCGGTCATCTTCGCCAAGGGCGAGATCGGCAAGGTGGACGATCCCGCCCTGCACGCTGGCCACCGCGCCCAGCTGCAGGCCGCGGCCGTCGAGCCCGGCGACACGCTGCACGCGCCCGACGAGCAGGAGATCGCCCAGCGCATCGAGGCCGACCGCTCCAGCGCCTTTCCGGTGTTCATGTTCATCGCCTTCGCCTGCCTGTGGCTGGTGCTGGGCTCGGTGGCGGGCCTGACCGCTTCGCTGAAGCTGCACATGCCCGACTGGCTGGTCAGCGAGGCCTGGATGACCTTCGGGCGTATCCGCACCGTGCACCTGACGGCCGTGCTCTACGGCTGGATCACCAACGCCTCGCTGGGCGTCATCGTCTGGCTGCTGCCGCGCCTAGTGCGCACGCCGCTGATGGGCGCCATGTGGGTCATGCTGGGCGGCGCGCTCATCAACGTGGCGATTGCCAGCGGCATCGGCGCCATCGGCGCCGGCTGGACGGACGGCATGGAATACCTGGAGATGCCCTGGCAGATCGGCCTGTTCATCGTGGCCGGCATGGTCTGCATCATCGGGCCAGTGCTGTACACGCTGGTCAACCGCAGGGTCGAGTCGCTGTACGTCACCGTCTGGTACCACGTCGCGGCCCTGCTGTGGATCACGCTGCTGTTCCTGGTGGCCAAGCTCCCGGGCGTGCACTTCGGCGTGCAGCAGGCGACCATGAACTGGTGGTACGGCCACAACGTGCTGGGCCTGTGGTTCACCCCTGTGAGCGTGGGCGCCATCTACTACTTCCTGCCCAAGGTCATCGCCCGGCCGGTGCGCTCGTACAACCTGTCCATCCTGGGCTTTTGGACACTGGCCTTCTTCTACGCCCAGGTGGGCGGCCACCACCTGGTGGGCGGGCCGGTGCCGGGCTGGCTGATCACCCTGTCCATCGTGCAGAGCATGATGATGATCATTCCGGTGGCGGCGTTTTCCATCAACATGGCCGGCACCATGCGGGGCCGCATGCATCTGGCGCTGCGCTCGCCCACGCTGCGCTTCATGATGTTCGGCGGGCTGATGTACATGCTGTCGTCGGTGCAGGGCTCGTTCGAGGCGCTGCGCTCCATCAACCAGGTCACGCACTTCACCCACTTCACGGTGGCCCACGCCCACCTGGGCGCTTACGGCTTCGTGACCATGGTGCTGTTCGGCGCCATCTATTTCATGATGCCGCGCGTGCTGCACTGGGAATGGCCCTACCCGCGCCTGATCACGCTGCAGTTCTGGCTGGCGGCCGTGGGCATCCTGATCTACTTCGTCGGCCTTTCCATTGGCGGCTGGCTGCAGGGCGAATACATGCTGGATGCCAGCCGCCCCTTCATGGATTCTGTGGCCGTCACCCTGCCCTGGCTCAAGTCGCGCAGCCTGGGCGGCGCGCTGATGGTGGCCAGCCAGATCATCTTCGTCGGCCACTTCATGGCCATGGCGCTGCGCTTCGGGCCGGCGCGCACCGGCGCCGCGCTGTTCCGCGCGGGCGCCCACACGCTGGAGGTGGCCCATGGAAAATGAAGTCAAGCTGACCGCGGGCGCCATGGTCACCCTGGGCCTGGCCACCGCTGCCCTGGTGGTGCTGCCCTACATCCAGGTGCGCGACGTGCCGCCGCCCGAAGGACTCAAGCCCTATACCAGCGCCGAGCTGCGCGGGCGCGCCGTCTACATCGCCAACGGCTGCGTGTACTGCCACACCCAGCAGCCGCGCGACAAGAGCTTCGGCCCCGATGCCGAGCGCGGCTGGGGCCGCGCCACCGTGCCGGGCGACTACACCTACGACCGCCCGCACCTGCTGGGCAGCATGCGCACGGGCCCGGACCTGATGAACATCGGCGTGCGCCAGCCCAGCCGCGACTGGCACCTGGGCCACCTGTACCAGCCGCGCGCCTACGTGCCCGGCTCCATCATGCCGGCCTACCCCTACCTGTTCGACGTCAAGGACAAGGCCGAGCCGGGCGAGGAGGCGCTCAAGCTGCCGCCGGGCTACGTGCCGCCGGGCAAGGTGGTGGTGGCCACGCCCGACGCGCAGGACCTGGTGAAGTACCTGCAGGCCCTCAACCGCAGCTACCCCGTGCTGCCGCCCGAGCCGCGCGAGGCGGCCGGCGCCGCAGCCCCTGCCGCCACGCCGGCGTCCGCATCCTGAAAGGGCCTGCCATGCAACCGTCCAATGACCGGCAAGCGCAGCAGCGCGAACACGCCGACCCCGAGGAGGCCATCCGTCCCATGCCGCTGCTGGCGGTGGGCGTCACGCTGGCCATGGTGGTTTTCGGCGTGCTGTACATCTTCTGGTCCGAGCCGCTGGAGGGCTCGCGCTTCGGCGACCAGCGCACCGTGACCGACCTGGCCGGCCCGGCCGCGCCGGCGGCGGGCGCGGCCGTGGACGGCAAGGCGCTTTTTGCCGCCCAGTGCGCGGCTTGCCACCAGGCCACGGGCAAGGGCCTGCCGGGCGTATTCCCGCCGCTGGACGGCTCGGAATGGGTGCACGGCGACACGCGGGTGCTGGCCAACATCCTGCTGCACGGCATCAACGGCGAGATCACCGTGGCAGGCACCAAGTACCAGGGCAGCATGCCGGCCTTCGCCCAGCTCAGCGACGACGAGCTGGCCGGTGTGGCCACGTACATCCGCTCCAGCTGGTCCAACAAAGCCGAGGCCGTGACGGCCGAGCTGTTCGCCCAGGAACGCGCCGCCAGCGACCGCAAGACGCCCTTCGAGGGCGGCGCCGCGCTGCAGGCCTTGAGCGCGCAATAAAGAGCCAGACTGTGCTGCGCACCGCCGCCCTCAGCCTGCTGCTGGCCGCCTGCGGCTGGGCCGCCGCGGCCTGGCTGACGCACGACTTCCAGGTCTGGACCGACGAGGGCGCACGCAGGCTGGAAGTGGCCCTGCGCCCCGTGCCCGTGCCACACGTCACCACGCAGGACAGCCGGGCGCGCAGCGCCACGCTGGCGCAGCTGCTGGCCGCCGAAGGTGAAGGCGGCGGCGCCACCATCGTGGACTTCATCTACACCCACTGCGAGACCGTCTGCCTGTCGCTGGGCAGCAGCTTCCAGCAGCTGCAGGCGGCACTGCAGTCCGGGCCGCCGGCCGGCGTGCGACTGCTGTCCATCAGCTTCGACGGCGGCCGCGATGATCCGGCCGCGCTGCAGCGCTATGCCAAGGGGCTGGCCGCCAACGAGCGGCTATGGCGCTTCGTGCGCGTGTCGGACGGCGCCGAGCAGCAGGCCCTGCTGCAGCGCCTGGGCGTGGTCGTCATCCCCGACGGGCGCGGCGACTATGAGCACAACGCCGCGCTGCTGGTGTTCGACCGCAGCGGCCGGATGCGCCGCGTGTTCGACATGGCCGAGCAGCAGCTGGCTCTGGACTACGCGCGCCACCTGGCGCGCAGCACGGCGCCATGAGCGCCCTTGCCGCACGGCTCCTGGCCGCGCCGCGCCTTGCACGGTGGCGGCTGGGCTGCACCGGCGCGCGCCAGGGCGTGGCGGGCGCCTTGCTGCTGGCGCTGCTGGCCCTGCCAGCGGTGCGCGCGCTGCTGGAAGCCAGCATGTGGCGCCACATGGTGCTGCAGTTCCCGCTGTGGATGCTGGCTGGCGCATTGCTGGCGGGCGCGCTGCCGGCCCGCGCCCGGGCCGCGCTGGCGCGCTGCAACGCCCACGGCATCAGCGGCCTGGTGGGCGTGGCGATGGTGCTGGCCGTCCTCATGGTGCCGCGGGCGCTGGACCTGGCGCTGCGCAGCACTCCGGCCGAGGCCCTCAAGTGCGCCGCCCTGGTGCTGGCCGGCGGCGCGCTGCGCCTGTCCTGGCAGGCGGCGGGGCGGGTGGTGCAGGGCTTTTTCCTGGGCAACGTGCTGCCCATGAGCTTCGTGGTCGGGCAGCTGTACGTGGACTCGCCCCTGCGCCTGTGCAACGCCTATCTGCTGGACGACCAGGAGCGCCTGGGCCGCTGGTTGATGGCGCTGGCCGCCGCCGTGGCGGTGGCCTGGGTGGCGCGGGTGTTCTGGGTGCTGGCGCGGCCCGAGTCCTGCAACACCCAATAGGAAAACCGCCGCCCGCCGGCCTAAGATGCGCGCGGTTTTCTCACGCATCCCCCACCATGCACATCCTCATCGTGGACGACGAACCCCTGGCGCGCAGCCGCCTGCGCCGGCTGCTGGCCGACTGTGGCCCGCACTACCGGGTGGGCGAGGCGCAGCACGCGGCCGACGCGCTGGCGCAGCTGCAGGGGCCCGGCGCCAGTGCAGTGGACGTGGTGCTGCTGGACATCCACATGCCGGGCATGGACGGCATGGCGCTGGCGCACCAGCTGCGGGCGCTGCCCGAGCCGCCCGCCATCGTGTTCGTCACGGCCCACAGCGGCCACGCTTTAAGCGCCTTCGAGCTGGACGCCGTGGACTACCTGACCAAACCGGTGCGGCTGGAGCGCCTGCAGCAGGCGCTGGCCAAGGCCCGCCGCGCCGCGCCTACGGCGGCCGTGTCACCGCCGCCTGCGGCGGCACCCGTGGCGGCCGAGGCGCTGGTCATCCACGAGCGCGGCCACACCGAGCGCGTGCCCATGGCCGAGGTGCTATACCTGCGCGCGGAACTGAAATACGTGACCGTGCGCACGCCCTCGCGCAGCTACGTCATCGACGACCCCTTGACCGAGCTGGAGGCGCGCCACGCCGCGCACTTCCTGCGCGTGCACCGCAACACCCTGGTGGCGCGCCACGCCATGCGGGCGCTGGTGCGCCATGACGCGGGCGACGGCGAGGGCGAGGGCTGGGCCGTGCGCCTGCACGGCCTGGCCCAGCCCCTGCCGGTCTCGCGCCGGCAGGTGGCGGCCGTGCGCGAGGCCCTCAGCGACGGCTGAAACCGGCTCAGTGCACGTGCATCGCCAGGCTGACCAGCGTGACGGCCACGATGCCCACCGCCAGCCAGGCGATTTGCGCCAGGGTCTGCACCGCAGACAGCCGCTTTTGCAGCTGCGGGATGAGATCGGCCAAGGCCACGTAGATGAAGCTGCTGGAGGCGATGGTCAGGAAGTAGGGCAGCGCCGGCTCCCACTGTTCCACCACGAAATAGCCGGCCAGGCCCCCAAGGACGGACACTGCCCCGGCCAGCGACACCTTCATCAGCGCCGCTTTGCGCCCCGCGCCGCGCTGACTCAGCACCACGAGATCGCCCACGTGGTGCGGCACCTCGTGCGCCAGCACCGACAGCGCGGCCACCAGACCCAGCCGCATGTCGGCCACGAAGGCCGAGGCGATCAACACCCCGTCGCCAAAGCAGTGCACGCTGTCGCCGGTGATCAGTGCCCAGCCGCCCCCGCCATGGTGGTGATGATGATGGTGACCGTGGTCATGGCTGTGTTCGTGCTCGTGTTCGTGTGCGTCGCCGTGCTCGTGCCCGTGGTGCCACAGCTCGGCTTTCTCCAGTACGAAGAAGAACACCAGACCCAGCAGCAACGTGGCAAACAACGACTCCACGCTGGCGCCGCCCTCGAAGGCCTCGGGCAGCAGGTGCATGAAGGCGGTGGCCAGCAGCGCGCCGGCGGCCAAGCTCAGCAAATGCTGCGGCCCTACGCGCCAGCGCCCGCCCAGGCCCAGGCGCAACAGGCCCGCAGCGATCCACACGCTGCCAATGCCGGCGGCCAGCGTGGCCCCGATGATTGCTACCAATGTCATAGCTTCTCGCGCTTTCCCTGATTGCCTTTGAGGCCGATTTTGCCCAAAAAAACGGACCGCTGCGCCGACCGGCCTTTGGACCGAAGAAAGCGCGGTTGGCTGACGGCCATTGCCGCCCCCTGGGCGGAGGCGGTCGCGGCCGCTGCGGAGAACATCGCTCCACTGTTTCACGGCCACGCCGCCCCTCATGGCGAAATTGCCGCCTCGGAAAGGTCTCCCATGCATTCACGCTCTTCGTCCCTGCACCTGCTGGCGCTGGCAGGTTGGCTGGCCTGCTGTTTCGCGGCCGCCGGTTTCGGCGGCATCGCCTCGGCGCAGGCGCCCGAGTTCTATGCCCAACTGGCCAAGCCCGCCTGGGCGCCGCCAGCCTCGCTGTTCGGACCGGTGTGGACACTGCTTTACCTGCTGATGGCCGTGGCCGCCTGGCTGGTATGGCGCGCCTTCGACTCGCCGGCCCGCCGGCCCGGGCTGGCCCTGTTCGTGCTGCAGCTGGCGCTGAATGCGCTGTGGAGCTGGATGTTCTTCGCCTGGCACCAGGGCGGCCTGGCACTGGCCAACATCGCCATGCTGTGGGTGCTGATCGTTGCCACCATCGTGTTGTTCTGGCGCGCACGGCCGATGGCTGCGGCGCTGTTGGTGCCTTATCTGCTGTGGGTGAGCTTTGCCAGCGCACTCAACCTGGCAGTCTGGCGCATGAACCCGCAGCTGCTGGGCGGCGGCTGAGCGCACGCGCGGCGGGCGAGCCGCCGGTCGCCCGCAGCAGCAGGTGCTTCCGTCCTACAGCGGCAGGCAGTCCGTTCCCAATACTGCCCAGGGTCGCCCATCAGAAAAAAGGCTCGAGCCGTGGCCCACGATCCCCTTGCCGACCAGGTGCAGGCTGCTGCACCTCCCCCGCACACCGTTGCTCTACGCGTCAACGGTGAACAGCGCACCGTCGAAGCTCAGAGCTGGGTGACTCTGCTGGATCTGCTGCGCGAGCGGCTGCGCCTGACCGGTACCAAGAAGGGCTGCGACCACGGCCAGTGCGGTGCCTGCACGGTGCTGGTGGACGGGCGGCGCATCAATTCCTGCCTGGCCCTGGCCGTGATGCAGGAGGGCGCGGATATCACCACGGTCGAAGGCCTGCCGGCGCTGGCCGGCTGCACCGGCGACGCACTGCATCCGCTGCAACAGGCCTTCATCGACCACGACGCCTTCCAGTGCGGCTATTGCACGCCCGGCCAGCTGTGCTCGGCCGTCGGGCTGATGAACGAAGGCGGTGTGCGCCACGTGGGCGATATCCGCGAGCGCATGAGCGGCAACCTGTGCCGCTGCGGCGCCTACCCGCAGATCGTGCAGGCCGTGGCCGAGCTGGCCCTGCCTCAGCAGGGCAAGGAGGCGCCATGAGGGCTTTCGACTACGCCGCCGCGCCCGACCTGGACTCAGCCCTCTCGGCCATCGGTGTCGGTGCGCTGCCCCTGGGTAGCTCGCACAGTGCCCGTTTCGTCGCCGGCGGCACCAACCTCATCGACCTGATGAAGGAAGACGTGATGCAGCCCTGGCGCCTGGTGGACATCAGCCGCCTGCCCCTGGCCGCGATCGAGGAGACGCCCGAAGGCGGCCTGCGCCTGGGCGCGCTGGCCCGCAACGCAGACACCGCCAAGCACCCGCTGGTGCGCCAGCGCTACCCGCTGCTTTCGGCTGCCATCCTGGCCGGCGCCTCGCCCCAGTTGCGCAACATGGCCACCAACGGCGGCAACCTGCTGCAGCGCACGCGCTGCTACTACTTCTATGACGTGGGCGTGCCGTGCAACAAGCGCGCGCCCGGCAGCGGCTGCCCGGCCCGCACCGGCCTGGCGCGCCAGCTGGCCATCCTGGGGGCCAGCCAGGCGTGCATCGCCACCCATCCGTCGGACATGTGCGTGGCCCTGGCGGCGCTGGAGGCGCGGGTGCACGTGCGCTCGCCCCGCGGCAACCGGGCCATCGCCTTTGCCGACTTCCACCGCCTGCCTGGGGACCAGCCACAGGTGGATGCGACACTGGAGCCCGACGAACTCATCACCCACATCGAGCTGCCCGCACGCGGCTACGCCCGGCACTGCGCCTACCTGAAGGTGCGCGAGCGCGCTTCCTACGCGTTCGCCCTGGTGTCCGTGGCCGCCGCCTTCGAGCTGGACGGCGAGGGGCGCATGCGCCACGTGCGCCTGGCCCTGGGTGGCGTGGCCCATAAGCCCTGGCGCGACCTCGAGGCGGAAGCTCTGCTGGAAGGCCAGGCGCCGCAGGCCGAAACCTTCGAGCGCGCCGCCGAGCAGCTGCTGGCCCCGGCACAGGCCTACGGCAGCCCCGGCGGGCCCGGCCACAACGGCTTCAAGATTCCGCTGGCGCGCCGCGCCATCGTGCGCACGCTGGAGATGGCGCGCGACGGCGAGCTGACCAACACCGGCGAGCTGGGTGCCGGCATCTTCCAGGAGCAGTAGCCATGACAGCGGCAGACAGCAGCCAGCAGCCGGTGGCCGAGCCGGGCACCGGAGAGGTGCGCATCGGCATGCCGGTGGCGCGTGTGGATGGGCGTCTGAAGGTGACGGGACAGGCGCTGTATTCGGCCGAATACAGCGCACCGGACCTCGCCTACGGCGTGGTCGTCAACAGCACCGTCGCGCGCGGGCGCATCGTGCGTATCGACACCGCGCACGCGCTGGCGGTGCCGGGCGTGCTGGACGTGCTGTCGCACGAGAGGCGGCCCAAGGTGCGCTCCATGGACCTGTTCTACAAGGACATGACGGCCCCCGGCGGCAGCCCCTTCAAGCCCTTCCTGGACGCCGAGGTGCACTACAGCGGCCAGCCCGTGGCGCTGGTGGTGGCCGAGACTTTCGAGGCGGCACGCGAGGCCTCGCGCCTGGTGGTCATCGACTACGAGCAGCAACCGCACGAGACCCACCTGACCGCCCACATGGGCCGCGCCCGTGAACCCAGCCGCCTGAAAGCCGGCTACTCGCCGCCCCCGAAGCCCCGCGGCGACGCCGACGCGGCCTATCGCGACGCGCCGGTGAAAGTGGACGCGACCTTCTACAGCGGTGTGGAGCACCACAACCCGATGGAGATGCACGCCTCCACCGTCATTTACGGCGAGGACGGGCACCTGACCATCTACGACAAGAGCCAGGGCTCGCAGAACTGCCGCTGGATGGTTTCGCGCGTGTTTGGCCTGTCCAAGGACCAAGTCACCGTGCGCAACCCCTTCGTTGGCGGCGCCTTCGGCTCGGGCCTGCGTCCGCAGTACCAGCTGATTCTGGCCACCATGGCCGCGCTGCACCTCAAGCGCTCGGTACGCGTCGTGCTCACGCGCCAGCAGCAGTTCACCTTCGGCCACCGGCCCGAGACCTGGCAGCGCATTCGTCTGGCCGCCGAGCGAGACGGGCAGCTGCGCGCCGTGGTGCACGAGGCCGTGGCCGAGACCTCGCGCTTCGAGGACTATGTGGAGGTGGTGGTCAACTGGTCGGGCCAGCTCTACCGCTGCGACAACGTGCGGCTGGAGTACCAGCTGGTGCCGCTGGACCAGTACACGCCCATCGACATGCGCGCGCCGGGCGCTGCGCACGGCGTATACGCGCTGGAGATTGCCATGGACGAGCTGGCCTACGCCCTGTCCATGGATCCGCTGGCGCTGCGGTTGAAGAACTACACCGAACACGACGCCAGCAAGAACCTGCCCTACTCCACCAAGGAGCTGCGCACCTGCTACGAGCAGGCGGCCGAGCGCTTCGGCTGGAGCAAGCGGCCGCCGGCGCCGCGCTCCATGCGCCGCGGGCGCGAGCTGGTCGGCTGGGGCATGGCCACCGGCATCTGGGACGCCATGCAGATGTTCGCTCGCGCCCGCGCCGTGCTGCACGCCGATGGCCGCCTGGTGGTAGGCAGCGCCGCCACCGACATTGGCACCGGCACCTACACCGCCATGAGCCTGTTGGCGGCCGATGCAATGGGCCTGCCGCTGGAGCAGGTCACCTTCATGCTGGGCGACTCCAACCTGCCCGTGGCACCCATCGAGGGTGGCTCGTCGCACATGACGACCGTGGGATCGGCCGTGGCAGGCGCGTGCGAGAAACTGCAGCGCGAGCTGTGGACGCTGGCGCGGCACGTGCCGGGCGCCGGCTTTGAGAAGTCGCGCTTTCGGGATGTTGAGTTCGCTGACGGCGCCATCCGTCTGCGCAGCCAGCCGCAAGTCGCCTTGTCCTATACGCAGCTGCTGTCCCGCGCGGGCAAAGACGAGATCGACGCGAAATATCTGCTGCTGCCCAACGTCCTCAAGCAGAAGAAATACATCCGCGCCGTGCACTCGGCCGTGTTCTGCGAGGTCTGCGTGGACGAGGAGCTGGGCACGGTGCGCGTCACGCGCGTGGTCAGTGCCGTGGCGGCGGGCCGCATCATCAGCGCGCGCACCGCCCGCAGCCAGATCACAGGTGGCGTGGTCTGGGGCATCAGCCAGGCTTTGCACGAGGAAACGCACACAGACCATGCGCTGGGCCGCTTCATGAACCACAACTATGCCGAATACCACGTAGCGGCGAATGCCGACATTCCCGACATCGACGTGATCTTCGTGCACGAGGACGACCGCATCGTCAGCCGCATCGGCGCCAAGGGTGTGGGAGAAATCGGCATCGTGGGCACCGCAGCGGCCGTAGCCAACGCGATCTACCACGCGACCGGCAAGCGCCTGCGCAGCACGCCCATGACACCGGACAAGGTGATGAAGGACGCCCCGGCGGAGTCATTCCCGGTGAAGTAAGCGACCGGCGGCGCAGGCGCGGCGGCACAATGCCGGCTCGTTCCTCGCCGCCTCTTCATGATCGACAAGCTGGAGCTGAACCACCTCAGAACGCTGGATGCGCTGTACGCGCTGGGCCACATGTCCGCCGCGGCGCAGCGCCTGGGCGTGACGCAGCAGGCGGTGAGCCTGCAGCTGAAGAACCTGCGCACGCTGCTGGGTGACCCACTGTTCGTGCGCACCGGCCACGGCATGGTGCCCACAGCGTATGCGCAGAGCATCCGCGCGCAGGTCGGGCAGATCCTGCAGCTCGTGAGCACCCTCCCTGCCCCGCAGCCACAGGCGCTGGACCAGCTGGAGCGCACGCTGACCCTGTGCGCCACAGACTACACACAGCAAATCGTCGTGGCCGACCTGGTGGCCGCGCTGCGCGAGCATGCGCCGCGGGTACGCGTGCTGGTGGCCAATATCGAGGGTGCGGCGCTGCTGCGCCGGATGCAGCAGGGCGAGATCGCGCTGGCCTTCACTTCCAGCGGCTACGTGCCCGAGGGGCTGCACAGCTTGGCGCTGTTCACCGAGCGCTATGTCTGCGCCAGCGCCCGCGCGCTGGCCGCGCCGGGGCACACGCTGGCGCTGGAAGCGCTGGTCGCGCATGGCTTCGTGGTCGTTTCGCCCGGCGTGCCGGACCTGGAGGGCTCGGCCGCCGCGTGGTTCGCACGCCAGGGCCTGCAGCGCCGCGTGGCGCTGTCGGTGCCATCGTTCTTCATGGCGCAGCAGGTGCTGCGGCGCACCGACTTGGTGGGCTTCATGCCATCCCGCCTCATGCCCTGCGAGGGGCTGGTCGACGTGCCGCTGACCCAGTATCCGCCCGGCTACCAGGTGGTCGCGGCCTGGCACCCGGCGGCCGCCTCCGACCCGCTGCTCGCATGGATGCTGGAGTACCTGCGCGCACGTTTCGCCGACGGGGCGCAGAGCGGCTTGTAACGGTCACAAGGGGTGGTCGATGGCGCTGCGCGGGCGTCTTGCCTACGCTTTGGCGTTCGTTACTAAGCAAGCACTTCATGGATATGCAACTGATCAACCCTGCCCCGCTTTACGACGGCGCGCCTGCCGGCATGTCGCAGGCCGTGGCCGACCCGGCCAGCGGACTGGTTTTCATCTCTGGCCAGGTGGACTGGGACCGCGAATCGCGCGTGCGCCACGCCAGTCTGGGCGACCAGGCCGAGGGGGCCATTCAAAACCTGCTGGCCGTGCTGGCCGCTGCCGACAGCTCGCCTGCCCAGGTGCTGCAGCTGCGCGTCTACGTGCGCGGCGAGCTGGCCGACGCAATGGCCGACGTCATTCCGGTAATCACACGGCATTTCGCTGCCGTGCGGCCGGCGCTCACTGGCGTGGGCGTGGCGTCGCTGGCCTCGCGCGACACGCTGATCGAGATCGAAGCCGTGGCGCGCCGCAACCCGTCCTCGGCGTTGCGGTAAGAGGTGCGCGCTCGGCGCGCTGGGGCATGCGGCACCACATGTGCACCTTGCCCAGATAGCCCGCGGGCGCGCGGATCGCCATGGGCTCGGTGCCGAAGGCGCAAAAGCCGGCGCCCTGGTACAGCGCCAGCGCCGGCATGTTGCCTTCGGTCACGGTGAGGGCGACCGCGGTGACGCCCGGCCGGTGCTGGCGCAGGTAGTCCAGCGCGGCCTCGACGAGACGGTGCCCAGGCCGACGCCGCGCCACCCCTGCCGGACAAACATGGCCGCCAGTTCCGCCTTGTGCCGGGTCTTGGTCCGCTGCGACAGGCTGAGGGTGACCGAGCCCACCAGCTGCGCGCCCCCGGCAAACGCTCCCAAGGACACGCTGCCGACCTCGGGGCCCGCCAGGCGCTCACCCCACCAGGACAGCGGCTGCGCCGCGCGCTCCTCGGCAGTGGAGGTAAACGCATCGGGCTCGCTTGCATAGGCGTGCAGCAGCAGCTCCCGGTAGGCCGGTGCATCGGCAGGGCCAGGCAGCGCAAGGCGCGGGCAGGCGCTGCTTACACGCTGCCCTCATGCTCCACAACGAGCACCCGCGCCTCGCCGATCGGGTGCGCCACATGCTCGGTGCCCACGGTGGCGTGGAACACGTCGCCCGTCTCCAGCACGGTCCGCTGCTCCACGCCGGACTCGCGCCAGCGCATTTCCACCCGGCCAGCCAGTACGGCGAAAACCTCTTCACCGTCGTTCACGTGCCAGCGGTAGGGCTGGTCGGTCCAGTGCAGCCGCATGCTGATGCCATTCATGCGGGCGATGTCCAGAGCGCCCCAGGGACGGTCGGCCGTGAAGTCGCGGGAACGGATGATTTTCATGAGGTCACGCCACGCCGTGGCGCTTGAACCAGTCGAGCAGCCGGCGCCAGCCGTCCTCTGCGGCTTCCTTGCGAAAGCTGGGACGGTAGTCGGCATGGAAGGCGTGCGGCGCGTCCGGGTAGACCACGAACTGCGATCCCTGCGCCGCCGCGGAGCCCTTGGCCAGGGCCGCCTTCATCTGCTCCACCGTCTCCTGCGGTATGCCGCTGTCGGCGCCGCCGTACAGGCCCAGCACCGGCGCCTTCAGCTGCGCGGCAACGTCGATCGGATGGTTCGGTGTAAGGCTGCCGCTCGTGCCGACCAGGCGGCCGTACCAAGCCACACCCGCCTTCACGGGGCCGTGAGCCGCATACAGCCAGGCGATGCGGCCGCCCCAGCAAAAGCCGGTGATGCCCACCTTGTCCAGACTGCCGCCGTTGACGTCAGCCCAGCGCACCGTGGCGTCCAGGTCGGAAAGCACCTGGGCATCGGGCACCTTGGCCACCAGTTCGCTCATCAGGCGGGCCGTTTCGGTGTACTGCCGCGGGTCGCCGTGGCGGGCATACAGCTCGGGGGCAATGGCCAAGTAGCCAGCGTGCGCGAGGCGGCGGCAGACGTCGGCAATGTAATCGTGCACGCCGAAGATCTCCTGCACCACCAGCACCACGGGCAGGCCCGTGCGCCCGGCCGGGGCGGCCCGATAGGCCGGAACCTGAAAGTCCTGCGCTTCGATGTGCACAGTGCCGGCCACCAAGCCTTCGGCCGGTGTGCGGATGGCTGCCTGCGCCAGCACCGGCGCGGCTGCGGCGGCGTAGCCGGCTCCGAGCATCAGCTGCAACGCAGTGCGGCGGCTACCGCTGCCTGTACCAGGCACGAGGGTGTCGAAATCCTGCTGCATATCGTCACGCATGATGGAAGCCTTTCAGAAGTAGACAAGCCGTTGGGAACTCTTCCCCTTTGCATTCTCCGGCGATGCTCGTTGCCGGACTCTTGAAGGTGTCATGCCGTGTCCCGAGCAGTGGCAGGCAAGGTTGAGTCAGCAGTGGTTCGAGCCTTTTTGGTTACTCATCGAGTAAGGCGTTGATCAACACATAGGGCTGCAAAGGCTTGTCCAGATGCCGGTTGAAGCCTGCCGCCAGCGCATGCTCGCGGTCTTGCGGGCGTGCGAACGCGGTAAGCGCGATCGCCCGGATCGGCGCCCTACCGGCCTCACGCTCCCATTGGCGCACCGTCCTGATGAGGTCGTAACCGTCGCGCCCCGGCAGCCCGATATCGCTGACCAGCAACTCAGGCCATGCGGCCTGGAACTCGCGCAGCGCGGAGTCATAGTCAGACGCTAGCCTTACCTTTGCCCCTTCATCCCCCAGGACCACCTTCAGCATATCGCCGGTGTCCACGTTGTCTTCGACGATCAGAATGTCCCTGTCGCGCAGAAGGCGCCCCTCCTGCTGGGGAGCGACAGTGCTTTTCTGCTCTGCAGCCACCGCGTCCGTATGCGCCACATTCAGGCGTACCGTCATCCGGGCGCCTTTGCCCACGCCCTCGCTGTAGGCACAGACAGTGCCGCCGTGCAGCTCCGACAGGTGCCTCACGATCGACATGCCCAAGCCCAGACCCCCGTGGGCGCGGTTGCCTGGGGTGTCGTTTTGCGTGAAACGGTCAAAAAGGAAGGGCAGGAAGGCGGCGTCGATTCCGCAACCCTGGTCCTGCACAGTCAGCGTCAACTCGTCTCCGGCACGGGCGAGGCGCAGTGTGACGACTCCCGGGCTCTTGGAGAACTTGATGGCGTTGGTGGTGAGGTTCCAAACGATCTGCTGAAACCGCGTCGTGTCCAGCCAAGCGGGAATTTCGGCGCCGGCGGACTCGACGCTCAGCTCAACGCCCTTGGCGAGGGCTTGATCCCGTAGCGCATCCAGGGAAGTGCGCACCAGTTCCAGCGGGTTGGCCCACTCCCTGTGCAAGCGCAGCTTGCCCGAGGCCAGGCGAGAAACATCCAGGATGTCCGAGATGATGCGCCCCTGGGCCTTGGCACCGCGCTCGATGGCGTCCAGGCCGCGGGCCACGGTTTCCGGCGTGCCGATGGCGCGGCGCATCATGTGCACCCAGCCGGTGATGAGGGTCAAGGGGGTGCGCAGTTCGTGCGACAGCACGGCCACGAAATCGTCCTTGGTGCGGCTGTGCCTCTCGGCCAGCACGCGGGCTGCCTGCTCGCGCTCCAACAGATCCTGGCGCCGTTGCTCGAAATCCCTGCGTTCGGTCAGATCCGTCACGATGCCGATGTGCAGGCTTGGCTCGACGTGGTCCGACATCGTCCAGTTGAGCATCATTTCGCGGCCATCGGCCTTGAGCAACGGAAACTCCGCCTCCCACGACGAGGTGCCATGGTCCTGGAAGCGCTTCTTGACGATGTCCGCCCAGGAGTGGGGGGCCAAGGCGGCCACCTCGGTACCCATCAGTTCGGCCCGGCTCCTCTGGAACAGCTCCTCTGCCTGGGGATTCACATCCGCGAAGCGCCCCTCGGCATCCACCAGCATGATGGCCACGGGCGCTTTGTCATAGATGGCACGGAACTGCTTTTCGCTATCGCGTACGCGCTCCTCCGCCATGCGGGCCCGGATGAGCGCCTGCAGCGTGGCCACGAGCAGGGCCGGCTCCGCCGGATGCACCATGTAGGCATCGGCCCCTGCGTTCAGGCCCGCGATCTTGTGTGCGCTCTCCACATAGGCGGCAGACAGGTGGATGACCGGGGTGTATGCGGTGCGGGGATCGGCGCGCAGCACGCGGCACACCTCTAAGCCATCCATGTCCGGCAAATGCACATCCAGCACCACGGCGGAGATGTTCTCGTGCGCCACGGCGATGGCGGCCGCGCCCGTTTCCGCTTCGAGGGTCTGGAAACCGGCCGCCTTCAGCACCCGCGAGGTGGAATAGCGCGTCGTAGGGTTGTCATCGACCACCAGCACGGTGTGCCGCCCGCGATCAATGGACAGAGAAACGAGGCCGGTGGTAGACATAGGCAAGCGGATCAACGGGGCGCGGAAGTATCCAACTCTATCGGAACCACTACCGAGAAAACAGAGCCGCGGCCCAGTTCGCTCTGGGCTTCCACATAGCCACCCAGCAGTGTCGCCAGCTGCCGGCTCAACGCCAGGCCCAGACCAGTGCCCCGCAACCGCTTCTGAATCGGCGAGTCCACCTGGGAGAAATCATTGAACAGATGCGCCAGATGCTCGTGCGCGATGCCGATGCCCGTATCGGACACGGAAAAGCGCACCATGCCTTCACCTTCGGCCCGTGCGGCTACGCGCACCTCTCCCTGAGGCGTGAACTTCAGCGCGTTCGAGATGAAATTGCGCAGGATCTGCGAGAGCTTGCGGTCATCGGTATAGAGCCGGGTAAGGCCATGCGGCTCCTCGAACACCAGGTTCAATTCCGCGTTCGCCAGGATGGGCTTGAACATTCCGCGCAGCGCCACGAACAGGTCCATCATTTCGAACCATGCGGGCGATATGTCCAGCCGGCCGGCTTCGATCTTCGCCAAGTCCAGCAGGTCGTCGACCATGTTGGAAAACTCCTGGCAAGTGCTTTCGATGAACTTGACCTGGCGCTCCTGCTCGCTCGTCAGCGGCCCATCCACACGGTCGAGGAGCAACCGGGTGATGCTGAGCGCGGCCCCGATGGGCGTGCGAAATTCATGGCTCATGTACGACAGGAACCGGCTCTTGAGCTGCGTGGCCTGCCGCAGCTGTTCGGCCTGCTGGTCAAGTTCGGCATACAGCGCCACGACGCCACGGTTGGTTTCCTCCACTTCGGCGCGCAGGGCCTGAACCTCCTGCCGTAATGCTCCAGCCTCGTCGCCACCGTCCGGCATCCGCGTTGAGATCTCTTCAGTCAAGCGCATCCCCTGGTTTGAGCACGACCACCGTTGCATCGTCCCGTCCTCGGCCGTGCCGCCAGCAGATCGCAGCGGCAAGCAAGGTGGGATCACGAGACAGCAGGGGGGACAGCTCATCGCTCTTCCACCGCGACGCCACCCCATCGCTGTACAGCACGGCCACCGCATGTGCGGGCAGCTGCGTGCAGGTGATCTCGGGCCTGCGCACCTGAACGCCCGCGGTGCCATGCTGGGTGAGCAGGGTCCGGTCCGCCACGCCCGAGACCAGGCGCCCCAGCACGTTGCCAGCGCCCGTGTGGCGCACCTGCGCGGCTACGTCGCAGCGCAGCAGGAAAAGCGCGGCCCCGCGCGTGGCCTGCAGCGCCGCGTGGGTGTGCTGCATGCACAGCTCCAGCGCGGCGAATGGCGCGTCCGCGAACACGGCCACAGCCGCCTGCGCCGCCTCGGCCGCGTGGATGCCATGTCCCAAGCCATCGGCCACCATCACGGCCACTTCGCCCGAATCACCCAACGCAAAGGCCCAGCCATCGCCACAAACGGTTTCGCCCGGGGCGCAAAGGCTCACGGCGCCCACATGGGGGCGGCGCACAGCGGCCTGGCCGGATGCGCGCACGCGCGCCAGGCACAAGGTGCCGCTGGCGGCGGAGTACAGGTCGAAATCATCGGCCAGCCGGCGAATGCCACCCAGGCCGGTGCCTGGGGATCCGGAGCCGGTGGACATGCCGTCTTGCAACGCCCGGGCCACATCGTTGATTCCGGGTCCGTTGTCCAGCGCCAGCACTTCCACCTCCTGGGGCTGATCCTTGATGGCGATCCACAGGGCGCCATTCTTGGCGTGGCGCTGCAGATTGGTGCCCAACTCGGTCACGATGATGGCCAGCCGGCCCGCATCAGCGTCGGCCCAGTTCCAGTGCTGCACGGCCCTGGCACAGAAACGCCGAGCCTCTCCTATGCAACTCGGATCGGTGATCTGAAAAGAGCGGTGGCTCCAGCCACGAGTCACTTCCACTTCGTGATGCTCACACGCGTGCCCTGTCCGGGCGCGGTTTCGATCTCGAAGTCGCTCACCAGCCGCTTGCTGCCGGGCAGTCCCAGCCCCATGCCGGAGCCAGAGGTCCAGCCGTCGGACATGGCCAGCTTCAGATCGGCGATGCCCGGGCCGCGGTCCTCGAAGCAGAGCTTCAGGCCGCTGCGCCCGTCCCGCTCGAGGAGCTCCCAGTGCATGCTGCCCCCGCCGCCGTGGATGAGCGTGTTGCGCGACAGTTCGCTTGCGGCGGTGATCATCTTGGTCTGCTCGACCAGCGACAGCTTGATCTGCTGGCACAGCTGGCGCACGACCTGGCGGCTGGCAACGATGTGCTGCTCCGATGCCAGCGGCAACGATCCCGAGGTGTCAACTGACAAAGCGGCTCTCCTCGCGCGTCCGGCGCAGCAATGCCATGCCGCGCTCCACGTCGAGAGCCGTCTTCACGCCCTCCAGGGAGAGCCCGAGTTCCACCAGCGTGATGGCCACCGCGGGCTGCATGCCCACCACCACCGTCGTCGCCGACAGGATGCGGGCAATGCCCGAGATGCTGGCCAGCATCCGGCCAACGAACGAGTCGACGATCTCCAGGGCCGAGATGTCGATCATCACGCCGCTGGCGCCCGTCTTGGCGATGCGCTCGGCCAGGTCCTCCTGCAGCGCCAGGGCTGTCTGGTCCTGCATGTCCACCTGGATGGTGACCAGCAGGGTCTCACCCATGCGCAGGATGGGAATACGCTCCATGGTTGCTCCTTAGACCTTGCGCGTGATCTGCCAGCCGGACTGCTGCATCGCCACCGCCAGGGCATCGGCCAGCGTGGCCTTGGTCACGATGCCTTGCAGGTCGATGCCCAGGTGCACGATGGTCTGCGCGATCTGGGGGCGGATGCCGCTGATGATGCAGTCGGCCCCCATGAGGCGGATGGCGGTGACCGTCTTGAGCAGGTGCTGCGCCACCAGGGTGTCCACGGTGGGCACGCCCGTGATGTCGATGATGGCCAGCCCCGAGCCGGTCTCCACGATCTTCTGCAGCAGCGTCTCCATCACCACCTGCGTCCGGTTGCTGTCCAGCGTGCCGATCATCGGCACGGCCAGCACACCCTCCCACAACTTGACCACCGGGGTGGACAGTTCCAGCAGTTCCTCCTGCTGGCGCACGATGATGTCCTCGCGGGCTTTCTGAAACGTCGTGGCCGTCAGCTGGGCCATGCGGTCCACCAGCTGGGACAGCTCCCAGAACGAAGACGCCACGGCGGAGGCATCGGCCCCGGACAGCTCGCGCTGGAGCACGTCCAGCAAGGGTTTCTTCAGCGCCAGGACGAACACGCTGGTGTCGCCGGCGCTCTGCCCCTGCGCCGCGCGCGAGCGCGAGAGGTCGGCCAGCACTTCATGCAATTGCGCCCATGCGCTGTCGCCGAAAGCATCCACCCGGGCGCCGTTGCGCAAGGCCTCACCAAGCACGGTTGCGATGGTCCGCGCCTCGCTTTCCGTCGCCTTGGTCCTTTGCAGGCCGGCGGCCGACGCGGCCTGCAGCCATTGCTGGAGCACGGTGGCCTGCTGTTCGCCTTGCAGCGCTCCGATCACGATGTCGGAAAAATGAATCATCTATTCTGTCCCTCGGTTGTGCTGCTCTGTATCTCGGGTGGCGGGTGCTGGTGAACCGCTCGTCCCACGGGCCTACCGGCGGGCAGGGTCCTCGAATGTACTACCGTCCATCTCGAGCGCCTGGCTGGCGCTGATGGACAACCGCTGAGCGCCGGGCCCGTGCGCCACAGTGCAGACGGAACGCTCGCGCCGTCAATGCGCCTCTTCCCAGTTGCTGCCAAAGCCCACCTCGGCCAGCAGCGGCACCTTCAACTGCGCCACATCGGCCATGATGCGCGGCACCTGCGTGCGCACCCAGTCGGCCTCGCCCTCAGGCAGGTCGAACACCAGCTCGTCGTGCACCTGCATGACCATCAGCACCTGGGGTTTGTCGCGGTCCAGCACCTCCTGCACCTGCACCATGGCCATCTTGATCAGGTCGGCGGCCGTGCCCTGCATGGGCGCGTTGATGGCGGCGCGCTCGGCGGCGCTCCTGCGCGGGCCATTGGGCGAGTTGATCTCGGGCAGCACCAGGCGCCGGCCGAACACGGTTTCCACATAGCCGCGCTCCTTGGCCTGCACGCGCGTCTCGTCCATGTAGCGCTTCACGCCGGGGTAGCGCTCGAAGTAGCGGTCGATGTAGTTCTTGGCCGCCGCCGTGCTGATGCCCAACGACTTGGCCAGGCCGAAGCTGCTCATGCCGTAGATCAGCCCGAAGTTGATGGTCTTGGCGTAGCGGCGCTGCTCGCTGCTGACCTGGGCCAAAGGGATGCCGAAGACCTCGGCGGCGGTGGCGCGGTGCACATCCAGGCCTTTGGTGAACGCCGCCAGCAGTGCCTCGTCGCCGCTGATGTGGGCCATGATGCGCAGCTCGATCTGGCTGTAGTCGCAGCTAGCGATCAGCCGGCCCGGCGGGGCGATGAAGGCCTCGCGGATGCGCCGGCCCTCGGCCGTGCGGATGGGGATGTTCTGCAGGTTGGGCTCGTTGCTGGACAGCCGTCCCGTCACCGCCACGGCCTGGGCATAGTGCGTATGCACGCGGCCGGTGCGCGGATCCGCCAGCTGGCCCAGCTTGTCGGTGTAGGTGCCCTTGAGCTTGGACAGGCTGCGGTGCTCCAGCAGCGTGGCGGGCAGGGGGTAGTCCTCGGCCAGCTTTTCCAGCACCTCCTCGTCGGTGGAGCGCGCGCCGGTGGCGGTCTTCTTGACCACCGGCATGCCCAGCTTGTCAAAGAAGATCTCGCCCAGCTGCTTGGGCGAGCCCAGGTTGAACGGCTGGCCGGCAATCTCGAAGGCCTGCTGCTCCAGCGCCATGATGCGCCGGCCCAGCTCGTGGCTTTGCTGCGCCAGCCGCTCGGCGTCGATCAGCACGCCGTTCCTCTCAATGCGAAACAGCGTCTCGCTGCAGGCGATCTCCAGCTCGTAGATGGCGCGCAGCTTGGGCTCCTTCTCCAGCTGCGGCCAAAGCACGCCGTGCACATCCAGCGTCTGGTCGGAATCCTCGCAGGAATAGGCCGCGGCCTGCTCCACCGACACCTGCGAAAACGGGATCTGCTTGGCACCCTTGCCGCACAGGTCCTCGTAGGTCAGGCCGGTGCGGCCGGTGTGGCGCTCGGCCAGGCTGGACAGGCCGTGCGGCTTGTGCACCTCCAGCACGTAGCTTTGCAGCATGGTGTCGTGCACGTAGCCGCGCACCTGGATGCCGTGGTTGGCCAGCACATGGCGGTCGTACTTGACGTGCTGGCCCAGCTTGGGCCGCGTGGGGTCCTCCAGCCAGGGCTTGAGCCGCGCCAGCACCTCGTCGATGGGCAGCTGCTCGGGCGCGTCCGGGCCGTCGTGCGCCAGGGGGATGTAGACGGCACTGCCGGGCTGCACACTGAAGCTCAGGCCGACGATGCGCGCGCGCAGCTCGTCCAGCGACGTAGTCTCGGTGTCCAGCGCCACCAGCGGCGCGGTCTGGATGCGGACGAGCCACTGATCAAACTGCTCCCAGGTCAGCACCGTCTCGTAGGCCACCTCGCGCTGCTGGGCGATCTCGGCCACCTGCGTCGCTTCCTCGCTGGTGAGCGCGGCGGCGGCCACGTCCGGGTCAGCCTCCAGCGCCCGGGCCAGGGAACGGAAACCGTATTTCTCATAAAAATCGCGCAAAGCGTCCGTCTGGCGTGCGCCGACAGCTATCGAATCCATAGCATCTGGATAGTTCGCCAGCTGCTGCGACAGATCGCAGTCGGTCTTGATGGTGACCAGCTCGCGCCCCGTGGGCAGCCATTGCAGCGCACCGCGCAGGTTCTCGCCGGCCACGCCCTTGATGGTGTGGGCGTTGGCAATCAGCCGGTCCAGCGAGCCATGCTCCCGCAGCCACTTTGCGGCCGTCTTCGGGCCGACCTTGGGCACGCCCGGCACGTTGTCCACGGCGTCGCCCACCAGCGTCTGGAAGTCCACCATCAGCGAGGGCGGCACGCCGAACTCGGCCGTCACGCCGGCCACGTCGCGGCGCTTGCCGCTCATGGTGTCGACCACAGTGACATGCTCGTCCACCAGCTGCGACAGATCCTTGTCGCCGCTGGCGATGATCACGCGCAGGCCGCGCGCGGCCGCATGGCGCGCCAGGGTGCCGATCACGTCGTCGGCCTCCACGCCCTCGATGCACAGCAGCGGCCAGCCCAGCAGGCGCACCACCTCGTGGATGGGTTTGATCTGCGCGCGCAGGTCGTCGGGCATGGGCGCGCGCTGGGCCTTGTATTCGGGATAGAGGGCGTCGCGGAAGGTCGGGCCGCTGGCGTCGAACACGCAGGCGGCGTAGGCGGCGGGCACGTCCTTTTGCAGCGCGGCCAGCATGTTGACCATGCCGCGGATGGCGCCGGTGGCGGGGCTGTTCGGGTCGCCCGGCACGGCGCGCAGGTCGGGCATGGCGTGGTAGGCGCGGTACAGGTAGCTGGAACCGTCCACCAGCAGCAGGGTTTGGGGGTCGCTCATGGCGGCATTTTGCACACGATGGCGCCGTGCGCGGCGGCACAATGCGCGCTTCGACCCACCTGCGACGCCCTCGCCCGCGCCATGCTGAAACACCCCATGATCGCCCTTGCGCTGACGGCCTGCGCCACCCTGGCCACGGCCGCCCAGCCGCAGTTCACCGACGTGCCGCCGTCCCTGCAGAAGGTGCTGCTGGGCAACGGCCTGAAGAGCGCGCAGCTCGGACAGGGCGTGCTGCGCCTGGTCATGGACAAGCCCCAGGTCAGCGAGCTGACCTATGCCAGCCTGGTCTACCACGGCATCTGCGCCGAGCAGTGGCGCCACCCCGAGGAGTTCAGCCGCTGGCAGCTGGCGCGCGTGGAGCTGCTGGACGCCGGCGCCAGCCAGGGCTATGCCTTCGACGCACGGGGCGACACCTGCGAGCAGATGGGCCGCATGGGCAAGAACTACCGCGACTTCATCGCCCGCTTCACCACACCTTGCACGGGCGGCCAATGCCCGGCCAAGCCATGAGCGGACGACTGGCGCGCATCACGCTGGGCACCGCTGCCGTGCTGGCCGTGGCGGCAGCGGGCTACTGGTTCAGCCTGGACAAGGAAACCCGCGGGCTGCTCAAGACGCTGCCCACCAACCGCGACCTGTTGTTTTGGACGCAGGAGCAGCGCGACGCGGCCTTTCGCGCGATGGACCGGCTGCCCGTGCTGGCCAAATGGCGCACCATGCACCCCAGCGGCACGCCGCGCCCGCTGCCCCAGGGCGAGCCGCTGGCACTGCCGCTGGACCTGGACGCCTACCTGCAGGAGCAGCACGCCGCTGCCCTGCTCATCGTGCAGGGCGGCAAGCTGCGGCTGGAGCGCTACGGCCTGGGCTTTGACGGCGACGGGCGCTGGACCAGCTTCTCGGTGGCCAAGTCCTTCACCTCCACGCTGGCCGGCGCGGCGCTCAAGGACGGCTTCATCAAGAGCCTGGACGACAAGGTCAGCGACTACGTCCCCGACCTGCGCGGCTCGGCCTACGACGCGGTCAGCGTGCGCCAGCTGCTGACCATGACCTCGGGCGTGGCCTGGAACGAGGACTACGCCGATCCGCAATCCGACGTGGCGCGCTTCAACAACCACCAGCCCGAACCGGGCGTGGACGCTCTGGTCAGCTACATGCGCCAGCTGCCGCGCGCCGCGCCGGCGGGCGAGCGCTGGAACTACAGCACCGGCGAGACCAACCTGGTCGGCATCCTGGTCAGCCAGGCCACCGGCAAGACGCTGGCCCAGTACCTGGAAGAAAAGGTGTGGCGCCCTGCCGGCATGGAGCAGCAGGGCACCTGGCTGCTGAGCAAGACGGGCCAGGAGATCAGCGGCTGCTGCATCCAGGCGGCCGCGCGCGACTACGCGCGCTTCGGCCAGTTCATCCTGGAGGGCGCGCGCTCGGAGGGCACCTCCGTCCTGCCCGCGGACTGGCTGGAACAGGCCACGCGCAAGCAGGCCGACATCGGCGTGGCCGGGCGCGGCTACGGCTACCAGTGGTGGACGTATGACGACGGCAGCTTCGCCGCGCGCGGCATCTTCGGCCAGGGCATCTTCCTGGACCCCAAGCGCCAGTTGGTCATCGTCTCCGCCGCCAACTGGAGGGGCGGCGCGCGCGACCCCGTGGCCCTGCCGGCCCGCGAGGCGTTCTACCGCGCCGTGCAGCAGGCGGTGGACGGCGAGGCGGCGCGCTGATGGACGACAGGGCTCGCCGCCGGGCCCGCCTACAATCTCCCCCATGCGCGCCCTAGCTCCCCTGTCCCTGCTCCTGCTGGCCCTGGCTGGCCTGCCGGCCTCGGCCCAAAATACCAGCCAAAATGGCCTCCAGCCCAATGCTGATAAGCGCGAGCAGCTATCAGAACAGGAGCAACCCCAGGCCGGCCGCCACAACCAGCGCGTGCAGCGCATCGTGGTGGAAGACGCCGGCAGCCGCGTGGACGAGCTGCGCGTGGGCGGGCAGACGCAAAGCATCACCGTGCAGCCCAAGACCGGCACGCCCCTGCCCGCCTACGAGGTGCGCTCGGGCGACGGCGCCCGCTCCCGGCCCGGCAACCTGGGCGACTCCGACAGCGTGAACGCCCCACGCGTGTGGAACCTGGGCCGCTTCTAAGCCTTCGCCCTTTTCCCGCTCCGTCCGCGCGCCTGGCGCGCCGCCACTCTCCTCCCCTCTCCCGCCGACCGTCCCGCTTTTCACCCGATGGCCGTCTTCACCGAAGTCTCCAACAAGGAGGCGCGCGACCTGCTGCGCCGCCTGCAACTGGGCAAGCTGCTCGCCCTGCGTGGCATCCAGGGTGGTATCGAGAACACCAACTACTTCCTGACCTGCGAGTCGGGCGAGTTCGTGCTCACCCTGTTCGAGCGCCTTACCGCCGAGCAGCTGCCCTTTTACCTGCACCTGATGCAGCACCTGGCCCGCGCCGGCATCCCCGTGCCCGACCCGCAGGCCGACAAGCGCGGTGCCATCCTGCACACCGTGGCCGGCAAGCCCGCCGCCCTGGCCACCAAGCTGCGCGGCCAGAGCCAGCTGGCGCCGTCGGCCGTGCACTGCGCCGCCGTGGGCGCCGTGCTGGCGCGCATGCACCTGGCCGGGCGCGACTACGAGCGCAGCCAGCCCAATCTGCGCGGCCTGGAGTGGTGGAACGCCACCGTGCCCGTGGTGCTGCCCCACCTGGAGCCCGCACAGGCGGTACTGATCCAGTCCGAACTGGCCTACCAGAACCACGTCGCCGCTTCCAGCGAATATGCAGCGTTGCCGCGCGGCCCCATCCACGCCGACCTGTTCCGCGACAACGTGATGTTCGACGGCGAAGAGCTGACCGGCCTGTTCGACTTCTATTTCGCCGGCGTGGACACCTGGTTGTTCGACCTGGCCGTGTGCCTGAACGACTGGTGCGTCGACCTGCCCACCGGTCGCCATGTGCCGGAGCGCGCCGCTGCCCTGGTGGCGGCCTACCAGGCCGTGCGCCCGCTCACGACCAGCGAGCGAGCGCTGCTGCCGGCCATGCTGCGCGCCGGCGCGCTGCGCTTTTGGGTCTCGCGGCTGTGGGACTACCACCTGCCGCGTGAGGCCAGCCTGCTCACACCGCACGACCCCACGCACTTCGAGCGCGTGCTGCGCGAGCGGGTGCAGCACCCCTGGCTGGCGGATTGACGGGCCCCAAGCCCCCAGGCGTCGGTCACCGCGCCGCCCTGGGGTAAATTCCTCCGCAGGCTGCGCATGCCGCCCCGGCCTGCGCCATTGCTCCTTGTCTCCATGAAACTGCACATCGTCCCCGCCCGTACGGGCCTGGAATGGACACGCCTGGGCATCCGCGTGTTCTGGCGCCAGCCCATGGCGCTGGCGGCCCTGTTTTTCCTGTGCATGGCGACCATGTCGCTGGCCGCGGCGCTGCCGCTGGTGGGACCGGCCGTGGCGCTGGCGCTGCTGCCCTCGGCCACGCTGGTCATGATGGTGGCCGCCGCCGAGGCCAGCCACGGCCGCGTGCCCACGCCCACCCTGCTGCTGGTGGCCTTTCGCACCGGGCGCCAGCGCATGCACTCCATGCTCACCCTGGGCGCGCTGTACGCGGCAGGCTTCTTGCTGGTCATGGGGCTGTCGGCACTGATCGACGAGGGGCAGTTCGCCCTGGTGTACCTGGGTGGCGAGCCCCTTACCCGCGAGGTGGCCGAGTCGGGCAGCTTCCAGGCTGCCATGTGGCTGTCGCTGCTGCTGTACGTGCCGCTATCGCTGCTGTTCTGGCACGCGCCGGGGCTGGTGCACTGGCACAACGTGGCGCCGGTGAAGGCGCTGTTCTTCAGCATCGTCGCCTGCGTGCGCAACCTGGGCGCCTTCACCATCTACGGGCTGGCCTGGCTGGGTGTGTTCGTGGCCGCCGGCCTGGCGGTAAGCCTGATGGTGGCGCTGCTGGCGGGGCTGGGCTTGAGCGCGGGCTTTGCCGGCGGCGTGATGGCTGCCACGGCCATGATGCTGGCCGCCATGTTCTTCACCTCGGTGGTGTTCACCTTTCGCGACAGCTTCGAGGCGCCCCAGCAGCCGCCGGCACCCGAGCCCCAGCAGACAGAGGAATAGCCGTTGCGTGTGGTCGCGGCCTCCTGACGGGGCCGCGTCTCAGCCTGCGCGGCCAGGCCATGAAAAACCCTGCACACGCGTCACGGCGTGTGCAGGGTGCTCATTGACTCAGCGAACGCGCTTCAGACGCCGACCACGCCGCCGTCGTTGCGGGTGATGACGATGGTGGCCGAGCGCGGGCGGGCGCTGCCGCCGTCGGGCCAGTGGCTCTGGAATCGGGTCGCGTCGGTGATGTCCGCGTCCTTCGTGTCCTCGCCCGGGTGCTGGATGTTCACGAAGATCGCCCGGCCGTCGCCCGACTCGGCGATGCCCGTGATCTCGCAGCCCTTGGGACCCACCAGGAAGCGGCCCAGCTGCGTGCCCTTCTCCCCCGGCCGAGCGCCGGCGATGGTGTCCTGCGTGCGCTTGGCGCCGTCGGCACCGGTGTTGGTGATGGTCTTTCGGGCGCCGTCGCCGACCTTGCCGGGAACGGCGGCCAGCATCATGCAGTTGCTCACGTCGGTATAGGCGCCGTCGTCGGTCTGCAGCCAGGCGAGGCCGGCCGAGGCTTGGCTGAACCATAGGCCGTCGGGGCTGGAGAAGTCGTTCTCGGCCGTCAGGCCGGAGATGTTGACGTCAGCGCCGGCCGTGGAGCGCGCGCCGAACAGGTACACGTCCCAGGTGAAGGCGGTGCCGGCATTGCCGGCGCTTTCGGCAAATCGCACGATGTGGCCGTTGGGGTTGCCGGTTTGCGCCTTCTGCTCCGCACCCTTGGGATCGTTGTAGAAGCGCGGATTGGCCGCATCGGTCTTGTCCAGCGGGCGCGACGAGGCGTTGGTGTTGGTCAGCGTCACGTACACGTCGCCGGTCTTGGGGTTCACGGCGGTCCACTCGGGGCGGTCCATCTTGGTCGCGCCGGCCGCGTCGGCCGCCAGGCGGGCGTGCAGGAGCACGTCGGCCTGGTCGGTAAAGCCGTAGGCGGCGTTGGACGCGGTGATGCCGTTCTTGCCCAGGGCCAGCTCCAGCCACTCGCCCGTGCCGTCGGCCTTGAAGCGCGCCACGTAGAGCCTGCCATCGTCCATGTACTTGTCTCCGGCGGCCAGGCCGCCGGTGGCGTCCTTCGGGTCCCAGTTCTTGTTGGACACGTACTTGTAGACGTACTCGTTGCGCGCGTCGTCGCCCATGTACCAGACCAGGGGCTTGCCGGCCTCGACCACGCCCAGGCAGGCGCCCTCGTGGCCGAAGCGGCCCAGCGCCGTGCGCTTCTTCGGCGTGCTACCCGGCGCAAAAGGGTCGATCTCGACAACCCAGCCGTAGGTGTTGTGGGCGTTGCGGTAGTCGGCCACAGCGCTCTCGCCCGACACGTCCAGGTTCCAGCGATCGAAGCTGTCCTGCTCGTCGGCATTGGCAGCACCCTGGGTGGTGCCCCACAGGCCGTAGAACTCCTGCGGGCCCACGCCGTAGCGCTTGATGGCCGCCAGCTCGCGGGGCGAGCGCTTGGCGTCGTCGGCGGCCGGGGTGCGGAAGAAGTAGCCGTACCAGTTCTCTTCGCAGGTCAGGTAGGTGCCCCAGGGCGTAGTGCCGTTGGCGCAGTTGTTGACCGTGCCGCGGGTGCCCGTGCCTTTGGCCGAGTAGCGGGTCTTGAGCGCCTCCGCGCCGCGCACGGGACCGGAAAGCTCCATCGGCGTCAGCGTGTGCACGCGGCGGTTGAAGGCCGAGTCCTGCTTGTAGCTCCACTGGCCGTCAGCGCCCTTGGTGGTCTCGATCACGCTTACGCCGTGCAGGTAGAACTCGCGCAGCACCTCGCTAGGCTCGGTGCGCTGGCCCTTGACCACGGTGCGGCCGCGGGGGTGCAGGAAGACGGGGGTCAGCGATTCGTGGTTCATCACCAGCAGGCCGCGACCGCTGGCCTTGGCGTCCCACTGGCCGCCTGCGCCCAGGCCAAACCAGCTCATGCCGTCGTGGTGGTCGCCGGCGCGGCGGTCGTAGGTGGTGGGGTCGTCCGTGCCGTCATTCTTGTACGCGGCCACGCCCGCAGCGAGCGGGTCGCCCAGGCGGTAGAGCACGCTGGCGGTGTAGCCCGCCGGCACGACGACCGCATCGGCCAGGCTCTTGGCCACCGGATTGAAGCCCAGCTTCAGGCCTCCCGGGGGCTCGACGGGCGCCGGGTCATCGTAGCCTCCACCGCCGCACCCGGCCAGCGCGATGCTGCCCAGCATGGCGCCGCCCGCCGAGGCGAAGCCGCCGCGCAGCAGATTGCGGCGGCTCAGCCGGCCTTCGATGAGCGTGGAAAACGAGGGGTTGGCAGTGGGGTTGTAGCCGATGTCATCAGGGTCGATCAGGGCCGCCTCGGGCCGGGTCGTGGGTGCGTTCATCTAGCGCTTGCCTTTCGTGGAATAGCCACCCGCTGAACCTCTCGGGGGGCAGACCACGATGCTCCACGGCCCATGTGACAGGCACGTGAAGAACCGGTGACGGCGGCGTGACGGCGCGGCCGCCCTCAGCCCTTGGTGAACAGGAAGTAGGCCACCACGCACACCGCCAGCGCCACGATCAGGCGCGCCAGCCAGGGCGTGACCAGCCAGGCGCCCAGCACTATCGCCAGCCGGCCCCACACGTGTGAGGAGCGCCAGGCAGGCTGGCCGTTCTGCGGCTGCAGCGGATGGCCGCAGCCGGGGCAGGCCTGGGCCTGCGTGGAGACTTCCCGACCGCATTCGGGGCAGCGTGTGAGTGCCATGCGTCAGCCTCCGGCAGGCAGTCCGATGAGAATTTGCACTCGCCGGTTCAGCTGCCGTCCCTGGGGGTCGTCGCCGCCGTCGGGCGTGGTGTTGGGGGCGACGGGCTGGCGCTTACCCATGCCCCGGGTTTCTGCTTTGCGCCCGCCCTGCTGGCCCAGCGCATGCGCCACGGCCTGGGCGCGGCGCAGCGACAGGGCGTCGTTGTAGGCATCGGCGCCCTTGCCATCCGTGTGTCCCACCACCGTGATGGGAGCTCGCGGGTAGCTGCGGATCAACTCGGCCGCCTTGGCGATGGAGGGTGCCGCGTCCGGGCGCAGCTGCGCCTTGTCGAAGTCGAACAGCACATCGGCTGGCAGGTCGATGGAGATCGCCTGCTGCGGCGTGGCCTGGGCCTTCAGCTCGGCCAGCAACGCCCGTGTCTGCTCCAACCGCTGCGGCGGGACCTCGGCCTCGCGCAGGATGGTCTGCGGCCCCTGGCGGACTTGCAGCGGGGCGGCCTCGACGCGGGGCGTGAGCCCCCCGGGCGTGGCTTTCGGCTGCAGCACGGTCGCCGGCGCGCTGGCGGGCGTCAGCTGCGTGGCGGCCTGCGCCAGCGGCCGCGTACTGCGGTGCACTACCACGCCCTCGGCCAGGGCCGCGCTGCAGAGCAGCAGGCCCGCCGCCCACGGCAGCAGCGACCGGAACCTGGGAAGCACACTCATCCGCCAGCCTGCAGGGGCAGCTCCATCACCAGGCCCGGGGCGACGATGTTGTCCCCATCGTTGCCGTCGTTGAAGACCAGCCGCAGCTTGTGCGCCGTGGCCGGCACGCTGCCCAGGAATACCAGCTGGCCGTCCAGCGTCTGGCCTTCGCGAATGGTGATGTCGCGGTTGCCGTCGGGTCGCTTGATGTGCAGGCGCGCGCCGCTCTCGTCCTCCAGGAAGGTGTCTGCCAGGGCCAGCATGGTGCTGTCAGTGATGCGGTTGGCGAAGGAAATGCTCACGTCCAGCACCGTGGCGTCGCTGCCCAACTCCACGCCCTTGACGCGCACGGTGACACCGGCCGGGGCCACGCCCTGCACGGCCAGCGGCAGCTTGCGCGGTGCCGCGGCCGGCGCAGCAGCCGCCGCGGCGGTGGGCTCCGCAGCCGGGGCAGCGGGCGCGACAGGTGCGACAGGTGCGACGGGCGGGGCCGGCGGGGCCACGGGCGCCGGAGCGGGTGCGCCGGGTGGTGCCTCGGGGCTGGCCGCCTGGTCCTTGCAGCCGGCCAGGGCCAGCGTGGCCAAGGCCAGGGCCACCGCCAGGCGCCGCGAGGCCGTGGCTTGGCAGGAAAAGTGTTGGGTCACTGGTGTTCTCCGTTGTCGATGCCGCCGCCCGCGGTCAGCGGATGCGGATGCTGTTGATCTGTGCCGGGGCCTGCTTCGGGGACGGGGCGTCGCCCGGCGCCGGCGCCGGGCAGTCGCGCGTGTCCACGTCCCGCGTGTTGCGCCCCTGCACGATGACGGTGCGCCCTTCCAGCCGGGCGCCCTGCACGTCCACGCTGTTGACGCTGGCGCCACCCGGGCCGCAGATGACACCGTTGGCCTTGTTGCCCGACGCTTCGATGTGGTTGCCCGGCGGCTGCCGGGGAGGAGCGGCGGCAGGCGCCGGCGCCACCACGGTGCTGCCGGGCGGTCCAATCCGGCCCTGGGGACCGATGGGCCCTTGCGGGCCCTGCCCCTGCGCCAGCGCCGGCCCTCCCAGGCAGGCAGCCGCCAACCACAGCAGGGCCACGCCCGCGCCTTCATGAAACAAATGGCACCGCATGCCTGGCCCCTTGCGCTTCATTGCGGCGCAGGCGTCCCGGGCAGGCGTGTGCCCGGAAGCGCGGGCGCAGCCGCATCGGTTCGCCCGGGCACCATGCCCGGCAGACTGCTGCCCGCACCGGTCGCCGGCGCCATGGCCGGCGCACCCGGCGCGGCTGCGCCGGCCTGCATCACCTGCGCCTGCAGCTCGGCGGCAAAGCGCTCGGCCAGGGCCACCTCTTCCACGGCCATCTCAGCACCCAGCTGCTCGATGACCTGGGCCACTTCCTGGCCCGCCGCCGTGGCGCCCGGCAGGGCCAGGCGCTGGGCCAGCCGCGCATAGCCGAGTGCCTTGACCTTGTCCTGCGGCGTGCCCGTGCCCTGGCGGTTCATCTCGGCCAGGCGCTGCATGGCATGCGGATCGCCGCGCACGGCGGCCAGCAGATACCAGCGGTAGGCCTGGCCGGCATCCGCCAGTCCCGAGCGGCGGCTTCCATAGGCATCTCCCACCAGCGACAGCAGCTGCGGGTTCTGCGTGGCCAGCGCCTCGCGCTGCAGCCGCTGCAGCTCATTGCGATACAGCGGCCCCTGGCAGCCCAGGTCGGTCACGCCCTTTTGCAGTGACAGGTTGCACGCCTCCAGGAAGCGCGCGCCGGTGCTGGCCGCCGGAGCGCCGGCCGCAGGTGCCGGCAGCGCGCCCTGCGCCGCAGCCGCGCCGGCGGCAGCGCCTGCCGGAGCCTGCGCCTGCGCTGCGGCCGCGCACAGGGCCAGTGCGGCAGCCATGCACCTGGCCCGCATGGGATGCGCCACGGCGGGCCTCATGCGCCCGCCTTGGCACCGGCCGGGGCAGTCGTGCCATCCCAGGGCATGGGTACGTTGAAGAACAGCGGCTCGAAGCCCTCCCAGGTCATCACGTCCACCTCGCCCAGAGTGGCGAAGCGGCTGTCATAGACGGACTGCAGCGCGGTGCGCGTGGGCTCGTCGTACTGCTGCGTCACCTGCAGCGGGTGGCCGTACTTGCGCAGCATGACTTGGATCAGTCCCACCTTCAACTCAGGCGCCAGCCCGTTGAAGGCGGCGCGCATGTTCTCCACCACCACCGGGTCGGGCGTGCCGCCGGGAATGCAGCGCCAATAGGGCGTGTTGGTGGCCTTGCCCACCAGTTCCAGCACGCTCAGGTCCACCAGGGTGCGGATGGCGGAGTGGCGGCCCTGCAGGTACTTGCCCTCCAGCTTGAAGCCGAAGGCGTCGCCATAGAACCCCAGGCTGGCGTTGTCCTCCGAGCTGAAGTTGAGCACCTTGACCGCATTGGAGGCCTGAATGCGCGGCACCATCTGCTGGGTAGAAAAACTGACCAGGTTCAGGTCCAGCGCCAGCGCCGAATAGATGGCCGTGCGCTTCACGTCGCCGCCCAGCGTCACCGTGCCGTTGCCGCCGCCGAACTCGATGCCCACCGAGTTCACGCGCCCCGCACCGGCGATGGCACGGTCGAACTCGGTCAGCGCGCCGGTGATCAGGAAGTCGGGCATGGTCACGCCGAACTTGGCGCCCAGCTGGGCCTGCGAGACCAGGTACTCCGGGTGGTAGGGCACATAGACCACGCGCGCCCCGATGCGGTTGACGGCGGTGCGCACCATCTCGGTGATGTCGCCCGGGATCTCGGCGCCGGCCAGCGGGCTGGACAGGTTGGTGGCGTCCAGGATGTTGCGCGTCTGCAGGTAGATGACGGGGTCGCCGTCCTTGTAGATGTCGAGCATGTGCCCGAAGCGCCCCAGCGCCGTCGCATAGGGGCTGAGGTTGGTCACGGGCAGGAGCTTTTGCGCTTCGCGCTCCTGCAGCAGCCGGTCGGCATCGCCCAGGGCGTTCTCGGTCGTGGCGCACCCGGCCAGCAGTGCCAGCGCAAGCGCGGCGCCTCCCCAGCGCTTGCAGCTTGTTATTGTCATTTTCATGGTGGTTGTGGTCTTAGTGGTGAAGCGCGCCGCCGCTACCTCCCTGGCGCGGCGGCACGCGAATGCCCGCGGGCCGGCGCCCGCCGGCTGTGTCAGCGCGAATTGAGCACGGTGATGTTCTCCACGCCCCGGCCTTCCACGTACAGCGTGACGTTGCCCGTCACGTTGCCCTGGATGACCGGGCTGGCGATGCGCAGCGAACCGTCGGCGCCGCGCTGCACGTCGGAATAGCTGCTGCGGATCACCACGTTCTGCTGGTTGTCGGGCAGGCGCAGCGTGCCGTCGGGCTGCAGCAGCGCGCTCTGGTCGACCAGCGTGTTGCGCGCGATGGCGCGGGCCACCCGGGCCTTGGCGCTCACAGCCGGGTACACGCCGTCGGTAAGCCGCACGCCGCTTTGCGACATGTCCTTGTAAGCGCCGAGCTGCTCGCCATAGTTGACCAGCTGCGCCTGGGCGCTTGCGGCGCACAGCGCCAGCGCCGCCATGCCATGGCTGAGGAAAAGGGAGAGATACCGCATGGAGGGCTCCTGGAACAAAGCTTGGAAACTTCGAAAAGGGCTGGCCGAACAGGTCTACATGCTCAGCAGGTTGACCGCCGGCAGCACCGTCACCGACTGATTTATCACGCCCGAGGAGGGCACCGTGTAGGTGTAGCCCGGATTGGCCGCGAAAGCCGCATTGCCGGCCACACCGGCGGCGCCGGTGATGGCCCCGCCCACATTGCGCACACTGCCCGAGGTCATGCCCGCGGCGGCAGCGGTGGCGTTGCCCACGATGGTCACGGCCCCGGTGACCACGCCCTGGTTGATGAGCGAGTTGGAGACGCCGCCGGCCAGGGCGCGGCCCTGGTTGCCGATGATGGCCACGGTGCCCGCGAGCACCCCCTGGTTGACCACCGAGTTCACCGTGCCGCCCAAGGCCGTGCCGCCGCGGTTGCCGGCGATGACCACGTTGCCCGTCAGCAGGCCGCGGTTGTCCACGCTGTTGACCGTGCCCCCGCCCGTGGCGCTGCCCTGGTTTCCGGTGATGACGATGTTGGCGCCGCGGATGCTGCCGCGGTTGCGCACGCTGTTAACCAGCCCGCCGCCCTGGGCGCTGCCCGTGTTGCCCGCGATGAGCACCTGCGCCGCGCTAGCGGAGCCGCTGTTGGCCAGCGTGTTGACCTGCCCGCCGCCCCGGGCGCTGCCCTGGTTGCCCAGGATGGTGATCTGCGCCCCGCTCAGCGAGCCGTCGTTGCGCACACTGTTCACGCTGCCGCCGCTGGCCGAGCCGCTGTTGCCCAGCACCGCGATCTGGCTGCCCGTGATGCGTCCGCGCCCCACCACGCTGCTGGCCAAGCCGCCGGCGTCGGCCCGGCCCTGGTTGCCCAGGATGGTGATGCTGCCGCCCTGCAGCGAACCGGCCACGTCCACGCTGTGGGCCGTGCCGCGTTGTGCGCTGCCCTGGTTGCCGGCCACCGTGACCTGGGAGCCACGCACGCTGGCACCCTGGCGCACGCGCACGCTGCTGCTCAAGGCCGCCTGCCCGCCCCCCGAGGACGCACTGCCCTGGTTGGCGGCGATCTGCACCGCGCTGCCGCTCACGCTGCCTTCCGTGAGCAGGCTGCTGGCCAGCGCCGGCTGGCCGCCGTCGGCCTGCACGTTGCCGGAGGTGTTGCCGGCAATGCCGATCTGCACACCGGACAGGCTGCCCGCGCTCTGCACCACGCTGTTGGCCGCGGCCAGGCCCTCGTTAGCGCGCACCGCCGCGGCCTGGTTGCCGGCCAGCACCAGGCTGGCGGCACGCAGTTCGGCCAGGGCCTGCACGGCGTTGGCATTGGCCTGCCCGACCCCCTTGCCCCAGGCGGCAAAGCCGGCCACCGTGCCCTCGCGGCCCTGACTGCGCACGTCGGATGCGTTATTGCCCGCCAGCACCACGCTGCTACCCCGGACCTGCGCCTGTCCGTTGAGGGCTAGCGCGTTGGCGTTCACGCGTCCGCCCTGCGCCTGCAGCTGGCGCGCCTGGTTGCCAGCCACCAGCAGGGACGAGCCGGACAGGGCCGTGGAGGACGGCCCGTCCATGTACAGCGCATTGGCGGCCAGCACGCCGTTGCCCTTGGAGCCTACGCCCAGCACCTGCGACGCGCCGCCCTCGGCGCGCACGTCCTGCGCTGCGTTGCCCGCCAGCACGACGGTGCTGCCCTGCAGCCGCGCGCCGCGGTAGCCCGCCAGCGCGTTGACCAGGGCCGTGCCCCCGTCGGCATGCACCCCCATGGCCTGGTTGCCGACAATGGTCCAGGCCGAGGCGGCGTCCGCCGCCGCGCCGTCGTGCAGCACCAGGGCGTTGGCCGCGGCGCGGGCGCTGGCACTGCGCGAGGCCACGCCGGCACCGGCCGACGCCGAGCTGGCCTTGGCCGATATGCCGGATGCCGTGTTGCCCGCCAAGGCACCGGCGGCCGACAGGCGTGCGGACTGCCCGCCACCGTCCTCCAGCGCCACGCTGTTGGCCATGGCCAGGCCGCCTTCGGCCTGCACCTGCGCCGCGCGATTGCCGGCGATGGCCAGGCTGGCCGCATCGAGCTGCGAGCCCGTCACCGCCAGCGCATTGGCCAGCGCACTGCTGCTTTGGGTGGCGGTGAACAACACACCGGCCCCTGCCTGCATGGCATAACCCGTCGAGCTGACGCCCTGCGCGTCATTGCCCACCAGCGCCACCGAAGACTGCTGCACCCGTCCTTCGCTGACCAGCAGGCTGTTGGCTGCCGCCAGACCGCCACGCCCTGTGACCTGCTGCGCCGTGTTGCCGGCCAGCGCCACCTGGGCCTGGGCCAGCGTGGACTGGCGGTCGGCCGCCACGGTGTTGGCCAGCGCGCGCCCGTTGCCCTCAAAGCCGGCCACCGCGCCGCCGCCAATGCTGCCCGAGCCGCCCACGGTGTTGACCTGGGCCGCCGTGTTGCCGGCGATCAGCACCTGGCCGGCGGCCACCGTGGCGTCGTCCAGCCACAGGCTGTTGGCGACGGCGGCGCCGCCGGTGGCCACCACCGTGTCGGCGCGGTTGCCCGCCACGTCGTGGCGCGGCGCATCCCGCAGGCTGCCGCGCAGCACCGAAATACTGTTGGCCAGCGCCGCCGCGGACACCCGCACGTCCGCCAGCGCGCCGCGCAGCACCGAGGCCGCGCCGCCCCAGGCGCGCACGCCGGTGGCCGTGTTGCCGGCCAGCGTGGCCTGGTAATTGCTGCCCGCCCGCTGCCCGGACAGGCTGATGGAATTGGCCAGCGCGCTGCCGCCGTCGGCCGCGACGCCCTCGGCCTGGTTGCCGGTCTGCAGCACGCGGGCATCGGCCAGGCTGCTGTCGGCCAGGGTCAGGGCGTTGGCCGCGGCCACGCCGACCAGCTCCACCTGCGCGATCGTGCCGCGCCCCACGCCGGCCGCGCCGCCGCCGGCACGCACATCGCGCGCCCGGTTGCCGGCCTGCACCACGTCGGTGCGCGACAGCTCGCTGCGTGCCGCCGTAACGGCATTGCCCACGGCAGCGCCGCCGATGGAAGTGACCTCGTCGGCCTGGTTGCCGCTCAAGGCGACGCGTGAATGGCGCACGGCCGTGGCGTCGAGCAGCACCGTGTTGGCCGTGGCGCGGCCGGGCAGCTGCAGCGAGCCCGTGCCCAGCAGCACCTCGCTCTTGGCGCCGAAGGCGGAGACGTTGGATGCGCGGTTGCCCACCACCTGCAGGCTGCTGGCCGTCATCTGCTGCGGCCCCGTGCTGCTGGCCGCCAGCACGGCGTTGGCCGTGGCTGCCCCGCCCAGCGCGGTGACGAAGCCCGCGACCTCGTTGCCCAGCACCTGCACGCGCGACTGGCGCAGCTGCATGGCGGCCAGGCCAGCCACATTGGCCTGCGCCGTGCCGGCCAGGTCCACCCGCATTCCGGCGTTGGCCAGGGCCGAGCCCTTGCCGCCCGTGGAAACCACCTGTGCATTGGAACGGTTGCCCTGCACCCGCACCTCGCTCTGGCCGTCGACCTCGGAGCCGGGGCTGTTGCGGTGCCAGCCCAGGCCAGCGAGCATCGATTCCTGCGCCACGGCACCCAGCGGCATCGCCGCCGCCAGGGCCGCCAAGCCAGTCATTGCCAACGCACGCTTCTTCGCTTGCATCCACACATCCTCAGTTCAGCCAGGCGGACCGCCCGCCCGGCGGGCCACGCCATGGACCGTGCGCGGTCAGTTGATGTTGATGCTGTTGACGTTGGCGGTGCCGCCGATGGCCTTGATGTCGGTGGCCTCGTTGCCGCTGACGGTGATCTCCGAGTTGCGGACCTTGGAGCCGGTGATGTTGATGCTGTTGACGTTGGCCACGCCTTCCATGGACACCTCGGCCACCTTGATGCCAGCCTTGCCGCCCCCGGCGATCACGTTGGTGGCCTTGTTGCCGGTCACGGTGATGCGGCTGTTGGTGATTTCCGAGCCGGCCGATCCCTTGCCGGACAGCAGCCCGGGAATGGTCACGTTGCCGCTTTGGGCAAAGGCGGTGCCGCAGACGAGGGATACGGCAGCAACGGCAGTCATAGCAATCTTGCGCATTTCGGTTTCCTTTCGGTTGGAGAGGCGGAGATATCGCCAAAAAAAGCGGCCCTTGGGCTGCGGGCGGATTCTTGGCGGAACCCTTCCGCCCAGCCGTAAGCAAAAGTTGAAAGTTCCCCGGTCCATGTGCGCAAGCACTGACATTCATTGGCAGCGTTACATCCCTGCCCTCCTCCACACTGTGGTCAGTCTGACCGCTTCTCTTACAAAGCAATTATTTTTTACATCACGCCGGTTAACCCGTGGAAATACCAAAACCGAATGCCCGCCGCGATTAATCAATTGGTTACCCTTTGAATAACCTTTAAACCAACATGGCAATTTGGTGTCATTTTCCTTAATGAAAATGTTTGCACCATTCAGCCTTTTCAAAAAACCGCCATGAAAATCCCTTGCCGGACGCGATATGCCCTCCTGCCACTGATTGGCGCCCTGCTGCTTCTGCAGGGCTGCTCACGCCAGGACGAAAGCCGTGCCATCGTTTTTCCGTCGGACACGCAGATCCACAAGGCCCTGCAGGACCAGTTCGCGCAGGACCCGGCCAACGAGGCGGCGCGCCAGCTGGTGCGCACGCTGGCCGGCGAGCGCGGCGAGCTGCGCTACCAGGTGCGCCAGGTGATCTACCGCCAAGGCGCTTTCGAGGCGCGCTACGACGCCGCGCTGCATCTGGGCCAGCCGGGCGCGGCCAGCCTGCAAGCGCTGTACGCCACCATGATTCCGCAGGCCGAGCGCGACAAGCTGCCTGCGCAAAACCTGGCCGACTACGAGGCCTGGCTGCAGCGCCACGCCGCCGGCCTGGACAAGACCGACGCGCCCCAGGCCCAGGCCCTGCGCACCACGCTGCAGGTGCTGGGCGAGTGCTACCGCTCCGCCGCCGAAGGCAGCGACGTGGTGGTCATGCAGCAGCTGGCGGCGCTGCTGTCGCCCGAGCGCAGCGGCTGGTTCGCGGAGAAACTGCCCGCCGCTGGCGCCTCGGTGCGCTGCCTGCCGGTGTGAGGCGCGGGCCGCGGGCCTATTCGACGACCGTGAGCTTGGCCACGGCCAGCGCCAGCCACTTGGTGCCGTGGCGCGGAAAGTTCACCTGGGCGCGGGCGTCGTCGCCTTCGCCCTCGATGGCCAGCACCTTCCCTTCGCCAAACTTGTTGTGAAACACCGCCATGCCGGCGCGCAGGCCGTGGCCGGGCGCCTCCTTGCGCTGCGGCACGGGCGGGTTGGCAAAGCTCTCCGGTTGATAGCCAAATCCGCCTCTAACGCCCGTCCCATAAGCGCTGGCAGCTCCTGAAGAAGGAGCAAAACTGCCGAAGCCCGGCTGGCGCGGCGTGAGCCACTTGAGCGCGCCCTCGGGCAATTCGTCGAAAAACCGGCTGCGCACGTTGTAGCGCGTCTGGCCGTGCAGCAGCCGCGTCTGCGAATGGCTGAGGTACAGGCGTTTCCTGGCGCGGGTGATGGCGACGTACATCAGCCGGCGCTCTTCCTCCAGCCCGGCGCGCTCGCTCATGGCGTTCTCGTGCGGAAACAGGCCCTCCTCCAGCCCGCCGATGAAGACGCAGTCGAATTCCAGTCCCTTGCTGGCGTGCACGGTCATCAGCTGTACGGCGTCCTGGCCGGCCTGGGCCTGGTTGTCGCCGGCCTCCAGCGCCGCGTGGCTCAGGAAGGCCGCCAGCGGCGACAGTGTCTCGCCCGTCTCGGCGTCGATGCTCTCATCCGGGCCGGCCATGGGCAGGCTGGCGTCGATGCCCTGGCTGGCCGGGCTTTGCGTCAGCGCCGGGCGCTGCTCGTCCAGCGGCAGGGCCACGGCGTCGCGGCCGAAGCCCTCCTGGGTGACAAAGCTCTCGGCGGCGTTGACCAGCTCCTCCAGGTTCTCCAGCCGGTCGGCGCCTTCCTTGTCGTTCTGGTAGTGCTCCACCAGGCCGCTGGCCTGCAGCATCTGGCCGATGATGCCGCGCAGGCTCTGGCCCTGCGAGCCCTCGCGCATCACATCCACCAGCGCCACGAAGGCGGTGAGGTTGGCGCCGGCGCGCCCGGTCAGCGTGCTCACGGCGTCGTGCAGCGAGCAGCCGGCGGCGCGCGCGGCGTCCTGCAGCTGCTCCAGCGTGCGCGCGCCGATGCCGCGCGGCGGGAAGTTCACCACGCGCAGGAAGCTGGTGTCATCGTGCGGGTTCTCCAGCAGGCGCAGATAGGCCAGGGCGTGCTTGATTTCGGCGCGCTCGAAGAAGCGCAGGCCGCCATACACGCGGTAGGGCACGCCGGCGTTGAACAGGGTGGATTCGATCACCCGGCTTTGCGCATTGCTGCGGTAGAGCACGGCGATCTCGCGGCGCGGCGCCTCGCCCTCCTTCACCAGGGTGCGGATCTCCTCGACCATCCAGTGCGCCTCGGCCAGGTCGGTCTGCGCCTCGTGGACGCGCACCGGCTCGCCCGGGCCCTGGGTCGTGCGCAGGTTCTTGCCCAGGCGGCCCTGGTTGTGGGAGATCAGCGCGTTGGCGCTGTCCAGGATGTTGCTGTAGCTGCGGTAGTTCTGCTCCAGCTTGATGGTGCGCTGCACGCCGAACTCGCGCACGAAGTCCTGCATGTTGCCCACGCGTGCGCCGCGGAAGGCGTAGATGCTCTGGTCGTCGTCGCCCACGGCGATCACGCTGCCGCGCGCATGCAGCTGGCCGTCCACCACGTCGCCCGCCAGCTGCTTGAGCCAGGCATACTGCAGGCGGTTGGTGTCCTGAAACTCGTCCACCAGGATGTGCGCGAAGCGCCGCTGGTAGTGCGCGCGCACGGGGTCGTTGTCCCGCAGCAGCTCGTAGCTGCGCAGCATCAGCTCGCCGAAGTCGACCACGCCCTCGCGCTGGCACTGCTGCTCGTACAGCTGGTACAGCTCGACCTTCCTTTCCGTCTCCTGGTCGCGCACCGGCACGTCCTTGGGACGCATGCCTTCTTCCTTGCAGCCGGCGATGAACCACACCAGCTGCTTCGGGGGAAAGCGTTCCTCGTCCACGTTGTGCTGCTTGCACAGGCGCTTGATGGCCGAGAGCTGGTCCTGCGTGTCCAGAATCTGGAAGGTGGCCGGCAGGCCGGCCAGCTGGTGGTGGGCGCGCAGCATGCGGTTGCACAGGCCGTGGAAGGTGCCGATCCACATGCCGCGCACGTTGATGGGCAGCATGGCCGACAGGCGCGCCACCATCTCCTTGGCCGCCTTGTTGGTGAAGGTGACGGCCAGAATGCCGCCGGGCGAGGCCTGGCCGGTCTGCAGCAGCCAGGCGATGCGGGTGGTCAGCACGCGCGTCTTGCCCGAGCCGGCCCCGGCCAGGATCAGCGCGTGGCCGGCAGGAAGCGTCACGGCGGCCAGCTGCTCGGGGTTGAGGTGGTCCAGCAAGGGAGATGCGAAGAGGCTGCCTGCCGGCGCTCCCGCTCGGGCGCCGGCGTCGTCGTCAGCGCCAAAAGGCGCTGTCGCGCCGGAAAACAGGTCTTGGGAGGGCATGTCGGCATTGTAGAAAGCCGCCTTCAGACCGCCCGAGGGCAAGCCCATGCGCGGGCCTCGGCCCGCTGCGAACGCCCTCCAAGTTGCGTGCCGGCTGTGCGAACATGGCGCCATGCCCGCCCACCCTGCTCTTGGCTCCCGTGCCGCGATCCTGGGCCTGGCCGCCCTGGCCTGCGCTGCCGGCACGGCGCAGGCGCAGTGCACCAGCATCCTGCCCGCCCCGCGCCTGCTGGTCGAACGCTTCATCAGCGCCGATTGCGAGGACTGCTGGACACAGCCCCGCGCCCGGCTCTCGCCACCGCCCTCCTCCACGCTGGTGCTGGACTGGATCGTGCCCGGCCGGCAGGGCGACGATGCGCCGCTGGCCGCCGCCGCCGTGCGCGAGAGCGAAAGCCGCCTGGCCGAGCTGGGCCGCGCCACGCCCGCGGACAGCGACCTGCACGTCACCGACCTGCCTGCGCAGCCCACGGCACGGCTGCGCGTGGGCCAGGGCCCGGCAGTGGCGGACTATCTGGGCATCACCGCGCGCTTCACGCCGCCGGCGCGTGCGGCCGGCCCCTACCGCCTCGGCGTGGCGCTGGTCGAAGCCATCCCTGCCGGCACGGAGGGCACACCCATCGCCAGGAATGTGGTCAGAAATGCCTTCGAAGCCTTGTGGGACGTGCGCAAACCGCTATCGAAAAAAGAGCAGCAGGGCTGGCTGGAAGTGCGCGCCATGCGCATCCCCGACGGAGCGCAGCCCGAGCGCCTGCGCGTGCTGGCCTGGGTGCGTGATGGCGCGGGCCGGCTGGTGGCGGGCGCCCAGACGCGCTGCGATTGACCCCACGGAAGCCGGCACAGCCGGGCGACACTAGAATCAGCCACCGGGCCCAAGTTTCTTGCGCCCGGTTTTTTATGCCCGCACGGGCCGCACAGGAAACCGGAGCCCTGAGCCAAGCGCCCTTCTCGCGCCGCGAAATCCCTCGCCGCGCGACCCTCACAGGAGCTTGGAGCCTCATGGAAATCTTCGACTACGACAACATCCTGCTGCTGCCGCGCAAGTGCCGCGTGCAAAGCCGCTCGGAGTGCGACGCGAGCGTGCAGCTGGGCGGACGCAGCTTCAAGCTGCCCGTCGTGCCCTCCAACATGAAGACGGTGGTGGACGAGCAGATCTGCGTCTGGCTGGCGCAAAACGGCTACTTCTACGTCATGCACCGATTCGACCTGGACAACGTGCAGTTCGTGCGTGACATGCAGGCCAGGGGGTGCTTCGCCTCTATCTCGCTCGGTGTGAAAAAGCCCGACTACGAGATGGTGGACCGCTTCGTGGCCGAGGGCCTGTGCCCCGAGTACATCACCATCGACATCGCCCACGGCCACGCCGACACCGTCAAGGAGATGATCGGCTACCTCAAGGCCAAGCTGCCCCAGGCTTTCGTGATCGCCGGCAATGTGGGCACGCCCGAGGCCGTGATCGACCTGGAGAACTGGGGCGCGGACGCGACCAAGGTGGGCATCGGCCCGGGCAAGGTGTGCATCACCAAGCTCAAGACCGGCTTCGGCACGGGCGGCTGGCAGCTGTCGGCGCTGAAATGGTGCGCCCGCGTGGCCACCAAGCCCATCATTGCCGACGGCGGCATCAGGAGTCACGGCGACATCGCCAAGAGCATCCGCTTCGGCGCAACCATGGTCATGATCGGCTCGCTGTTCGCCGGCCACGAAGAGTCTCCCGGTCAGACGGTGGAGGTGGACGGCCAGCGCTTCAAGGAGTACTACGGCTCGGCCTCGGACTTCAACAAGGGCGAGTACAAGCACGTGGAGGGCAAGCGCATCCTGGAGCCCGTCAAGGGCCACCTGGCCGACACGCTCATCGAGATGGAGCAGGACGTGCAAAGCTCCATCAGCTACTCCGGCGGCACCCGGCTCATGGACATCCGCAAGGTCAACTACGTCATCCTGGGCGGGGACAACGCGGGCGAACACCTGCTGATGTGAAATTTTGCGCCGCTTTTTCTACGAAGGCCAAAAAATCGTGCATAATCGCGGACTTCGCTGCAGTGCACGACTTTAGCGAAAAGGGCTCTTAGCTCAGTTGGTAGAGCAGCGGACTCTTAATCCGTTGGTCGAAGGTTCGAATCCTTCAGGGCCCACCAACACCTCGAAACCCGCTACGGCTTGACGGCCGCAGCGGGTTTTTGTTTGGCTGGACAAAAAAAAGCTGGCACGCAGCCAGCCTTTCAGAACGTGCCCCTTGGGCCAAGCGCTGCCTTGCAGCAGCCGCCAGAGCCCAGGAGTTGGGCAGTGACTGTCAGTAGCGCCCGCCGCGGTAGCCACCGCGGTCGCCGCCAGTGCGGGGCTCCATGGGGCGTGCAACGTTCACGGTCATCGCGCGGCCTTCCACGGATTTGCCATTCAGGCCATCGATGGCGGCCTGCGCCTCGGCATCGCTGCCCATTTCCACGAAGCCAAAGCCCTTGGAGCGTCCGGTATCGCGCTCCATCATGACCTTGGCGGAATTGACGGCGCCGAACTGGGAAAACTGCTGCTGGAGCGATTCGTCGCGCATGGAGTAGGCCAGATTGCCCACGTAGAGTCGGTTGTTCATGAGTGTGTGTTTCAGGTGAAGGAAAGGGCAGCCTCTCCAGGCCCACCCTTTAAGGGGAAATTCCGGTGCAGACGTCAGCGGCGACGTGCGGTCGGCGGGCCGGTTCGCGTGCGGTTCTCGATGTGGCGGAAGGTGATTCGGCCCTTGGTCAGGTCGTAGGGAGACATCTCCAGGGTCACCAGGTCGCCAGCGAGGATGCGGATGCGGAACTTGCGCATCTTGCCTCCGGTATAGGCAATGAGCGGGTGGCCATTGTCCAGCGTCACGCGGTAGCGGGCGTCGGGAAGGACTTCGTCGACCTTTCCCTGCATTTCAATCAATTCTTCTTTGGCCACGAGTCTCCTTAGGTGAAAAGGGGTGGAAGAGAGACGCTTCTCAGCCCAGCTGGCCCAGCAGCACCATGCTGCGGCCCTGCGTCAGGGCATATCGCACGGCCTGCGCATCGCAGGCGAAGCGCGGGATGAAGCGGAAGATGCGGTCGTGCATACCGCGGCGGATCGAGACCGAGGCAGCAAACGTGCCGGCGTCGGTCGGTTGGGTGAGCGCTGTGACAACATAGTTGCCCACGCGCTCGGCGTTTCTGGTATCAGGCATCGCAAGGCTGAAGACGCCCGCCGAAAGTGCGCGCCATCAGAAATTCATGGGTGGAGATGGATCCCCAGGCGGCGCCAGGCGCTGGAAGGGGGTGAGCGGACCCTGGGCTCAGTGCGCGGATCCGCGATGGGCTCGCTGCTACGGACACGCTAACAGCTGGCAAACCTGGCAGGTAAGCGCGGCCAGAAGGCCGCAGACGTCAGATGGCTGCCGCCTTGGCGAGCAAGCAGGCGGCGCAAGGGCGAATTATAGCCGATTTCGCAGATAAAAACTAATTTTTATTCGCAAAATTCATATTCGAACGGAGACCTCGATTGCCATCATCCAGCCACGTCAGGGGTTGGGCTGAAGCTGGGCTTGGGAGTCGGCCTCCGGCACGTAAACCATGGACCCATCCTTGAGCCGATAGGCCACACCGGCCTTCGCACCCTGCCCCTCGCCGATCTCGCCGCTGGCCTTGTAACGATCGATCTTGTGGCCGTCCTTGACGACGATCTCCATGTTGTCCTTGCCGGGGTTCTTGATGACGGTGACCGACTCGCTGGAAAACGGGTTCACCGCGCTGCCCGCCACGGCCAGCAGCAGCGCGGCGATGACCACGAGGAACACGTCGATGAGGTTCACGACCGAGAGGATGGGGTCGTCCCCTTCCAGGTCTTCCATCAAACGCAGGCGGCTCATTGCGCGCCCTCCACGGCCATGGTGGCCAAGGGATCGTGAACGCGCGCGGGCGCGGATGAGGCAAGTGCCTCGTGCTCGATGGCCGCCAGGTCCACGGCGTACCAGCGCCGGCGCACGTTGACCACCACGTAGCTGATGGACGCGGCCAGCAGCGCCAGGATCACCGCCGAGAAGGCCACCGTGAGGTTGCGCGAGACGTCCTGCATCTGTCCGTCGGACAGAGCCATCAGCGCCGGACCCATGGGGATCATGGTGGCCACCAGGCCCAGCATGGGCGCGATGCGCGTGGCAATGCGGGCGAACTCCATGCGCTTGGTGGCCAGCGCCTCCAGCTCGGTCAGCGTCAGTTGCGGGTTGCGCACCCGCGCGGCGGCCAGCTCGAAGCCGCCGGCCTGTCCCGCATGGCGCTGCCAGGCCTGCCACAGGAAGGCGCCCAGCGCGTAGAAGGCATGAACGAACAGCAGGGCGATCAGCAGCAGCACGGGCGTGAGGAACAGCTGGCTGGCGGAATACATCGCCGATTCGATAGGGTTGACAGTCATGGTCTTGCGGTGTCAGTTAGCAGGAGAGTGGAAAAAAACGGTCGCGGCGGCGCTGCTGCCAGGCGCCCATGCCGCCGATGCCCGCCAGGGCCAGGACGAACAGCGCCGTGGCGGGGTTGAAGGGCTGCGGGGCGGACGGCTCGACCTTGGCCAGGCGCATGCCGGTGACCACGGGCGGGGCCGGCGCCGGGGGTGCAGGTTCGGCAGCGGCACCGGCGGCTTGCTGCACCGGCTGCGAAGGAGCCGCCGCGGCCTGGGGCGCTTGCAGGCCGTAGCCGGCTTGGGCGGCATCAGCTGCGCCCTGGCCCACGAAAGCGGCGAAGCGCGCGTTGTCGCTGCGCACGTCGAAGCGCTCAGCCAGGTCACGCCAGCGGCTTTTCAGCTCGCGCACGGTGGCAGCGTCGGCCTGCCAATAGCCCTGGCGGGCGGCCTCCAGCATGCGCTCCATCGTCTGTGCCAGGGCATGCGGGTTGTTCGCCTCGAACCACTTCTTCAGGCCCAGCTGGTGCTTGTCGCGCACGTAGACGTCCACCATCTCCTGCCACTGGTCGTCGCGCACTATTTCTCGCGCCGTCGCCGTCCAGCCCCAGAAGTTGTTGGTGGCGTCCAGCACCTGCAGCGTGCCGGCATAGCCTTCCTTCATCAGGCCCTGGATGTAGCCGGGATGGAACTGGCGCGTGGCCAGCTCCTTGGCCAGGAACTGGGCCGCGCCCTCCACCCGCCCGCTGCCAGCCCCGCGCAGGTTGCTGATGTACAGCTCGGGCGCCTTGCCGTCGAGGTGGCGCACGGCCAGGGCGATGCCGCCCAGGTACTGGAAAGGGTCGTCGGTGGTCAGCATGCCGTACAGGTTGGAGCTGCGCGAGAGCACCGCGCCCTCGGTGCCGCTCAGGTGCTCGGCGTACAGGTTCACACCCCTGCCCGCCTCGGTGCCGGCGCCGGCCTGGCCCCACTGCGCCTCGTCGGGGCCGTAGGCGAACTGCATCTTGGACAGGTAGAGCCGGGCCAGCTTGCGGTCGCCCTCCTCCTTGCCCTTCCAGGTGTCGGTGGCCAGGGTTGCATCGTCCAGGCCGGTGCCGTAACGCCCGCTCTCCGACGCAAAGATGCGCGTGGCGCCGGCCAGTTCAGCGGCCTGGGCGTCCACGCCCTGCGCCACAAGCTTGCGCGCGATGCGCCCGGCGTTGGCGGCAACGGGGTTGTCGCCCTCATCCGCCGCGCGCGCCGCCAACAGCACCGCCTGAGCCAGCTGCTTCATGACGTTGGGGAAATGGTCGCGGTACAGGCCCGTGGCCGACAGCACCACGTCCACGCGGGGACGGCCCAGCTCTTCGCGCGTCACCAGCTTCACGCCGGTGACGCGCCCGCCGGCGTCCCACACCGGCTCCACGCCCAGCAGCCACAGGGCCTGGGCTTCGAGCATCCCGAAGTGGCGCATGGTCTCCACCGACCACAGGCTGAAGGTCAGCTTGGCCGGCTGCCTGCCGCGCAGGCGGCGGTGCTCGGCCAGCAGGTTCTCGGCCGCCTGCTTGCCTGCCTCCCAGGCCTGTCTGGTGGGCACGCGCGAGGGGTCGAAGCCGTACAGGTTGCGGCCCGTGGGATAGGCGTCGGGGTTCTTGATCGGGTCGCCGCCGTAGGACGTGGGCAAGTAGCGCCCGTCCAGCACGGCCAGCAGGCCGCGCAGCTCGTCCTGCGCGCCCAGGTTGGCGTAGGCCTGGCGCGCCTGTTGCAGGGATTCCTGCAGCGCTTCTGGCAGGCCGTCCAGGGGCTCGGCGGCGACCACGTGGCGCTGCAGCAGCTGGTAGGGCGCGCTCTGCGCCAGCCGGCCCCAGGGGCCGACCAAGGCCTCGTCGAGGTCGGCGGCGGGCACGCCCGCATGCTGCGCGGCGGCCTCCCAGAAGCTCTTGCTCAGCATGAGCAGCACGGTGCCCAGGCGGTGCAGCTCCTCGGGCGGGCGGCCCAGGGTGTGCAGGCCCTGCGGCTGGGCGGTCTGCGCCAGCTCGTGCAGGTGGTTGTGCAGTTCGCCGACGAAGGCGCTGAACTCCTGCCGGGCCCGCGCCTCGGTCCAGCCCATGTCGGCAATCACGCGCTCCTTTTTTGCCAAGGCCAGCAGGTCGGCGGCTATTGCGGAGCGCAAGGCGCCATCGTCCTGCGCCTGCCACTGGTGCAGCAGGTCGTGCATCTGCGTCAGCGCGTCGTGCAGGCCGCCGGGGGTGAACGGCGGGGTCTGGTGGCTGACGATGGTGGCGCGCCCGCGCCGCTTGGCCTGGGTGGCCTCGCCGATGTTGTCGGCGATGTAGGGGTAGGCCACGGGAATGTCGCCCAGGGCCAGCAGCGGCGCGTCGTGCACGGACAGGCCGCGCTCCTTCCCTGGCAGCCATTCCTGCGTGCCGTGCGTGCCGAAGTGCACCAGCGCATCGTTGCCCTGGCGCGTCCACAGGTAGGTGGCCAGGTAGTGGTGCGGCGGCAGCTCGGTGGTGGAGTGGTAGATCTCCTTTTCCTTGGCGCGCGCGTCGCTGCTGCCCGGCGCCATACCGCTGCGTCCCGGCTGGGGCAGCAGGGTGACCTGGCCCAGCTGCAGGCGCGGAATCACGAAATAGGCCTGGCCGTTCTGACGGATGACCCAAGGCGACTGCTCCGGCTCGCCCCAGGCGGCGCGCAGCGCATCCTGCGTGGGCTGCGGCAGGCCGGCCACCCAGGCGCGGTAGTCGGCCACGGGCAGCAGCGCGGCCAGGCCGTCGCGAAGCAGCGGCTGCAGCTCGCCGGCGCGGTAGGCGGGGGCCAGCAGGCGCTGCAGCAGGGCGATGAGGTGCGTCTCGTCCGGCACTTCGGTGCGGTAGCCGGCGGCGCTCATGGCCGACAGGGTGCTTTGCAGGCTGCGCGGCACGTTCAGGAACGACGCCGACAGGTTCTTCTCGCCTGCGGGATAGTTCCAGAACATGACGGCCACGCGCTTGTCCGCGTTGGGCGTGCGCTGCAGCCGCGCCAGGTTCAGTGCCTTGGCCGCCACGGCGGCGGCCTGGGGCGCAATCGGCACGATCTGCTCGTCGCCCTTGCGCACGGCCGACGCCACCTGGATGTCGGTCACGCCAGCGTATTCGGCCTGCGCCAGGTAGAACGGCACGTCCATCACCGGCACGCCCTGCGGGCTGGCGGCCCAGTCGGCCGCGTCGCCGCGGCGGTAGGTCATGGCCTGGATGACGGGGATGCCCAGCCGCTGGAACTCCTCGCGTCGCTCCTCGGCGTTCAGCATGATCTGCGTGTTGACCAGCACGTCGGCCAGCGCGGGCGTGCCGGGCCCGCCGGGCTGCAGCACCTGGGCGAAGCCGCCCTCCCCCATCATGGGCGTGTAAAACGGCAGGGCCACGGCGCCGCCAGCCTCGATGCGCGCAACCAGGTCGTCGATGAACGCCGTCTGTAGGGAGCCGATGTACTGCTGGTGCAGCGCAATGGCGATCACCGGCCTGCGGCCCGGCGCGCCGGGCTGCGTGCCCTGCCCGCGCAGGTAGGCCAGCGCATCGGCCGTGACCAGGCTGCCTAAGCGCGGGTGGTACACGCCGGTCTTGGGAAACACCACCGGATCGGGCGCCGCGGCCAGGGCGTTGCCGCCGGCCAACTGCGCCGCCAGCGTGGCGAAGAAACCCTCGTAGTTCTGCCGCCCGCCGCTGGCGTAGTAACCGATGAGCCGGTGCGCCACGGGCTCGGGGAGCCCGCCGCCCCAGGCCGGGCGCTGGTCGTACAGCCAGGCATGGGGCACGGCCAGCGCCGGCAGGGCGCGCACCAGGCGGCCTTTCACCTGGTCCTGCAGATAGCTGTCGAAGAACACGGCGTCCCGGCCCTGCCACAGCCCGGCGTCCACGTCGGCGGGCAGGCTGTTCAGGTAGCGCACCTCGACGCTGATGCCGTGCGAGCGCGCGATCTCGGCCAGCTGGTGGAACTTGCCCTGGGGCACGTTGCCGGTGGCGATGAACAGCACCGACGCGGCCCGCGCCGTGCCCGCCAGCAGCAACAGCAGCGCCGCGCACAGCCGCAGCCAACGCAGCTTGTTGTTTGTAGTCAAATCAGCCTCCAGCCCTTTGCAGACAAGCGCAAGCAGCTATGATTTTCATAGTCAAAAATCCAGCCGGGCGGACACGAAGGCACGGCGCCCCTGCTCGGCGTAGCCGAAGGCGGGGGAGCGCTCGGCCAGGCGCAGATCGCCCAGGTTTTCCAGGCCGGCGCGCAGGTTCAGGCGCTGACCGTTGCCCACGTCCCAGGCGCGACCGAGGCTGGCGTTCCACAGGGTGTAGGCCGGCAGCCGCATGCCGCTACTGGTTTGGCGGCCGGTGTATTCCATGCCCAGCTGCGCATCCCACTGCGCCACGCGCCAGGCCAGGCGCGAGGCAACGCTGGTGCCCGGCCGGTCGGACAGGCGCTCGCCGGTGGTCTTGTCGCGCGTGCGCAGCAACGTGGCGTCCACGCTCCAGCGCAGCCGCGGGATGATGTTCCAGGTGGCGCCGGCCTCCAGGCCCTGGATGCGCGCCGCGTCCACGTTGTCGTAGAGGTAGCTGCGGCGCGTGCCCACCTGTTCCATCAGCCGGTAGGTGATGAGCTGCCTGACCTCGGTGTGGAAGGCGGTGGCGCGCAGCGACCAAGCGTCGCTCACCTGCCAGTCGGCGCCCAGCTCGAAAGAGTTGGACGTCTCGGGCTGGATGTCGGCGTTGCCCCGGAAGGTGTGCGGCCCCTCGGCGCCGACGTAGTTGGGCGAGATCTGCTTGAGCGTGGGCGCCTTGAAGGCGTGGCCGTAGCCGCCCTTGACCACCAGCTGCGGGCTGGCCTCCCAGACCAGGTAGGCGCGCGGGCTCAGCTCGGTGCCGAAGATGCCGTGGTGGTCGGCGCGCAGGCCCAGCGTGGCCAGCAGGTTGTGCCCCAGGGCGAACTCGTCCTGCACGAACAGCGCCTTGTGTTTGACGCTGTCGCTGCCGGTGGTCAGGCCGGCGTTGACCAGTTCCTCATCGCGCCACTCGCCGCCCACCGTCACCTGGTGGCCACCGAAGCGGGTGCTGGCGAAGCCGTCCACCACGCCGTCCGTCATGTCCTGGGCGCGCGTGGGCGCCACGCCGTTGGTGCGGCTGTTGCGCACGCTGAATTCGCTGCGGTAGGCGCGCAGCTGCATCTTCCAGCCTTGTACCTCGCCCTTCCAGCCGATATGCGTCTGGCGGCGCTCCAGGTCGTAGCGGTTGGCATAGGGCTTGGTGCCGCTCACGTCGTCGTAGAAGCGCCGCTCCTCACCGTCGGTCACGCCGGCCTCCAGCCGGTGGCCGGGCGCGAGGTCGAACTCGGCATTCAGCCCCAGGCTGCGCGGCTTGCGGCCCTCGATCTCGCTGGTGCGCGGGTCATCCACATTGGGCACGGCGTCGCGGTGGGCGTATTCGGCGTTCACCGACAGGCGCAGCCGCTCGGTCAGCGGCCCGGCGGCGAAGACCGAGGTGCCGCCCTCGAGCGCGCCCTCGCTGCCCACGGGGAAGGCGCCGCTGGTGCCGACCGAGCCTATCCAGTGGTCCCTGGGCTTCTTGGTGATGATGTTCATCACCCCGCCCAGCGCCTCGGAGCCGTACAGCGCCGACATCGGCCCGCGGATGATCTCCACGCGCTCGATGGCCGAGATTGGCAGCCAGCCGTATTGGTAGTCGGAGTGGCCGATCACGTCGTCGCTGGCGCTGATGCGCCGCCCGTCGATCAGCGTCAACGTGTGCTTGCCCTCCAGGCCGCGCAGCGCCAGCGTCTTGCGCCCGCCGACCTGGCGCGCGCTCAGGGTGACGCCCGGCGCGCCGCGCACGGCGTCCAGCAGGTCCGAGGCATGGCGCTCGGCCAGCTCTTCGGCGGTGATGACGGTGACGCTGGCCGGCGCGGTGCGCGCGTCCTGCTCGGTCAGTGTGGCCGTGACGGTGACGGCGGGCAGCGCGGCGCCGGTCTCAGCGTGGGCGGCGCCGGCCAGGCAGCACAAGGCGGCGGCCGCGGCGGCCAGCGGATGCAGCCGGGCACGCCGGCGGGTGACGGTAAAAGGTTGGGCTTGCATGGGCGTTTTTCCGGGAAAAACCGCGGTGGCTGGACGCTGGCATGCAGGGGCTTGCGTGGGGCTGGGCGGGTGACAGCAAAGCGCGCGCGCCATGTCGGCGCACACGAAAACAAATGAGATTCATTTGTATTTGCGTATCATGACACAAATTCCAACAGATCCGGCTTGCGCTGCATCAACCCGCCGGTGATCAAGGCGGGCTCGTCCGCCAAGGGCCCGGTGTCCATAATCCCTCCCATGCAAGCCTTCCGACTCCTCCCCTCCTTCGCCCTGGCCGGTGCCGCCCTGCTCGCTGCTCCGGTTTACGCCCAGGTCGCCGTGCACGACGCCTGGGTGCGCGCCGCCGTGCCGCAGCAAAAGGCCACCGGCGCCTTCATGCGCCTGACGGCCGAGAAGGACGCGCGCCTGGTCGCCGCCAGCAGCCCGGCCGCCGGCGTCACGCAGATCCATGAGATGAAGCTCGAGGGCGAGGTGATGAAGATGCGCCACGTGCCGGGGCTGGACCTGCCCGCCGGCACGCCGGTGGAGCTCAAGCCCGGCGGCTACCACATCATGCTGATGGACCTGAAGCAGCCCGTGGCGGCCGGTGCCGACGTGCCGTTGACGCTGGTTTTCGAGGCCGCCGACGGCCAGCGGCAGACGTTGCAGGTGCAGGCCCCGGTGCGCGCCCTGGGCGCCGCCCCAGCCCACGGCCACGGTCACGGCAACCAGCGCTGAGCCGCAGATGGTTTGAGGTCTTTTTGGCCTCAAGCCCTTGCTGGACAAGCGCCAGCAGCTATCAATTCAGTAGTCTAGGTGCCCGCCCGCCCCGCCCCCGGCCGGGCCTTGGCCGATAATTTCCGGCCCGGCGCCGCGCGTGCGCCCTGCCCGCCTGCCGCACCTTGCCCCTGCCGCCCGACCATGCATCCTGATGCCTCCCACCTCTGGCGCGGCCCGCGCTGGGCCCTGGCCGTCCTGCTGGCGCTGCTGGGCATGGTGGGGCCGTTTTCCATCGACACCTACCTGCCGGCCTTCGGCGCCATCGCGCGCTCGCTGGGCGCCACGCCGGTGGGCATGCAGCAGACCCTGTCGGCCTACCTGTTCGGCTTTGCCTTCATGACGCTGTTCCACGGCTCGCTGTCCGACGGCTTCGGCCGCCGGCCGGTGGTGCTGTGGGGGCTGGCCATCTTCACCCTGGCCTCGGCCGGCTGCGCGCTGGCGCAGAGCATCGGCCAGCTGATCTTCTTTCGCGCGCTGCAGGGGCTGTCGGCGGGCGCGGGCATCGTGGTCTCGCGCGCCGTGATCCGCGACATCTACCCCCCCGCCCAGGCCCAGCAGGTGATGAGCCAAGTGACCATCTTCTTCGGCGTGGCCCCGGCCATCGCCCCCATGGTGGGCGGCTGGCTGTCGGCGCACCTGGACTGGCACAGCGTGTTCTGGTTCCTGACCGGCGTGGGCCTGTTCCTGTGGCTGGCCAACTGGCGGCTGCTGCCCGAATCGCTGCCGCCGGCGCAGCGCCAGCCGCTGCACATGGGCCACCTGATGCGCGGCTACTGGGAGCTGGGCACCAGTCCGCGCTTCGTGCTGCTGGCGCTGGCCAGCGGCGTGCCGTTCAACGGCATGTTCCTGTACGTGCTGTCCGCGCCGGCCTTCCTGGGCGAGCACCTGCACTTGGCGCCCACCGAGTTCTACTGGTTCTTCCTGCTCAACATCATGGGCATCATGGGCGGCGCCTGGGCCAGCGGGCGCCTGGCCGGGCGCATTGCCCCGAAGCGCCAGATCCGCCATGGTTTCGTCATCATGCTGGCCATGGCGCTGCTCAACCTGGGGCTGAACCTGGTGCTGCCTCCGCACCCTGCCTGGGCCATGCTGCCGATCGCCATCTTCTCCTTCGGCTGGGCGCTGATGGTGCCGGTGGTCACGCTGCTGGTGCTGGACCTGTACCCCCACCGCCGCGGCATGGCCTCGTCGCTGCAGGCCTTCGTGGGCTCCACCGCCAACGGCCTGGTGGCGGGCGTAGTGGCGCCGCTGGTCATGCACTCCACACAGCTGCTGGCGCTGGCCTCGCTGCTGATGATGTGCGTGGGGCTGTTCTCGTGGATTTACCTGCACCACCGCTGGCCGGAGATCGGCCGCACGGCGCAGGGCTGAGTCAGACGCTCCGGCCGCGCCGGTCCGCGCGCTGCCCCGCAGCGTAGTACTGCGTCTTTTGCGCGTACATGGCCTGGTCGGCCAGGTGCATGGTCGCCTCCAGCGAGTCGCCCGGCTGCGCCAGCGCCGTGCCCACCGCCAGGCTGAGCGCCTGACCCGGGTAGAACTGGTTGTTCAGCTCCTGTAACGCCAGCAGACGGTCGGCCATGGCCTGCACGGCACGCTCGTCGGCGCCGGGCAGAAGGATGGAGAACTCGTCGCCGCCGATGCGCGCGGCACAGGCCGGCGCATCCACGGCCTTTTGCAGCACCTCGCCGGCGCGGCGCAGCATGGCATCGCCCGCAGCGTGGCCCTGCTCGTCGTTGAGCGCCTTCAGGCCATTCACGTCGATGGCCAGCACGCCCACCGGCCACGGCCCCTTGCGCGCCAGGCGACCCATTTCCTCGACGTAGTAGGCGCGGTTGCGCAGGCCCGTCAGCACGTCGTGCTTGCCCAGGTATTCCAGGTAAGCTTCGGCCTTCTTGCGCGCGGTGATGTCCACCAGCGACAGCAGCACCATGCCCCAGTCGTCCCGGTGCTCGTGCAGCACGGCGAACTGCAGGTGGATGTGCAGCGGCTCGCCGGCCAGGTTGTAGTTGACCACCTCGCGCTGCTGAAAGAGCTTGCCCTCCCACAGGTCCAGCAGCTGCTCGGTGAAGGACTCGTGCATCTCGCCGCGCAGCACACGGTGGATGGCAGCCAGCAGCTCTTCCTTGTCGGCCGCGCCGAACAGCTGCAGGGTCAGCTGGTTCACGTCGATGACCCGGATCTCGCGCATGCACTGTTCGACGAAATCCGGGTGCACCCTGAGGAAGGTCCGGAAGTCCACGATGCCACGCGCGCGCATGTCATCCAGCAGACGCTTGACCTGGCTGAAGTCCTCCACCCACAGCGACACGGGCGAGTGCTCGAACAGGCTGCGCGCGTACTGCTCGCTGCGCTGCAGCCGGCGGCGGGCGCTCAGCTCCTCGGTGTTGTCCTCCAGCGAGACCAGCACGCGGCTCCAGGTGTCCTCGTGCCCGGGCAGGATGCGGCCGCGGATGTGCACGTCCAGCCGCCGCCCGTCCAGGGCGTAGTTCACCGTCTGGTTGGAAAATTCCCGCGCGCCGCTCCACAGCTGCTCGATCTCGGCGATGGCGTACTCGTGCATGTCGCCGCTGAAGACCCGGCCCAGCGAGGCCTCCAGCACCGCCTGGTCGGGCGCCGCCAGCAGCTGCAGCGTGCGCTGGTTCACCTTCAGCACTCGGATGGCGGCACCATATTCGGCCACGCACTCGGGGTGCTGGCGCAAGTGCCGCGCCAAGTCGGTCACGCCCTCGACGCGCCAGCGCGCGAACAGCGCGCGCACGCCGCTGTAGTCCTCCAGCCAGAGGGAGACGGGCGCCAGCTCGAACATGTGTTCGAAGTCGGCCTGCGAAGACAAAGCGGATGACATGCACAACCTCCCGGAGAGGGCGCCATTATCCGGGCCGTCGCAGTCATGAAAAAAAGCCAGCGTGCAGGCTGCAGGCTGGCTTTTCGCGTGAATTCAGCGCCATGGGCGCTGCGGCGGCCGATCAGCGGCCGGAACGCTCCGTGCGGCGCGGTGCATCGCCGCGCGGCGTGTAGGGCCGGCCGGCGCCTTGCGGCTTGCCGAAGGCCGGCTTGGCGGGACGGGCGAAGTCGCCGCCGCGGCCGAAGTCGGCACGGCCGGCGCCGCCGCTGCGCTCGCGGCCCTCGCCAAAGCCGCCGTGGCGACCATAGCCCTCGCCGTCGCGGCGTGGCGCATGGCCGTAGCCACCGCGGCCGGCACCCGTGGGGCCGCCGGCAAAGCCATCGCCACCGCGTGCCGGGCCGCGCGGGGCGCGGGCCTCGAAGTCCTGGCGCGGCGCGCCAAAACGATTGTCAGCACGGTCGCCGAAACGGTTGTCGGCGCGGTCGTTGAAGCGTGCGCCGCCAAAGCCGCCGCTGCGCTGCTCGCCACCACGGCCAAAGCGCTCGCCCCGGCCACGGCCGCCATCGCGCCCGCCACGGCCGTTGCCCCCGAATCCGCCCCCTTGCGGGAAGCGCTGCGTGGGCTCCAGCCCGGCTACCACTTCGGCCTTGAATGGCTGGCGGCTGTAGCCTTCGATGTCGAAGATCTTGCGACGGTCGCGGATCTCGGCGAACGTCACGGCCACGCCGTCGCGGCCGGCTCGGCCGGTGCGGCCAATGCGGTGCGTGTAGTCCTCCGCCTTCATCGGCAGGCCGAAGTTGAAGACGTGAGTGATGGTGGGCACGTCGATGCCGCGCGCCGCCACATCGGTGGCCACCAGGATCTGCACCTGGCCGTTGCGCAGCGCCATCAGGCGGCGGTTGCGCAGGCCCTGGCTCAGGGCACCGTGCAGCGCGACGGCCGAAAAGCCCTCCTGCTGCAGGTCGTTGGCCAGGCCGTCGCATTCGATCTGCGTGCTGGCGAAGACGATGGCCTGGTCGATGGTGCTGTCGCGCAGCCAGTGGTCCAGCAGCTTGCGCTTGTGCTGGGCGTTGTCGGCCCAGTAGAGCATCTGCTTGATGTTGGCGTGCTTTTCCTGCGGGGTGTCGATCTGCACCCGCTGCACGCTGGCGCCGCCGTCGTGCATCACGCGCATGGCCAGCTGCTGGATGCGCGGGGCGAAGGTGGCGCTGAACATCATGGTCTGCTTGCGCGCGGCCGTCAGGTCGTTGATCTCGGCCAGGTCGTCGGCAAAGCCCAGATCCAGCATGCGGTCAGCCTCGTCCACGACCAGGAACTGCACCTGGTCCAGCTTGATCTGCTGCGAGCGCTGCAGGTCCAGCAGGCGGCCGGGCGTGGCCACCACCAGGTTGGCGTTCTGCAGGCGAGCGATCTGCACCTGGTAGGGCATGCCGCCCACCACATTGGCGATGCGCAAGCCCTTGCAGTGCTTGACCAGCTCGATGGCGTCGTGCGCCACCTGCTGCGCCAGTTCGCGCGTAGGGCACAGCACCAGGGCGCCGGGCGTGGCGGCCTTGAAGTTGCGCGCCTGCATGGGGTTCTTGCGCTTGGGGCGCTTCGGCGGGGCCTCACCGCGGGCGGCGGCCTCGGCGGCGGCACGCTCGTGCTCGGCGCGGGCAGCGGCCTCGGCCTCGGCCTGCTGGCCGATCAGCGTGTGCAGCACGGGCAGCAGGAAGGCGGCGGTCTTGCCGCTGCCGGTCTGGCTGGAGACCATCAAGTCGATGAAGCGGCCGGCTTCGTCGCCTGCGCCCATGGCCAGGGGAATGGCCTTGTCCTGCACGGCGGTGGGCTGGGTGTAACCCAGGTCGCGCACGGCCTGCACCAGCTCGGGCGCCAGGCCCAGGCGGGTGAAGCCCTCGGGCAGGGAAGCTTCGGTGAGTTCAGGGGCGACGAGGGTGGCAACGCCCTCGGGCAGCAGGGTGGTATCGGCAGGCGCGGCTTGGCCCTGCTCTTGCAAACGATCAGTCATGGATTTTCTCCGGCAACGAGCGCCGCTGGCGCTACCCGAACGGGGGCCTCGTCAATGGTTACAAAACATCAACCATCAAACGAGACCCAAGGCCGTAGCGGACGGCCTGGGTGGGCAATTCATGCTGCACGGCCGCTTGTGTGAGCGATCAGTGCAAGGACCCGGAGAATGAAGGGAGATGCGCAAAAAAATTGCACCACCCTCAGGCGGTGCAATGCGTGATTATTGCACGATCCGGGTTTTCCCGCAGATCGTGCAAGGTCATCATGCTCAGTAGCTGGCCAGCGGCTTGGCCTTGCCGCTCTCGAAGGTCATGACCACCACAGGCGCCTTCACGCGGTTGCCTTTGGCGTCGTAGGCGTAGTCGCCCATCACGCCCTTGTAGGTGTTCTGGTGCATGTACGCGCCCACCTTGGCAGGGTCGACGGAGCCGGTCTTTTCCATGGCTTGACCGATGTTCATGACCTGGTCGTAGTAGAACGGGCCGTACACGTCGGGCGCCTGGCCGTAGCGCTTCTTGAACTTGTCCTGGAAGGCCTTGGCGCCCGCGTCGCTGTCCATCAACATGCCGGCGTAGGCGCAGTACACCACGCCATCCACGGCGTCGCCGCCCAGCTTGGGCATTTCGGGACTGCACAGGGTGTCGCCGCCCAGCAGCTTGGCGTTGATGCCCAGCTGCTTGATCTGGCGCGCCATGGGGGCGGCCTGCGGGGCGTAGCCGCCGTAGAAGATGGCCTCGGGCTGCTTGGCCTTGATGTTGGTGAGGATGGCCATGAAGTCGGTGGCCTTGTCGGTCGTGAACTCGCGGCCCACCACGGTCATTCCCAGCTTTTGCGCCTCCTTGGCGAACTCGTCCGCCAGGCCCTGGCCGAAGGCCGTGCGGTCGTCGATCACGGCGACCTTCTTGGCCTTCAGGTCCTTGGCGGCATAGGCGGCCATGTTGGCGCCAGCCTGCACGTCGCTGGCGACAATGCGAAACAGGTTCTTGTAGCCGGCCTCGGTGATCTTGGGGTTGGTGCCCACGGTGGAGACCAGGGTGCCGCCCTTGTCGTACTCGCGCGATGCGGGGATGGTCACGCCCGAGCAGTACGGGCCCATGACGTAGCGCACGCCGGTGTCGACGAACTTCTGCGCCACGGCCACGCCGGCCTTGGCGTCGCACTGGTCGTCCTCGGAGACGACCTCGAACTTCAGCGTCTTGCCGCCCACGTTGATCTTGCGTGCGTTCAGCTCCTCGACGGCCAGGCGCACGCCGTTGTCGTTGTCGCGGCCGGCAAAGGTGTTGGGGCCGGACAGCGGGCCGCTATGGCCGATCTTGACGACCTGCTCCTGGGCGAAGGCGCCCGTGGCGCAGACGAGTGCGGCCGCGGCGAGGGCGGAAGATTTGAACGAAAAGAAGAAAGACATGGCGAAGTCTCCGATGGGAACACTGTTTGGAAGGCCGCGGGCCTGCTGGTGGGCAGGCCCGGGCACTGTGTGCCTGGGTACAGGCAGCCTTTGATTATCCCGCCTGCGGGGGGACGAAAAAATGCGTGCGGTAGTGCGCCAGCTCGTCAATGGATTCGTACACGTCCGCCAGCGCCGTATGCCGCTGGGCCTTCTTGAAGCTGGAGTAGGCCTCGGGCTTCCAGCGCCGGGCCAGCTCCTTGAGCGTGCTCACGTCCAGGTTGCGATAGTGGAAGAACGCCTCCAGCCTCGGCATGTACTTCACCAGGAAGCGCCGGTCCTGGCCGATGCTGTTGCCGCACATCAGGGCCTTGCCCTTGGGCACGTAGCGCTTGAGGAAGGTCAGCAGTTCTTCCTCGGCCTGCGCCTCGGTGACGGTGGACATGCGCACCTTCTCGATCAGGCCACTGCGTCCGTGCGTGCCCTTGTTCCAGGCGTCCATGGCGCCCAGCAGTTCGTCGCTCTGGTGGATGACAAGGACCGGACCCTCGATGCGTGGGGAGAGGTCGGGGCCGGTGACGACCACGGCGATCTCCAGCAGTCGCTCTTTCTCGGGGTCGAGGCCGGACATTTCGCAGTCCAGCCAGACCAGGTTCAGGTCGGATTTGGCCAAGGTGGGGGAAGCAGTGGGCGCGGTGTCGGTCATCCGGCCGATTTTCACCGATAGCCGCAGGCCCCCAGGCTCTAAACTGCGGCGTCCATGCCCTCGCTTCTTTCCCCTTCCCTCCTGCTGACCTACGCCTTCGCCGCTGCCCTGGTGGCCGGGTTGCTGCTGAAATTCTGGCTGGCCTCGCGCCAGGTGCGCCACGTGGCGCAGCATCGCGGCGCCGTACCCGCGCCGTTTGCCGCGCGCATCGCGCTGACCGCGCACCAGAAGGCGGCCGACTACACGCTGGCGCGCACGCGCTTTGGCCTGCTGCAGCTGGCCTTTGGTTCGGCCGTGCTGCTGGGCTGGACACTGCTGGGCGGGCTGGACGCGCTGAACCAGGCGCTGCTGGCCTGGCTGGGCGGCGGCATGCTTCAGCAGCTGGCGCTGCTGGGCTGCTTTGCCCTCATCAGCGGCCTGCTGGATCTGCCGGTGCAGCTGTACCAGACCTTCGTGCTGGAGCAGCGCTTCGGCTTCAACCAGATGACGCCCCGGCTGTGGCTGGCCGACCTGACCAAGTCCACGCTGCTGGTCGCCCTCATCGGCCTGCCGCTGGCCGCGCTGGTGCTGTGGCTGATGCACGCTGCCGGCCCGCTCTGGTGGCTGTGGGCCTGGGCTGCGTGGATGGGCTTCAACCTGCTGCTGATGGTGGTCTACCCGCTCTTCATCGCGCCCCTGTTCAACAAGTTCCAGCCGCTGGCGGACGAAGCGCTGCGCACCCGCGTCACGGCGCTGATGCAGCGCTGCGGCTTCACCGCCCGCGGCCTGTTCGTGATGGACGGCAGCCGCCGCAGTGCGCACGCCAACGCCTACTTCACCGGTTTTGGTGCGGCCAAGCGCGTGGTGTTCTACGACACGCTGCTCAAGCAGCTCTCGGGCGACGAGGTCGAGGCCGTGCTGGCCCACGAGCTGGGGCACTTCCACCACAAGCACATCGCGCGGCGGCTGGTAGCCCTGTTCGCCCTGACCCTGGTCGGCTTTGCGCTGCTGGGCTGGCTGTCCACGCGCGGCTGGTTCTACACCGGCCTGGGCGTGGTGCCCAACCTGTCGCTGGATGGCTCCGCGCCCAACGACGCGCTGGCGCTGCTGCTGTTTCTGCTGGCGGCACCGGTGTTCACCGTGTTCCTCACGCCCCTGATGGCGCAACTGTCGCGCAAGCACGAGTTCCAGGCGGACGCCTATGCCGCCGCTCAGGCGGACGGCGGGCAGCTGGCCTCGGCCCTGCTCAAGCTCTACGAGGACAATGCCTCCACGCTGACGCCCGACCCGGTGTACGCGCGGTTCTACTACTCCCACCCCCCGGCCACGGAGCGCCTGGCGCGTCTGCCGGCCGCCCCGCTGCAAGGTGCCACGCCATGACCACGACCACCCCCTCCTCCATGCTGCCGAAGAAAGACTGGTCGCGCGAAAGCCGGCGCGCCCTGGGCCCCACCGAGGTGGTGGCGCAGCTCGGCCTGCTGCCCGGCTGGCGCCTGGCCGGTGACGGCGACCAGGTCGCCATCGAGAAGACCTTCACCTTCGCCAACTACCACGAGACCATGGCCTTCGTGAACGCCGTGGCCTTCATCGCCCACGTGCAGGATCACCACCCCGACCTGTCCGTGCACTACGGCCGCTGCGTGGTGCGCCTGAACACGCACGACGTGGGCGGCATCTCGGCCACGGACATCGACTGCGCCACGCGCATCGAGGCCCTGCTCTCGCTACAGCCCGCATGAGCGAGCGCGAAGGCCTGGTGGTGGCCAGCCACGGCCGCCACTGCGTGGTGGAGACCGGCGACGGCCAGCGCCGCATCTGCCATCCCCGCGGCAAGAAGGCCTCGGCCGTCGTGGGCGACCGCGTGCTGTGGCGCGCCCCGGCGCCCGGCCAAGGCGATGAGGGCACGATCGAGAAGGTGCTGCCGCGGCGCAACCTGTTTTATCGTCAGGACGAGGTGCGCACCAAGTCGTTTGCCGCCAATTTGGACCAGGTGCTGGTGCTGATCGCCGCCGAGCCGGTGTTCTCGGAAAGCCAGCTGACCCGGGCGCTGATCGCCTGCGAGGCCGCCGGCATCACGGCGCTCATCGCGCTGAACAAGAGCGACCTGGTCGAGCCCTTCGCCCGCGCCTGGGAGCGCCTGTGGCCCTACCGGCACATGGCCGGCGAAGGCGGCGCGGCCCACCACTACCGCGTGCTGCCGCTGTCGCTGGCCGAATCCAGCGAGGTGGACCGCGAGGCCCTGCTGGCGCTGCTGGAAGGCAAGACCACGCTGGTGTTGGGCCCCTCGGGCGCCGGCAAGAGCACGCTGGTCAATTTGCTGGTGCCCGGCGCCGCGGCGCAGACGGGCGAGATCTCGCAGGCGCTGAACTCCGGCCGGCACACGACCACCAGCACCCAGCTGTACTGGATCGACCCAGGGCGCCACACGGCACTCATTGACTCGCCGGGCTTCCAAGAATTCGGCCTGCGCCACCTAGCACCCACCGACCTGGCGCGCTGCATGCCGGACATCGCCGCCCACGCCGGCGAATGCCGCTTCTACAACTGCACCCACCTGCACGAGCCAGGCTGCGCCGTCATGGCCCACGTGGGCGAGGCGCGCGAGGCCGGCGCCATCAGCGTGCAGCGCCACCGCATCTACGGCGAGCTGTTCGCCGAGCTGAGCCAGAGCCGCTATTGATTAGGCATCAAATCGGCCTCCAACGCCTGTCCAGAAAGCGCCAGCAGCTATAAAAAAGATAGCTTTCAGCCCAGCAGCCGGGCCAGCGTGAGCAGCGCCAGCAGCAACATCCACACCACCACCGAACGCCAGACCAGCCCAACCACGCTGCGCAGGTGGCCCACCTCGGGCTCGCGCCCAGGCGTGCTGTCGCTGTCGCCCAGTTCGGCGCCGGCCTCGAAGCCGGGCGTGACGTAGGCGTCGGCGCTGGCCTTGCGTAGCGCCTCGCCGCCCAGGCGCACGTTGATGGCGCCAGCCGTGGCCGCCAGGATCACGCCGTCGTTGTCGCTGGGAAAGCGCTGGGCGTGGAAGCGCCAGCCCTCGATGGCTTCCTCGAAGCTGCCGACCACCGCAAAGCACAACGCCGTCAGGCGCGCCGGCACCCAGTCAATGACCGTCCAGGCCTGCGCGGCCACGGTCTGCAGCGCGCTGCTCGCCGGGTGGGCGGTGGCGGTGTGTGGCGCCCAGTAGCGCGCCACGAACTCCGCCAGCCGGTACAGCACCGCACCTGCCGGTCCCAGGCCCAGCGCGGCGCACACCGAATACCAGGCCAGCACGCCGAACACGTGGCGGTGCGCGGCGATCACCGAGTATTCAATGACGTGGCGCACCACCTCGCTGCGGGGCAGCTCGCTGGCGTCCACCTGCTTCCACTGCGCCAGGCGGGCACGGGCACCAGCGGCGTCGCCCTCCTCCAGCGCATCGCGGATGCCGGTGAAGTGGTGGCTGAACTGGCGAAAGCCCAGCGTGACGTAGAGCACGGCCACGTTCCACACCAGGGCCAGCGGCCAGCCGATGAAATGCAGCAGCGCCCAGTACACGCCCAGCACCGCCAGCGGCGGCAGCAGCACGCCCAGGGCCCAGGCCACCCAGGCGTGCTGGGAGCTGCCGGCGTCGAAGTTGCGGTTGACCGACAGGGCCCAGGCACGCAGGCCGGCGTGCATGGGGTTGCTGCGCGCCAGCGGCCGCGCCTGCTCGATCAGCAGTGCAAACAGGATGGCGAAGAAACTCATGGCGGGCAATCATAGCGGCGCAGGTGGCGCGCTCCGTCCAGCGCTTTCAGGCGCTGAGGAAGCGGTAGAGGTTGCGCAGCATGCCGGCCGTGGCACCCCAGATGAAGCGCGCCTTGTCGCCATCCTGGTAGGGCATGGCGAACCATTCGCGCTGGTGGCCCTGCCAGCGCAGCAGGTGGCGCTGGTGGTGCGAGGGGTCCAGCAGGTAGTCCAGCGGCACCTCGAACACGTCCGCCACCTCGTGCGGATTGGGATGCAGCGGTGCGCCCGGGCGCACCAGGCCGACCACGGGCGTGACGATGAAGGAGGTTCCCGTCACATACACCGGCAGGTGGCCCAGCACCTCCACGGCCGCCGGCTCCAGGCCGACCTCCTCGTGCGCCTCGCGCAGCGCCGTGGCGGCGGCGTCCACGTCGCCCGGGTCGGTGCGCCCGCCGGGGAAAGCCACCTGGCCGGAGTGCGTGGACAGGTGGGCCGTGCGCTCGGTCAGCAACACCGTGGGGCGCTCGTGCAGCACGATGGGCACCAGCACCGCGGCCTTGGCCGGCTGGCGGTCGGCGAACTTGGGCTCGCAGCGGATCTCGGGCGCCCAGGGCGGCGGCGCGGCAAAGCGCCGGCGCAGCGCATCGGGCAGTTGCTCGGCCGGCGCCACGCGCGGCAGGTGCGCGTCCACGCCGATGACGGGCACGGTGCGAGGGTCGAAAACGGGCAGACTGGGGGGCAGCGGCATCGCAGGGATGACAGGGAAATGCGGGGACGGGCAGGCGTGCCGGAAAAAGAAGACCCAAAAAAAACGCTACAGGGCCGAAGCACTGTAGCGTTTTTCCCGAACCCTGGCGGGCGCCTGGTGGCGCCCGTCGGGTGCCTATCCTTACGCGGCGGTCGGAGCGACCTTGACGCGCGAGGGCAGCTTTTCCTTGATGCGGGCCGACTTGCCGCTGCGGCTGCGCAGGTAGTAAAGCTTGGCACGGCGCACGTCGCCGCGGCGCTTGACTTCGATGCCGGCGATCAGCGGGCTGTAGGTCTGGAACGTGCGCTCCACGCCTTCGCCGCTGGAGATCTTGCGCACCGTAAAGCCGCTGTTCAGGCCGCGGTTGCGCTTGGCGATCACCACGCCTTCATAGGCCTGCACGCGCTTGCGGGCACCTTCCACCACGTTCACGCTGACGATCACGGTGTCGCCGGGGCCGAACTGGGGAATGTTCTTGTTCAAGCGGGCGATTTCTTCCTGCTCGAGGGTCTGGATGAGGTTCATGGTTGCACTCGAATGCGATCTTGTCCGCGCCAGGATTGGCATGCGGCGCCACGATTGGCGCCTGTGTGCTGTGCTTGGAATGTTGCGGTGCGCAGCGGCCGGCCAGAGGATCGAAAGCCCGCCATTATAGCAAGGGCGGCGTTCGAGACAAAAACGCCTCATCCTCGCGCGTGATGCGGCCCTGCTGGCGCGCCTGATCCAACAGGTCGGGACGATGCCGTGCGGTGACGGCCAGGCGCTGCTGGCGTCGCCAGCGCTCGATCTGCGCGTGGTGGCCCGACAGCAGCTCGGCCGGCACGGCCTGGCCCTGCCAAGCCTCGGGGCGTGTGTAATGAGGGCAGTCCAGCAGACCGTCCAGCTCGGGGTTGAAGCTGTCGAGCTGGTGGCTGCCGGCGTCGTGTAGCACGCCGGGCTGCAGGCGCGCCACTGCGTCCAGCAGCGCCATGGCGGCGATCTCGCCGCCGGAGAGCACGAAGTCGCCCAGGCTGATCTGCAGCTGCACGTAGCTGTCGATGAAGCGCTGGTCCACGCCTTCGTAACGCCCGCAGAGCAAGATGGCGCCGGCGCCCTCGCTCCAGCCCTGTACGCCGGCATGGTCCAGCCGCCGGCCGATGGGCGAGAACAGCACCAGTGGCGCCTGCGCGCCCTCGCCTTCCGCCCGCTCGGCACGGATGGCCGCCACGCAGCGCGCCAGCGGCTCGGCCAGCATGACCATGCCGGGGCCGCCGCCGAAGGGGCGGTCGTCCACACGGCGGTAGTTGCCCTCGGCCCAGTCGCGCGGGTTCCACAGCTGCACCTGCACTTGCCCCGAGGCGTAAGCACGGCGCGTCACGCCGCTGGCCAGAAAAGGCGCGAACAGCTCGGGGAACAGCGTGATGACGTCAAAGCGCATGGCGGGCAGGCGGGTACGTCAGAAGTCGGGCTGCCAGTCCACGGTGATGCGTCGCCCGGCGAGGTCCACCTGGTCGACGAAGGCCGAAACGAAGGGCACCAGCCGCTCGTGCGGCTTGCCATCCTCTTCATAGCTCAGCACCAGTGTGGTTTGCGGACCGGTGGGCAACAGGTCGCGCACGGTGCCCAGGGCCACGCCCTCGCGGTTCACCACCTCCAGGCCAATCAGGTCGACCCAGTAGTACTCGTCCTCGCCGGCCGCCGGAAAGCCCGAGCGCGGCACGAAGATGCGCGCGCCGCGCAGGCCCTCGGCCGCGTCGCGGTCGTCCACGCCGCGGGCCCAGGCCACCACGGCGTCCGAGTGGATGCGCGCCTGGCGGATGTCCAGCTGCACGGTGCCGGCAAAGGTGTTCTTGCTGCCGCGCTCGGCCGGCTGCAGAAACCAGGTGCGCGCCGACAGCAGGCCCTCGGCATCGCTGCTGTAGGGCAGCACCTTGAACCAGCCCTTGACGCCCCAGGCGTCGGCGATGCGGCCGACCTCCACGGCATCGGCCGGCAGTTCGGCGGGGTTCAGCGCGGGCAGCGGGGGTGTCATGGTGGTGCGTGGCAAAAAGAGAAAGGAAAGAAGGCCATCAAAGCAAAAAGGCGAGCCCGCCGGTCATGCCAGCGGGGCTCGCCCTGTGCGCTTGGTCGGCCGGGCCGTTATCAGGCGGCCGGCTGCTGCTTGGCAGCTTGCTTGACCAGGCGTTCCACGGTGGGGGACGCCTGGGCGCCGACGCCCTTCCAGTAGGTCAGGCGGTCCTGGGCGATGCGCAGGGTTTCTTCGCCGCCCTTGGCCGAGGGGTTGTAAAAGCCCAGGCGCTCGATGAAACGGCCATCGCGGCGCACGCGCTTGTCGGACACGACGATGTTGAAGAAAGGACGGCCCTTGGAGCCGCCGCGCGAGAGTCGAATAACGACCATGATGAATCCTTCGGGTGGAGCAGCCTTTGGCAACAATGCGAAGGCCGCGTCATTCTTGCCGCGTTTGAGACACGCGACTGGCCACCCGGCCAGCGACACGCAGCAAAGCCCGCGATTATATCCACAACCCTTCCTCCTACCATGCCCCTTATCCGTCCCAGCCATGAAGGCGACCTGCCCGCCATCACCGCCATCTACGCCCACCACGTGCTGCACGGCACGGGCACCTTCGAGACCGAGCCTCCCAGCGTGCAGGACATGGCGGGGCGCCGCGCCGAGGTGCTGGCCCGCGGCCTGCCCTGGCTGGTGGCGAAGGACGAGGCCGGCGCCGGACTGCTGGGCTTTGCCTACTGCAACTGGTTCAAGCCGCGCCCGGCCTATCGCTTCTCCGCGGAAGATTCCATCTACGTCGCCGATGACGCCCGCGGCCGCGGCGTGGGCCGGCTGCTGCTGGCCGCACTGGTGCGTGAGGCCGAAGGCGCGGGCGTGCGAAAGCTCCTGGCCGTTATCGGCGACTCGGCCAACGCCGGCTCCATCGGCGTACACCGGGCCGCCGGCTTCACCGAGGTGGGCGTGCTGCGCTCGGTGGGCTGGAAGTTCGGCGCCTGGCGCGACGTGGTGCTGATGGAAAAGCCCCTGGGCCAAGCCGACGGCACGGCGCCCGAATGATCGCCGGCCAATAATCGCACCCCATGAAGAACAAGACCGTGGCCGCCTGGCTGGCCTTCCTGGGGGGCCCGCTGGGGCTGCATCGCTTTTACCTGTACGGCCTGCGCGACTTAGCTGGCTGGCTGCTGCCCATCCCCACGGCGCTGGGCGTGTACGGCATAGAGCGCGTGCAGCAGTGGGGGCTGGACGACCACCTGAGCTGGGTGCTGATCCCGCTGCTGGGCTTCACCATCGCCGGCTGCGCGTTGCGCGCCATCCTCTATGGCCTGATGACGCCCGAGCGCTGGAACGCCCGATTCAACCCCCAGGCTGCGCCCGACGCCCCTGCCGGACGCACCGGCTGGGTCACGGTGTTCGCCATCGGCCTGTCGCTCATGCTGGGCACGGCCGTGCTGATGGCCAGCCTGGCGTTCAGCTTCCAGCGCTACTTCGAATACCAGATCGAAGAGGCGAGAAAAATCTCTCAATAAAACAGGCGCCAGCGCTTGTCCAGCAAGCGCCAGCAGCTACATAAACAATAGCAAATCGCCGACCGCTTGAAACCGGCGCGCCCCCGCTGCCAGCAGACGCCGTGGATCTGGCTTCGCCAGTCCACCAGCGTCGTCCCCCTTCCCAGCGCGCAGCGCGCCAGAGAAGGGGGAAGCCGCGCAGCGGCATAGGGGGTTGTTCTCTAGTACAGCTGCAGACTGATCCAGTACGCGATCGCGGCGACGAAGGCGCTGGCGGGAATCGTGAGGATCCACGCCCAGATGATGTTGCCCGCAACGCCCCAGCGCACGGCGCTGGCGCGCTGGGTGGAGCCCACGCCGACGATGGCGCCGGTGATGGTGTGGGTGGTGGAGACAGGGATGCCCAGGGCCGTGGCGATGAACAGCGTCATGGCCCCGCCCGTCTCGGCGCAAAAGCCCCCCACGGGCTTGAGCTTGGTGATCTTCTGGCCCATCGTCTTGACGATGCGCCAGCCGCCGAACATGGTGCCCAGGCCGATGGCGGCGTAGCACGAGATGATGGTCCACAGGGGCGGCGTGGTGTCGCTGGCCGAAGCGTAGCCGGTGGCTATCAGCAGCAGCCAGATGATGCCGATGGTCTTTTGCGCGTCGTTGCCGCCGTGGCCCAGGCTGTAGGCACCGGCGGAGACCAACTGCAGCCGGCGGAACCACTTGTCGATGCGGCTGGGGCGTGCCCGGCGGAAGGCCCAGGCCACGACCACCATCATCACCGACCCCAGCAAGAAGCCCAGCAGCGGCGAGACGAAGATGAAGGCCACGGTCTTCAGGATGCCGCTGGCCACCAGCGCGCCGGCGCCGGCTTTGGCGATCACCGCGCCCACGATGCCGCCGATCAGCGCGTGCGAAGAGCTGCTGGGAATGCCGTAGTACCAGGTGATGACGTTCCAGGTGATGGCGCCCACCAGCGCGCCGAAGATCACGTGCGTGTCCACCACGCCCGGATCCACGATGCCCTTGCCGATGGTGGCCGCCACGCTCAGGTGGAACACGAAGATGGCGACGAAGTTGAAGAACGCCGCGAACACCACGGCCTGCGCGGGCTTGAGCACGCCCGTGGAGACCACGGTGGCGATCGAGTTCGCGGCGTCGTGGAACCCGTTCATGAAGTCGAACAGGATGGCCAGCGCCACCAGCAGGGCGACGATCCACAGGGCGGTTTGCATTGTTTCCATGGTGGTGGCGGTAGCCGATGCCAGATGCGGCCGGCCCGGCTCAGGAATTCTCGAGGATGATGCCCTCGATGTGATTGGCCACGTCCTCGCAGCGGTCGGTCACGCTCTCCAGCAGCTCGTAGATGGCCTTGAGCTTGATCAGCTCGCGCACGTCCGCCTCCTCGCGGAACAGCTTGCTCATGGCGCTGCGCAGTACGCGGTCGGCATCGCCTTCCAGGCGGTCGATCTCCTCGCAGGTCTTGAGGGCCGCCTCAGCCACGGCCGGGTCGGCGATGCGGGCCAGCAGCTTGACGGCATCCTGCACGCGCTCGCAGCACTTGAGGCTCAAGTCGGTCAGGCGAGTGATCTCCTCGGTCATGTGGCGGATGTCGTACAGCGCCATCGTCTCGGCCGAGTCCTGCAGCAGGTCGGCCACGTCGTCCATGGTGTTGATCAGCGAGTGGATCTGCTCGCGGTCGATGGGCGTGATGAAGGTCTTGTGCAGCGTGCGGTTGACCTCGTGCGTGACGCGGTCGGCGGCGCGCTCGGCGTTGTCCACGTCCAGGTTGTAGCGGTCGCGCAGGTGCGGGTCGTTGTAGTTGGCCACCAGCTGTGAAAACGCGCGGGCGGCCTCCACGATGCGCTCGGCATGCTGGTTGAACATCTCGAAAAAATTGCCTTCGCGCGGCAACAGCTTGCCAAACAGCATGAGGGCTCCTGGAGGGGGTAGTCGAAGGGCGGGGAAGGAGAAGGGGCCTCGCAGGCCCTGACCCGTCGTGGGGGCCGGGGTCCGGGTGGGCGCGAGTTTAACCGGGTGCCGCGCCCGCGCTCAGGCGCCGCGAAAGATGAAGTACACGGCCCCGACCAGGCACAGGCCCGCCCACAGGTAGTCCCACTTCAGCGGCTCGCCCAGGTACAGCGCGGCAAAGGGCACGAACACCGTCAGGGTGATGACCTCCTGCATGATCTTGAGCTGGCCCACGCTGAACTGCGTGTGGCCGATGCGGTTGGCGGGAACCTGCAGCAGGTATTCGAACAGCGCGATACCCCAGCTGAGCAGCGCCGCCACGTACCAGGGCGAGGACGCCAGGTTCTTCAGGTGGCCGTACCAGGCAATGGTCATGAAGACATTGCTGGCCACCAGCAGCAAGATGGTCTGCAGCGAGACGGGCAGGGATTGCAGGGCGTGCATAGCAAATCGGGTTTTCAAGCCAAATCGCACTCTAGCGCAATACGGACAAGCGCTGGCAGCTATGAATACAGAAGCACACAGGCAGAAAAAAGCCCCGCCGCAGCGGGGCCAAGCCTGGCGTTCCTGATGCGCCAGTTCCCCAAAATATCTGCCCTGCCGGCCTACTCGCCCAGGTAGGCGGCGCGCACGCGCGGGTCGGACAGCAGCTGCTGTCCGCCGCCTTCCATCGTGATCAGGCCCGACTCCATGACGTAGCCGCGATCGGCAATCGCCAGGGCGCGGCTGGCGTTCTGCTCCACCAGCACGATGGTCACGCCCAGGGCGTACACGTCGCGCACCACCTCGAAGATCTTGTCCACCATGATGGGCGACAGGCCCATGGAGGGCTCGTCCAGCAGCAGCACCTTCGGCTGGCTCATCAGCGCACGGCCCATGGCCAGCATCTGCTGTTCGCCGCCGGACATGGTGCCGGCCAGCTGGTCCTTGCGCTCGCGCAGGCGCGGGAAGATGTTGAACATCTTCTCCACGTCGGCGGCGATGCCGGCCTTGTCGTTGCGGGTGTACGCGCCCATCAGCAGGTTCTCCGTGATGGTCATGCGCGCGAACACGCCGCGGCCCTCGGGCACCATCACCAGTCCCTGGCGCACTAGGTCCCACGCACCCTTGCCGCGGATGCTCTGGCCCATGTACTCGATGTCGCCATCGTTCATGCCCTGAGTGCCGGTGATGGCCTTCATGGTGGTGGTCTTGCCGGCACCGTTGGAGCCGATCAGCGTGACCAGTTCCCCCTCGCGCACCTCCAGGTCCACCCCCTTGACGGCCTGGATGCCGCCGTAGGCCACCTTCAGTCCCTTGACCTGCAGCAGCACTTGCTTGGATTGATCGGCCGTTGTTGCCATGTGTGCCATTTCCTCAGTGTCCACCGGTGCCGAGGTAGGCCTCGATCACCTTTTCGTTCTTCTGCACATCGGCGGGCGAGCCCTCGGCGATCTGCTTGCCGTAGTCCAGCACCGTGACGCGGTCGCACAACCCCATGACCAGCTTCACGTCGTGCTCGATCAGCAAGATGGTGCGGTTGTCGTTGCGGATGCGGTCGATCAGCTCGCGCAACTGCACCTTCTCGGTGGCGTTCATGCCGGCGGCCGGCTCGTCCAGGGCGATCAGCTGCGGGTCGGTGGCCAGGGCGCGGGCGATCTCCAGGCGGCGCTGGTCGCCGTACGACAGGGTGCGCGCCTTGTAATCGGTGTACTTGCCGATGCCCACGTAGTCCAGCAGCTCCTGCGCGCGCTGGGCGATGGCTGCCTCCTCCTGCAAGAAGCTCTTGGTGCGAAAAATCGCCCCTCCCAGGCCGGAACTCGTGCGGATGTGCCGCCCCACCATCACGTTCTCCAGCGCCGTCATGTCGGCGAACAGGCGGATGTTCTGGAAGGTGCGCGCGATGCCGGCCTTGGCCACCAGGTGCACGGCGCGCGGCTCGTACGGCTGACCGGCCAGCTCGAAGCTGCCGGTGTCGGGCGTGTACAGCCCGGTGATCACGTTGAAGAACGTGGTCTTGCCGGCGCCGTTGGGTCCGATCAGGCCGTAGACCTGGCCGCGGTGGATGGTGATGCCCACGTCGGACAGGGCCTGCAGGCCGCCAAAGCGCTTGGAAATGCCCGCGACCTTGAGCACCACTTCTTTATCTGCTGCTGTATCTGCCATGTTGTGAATGCGATGTCGATGGGGTTCAGGACTTCTGCGCCAGGCTCTTGCCGTGCTCGGGCGCCGGCCACAGGCCGCGCGGGCGCAGCAGCATGACGATGATCATGGCCAGGGCGATCAGCAGCTGGCGCAGGATGGAGGAGTCCAGTCGGCCATCGGTCATGGCCTGCAGCGGGCCGGCCACGTAGCGCAGCACCTCGGGCAGCGCCGACAGCAGCACGGCGCCCAGAATCACCCCGGGGATGTGGCCGATGCCGCCCAGCACCACCATGGCGACGATCATCACGGACTCCATCAGGCTGAAGGACTCGGGCGAGACGAAGCCCTGGAATGCGCCGAACATGGCGCCCGCCACGCCGCCGAACGAAGCGCCCATGCCGAAGGCCAGCAGCTTCATGTTGCGCGTATTGATACCCATGGCCTTGGCGGCGATCTCGTCCTCGCGGATGGCCATCCAGGCGCGGCCGATGCGCGAGTCCTGCAGGCGGTAGCAGATCACGATGGTGATCAGCACCAGGGCCAGGAACAGGTAGTAGTACAGCGTGACGGAGCTGATGTCGAAGCCGAACAGCTCCAGGCGCCGCCCGAAGTCCAGCCCGAAAAGCTTGACCGAGTCGATCTGCCCCAGGCCCTTGGGGCCGTTGGTGATGTTGACCGGGTGGTCCAGGTTGTTCAGGAAAATGCGGATGATCTCGCCGAAGCCCAGCGTCACGATGGCCAGATAGTCGCCGCGCAGCTTGAGCACGGGAATGCCCAGCAGCACGCCGGTGATGGCCGCCAGCACCAGGGCCAGCGGTATCACCATCCACAGCGACATGTGCAGGCCCTCGGGGAAGTGCGCCGCGAACCAGGCGAAATTGTCGGCCAGGTGGGGCGAGGCCAGCAGGCCGAACATGTAGGCGCCCACGGCATAGAAGGCCACGTACCCTAAGTCGAGCAGGCCGGCATAGCCCACCACGATGTTCAGGCCCAGGGCCAGCATGACGTACAGCAGCGCCAGGTCGGCGATGCGCACCCAGGCGTTGCCGAAGTACTGCAGGATCAGCGGCAGCACGAGCAGCGCGATGCCGCCCAGGATCCATTGGATCTTGTGATTTTTCATGGTGTGGTTGCTCCCCTCTTCAGGCCCGGTCGGCCACGCGCTCGCCCAGCAGGCCCGAGGGGCGCAGCGTGAGGATGATGATCAGCACGATGAAGGCGAAGATGTCGGTGTAGTGGCTGCCCAGCACGCCGCCCGTGAGGGTGCCGATATAGCCCGACCCGATGGCCTCGATCAGGCCCAGCAGGATGCCGCCCACCACGGCGCCGGTCAGATTGCCGATGCCGCCGAACACCGCCGCCGTGAAGGCCTTCAGGCCCGGCAGGAAGCCCATGGTGTGCTGGGCCGTGCCGTAGTTGGAGGCGTACATGATGCCGGCGATGGCCGCCAGCACGGCGCCGATGATGAAGGTGGCGGAGATCACCATGTCCGGCTTGACGCCCATCAGGGCCGCCACGCGCGGGTTCTCGGCCGTGGCCCGCATGGCGCGGCCCAGCCGGGTGTAGCTGACCAGGTAGACCATGGCCGCCAGCGAGATCACCGTCACGCTCAAGATCAGCACCTGGGTGCTGGTGATCACGGCGCCGCCGACCTGGAAGGGCGTGGACGGCAGCAGCGTGGGATAGGGCTTGTAGTTGGGCTTCCAGATGATCATGGCCAGCGTCTGCAGCAGCAGCGACATGCCGATGGCGGTGATCAGGGGGGCCAGGCGCGGGCTGTTGCGCAGCGGCCGGTAGGCCACCTTCTCGATGGTGTAGTTAAGCACCGCCGCCACGAAGCAGGCAATGAGGGTGGCCAGCAGCAGGATGAGCCAGCCGGGCGCGCCGGGCATGGCATCGCGCATCAGACCGATGCAGCTCCAGCTGGTGAGTGCCCCGATCATGAGCACCTCGCCGTGCGCGAAGTTGATGAGCTGGATGATGCCGTACACCATGGTATAGCCCAGGGCTATCAAGGCGTACATGCTGCCCAGAACCAGACCATTGATGATCTGTTGCAGCAGGATGTCCATAAGTTGAGTCCTTCGGTCCTTCGTGAGTGACGCATGCGCCCGGCGGGCAGCCCCCTTGGCTCAGCCTTGTGGGCCGCCTGCCGGTCAAGTCCACGCCAGCTGCCTCGAAGACAAATTCAGCGTTTCCTTACTAAAAAACCCGGCAGCCACCATGCTGCGCGGGTCTTCTGTGTGAAATTCTGTCACGGCTTTGATGAGCCCCGCAGTGCCGTCTCGGCGGGGTTTTCCCTCGATCGCCAAGCCCATCAGGCAAGCATCCGAATCATTAGAAATACTGATGTTGGCCAAAAATTCAGGGTATGCGCTTATTCCCAGCGCGGGCGGCGGCCACCGCTTCGGGGCCGGCCTTAGTCGAGGTCGGACTCGCTGGCGCGGGCCGCAGCGTTGCGCTCACGCAGCTCCTGCATCTTCTGGCCGATCTTGATCTCCAGCCCACGCGGCACGGGCTGATAGAAGCCCGGCGGCTCCATGCCCTCGGGCAGGTAGGACGCGCCGGCGGCAAAGCCGCCCTCCTCGTCGTGCGCATAGCGGTAGCCGCGGCCGTAGTCCAGCTGCTTCATGAGCGCCGTAGGGGCGTTGCGCAGGTGCAGCGGCACGGGCTGGCTGCCGCCTTCCTTCACAAAGGCGCGCGCCTTGTTGTAGGCGGCGTAGCCGGCATTGCTCTTGGGCGCCACGGCCAGGTAGAGCACGGCCTGCGCCAGGGCCAGCTCGCCTTCGGGTGATCCCAGGCGCTCATAGGTCTGGGCCGCCTCGTTGGTGATCTGCAACGCGCGCGGATCGGCCAGGCCGATGTCCTCCCAGGCCATGCGCACGATGCGCCGCGCCAGGTAGCGCGGGTCGGCCCCACCGTCGAGCATGCGCACCAGCCAGTACAGCGCCGCATCCGGGTCCGACCCGCGCACCGACTTGTGCAGCGCGCTGATGGTGTCGTAGAACTGCTCGCCGCCCTTGTCGTAGCGGCGCACCTGCTGGCCCAGCACCTTGAGCAGCCAGTCATCGGCGATACGCTCCACGCCCGCCTGAGCGCCGGTGATGGACAGCGTCTCCAACGTGTTCAGCAGGCGCCGCGCGTCGCCGTCGGCATAGGCCACCAGACGCTCCAGCGCTTCGTTTTCGATAGCTGGCACCGCTTGGCTGGCCTGGGCTTTGGCCACTATTTGCTTCAAATCATCGGCCGTCAGCGGCTGCAGCACGTAGACCGTGGCGCGCGACAGCAGGGCGGAGTTGACCTCGAACGACGGGTTCTCGGTGGTCGCGCCCACAAAGGTGAACAGGCCGCTTTCGACATGCGGCAGGAAGGCGTCCTGCTGGCTCTTGTTGAAGCGGTGCACCTCGTCGACGAAAACGATGGTGCGCTGGCGCATCAGGCCGTCACGCGCAGCCTCGGCCTGCTGCACGGCCTCGCGGATCTCCTTCACGCCCCCCAGCACGGCGCTGATGCTGATGAACTGCGCGTCGAACGCCTCGGCCATCAGCCGGGCAATGGTCGTCTTGCCCGCCCCCGGCGGCCCCCACAGGATGCAGCTGTGCGGGCGCCCGGACTCGAACGCCAGCCGCAGCGGCATGCCCGGCCCCAGGATGTGCTGCTGGCCGATCACCTCACCCAGTGTGCGCGGGCGCAGGCGTTCGGCCAGGGGTTGATGAAGGGCAGCGGAGGGAGGAGAAGACGGCATGGCAACCCGAAAAAGCAGCACCGATCGTAGCGGCTTCGCCCTCCACGGCCCGGCAGGCGCGGCGGCGTTCCTTCCTATGATGCACGTCTGTCTTCAGGAGATGCCATGCAATACCACGGAAGCTGCCACTGCGGCCAGATCGCCTTCGACGTGGAAGGAGACGCCATCACCCAGGCCATGGCCTGCAACTGCTCCATATGCTCGCGCAAGGGCTCGCTGCTGTGGTTTGTGCCGCGCGAGCGGCTCGCGCTGCGCACCGACGCCGCCCGGATGGCCACCTACACCTTCCACAAGCACGTGATCCAGCATCACTTTTGCCCCACCTGCGGCATCCACCCCTTCGGCGAGGGCACGGGGCCGGACGGCCGCACCATGGCGGCCGTCAACGTGCGCTGCCTGGACGGAGTGGACCTGGACACGCTGCACATCGAGCACTACGACGGCCGCGCGGCCTGAAGCCGGGAGGCCGCGCCATGCCTGTCCGCATCGTCCGCCTGGGCAGCCCGCGCGCGCCCAACGAGGGAACGCGCATCGGCACCGTGCGCCGTCCGCCGCGCGGCGTACCCCGCGACCAGTTCGCTGCGCAGGACTGGTATTACGCCTGGCTGCCCAACCTGGCACCCAGCGCCGAGGCCGTGAAGCAGGCGCTGGCGGCGCACAGTGACGCCGAATGGGGCGAGTTCGCCCGCCGCTACCGCCGCGAGATGGCAGAGCCTGACCGGCGCCATCTGCTCGACACGCTGGCCCAGCTGTCCAGGCAGGCCAACTTCTCCGTCGGCTGCTACTGCGAAAACGAGGCGCGCTGCCACCGCTCGCTGCTGCGCGAGTTGCTGGCGCAGGCCGGCGCGGACATCCGCGAAGACTGAACAAGAGCCCCATGGCGCCCAGAACCCTGCCCGCTGCTCCACAACCTCTTTTGCCCCTGGGCGATCTGCTGCAGCGCGTGCGCCAGTGCACGCTGTGCGCGCCCGTCCTGCCGCTGGGCCCGCGACCGGTGCTGCAGGCGGGCACGGGCGCACGCATCCTCATCGCCAGCCAGGCGCCCGGGCGCAAGGTGCATGCCTCGGGTGTGCCGTTTGACGACGCCAGCGGCGAGCGCCTGCGCGACTGGCTGCAGCTGCCGCGCGAGGTGTTCTACGACCCGGAGCGCGTGGCCATCGTGCCCATGGGCTTTTGCTACCCGGGCAAGGGCGCCTCGGGGGACGCCCCACCGCGCCCCGAGTGCGCGCCCACCTGGCGCGCGCCGCTGCTGGCGCTGCTGCCGCACATCACGCTGACGGTGGCCGTGGGCCAGTACGCCATCGGCTGGCACCTGCCGGCCAGCCGCGGCCGGCCACTGGCCGAAACGGTGCGCGCCAGCGGCGCGCCCGGCAGCCCGGTGATCGCCCTGCCCCACCCCAGCCCGCGCAACAATGGCTGGCTCAAGCACAACCCGTGGTTCGAGGCCGAATGGCTGCCCGGCGTGCGTCAGCGGGTGGCCGCGGCGCTGGCGCAGGATACAAGCGAAATCGACCTCTAGTACCCGCCAGTCAAGCGCTGGCAGCTATCAAAACAGGAGTTTTACTGCTGCAACACGTCCGCCCCCGCGGGCGGCTTGAAGGTGAAGGTGCCCGCGGGTAGCACGGGGTTGAGCTTCATGCCGCTGAAGCGGATCAGCGAGCGCTGGCCAAAGCTGTCCAGGATGTCCAGCGCCGCCAGGGTCTCGCCATCGAAGCCCACGCGCACGCTTTTCAGCTGGCCATCGCGCGCCTTCGGCGTGGCCAGCACCCACTGCAGACCGTCCTGGTCGGGGGCGGATTCCAGCGTGAAGTCGGCGCGCAGCGCCGCCAGATCGGGTGCAGAGGCCAGCAGCGCGGCGGGCGTAGAGCCCAGCGCCTTGTCCTGCGCACGCTGGGTGACCTGGTTCAGGTCAGCGTCGTAGAGCCATAGCGTCTTGCCGTCGGCGACGATGGTCTGCTCGAACGGCTTTTGGTAGACGAAACGGAAGTGCCCCGGCCGCTGGAAGTCAAAAGTGCCGCTGCTGGTCTTGCTGCGCGCGGGCTGGCCTTCCTTCGGGGGTGCGGTCACCGTCTGCGTGAACTGCGCGCTGCCGCTCTGGGCAGACTTCATGAAGTTTTCGAGGCTGGAAAGGCCGTCAGCCCAGGCCCACTGGGCGCTGGCAGCTATCAAAACAGTAGTGAACAGTTTTTTCATAGGGATTTCTCAAAAGCGCTGATCCGGGCGCTACCGATCCAAACAGACCGCCCGCAGCCAGCGGACACCGCGCAAGGGCCGCCCCGCAGCGCTGGTGTCGTCCCCCTTCCCGGCGTCAGCCGAGAGAAGGGGGAAGCCGCGCAGCGGCTCAGGGGGCTGCCCTTACTCCCGAGCGGGCACCAGCACTTCGCGCTGGCCGTTGGACGTGAGAGCGCTGACCAGGCCGGCGTTCTCCATGTCCTCCAGCAGCCGCGCCGAGCGGTTGTAGCCAATGCGCAGCTTGCGCTGGACGTAGGAGATGCTGGCCTTGCGGTCTTTCAGCACCACCTCCACGGCCTGGTCGTACATGGGGTCCTTCTCGCCCCCGCTGCCGCCTTCGCCGTCGCCCAGCCCGAAGCCGCTGTCGTCACCGTCGACGGTACCGCCTTCCAGCACCCCGTCGATGTAGTCCGGCTCCCCCTGGCTCTTGAGGTAGTTGACGACGCGGTGCACTTCCTCGTCCGACACGAAGGCGCCGTGCACGCGCACCGGCAGGCCGGTGCCGCTGGCCATGTAGAGCATGTCGCCCATGCCCAGCAGGGCCTCGGCGCCCATCTGGTCCAGGATGGTGCGGCTGTCGATCTTGCTGGAGACCTGGAAGGCGATGCGCGTGGGAATGTTGGCCTTGATCAGGCCGGTGATCACGTCCACGCTGGGCCGCTGCGTTGCCAGGATCAGGTGGATGCCGGCGGCACGCGCCTTCTGCGCCAGGCGGGCGATCAGCTCCTCGATCTTCTTGCCCACCACCATCATCAGGTCGGCCAGCTCGTCGATGACGACCACGATGTGCGGCAGGCGCTCCAGCGGCTCGGGCTCCTCGGGCGTGAGGCTGAAGGGGTTGTAGATGAACTCCTCGCGCGCCTTGGCCTCGTCGATCTTGGCGTTGTAGCCCGCCAGATTGCGCACGCCCAGCTTGCTCATCAATTTATAGCGCCGCTCCATCTCGGCCACGCACCAGTTCAGGCCGTGCGCGGCCTGCTTCATGTCGGTGACCACGGGCGCCAGCAGGTGCGGAATGCCCTCGTAGACCGACATTTCCAGCATCTTGGGGTCTATCATGAGCAGGCGCACGTCGCGCGCCTCGGCCTTGTACAGCAGGCTCAGGATCATGGCGTTGATGCCCACCGACTTGCCCGAGCCGGTGGTGCCGGCCACCAGGCAGTGCGGCATCTTGGCCAGGTCGGCCACCACCGGGGCGCCCACGATGTCCTTGCCGAGGCCTACGGTCAGCATGCTGCGCGCATCGTGGTAGACCTGCGAGCCCAGGATCTCCGACAGGCGGATGGTCTGGCGCCGGGCGTTGGGCAGCTCCAGCGCCATGGTGGTCTTGCCAGGAATGGTCTCGACCACGCGGATGGACACCAGCGACAGCGAGCGCGCCAGGTCCTTGGCCAGATTGACGATTTGCGAGCCTTTCACGCCCGTGGCCGGCTCGATCTCGTAGCGCGTGATGACCGGGCCGGGCGCGGCGGCGACCACCGTCACCTCCACGCCGAAGTCGCCCAGCTTCTTCTCGATCAGGCGGCTGGTCATCTCCAGCGTGTCGGCGGACACGCTCTCCTGGCGCGTCTGGGCGGTGTCCAGCAGGTCCACCTGCGGCAGGGCGCTGTCGGAGATCTCGGTGAACAGGGGCTTTTGCCGCTCCTTGACCACCCGGGTGCTGGGCACCGGGTCGGCCAGCTGCGGCTCGATGATGGTGACAGGGGCGTGTACCCGCGCGGCGGAGGCCGCGGGCGCATCGTCCGCATGCGGCTCCTCGCGCACCGCCGGGCCCTGGCGCTCGCGCGCCGCGCGCCGGCCCACGGCCGCGTCGCGCACGCGCTCGCGCCGCGCCCGGCCGGCCTGCACCAGGGCATCGATGCGCGCGCCCAGGCGCTCGGCCAGCTGGCCCCAGGAGAAATGGAACACCAGGCCCGCACCCAGCACCACCAGCACCACGCCGGCCAGGCCCGAGCCAGTGAAGCCCAGCCACTTCACCGCCAGCGGCCCCATCAGGTAGCCCAGCACACCGCCGGCGTGGCCGGGCAGCAAGTCTTCGAAGCGGTACAGGCGCGACCACTCCAGCGCGCAGCTGGCGCCCAGGAGCAGCGCCAGCCCCAGCCAGTACAGGGCGCGGCGCAGCCAGGGGTGGGACGGCGTGGCGCCACCGGCGTGCTGGCCGCCGCGCATCCAGTGCGCCAGCGAGGCCAGCCAGGCGTGGACCGCCGCGGCCACCGCCCACCAGACGGAAAAGCCGAGCGCGAAATAGCTGGCGTCCGCCGCCCAGGCGCCCAGGCGGCCGACCCAGTTGGCCACCGCGCCGTGCTCCGGCGCGCCCGTCGTGGACCAGGCCACGTCCTGCGGCGAAAAGCTGGCCAGCGCCAGCAGCCAGAACACCAGCGCCAGCAGCCCCGCGATCAGGCTGAGCTCGTGGCCGAAGCGGGCCACGCCGCCGCGCCCCGCGCCCTTGGCCTGCGACGTTGCGTTCAGGGTATTGAGGGAATAAGTCATAGAGCGAAAAGCCAAGCGCGGAAGCTTACCCCATGCCTTTGGCGGGGCGATGGCCGCTCCCTACAATGGCCCGGCCGGGCGCCGCAGCGCCCTTCTCCAACCGCTTTGTCGACGACCATCATGTCCAATACGCAACACGCCAAAGTCCTGATCCTGGGCTCGGGCCCCGCCGGCTACACCGCCGCCGTCTATGCGGCGCGTGCCAACCTCAACCCGGTGCTGATCACCGGCATGGCCCAGGGTGGCCAGCTCATGACCACCACCGAGGTGGACAACTGGCCGGCCGACGCCAACGGCGTGCAGGGCCCGGACCTGATGCAGCGCTTCCTGGAGCACGCCGAGCGCTTCAAGACGCAGGTGATCTTCGACCACATCAGCGCCGTGGACCTGTCCAAGCGCCCCTTCACCCTCACCGGCGACAGCGGCACCTACACCTGTGACACCCTGATCATCGCCACCGGCGCCTCGGCCAAGTACCTGGGCCTGCCCTCCGAAGCGGCCTTCATGGGCCGCGGCGTGTCGGCCTGCGCCACCTGCGACGGCTTCTTCTACCGCGAGCAGGACGTGTGCGTGGTCGGCGGGGGCAACACCGCCGTGGAGGAAGCCCTGTACCTGTCCAACATCGCCCGCAAGGTCACCCTGGTGCATCGGCGCGACAAGTTCAAGGCCGAGCCCATTCTCGTGGACAAGCTGATGGAGAAGGTCAAGGAGGGCAAGATCGAGCTCAAGACCCACTTCACGCTGGACGAAGTGCTGGGCGACGACAGCGGCGTGACCGGCATCCGCATCAAGAGCACCCGGGACGAGCACACCGAGGACATCGCCCTGCAGGGCGCCTTCATCGCCATCGGCCACCACCCCAACACCGACATCTTCCAGGGCCAGCTGGACATGGAGAACGGCTACATCACCACCCAGGGCGGCTTGAAGGGCTTCGCCACCCAGACCAGCGTGCCGGGCGTCTTCGCCGCCGGCGACGTGCAGGACCATGTGTACCGCCAGGCCATCACCAGCGCCGGCACGGGCTGCATGGCGGCGCTGGACGCGCAGCGTTTTTTGGAGCAGCAGGACTGAAGCTGCGCGCGAAGCAGGTCCACAGGCCTGTGCCACAATCGCGCCCGCCGCCCGCCAGGCTCTGCCTGACAGGCGGCTTTTCACCAGGTGCTTCGCCCGCTCCACGCGGGCAACGAAGTTCAACGGGAAGCAGGTGCGCGTCGTCTTGTGAACAAGACCCGCAATTCCTGCGCTGCCCCCGCAACGGTCAGCGGAAACCAAGTCTTGCCCGCCAGCATGCCCCGCATGCCGGCTGCCACTGCGCCACATGGCGCGGGAAGGCGCAAGGCCTGGTGCGCCATGCGCACCATCCGTGAGCCCGGATACCGGCCTGCGTGAACATGTAGCGGCGGCTGCGGGCGAGCGGCGGGCCGGACAAGCACGGCCCTTGCACCGGCCTTTTTGCTTGGCCGTTCTCATCTCATTCCAGCTGCCATCAGCAACGTAGCGCGTCCCGCGGGAGAGCAGGCGCGCCACTGGAGGAATGACCATGAGCCTAGGCGGCTTGGTACGCGCGCAGCTGTGCGCTCTCGCACACCACCGCGCGATCGCGCTGACAGGCCCCGGCGTGCTGCTGGTCGCCGCCAATGCGGCAGCGCAAACCGCGGCGCCGCCGGCCGATACAGCGGCGCAGAGGGCGCTGCCGGCGGTCACGGTCAGCAGCGAGGCCGTCGCCCACGACGCCAGCCTGAACCAGTTGCAGCCGCAAGAAACCGGTTCGCGCCTGGGCCTGACGGCGCGCGAAACGCCGGCCAGCGTGAGCGTGATGTCGCGCGAACAGATCCTCTCGCGCAACATCATGCGTACCCAGGACGCCGTGGTCAGCCTGACCGGCATCGCCGAAATGCCGGCGCCTGGCAACGGCTTCAGCAGCCTCAGCGCGCGCGGATTCGTGGGCCACAACTCGGTTGCGCAACTGCTGGACGGCACGCGCCTGACGGTCGCCGCCGGAACCGTCACCTACCCGTTCTCGACTTGGCCGATCGAATCGATCCAGGTCTTGCGCGGGCCGGCTTCGGTGCTGTACGGCGACGGAGCGATCGGCGCGGTTGTCAACTACGTCACCAAGCAGCCGTTGTTCGATCGCAGCGAGCGCGAGGCCTATGTGAGCCTGGGCCAGCACCGGACGATCTCAGGCGGCGTCGGGCTGCGCGGGCCGATCAGCGACGCCCTGGCGTACTCCGCCTATGTCGACGCGGCGCACAGTAGCGGTGTTCGCCGCGACAGCCAATATGACCGCCAGAACGCCTCCCTGGCGCTGACCTTCAGGCCCAACGCGCGCTTTGCCGCCACGATGAGCTTCGACGGCGGGCACAACGATGACACCACCTACTTCGGCACGCCCACGCGCGATGGTGGCGTGCCGCGTGAATGGCGACGCACCAGCTTCAACGTCAGCGACGCGCGCGTGCGCTACAACGACCAGGCCTGGCGCCTGCGCCTGCGCCACGACGTAGCCGATGGCGTGCAACTGCGCAACGAGACTTATCACTTGCGCTCGAACCGGGTCTGGCGCAACGCCGAGGACTACACCTTTGTCCCCGCCAGCGGCCTGGTCGATCGCACCGACTTCCTGCACATCGGCCACGGGGTCAAGCAAACCGGCAACCGCTTCGAAGCCCAGGTGAACGGCGAAGTCGCCGGCATGCGGCACAGGCTGGTGGCCGGTCTGGATGCCTATCGCACCGATTTCGATACCCTCAGCAACTCGCCCTACGGCGGCGCCGACCGGGTCGACCCTGGCCAGGTCGACCCCGGCGTGTTCCTCAGCCCTGTCCCCTACGGGCTGGCCCGCCGCTCCGACCTGACCACGACCGCCTTGTTCGTCGAAAGCCACTGGACGCTGACGCCCCAGTGGACGGTGTTGGGCGGCCTGCGCGCCGACCGCATCCGCCTGCATACTCAAAACATGCGCACCAGCGCTGCACCGGACGACGTGCGCTATTCACCCGTCACCGGCCGGCTCGGCGCCGTATGGAAGGCCAGCGATGCACTCTCGCTGTACGGCCAATTCGCCACCGCGACCGACCCGGTGAGCGGTGCGCTGGCGCTGCCCGGCGGCACCACCAGCTACGACCTGACGCGCGGGCGCCAAGCGGAAGTCGGCGTCAAGGGCGACGTGCCGGCGCTGCGCGGCGAATGGAGCGTGGCGCTGTACCGCATCGACAAGCGCAAGCTGCTCACACGCGACGTGGACAACCCTGCTCTCACGCAACAGATCGGCAGTCAAAGCTCCACCGGCCTTGAGCTTGCTTTCGCCGCTGAGCCCGTGCGCGGCTGGACGGTCGATGCCAACGCCGCACTGGTACGCGCTCGTTACGACCAGTTCGCCGCCGCGTCGGCTGGCCGCGCCGTGATCTACGACGGCAACGTGCCCACCGGCGTGCCGCAGCGCCTGTTCAACGTCTGGAGCACCTGGCAGTTCCTGCCGCAATGGCAACTCGGCGCCGGCCTGCAGTACGTCGGCAAGCGCCCCACCAACCCGGCCAACAGCGGCTACCTGCCCGGCTATACGGTCGCCAACGCCTCGCTCACCTACAGGCCGACACAGGCGAGCAGCATCAGCCTGGGGGTGCGCAACCTCGGCAACCGGATCTATCCTGTGTCAGGCAGCACCAATCGTTGGCTGCTGGGCGAACCACGCACGGCAACCCTGACCGGGCGCATCACGTTCTGAAGCATCACAACGCCAGCATGTACGCGCAGCACACCAACGTAGCGCTCGAAGTGCAGGAAGCGAGCCTGACGCTTGGCGGGCGCCGCGTGCTGCAGCCGCTCAGCCTGCGTGTGGACGCCGGCGAGCGCCTGGCCATCGTCGGCCCTAACGGCGCCGGCAAGAGCAGCCTGCTGCAAATGCTGTCCGCGCGCCTGAAGCCCGACGCAGGGCGCGTGCTGTTGTTCGGTCAGGACATCGCACGGACCCCGCCCCAGCAGCGCGCCACACACATGGCTGTGCTGCACCAGGACGAGCTCCCGAGCCGCCACCTGAGCGTGAGCGACTACGTGGCGCTGGGCCGCATTCCACATGGCTCGGATCGGGCGCGCGACGTGCACGCGGCCATCGTGCGCTTCGGCCTTGCGGCCCTGGCCGGGCGGCGCATGGACCAGCTTTCTGGCGGGCAGCGCCGCCTGGCAGCGCTTGCACGCGCGGTGGCGCAGGCGCCGCGGGTGCTGCTGCTCGATGAGCCGACCAACCACCTCGATCTACGCACTCGCATCGACGTGCTGGACAGCTTGGCAACGCTGGGCATCACGGTGGTGGCCGTCCTGCATGAGCTGAGCCTGGCGGCGCGCTTCGCGCAACGCGTGCTGGTGCTGCACCGGGGCCGCGCGGTGGCGCTGGATACGCCAGACGCCGCATTCAATCCCGACCTGGTCCGCCAGGTGTTTCGCATGAACGTGTGCCGCGCGCCAGCAGCCGGCGGTGCGCCTGCGCTGATTTTTGACGTGCCCGCCGATGGGCGGCCTTTCGACGTGCAGGAGGAGGGACTCCCGTGAACGCTGCTTTTTCAACCGCGCCAGCTCGCGCGCACGCCTGGCAGGTGGCGGCCGCCCTTGGCCTGGCGCTTGGCGGATGGCTGCCCGCGCCGCAGGCCCAGGCCCAGGCCCAGCCATTTCCGCTCACCGTGCAAAGCTGCGGACAGCCACTGCGCTTTGATGCGCCGCCTAAGCGCGCCGTCTTTCACGACAAGAACATGTTGGCGATGGCGCTGGCGCTGCAGTTGCAGCCCCAGATGGTCGGCGTCACGGGCCTGACGGGCTGGTACGGCGTCGGCCCGCAGCTGCAGCGCGCACTGGGTGACGTGCCAGAGCTCGCGCCCCGTGCGGCAAGCCTGGAAACCCTCCTGGCCGCGAGGCCGGACTTTTTCTTTGCAGGCTGGAGCTACGGCATGCACCCCGGTGGGCCCGTCACCCCCGACACCCTGGCGCGCGAGGGCGTCAAGACCCTGGTGCTGAGCGAGAGCTGCATCCGCGTCGACAAGAGCCGTCCGACCGCGTCGATGGCCTTGCTGTACGACGATTTCATCAAGCTGGGCGCGATCTTTGGCAAGCGCGAGCAGGCGCAAGGCCTGGTCAACAGCTGGAAAAAACGCGTGGCGGATCTGCCACCGCCGCCCGCTGGCGAGCCTGTGCGCGTATTCCTGTACGACTCGGGCGAGGGCAGCCCCACCACGGGCGGGCGCCATGCCATGCCTGAAGCGTTGATCACCGCGGCCGGCGGGCGCAACATCATGGACGACTTGGCAACCAGCTGGACCAGGACGTCCTGGGAGATCGTGGCCACGCGCAATCCCGAGTTGATCCTAATGCTGGGCTCACAAGGCGACCCCGATGCCGCGCGCCTGAAGAACTACTTGCGCACGCACCCGGTCATGCGGCGGTTGGAGGCCGTGAAAAGCGAGCGCTTTCTGGTGTTGCGCTACGAAGAGGTCACGCCCAGCCCGGCCAACATCGACGCCATCGAAAAGATCAACGCCGCCATTCGCGCCACGCGCGTGCCTGCCACGCGCGCATCCTCGGCCAACGTGCCCGCTGCCCATGCCCAGTGATCTCCAAAGCCCCGCAGTGCCCCTTCCACCGGCCTGCCCGCGCGCCCATGCGCTGGTGCTGGGCGCGTTGCTGCTCGCACTCGTGCTGCTGATGCTGGCGTCGATCGCCTTTGGCACGGCTGCCGTGCCATTCGATCAAGTGCCGCACTTGCTCTGGCGTGGCTGGGTCGAACGCGAAGCGTCGGATGGCGACATGCTGGCCCACATCCTGTTCGACCTGCGGCTGCCGCGCACGCTGATGGCGGCCAGCGTGGGCGCTGCCTTGGCGGTGACCGGGCTGCTGCTGCAGACCGTCAGCCACAACGGCCTGGCCGATCCCTATTTGTTCGGCCTGTCTTCCGGCGCAGCGGCCGGAGCCGTACTGGTCATCACCACCGTGGGCGACTTCATGGGCGTGTGGAGCCTGCCGCTGGCTGCGTTTGCCGGCGGCCTGGTTGCGGCGGGCGCGGTGATGCTGCTGATGCGCCGCCAGCGCGAGCACACGCCTGAGTACATGGTCCTGGCCGGGCTGGCGGTGTCGTTCATGTTCACCGCGGTGACGCATTTTCTGACGCTGATGGGCGACCAACGCGCTGCGCAATCGGTGCTGTTCTGGACTCTGGGCGGCTTTGGCGGCGCGCGCTGGGACAACCTGCCGATGGCGCTGGCGGGCGCAGCGCTGGCCGCCGGGTTTGCGGGCCTGCGCCATCGCCAGCTGGACGCGCTGCTGGCCGGCGATGCGGCGGCGCATAGCCTGGGCGTCAATCCTGACCGGCTCGGCCGGCAGGTGTTTGCCGTTACCGCGCTGGCCACTGCCAGCTGCGTGGCGGTGGCGGGTGTCATCGGCTTTGTCGGCCTGATGGCGCCGCACTTGGCCCGCGCGGTAGCGGGCGCATTGCATCGGCGCGCGCTGGGCGTTTGCGCATTGACGGGCGCCGTGTTGATGGTCCTGGGCGACTTGCTTTCCCGCCGCCTGCTGGCGCCGCAAGAGCTGCCTGTCGGGGTCTTGATCGCCCTGGTCGGTGCGGCTTTCGTGATCGGCCTGCTGTCCAGGCGCTGATGGCTCCAGCGCGCCCAGCGCCCTGAACTTCTCGATGCCAATTCCAATACTCGATGACCGCTGCAATCCGACCACCGCCAACTGACCACGCCTCCGTCGCCATCGTCCTCCTTGGGCGCGGCGGCGTGGCGGCCTCCACCACGGCGGAGCTGGCCGGGTTGGCGCAGCAACTTGCGGCCCAGTGGCCGGGCGTGCGGGTGCAGCCCGCCTTCGTCGATCGCTGGCAACCCGACCTGCCGACGGCGCTGGGCCTCTGCGCAGATGCGGACACCATCGTCATCCTGCCACTGATGCTGCCCGACGAGGCCGCGCTGCGCCGCTGGCTGCACAAGGTGGCCATGCGCTGGCGTGCTGGGCGCGACCAGAGCCCCACGCTGATCTTCGGCGAGCCCTTGGCGCAGGCTGTTGCCCTGCCCGAACTGCTGGCCGCGGCCGCCCGCCAGGCGCTGGATCTGCCCGACGTGGCGACCCTCGTCGATGAAGACTGGCGACACGACCCCAAGGGCTGGTCCAGCGTGCCGGAGCACACGCATCACGCGCTGTGGTGCATCGGGCCACGCTGCGCCGCAGCGGGCGCGGTGGCCCTCTGGCCCGTGCTGACCGGTGCGATCAACCAGAACCCCGCTTTGAAAAAACGTGTGCGGCCCCTGCAAACCAGTTGCCAGTACCCCTGCAACCACGGCCCGCTGATGATCGTCTACCCGGAAGGTGTCTGGTACGGGCCGCTGGGGCAAGCCGACATCGGCCGCGTCCTGGCGCAGCACGTGGCGCACCAGCAGGTGGTCCAAGCGCTGCGCGTGCATGGGCCGAAAGAAGTCACCAATTCCTGAAGTACCGCTTTTCCCACTCGAAGTCCGAATCATGAACACCTCCAAGATCCCCGCCACCATCGTCACCGGCTTCCTGGGCAGCGGCAAGACCACGCTGCTGCGCCACGTGCTGGCCAACGCGCAAGGCCGGCGCATCGCCGTCATCGTCAACGAGTTCGGCGAGCTCGGCATCGACGGTGACATCCTGAAAGCCTGCGGCATCGGCTGCGAGGACGAAGGGGGCGAAGGCGGCGAGCAGGCCGGCCAGCTGTACGAGCTGGCCAACGGCTGCATGTGCTGCACGGTGCAGGAGGAGTTCTTTCCCGTCATGCAGCAGCTGGCAGCACGCCGCCACGAGATCGACGCCGTGCTGATCGAAACCAGCGGCCTGGCTTTACCGAAGCCCCTGGTGCAGGCCTTCCAGTGGCCCGAGATCGCCGGCGCCTTCACGGTGGACGCCGTGGTCACCGTGGTGGACACGCCCGCCACCGCCGCCGGCCAGTTCGCCGCCCACCCCGAGGCGGTGGACGCCCAGCGCCGCGCCGACCCCAACCTGGACCACGAGTCGCCCCTGCACGAGCTGTTCGAAGACCAGCTCTCCGCGGCCGACCTGGTGGTGCTGAACAAGTGCGACCTGGTGGGCGCCGATGCCCTGGCGCAGGTCGAGGCCCTGGTGCGCGCCGAGCTGCCGCCCGAGGTCAAGGTGGTGCACGCCACCGAGGGCCGCCTGCCCCTGGACGTGCTGCTGGGCCTGCAGCGCGCCGCCGAGACCACCATCGACCAGCGCCCCAGCCACCATGACCACGACGAGGACCACGACCACGACGAGTTCGATTCCTTCGACGTGGCGCTGCCTCCGGTCGAGCGTGAGGCGCTGATCGCCGCGCTGCAGCAGCTGGTGGGCCGTCAGCCCATCCTGCGCATCAAGGGCTTCGCGGCCCTGCCGGGCAAGCCCATGCGCCTGTTGGTGCAGGGCGTGGGCGCGCGCTTCACGCACCACTTCGACCGCCCCTGGCGCGAGGGCGAGGAGCGGCGTACGCGGCTGGTGTTCATCGGCCAGGGCCTGGACGAGGCCGCGGTGCGCGCCGCGCTGGCGCCGCTCGCGGCGTGATTTGCTTCTATTTCGATAGCTGCTCGCCCTTTTCCACAGAGGCCTACAGGGGATTTTTACCATGCATCTGCTGAGCACCCGCCCCGGCGGCTTCGTCGAGGACGACAGCGCCGTCATCTGCCTGGAGCAAACCCCGGCCGACATCGTGGTGCTCAGCAGCGCCGACACCACGCTGTCGCTGCTGGCCGCCGCCCGCGCCCAGCTGGCGCAGACGGACCCGCACTTTCCCAGCCTGCGCCTGGCCAACCTGCTGCACCTGCGCGGCAACGCCTCGCTGGACCGCTACGCCGACGAGGTGCTGCGGCATGCCTGCGTGGTCATCGTCGATCACCTGGGCTCGGAATCCACCTGGCCCTACGGCATCCAGCAGCTGGCCGCGCTGGCGCGCCGGCACGGGCAGGCGCTGACGCTGTTCTCGGGCGACCTGACCGAAGACCCCGAACTGCTGGCGCGCGGCACCCTGCCCGCGGACACCGGCCGGCTGCTGTGGCGCTACCTGCGCGCCGGCGGCAGCGCCAACGCCCTGCAGTTTTTGCGCGCCGCCGCCTTCCACGGCATGGGCCACGGCGCCGAGCCCGAGCCCCCGCGCCCGCTGCCGCAGGTGGCGCTGCACGTGCCCGCCGCCTGGGCCGCTGCCCATGCCGATGCGCACGCCGATCCGCTGGCCGCCCTGCAGCGCGCCTGGCACCCCGGCGCGCCGGTGGTGGCGCTGGTGTTCTACCGCTCGCACTTGCTGGCGGGCAACACCGCCGTGTTCGACGACCTGGCGCTGGCGCTGCACGCGCGCGGGCTCAACGCGCTGCCGCTGGCGCTGGATTCGCTCAAGGACCCGCTGTGCCTGGCCACGCTGCGCCAGCTGTGCCAGCAGCACGCGGCGCAGCTGGTGCTCAACACCACCGCCTTCGCCGCGCTCGGCCATGAGGGCGGCGGCGCGCCGCAGCCGGCGCTGGCGGGCGACGCGCCGGTGCTGCAGGTCATCGTCAGCGGCGCAGACCGGGATGGCTGGCTGCAAGACAGCCAGGGCCTGCGCCCGCGCGACATCGCCATGCAGGTCGTGCTGCCGGAGATGGACGGGCGCATCGTCACCCGCGCCGTCAGCTTCAAGGCCGGCACCGAGCGCTGCCCCCACACCCAGGTGGACCTGGTGCGCTACCGCAGCGAGGGCGACCGCATCGACTTCGTGGCCGAGCTCAGCCAGCGCTGGTGCCGCCTGCGCCAGCTGCCCGCCGCCGACAAGCGCCTGGCGCTCATCCTGGCCAACTACCCCGGCAGCGAAGGCCGCATCGGCAGCGGCGTGGGGCTGGACACCCCCGCCTCGGTCATGCAGTTGCTGCACCTGCTGCGCCGCGAAGGCCATGACCTGGGCGACCCCGCCGACCTGCCAGCGGATGGCGACGCGCTGATGCGCCGCCTGACCGAGGGCATCGCCAACGACCCCGCGCAGTGGCCGCTGCGCCCGGCCTGGCAGAGCCTGGACCTGGCGCACTACCGCCAGCGCCTGGCCGCCCTGCCCCCGGGCCTGGCCGCCGCCATCGATGCGCGCTGGGGCCCGCCCGAGCAGGACCCGGCCCTGCGCCGCGGTCGCTTCATGGTCGCCGGGCTGCGCCTGGGCAAGGTCTTCGTGGGCATCCAGCCGGCGCGCGCCCTGGGCGCGCCGCAGGACTGGGCCAGCTACCACGACGCCGACCTGGTGCCCCCGCACGGCTACCTGGCGTTTTACTTCTGGCTGCAGGGTGCCTTCGGCGTGGACGCCGTGGCGCACGTGGGCAAGCACGGCAACCTGGAATGGCTGCCGGGCAAGAGCCTGGCGCTGTCGGCCAGCTGCTGGCCCGACGCCATCCTGGGCCCCCTGCCGCACCTGTACCCCTTCATCGTCAACGACCCCGGCGAGGGCGCGCAGGCCAAGCGGCGCACCCAGGCCGTCATCATCGACCACCTGATGCCGCCGCTCACCCGCGCGGAGAACCACGGCCCCATGCAGGAGCTGGAGCGCCTGGTCGACGAGTTCTACGACGCGCTGCTGGTGGACGGGCGCCGCGCCACCCTCCTGCGCCAGCAGATCCTCGCGATGGTGCGCCAGCAGCAGCTGGCCGGCGAGCTGGGCCTGGAGGGCGCGCTGGCGCAGGGCCAGGACGACGCCGTGCTCGAACGCATCGACGCCTACCTGTGCGAGCTGAAGGAAACGCAGATCCGTGACGGCCTGCACATCTTCGGCGCCAGGCCCACCGGGCGCCAGCGCCAGGACACGCTGCTGGCCCTGGCCCGCTACGCCAGCGCCGACGGCGCCCCAGGCCTGATCTCCGCCCTGGCCGCCGACCTGCTGGGGGACGGCACCGACCCCTTCGCGCCCGCCAGCGCCGAGCCCTTCACCGGCGCACGGCCCGCCCTGCTGCAGGACGTGAGCGATGCGCCCTGGCGCCACTGGGGCGACACGCGCGAGCGGCTGGAGCTGCTGGCCGCGCAGCTGCTGGCCCGGCGCCTGGAGCCGCAAGCTGAAGAAAATGATAGCTGCTCGCGCTTGTCCAGCAAGGGTTTGAGCCCGATTTCACTGAAAAACACCGACGCCGCGCTGGACCGCGTGCTGCAGGTGCTGGCCCCGCGCCTGGACGCCTGCGGCAGCCAGGAGCTGCATCAGTTCAGCCAGGCGCTGCGCGGGCGCTTCGTGCCGCCAGGGCCCAGCGGCTCGCCCTCGCGCGGGCGGCCCGACGTGCTGCCCACGGGGCGCAACTTCTACACCGTGGACACCCGCGCCATCCCCACGCAGACCGCCTGGGCCCTGGGCGAACGCGCCGCACGCCAGCTCATCGAGCGCCACCTGCAGGAGCACGGCGAATACCCGCGCAGCCTGGGCCTGTCCGTGTGGGGCACGGCCACCATGCGCACCGGCGGCGACGACATCGCCCAGGCGCTGGCGCTGATCGGCGTGCGCCCGCGCTGGGCGCCGGGCAGCCAGCGCGTGGTGGACTTCGAGGTCATCCCGCGCGTGGGCCTGCACCGCCCGCGGGTGGACGTGACGCTGCGCATCTCCGGCCTGTTCCGCGACGCCTTTCCGGTCACCGTGCAGCTGTTCGACGCTGCCGTGCAGGCGGTGGCCGAGCAGGACGGCGAGGACGAGGACGACAACCCCATCCGCGCGCGCATCCTGCACGACGCCGCCGCGCTGCAGGCCGGCGGCATGGCGGCCGAGCAGGCACGCCGGCGCGCCGGCTGGCGCGTGTTCGGCAGCCGCCCGGGCCACTACGGCAGCGGCCTGGAGCTGCTCATGCAGCACGGCCAGTGGCAGGACGATGCCGACCTGGGCAGCGCCTGGCTGGCCGCCAGCGGCTACGCCTACGGCCAGGCCGACGACGGCAGCGCCGCCGCCGACGTGCTGCCCCTGCGACTGGCTGGCATGGACGCCGTGCTGCACAACCAGGACAGCCGCGAGCACGACATCCTGGACTCCAGCGACTACTACCTGTTCCAGGGCGGCATGGCCGCCAGCGTGCGCCACCTGTCGGGGCGCCAGCCGGCGCTGTACCACGGCGACCACGGCAACCCCGAGCAGCCCCGCGTGCGCGCTCTGCAGGAAGAGATCGGCCGCGTGGTGCGCGCGCGCATGGTCAACCCCAAGTGGATCGCCGGCGCCATGCGCCACGGCTACAAGGGCGCCTTCGAGATGGCCGCCAGCGTGGACTACCTGTTCGGCTTCGACGCCACGGCGCGCGTGGTGGGCGACCACCACTACGCCTTGGTGGCCGACGCCTACGCGCTGGACGAGCGCGTGCGCGCCTTCTTCGAACAGCACAACCCCCAGGCGCTGGCCGACATCCTGGCGCGCCTGCGCGAAGCCATGGCCCGCGGGCTGTGGCAGCAGCCGGGCGACTACGCGCCGCGCCTGCACGAGCTGGCGCTGGCGCACGACGAGGGCATGGAGCGCTGATGCACTCCCCCGCACTACATTATTGATAGCTGATGGCGCTTTCCCCATAAGGCCTGGAACGTGATTTCATCCCAAAACGACGCCCCCGCCGGGCTGCCCCCGCCCTTCCCGTTTGCGGCCATCGCCGGGCAGCCGCAGCTCACCCAGGCGCTGCTGCTGGCCGCCATCGACCCGGCCATCGGCGGCGTGCTGATCGAAGGCCCGCGCGGCACCGCCAAGTCCACCGCCGCGAGGGCACTGGCGCAGCTGCTGGCGCCGGCGCCCTTCGTCACCGTACCGCTGGGCGCGTCGCTGGAGAGCGTCAGCGGCACGCTGGATCTGCAGCAGGCCCTGGCCGGGCACGCCGTGCGCTTTGCCCCGGGCCTGCTGGCGCGTGCCCACGGCGGCGTGCTCTACGTGGACGAGATCAACCTGTTGCCCGATGCCCTGGTGGACGTGCTGCTGGACGCCGCCGCCAGCGGCCTGAACGTGGTCGAGCGCGACGGCATCTCGCACCAGCACGCGGCGCGCTTCGTGCTGGTGGGGACCATGAACCCCGAGGAAGGCGAGCTGCGCCCCCAGTTGCTGGACCGCCTGGGCCTGGCCGTGCGGCTGGACAACGTGCTGGGCGCCGCCCAGCGCCAGGCTATCGTGCGCGCACGCCTGGCGTTCGACGCCGACCCGCAGGCCTTTGCCGCGCGCCATGCCGCCGCCCAGCAGCAGTTGGCCGCGCAGCTGGCCGCCGCTCGCGCGCGGCTGCAGGACGCGGCCGCCCTGCCCTGGAGCGACGCCGTGCACGACGCCGTCAGCCAACACTGCCTGGCCGCTCGCGTGGACGGCCTGCGCGCCGACCTCGTGCTGCTGCGCGCCGCTCGCGCCCTGGCCGCCTGGGAAGGCGCCGCCGCCGTCACGCCCGGGCACGTGGAGCAGGTCGCAGACATGGTGCTGCGCCACCGCCGCCATCCCGACGCACCGCCGCCGTCCCCCGCGGCCGCGCAACCGCCGCCACCGCCTGCGAATGGCGACCAGGCGCAGGACACGGGCGTCGCGCCCGGCGAAACGGGGGCGGACGAATGGGGCGCGCTGTCCCCTGAGCCGGTTCCCATGGCCAGCGCCAAGCCGCTGGTGCCCCTGCGCGGGCTGCTGCCAAAAAAAGCCTGAGCCCCCCGTCCGCGCTGGCAGGTCGCCACGCGGCCGGCGGGGCTGCCCTCACCCCCGGGCTGCGCGCCGGCGCCGCGGCAGCGCCCGCGCAGGCCGGCATCGACTGGCCGCGCACGCTGGCCGCCCGCGGCGCGCAGGGTCTGCAGCCGCAGCACCTGCGCCTGACCCCGCGCGCGGCGCAGGCGCAGGCGCTGCACTGCTTCGTGCTGGACTGCTCGGCCTCCATGCGCACCAGCGGCCAGCTGGCCCGCGCCAAGGGCGCGGTGCACCTCTTGATGCAGCAGGCCGGCCGCTGGCGCGACCAGGTGGCGCTGGTGGTGCTGGACGGCACCGGCGCCCACCTGGCCCTGGCCCCCCAGCGCGCCCTGGCGCAGGGCTTTGCGGGCGCCCTGGCGCCCCTGCCGGGCGGGGGCGGCACGCCGCTGGCCGCCGCCCTGCAACTGGCCGACGGCGTGCTTGCGCGCCACTCCCGCGGCGCGCGCTGGCTGTGGCTGCTGACCGACGGGCGCACCCGTGCCAGCCCGCCGCGCCCGGCGCACGCCCAGCAGCTGCACGTCATTGACTTCGAGACTGCCCGCCCCCCGCTGGGCCGCGCCCAGGCCCTGGCGGCGCTGTGGCAAGCCGGCTACTGGCCGGCTAGGGCGCTGTGGCAGTAAGGAGAGGCGCGCCCGCGCGTCAGGGCGACGGCAGGGCCTGCAGGCAGTGCAGGATCTGCTGCGCCGCCTCATCGATGCGCGGACCGGCGCGCAGCAGCACGTCCAGCTGCGCCGCGGGCAGCACGCACACGCGCTGCTCGCGCACGGCGCGCATGGCATGCCAGCCGGGGCGCGTGGCCGGCGCCGGGCTGGTAGCCGCCACGATCAGCACGTCCGGGTCGGCGCGCAGCACGAACTCGGGCGAGACCTTCGGAAACGGCCCCAGCCGCGCCGGCACCACGTTGGCCAGGCCCAGGCGCGCCAGCGTCTCGCCGATGAACGACTCCTCGCTGGCGGCGGCCTTGCCGCCGTGCAGCTCAAGATAGACGCGCCGGCCGCGCCAGGCCGGCGGCAGCTGCGCGCGCAGCGCCTGCAGCCGCGCGTCGATGCGCTGCCACTGCGCCTCGCCGGCGCCGGGCCGGCCCACGGCGCGGGCCACGATCTCCAGATTGGCGCGGATGTCGGCGTGGCTTTTCGCCTCCAGCACCAGCACCTGCAGGCCCAGCGACTGCAGCCGCTCGGCGGCGCGGCTGCGCGGGCCCAGCAGCACCAGGTCGGGGCGCAGGGCGACGATGGCCTCCACGTCGGCGTCTGCCAGGCCGCCCACGCGCGGCAGTGCGCGCACGCGCTCGGGCCAGTCGGAGTAGCGGTCGATGCCCAGCAGCCGCTCGCACGCGCCCAGCACACACACGGCTTCGGTCAGCGAGGGCTGCAGCGCCACGATGGCCGGCGCCGGCGCGGCCCCTGGCGCCGCCGTGGACCACATCGAGGACGCCGCCGCTGCGGCGCCCAGAACCCAGGAAGAGCGTCGGGACACGCGAAAGACCTTTGCCGAAAAAATGGGGGAGACTTGGGCCCGGCTGGCGCCTTGGCGGCGCCAGTGCGGGCAATTTCGACATTCTGGCTATAATTGCCGGCTTTGCGAAAAACGGGCGCGCCTTTTTCAGGCCCGCCGCCAGTATTTGCAGCCGGGTTACCGCCACCCGTTCCAACTGGCGAGGTGAGGCTGCGGGCCAGCAGGGCCGGCAGCCGTGAACGATCGGAGTGTCCTTTCATGGCACGCGTATGTGAAGTAACGGGCAAGAAGCCCATGACCGGGAACAACGTTTCCCACGCCAACAACAAGACCAAGCGCCGCTTCCTGCCCAACCTGCAGTACCGCCGCTTCTGGGTGGAGAGCGAAAACCGCTGGGTGCGCCTGCGCGTTTCCAGCGCTGCCCTGCGCCTGATCGACAAGAACGGCATCGAATCCGTGCTCGCAGACATGCGTGCCCGCGGCCAAGCCTGATTCACTGAAGGAGAAACACCATGGCTGCTAAAGGCGGACGCGAAAAGATCAAGCTGGTGTCGACGGCTGACACCGGTCACTTCTACACCACTACCAAGAACAAGAAGACGATGCCCGAGAAGATGAGCATCATCAAGTTCGACCCCAAGGCTCGCAAGCACGTCGAGTACAAGGAAGCCAAGCTGAAGTAATTCGGCTTCGCAAGAAGAAAAAGAAAACCGCCACGGCGCCTGTCGCCCTGGCGGTTTTTTCATGGGCGCGCCTCAGCGGCGGCCGCCCGCGCTGCTGCCCCTCACTTGCGCTGCCAGACGGCGGCGAAGAAACCGTCCGTGCCGTGCAGGTGCGGCCACAGGCGCATGAAGCGCCCGCCGCTGTCGCCCCCGCTGCACAGGCTGGCGGCCTGCTCGACCTTCAGGCCGGCCAGCAGCTCGGCCGCCTGCAGCGGCACGAAGTCGGCGTGCGCCTGGCCGAAGGCCTCGGCGACGGCCTCGTTTTCTGCAGGAAGCAGGCTGCACGTGGCATACACCAGCCGACCGCCGGGCTTCACCAGCCGCGCCGCGCTGTCCAGGATGGCCGTCTGCAGCTTGGCCAGCTCGGCCACGGCGGCGGGCGACTGCCGCCACTTCAGGTGCGGGCTGCGGCGCAGCGTGCCCAGGCCGGAGCACGGCGCATCCACCAGCACGCGGTCCATCTTGCCGGCCAGGCGCTTGATGCGTTCGTCGCGCTCGTGGGCGATGGCCACCGGATGCACATTGGACAGGCCGCTGCGCGCCAGCCGGGGCTTGAGGCCCTCCAGCCGGTGGGCTGACACGTCGAAGGCGTATAGCCGCCCGGTGTTGCGCATGGCCGCGCCGATGGCCAGCGTCTTGCCGCCGGCGCCGGCGCAAAAGTCCGCCACCATCTCGCCGCGCTTGGCGTCCAGCAGCAGGGCCAGCAGCTGCGAGCCCTCGTCCTGCACCTCGACGGCGCCGCTGGCAAACGCCGGCACCCGGCCCAGCGCCGGCTTGCCGCGCACGCGCAGGCCCCAGGGCGAGTACGGCGACGCTTCCGTTTCGATAGCTGCCTGCGCAAGCTCCTTGCGGGTTTGCTCGCGTTTTGCCTTCAAGATATTGACCCGCAGGTCAAGCGGCGCGCTGGTGCCCAGGCTGGCGGCCAGAGCCCAGAAGCCCTCCTCGCCCAGCTGCTCCTTGAGCGGCGCGACCAGCCACTCGGGCAGGTTGTGGCGGTGCGGCGCCAGCAGGTCCTCCTGCTGCACGGCGTCGCACTGCGCCAGCCACTGGCGCTCGGGCTCGGAGAGGGCGCTGTTCAAAAAATCGCGCGGGCCGCGCACGGCCTGCGGGTCGGCAGCGCGGGCCTGCTCGTCCTGCACCAGGGCAAAGCCCAGGATGGCCAGGCGCCGCTCGCGCGCTCCGCTGCCGGAGCGGGCCAGCTGCTCCAGCAGAAGCTTCTTGCGCAGCACGGCGTAGGTCACGTCGGCCAGAGTGGCGCGCTCGCGGGGGCCGAGCTGGCGGTGCTCGCGGAAATAGCGTGCCACCACCGCGTCGGCCGGGTGTTCAAAGGTCAGCACCTGCGCGAGCAGCTCGGCACAGGCCTCCAGAAGGGCTTTGGGATGCATGGGGCGATTGTCCCATTGCCGCCTATGGCCTCGCCTGTGCGTTGCGGCGTCCTGTGCCCATGCGGCGCAGCTGGCGGAATTTCAAGTAAAAATAGGCTCAAGCGCTGGCCCAGCAAGCGCCGGAAGCTCCTTTTTCAGGAGCAGTTGCCCGGCTGTGATAAGCGCTCCCCGCCCTGCGGCGCCGCACTCCATTGTCCTACCGCGCCTGCGCGGGCCGCGCGCTACGGTGCAAGGGCAAGCCAACCCCGCACATCGGACATAAGGAGAGCACCATGGACTATCTGCTGCAAGGCATGTTTGGCGAAAAGTCGCTGACCAAGGTCGTGGCCCTGTTTCCCGACCAGGCCGGTGCCGAAGCCATGATCGGCCGCCTGCTACGCCTGCCCGGCATGGAGCCGAGCCAGGTGCGCCTGCTCAGCCGCCAGGACCTGCGGACCCACCGTGCCGACCTCTTCGGCCGCAAGATGGAGCCCGAGCAGCGCGGCATCTTCCACACCGCCTTTCGTGCCCACCTGGTGACGGGCTTTGCCGGTTTTGCGCTGGGGCTGGTGCTGTACGCCTACCTCATGTCCACCGGCCACCCCATGATGACCAGCAGCCCGCTGCTGGCCTTCATCGCCATCGTGGGTTTTGCCACCACCTTCGGGCTGCTTGTGGGCGGGCTGATCACCCTGCGCCCGGACCACGTGCGCGTGATCGCCAAGACACGCTCGGCTCTGCGCGCCGGGCAGTGGGCGCTGGTGGTGCACCCCACGGATTCGCACCAGACGCAGCTGGCGCAGGAGCTGTTGGAGGGCAACGGCGCCAGCACCGTGATGCGCACGCTTTAAGACCAAAACGGGCTCCAGCGCCCGTCCAGTCTGCGCTAGCAGCTATTGATTGCGTAGCAGATGCGCCAGCACGGCGCGCGGATAGATGACGTGCTCCTGCGTCAACACCCGCACTGCCAAAGCCTGGGCCGTGTCGCCTGGGAGCACTGGCACTACGGCCTGGTCCAGGATGGGGCCCACGTCCAGTTCGGCCGTCACCTCGTGCACCGTGCAGCCGGCGAAGCGGCAGCCCGCATCGATGGCGCGCTGGTGCGTGTCCAGCCCGGTGAATGCCGGCAGCAGCGACGGATGGATGTTGAGCAGCCGCCCGGCGAAGCGCTCGACAAAAGCTGGCGTCAGGATGCGCATGAAGCCGGCCAGCACCACCAGGGCCGGATCATGGGCGACGATGGCCTGCGCCAGCGCGGCGTCGAACGCCTCGCGCGAGGGGTAGGTCTTGTGGTCCAGCACCTCGGTGGCGATGCCCTGCTCGCGGGCGAAGGCCAGGCCGGCGGCGTCCTGCCGGTTGCTCAGCACGGCGGCCACGCGGATGCCGTGGCGGCCCGCCCAGTCCTGCTGGCGCGCCGCGCGCACGATGGCCGCCATGTTGGAGCCGCCGCCCGAGATCAGAATCACGATGTTTTTGCTCATTGGCGCGGATTATCCGTGCCGCTTGCCTGCCCTATAGCCATGCCATTCGACACCCGCACCCAGCCCCTCACGCACGCCCAGGCCCGCGTTCTGGCCACCCTGATGGAGAAGTCGCGCACCGTGCCCGACAGCTACCCGCTCACCCTGAACAGCCTGCTGGCCGGCTGCAACCAAAAGAGCAGCCGCGACCCGGTCATGCAGCTGGACGAGGCCGCTGCCGCCCAGGCCCTGGACGAGCTGCGCCAGCGCGCCCTGGTAGTGGAGATCGGCGGCGCCCGCGTGGCCCGTTGGGAGCACAACTTCGCCCGCGGCGCGGGCGTGCCCGACCAGGCTGCCGTGCTGCTGGCGCTGCTGATGCTGCGCGGCCCGCAGACGGCCGGCGAGCTGCGCATCAACGCCGAGCGCTGGCACCGCTTTGCCGACATTTCCTCGGTCGAGGCCTTCCTGGAGGAGCTGGCCGAGCGCAGCGACGAGCGCGGCGGCCCCCTGGCCGTGCAGCTGCCACGCGCCCCCGGAGCGCGGGAGAGCCGCTGGGTGCACCTGCTGTGCGGGCCGGTGGACGTGCAGGCGCTGCAGGCGGCTCAGCCGCAGACGGCCGCGCCCGCCAGCAGCGCCCTGCAGTCGCGCGTGGACGCGTTGGAGGCCGAGGTGGCCGCGCTGCGCGCCATGGTCGAGCAGCTGCGCGCCGACCTGGGGCTGGAGGCGCAGCCCCCCGCCTGACATTCGCCGGGCACATGCCTGGCGCGGCCATGTCGCGGCCTGGACAGTGCAAAAGCGAACGCCCGTGCTACAAACTGCGCTTCGTTAGGAGACACGCATGGACCTCGCATTCACCCCTGAAGAACAGGCCTTCCGCGCAGAGGTGCGCGAGTGGGTCCGCAGCCACCTACCCCCGGAGCTCGCGCACAAGGTGCACAACGCCCTGCGCCTGACGCGCGAAGACATGCAGGGCTGGGCCAAGATTTTGGGCAAGAAGGGCTGGCTTGGCTACGCATGGCCCAAGCAGTTCGGCGGCCCGGGCTGGAACGCGGTGCAAAAGCACCTGTTCGAAGAAGAATGCGCCCTGGCCGGCGCGCCGCGCATCATCCCCTTCGGGCCCGTGATGGTGGCGCCAGTGATCATGGCCTTCGGCTCGCCCGAGCAGCAAAAGCGCTTCCTGCCCGGCATCGCCAGCGGCGAAGTCTGGTGGAGCCAGGGCTACAGCGAGCCCGGCGCAGGATCGGACCTGGCCAGCCTGAAGACCCGCGCCGAGCGCGTGGGCGACAAGTACATCGTCAACGGCCAGAAGACCTGGACCACGCTGGGCCAGTACGGCGACTGGATGTTCAACCTGGTGCGCACCAGCACCGAGGGCAAGCCGCAGACGGGCATCTCCTTCCTGCTGCTGGACATGAAGTCGCCCGGCGTCACCGTGCGGCCCATCAAGCTGCTGGACGGCGAGTGCGAGGTCAACGAGGTGTTCTTCGACAACGTCGAAGTGCCCGCCGACCAGCTCATCGGCGAGGAGAACAAGGGCTGGACGTATGCCAAGCACCTGCTCAGCCACGAGCGCACCAACATCGCCGACGTGAACCGCAGCAAGCGCGAGCTGGAGCGCCTCAAGCGCATCGCCAAAGCCGAAGGCGTGTGGGACGACCTGCGCTTTCGCGACCAGATCGCGCTGCTGGAAGTGGACATCGTGGCGCTGGAGATGCTGGTGCTGCGCGTGCTCTCGGCCGAGAAGAGCGGCAAGAACTCGCTGGACATCGCCGGCCTGCTCAAGATCAAGGGCAGCGAGATCCAGCAGCGCTACTCCGAGCTGATGATGCTGGCCGCCGGACCGTTCAGCCTGCCCTTCATCGAAGAGGCCATGGAGGCCGGCTGGCAGGGCGACTTCCCCGGCGGGGCCGTGGCCAACGCGCCGCTGGCGTCCAGCTACTTCAACCTGCGCAAGACAACCATCTACGGCGGCAGCAACGAAGTGCAGCGCAACATCGTCGCCCAAACCGTGCTGGGCTAAGGAGGCAAAGAACATGGACTTCGACTTTTCCGACGACCAGCAGCAGCTGCGCGACGCCGTTCGCCGCTGGGTGGACAAGGGCTACACCTTCGAGCGCCGCCGCGCCATTGCCAAAGCCGGCGGCTTCGACCGCGCCGCCTACGGCGAGTTGGCCGAGCTGGGCCTCACCGCCCTGACCGTGCCCGAGGCCCATGGCGGCCTGGGCCAGGGCCCCGTGGACGCCATGGTGGCGCTGGAGGAGCTGGGCCGCGGCATCGTCATGGAGCCGCTTGCCCAGGCCTTCATCGCCACCCGCGTGCTGGCCGACCACGCCCCCGAGGCCCTGCAAAGCGAGTGGCTGCCACGCATCGCCAGCGGCGAGGCCCTGGTGGTGCTGGCCCACCAGGAGCGCAAGGCCCGCTACCGCCTGGACGCGTGCGAGGCGAAAGCGGCGCAAACCCAATCCGGGCATGCGGTGACAGCTACGAAAAGCATAGTACTCGCCGGTGACCAGGCGGACGCCTTCATCGTCCCAGCCCAGCTGGAGGGGCGCATCGCCCTGTTCCTGGTCGAGCGCGACGCCGCCGGCGTGGCCGCCGCCGGTTACGCCACCCAGGACGGCAGCCGCGCCGCCGAGGTGACCCTCAAGGACACGCCCGCCACCCTCATCACCACCGACGGCCTGGCCGCGCTGGAGCTGGCCGCCGACGTCGGCATCGCCAGCACCTGCGCCTACGCCGTGGGGGCCATGGAGCGCACGCTGCAGCTGACGGCCGAATACCTGAACCAGCGCAAGCAGTTCGGCGTGCCGATCGCCAGCTTCCAGGCCCTGCGCCACCGCGCGGCCGACATGAAGATGCAGCTGGAACTGGCCCGCTCCATGAGCTACTACGCCAGCCTGAAACTGGGCGAGGCCCCCGACGAGCGCCGCCGCGCCCTGTCGCGCGCCAAGGTGCAACTGGGCCAGTCGATGCGCTTCGTGGGGCAGCAGTCGGTGCAGCTGCACGGCGGCATCGGCGTGACGGACGAGTACGCCGGCAGCCACTACTTCAAGGCGCTGACGCAGCTGGAGATGTGCTGGGGGGATACGCTGCACCACCTGGGCGAGGTGTCGGGGAGGATGCAGGAGACGGCGGGAGTGTTTGCCTGAAGGCGCAGACCTGTCCGGTAACAACCAAAAAGCCCCGTCGGCGTTGCGCCGACGGGGCTTTTTCAAGGGACGATGAAGGCTTGCGGTCACGCTTCAATGCGCGTGCCCGTCGCTTTCATGTTGGTGCGTCTGGGCACGCTGGCGGTCGTCCACCACGTTCACCGTGACGCCATTGGGCAGCACCATGTCTCCGGGGCGCTGCCCCGGTTGGCAGGCGCCCAGCCAACGCCCTTCGAACAGCATACGGCCGGTGTTGTGGAGCGGGGTCTGGGAGTACTGGACGCTGAACGCCCCGCTGTAGGCCGACTGCAGGTCTCCGCGCAGTTCCACCTGCGCCTCCACCCGGTTGTCGTGCACGTAGCACACGGTGGCGATGTCGTATCCCGCCACCGCCTTGCCCGACCGGAGGGGGGTCACCTGGGTCTTGTGGCAGTCTTCCTGGGCCGGCACCACGGCCAGCAGCATGACTGCCTCGGCATCGGCGCTGGTGCACATCTGCACTGTCTGGGGCCGCCGGGGCGCCTGGCCCGAGCGGCGCAGCATCAAATCAGCGGGGCGCACCGTCACCTCCCACAGGCCGCTCTTGCGCGCGGGCAAGGGGAAGGATTTCTGGGCCGGATGGCGCGGCGCGGCCGGGATCTCGCGCGCGAGGGGCTGGGCTCCGGGCCAAGCCAGACACAGGGCCAGCGCCCATGGGCCGTAGTGCCACCGTGCTTTCATGATGCTCCAAAAATAATAGCTGCCCGCGCTTGCTGTACAAGCCCTAGAGGCAATTTTAATAAAAAAGCCAGCGGCGTTGCTGCACCGCTGGCTCGTGGTTCGTGTGCCGCAGGCGGTGGCCCGCGGCGCGGCCCGGATCAGCGCATGCGGCGGCGGTGCATGCCCACCATGAACAGCCCCATCAGGGCCGACAGGAGGGCCAGGCCCCACTGGCTCAGCGTCGGGATGCTGGCCGGCGCCACGGGCGCGGGCGGCAGTGCGGCAAAGCTGAAGACCACGGCACAGTTCGCCGTCACGTTCGGCACGGTGTAGGTCGTGCCGGCCGCATCGAAGCTGCCGGCCGGGCAGGTGCTGGCGGGGTCCACGGTGCCGGGACGGCTGAGCGTGAAGACCGCCGTACCGCCACCCGTCACCGACTGCGTGCTGCCCATGGTGATCGTGCCGGGGCCCGCCGACGTGGGGCTCACGCTGGCAGTCACCGTGTAGGCAGCGGCGAAGCTGAAGTCGACGTTGCAGTCGGCGGCGACCGCGGCCACCGTGTACTCGGTCCTGTCGGCGTTCCAGGTGCCTGCCGGGCAGGAGCCCGTGACGGGGCCCGGCGCGTAGCCGGAATTGGCCACCAGCTTCCACGTCGCCGATCCGCCCGGCTGCACGGTCTTGGCGCCGCCGATGACCGACCCGTTGGAAGGTGCATTGGGCGTTGCGGTGACCACGCCCGCGGCGTTGGTGAAGGTGATGTCCACCGTGCAGCTGGCGTTCACGGCACCGGTCGTGTAGGTGTTGCCCACGTAGCTGCCGGCAGGGCAACTGCCGCCGAAGACCGGGGCGTAGCCACTGCTGGGCACGACCGTGATCGCGGTGGTGGCGCCGGGGGCCACGGGCACCGTCGTGCCGGTGCCCGGCGTCGCCGTGCCGCCGGCGCCCACGGTGATGCCGACGTCCACGGGCGTGGAGAACGTGGCGGTCACGCTGCGCGCCTGGGTCATGGTCACCAGGCAGGGCTGGGCCGTGCCGGAGCAGACGCCGCCCGTCCAGCCGGAGAAGATCGACCCGGACGGGGCGTTCGCGTACAGCGCCACCTGGGAGCCCTGCGGGAACTGCTTGGAATCGGCGCAGGACGCGCCCGTCTTGTCGCACACGATGCCGGGCAGCACGGAAGTCACCTTGCCTTGGCCGCTGCCCGTGGCGCTGACGTTCAGGGTTTGCAGCGCGGCGCCGGCGCTCAGCGTCTGCGCGCCCGTGTTGTTGCTGGCGTCGGGGTCGACCGTGGTGTTGTCGGTGGACGGCAGGGCCAGGCTCACCGGGTAGGTGATCAGCCGGGCCCCGCTGGCGCACGCGTCCACGGTGGCGTTGACCGTGTAGACCAGCTTGTCGCCCGCCGCCCACGCGGTGGTCGTCGTCGCGCTGATGGACCCCGTGCCGCTGGCGGCGGGACAGGCCAGGGTGGAGCCGGTCGCGGAACAGGTCCAGCTGCCGGGCGTCAGCCCCGCGGGTACCGTGTTGTCGATCACCACGCGTGCGGGCGCCTCATCGGGGCCGTTGTTCTCCAGCGTCACCGTGTACGCCGTCGGCGCGCCGCAGGACAGCGACGAGGCCGCGTTGGTCACGGTGGCCTTCAGGTCGGCCAAGCGCAGGTTGGTCAGGTTGGTCTTGACCAGCGGGCCCAGCAGCGGCTGCGAGCTGGCCGACTGGATGTAGTAGTTGCCATGGTTGAGCGTTGGCCCCCGGGCGTCGCTCGGCACGATCCACTTCAGTTGCAGGTCGCCCACGCTCCCGGGGTTGAGGGTGCCTACCTCACAGGTCACGATGTCGATGGAACCCAGCGATTTGTCGGCGTGCGGCCCGGGCTGCTCGGCAACCGTGCAACCGTTGGGCAGCGCGGACTTATCCACCCTCAGATTCTGCTGAGGGGTGGTCTGTGTGCCGCCGCTGCTGCGCACGTCCTGGTCCTGCGGCGAGCGGATGATGACCTGGGAGCCAGGCATGGGCGCATCGCCGCCGTTGCTGTAGTGGTAGTTGTAGGTGACGGTCCGCTGGGTTACCGGGCTAGCATCCGAGGGAACCGCGTACTGCGGGCCCGTGGCCGACACGAAAGGCCCCGGCAGCGTGGTCAGGCCCTGGCCCGAGTCGGCGTAGACCAGCGCGCCATGGCCTCCCTGGCCGCAACCGCCGCTGACGATGATGACTTCCACATCGTCGCCAATGTCCAGCACCCCTTGGCCCGGGGCGATGTCGATGGCCTGCCAGCTGGTGAACTGGTAGCTGCCAACGGATTGCCATGCCACGCCGGTCTGGTTGGCAAAGTTGAAGGTATGGAAGAGCTGGGTTCCTTTCGTGCGGTTCTTGACCTCCACGAAGAAGTAGGGCTGCTGGTCCGCGGGGTGGTTGGGCGCCTCCAACACGGGGGCGACGGCGAAACGCACGTGCACCTTGCCGTCGGCAGGGTCCACGTCCCCCACCTTCATGGTGGCAGTCTGCCGAATGGAGGCGCCGCGGTAGTTGCTGACCCCATCACCGACCCGGGCGCTCTTGTCGCCGAACAGCGGCGTCTTCAGCACTCCATTGGTATTGGATGCCGAGGTCGTGCCAACCACCGTCGATACGCTGGGGGACAAAGCGGTCCATGGAGTCGTCCCCAGGTCTTCGAACTTGGTGGGCGGAAATGCGGGAATGTGGGTCGCCACCTCTAAAGCATCGACCGTCCAGCCCGCGAAGTCCGATTCGAAGCTGCCGTTCTGGAATTCGGCGTGGGCCAGGGGGGCGGCCAGCAGCGTGGCGGCCAGGCCTGCCCCGGCCGCGCTGCGCAGTCCCCGGGGCTGCAGCCACCTGCGGCCCGCGGCCTGCAGGCGCTGCAGTGCGCTCAAGATGTTCATGAATACTCCTGTATGTCTCTGCGAACGAAATAACAACGATGGACGGGCTTTGGTGCCCACAGGGCGGCCCGAGGGTGGAACACGGACCCGTTCAGGGGATGAAAACCAGGCCTTTGCCGAACACGGCGCGCACTGGCAACGCCATGCCCGTACCGTCCAATGTTTTGCGGCGCAGCCGGGTGAGCTGCGACTCGATGCGGTGAAAACCGTCCTCCACGTCCCCCGCCCCCAGGACCTGCACCAGGTGCTGCTTGGTGACCAGGCCGCCCTGGGCGGCAATCAGCAGCCCCAACAGGTCCAGTTCGCGTGTGGTGAGTTCGACAGAACGCTGGTTCGGGGCCACGAGCCGGGCGCTACCGGCATCCAGCCGCCAGCGTGCCAGCGCGCCGCTGTCCGTATCCCGGGGAGAGGTCCGGCGCAGCTGTGAGCGGATGCCGGCCACCAGTTCGTGCAGGTCGGTGGGCTTGACGAAGTACTGCAGTGCGCCCGCATCCAGGCCGGCAATGCGGCTTTCCAGGTCACCCCGTGCCGTCAACACCACTACAGGAATGTTCTGGGCCGTCAGCCGCCTGACCAGGCTCAGGCCATCCTCGCCGGGCAGGCCCAGGTCCACGACGACCAGGTCAGCACGCTCGCGCAACAGGCGCACGTAGAAGTCCTCCGCCGACTCGGCGGCCCAGCAGTTCAGTCCGGCCTTGTTCAGGAAGCGGCAGACGTTCGTGCGGATATCCTCATCGTCCTCAACGACCGCGACCGTTTGTCCAACTTCGGGAACAGAGATATGCATAGGTTGAAACTGTAGAGAAGTTGATTTTGATCACACTTGCTTACCAACGCCATGCACAAAAACTCACAAAAACACACATTTTGGCGGCTGGCGAGTTGGCTCTTGCTCCTGGTAGGGATAGCTGTTCTTCTGACTGGCCTCTCTGCACTGCTCTCCCCGCCCGCCACGGGACTTCGGTTGGGGACGGAGGTGCCTGTACAGGTGTTGGTGGACCGTGACAGACGATTCACGATTGATGAGGTGGCGGCGCTGCCCGATGCTGCGTTTACCCCTTTGGCGGGGCCGCTGAACGCCGGATATACAAAGGCGACCTATTGGCTCCGGGCAGATGTGTCCGCAGTTGCAGCCTCACCTGTCGGCTCTCTATGGCTCGAGATCACGCCCACCTACCTGGACCGGGTCACGCTGTACCAGCCTGAGCAATCAGGCTGGTCCCAGCACGTCAGTGGCGATGCCGTTCCCATGGCCAAGCGCATACCTGTGCGCCCGCTGGTATTTCCACTGCTGCCCGACCAGCCCGTATTCCTGCGGATCGAAACTACCAGCGCCATGCAGCTGTATGGCACCGTATGGCAGAGCACCAGCCTCCTGGCTCACTTGTCACGAGCGGAATGGGCTCTCGGTGCGTACCAGGGCATCAACCTGTCTATCGCCCTGCTGCTCATCTGCGCAGCCCTCGCGTTGCGGATGCGCCGTTTGGCTTCTATGGCCGTTCTCTCGGTCGTGTTTCTGGTGCATGGCGCCAGCGTACGCGGCTATCCACAGCTCTGGCTGCCGCAGGAGTGGAGCCTGATGGGCGACCTGATGGTCAAGATAGGCGCCTTCATCCTCCCCGCCGCTTTTGCCTGGCAAGGGCGCGAACTGCTGACTTATGGCACGCAGTGGCGCCGACTGGACAAGGCCCTCTTGCTGCTGGCCCTTGTCCCGCTGGCCGGCATCCTGAGCATCCCTCTGGATCTTTATGCACAGTCGATCTCATTGGCGCTGCTCTCGCCCTGGATCGCCAGTTGCCTGTGCGCCGTGGTGGTATGGAGCAATCTGCGGCGCCATGGGCCAAGCATGGTCAACGTGCTCATGGCGATTCCCTACACACTGCATTCCGTTGCGGGCGCGCACACCGCAGCGGCATTCGCTGGTCTGGTGCCGTCCAGCGTGGAGGCAGGTACGTTCTGGCAGCTCGAGGCTTTGCTGTTCAACCTTCTGACTGCCACAGCGGTGGGCGTCGCTTTGGCGCGGGAATTCCGTGATTCGATGAAGCAGCAAGTGCTCCTTGTGGACTCTCTGGCTCGCTCCGAGCATGTTCTCGAAGAGCGCGTGCGCCAGCGCACGGAGGAACTGCTCCATACGCAGAACGCCTTGCAGGCCGCACTGCACAGCGAGCGGGAGATGCGTCTGGACCAGCGGCAGTTCTTCAACATGGTGAACCACGAGTTCCGCACGCCATTGGCGGTGGTGGACAGTGCGGCGACCGAGCAGTTGGCCTTCCCTTCACCCGACCTTGAATCACAGATGGAGCGCGCCATGCAAATCAGGCGCGCTTGCAGGCGCCTGACAGCCCTGGTGGAGAACTGCCTGGTCAGCGACCGGCTGGACTTTGCCGGTTTCCGCCTGCGCGCAGAGCCAACGGCGTTACGCCCGCTCTTGCAGGAGGCCGGTCAGCTCGTCCACTGGTCCTCGCGGCACCACCTGCAGCTGACTGACGACGAAGCCCCGGCGGAGTGGACATGCGATCCGATGCTGGCCCGCATCGCCCTGTCCAACCTGGTGGACAACGCCGTCAAATATGCCCATGCCGGAGCCATCTTCATCACGGCCCGCCTGAACGCCCGGGGGCAGTTGGAAGTATCGGTCGCCGACGAGGGGCCAGGACTGCACGAACAGGCGTTGCAACGCATCTTCGCGCAGTTCGAGCGCGGCCTGCATGCGGATCAGGCGCGCGGCTTCGGACTCGGGCTATGGGTGGCAAGGCGCATTGCCCAGCTGCATGGCGGCAACGTGGATGTGCAGTCCATCCACGGACAGTGCAGCTGTTTCACGCTCACGCTGGCGCCTTGCGCGCCTCACGCACACGCCTGAGTAGCAGGCGCCCCGAGCGCCGGCTCCGGCGCCGCGTCGCCAGGCCACTGGAGCAATCTTCGATAATGTCGGATTGGCCGCACGGCTGCCGCTGGTCCCTGGCGCCAGCGATTCGGGCCGCGCCCACCTTCTGTCCATTTCTCTTCATGAGCGCCACCACCACTTCCGACCCCATCCGCAAACTCCTCGAAACCGCCCGCGCCCAGATCGGCAAGGGCGAGCTGCGCGAGGCGGCACAGGCGCTCAACCAGGCGCAGCGCATCTGGCCGGGCGACGCCCGCGTGTTCATGCTGGCCGGCCTGATGGCCGAGAAGTCGGGCAATGCCAAGGGAGCGCTGGAGGCCCTGCGCAAGTGCGTGGCCATGGCGCCCGACTGGAACCCCGGGCTTCTGGAGCTGGCGCTGCTGCTGGCGCGGCAGAACCAGTTCAAGGAAGCCGTGGAGACGGCCGAGAAAGTGGCCGAGCGCGAGCCCAAGAACCTGCTGGTGCTGGCCAGCGTGGTGGACATCGCCCACCGCGCAGGCCACCACGAGATGGCCGTGCGCCACCTGCGCCGCGGTCTGGAACTGGTGCCCGGCGACGTGCAGCTGCGCCGCCTGCTGGCGCGCGACCTGGACACGCTGGGCCAGCATGCCGAGGCGCTGCAGGTCTGGGGCGGCCTGATCGAGCAGGACGCCAAGGACACCGAGGCCCTGCTGGGCCGCGTGCTGACCCTGCTGGCCGTCGGCAAACCCTCACAGGCGATTGCCGACACCACGGCGCTGCTGGAGCTGGCGCCGGGCGATTCGGTCTATGCCTACTACAACGCCCTGGCCCATGGCATCACGCCGCCGCACCAGCCCGTGGAGCTGAACCGCCAGCTGTTCGACGGCATGGCCGAGGTGTACGACCAGCACACGGTGCGCGGCCTGCGCTACCAGCTGCCCAAAATCGTGGCCGACAAGATCCTGGCGCGCTACCCGGAAAAGCGCCTGAACGTGCTCGACTTAGGGTGCGGCACCGGCCTGCTGGGCGTGTGCCTGGGGCGCATCGACGGCTTCCTGATCGGCGTGGACATTTCCTCCAAGATGGTCGAGCAGGCCGCGCGCCACAACGTGTACGACCGCTTCCACACCGTGAACCTGCTGGAGGCGCTGGATGCCACGCCGGCCGCGCAGTACGAGGTCATCACGGCGCTGGACGTGTTCATCTACGCCGGCGACCTGAGCGAGGCCATCCCCAACGCCCAGCGCATCCTGCAGCCGGCGGGCGATCTGTACTTCTCGTGCGAGACCGCGCCCGAGGACGGCCCCGACCTGGTGCTGCAGGCTAGCGGCCGCTACGCCCATAAGCGCAGCCACGTGCTGGCGCTGTGCCGCCAGGCCGGCTTCGAGTCGGTGACCGCCGAGGACCTGGTGCTGCGCTACGAGGCCGGCGAGCCGGTGCAGGGCTTTCTGGTCGTGGCGCGCAAGGCGGCTGCCTGATGCCAGACAGCGGGCAGTAAAAAAGCAAACGCGGCCTCGGCCGCGTTTTTTCATGGCCTCGTCAGATCCGTCAGCTCAGCAACCGCGACGACTTGGGCACGTGCGCCATCAGAAACTCCATCTGGTCGGCCAGGATGCGCCGGTTGCGCAGGATGAAGTCCTCCCACAGGCTGGGCACGTAGGGCGCGTACAGCAGCGGCATGTGCGCCTGCTCGGGCGTGCGCGGGCCCTTGCGGTGGTTGCAGGGCCGGCAGGCGGTGACCACGTTCATCCAGTGGTTCAGGCCGCTGCGCGCCACGGGCACGATGTGTTCGCGCGTCAGGTCGTGCTCATGGAAGTGCCCACCGCAGTAGGCGCAGACGTTGCGGTCGCGGGTGAAGAGCTTGGCGTTGGTCAGGCTGGGCGTCAGGTCGAAGGGGTTGATGCCCGGCGCCCCGCGCGTGCCGATGATGCTGCTGACCGGGATCTGCGACTGCGCGCCGGTCAGGGCGTTGTGCCCGCCGCGGAACAGTGCAATGCGCGCGCCCAGCTCCCAGCGCACGTCGCCCGCGGCATAGTGCGTCACCGCCTCTTCCAGCGAAATCCACGATTGCGGCAGCCCTTGGGCCGACAGCTTCAAGACCTTCACACAACCTCCCTTTGCAACACGGCATGAGAAAGAAAGCAGGAGCAGGACACGCAGATGCTCGGTCCGCCCGGCGCGATGCGCTGCGCCGGCCGATGCCGCACAATATACCCCTTTCAAGCCAAATTGGCCTCAAACCCTTACGGGACAAGCGCCACCAGCTATCAAAATAAAAGCACACAGATGAAGATCTTCCGCGGTTTCCAGCACCCCGGCGTGGCGCGCGAATGCGCACTCACCATTGGCAACTTCGACGGCGTGCACCGCGGCCACCAGGCCATGCTGGCGCTGCTGGCCGGGGAGGCCCAGCAGCGCGGCCTGCCCAGCTGCGTGCTGACCTTCGAGCCCCACCCGCGCGACTACTTCGCCCGGGTGCACCGCCGCCCCGAGCTGGCGCCCGCGCGCATCGGCACGCTGCGCGACAAGCTGTGCGAGCTGGCGCGCTGCGGCGTGCAGCAGGCCGTGGTGCTGCCCTTCAACCAGCGCCTGGCGGCCCTGCCGGCGCAGGCTTTCATCGACCAGGTGCTGCTGCAGGGCCTGGGCGCGCGCTATGTGCTGGTGGGCGACGACTTCCGCTTCGGCAGCCAGCGCGCGGGCGACTACGCGATGCTGGATGCGGCCGGCAGCGCCCAGGGTTTCGACGTGGCGCGCATGAACAGCTACGAGGTGCATGGCCAGCGCGTGTCCAGCTCGGCCGTGCGCGACGCCCTGGCCGCCGGCGACATGGACGGCGCCGCGCGCCTGCTGGGCCGGCCGTACGCCATCTCCGGCCACGTGGTACATGGGCGCAAGCTCGGGCGCGAGCTGGGGCGCGAAGGCAGCAGCGGCGGCTTTCCCACCCTGAACCTGCGCTTTTCGCACTGGAAGAGCGCCGCCAGCGGCATCTTCGCCGTGCGGGTGCACGGACTGGCCGATGAGCCCCTGCCCGGCGTGGCCAACCTGGGCGTGCGGCCCTCGCTGGATGCCAGCGATGTCAACGGTGGCCGGGTGCTGCTGGAGACGCACTGCCTGGCCTGGCCGGCCCACCTGGGGCCGGAGGGGGGGTACGGTAAAATCATCCGCGTGGAACTACTGCACAAACTGCACGACGAGCGCAAGTACGAGAGCCTGCAGGCCCTCACCGCCGGCATCGCCGCCGACTGCGACGAAGCGCGCGCGTACTTCGCCGCCTCCACCCCGGCCACCCACGCCGAAACCCGTCGCCAAACCACCCGCGACCGAATTTGACGGGGACTGCCTGCACCCCGCGCGGGCCGGCATCCGGCCCGCTTGAAGCTCCCATTGGCGCTGCCGCCAGCCGCAGCGCACCCCTGAAGGCTTGAAATCCCCATGTCCGAACAGAACGCCAAGAACGCCCCTGCGAGCAGCTACCGCAGCACGCTGAACATGCCCGACACGCCGTTTCCCATGCGCGGCGACTTAGCCCGGCGCGAGCCCCAGTGGGCGCGCGAGTGGGACGAAAAAGGCATCTACAAGCAACTGCGGGACGCCCGCCGCGGCGCGCCGAAGTTCATCCTGCACGACGGCCCGCCGTACGCCAACGGCCAGCTGCACATCGGCCACGCGGTCAACAAGATCCTCAAGGACATGATCGTCAAGGCACGCCAGCTGGAGGGCTTCGACGCGCTGTACACCCCCGGCTGGGACTGCCACGGCCTGCCGATCGAGAACGCCATTGAGAAGCTGCACGGGCGCAACCTGCCTCGCGACGAGATGCAGGCCCGTGGCCGGGCCTTTGCCACCGAGCAGATCGCGCAGCAGATGCAGGACTTCAAGCGCCTGGGCGTGCTGGGCGAGTGGGACCACCCCTACAAGACCATGAACTTCGCCAGCGAGGCCGGCGAGCTGCGCGCGCTGAAGAAAGTCATGGAGCGCGGCTTCGTCTACCGCGGCCTCAAGCCCGTGTACTGGTGCTTTGACTGCGCCTCGTCCCTGGCCGAGTTCGAGATCGAATACCAGGACAAGCAGAGCCAGACGCTGGATGTGATGTTCCCCGCGGCCGAGCCCGGGAAGCTGGCCGCCGCCTTTGGCCTGCCCGCATTGGACAAGCCGGCCTTCGCCGTCATCTGGACCACCACCTCCTGGACCATCCCCGCCAACCAGGCGCTGAACGTGAACCCCGAGCTGGAGTACAGCCTGGTGGACACCGAGCGCGGCCTGCTGGTGCTGGCCAGCGCCCTGGTGGACAAGTGCCTGGAGCGCTGGGGCATTGAAGGCACGGTGGTCGCCACTGCTCTGGGTGAAAAGCTGGACCACATCAACTTCAGGCATCCCCTGGCGCACGTGGACAAGGCCTTCGACCGCCTGTCGCCCGTGTACCTGGCCGACTACGCAACGGCCGAGGACGGCACCGGCATCGTGCACTCCTCGCCCGCCTACGGCGTGGACGACTTCAACTCCTGCGTGGCCAACGGCGTGCGCTACGAGGACATCCTGAACCCCGTGCAGGGCAACGGCGTGTACGCCCCCGAGCTGGGCCTGTTCGGCGGCCAGCACATCTGGAAGGCCGTGCCCGTCATCATTGACGCGCTGCGCGTGGCCGGCCGGCTGATGGACACCAAGACCATCACCCACAGCTACCCGCACTGCTGGCGCCACAAGACGCCCGTGATCTACCGCGCCGCCGCGCAGTGGTTCATCCGCATGGACGAGGGCGAGGGCGTGTTCACCGACCCGGCGCAAAAGCCCACGCAGACCCTGCGCCAGATCGCCCTCGAGGCCATCGAGCACACGCAGTTCTACCCCGAGAACGGCAAGGCCCGCCTGCAGGGCATGATCGCCGGGCGGCCCGACTGGTGCATCTCGCGCCAGCGCAGCTGGGGCGTGCCGCTTCCCTTCTTCCTGCACCAGGACTCGGGCGAGCTGCACCCGCGCACCATGGAGATCATCGACCAGGCGGCCGCCATCGTCGAGCAGGGCGGCATCGAGGCCTGGAGCCGCGCCACGGCCGAGGAGATCCTGGGCGCTGAGGACGCGCAGCACTACACCAAGAGCACCGACATCCTGGAAGTCTGGTTCGACTCCGGCTCCACCTTCTGGCACGTGCTGCGCGGCACGCACGCCGGCATGCACCACGACGTTGGGCCCGAGGCCGACCTGTACCTGGAAGGCCACGACCAGCACCGCGGCTGGTTCCACAGCTCGCTGCTGCTGGCGTCGGCCATCTTCGGGCGCGCGCCCTACCGCGGCCTGCTCACGCACGGCTTCACGGTGGACGGCCAGGGCAAGAAGATGAGCAAGTCGCTGGGCAACACCGTCTCGCCGCAGGAGGTGAGCGGCAAGCTGGGCGCGGAGATCATCCGCCTGTGGTGCGCCTCCACCGACTACTCCGGCGACCTGGCCATCGATGACAAGATCCTGGCCCGCGTGGTGGACGCCTACCGGCGCATCCGCAACACGCTGCGCTTCCTGCTGGCCAACGTGAGTGACTTCGACCCCGCCGCCGACGCCGTGGCCGACCAGGACCTGCTGGAGATCGACCGCTGGGCCCTGGCGCGCGCTGCGCAGTTCCACGCCGAGGTGCTGGCGCACTACCAGGTCTACGAGTTCCACCCGGTGGTGGCCAAGCTGCAGCTGTTCTGTTCGGAAGACCTGGGGGGCTTCTACCTGGACGTGCTCAAGGACCGCCTGTACACCACGGCCCCAAAGTCGCTCGCCCGGCGCAGCGCGCAGACGGCGCTCTACCAGATCACCCACGCCATGCTGCGCTGGATGGCCCCCTTCCTGTCTTTCACGGCCGAGGAGGCCTGGCAGGTCTTCGGCCACTCGCCTTCCATCTACCTGGAGACCTTCACCACCCTGCCGGCCGGTGACGACGGCCTGCTGGCCAAGTGGCAGCGCCTGCGCGAGATCCGCGACGCGGTGAACAAGGAGATCGAGACCGTGCGCGCCGCCGGCACCGTGGGCTCGTCCCTGCAGGCCGTGGTGCGCCTGGCCGCCGCGCCCGAAGACCACGCGCTGCTGGCCAGCCTGGGAGACGACCTGAAGTTCATCTTCATCGTCTCCGCTATTGAATTGGTAGCTGCTGACGCGCTCCAGATCAGCGTTACGGCCAGTTCCGACACCAAGTGTGAGCGCTGCTGGCACTGGCGCGCCGACGTCGGCCACGACGCGCAACACCCCACGCTGTGTGGGCGCTGCACCAGCAACCTCTACGGCAGCGGCGAAAGCCGCCTGCACGCCTGATGGCGCGCGCGGGCAGCGGCAGCAGCGGCCGCAAGGGCGGCGCCAGTCTCTGGCCCTGGCTGGGCTGGGCGCTGGTGATCTTCCTGCTGGACCAGCTCACCAAGACACTGATCCTGGGCTACTACCGGCTGGGCGACGCCACGCCGGTGACCAGCTTCTTCAACATCGTGCGCGCGCACAACACGGGCGCGGCTTTCTCCCTGCTGGCGGACGCGGGTGGCTGGCAGCGCTGGCTGTTCACGGCCATCGGCCTGGCGGCGGCGGCCTTCATCATCTGGCAGCTGCGCCAGCACCCGGGGCAAAAGCTTTTCGCCTTCTCGCTGGCCAGCATCCTGGGCGGCGCCATCGGCAACGTGGTGGACCGGCTGCAGCACGGCTATGTGGTGGACTTCCTGGACTTCCACTGGTCGTTCCTGGCCGGTGTGTTCCACCGCGGGCACTTCCCGGCGTTCAACATCGCCGACGCCGCCATCACCGTCGGCGCGGCCTGCCTGATCCTGGACGAGCTGCTGCGCGTGAAAAAGGCGGCCTGAAAGCCGCCTTTCCCGTCCCGCCGGACGACTGACTAGTTCGCCGCCAGCGCCGGCAGCGCACCGCTGACGGCGCCGCGGCCCTCCAGCTGGAAGGTGGCCGCCATGCGGGCCAGCTCGCGCGCCTGGGCCTGCAACGCGTCCGAAGCGCCCGAGGTTTCCTCCACCAGCGCGGCGTTTTGCTGCGTCACGCCGTCCAGGTGGGCCACGGCCTGGTTGATCTGCGACAGGCCTAGCGACTGCTCGCGGCTGGCCGCGGCGATCTCGTCCACGATGCGCGCCACGCGCTGGATGACGCCCACGATCTCCTGCATGGTGGCGCCCGCCTCGCTCACCTGCGCGCCGCCGGTCTCCACCTGGGTCGCGGCGTCGGTGATGAGCTGCTTGATCTCGCGCGCGGCCTCTGCGCTGCGCTGGGCCAGCTGGCGCACCTCGGCCGCCACCACGGCAAAGCCCCGGCCCTGTTCGCCGGCGCGGGCGGCCTCCACCGCAGCGTTCAGCGCCAGGATGTTGGTCTGAAAAGCAATCGAGTCGATCACGCCAATGATGTCGGCCACCCGGCGCGAGGCGCTGCTGATGGCCTGCATGGTGTCCACGACCTGCCCCACCACGGCGCCGCCGCGCTGCGCCACCCCCGTGGCCGAGGCCGCCAGCTGGCTGGCCTGGGCGGCGTTCTCGGCGTTGTTGTGCACCGTGCCCGACAGCTGCTCGGTGGCCGACGCCGTCTGCTCCAGGGCGCTGGCCTGCTGCTCGGTGCGCGCGGACAGGTCGCGCGTGCCCGCCGCCACCTGGGTGGAGGCGCCGGCAATGGTTTCCGCCCCGCCGCTGACCTGGCCGATGACGTGGTTCAGGTTGGCGCGCATGACCTCCATCTGCGCCAGCATGGTGCCGATCTCGTCGCCGCCGCTGGCCGGAATGCGCTGGGCCAGGTCGCTGGCGGCAATGGCCGCCGCCGCCCGGTTGGCGGCGCGAAAGCCCTGCACCAGGCGCGTCAGCAGCGCCAGGCCCATCAGCGAGGCTGGCAGGCCCAGCAGGAAGGTGGCGGCGGCAAAGATCCACAGCGCCATCTCGTAGCGCTGCTGCGCCGCCGCCCGCGCGGCATCGGCCTGCTCCACCTGGGCGGCGCGAAAGCGCTGGGTGGCGGCCACCAGGGCCTCGCCCTCGCGGCCGCCGACCTGCAGAAAGCGCGCCATGCGCTCGGGCGAGAAGTCCCCCTGGCGCACGGCCTGCACCGCAGCGTCCAGTTCGGCCACCCAGGTCACGCGGCTGCTCTGCACGGCGGCAAAGAGCGCCTGCTCCTGCTCGTCGGTGATGGCCGCATCGATGGCCTGCAGCGCCTCGGAAACCTTCTGCCGGTTGGCCGCCAGCGCGTTCAGATGCTCGTCGATGGGATGCTGGTGGATGGCGGCCAGCGGGCTGTCCGGCGCATGCTGGAAGGCCAGCAGCACCAGCAGGCGGTTTTGCACCGTCAGGGCCACCAGGTCGTCGGCCCGCAGCGACAGCGCCATGCTGTGGCCGTGCACCGCCCTCAGGCCGTCACGGGCGGAGGACAGGCCCCAGAAGCTCACCGCGATGACGGCCGCGCCCGACAGCCAGAAGACGCCGAGGATAAGGATGAAGCGATGGGTGATGCGCAATCGGTTCCACATGACGAACAAATACCTGCCAGGACAATATTGATACTGGATGTTACGGCGACGGTCATTGGCCGTGTTCCCTTGATCCGGGGTCATTGATGCACATCAAGCTTGGGCGGTCTGGTCGGTCACGCTGCCCGGCTGTCAAGCACCGGCCGAGCGCGCAGGCCGGCTCGGGGTCTATGGGTGCGGGTGCGGCGCGAAGGCCCTGGGCGCGCTATGCTGTGCCGTTTGGCGCGCCAGCCCATGTCTGCCTGAGCGCATTGGCGCCTGGCGCCGCCCGCCTTTCTTCTTCCAACATGAAGCATTTGCTGAATCTGCTGGCGGCCGTGGCCCTGCTGGTGTGGGGCACGCATCTCGTGCGCACGGGCGTGCTGCGCGTGTTCGGCGCCAATCTGCGCACGCTGCTGGCGCGTAGCCTGGGCAACCGGTTCACCGCCGCGCTGTCGGGCATCGGGGTGACGGCGCTGGTGCAGTCCAGCACGGCCACCTCGCTCATGACCGCCTCCTTCGTGGGCCAGGGACTGATCACCTTGCCCGCGGCACTGGCCGTCATGCGCGGTGCGGACATCGGCACGGCGCTGATGGCGCTGCTGTTCGCGCAGGACCTGTCGTGGCTGTCGCCGGTGTTCATCTTCGTGGGCGTGGTGCTGTTCATCACCCGCCAGGCCAGTACCGCCGGACGCGTGGGCCGCGTGTTCATCGGCCTGGGCCTGATGCTGCTGGCGCTGGAGCGCGTGGTGCAGGCCACCGAGCCCATGATGGCCTCGCCCGTCACGCAGATGCTGCTGGCCAGCCTGGCCAGCGACCTGTGGATGGAGATCATGGTGGGCGCGGTGCTGGCCATCGTGTCCTATTCCAGCCTGGCCGTGGTGCTGCTGATCGCCGCCATGGCGGACACGCACGTCGTGCCCTTGGGAATGGCCCTGGGCATGGTGCTGGGCGCCAACCTGGGCAACGGCCTGGCGGCGGTGCTGACCATGGCCCGCTCCAGCGTGGAGGTGCGCCAGGTGACCATCGGCAACATGGTCTTCAAGATCATGGGCGTGGTGCTGATGGCGCCCTTCATCGGCGTGTGGATCGCCTACGTCGAGCCCATGCTGCCCGGCACAGCGCACAGCGTGGTGTTGTTCCACCTGGCCTACAACGTGATCATCAGCGTGGGCTTCATCGGCTTCACGCAGTGGGTGGCCAAATGGGTGGCGCGCCTTCTGCCCAAGCCGGCGAGCGCCCAGAGCGGGCGCCCGCACCACCTAGACGCCTCGGCCCTGGCCACGCCTTCGCTGGCCATCTCGTTTGCCGTGCGCGAGGCGCTGTACCAGGCCGACGTGGTGGAGACCATGCTGCTGGGCGTGATGGACGTGATCCGCAAGAACGACGAAGACCTGTCGCAGCGCCTGCGCCGCATGGACGACGAGGTCGACCAGCTCTACTCCTCCATCAAGTACTACCTGACGAAGATCTCGCGCGACGACCTGGGCGAGGAAGAGAGCCGGCGCTGGGCCGACATCGTCAGCTTCACCATCAACATGGAGCAGATAGGCGACATCGTCGAGCGCATCCTGCAGGACATCGAGGAAAAGAAGATCAAGAAGGGCCGCGAGTTCTCCGAGGCCGGCATGGCCGAGATCACCGAGCTGCACCAGCGCCTAGTGAGCAACCTGCGCCTGGGCATGAGCGTGTTCCTCAACGGCAACGTGCGCGATGCCCAGCGCCTGCTGGAGGAGAAGGTGCACTTTCGCAACCTGGAGCGCGCCTACGCCACCAGCCACCTGCTGCGCCTGTCCGACCGCACCGTCAACAGCATGGAGACCAGCTCGCTGCACATCGACCTGATCAGTGACATGAAGCGCATCAACTCGCACATCAGCTCCATCGCCTACCCCATCCTGGAGTCGGCCGGCGTGCTGGCACCCAGCCGCCTCAAGCCGGGCGTGCGGCCCATGGCCGAGCCCCAGGGCGATCACCCTTAGCCGTTGAAAGCGGCCGGGTCACCCGGTTGCCTTGCGCGCATAGCGTTGGGCCAGAACCGCGCAGACCATCAGCTGCAGCTGATGGAACACCATCAGCGGCAGCACGATGGCGCCGGCGGCCTGCGAGTCGAACAGCACCTTGGCCATGGGCACGCCGCTGACCAGGCTCTTTTTCGATCCGCAAAAGACGATGGTGATCTCGTCCTCGCGCGAAAAGCCCAGGCGGCGCGACAGCCAGGTGGTGAAAGTAAGCACCAGGCCCAGGATCACCGCGCACACCGCCAGCAGGCCGGCCAGCGCCGGCAGCGGCAGCTGGCGCCACAGCCCGCCCACCACGGCGGCGCTGAAGGCGGTGTAGACCACCAGCAGCACCGAGCCCTGGTCCACATACTTCAGCCCCGCCGCGTGGCGCGACATGAAGCCGCCAATCCACGGCCTGGCCAAGTGCCCGGCCACGAAGGGCAGCATCAGCTGCACCAGGATGCGCAGTATCCCGCCCAGCACATCCTGCTGGGCGCCCGCGGCCTGGGGCAGCACCACGCCGACCAGCACCGGCGTGATGAAGATGCCCAGGAGCGTCGAGGCCGAGGCGCTGCACACGGCCGCGGCCATGTTGCCGCCCGCCACGGCCGTGAAGGCGATCGCCGACTGCACCGTGGCCGGCAGCACGCACAGAAACAGCACGCCCACGTACAGCTCGGGCGTGACCAGCGGTGCCAGCACCGGCCGCAGCGCCAGCCCCAGCAGCGGAAACAGCGCGAACGTGCTGCCCACCACCACCAGGTGCAGCCGCCAGTGGCCGATGCCGGCCAGCACCGCCTGGCGCGACAGCTTGGCGCCGTGCATGAAGAACAGCAGCGCCACGACGAAGGTGGTGGCCCGCTCCAGAAAGGCGCCCACTGGCCCCGAGGCCGGCAACACGCTGGCCAGGGCCACGGTGGCCGCCAGGGCCAGGGTGAAGGAGTCGGGGCGCAAGCGGAAGGAGGCCATGGAGAAATTTTAGCCAAAAAGGCCTTCAGCCCTTGCTGGACAAGCGCCGGCAGCTATGAATAGTGAAGCAACCGACTACCAGCCGTAGTAGGCGGACAGCACCAGCGCCGCCTCGGGCGTGAAGGCGCCGGCGGCCAATCGGGCCTGCACTTGGTCATGCGGCAGACACTCGAAGCACTCCACCTCGCCGTCCTGCCCCTCGGGCAGCAGCGGCGCCGGCAGCACGGCCTGGTACCAGGCGATGCGCTCGACCATCCAGCCGCAGCCGGGGCCACCCTCGTCGCAGGGGCGGGTCATGTCCAGCGTGCCGCCCGGGCGCAGGGCCTGCAGCTGGTGCAGGTGCAGGCCGGCCTCCTCCCAGCTCTCGCGCGCCAGCGCCGTTTCCAGCGTGTCGGCGGCGCTGACCAGGCCGCCCATCAGCGTGTCCCAGGCGCCGGGGTGGGTGGGTTTGGACAGCGAGCGCTGCTGCACCCACAGCCGCTGCCCGTCCGCCGTGCAGCCCACCAGGTGCACGGCCTGCGTGGCCAGGCCCAGCACGCGCACGGCGCCGCGCTCCACCGTGGCCAGGCGATCGCCGGCGGGGTTGCACACCGCCACCTGTTCGTCGCGCCACGGGCCGCAGCGGCCGGCGGCGCGCAGCGCCAGGGCGACGGCCTGCAGGGCGGCGCTGGCGTCATCGGGGCCGCCGGCCTGCAGCTGCCAGGCGGGGGTGTCGGCATACTCTGTTTTTGATAGCTGCCAGCGCTTGTCCAGCAATTGCCGGAGGCCGATTTCATCAAAAATCTGCGCCTCCACCGAACCGATGGCCTGGCCTGCCAGCAGCAGCGCCGAGCGCGGCCGCGGGCTGGCGCGCCCGGCCAGAGCGCGCGCCGCGCCCACCCAGGCGGGAGCGGCGCCGCCACTGCTCACGGCAGGGTCAGGATGGTGGAGCCGGTGGTCTTGCGCGCCTCCAGGTCGCGGTGCGCCTGCTGTACGTCGGCCAGCGCGTAGCGCTGCGCGATGTGGATCTTGACCTGCCCGCTGGCGACGACGTCGAACAGGTCGTCGGCCATGGCCTGCGTGGCCTCGCGCGAGCTGATGTGTGTGAACAGCGTCTGGCGCGTGACGTACAGCGAGCCCTTGGCGCCCAGCATGCCCGGCGCGAACGGCGGCACCGGGCCCGAGGCGTTGCCGAAGCTGGCCATCAGACCGAAGGGACGCAGGCAGTCCAGCGACTTGTCCCAGGTGTCCTTGCCCACGGAGTCGTAGACCACCTTCACCCCCTTGCCGTCCGTGATGTCCTTGACGCGGGCGGCGAAGTCCTCGGTGCGGTAATTGATGGCATGGGCCGCGCCGTTGTCCAGCGCCAGCTGGCACTTGTCGTCGGTGCCGGCGGTGGCGATCAGCTGCAGGCCCAGGGCGCGCGCCCACTGGCAGGCGATCAGGCCCACGCCCCCGGCCGCGGCGTGGAACAGCACGTGGTCGCCCGCCTGCAGGCCCTGAACGGGCAGGGTTTTCTTCAGCAGATACTGCGCCGTCAGGCCCTTGAGCATCATGGCCGCGCCGGTCTCGAAGCTGATGGCGTCGGGCAGCTGGCACACGTTCATGGCCGGCATGACGCGCGCCTGGCTGTAGCTGCCCGGCGGGTTGGCGGCGTAGGCCGCGCGGTCGCCCACGGCCAGGTGCGTCACTCCCTCGCCCACGGCCTCGATCACGCCGGCGCCTTCCATGCCGATGGTGGCGGGCATGTGCAGCGGGTACAGCCCCGTGCGGTGATACACGTCGATGAAATTCAGCCCGATGGCGTGGTGGCGGATGCGCACCTGGCCGGGGCCGGGCTCGCCCACCTGCACGTCGACGAGCTGCAGTTCCTCGGGGCCGCCGTGCTGGCGGATCTGTACGGCTTGTACGGTGCGGGTCATGGCTGGGGTCTCCTTGCGTAGCGGTGTTCGGGGTAGCCCGGCATCGTGCCATGTTTATCCCACCGCTGCCGGCGTACCGGCAGGCGCGGGGGTACAGTGCCGGCCCTGATGAGCACCACACCCGACCGCCCCGTCCCGGGCCTTGCCCTGTCCACCGCCCTGCTGCTGACCACCGCACCCCTGATGTGGGCCGGCAACGCCGTGGTCGGGCGCCTGGTCCACACCCTGGTGGCGCCGGTGGCGCTGAACTTTCTGCGCTGGCTGCTGGCCTTTGCCCTGCTGGCGCCGCTGGCCTGGCGCGTGCTGCGCCCCGGCAGCAGCCTGTGGCCGCACTGGCGCCGCTACGCGCTGCTGGGCCTGCTGGGCATCGGCAGCTACAACGCGCTGCAGTACATGGCGCTGCAGACCTCCACGCCGCTGAACGTGACGCTGGTGGGCGCCGGCGTGCCGATCTGGATGCTGGCCATCGGCGCGCTGTTCTTCGGTGCTCCCGTGTCGCGCCGGCAGGCGGTGGGGGCGCTGGCGTCGGTGGCCGGGGTGCTGATGGTGCTGTCGCGCGGCAGCTGGCAGGAGCTGCTGGCGCTGCGCCTGGTGCCGGGCGATTTGTACATGCTGGCGGCCACGCTGGCCTGGGCGCTGTATAGCTGGCTGCTGGTGCGCACCGACCGCCCTGCCGATATACGCGCCGACTGGGCCGGCTTTCTGCTGGCGCAGATGCTGTTCGGGCTGATGTGGTCCGGCGCCTTCGCGGGCGTGGAATGGTCGCTGGGCGTGCGCCGCTTCGAGTGGGGCTGGACGCTGGCGGCGGCGCTGGCCTTCATCGCCATCGGGCCGGCGATCGTGGCGTATCGCTGCTGGGGGCTGGGGGTGCAGCGGGCGGGGCCGGTGATGGGAGGGTTCTTCATCAATCTGACGCCGTTGTTTGCGGCGGTGCTGTCGGCGGCTTTCCTGGGGGAGGTGCCGAGGCTGTATCACGCAGGGGCGTTTGTGTTGATCGTGGGGGGGATTGTGGTTTCTTCGCGGCGTTCTTGAAGGGGTTTGCTGCTATTTTTGTAGCTGCTTGCGCTGATTGGGCAAGGGCTGGACGCTGTTTTGGCTTTGGGTTTGTTTTGATGTGGCTGGCCGGGACTCGCCCCGGCGGGCGACTTCCTTTCTTGCTCGT
>NZ_DAMATK010000004.1:0-248715 GCF_032079985.1 Pulveribacter sp.
TCCATCATCCAAACCCCCCTGCAGCTACAAGCGCAGGGGGGTTTCGGCTTTGGGGAGGTGAAAACCACGCAGGCAAGAAGAGAGCAGTTCCGGGATGGCTGGGGTAATATTGACGTACACGTCAACGCCAGCCTTGGAGCGATAGCGCGGCTGGCGCTTTTGATCCTTTCTCCTAGCCATGGCCACCTACACCATCAGCGACCTTGCCCGGGAATTCGACCTCACTACACGGGCAATGCGTTTTTATGAAGACATGGGTTTGCTATGTCCAGAACGCAGCGGTCCCGGCGGACGTACGCGCGTCTACAGCAGTCGTGATCGCGCCCGCTTGCGCCTGACCTTGCGGGCCAAGCGCCTTGGGTTGTCACTGACCGAGGCCAAGGAGATCATCGACCTGTACGACAGCCCTCGCGACACCGGCGTACAGCTGCACCGTTTCCTGGAGGTGCTAGGCACGCACCGTAAGCAACTCGAGGCCCAGATGACTGATCTGCAGGCCAACCTGGACGAAGTGCGTGAGCACGAGCGCGAAGCACGGGAGCTGCTACGAAAAATTGACCTCGCATCGGCGCAAAGTCATGGATAATTGACGTTTACGTAAACGTCACTACTTTCCCTCGCACATCTCACAGGAGCCGATTCATGAGCATCAACCAGTTGCCTGGCCTGAACTTCCAGTTGGGCGAAGACATTGACGCGCTGCGCGACACAGTGCGCGAGTTCGCGCAATCGGAGATCGCCCCGCGTGCTGGTGAGATCGACCACAGCGACCAGTTCCCCATGGACCTGTGGAAGAAGATGGGCGACTTGGGCGTGCTGGGCATCACGGTGTCTGATGAGTACGGCGGCGCTGGCATGGGCTATCTCGCACATATGGTGGCGATGGAGGAAATCTCCCGCGCCAGTGCCTCGGTCGGCCTGTCCTACGGCGCCCACAGCAACCTGTGCGTGAACCAGATCAACCGCAACGGCAACGAGGCACAGAAGGCCAAGTACCTGCCCAAGCTCATCGGCGGCGAGCACGTCGGTGCCCTGGCCATGAGCGAGCCCGGTGCCGGCTCCGACGTGATCAGCATGAAGCTGAAGGCCGAGGACAAGGGCGGTGTTTACCTGCTCAATGGCAGCAAGATGTGGATCACCAATGGCCCCGACGCCGACACACTGGTGGTTTATGCCAAGACCGAGCCAGAACTGGGCGCGCGCGGCGTGACGGCCTTCCTGATCGAAAAAGGCATGAAGGGCTTTTCCATAGCGCAAAAGCTCGACAAGCTGGGTATGCGCGGCAGCCACACGGGCGAACTGGTATTCGACAACGTCGAAGTGCCGGCTGAAAACGTGCTGGGCCAGGTCAATGGCGGCGCCAAGGTGCTGATGAGTGGCCTGGACTACGAACGCGCCGTACTCACCGGCGGCCCGCTGGGCATCATGCAGTCCGTCATGGACAACGTCATTCCCTATATCCACGACCGCAAGCAGTTCGGCCAGAGCATCGGCGAATTCCAGCTCATCCAGGGCAAGGTGGCCGACATGTATACCGTGCTGCAGGCCGGCCGCTCGTTTGCCTACACCGTTGCCAAGAATCTGGACATGCTGGGCACCGAACACGTGCGCCAGGTGCGCAAGGACTGCGCCAGCGTCATCCTGTGGTGCGCCGAGAAGGCCACCTGGATGGCTGGCGAAGGCATCCAGATCTTCGGCGGCAACGGCTACATCAACGAATACCCGCTGGGCCGCCTGTGGCGCGATGCCAAGCTGTACGAGATCGGCGCCGGCACCAGCGAAATCCGCCGCATGCTGATCGGCCGCGAACTGTTCGCGGAGACCTGCTGACCGGCGCGGCCAGCCATATGCGGGGCGCACGCCGCCCTTTTCTTTCAGCCAACCAAGGATCCCCGATGACCACCGCTTCCATCGAAGAACTGTTCGTACACAACCGTGAATGGGCGCAGCAGATGGAGCGTGATCGACCGGGCTTCTTCACCGGCCTGATGGCGCAGCAAAAGCCGCGCTACATGTGGATCGGCTGCTCCGACAGTCGCGTGCCGGCCAACCAGATCACCGGCCTGGAGCCTGGCGAAGTCTTCGTGCATCGCAACATCGCCAATGTGGTCGTGCCCAGCGACCTGAATGCGCTGTCCACCATCCAGTACGCCGTCGACCAGCTGCAGGTGCAGCACCTGATGGTCGTTGGCCACTACGGCTGTGGTGGCGTGCGCGCGGCGCTGGAGGACATGCGCGTGGGCCTGGCCGACAACTGGATTCGCCACGTGAAGGACGTGCGCGACAAGTACGCCTCCGTGCTCGAAAGCCTGTCGCCCCAGTGGCGGCTGGACGCGCTGTGCGAACTCAACGTCATCGAGCAGGTGGCCAACGTGGCGCACAGCACCGTGGTGCACGACGCCTGGGCGCGCGGGCAGGACCTGACGCTGCACGGCTGGTGCTACAGCCTGCAGAACGGCCTGATTACCAACGTCGAGGTGACGGTGCCCGGAGCCGGCGGACTGGACGAGGTGCAGCGGCGCGCCGTCGAGCACGTCGCCAGCCGCCAGCGCGGCTGAGCGGCCGCCGCCCCGGCAGGGCAGCGGTAGCCCCGGCCTGACCGACCGACCATGTTCCCCGAACGCCTCGACGCCCCGCAGGCCTATGCCATCGCCCGGGCGATGATGGACGGCTTCAACCGGCACTACCGGCTGTTCCGCGCGGAATCGGCCCGGGCCAAGCACCGTTTCGAAACAGCCGACTGGCACGGCCAGCAGCGCGCCCAGCGCGAGCGCATCGAGTTCTATGACCTGCGCGTGAAGGAGTGCGTGCGCCGGCTGGACAAGGAGTTCGGCGCCGGCGCTCTGCCCATGGAGGTGTGGCACGAGGTCAAGCTGCACTACATCGGCCTGATGGTGAACCACCTGCAGCCCGAGCTGGCCGAGACCTTCTTCAACTCGGTCACCACCAAGATCCTGCACCGCACGCACTTCCACAACGACTTCATCTTCGTGCGCCCCGCCGTCAGCACGGAATACATTGAAAGCGACGACCCGGCTGCACGGCCCACCTACCGCGCCTACTACCCCCAGGGCGACCGGCTGCACAAGACGGTGGTTCGCATCGTCGAGGACTTCGCGCTGCAGCGGCCCTTCGAGGACTTGCCACGCGACGTGGCGCTGGTGATGCGCGCCATCCGCGAGCGCCTGGGCGCGGCCAAGCTGCGCACCAACTTCCAGGTCCAGGTGCTGGCCAGCCTGTTCTTTCGCAACAAGGGCGCCTACCTGGTGGGCAAGGTCATCAATGGCTATGTGGAGCTGCCCTTTGCCCTGCCCATCCTGCATGGTGAGCAGGGAGGCCTGATCATTGATGCTGCCCTGTTCGGCGAGAGCGACCTGCAGATGCTGTTCAGTTTCGCGCGGGCCTACTTCATGGTCGACATGGAGGTGCCCAGCGCCTACGTGCAGTTCCTGCGCAGCCTCATGCCGCGCAAGCCGCGCGGCGAGCTGTACACCGCGCTCGGCCTGGCCAAGCAGGGCAAGACGCTGTTCTACCGCGACTTCCTGCACCACCTGAAGTACTCCAGCGACCGACTGCGCATCGCCCCCGGCATCAAGGGCATGGTCATGCTGGTGTTCGACCTGCCCAGCTTCCCCTACGTCTTCAAGCTCATCAAGGACCGCTTCCCCGCGCCGAAGGACACCACGCGCGAGCAGGTGCAGGCCAAGTACCTGCTGGTCAAGCAGCACGACCGCGTGGGCCGCATGGCCGACACGCTGGAATACAGCCTGGTGGCCTTCCCCCGCGAGCGTTTCGAGGACGCGCTGATTGAGGAGATCCAGCGCCACGCGCCCAGCCAGATCGAGATCAGCGACCGGGACGGCGACGGTCACCAGGAGGTCATCATCCGCCACCTGTACATCGAGCGGCGCATGATCCCGCTGAACATCCACCTGCAGGAGTGCTTTGACACCGGGCTTCAACAACCCGAGGCACGCCACGCGCTGGAGCACGCCGTGGTCGAATACGGCAACGCCATCAAGGACCTGGTGGCCGCCAACATCTTCCCTGGCGACATGCTGTGGAAGAACTTTGGCATGACCCGCAATGGCAAGGTCGTGTTCTACGACTACGACGAGATCGAATACCTCACGGACTGCCACTTCCGCCGTGTGCCGCCCCCGCGCAGCGAAGAAGATGAAATCTCGGGCGAAGTCTGGTGGCCCGTCGGCCCGCGCGACGTGTTCCCCGAAACCTTCGTCCCCTTCCTGCTCGGCAACCAGGCCGTGCGCGAGATCTTCCTGCGCCACCACGCCGACCTGCTGGACGTGCAGTTCTGGCAGTCGCACCAGGAGCGCATCCGGGCCGGCCACGTCTACGACGTGTTTCCCTACGACGTGCAGCGCCGCTTCCAGGCGGGCGGAGCCGCATCTTCTTTCTTCTCCCAACCCTCATCCGTTTCAGGAGCCATGCCATGACTTCCCCGCAAACCAATCACGACCCCATCGTCATCGTCGGCGCCGCGCGCACGCCCATGGGCGCCTTCCAGGGCGACTTTGCCGACCTGCCCGCCTGGGAGTTGGGCGGCGCCGCCATCCGCGCCGCCGTCGAGCGCGCCGGCATCGCACCGGAAAAGGTCGATGAAGTGCTGTTCGGCAACTGCCTGATGGCCGGCCAGGGCCAGGCCCCCGCACGCCAGGCCGGCCACGCCGGCGGCCTGCCGCGCAGCACCGGCGCCGTGACGCTGTCCAAGATGTGCGGCGCCGGCATGGAGGCCACCATCCTGGCCCACGACCAGCTGGTCGCCGGCAGCCGCGACGTGATGGTCGCCGGCGGCATGGAGAGCATGACCAACGCCCCCTACCTGCTGAAGAAGGGCCGCGGCGGCTACCGCATGGGCCACGACAAGGTCTATGACCACATGATGCTGGACGGCCTGGAGGACGCCTACGAGCCCGGCCGCTCCATGGGCACCTTCGGCGAGGACTGTGCGGCCAAGTACCAGTTCACGCGCGAGCAGCAGGACCAGTTCGCCATCGCCAGCGTGCAGCGCGCGCAGGAGGCGGCCAAGAGCGGCGCCTTCCAGGAGGAGATCACGCCCGTCACGGTCAAGACGCGCAAGGGCGAGGTCACTGTGAGCGTGGACGAAGGCCCGGCCAAGGCCAAGCTGGACAAGATCGGCAGCCTCAAGCCCGCCTTCAAGAAAGACGGCACCATCACGGCGGCGTCCAGCTCCAGCATCAACGACGGCGCCGCCGCCCTGGTGCTGATGCGCGAATCCACCGCCTCGGCCCTGGGCGCCAAGCCCCTGGCACGCATCGTGGCCCACGCCATGCACGCGCAGGAGCCCGAGTGGTTCACCACCGCCCCCGTGGGCGCAACGCAGAAGGCGCTGAAGAAGGCCGGCTGGAAGGTCGAGGACGTGGACCTGTGGGAGATCAACGAGGCCTTTGCCGTCGTCCCCATGGCGCTGATGGCCGACCTGAATGTGCCGCACGACAAGGTCAACGTGCACGGCGGCGCCTGTGCCCTGGGGCATCCCATCGGCGCCAGCGGCGCGCGCATCCTGGTCACGCTGCTGCACGCGCTCAAGACGCGTGGCAAGAAAAAGGGCCTGGCCACGCTGTGCATCGGCGGCGGCGAGGCCACGGCCATGGCCATCGAGCTGGTCTGAGTGCGGGTTGCCTGCACTCATTTTTCGATAGCTGCCAGCGCTTGTGGGACAAGCGCTGGAGGCAGATTTGACCTAAAACCACACCCATGCCTACAGCCCTGGTGATCGGCGCCTCGCGCGGCATCGGCCTGGAGTTCGTGCGCCAATACCGCGAGGCCGGCTGGCGCGTGCTGGCCACCGTGCGCGATCGGGCCGGCGCCGAGCGCGTGCAGGCCCTGGGCGCGCAGGCGCTGACCGTGGACGTGGCCAACCCGGCGAGCGTCAGCGGCCTGGGCTGGCTGCTCGACGGCGAGCGGCTGGACCTGGCCTTGTACGTGGCCGGCATCATCCGCCGCCCGGACGCGCGCACGCCGCCCACGCGCGAGGACTTCGACGCCGTCATGCACACCAACGTGCTGGGCGCCATGCAGGCCCTGCCGCAGGTGGCGCCGCTGGTCGAGGCGGCCGGCGGGACGTTCGCTTTCCTGTCGACCTCCATGTCGCAGATCGGCACCGTGGCCGCAAGCAACGCCTGGTTGTACCGCACGAGCAAGGCGGCGCTGAACATGGCCGTGGCCGCCGCGCAGCACGACTATCCCGGCGCCACGCTGGTCACGCTGGACCCTGGCTGGGTGCAGACCGACATGGGCGGCGAGACCGCGCCGCTGTCGGTGCAGGGCAGCGTGCAGGGCCTGCGCGCCGTGCTGGCCAGCCTGCGGCCCGAGGACCGTGGCTGGCTGCTGCACCACGACGGCCGGCGCGCCAGCACCTGGTAGCCGGACGCGCTTTCAAACTTCAAAAGTCAAAGAGACAAGGAACACAGCCATGCTGCTGACCCAGGACCAGGAAATGATCCGCGATGCCATGCGCGACTTCGTGCAGGGGCAGATCGCGCCGCACGCCGCGCAGTGGGACCGCGAGCACACCTTCCCGCGCGAGGTGCACCGCGGCCTGGCGCAGCTGGGGGCGTATGGCATCTGCGTGCCCGAGGAATGGGGCGGCGCCGGGTTGGACTACGTCAGCCTGGCGCTGGTGCTCGAAGAGATCGCCGCCGGCGACGGCGGCACCAGCACGGCCATCAGCGTCACCAACTGCCCCGTCAACGCCATCCTGATGCGCTATGGCAACGATGCGCAAAAGCGCCAGTGGCTGGAGCCCCTGGCGCGCGGCGACATGCTCGGAGCCTTCTGCCTGACCGAGCCGCACGTGGGCTCGGACGCATCGGCGCTGCGCACCACCGCGGTCAAGCAAGGCGATGAATACGTCCTCAACGGCGTCAAGCAGTTCATCACCAGCGGCAAGAACGGCCAGGTGGCCATCGTCATCGCCGTGACCGACAAGGGCGCTGGCAAGAAGGGCATGAGCGCCTTCATCGTGCCCACCGACACGCCCGGCTATGTGGTGGCGCGGCTGGAGGACAAGCTGGGCCAGCACAGCAGCGACACGGCGCAGATCAACTTCGACAATTGCCGCATCCCGGCCGCCAACCTGATCGGCGTCGAGGGCGAGGGCTACAAGATCGCCCTGGGCGCGCTGGAGGGCGGGCGCATCGGCATCGCCGCGCAAAGCGTGGGCATGGCGCGCGCGGCCTTCGAGTTCGCACTGCAGTACAGCAAGGAGCGCGAGAGCTTCGGCCAGCCCATCTTCAACCACCAGGCGGTGGGCTTTCGCCTGGCCGACTGCGCCACGCAGATCGAGGCCGCGCGCCAGCTCATCTGGCACGCCGCCGCGCTGCGCGACGCCGGTAGGCCGTGCCTGAAGGAGGCTGCCATGGCCAAGCTGTTCGCCAGCGAGATGGCCGAACGCGTGTGCAGCGCCGCCATCCAGACCCTGGGCGGCTATGGCGTGGTGAACGACTTTCCCGTGGAGCGCATCTACCGCGACGTGCGCGTGTGCCAGATCTACGAAGGCACCAGCGACGTGCAGAAGATCATCATCCAGCGCGCGCTGGCCTGAGGGCCTTCCCTCGGCCCGTCACTCGCTGCCGCGCCGGCGCAGCACCACGGTGATGTTGCCGTTGGCCTCGATGGTGGCGCGCTCCACCTCGCGCAGGTGCAGGCCGCCGCCGGACCGCAGCGCGGCCATCAGGTCCTCGATGGTCAGCAGCTCCTTGCGCATCAGCCGGTCGTTGACCTGGCCGTTGCGCACCAGTACCCGCGGCGAGCCGTCGATCAGCCGCTCCAGCCGGGGGACGCGGTAGGTCAGGTGCGCCAGCAGCACGTGGCACGACAGCAGTGTGGCGGCCGAGATCAGGCCGCCGACCAGCGAGTTGTCGCCTGCGTTCATGGAGTTCTGCACGGCGTTGGACAGGATCAGCAGCAGGACCAGGTCGAATGGCGCCAACTGCCCCGTCTGGCGCCGCCCCGTCAGGCGCAGGAACACCAGCAGAAATACATAGACCACCACGCCGCGCACAATGAATTCCCACCACGGCACCTCCATGTCGAACATGGTCCTACCTCCCATCTCTGCGGACCCCTGCCGCAGCTACCTTCGAGCATAAAAAGCCCTGCGCCGCGCCATGCGGGACGAAAAGCCGACTGCCTGCCGGCGGCCATCCATGGCGTCGGGGCCGCGGACAATGCCGGCATGACCGCACGTCACGACGACCACCCCGCCACCGCGCCTTGCCCCTGCGGCCGCGCGCTGGCTTACGCCGCCTGCTGCGGCCGCTACATCGATCACTGGGCCGACACGCCCGCACCGGATGCGGAGAGCCTGATGCGCTCGCGCTATACGGCCTTCGTGCGCGAGCAGGCAGAGTATCTGCTGGCCACCTGGCATGCCTCGCGCCGGCCGGCGCAGCTGGACTTCGAGCCCGGCGTGCGCTGGCTGGGCCTGCAGGTGCGCGCGTACCACGTGTCTGCGCCACAGCGTGCCGAGGTGGAGTTCGTCGCCCGCTCGCGCACGGGCGGCGGCCCCGCCCACCGGCTGCACGAGCGCAGCCGCTTCGTGCGCGAGGACGACGGGCGCTGGTACTACGTGGATGGGGAGATTTTTGGGTGAAATCGGGCTCTAACGCTTGCCAGTCAAGCGCTGGCAGCTATTGATATGGGAGCGTCCGTCATTCCCACCACAGCGCGCCGATGTCGTGGGCGAAGATGGGGTAGTTCATCCAGGCGCCGCGCAGGCCCTTGCGCACCACGGTGACCAGGTCGGGCGTGAAGATCCACGCGTTGACCGCGTCACGCGCCAGGTGGCGTTGCAGCTGGGCGAATAGCTGCTGGCGTGCGCGCGGGTGTTCGGCCAGGGCGTGCTGCTCGGCCAGCGCCCGGAAGGCCGGGCTGTCGTAGCCGAAGTAGTAGCCGGGGTCGGTGTAGATCAGGTAGTCCAGCGGCTCGACGTGGTTGATCAGCGTGATGTCGAAATCGCCACGGAAAGGGCCGTCCAGCCATTCGTGCCACTGCATGCGCCGCAGCTCGGCCTGTATGCCGACCTTGGCCAGGTACTCGGCCACCACTTCGCCGCCCAACAGTGCATAGGGCACGGGCGGTAGCGCCAGCTGCAGGCGCAGCGGCGTGCGCACGCCGGCCTCGCGCAACAGTGCGCGGGCGCGTGCCGGGTCGTATGGGTACAGGCTCTGCATGTGCAGGTAGCCGGCGTCGGTGGGTGCGAAGTGGCTGCCGATGGCCGTGCCATGGCCGTCCAGCGCCCGGCGGATGAAGCCTTCGCGGTCGATGGCGTGGGTGATGGCGCGGCGCACGCGCACATCGTTCAACGGAGGGCGGCGGTGGTTCAGCGCCAGCATGCCCTTGCCGCTGGAGTTGCCGATCAGCACCTGGTAGCGCCTGTCGCCGCGAAAGCGCCGCACGCTGCTGGTGGCGAACTGGAAAAACAGGTCCACCTCGCCCGCCTCCAGCGCGGCCTCGCGCGCCTGCAGGTCGTGGATGAAGCGAAAGACAGCGCCGTCCAGAGGCACCTGCTGCGCCGCCCGCGCATGAGGCGCACGCGCCAGCGCGATGCTGTGCCCGCGCTGCCACCCGGTGACCTGATAGGGGCCGGTGCCCACGGGTGCGCTGGCGGCCTGGGCTGCGCTGGCCGGGTGGAGGATGACGGCCGTGGCCTCGCCCAGGCGAAAGAGCAGGTGTGCGTCCGGACGGTGCAGCGTCAGAGTGACGGTGTGCGCATGCGGCGTCTCAATGGCGGCGATGTTGTCGAACAGCGCGCGCCGCGCCTTGTTGCTGGAGCCCGGCGCCTGAGCCCGCTCGAAGGAAAAGCGCACGGCCGCTGCGTCCAGCGCGCTGCCGTCATGAAAGCGCACGTCCGGGCGCAGCCGGAAGCTGAAGGCACGCCCATCCGGGCTGGCCTGCCAGCTCTCGGCCAGCAGTGGGGAGACGGAGCCGTTTTCCTCCACGCGGGTCAGGCCCTCCAGCACGTTGTAGTGCACCACCTCGCCCACTGCGGCCGCCGCGGCCACGGTGGGATCCAGGCTGTTGGGCTCCAGCGAGAGATTCAGCGTCGCCGGGCGCTGGCTTCCCGCGGACGGCTGGGCCTGCGCGGCCGCTGTGCCCGCCGCCCACAGCGCGGCTGCCCGTGCGATGGATTCGCGCCGGGTGAGGAGCGCCGTGGCGGGCTGCGGTGGGTCGAAACAGGGCGGATAAGAGAGGCTCATTCGGGAAAACCTATGGTGAGCAACGGGCCGTCAGCAGACAATGGTAGTGCCAGTAACTAACCGCAACCTCGGGCGCATCTCGTCCAGCACTCGCCCACCTGACACGCACTACATGCAGCCCTCCATTTCACCCAACGGTCCCGCCGCGCCCTCGCGCGCGTGGTGGCTGCTGCCGCTGGTGGCCGTGCTGGGCTGCCTGGCGCTGGGCTGGGGCGTGCGCACAGCATGGCAGGAGCGTGAGCAGCGCTACCGCCACGTGATCGAGGGCAGCCTGGCCGCCATCAACCAGCTGCAAGTAGGCAGCGTGGCCGCCTGGCGTCAGCGCCGCATGGGCGAGGCCGCATCGCTGGCCGACGACCGCCTGTTCGCTGCTGCCGTCTCGCGCTGGCGCCGCGCACCCGCCCCGGCCAATGCCGCCGTGCTGCGCGAGCGCCTGCGCGGGTTGGTCGAGCACCTGGGCTACACCGGCGCCTATCTGGTGGACCCGCAGGGCCAGCTGCTGCTGGGGCCAGACGGCTCCCTGCAGGGCCAGATGCCAGCGCCCGCGCGCGAATCGCTGCGGGCCTCGCTGGCGCTGGCCCAGCCCGCGGGCACGGGGCTGCAGCGCGACGCCAGCTTCGCCTTCCCGTACTTCGGCCTGCTGGCGCCGCTGTACGACGGCAGCCAGCCGCTGGGCGCGGTGTGGCTGGTGGTGGACGCGCGCACCACGCTGTACCCGCTGCTGGCCACCTGGCCCAGCAGCAGCCACACGGCCGAGTCGCTGCTGGTGGAGCGCCAGGGCGACTTCCTGGTGTTCCTGAGCCCGCTGCGCCACCGCAGCGACGAGGCGCTGACCCTGCGCATGCCCTGGCGTCCCGACAGCGGCGAGCCCGTCGCCCTGGCCGCAGGCGGCTCGCGCGGCACGCTGTACGGGCGCGACTATCGTGGCAAGCAGGTGCTGGCCACCGCCAGCGCCGTGCCCGGCAGCAACTGGCTGCTGGTGTCCAAGATTGACACCGACGAGGCCTTCATCGAGGCGCAGCGGCGCGAGTGGCTGGCGCTGGGCCTGGTTGCCAGCCTGGCGCTGCTGCTGCTGGGGGGCGCGGTTGTGCTGTGGCGCTGGCGTGCCTGGCGGCGCGAGCGCACCCTCAAGGACCGGCTGGAGCACAACATGCGCTGGCTGGAGACGGCTCAGCGGGCCGCCTCGGTGGGTTACTTCGCCTATGACGCGGGCAAGCGCGTGTTCACCATGTCGGCCATGGCCAACGTCATCTTCGGCGTCCCAGCGGACACCGAGCTGACGCTGCGCCAATGGATCGACATGGTGCACGCCGACGATCGCGAGGAGATGCTGCAGAAGCACGGCGATGCCATGGCACAGCGCGGCCCGCTGCGCGCCCAATACCGCATCCTGCGCGCCAGCGACCGCCAGATGCGTTGGCTGGAGGTGCGCGCCGAGTACGGCGACGCCAACGGCCCCGAGCGCTCGCGCATGACGGGCACGGTGCAGGACATCACCGAGCGCCGCCAGGCCGAGGAGCAGCTGGAGCGCTACCGCGCGGCGCTGGAGGCGCAGATTCGCATCGACCCGCTGACCCAGCTGGCCAACCGGCTGGCGCTGGACGAGCAGGTCGCCTTCGAGTGGGAGCGCGCCCTGCGCGGCGGCACGCCGCTGGCCCTTCTGATGATCGACGTGGACCGCTTCAAGGCTTTCAACGACCACTATGGCCACGTTGCCGGCGACCGCTGCCTGCAAAGCGTGGCGGTGGCGCTGTCCACCGCCACCGGGCGTGCCGGCGACGTGGTGGCCCGCTATGGCGGCGAGGAATTCGCCGTATTGCTGCCCGGTGCCGGCGAAGACCAGGCCTGGGCCGTGGCCGAGCGCCTGCGCGAGGCCGTGCGCGCGCTGGGCATCGAGCATGCGCGCGGCTGCGAGGACGGCATCGTCACCATCAGCGTGGGCGTGGCCAGTCTGCAGCCGGCCGGGCGCGAGGTGACCACCGGTGCGCCACGCGTCGGCGTGGACATGGCCCACGCCCTGTTCCGCCAGGCGGACGCGGCCCTGTACCGCGCCAAGCAGTGCGGCCGCGACCAGACCATGGTCTATGGTCCGGAGTGCGACATTGCACTGCACGACGCGCCGGACAGCCTGCTGTAGGCCCGGCCCCCACCTCTCCCTTTTCCTCATGAATGCAACAACCCTGCGCACGGCGCGCTTCGACGCCGTGCTTTTCGACTGCGACGGCGTGCTGGTGGACAGCGAGCCCATCACCAACGGCGTGCTGTGCGCCATGCTGAACGAGGCCGGCTGGCCCATCACGGCGGCCGAATGCATGGCCACCTTCGTCGGCAAGACCGTGCGCAGCGAGGCCGCGCGCATCGAGGCGCACACCGGCCGCCCGCTCACCGATGCCTGGATGGCCGAGTTCTACGCCCGGCGCAATGCGCGCCTGGCGGCCGAGCTGCAGCCCATCGACGGCGCGCTGCAGGCCGTGCGTGCCGTGCACGAGCGGCTGGCCGGGCGCATCGCCTGCGCCTCGGGCGCCGACCGGCAGAAGGTGGAGATGCAGCTGGCCCAGGTCGGCTTGGCGCCGCTGTTTGCCGGGCGCGTGTTCAGCGGCCACGAGATGCCGGCCACCAAGCCCGCGCCGGACGTATACCTGGCGGCCGCCGCCGCCGTGGGCGTGCCGCCCGCGCGCTGCCTGGTGGTGGAGGACACGGTGACCGGCGTGACGGCCGGCGTGGCCGCCGGCGCCACCGTGGTGGGCTACAGCCCGTCGGCCATCGGCCACGGCTCGCCCGAGGCCCTGCGCGCGGCCGGCGCCGTGCACGTCATCGCCGACATGGTGCAGCTGCCGGCGCTGCTGGGCTGATTTGCTCAGATTTTGATAGCTGCTCGCGCTTGACTGGCGGGCGCTGGGGCCCGATTTTGCTTGAATTTCAGGCGCGCAGCGCGGCCAGCAGCGCCTGGGCCCGGTCGGTGCGCACGTCCTTTTCCTGGGCCATCTGGCGGGCAATGGCGTCAATCTCGGGGCCCGTCGCGCCGGCCACGATGGCGATGTTGCGCGCGTGCAGTGCCATGTGCCCGCGCTGGATGCCTTCGGTCGCCAGCGCGCGCAGGGCGGCCAGGTTCTGCGCCAGGCCCACGGCCACGGCCGCCTCGCCCAGCTCCTGCGCTGTGGCCACGCCCATGATCTTGAGCGACAGCTGCGCCAGCGGGTGGGTCTTGGTGGCGCCGCCCACCAGGCCCACGGGCATGGGCATCTCCAGGCTGCCGACCAGCCAGCCGCGCGCGTCCTTCTCCCAGCGCGTCAGCGAGCCGTAGTGCCCGTTGCGGCAGGCCCAGGCGTGGGCGCCGGCCTCCACCGCACGCCAGTCGTTGCCGGTGGCGACGATGACCGGGTCGATGCCGTTCATGATGCCCTTGTTGTGCGTGGCCGCGCGGTAGGGGTCGACGGCGGCGAACTCGTAGGCGTCCAGGATGCGCTCGATCATGTCGCCGCCGTCGTAGTCGGCCGTGGCCAGCGCCTCGGGCGACAGCGCCACGCGGGCGCGCGACAGGCGCAGGTCGGCCAGGTTGGACAGGATGCGCAGCCGCACCTGCCCGCCGGTGATGGCCTCGACCAGCGGCGAGACGGACTCGGCCATGGTGTTCACGGTGTTGGCGCCCATGGCGTCGCGCACGTCCACGATCAGGTGCATCACCAGCATGGCACCGCGCCGCGTGTTCTCCAGCACGTGCACCTCGATGTCGCGGCAGCCGCCGCCCAGGCCGATCAGCACCTTGTCGCGCTGGTTGGCCAGGTCGATGACCTCCTGGCGGCGGCGCAGCAGCGACTGGCGCGCGCCGTGCGGGTCGGTCAGGCCCAGCACCTGCACCTGGGCGCGCATCAGCGGCGCAGTGCTCGACGTCTCGAAGCCGCCGCACTCGCGCGCTATCTTTGCCATGAAGGAGGCGGCGGCCACCACGGAGGGCTCCTCCACCGCCATGGGGATGAGCACGTCCTTGCCATTGATCTGGAAGTAGCCGGCCACGCCCAGCGGCAGCTCGAAGGTGCCGATGACGTTCTCGATCATGCCGTCGGCCACGGCGGGGTCCAGCGCGCCGGCGTGGGCGAGGCGGCGGGCGTCGTCGTCGCTCAGGTGCGCCGCGGCCGCGAGGTGCGCGAGGCGCTGCGGCACGGTCATGGAGCGGAAGCGGGGCAGGCGGGAGTCAATGCGGGTCATGGTGGATGGAGCAGGAGCGGGTGAGGAAAACGAAAGGGATGGCGGCCGTTCGCAGGCAGGCGCCCAGGTACAGTGCGGGCGCATGAGCGCTCCATCTGATCCCCTGTTCATCGCGCTGGCGGATTCGCTGGAGCGGCAGATCCGCGACGGCGTGTACCGCAGCGGGGACAAGCTGCCTTCGTTGCGCGAGATCGCCGCGACGCGCGGCTACGGCAAGAACACGGTGGTGTCCGCCTTCGAGCTGCTGGTGGCCCGGGGTCTGGTGGAGCCGCGGCGCGGCTCGGGCTTTTTCGTCAAGGAGGCCGTGCCCGAGGCCGGCGAGAGCGCGGACAACCCGTCGCGGCGCCGGGCCATGGACATCGTCTGGCTCATGCGCATGCAGCTGCGCAACGAGCCGGGGCAGCTGACCGTGGGCGACGCGTTCCCGCCGTCCGAATGGCTGGCCGGCGCGCGGCTGGACCGCTCCCACCACAAGGTGGCGCGCGGCGGGCTGGGCGCGCTGTTTCGCTACGGCGACCGGCTGGGCTATGCCCCGCTGCGCCACCGCCTGGTGCGGCGCCTGGCGGACGTGGGCATAGCCGCCCACCCGCAGCAGATCGTGCTGACCCACGGGGCCAACGAGGCCATGGACCTGATCGTGCGCTACTTCGTGCCGCCCGGCGGCGTGGTGCTGATCGACGACCCGGGCTACTACCCGCTGCTGGGCAAGCTGCACCTGGCCGGCGCCCGCATCGTGGGCGTGCCCCGCCTGGCGGACGGCCCCGACCTGCAGGCCCTGGAGCAGGCGCTCAAGGCCGAGCGCCCACGCCTGTTCTTCACGCAGTCGCTGGCCCACAACCCCACGGGCTCGGACCTGTCGGCGTCCAAGGCGCAGGCCGTGCTGCGCCTGGCGGAGCAGCACAACCTGCTGCTGGTCGAGAACGACGCGCTCTCTGACTTCCGCCCCGCCACGGCGCCGCGGCTGTCGGCGCTGGACGGCCTGGAGCGCACGCTCTACCTGGGCAGCTTCTCCAAGTCGCTGTCGGCCGCGCTGCGCGTGGGCTTCGTCGCCTGCAGTGCCGACCTGGCGCAGGAGCTGGCGGACCTCAAAATCCTGACTGCTGTCAGCAGCTCGGAATATGCCGAGCGCGCCGTCGAGACGCTGCTGGCCGAGCGGCGCCATGCCCGGCACCTGGAGCAGCTGCGCGCCCAGCTGGCCGAGGCCACGCAGAGCGCCTACGCGCTGCTCGACCGCATGGGCGCCGAGGTCTTCGTGCGCCCCGCCCACTCGCTGTTCATCTGGGCGCGCTGGCCCGGTTTCGACGACGCCCAGGCGCTGGCCCAGTCCATGCTGGACCTGGACATCGTCATGGCGCCCGGCAACATCTTCAGCGTGGACAGCACGCGCATCAGCCCCTGGTCGCGCTGCAACCCGCACGCGGTGCAGGACCCGCGCTTCGCGCGCGCGCTGGAGCGGTTGCGAGGATGACATTTCATCCATAGCGCTGTGCGCTGCGTGAAACCGATGAAACTGGCGCGACCCACGCGCGGGCAGCCGCGCAAGGGCCGCCCCGCCGCGCTGGCTGCGTCCCCCTGCCCGCAGCGCGCAGGGCTGCGAGAGCGGGGGGAAGGCGCGAAGCGCCTCAGGGGGGTGTTGTTTCATTTTTTGCGTTTTTTCCATGCGCGCAGGTCGTGCATGCCGGGCAGGGTGCGCGGGTCCACACCGGCACCGAAGATGCTGTGCTTCTGGATCTTCTGCGTGCCCGTGGTCGGGATCTGGTCGCTGAACCAGACCCAGCCCGGCGTCTTGAAATAGGCCAGGCCGGCCTCGCAGTGCGCGAACAGCGAGCGCAGCAGGACCTCTCTGTCTTGCGCCTGGCGTGCATGGGGCTTGAGCACGATGCAGGCCAGCACTTCCTCTTCGCGGATGTCGTCGGGTACGGCCATCACGGCGGCCAGCTCCACGTCGGGGTGGGTCAGCAGCCAGGCCTCGACCTCGGCGGCCGCGATGTTCTCGCCCGAGCGGCGGATGATGTTCTTGCGCCGCTCCACGAAGTGCAGCATGCCCGTGGCGTCGCGCGTGACCACGTCGCCGGTGTGGAACCAGCCGCCGCGCCACGCGGCCTCGGTGGCGGCCTCGTCATCGAGGTAGCCCGAGAAGAAGTCCTTGCGCGGCGTGGCGGCCGAGTGGCGGATCAGCATCTCGCCCGGCGTGCCGTCGGGCACGTCGCGCCCCGCGTCGTCCGCCACGCGTACTTCGATGCCCGGCGTGGAGCGGCCGAAGGCGCGCGTGCCCACCTGGCGCGGCGGGTGGCAGTCCACCAGGATGCGCACGTTCTCCGTCATGCCCCAGAGTTCGAGCAGCGGAAAGCCGAAGCGCTCTTCGAACGCGGCGTGCAGCTGCGGCTCCACGCCCGCGCCCATGCCGAAGCGCACGCAGTGGTCACGGTCGGCGGGCGAGGGGGGCTGCACGCAGAGCATCTGCACGATCACGCCCAGGTAGTGGACGATGGTCGCCCGCGTCTCGCGGACCTCCTGCCACCAGCGCGTGGGCTGGAAGCGGTCGGTCTGAATCTGGCAGCTGCCGGTGAGCAGAGCCGCTTGAAACGACAGGATGGAGGCGTTGACGTGGAACAGCGGCAGCGGGTTGTAGATGCGCTCGCCCTCGGGCCGGAAATCGACGAGCCCGCCACGCGTGGCGTAGTAGGCGCCCGCGGCCAGCTCGTAGCGGTGCGAGAGCACGCAGCCCTTGGGCCGGCCCGTGGTGCCCGAGGTGTAGAGGATGCTGGCGGGCGTGTCGGCCTCGGGTGTCCAGTCCGTCGTCGGGATGGGTGCCGGGGGCAGGTCGGTGTCGAACTGCTCGAAGAGCACGGCGGGCGGCTGCCACGTGGCCTCGCGCGCCCCGGCCTGCCAGTCGGCTTGGCGCGACTGCAGCACCACGGCCAGATCCACGTGCGCATGGTCGATCAGATAGGCCAGCTCGCGCGGGCGGTAGTCGGGGTTGACGGGCACGCAGCAGATGCCCAGCGCGTTCATGGCCAGCTTGTGCAGCATGTGCTCCAGCCGGTTCTCCAGCAGCAGGGCGATGCGGTGGCCCTGGCCATAGCCCGCTTGGCGGTAGAGGGCCATCAGCTTCTGCACGGTGTCAGCCGCTTGCGCATAGGTGATGGTGCGGCCCTCAGGGTCGTAGGCGCGCGTGAGGTTGGGCGGGGCCACGAGCAAGGGCCGGTCGCCGAACGCGGCGGCGGCCTCTTGCAGCACACCGCCGATGGTGGCGCTCTCGTGCGGAGTCAGCATGGGTTTCTTCCCAGAATGAGGTCGGCCGCCTTCTCGCCGATCATCATCGAGGCGGCGCAGATGTTGGCCGAAGGAATGGCCGGCATGACCGACGAGTCGGCCACGCGCAGGCCCTGCAGTCCGTGTACGCGCAGCTGCGCATCGACCACGGCGCCCGGGTCGTCGGCGGGCCCCATGCGTGCCGTGCCGCACAGGTGGTACGACGACACGCCGTAGCGGCGGATGTAGGCGAGGATGTCTTCGTCGCTCTGTGCATCCTGGCCCGGCATGGCCTCGGCTGCGAAGAAGGGTGCGAGCGCCTGGGTGCGCAGCAGCCCGCGCGCCAGGCGCACACCAGCGGTGAGCACACGCACGTCCTCCTCGTGCGACAGGTAGTTGGGGCGGATCAGCGGGTCGGCCCAGGGGTCGCTGGACCGCAGCCGCACCTCGCCCTCGCTGCGCGGGCGGTGCGCCCAGACGCCGCAGGTCATGCCGGGGTAGGTGTCGAGCTGGCCGACATAGCCCTCGCGGTAGCTGGCCGGGGTGAACACGCCCTGCAGGTCGGGCCTCACGCCGTCGCCCAGGCCCGAATGCCAGAAGAAGTGCACCAGCGACGGGCTCAATGCCAGGATGTTGGGCTTGCCCGCGAGCCAGCGCGCCGCCTGGCCCCACAGGCGCGGCATGCGCGCCAGTTCGTTGATGGTGAGCGCGCTGCCGCGCCGCACGTGCCCGACCACGCGCACCGAGAAGTGGTCTTTCAAATGCGAGCCCACGCCTGCGAGGGAATGCACCACGGGCAGGCCCAGCGCCTGCAGGTGGTCCTCCGGGCCGATGCCCGAGAGCTGCAGCAGCCGGGGCGTGTTGATCGCGCCCGCGCAGACGATGACCTCGCGCCGCGCGCCCACCGTTGTGGCTTGTCCCTGCGGGCCACCGCGCGTGTACTCCACGCCCGTGGCGCGTGTACCTTGGAGCACGATGCGCGTGGCCTGCGCATGGGTGCGCACTGCCAGATTGGATGGAGGCGAGCGCAGGTAGCCGCGCGCCGTGCTATGGCGCCAGCCGCGGTGGATGGTGCGCTGGAAGTAGCCCACGCCGGCCTGGGTGTCGCCGTTGTAGTCGGGGTTGCGCGGCAGGCCCTGCTCCTGGGCGCCGGCGATGAAAGCCTCGCAGATCGGATGCGTCCAGTCGATGGGCGTGACCGGCACCCGGCCTGCGGTGCCGCGCCGCGTGCTGCTGCTGCCCATGGAGTTGTTAGGGCCCAGCCAACGCTCGTTGCGCTGGAAGTAGGGCAGCACCTCGGCGAACGACCAGCCCGGGTTGCCCAATGCGGCCCAGCCGTCGTAGTCCTCGGCCTGGCCGCGGTTGTAGATCAGGCCGTTGATCGCGCTCGATCCGCCCAGCGTCTTGCCCTGGGGCAGCGGCACGCGCCGCTCCAGCGTGCGCGCATCGGGCTCGGAGCCGTAGGTCCACGTGTACTTGGGATCGAACAGCATCTTGATGAAGCCGGCCGGCAAATGCAGGTAGGGATGGCGGTCGGGCGGCCCGGCTTCGAGCAGGCAGACACTGACGGTCGGGTTGGCTTCGGCCAGCCGCCGCGCCACGATGGCGCCGGCCGCGCCCGCGCCGACCACCACGTAGTCGAAACTTTCCTGCACCTCAGTGCTCCCCGATGCTGCGCATCGTCCGCGGCCGATAAAACTGGCACGCGCAAGGCCAAGGCAGCCGAGCAAGGGCCGCCTCGCAGCGAGGGCGGCGTCCGCCCTCCCGCAACGCGCAGCGATGCGAGAGAGGGGGGAAGGCGCGAAGCGACTCAGGGGGGTGTTGCATGTCAGTGCCCCCCGAGGTAGGCGGCGCGCACCTTCGGGTCGCGGCGCAGCTCGCGGCCGGGGCCCTGCAGCGTGATGCGGCCGGTCTCCAGCACATAGCCCCGGTCGGCCACGGCCAGGGCCTGGTTGGCCATCTGCTCCACCAGCAGGATGGTCACGCCCAGCGTGCGCAGGCTGCGGATGGTGTCGAAGATTTCCTTGACGATCAGCGGCGCCAGGCCCAGCGAGGGTTCGTCCAGCAGCAGCAGCTTCGGCCGCGCCATGAGGGCGCGGGCGATGGCCAGCATCTGCTGCTCGCCGCCGGACATGGTGCCGGCCATCTGCAGCTGGCGTTCGCCCAGGCGCGGAAAGCGCTCGAACTGGGCCTGGATGTCGGCCTCGATCTCCGCCGCGCTGGCGCGGCGGTGGTAGGCGCCCAGCACCAGGTTGTCGCGCACGGTCTGGTCGGCAAAGACCTGCCGGCCCTCGGGCGACTGCGCGATGCCCAGGGCCACGCGCCGGTGGCCGTGGATGGCTGCCAAGTCCTGCCCCTGGAACAGCACGCGCCCGGCCTTGGCGGGCTCCAGGCCCGAGATGCAGCGCATCAGCGTGCTCTTGCCGGCCCCGTTGCCACCGATGATGGTGACCACCTCGCCCGCCTGCACGTGCAGCGAGACACCCTTCAAGGCCTGTACCGCGCCGTAGTGCACGTGCAGGTCGTCGATGCGCAGCAGTTCATCGGACATGGGCACCACCTTCCTGTTCCTCGTCTTCTTCTTCGCCGTCGGCCGTGCCCAGGTAGGCCGCGATCACGCGCGGGTCGCTCTGCACCTGCGCGGGCGCGCCCTCGGCGATCTTCTGGCCGTAGTCCAGCACGATCACGTGGTCGGACACGGCCATCACCAGGTCCATGTGGTGCTCGATCAGCAGCACGGTGACGCCCAGGTCGCGGATGCGCAGGATGACCTGCGCCAGCTCCTGCGTCTCCTGCGGGTTCAGGCCGGCGGCGGGCTCGTCGAGCAGCAGCAGGCGCGGGTGCGTGGCCAGCGCGCGTGCCAGCTCCAGGCGGCGCTGCACGCCGTAGGGCAGGCTGCCGGCGATCTCCTGCGCCTTGTCCTTCAGGCCCAGGGCGTCGAGGATCTGCAGCGCCTCGTCGCGCGCGGCGCGCTCGGACGCGCCGCCGCGCCCCAGCAGGCTGCCGAAGAAGCCCGTGGGCATGTGCGCATGCAGGCCCAGCTTGACGTTGTCCAGCACCGACATGCCGGCAAACAGCTTGAGGTTCTGGAAGGTGCGGCCCAGGCCCGCGCGGGCGATGCGCCAGGGCGCCAGCCCCGTCACGTCGCGGCCGTCGAAGCGGATGCTGCCGCGGTCCGGCGGCACGATGCCCGAGAGGATGTTCAGCAGCGTGGTCTTGCCCGCGCCGTTGGGGCCGATCAGCGAATGCACGTGGCCGGCGCGGATGTCGATGTCCACCTCGTTGGTGGGCACCACGCCGCCGTAGGCCTTGTACAGGCCCTGGGCCTGCAGCAGCATCTCGTCGGCGCCGGCCGCGCCGCGCGGGCGCCAGGGCGCGAGCTGCCCGGGCAGGCTTTCAGCGGGCAGCAGGCCGGGCGCCCAGCGCCGCGCCATCTTCTTCACGAAGCCGGCCAGCCCGTCGGGCATGGCGTAGAGCGCGAACAGCAGCAGCGCCCCGTAGGTGAAGTGCTGCACGCCCGGCCAGCGCGAGAGGACGGCGTCCAGCAGCGTCAGCACCACGGCGCCCAGCAGCGGCCCGTAGATCGAGGGCCCGCCGAACAGCACCATCAGCAGGATGAAGATCGACAGGTTGAAGGTGATGAAGTCGGAGTTGATGTACTGGTTTTGCTGCGCGATCAGCGCGCCGGCCAGGCCGCAGGTGACGGCGCTGATCACGAAGGCCAGCACCTTGAAGCGGTAGACGCTGATGCCCACGCTCTCGGCCGCCACCTCGGCCGTGTTCACGGCCATGAAGGCGCGGCCGAAGCGCCCGCGCAGCAGCAGGCGCAGCATGACGTGCAGCGCCACGGCCAGCAGCAGCACGAACCACACCCAGTGCTTGGAGCTGAACATGGTGCCGCCCAGCGACAGCGGCAGCACGCCGTAGATGCCCTGCTGGCCGGCGAACACGTCCTGCCATTCGGAGACGATCTTCTCCACCACGATGCCGAAGCCGATGGTCACCATGGCCAGCGCCGGGCCCTTGACGCGCAGCGCCGGCAGCGCGATGACGACGCCGAAGATGCCGGCCATGACCCCGGCGGCCACGAAGGCCGGCCAGGGGTTCCAGCCCCAGCGCGCGGTGAGCAGGGCCACGGTGTAGGCACCCACGGCGAACAGGCCGGCATGGCCCAGCGATTTCTGGCCCGTGTAGCCCACCAGCACGTTCATGCCCGCGGCGGCGATGTAGTTCACGCCGATCAGGAACAGCACGCGCAGGTAGAAGTCGTTGTCGGTCAGCAGCGGCACGGCCGCCGCCAGCGCGACGACAACGATGAGCCACAGGGTGTGCTGTTGTTTGTGCGCGCCGCCCATCACACCTTCTCCTCGATGCGCTGGCCCAGCAGCCCCTGCGGACGCACCACCAGCACGATGATGATGAGAAGGAAGATGCTGATCTCGCGCAGCTCGGCATGCCACAGGCCCACCAGCGCCTCGATCACGCCCAGCAGTACGCCGCCCAGCATGCAGCCGCGCGGGCTGGTCAGCCCGCCGACGATGGCCGACGAGAAAGCCTTGAGCGCCAGCGTGAGGCCCATGAACACCGAGGCGGTGGTGATGGGCGCAATCAGCAGCCCGGCCAGCCCCGCCAGGCTGGAGCTGATGACGAAGGCCAGTACCACGATGGCGCCGACGTTGATGCCCATCAGCGTGGCGGCGCTGCCGCTTTGCGCCACGGCGCGCACGGCCTTGCCGATGCGTGTGGCGCGCATCACCCAGTCCAGCGTGAACAGCACGGCCACGCTGGCCACCAGCACCAGCACCTCCTGCGGCAGCACGCCGGCGCCGCCGATGCGGATCACGTCGTTGCCCAGCGGCGAGGGCATGACCAGCGGCGAAGGGCCCCAGATCGCCAGCGCCGTGTTCTGGATGATGATGCCGAAGCCGATGGTGCTCATCACCCAGGCCATGCCGCCCTGGCCCACGAAGGGCCGCACGGCGGTGTAGTACAGCAGCACGCCCAGCAGCGCCAGCACCACCATGGAGCCGACCAGGCTGAGCAGGTAGCGCGTCAGCGTCACCTCGGCGGGCAAGAGCGCGTCGGTCATCTGCTTGCCGGCCAGCAGCAGCAGCACCGAGACCGCGACGAAGGCGCCGGCCACCAGGAACTCGCCCTGGCCGAAGTTCAGCGTCTTGGTGGTGTTGAAGGTGATGTTGAAGCCCACGGCCACGAGCGCGTAGATGCTGCCCAGGGCCAGGCCGCTGAAGATCGCCTGGAGTATCGATTCGGCCATGCGCCGCCCTCCACTAGCACTGAGGCTGGAGATATCAAAAAAGTGAGCTGCTGGCGCTTGTCCAGCAACGGTTTCAGGTGGTTTTTATGCTGAAACCCTTGCCAGTCAAGCGCTGGCAGCTCCTATTTTTAAGAGAGGCCGGGTGCCCAATGCCCCCGGCGCCGGCGATCACTGCTTGAGATCGGCGGGCGTGAGGGACTTGTAGACCGGGTCCTCGAAGCGCTGCACCTCGGTACCATTCTTCCAGCGCGCCAGGTAGAAGTCGCCCACGTGCAGGCCCTCGTGCATGGTCTTGCTGAAGGGCTTGTCGTAGGTCTTGATGACGCCCTGCACGCCGCTGACGTTCTCGAGCGCGGCGGCGACCTTCTCGCCGTCGGTGCTGTTCGCCTGCTTCATCGCGGCGGCCAGCAGCATCACCGAGTCATAGGCCTGCGCGGCGCAGGGGAAGCAGGTCAGCGCCGGGAAGTTCTTGCGCACGCGCTCGCCCAGCGACTTGGTCTTGTCGGAGGTGTCCTCGGTGGTGGAGGCGGCCATGATCAGGTGCTCGGACAGCTTGGGCCCCGTCATCTTCGGGAACAGCGAGCTCAGGTTGCCCCAGGTGCCCAGCGTGGTGGGCATGTAGTTGATCTTCTCCATGCTGCGCACCACCTGCGCGGCACCGTCGGCGATGCCGTAGATGATCACGGTGTCGGCCCCCGCGGCCTTGATCTTGTTGAGCTGCGAGGTCATGTCCGTGTCCTTGGGGCCGTACTTCTCGACGGCCACGGGTTTCACGCCGTGCAGCGCCAGCACCTCGGTCGCGTCCTTGATGCCGCCCTGGCCGTAGCCGGTGGAGTCGGCCAGCACGGCGATCTTCTTGTCCTTGGACGCCTTGACCGCGTAGGCGGCCAGCAGCGAGACCTGCTCGCGGTCCACCATCGACACGCGGAACAGGTAGTTCTGCGGCTCCTTGGCATAGCGCGTGGTGATCTCGGTGGCCGTGCCGATGGGCACCACCACGGGAATCTTCTTTTGCTGCGGGATGTGCAGCCAGGCCAGCGCGTTGCCCGAGTTGGCCGGGCCTACCAGGGCCTGCACCTTCTCGCTGTCGAGCAGGTCCTGCACCGTCTGGATGGCCTTCGGCGGCGTGCCCTGGTCGTCGCGGATCACGCCGACCACCTTCTTGCCCAGGATGCCCCCGGCCTTGTTCACGTCCTCGATGGCGGCCTCAAAGCCCCAGCGCCCGGCAATGCCCAGCTCGGCCACGCCGCTGCCGGACTGGTCGGCCGTGTAGCCGATCTTGATGTCCTGCGCCTGGGCGGTGAAGGCGCATGCCACCGTGAGAGCCGTGGCCGCGGCCTTGGCGATCTGGCGAATTCCTGTCATGGCTTGTCTCCTGTTGTCGTCGCCATTGCTGGCGGTGCGGATCTGGTGATCCATCTGTACCCGCCGCTGGCCGCACCGGTAAAGCGGGGCAGCAGGCGAATCTCTACCCACTGTAAGCCTGCTGTACCTGCCGGGACAGGTACAGTTGGTGCCAACAGCTGGCATTCGGGCGCTGCGCCGCTCACAAGCGCAGCAGCAGGTCGGCCGCCTTCTCCGCGATCATCAGCGTCGGGGCGCCGGTGTTGCCCGAGGGCATAGCCGGCATCACCGAGGCGTCGGCCACGCGCAGCCCGTCCAGGCCGTGCACGCGCAGCTGCGCATCCACCACCGCCGACGCGTCGTGCACTGGCCCCATGCGGCAGGTGCCCATGAAGTGCCAGGCGGTGCCGCCGCGCTGGCGCGCGTACTCCAGCAGGTCCTCGTCGCTCACCGCGTCGGCGGGCGGCGCCTCGTCGCGCAGCACGTAGGGCAGCAGCGGGGGCGCGTGCAGGATGCGGCGCGTGAGCCGCAGCCCGTCGACCACCACGCGGCGGTCTTCCTCGCGCGCCATGTAGGCAGGCTGGATCTCGGGCGACTCGAACGGGTCGGCCGAGAGCGCCCGCACATGGCCGTGGCTGGCCGGCCGCATCTGGTAGAAGCCCAGCGTCATGCCTGCAAAGCCGTCGAGCCGGCCCGCGATGCCCGAGGCGTAGCTGCCGGGCGAGAAGTGGAACTGCAGGTCCGCCGCGTCCAGCCCCGGCCGCGAGGCCGCGAAGGCATAGGCCACCGACGGGCTGATGGCCAGCACGCTGGGCCGGCCCAGCGCCCATTTGGCGATCTCCAGTCCCAGGCGCCAGCCGCGCGCCGTGCTGTTGATGGTGGCGGTGCCCTGCACGCGCACCACCGAGCGCACCATGAAGTGGTCCTGCAGCCGCTGGCCTACGCCGGGCAGCACGTGCACCGGCGCCACGCCCAGGTCCGCCAGCCAGCCGGCCGGCCCCACGCCCGACAGCTGCAGCAGCTTGGGGCTGTTGATGGCCCCGGCGCACAGGATGACCTCGCGCCGCGCGCGCACCGTGCGCTGCGCGTTGCCCGGCTGCATGCGCACCTGCACGCCCACGGCGCGCCTGCCCTCGAACACGATGGCCGCGGCGTGCGCGCCGGTGCGCACCGCCAGGTTGGGGCGCCCGCGCGCGGGCTTGAGGAAGGCGGTCGCCGCGCTCACGCGGCGGCCCTGGTGGATCCAGCGCTGGTAGTAGCCGGCGCCGTCCTGCACGCCCGCGTTGTAGTCGCCCGCCGGGCCGATGCCCAGCGAGTGCGCGCTTTCGATGAAACCGTCGCACAGCGGGTGGCGCCAGTCGCAGTCGGTGATGGGCAGCAGGCCGTCGTGCCCGCGGTGCGGTTCGTCGCCGCCGCCGATGCGCCGCTCGGTGCGCTGGAAGTAGGGTAGCACCTCGGCGTAGCTCCAGCCCGGGTTGCCCTGGGCGGCCCAGCCGTCGTAGTCGCGTGCGGTGCCGCGCGTGTAGTTGAAGCCGTTGATGGCGCTGGAGCCGCCCAGCGTGCGGCCCAGCCGCATGGTCACGCGCCGGCCCGCCGTGCCCTCGCCGGGCGCGGTCTCGAAGGGCCATGTGTAGCGCGGGTCATAGCCTACCTTGATGAAGCCGGCCGGGATGTGGATGAAGGGGCTGCGGTCCGGCGGCCCCGATTCCAGCAGGCAGACGGTGTGGCGCCCGTCCTCGCTCAGGCGGTTGGCCAGCAGGCAGCCGGCCATGCCGGCGCCGACGATGACGTAGTCGAAGGTGTCGGCATTCATGCCGGGCGCAGGTCGGGGGAAGGGGTCGGGTCCACGCCCTGCTCCAGGGCCGCGCGGTGCTGGGCCTGCAGCGCCCGCTGGAACGCCGGGCGCGCCTGCAGCCGCTGCCAGTAGTGCGCGACGGCGGGCGGAAACTGCCCGTCCAGCTCCAGGTGCTGCGCCAGCTGCAGGGCATAGGCGACGGCCACGTCGGCGGCGGTGAAGCGGCCGGCGCACAGGAATTCGCCGTGCTGCACGGCGGCATCCACGGCGCGCAGCCGCGCCAGGAACCAGCGCGCATAGTCCTGCGCCACCTGGGGCTGGCGGCGCTCTGGCGGCTCGAAGTGGGTGTAGCGCAGCACCAGGGTCTGGGGAAAGGTGAGCGTGGCGTCGCTCATGTGCAGCCAGTTCAGGTAGCTGCCGTAGGCGGGATCGTCCACGGCCACGTCCAGCCGCCCGGCGCCGTGGCGCGCCGCCAGGTACTGGCACATGGCGGCCGACTCGGTCATGCGCGTGGCACCGTCCTCCAGCAGCGGCACGGTGCCCAGCGGGTTGTCCTCCAGGAACGGGCGGGCATGCACCCGGGGCGGAAAGGGCAGGGCGCGCAGGCGGTAGGGCAGGCCCAGCTCCTCCATCATCCACAAGGGGCGGAAGGAACGGGCGCTGACGCAGTGGTGTAGAACGATCATGGCGGATGCATCGTGGCCGCCGCGCAAGGGGGCTGTCAAGCCGCCGGGCCGCGGATCAGTCAGCGGGCCGGCTGCGGTGCCGGAACTCGGCGGGCGACTGCCCCGTCCAGCCCCGGAACGCCCGGATGAAGCTTTTTTCGTTGGCAAAACCCGCCGCCTGGGCCACTTGCTTGATGGGCCGGTCGCTGCGGTGCAGCAGCTCGGTGGCCCGTGCGCGGCGCACCTCGTCCTTGAGCTGCTGCAGCGTCGCGCCCTCGGCGGCCAGCTGGCGGTGCAGCGTGCGCGGCGACAGGTGCAGCTGCTGGGCCACGGTCTGCGCGCTGTGCATCGCCTGGGGTGCGGCCGCCAGCAGCTGGCGCACGCGCTGCACCAGCAGGCGGTCGCGCCGGTACTGGCGCACGGTGAGCGGCAGGGCGTGCTGCAGCATCTGGTCCATGGCGGCGGCGTCGCGCACCAGCGGCAGCTGCAGGTAGCGCGCATCGAACTGCACGGCCGCCTCGGCCGCGCCGAACTGCGCGGGGCCGGCGAACAGCACGGCATAAGCGTCGGCATGCGCCGGCGCCGCGAACGGGAACTGCGCTCCCAGCACCGGCAGGCGCGAATCGATGAACCAGCTGGCCAGCCCCAGCGCATTGCGCAGCACCGAGACCAGGCAGAACTCGCGCAGGCCGCCCAGGTCGCGTTGCTCGGCGATGGCGAGCTGGGCCTGCCCGCCCTCGGTCGTCAGGCGCAAAGCGATGGCCTGGGTCAGCAGGCCGTGGTGGCGGCACCAGCGCGCCAGCGCCAGGCCCAGCGTCGGCGCGGTGAGCGAGGCGCGCGCCAGCAGGCCGTAGCTGCCCCAGGGCAGGCGCCGCTCGAACCAGCCCAGGGCCTCGTCGTCCAGTTCGCGCATGGCGGCGTCGCACAGGGCCTCCATCTGCCAGGCCGTGATGCGTGCCCGCGGGTCGGCCCGTTGTTCTGGCGCGATTTGTGCCTGGGCCAGGGCGCCGGCCGGGTCCATGCCGCGCTGCGCGTAGGCCTGCGCGATGGCCTGCACGAAGGCCATGGGCGTGGCCGCCACGGCCCCCTGGCGGGCCGGCGCGGGGCGGTGCGAGGGCAGGGACGGGGTGTACATGGCGTGGCAATTATTGCAACCTTGCTGGCCTCATCGGGGACGGGGTGGGGCTTATCCTGCGCCCAGGCGGCCTGCCTGCGCAGTGCGCGGGCGCGCCCGGCCCTTTCTGCGGAGACAGCACACACCATGGACAGCGCATTCCCCTCCCGCCAGCGCTACACGCTGAGCCACGCCAGCGGCGCCACCGAGACGCCGCTGATCGAGCAGACCATCGGCGACTTCTTCGCCGGCATGGCGCAGCGCCAGCCGCAGCGCGAGGCGCTCGTCAGCCGCCACCAGGGCCGGCGCTATACCTATGCCGAGCTGCACCGCGAGGTGCGCCGCCTGGCCAGCGCGCTGCTGGGCCTGGGGCTGCAAAAGGGCGACCGCATCGGCATCTGGTCGCACAACAACGCCGAGTGGGTGCTGATGCAGCTGGCCACGGCGCAGGTGGGCCTGGTGCTGGTCAACATCAACCCGGCCTACCGCGTCGCCGAGCTGGAATACGCCTTGACCAAGGTCGGCTGCAAGGCGCTGGTGACCATGGCGCGCTTCAAGACCAGCGACTATCTGGGCATGCTGCGCGAGCTGGCGCCCGAGCTGAACCGGTGCCTGCCCGGCAAGCTGGCCGCCAAGCGGCTGCCCGATCTGCGCGCGGTGGTATGGATCGACGTGGCCGGCCAGGGCGAGGAGCAGTCCGGCATGCTGCGCTTTTCCGAGCTCATGCAGCGCGGCAACCCCGAGGATGCCCAGGTGGACGCGGTGGCGGCGGGCCTGAAGAACACCGACCCCATCAACATCCAGTTCACCAGCGGCACCACGGGCTTCCCGAAGGGCGCCACGCTGACGCACCGCAACATCCTGAACAACGGCTTCTTCATCGGCGAATGCATGCGCCTGACGCCCGAGGACCGGCTGTGCATCCCCGTGCCGCTGTACCACTGCTTCGGCATGGTGCTGGGCAACCTGGCGTGCTTCACGCACGGCAGCGCCATCGTCTACCCCAACGACGGCTTCGACCCGCTCACGGTGCTGGAGACGGTGCAGGCCGAGCGTTGCACCGGCCTGCATGGCGTGCCCACCATGTTCATCGCCGAGCTGGACCACCCGCGCTTCAAGGAATTCGACCTGGGCACGCTGCGCACCGGCATCATGGCCGGCTCGCCCTGCCCGACGGAGGTCATGAAGCGCGTGGTGGGCGAGATGCACCTGTCGCAGATCACCATCGCCTACGGCATGACGGAAACCAGCCCGGTCAGCTGCCAGAGCAGCGTCGACACGCCGCTTGAAAAGCGCGTCTCCACCGTAGGCCAGGTGCAGCCGCACCTGGAAGTGAAGATCGTCGACCCCGAGACCGGCTCCACCGTGCCCGTGGGCACCAGCGGCGAGCTGTGCACGCGCGGCTATTCGGTCATGCACGGCTACTGGGGCGACGAGGCCAAGACGCGCGAGGCCATCGACGCCGAGGGCTTCATGCACACCGGCGACCTGGCCACCATGGACGAGGACGGCTATGTGAACATCGTCGGCCGCATCAAGGACATGGTGATCCGCGGCGGCGAGAACCTGTACCCGCGCGAGATCGAAGAATTTTTGTACCGCCACCCTCTGGTGCAGGACGTGCAGGTGGTCGGCGTGCCCGACGAGCGCCTGGGCGAGGAGCTGTGCGCCTGGATCATCGCCAAGCCCGGCACCGCGCCCACCGAGGACGACATCCGCGCCTTCTGCAAGGGCCAGATCGCGCACTACAAGGTGCCGCGCTACATCCGCTTCGTGGCCGAGTTCCCGATGACCGTCACCGGCAAGATCCAGAAATTCAAGATCCGCGACGCGATGAAGGACGAGCTGGGCCTGCGCGAAGCCAAGACGGCCTGAGCCAGCCCCGCACTCTTATTGGATTTGGACGGAAAAACCCATGATTCTCGAAACCCAACTCAACCCGCGATCGGCGGACTTCCAGGCCAACGCCGCGGCCATGTGCGCCCTGGTGGACGACCTGCGCGTTCAGGTCGAACGCGTGTCCCAGGGCGGCGGCGAGGCCGCCCGCGCCAAGCACCTGGCACGCGGCAAGCTGCTGCCGCGCGACCGCGTGCAGATGCTGCTCGACCCCGGCACGCCCTTCCTGGAGATCGCGCCCCTGGCGGCGCTGAACATGTATGACAACGCCGCACCCGGCGCCGGCCTGATCGCCGGCATCGGCCGCGTGGCCGGCACGGACTGCCTGATCGTGTGCAACGACGCCACCGTCAAGGGCGGCACCTACTACCCCATGACGGTGAAGAAGCACCTGCGCGCGCAGGAGATCGCGCAGCAGAACTGCCTGCCGTGCATCTACCTGGTGGACTCGGGCGGCGCCAACCTGCCCAACCAGGACGAGGTCTTCCCCGACCGCGACCACTTCGGCCGCATCTTCTACAACCAGGCCAACATGAGCGCGCAGGGCCTGGCGCAGATCGCCGTGGTCATGGGGTCGTGCACGGCCGGCGGCGCCTACGTGCCGGCGATGAGCGACGAGACCATCATCGTCAAGAACCAGGGCACCATCTTCCTGGGCGGCCCGCCGCTGGTCAAAGCCGCCACGGGCGAGGTTGTCTCGGCCGAGGATCTGGGCGGCGGCGACGTGCACACCCGCCTGTCCGGTGTGGCCGACCACCTGGCGCAGGACGACCTGCATGCCCTGGCGCTGGCCCGCGCGGCCGTGAAGAATTTGAATGGAAATCGGCCTCTAGCGCCCGTGGAGCATGCGCCAGCAGCTCCTAAATTTGCAGCAGAGGAGCTCTACGGCGTCATCCCCACCGACACGCGCAAGCCCTTCGACGTGCGCGAGATCATTGCCCGCATCGTGGACGGCAGCGAGTTCGACGAGTTCAAGGCGCGCTTCGGCTCCACGCTGGTCACGGGCTTTGCCCGCATCGAAGGCATGCCGGTGGGCATCATCGCCAACAACGGCATCCTGTTTTCCGAGTCGGCCGTCAAAGGCGCGCACTTCATCGAGCTGTGCTGCCAGCGCAAGATCCCGCTGGTGTTTTTGCAGAACATCACCGGCTTCATGGTCGGGCGCAAGTACGAGAACGAGGGCATCGCCCGCCACGGCGCCAAGCTGGTGACCGCGGTGGCCACGGCCAATGTGCCGAAGTTCACCATCATCATCGGCGGCAGCTTTGGCGCCGGCAACTACGGCATGTGCGGGCGCGCGTACTCGCCCCGCTTCCTGTGGATGTGGCCGAACGCCCGCATCTCCGTCATGGGTGGCGAGCAGGCCGCCAGCGTGCTGGCCACCGTGCGCCGCGACGGCATCGAGGCCAAGGGCGGGCAGTGGAGCATGGAGGAAGAAGAAGCCTTCAAGGCCCCCATCCGCCGGCAGTACGAAGACCAGGGCCACCCCTACTACGCCACTGCGCGCCTGTGGGACGACGGCATCATCGACCCGGCCGACACCCGCCGCGTGCTGGCCCTGGGCCTGGCCGCCGCGCGCCACGCGCCGGTGCCGGACGTGAAGTTCGGCATCTTCCGCATGTGACGGGCAGCAACGGGAGGATGTCCATGAGCGCTCTGAAGATTACCTACGGCGAACATCGCGCCACCATCACGCTGACCCAGCCCGAGGTGCGCAACGCCTTCAGCGACGAGGTCATCGCCGAGATCACCGCCGCCTTCCAGGAGGTGGGCGCGCGCGACGACGTGCGCGCCGTGGTGCTGGCGGCCGAGGGCCCGGCGTTTTGCGCCGGCGCCAACCTCAACTGGATGCGCCGCATGTCCGACTACACGCGGGCCGAGAACCTGGCGGACGCGGGCAAGCTGGCCGAGATGCTGCGCGTGATTTACGAGTGCCAGAAGCCGACCATCGCCCGCGTGCAGGGCGACGTGTACGCCGGCGGCATGGGCCTGGTGGCCGCGTGCGACATGGCGGTGAGCGTGGACACGGCGGGCTTTTGCCTGTCTGAAGTGAAGCTGGGCCTGATCCCGGCCACCATCAGCCCCTACGTGATCCGCGCCATGGGCGCGCGTGCGGCGCACCGCTATTTCCTGACGGCAGAGCGCTTTGACGCGCAAGAGGCGCTGCGCATCGGCTTCGTGCACGAGGTGGTCGCTGCCGACCAGCTGGATGCGCGCGTCGATGCGCTCGTCAAGGCCCTGGCCAGCGCCAGTCCCAACGCCGTGCGCGCGTGCAAGCGGCTGGTGCAGGACGTGGCCGAGCGCGCCATCGACGGTCAGCTCATCGCCGCCACGGTGGAGGGCATCGCCGACATTCGCGCCAGCGACGAAGGCCGCGAGGGCGTGCAGTCGTTTCTGCAAAAACGCAAACCGGCCTGGGTCGCGGGCTGACGCAGCGGTAGACCGGCCATGGACCAGCTCTGGCTTGCCTTCGTGCAGTGGCTCCACACCGTGGGGCTGCATGTGGACGCCGGCACCTCGCGTGCCGTGGCCGAGAGCGCCGCGCGCGCCACGCAGCAGCTGGACATGCCGGCGCTGCTGGCGCTGGCGGCGGCCCTGGGCTGGGCCAGCGGCTTTCGGCTGTACGCGGTGGTCTTCATCGTGGGCCTGATGGGCGCGGCGGACTGGCTGGCGCTGCCTGCGGGCCTGAGCATGCTGGCGCACCCGGCGGTGCTGGCCGTGAGCGGCTTCATGCTGCTGGTGGAGTTCTTCGCCGACAAGGTGCCCTGGCTGGACAGCGCCTGGGACGCGCTGCACGCCTTCATCCGCGTGCCCGCCGGCGTGGCGCTGGCGGCCGGCGTGTTCAGCGCCGACAACGCCACCATGGCCGTGGTGGCGGGGCTGCTGGGCGGCTCGCTGTCGGCCACGGCGCTGGCCACCAAGATGACCACGCGGGCGGCGGCCAACACCTCGCCCGAGCCGTTCTCCAACTGGGGCCTGTCGTTCCTGGAGGACGGCCTGGTTGTGGCCGCGGTCTGGCTGGCCACGCAGCATCCGGTGCTGTTTGGCATCGCGCTGGTGCTGGTGCTGGCGCTGTCGGTGCTGCTGCTGGTGGTGCTGTTCAAATTTTTGCGCGCCGTGCTGCGGCGCATCTCTTCGCTTTTTTCCCGTTCTGCCAAGGTGGCCTGAATGTTCCAAAAAATCCTGATCGCCAACCGCGGCGAAATCGCTTGCCGAGTCGCCGCCACGGCTCGTCGTATGGGTATCAAAACCGTCGCCGTCTATTCCGACGCCGACGCCAATGCCAAGCACGTGGCCGCCTGCGACGAGGCCGTGCACATCGGCGGCAGCGCGCCCAAGGACAGCTACCTGCGCTGGGAGCGCATCCTGGACGCCGCGCGCGCCACCGGCGCGCAGGCCATCCACCCGGGCTACGGCTTCCTGTCGGAGAACGAGGACTTCGCCCAGGCCTGCGCCGCGGCCGGCCTGGCCTTCATCGGCCCGCCGGCGTCGGCCATTGCCGCCATGGGCCTGAAGGCCGAGTCCAAGCGCCTGATGGCCCAGGCCGGCGTGCCGCTGGTGCCCGGCTACCAGGGCGAGGACCAGGACCCGCAGCTGCTGCAGCGCGAGGCCGACGCGATCGGCTACCCCGTGCTCATCAAGGCCAGCGCCGGCGGCGGCGGCAAGGGCATGCGGCTGGTGGAAAAGAGCGAGGACTTCGCCGCGGCCCTGGAGTCGTGCAAGCGCGAGGCCATCAACAGCTTCGGCAACGACGCCGTGCTGGTCGAGAAATACGTGCTGCGCCCGCGCCACATCGAGATCCAGGTCTTCGGCGACACGCAGGGCAACGTGGTCTATCTGTTCGAGCGCGACTGCTCCGTGCAGCGCCGCCACCAGAAGGTGCTGGAGGAAGCCCCCGCCCCGGGCATGCCGCCGGCGTTGCGCCAGCAGATGGGCGAGGCGGCCGTGGCAGCGGCCAAGGCAGTGGGCTACGTGGGCGCCGGCACGGTGGAATTCATCGTCGAGCAGCCGGGCGGCTATGAGCAGCCGGAGGCCATGAAGTTCTACTTCATGGAGATGAACACCCGGCTGCAGGTGGAGCACCCGGTGACCGAGGCCATCACCGGCGAGGACCTGGTGGAGTGGCAGCTGCGCGTGGCCGCCGGCCAGCCTTTACCGAAGCGCCAGGACGAGCTGCGCATCGTCGGCCATGCCATCGAGGCGCGCATCTGCGCCGAGAACCCGGACAACCAGTTCCTGCCGGCCACCGGCACGCTGTATGTCTATCGCAAGCCGGACGCCGCAGCGTTCGAGCGCGGCACGCCACGCATCGACGATGGCGTGCGCCAGGGCGACGCCATCAGCCCCTTCTACGACAGCATGATCGCCAAGCTGATCGTGCATGGCGACACGCGCGAGCAGGCGCTGGCGCGGCTGGACGAGGCGCTGGCGCAGACCCACATCGTCGGCCTGGCGACCAACGTGCAGTTCTTGCGCCACGTTGTGGCCAGCGGCGCCTTCCGCGAGGCCAAGCTCGACACCGCGCTGATCCAGCGCGAATCCGCCGTGCTGTTCGAGCAGGAGCGCGTGGGCCTGCCCCTGGCCGCCGCCGCCGCCGTGGCCGCGCTGCTGGCGCGCGAGCAGCAGGCCGAGCGGGCGGGTGACCCGTTCAGCCGCCGCGACGGCTGGCGTTCGCTGGCCGGCCACCGTCGCCGCTTCGCCTTCGATTTTGGCGGCCAGCCGGCGACGGCCTGGCTGACCTATGGCCAGCGCGGCCAGGCGCACCAGCTCGCCGTGGGCACGGAGGCGGACGGCAGCGAAGGCGCCGTGCAGGGCGCGCTGTCCTTCGCGGCGCTGGCGGACGGCAGCGTGGACCTGCAGTTCGCCGGCCAGCGCATGCGCGCCCACATCTACGCCCAAGGCGAGGCCTTCGAGGTCTTCACCCCGCGCGGCGCCACGCGCATCGGCGTGGCCGACCCGCTGGCGCATGCCGGCGAAGCGGCGGGCGAGGGCGGCCGGCTGACGGCGCCCATGCCGGGCAAGGTCGTGTCGTTTGCCGTGCAGGCCGGCGACAAGGTCACCAAGGGCCAGCCCCTGGCCGTGATGGAAGCCATGAAGATGGAGCACACCATCGCCGCGCCGGCCGACGGCGTGGTGGCCGAGCTGCTCTACGCCCCTGGCGACCAGGTGGCTGAGGGCGCCGAGCTGCTCAAGCTGGCGGCCGCCTGAGGCCGGCATGCCGCCAGGATGCTGCATGGAAAGCTTCTGTTTTGATAGCTGTTCGCGCGTGACTGGCGGGCGCTCAGGGGCATTTTTGCTTGTAGCCCTGTCAGCGCGGCCCTGGTGCTAGGCTCGGTTGCCATGAAGATCGCCTTTTGTTGTACCGGCACCCGGCCGGAGCCCTGGCTGGAAGGCCTGTCCGCCGCGCTGCCGCAGGCCCAAATACAGGTCTGGGAGAGCGGCGCGCCGCAGGCCGACTACGCCGTGGTCTGGGCCCCGCCCCAGCAGTTCATCGACGAGCAGCCCGGCCTGCGTGCGCTCTTCAACATCGGCGCCGGGGTGGATGCCCTGCTGCGCCTGGCGCTGCCGCCCGGCCTGGCTGTGGTGCGGCTGGAGGACGCCGGCATGTCGGTGCAGATGGCCGAGTACGTCTGCCATGCGCTGGTGCGGCATTTCCGCGAGTTCGATGCCTACGAAGCTGCCGCCCGGCAGGGGCAGTGGAGCTTTCGCAAGCCGCGGCTGCGCAGCGACTTTCCCGTCGGCATCATGGGCCTGGGCGTGCTGGGCCAGCGCGTGGCGCGGGCCGTGGCGCAGTTCGATTTTCCCGTCAACGGCTGGAGCCGCTCGCCGCGCACGCTGCCGGGCGTGCGCACCTTCAGCGGCGCGCAGGGCCTGCGCGACTTTCTGGCCGCCAGCCGGGTGCTGGTGAACCTGCTGCCGCTCACGCCCGAGACGGACAACATCCTGAACCGCGAGACCCTGGGCGCGCTGCAGCCGGGCGGCTATGTGATCAACGTGGCGCGCGGCGCCCACCTGGTGGAGGCCGACCTGCTGGCCCTGCTGGACGAGGGCCACCTGGCCGGCGCGACGCTGGACGTGTTCCGCACCGAGCCGCTGCCGGCCGACCACCCGTTCTGGCAGCACCCGGCGATCACCGTCACGCCCCACACTTCGGCGCGCACGCTGCGCGACGAGAGCATCGCCCAGATCGCCGAGAAAATAGCCCGGCTGCACCGCGGCGAGGCCGTGGGCGGCGTGGTCGACGTGGCGCGCGGCTACTGACACCGACGGACCATTCTTTTTCTGCCCCGGAGGGCCACAGACATGCAGCTACCCACCCGCGTGAAGATCATCGACGTAGGCCCGCGCGACGGCCTGCAAAACGAAAAGCAGCCCGTGCCCGCCGAGGTCAAGGTGGGGCTGGTGCAGCGCCTGCAGGACGCCGGCCTGGCCGAGATCGAGGTCACCAGCTATGTGTCACCGAAGTGGGTGCCGCAGATGGCCGACAACCACGAGGTCATGCAGGCCATCGCCCGCAAGGCCGGCGTGCGCTATTCGGTGCTGACGCCCAACCTGAAGGGCTGGGAAGCGGCCGCGCAGGACGCGCCGGACGAGATCGTCGTCTTCGGCGCCGCCAGCGAGGCCTTCAGCCAGAAGAACATCAACTGCTCGATCGCCGAGAGCATCGTGCGCTTCGCCCCCGTGGTGGAGGCGGCGCGCGCCGCCGGCGTGGCCGTGCGCGGCGCCATGAGCTGCACCGTGGGCTGCCCCTACGAGGGCGAGATCGCCCCCGAGCGCGTGGCCTACCTGGCCGGGCTGATGAAGGACATCGGCGTGCAGCGCGTGGACGTGGCCGACACCATCGGCGTGGGCACGCCGCGCAAGGTGCAGCGCGCCATCGAAGCCACCCTCAAGCACTTCGCACTGGACGAGATCTCGGGGCACTTCCACGACACCTATGGCCAGGCGCTGGCCAACACGCTGGCGGCGCTGCAGCTGGGGGTGTGGAACTTCCAGTCCTCCGTGGCGGGCCTGGGCGGCTGCCCCTACGCCAAGGGCGCCACGGGCAACGTGTCCACCGAGGACCTGGTCTTCATGCTGCATGGTATGGACATCGAGACCGGCATCGACCTGGACCGGCTGGTGGACGCCGGCGTGTTCATCAGCGATTTCCTGGGCCGCAAGCCGAATTCGCGCGTGGCCACGGCGCTGCTCAACAAGCGCGCAGGCTGAAGGCGCGCACCATGGATGACATCGTCCGCCAGGCCATGGCCAAGTGGCCCAACGTGCCGCACTGCCACGGCTGGTTGGGGCTGGACAGCCGCGGGCGCTGGTTCCTGCGCGACGAAGCGGTGCAGGCCCGCGGCCCGTTCCCGCGGGACAAGGGCGAGGAGATCCGGCACGAGGCGCTGCTGGCCTTCATCGCCCGCAACTACGGCGCCGACGCGCAGGGCCGCTGGTTCTTCCAGAACGGCCCGCAGCGCGTCTTCGTCGAGCTGGAGCTGACGCCCTTCGTCTGGCGCGTGCAGGGCGACGGCAGCGTGGCCGCGCACACCGGCCAGGACGCCGGTGCGGTGCGTGAGTGCCTGCTGGACGAGCACGGCCGGCTGCTGCTGGCGTGCGAGTTGGGGCTGGGCCTGGTGCACAGCCTGGACATGGAGCGCGCGGCCGCGCAGATCGAGGCCGGGCGCTGGACGCCGGAGCCGGTGGACTGTAGCGCGCTGGAGCAGCGCTTCGGCTACGTGCGCAGCCCCGCGCTGCAGGCGCTGCCCGAGGGCGTGCGGCGCGTGGCCGCCGCGCTGGCCGCCGCCGGCCATCCGCACGCGCCGCGCCTGCTCGATGGCGCTGCGCGCACCGCGCAGCAGGCGGCCGACGCTTTGGGCGTGGCCGTCGGCCAGATCGCCAAGAGCATCATCTTCCGGCGCGAGCGTGACGGTGCGGCGGTGCTGGTCATCGCTTCGGGCGACCGGCGCGTGGACGAGGCCAAGGTGGTGGCACGGGTCGGTGCCATCGGCCGCGCCGACGCGGCCTTCGTCAAGCAGGCGACGGGTTTTTCCATCGGCGGCGTGGCGCCCCTGGCGCACCCCCATGCGCCGGTGACGCTGATCGACGCCGACTTGTTTCGCTTCGACGTGGTCTGGGCGGCGGCGGGACACCCGCATGGTGTGTTCGCGCTGCAGCCGCAAGACCTGGTGCACCTGACCGGCGCGCCGGTCGTGGACGTGGTGCAGGAACCGCATGACTGATACTACTGAATTGATAGCTGCTCGCGCTTGCTCGGTAAGCGCTGAAGGCCATTTCTACCCTGAAAACCCGGGGCCGGTCGCCTCGCCCTGCGTTTCGGTGTGCCGCATGACCGCCGACCGCAGCCACTGCCAAGGGTGCTTTCGCACCATCGACGAAATCCGCGCCTGGGCCGGCGCCGATGCCCAACAGCGCCGCGCCATCTGGGCCGCGCTGCTGCAGCGCGCCGGCGTGGCCTGTCCCGAGGAGCTTGCCCGGCCATGAAGCACATCACCTTCTACCTGGACTTCGTCTCGCCCTACGCCTGGCTGGCCTTCGAACGCCTGCCGCAGGAGCTGGAAGGGCTGAGCTTTCACGTCAGCTACCGCCCGGTGCTGCTGGGCGCGCTGCTGCAGCAGCACGCCAACCCCGGCCCGGCGGGCATCGCCCCGAAGCGCGACTGGACCTACCGCCATGTGTCCTGGCTGGGCCATGCCCTGGGCTGCGGGCTGGACATGCCGGCGCGCCACCCCTTCAACCCGCTGCCGCTGCTGCGTCTGGCGCTGGCCTGCAGCGACGACGGCAGCATCAACCGCTTCGTTGCCGGCAGCGTGCTGCGTCACGTCTGGCTGGGCGGGCAGGATGCGCTCGACCCCGCGCGGCTGCAGGCGCTGGAGGAGGTGCTGGCCGAACAGCGCCGCCCCGACCCCGATGGCCAGCAGGCCAAGGCCCTGCTGCGCGCCAATACCGAGGCCGCCGCCGCGCGCGGCGTGTTCGGCGTGCCGGCGTTCGAGACGGACGGGCGCCTGTTCTGGGGCCTGGACGGCCTGCCCATGCTGCGCGCCAGCCTGCAGGGCGACGCCTGGTTCGACGGGCCGGCCTGGCAATCCGCACCGGCCGTGCCATCCGGCCTGCCGCCAGCGCGCTGACGGCGCTGCGCACCATCGCCGGCTGGCCCTTTTGGGCCTTGCTGTCCATTCAGGGTTTGTCCTATGCGGGGCAAACCCTTGTTTTTTATGGCGGGTTAACCCTGGTTTTCTGACGCCGGCGGGACTCGCCCGCTGGCCCGGGCGGGGCATTTCCCGCATGAAGAAAAGCAACCCAAGGGTTGCCACGGATGTTGTCAGGACGGCGTAAGCGAGGCGCCCGGAAGCCCTGCCCGCATGTCAGTTTTCGGTCAGATCGCCCATCGATATTGCGCCACCGAGCACTACAGCGCACGTTTCCGCCCTGGATGTGGCGCGTGTCTGCAGGCATCAATTTTTGGACATTCATCCTTACAACGCAGGAGACAACGCATGGCTACCCACACCGCAACGCTGGCCGCCAAGCCCGCGCACCGGCCGATGTCGGCGGAAGAGAAGAAGGTGATCTTCGCCTCGTCCCTCGGCACCGTCTTCGAGTGGTACGACTTCTACCTCTACGGCTCGCTGGCGGCCATCATCGCCAAGCAGTTCTTCAGCGGGCTGGATGCGGGCGCGGCCTTCATCTTCGCGCTGCTGGCCTTTGCGGCCGGCTTCCTGGTGCGGCCGTTCGGTGCCCTGGTGTTCGGCCGCCTGGGCGACATGATCGGGCGCAAGTACACCTTCCTGGTGACCATCCTGATCATGGGCGTCTCGACCTTCGTCGTCGGCGTGCTGCCCTCCTATGCCTCCATCGGCATGGCCGCACCGGTGATCCTGATCGTGCTGCGCATGCTGCAGGGCCTGGCCCTGGGCGGTGAGTACGGCGGCGCCGCCACCTACGTGGCCGAGCACGCGCCCAACGGCCGCCGCGGCGCCTACACCTCCTGGATCCAGACGACGGCCACGCTGGGCCTGTTCCTGTCGCTGCTGGTCATCCTGGGCACCCGCACCATCATGGGTGAAGCGGTGTTCAACGACTGGGGCTGGCGCATCCCGTTCCTGGTCTCCATCCTGCTGTTGGGCGTGTCGGTGTGGATCCGCCTGTCCCTGTCCGAGTCGCCTGCCTTCCAGAAGATGAAGGCCGAGGGTAAGACCTCCAAGGCACCTCTGTCCGAGTCCTTCGGCCAGTGGAAGAACCTGAAGATCGTGATCCTGGCGCTGGTGGGCCTGACCGCCGGCCAGGCCGTTGTCTGGTACACGGGCCAGTTCTACGCGCTGTTCTTCCTGACGCAGCAGCTGAAGGTGGACGCCGTCACGGCCAACCTGATGATCGCCGCGGCCCTGCTGATCGGCACGCCCTTCTTCGTGATCTTCGGCTCGCTGTCGGACAAGATCGGCCGCAAGCCCATCATCATGCTGGGTTGCGTGCTGGCCGTGCTGACCTACTTCCCGGTGTTCAAGGCGCTGACCGAAGCCGCCAACCCCGACCTGGCCCGCGCCCAGGCCACGGCCGGCGTGGTCGTCACGGCCGACCCGACCACCTGCTCCTTCCAGGGCAACCCCGTGGCCCGCGAGATCGACTTCAAGAGCTCGTGCGACATCGCCAAGCGCTACCTGGTGCAGAACTCGGTGAGCTACGACAACGTGGCCGGCCCCGCAGGCTCGCCCGCGGTGGTCAAGATCGGCGACAAGACCGTCACCGCCCCCGTGGGTACGGTGGTCAACCACAAGTTCGACGCTGACAGCACCGCCGCCATCGCCGCCTTCAAGAAGGAAATGGCCGAGGACCTGAAACTGGCCGGCTACCCGACGAAGGCCGACCCGGCCAAGATCAACAAGCTGATGGTGCTGGTCATCCTGAGCTACCTGGTGATCCTGGTGACCATGGTCTACGGCCCCATCGCCGCCATGCTGGTGGAGCTGTTCCCCACCCGCATCCGCTACACCTCCATGAGCCTGCCCTACCACATCGGCAACGGCTGGTTCGGCGGCCTGCTGCCCACCACCTCGTTCGCCCTGGTGGCCTCGGCCGGCAACATGTACAGCGGCCTGTGGTATCCCATCGTCATCGCCGGCATGACGGCCGTGATCGGCACGCTGTTCCTGCCCGAAACCAAGGACGTGGACATCTACGCGGACGACTGAGATCGTTTCCAATACTCCGGGGCGCGTCGCCGCGCCCCGGCCGCAACGGGCCCCGCAAGGGCCCGTTTTCTTGTCACAGCCGGCTGAAAGACGGTGGCTGTGGCGGTAAAACATCACGCCCGTGATCAGCTGGACATTCCAGTGTGATAGCCCGGGGTCTAGCACCTAGAATTTGTGCCGTAGTCGCACATGGCGCAAACCGGCCCGATGCAGGCGGCAAAGCAGTGCCTACCACCCGATGGACACAAGCAATCAAGGAAAGCAAATGCAAAAAGCAAATCGTCTGCTGCTGGCAGCCGTCGCCCTGCTGGGCACCTCCGCCGTCTTCGCCCAAAGCAGCGTGACGCTGTATGGCCGCGTGAACACCTCCGTCGAGCGCCAGAAGGTTGGTGACGACAGCCGCACCGTGATGCAGAACAACTCCTCGCGCTTCGGCTTCAAGGGCACGGAAGACCTGGGCGGCGGCCTGAAGGCCGGCTTCCAGCTGGAAAGCGGCTTCAACTCCGACGACGGCACGGGCTCCGGCTGGACCCACCCCACGACCGGCATGTCCTTTGCCCGTCAGAGCGAAGTGAACCTGTCGGGTGGTTTCGGCATGATCCGCCTGGGCAACTTCACGCCCGAGTCGTACTACGCCACCGCCGACTACGTGAGCATGCACAACCATGACACGGGCACGTCCTCCGACGCCTTCTACTACGACCCCGTGTGGTTCGGCGGCCTGAGCACCAAGAACAAGATCGGCTACCGCACCCCCAGCCTGGGCGGCTTCACGCTGGACGCATCCGTGAACCTGCATGAGCAGACCTCCGGTGGCAAGAACGGCTACGACCTGGCCGCCAACTACAACATCGGTGCCCTGAACCTGGGCGCCGGCTACAGCCAGGTCGACGACAACAAGCAGCTGGGCCTGCGCGCCCTGTACACCATGGGTCAGTTCGTGGTTGGCGGCTACTACCAGCGCAATGACCAAGACGTGCTGGGCACCCGCAACAACTATCGCGTGGCTCTGGCCTACATGATGGGCGCCTCCGAGTTCCACGTGAACGTGGGCCGTGCTGCCAAGTGGGAAAACCTGGCTGACAGCTCCGCCACGCAGTGGACCCTGGCCTACAACTACAACCTGAGCAAGCGCACCAAGGCCTACGCCTTCTACACGAAGGTGGACAACAAGTCCGGCGCTGATTACATGACCGGCGCTGCTGGCGCTGACTTCAGCTCCTTCGCCGTGGGCGTTCGCCACAACTTCTGATGCCGCGGCAGCGCAAGCTGCCCGCAACGCTGGTCTGAGCCGCTCGCGGCCGGATCGGCTGGCAACGAGGCCTCACACGCATGTGTGAGGCCTTTTTTCATGCCGTCGCACCATCTGGCAAGCGTGGGCGGCCAGGATCGTAAATACCAGCCTTTTTGGCCCCCAGCCCTTGTCCAGTAAGCGGCAGCAGCTATTGTTTCAGTAGCCTTTCAGTGGCTCCACCTCTGGGCGTTGGCAGGTACCTGACCGGAACGCAGGCAGGGGTCGACCGGCGCCAGCGCCCGCACGTCCGGCGCGACGGGGCCAGCGCGGGGCGCACGCCCGTCTCAGGCCGCCAGCACGGCGGAGGTGGGCAGCAGGACCCGCAGGCGGCGGCGGGGCAAGAGGGTTCGGGCTTGCATGAAGCGGCTGCTGCCTGCGGGCAGGCGGGACGGCCAGCCGCCGGGCGGCGCCCGTCAGCGCTGGAAGCGCCCGTCCATGCCGATGATGGACAGGTCGGCGAAATCCAGCCCGGTGTGGTCCGCGCTGCTGTAGCTCAGCTCCAGCCCGCCCAGGTCGTAGCGGCTCAGGCTCTCCAGGGCGGCGTGCAGGCGGGAGCGGTCCGGCTTGGGGCCGGCACGGCGCAGGCCTTCGACAAGAACCTTGGCGTTCACGAAGCCCTCGACCATCGCCGGCGTCAGGTCCTTACCCTGGGCGCGTGCCAGGCCAATGGCCTCCTTGATGACGGCGTAGCTCAGCGAGCGCTCGGACGGGAAGACCTGCGACACCACCACGCCGCGCGCCTGGTCGCCCAGGGCCTGGACGAAGCCGCCCGAGGCGTTGTTGGACAGCGTCACGATCTGGCCGCCCACGCCCGCGGCGCGCAGGGCCTTGATGCCATCCACCACCGCCGCGCCGGTGCCGATGAAGATCACGGCCTGCGGCTCCTGGGCACGCACGCGCGGCGCGATGGCGGAAAAGTCCGGCTTGGCGCGGTCGAACTTCTCCACGAACAGCGCCTGCAGCCGGTTGGCGGCAAAGCCCTTTTGCGCGCCGGCCAGGGCGTCTTCGCCGAAGCCGTCGTCCACGTGCACCACGCCGATGCGCTGCACACCCAGCAGCGACAGGTGGGCGATGGCTTTTTGCACCTCGCGCTGGTAGGGCGCGCGGATGTTGAAGATGTTCCTGCGTACCGGCTCGTGCAGTGCCATGGCGCCGGTAGAGGGGCCCACCAGCGGCACGCCGTGCTGGTCCAGCAGCGGAAGGATGCCCAGCGTGTGCGGCGTGCCGCGCGTCATGAACAGCGCCAGCACGCCCTTGTCCTCGATGAGCGTGCGGGTGTTTTCCAGCGTCAGCTTGGGGTCGAACTTGTCGTCCAGCGTGACCACTTCGATGGTCTGGCCGTTCACACCGCCGCGGGCGTTCACCTGGTCCAGGTAGAGCTGGGCGCCCAGCATCGATTCCTTGACCGTGGCCGCCGCCGACCCCGTGACGCCCACCGACTGTCCCACGAGCAGCTGGGCCTGCGCCAGCGGCGCCGCCAAGGCAGACAGGCCCAGCGCCAGGGCGGCGCCGACCAGCTGCCGGCGCAAGAGGTGATTCCAAGACTTCGTCTTCATGGGAGGGTCTCCGTTGCCGCAGGAAAGGGATTGCGCAGAGTGTAAGAGAGTGTGTGCGATACCGCTTGCGCTCGCGGCACATGAGTCCGGCAGGGACTATGGTGTTTCCATAGAATTTTCGCCCCTCGCCCCCATAACTGCACTCATGACCCACGGACTGATCCGCATCCACGGTGCACGCCAGCACAACCTCAAGAACATCGACCTGGACATCCGCACCGGCGAACTCACGGTAGTCACCGGGGTGAGCGGCTCAGGCAAGTCCAGCCTGGTGTTCGACACCCTCTACGCCGAAGGCCAGCGCCGCTACGTGGAAACCTTCAGCGCCTACGCGCGCCAGTTCCTGGACCGCATGGACAAGCCGGCCGTGGACAAGGTGGAGGGCGTGCCGCCGGCCATTGCCATCGACCAGACCAACCCGGTGCGCAGCTCGCGCTCCACCGTGGGCACGATGACCGAGCTGAACGACCACCTGAAGCTGTTGTTCGCCCGCGCCGCCCAGCTGTTCGACCGGGCCACCGCCCTGCCGGTGCGCCACGATTCGCCCGACAGCATCTACGCCGAGCTGCTGGAGCGCGCCCGCCAGGCCGGCGACCCGCGCTTGGCCGTCACCTTTTCCGTCGAACTGCCGGCCGGCACCACGGCCGACGAGGTGCAGCAATGGCTGTCCGCCAGCGGCTACACCCGGGTGCAGGCCGAGCGCGAGCTGGCCACGCCCAGCGGCCCCAAGAAGGTGCTGGACGTGGTGGCAGACCGCTTCCGCGTGCTGGGCGCCGAGCGCGCCCGGGTGTTGGAGGCCATTGAGGCCGCGCTGCACCGTGGCGGCGGGCGCCTGGCGGTGTACGTGCTGGACGAAGGCAAGGAGGGCGGCGAGCCTCCGGTCTGGAAGTTCTCCACCGGCCTGCACTGCCCCGAGAGCGACCTGCGCTACGCCGAGCCCATTCCCTCGATGTTCAGCTTCAACTCGCCCGCCGGCGCGTGCGAGACCTGCCGGGGCTTCGGCCGCGTGATCGGCGTGGACTGGGGCCTGGTCGTGCCCGACCAGCGCCTGACCCTGCGCGCCGGTGCCATCAAGACCATCCAGACGCCGGCCTGGAAGGAAGCGCAGGACGACCTGATGCGCCACGCCGAGGTGGCCGGCATCCCGCGCGACACGCCCTGGTACAAGCTGACCGACGAGCAGCGGCACTGGGTCATCGAGGGCACGCCCGGCTTCAAGAATGGCAACTGGAACAAGCAGTGGTACGGCATCCGCCGGTTCTTCGAATACCTGGAGAGCAAGGCCTACAAGATGCACATCCGCGTGCTCTTGTCCAAGTACCGCAGCTACACCACCTGCCCGGACTGCGCCGGCGCCCGCCTCAAGGGCGACAGCCTGCTGTGGCGCGTGGGCGGCAAGCAGGACGCCGACGCCGTGCTGCCGCCGGACCGGCGCTTCCTGCCGCGCGGCACGGCGTGGACGCGTGGGCAGCTCGAAGCCCTGCCCGGGCTGTGCCTGCACGACCTGATGCTGCTGCCCATCGAGCGGCTGCGGCGCTTCTTCGCCCTGCTGGGCGCGCAGGCGCAGCAGGCGCCGGCGGCCGACGAGGCCGGCGACCAGCAGGCGCTGCGGCTCATCCTGGAGGAGATCCAGGCCCGCCTGCGCTACCTGACCGACTCCGGCCTGGGCTACCTGACGCTGGACCGCCAAAGCCGCACCCTGTCCGGCGGCGAGGTGCAGCGCATCAACCTGACCACGGCCCTGGGCACCTCGCTGGTCAATACCCTGTTCGTGCTGGACGAGCCCAGCATCGGCCTGCACCCGCGCGACATGCACCGCATCACCGAGGCCATGCTGCGCCTGCGCGATGCCGGCAACACCCTGGTGGTGGTCGAACACGACCCGGCCGTCATGCTGGCCGCCGACCGGGTGCTGGACTTCGGCCCCGGCCCGGGCGAGCAGGGCGGGCGCATCGTCTTCGACGGCCCGGTGGCCGCGCTGCGCCGTGCCGACACGCTGACCGGCCAGTACCTGGGCGGGCGCCGCCAGGTGGGCGCCGGCGTGCGCCGCCAAGTGGCCGAATCCACCCCGCGCCTGGTGCTGGAGGGCGCGCGCGAGCACAACCTGCAGGACGTGACAGTGGACTTCCCGCTGCAGCGCCTGGTCACCGTGACCGGCGTGTCGGGCTCGGGCAAGTCCACGCTGATCCAGGACGTGCTGGCGCCGGCGCTGATGCGCCACTTCGGCAAGGCCACCGAATCGCCCGGCGTGCACGACCGCCTGCTGGGCGCGGACCACCTGGCCGACGTGGTGTTCGTCGACCAGTCGCCCATCGGCAAGACGGCGCGCTCCAACCCGGTCAGCTACGTGGGCGCGTGGGACACCATCCGCGAGCTGTTCGCCGTCTCGCCGCTGGCGCGCGAGCGCGGCTACACGGCGGCCAAGTTCAGCTTCAACTCCGGCGACGGGCGCTGCCCGACCTGCGGCGGCTCGGGCTTCGAGCACGTGGAGATGCAGTTCCTGTCCGACGTCTACCTGCGCTGCCCCGACTGCGACGGCAAGCGCTACCGGCCCGAGGTGCTGGAAGTGCGCATCGAGCGCGGCGGCCGGCTTCTGAGCGTGGCCGACGTGCTGGAGCTGACCGTGGCCGAGGCGGCCCAGTGCTTCGCCAGCGACCGCGACGTGATCCGCGCCCTGCAGCCCATCGTCGATGTGGGATTGGAATACGTGCGCCTGGGCCAGCCCGTGCCCACGCTGTCCGGCGGCGAGGCGCAGCGCCTGAAGCTCGCCGGCTTTTTGGCCGAGGCGGCGCGCAGCGCGTCCAAGTCGCGCCAGGCGCTGTCGAAGAAGGGCACGCTGTTTTTGTTCGACGAGCCCACCACCGGCCTGCACTTCGACGACATCGCCAAGCTGATGCGCGCGCTGAGGAAGCTGCTGGACGCCGGCCACTCGCTGGTGCTGATCGAGCACAACCTGGACGTCATCCGGGCCAGCGACTGGATCATCGACCTGGGGCCGGACGGCGGCGACGCCGGCGGCCGGCTGGTGGCCGAGGGCACGCCCGAGGACGTGCGCCAGCACCCCACGTCGCACACCGGCGCCGCGCTGCGCGAGTACGAGCAGGCCCTGGGCGAAGGCGGGCACAGCGCGCAGGAAGCCGCAGCGGCGCTACAAAGAAGTGAGCTGCTGGCGCTTACCAGCAAAGCGCCAGGGGCCGAAAATGCCATTGAAATCGTCAATGCCAAGGAGCACAACCTCAAGCACCTGAACGTGTCCATCCCGCGCGGCAAGTTCAACGTGGTGACCGGCGTGTCGGGCTCGGGCAAGTCCACGCTGGCCTTCGACATCCTGTTCAACGAGGGCCAGCGCCGCTACCTGGAGAGCCTGAACGCATACGCCCGCTCCATCGTGCAGCCGGCCGGTCGGCCGGAGGTGGACGCCGTCTACGGCATCCCGCCCACGGTGGCCATCGAGCAGCGGCTGTCGCGCGGCGGCCGCAAGAGCACGGTGGGCACGACCACCGAGGTCTGGCACTACCTGCGCCTGCTGTACGTGAAGCTGGGCGTGCAGCACTGCGTGCACGACGGCGCGCCGGTGCAGCCGCAGACCATGGAGAGCATCGCCGCGCAGCTGCTCACGCAGTTCCGCGGCCAGTGCATCGGGCTGATGGCGCCGCTGGTGCTGAACCGCAAGGGCGTCTACACCGAACTGGCCGACTGGGCGCGCCCGCGCGGCTACACGCACCTGCGCGTGGACGGCGAGTTCCTGCCCACCACGGGCTTCCCGCGCCTGGACCGCTTCAAGGAGCACACGGTTGAGCTGCCCGTGGCCAGCGTGCGCATCGATGCCGCCCACGAGGACGAGCTGCGCACCCACCTGGCCAAGGCCCTGGAGCTGGGCAAGGGCGTGGTGCACGTGCTCAGCGGCATCGAAGGCCTGGAGGCGGCGCTGCACGACGGGCTGCCCACGGCCGGCATCGGCCGCGTGGCGGCCTTTTCCACCAAGCGCGCCTGCCCGGTCTGCGCCACCAGCTACGCCGAGCTGGACCCGCGCCTGTTCTCCTACAACAGCAAGCACGGCTGGTGCCCCGATTGCGTGGGCACGGGCGTGCAGCTGACGCGCGAGCAGCGCTCGGTGCTGGACGACTCCGCCCCCTTCGACAAGACCCAGGGGCGCGAACAGACCTTCGCCGAGCCCGAGGTGGACGACCTGGAGGACCGCGCCTGCCCCACCTGCGAGGGCACGCGGCTGAACGCCGTGGCGCGCGCGGTGCTGTTCGCAGGCACGCCGATCACCGGCGTGGCGCGGCTGTCGGTGCACCAGGTGCGGGCGTGGATCGACACGCTGCAGCTGTCCGGCCGCGAGCAGGAAATCGCCCGCGACCTGATCCCCGAGATCAAGAGCCGGCTGGACTTTCTGCAGGAGGTCGGCCTGTCCTACCTGACGCTGGACCGGGGCGCGCCCACGCTCTCGGGCGGCGAGGCGCAGCGCATCCGCCTGGCCGCGCAGCTGGGCAGCAACCTGCAGGGCGTGTGCTACGTGCTGGACGAGCCCACCATCGGCCTGCACGCGCGCGACAACGGCATCCTGCTGAATGCCCTCACGCTGCTGGGCGACAAGGGCAACACCCTGGTGGTGGTGGAGCACGACGAGGACACCATCCGCCGGGCCGACCACATCATCGACATCGGCCCCAGCGCCGGCAAGCGCGGCGGGCGCCTGGTGGCGCAGGGCAGCGTGGCCGACATCGAGGCTGCGCCCGATTCGCAGACCGGCCGCTATCTGCTGCACGCCATGCGCCACCCGCAGCAGGCCCGGCGCCCGGTACTGCCTGGCGCGGCTGCTGCAAAAAGCATAGCTGCCAGCGCTGATGAACCGGGCGCTTCAGCTTCGAAGCCCACCAAAAGCCGCAAGAAACAAGCGCCAGCAGCTACTGAAACTATAGCGACCGAGGCCGCGCCTGCCTGGCTCACGGTGTATGGCGCCCGCCTGCACAACCTGCAGCAGGTCGACGCCCGCGTGCCGCTCAAGCGGCTGGTGGCCGTCACGGGCGTGTCGGGCTCGGGCAAGTCCACGCTGGCGCGCGACGTGCTGCTGGCCAACGTGCAGGCCTGGGTGCAGCAGCGCGCCACCAAGGCCGGGCGCGACGCGATGGACGCCGGCAAGTCCCCGCCGCTGGTCGGCTGCACCGGCCTGTCCGGCTTCGAGAGCATCGACCGCGTGCTGGAGGTGGACCAGACGCCCATCGGCAAGACGCCGCGCAGCTGCCCGGCCACCTACATCGGCTTCTGGGACACCATCCGCAAGCTGTTCGCCGAGACGCTGGAGGCGAAGGCGCGCGGCTATGCGGCCGGGCGTTTTTCGTTCAACACCGGCGCCGGCCGCTGCCCGGCCTGCGAAGGCCAGGGCATGCGCACCATCGAGATGAGCTTTCTGCCCGACGTGAAGGTGCCCTGCGAGGTCTGCCACGGCGCGCGCTTCAACCCCGAGACGCTGGCCGTCACCTGGCGCGGCAAGAACATCGGCGACGTGCTGCAGATGGAGGTCGACGAGGCGGTGGAGTTCTTCGCCAGCATGCCGGCCATCGCGCATCCGCTGCAGCTCTTGAAGGATGTGGGCCTGGGCTACCTGACGCTGGGCCAGCCCAGCCCCACGCTGTCGGGCGGCGAGGCGCAGCGCATCAAGCTGGTGACGGAACTGACCAAGGTGCGCGACGAGGTCGGCCGCCGCGGCCAGAAGGCGCCGCACACGCTGTACGTGCTGGACGAGCCCACCGTGGGCCTGCACATGGCCGACGTGCACCGGCTGATCCGGGTGCTGCACCGGCTGGTGGACGGCGGGCACAGCGTGCTGGTCATCGAGCACGACCTGGACGTGATCGCCGAGGCCGACTGGGTCATCGACCTGGGGCCCGAGGGTGGCTCGGGCGGCGGGCGCATCGTGGCCGCCGCCACGCCCGAAGAGGTGGTGCGCCTGGGCACGCACACCGGCGTGGCCCTGGCGCCGGTGCTGGCGCGGGCCTGAAAAGCGGGGTGATCGGCGGCCCGGCGGGGCGCCGATCTCCTACACGGTCATCAGCGCCGCGCGCACAAGGGCGGGAAAAACACGTTTCTAGGATCACGCCAGCTTCTCCGATCCACCCCTTCCTTACGACTGCCCGCAGCAACATGAAGAACAACATCACCTCCAAGACCTGGGCCTGCCTGGCCGTCACCGCGGCCGCTCTGACGCTCACCGCCTGCGGCGGTGGCAACGACGACGATCCCGAACCCAGCGAGCGCACTGGCGTGCTGACGGTCACCAGCGCCACGGCGCCCGGCTTCGACGGCGTCTATGGCGATGGCAACGTCAACCTGACGGACGTGGACAAGAAGAACCCCGTGGGCTCCTACCCCGAGGTCTGCACCTTCAAGTTCGACGGCATCAACCGCGTGGCCGGCAGCGGCCAGGCCTCGGGCGACGTGCGCTACCGCCCCGACTCGGCCGTGGTCTACGAGGCCTTCATCAGCTTCATGGGCAGCGAATTCGGCGCCAGCGACTGGGGCGACGTCCAGGTCGTGCGTTCCACCGACCGCATCCGGCTGGTCAACAAGGTGCTCGAGAACGACCAGGGCGTGCGCATCACCGTTTCCGGCGTCATCCCCATGCGCGGCAACCGTCCCGGCGGCTGCTGATTCCCAACCCCTCGCCCCTTCACAGGGGTTTGCCCCGGCTGCCGTCAGGTGGCCGGGGTTTTTTATCGCCGGTCGGATGGGACAATCGCCGCCATGACCACCCCTTCTGCCGACACCCTGACCCTCGTCCGCCCCGACGACTGGCACCTGCACGTGCGCGACGGCGCGCCCCTGGCCACCGTGGTGCCGCACACGGCCGCCCAGTTCGCCCGCGCCATCATCATGCCCAACCTGCGCCCGCCGGTGACCACCGCCGCCCAGGCGCTGGCGTACAAGGCGCGCATCCTGGCCGCCGTGCCCGAGGGCCTGCAGTTTGAGCCCCTGATGACGCTGTACCTGACCGACAACCTGGCGCCCGAGGAAATCGCCCGCGCCCGGGCCGCCGGCGTCGTCGCCGCCAAGCTCTACCCGGCCGGCGCCACCACCAACAGCGACGCCGGCGTGACCGACCTGCGCAAGATCTACCCCACGCTGGAGGCCATGCAGAAGGCCGGCATGCTGCTGCTGGTGCACGGCGAGGTGACCAGCCCGGACATCGACCTGTTTGACCGCGAGGCCGTCTTCATCGAGCAGCAGCTCATCCCGCTGCGCCGCGACTTCCCCGAACTGAAGATCGTCTTCGAGCACATCACGACGAAGGAGGCGGCGCAGTACGTGACGCAGAGCGACGCGCACACGGCCGCCACCATCACCGCCCACCACCTGCTGTACAACCGCAACGCCCTGTTCACCGGCGGCATCCGCCCGCACTACTACTGCCTGCCGGTGCTCAAGCGCGAGACGCACCGCCTGGCGCTGGTACAGGCGGCCACGGGCGGCAGCGGCAAATTCTTCCTGGGCACCGACAGCGCCCCGCACCCGGCGCAGCTCAAGGAGCACGCCAGCGGCTGCGCCGGCTGCTACACCGCCCACGCCGCCATCGAGCTGTATGCCGAGGCCTTCGACAACGCCGGCGCACTGGACCAGCTCGAAGCTTTCGCCAGCTTCAACGGCCCGGCCTTCTACGGCTTGCCGCGCAACCAGGGCACCATCACCCTGCGCCGCCAGGCCTGGACGGTGCCCGACAGCTACCCCTTCGGCGACGCCGAGTTGAAACCCCTGCGCGCCGGCGAGTCGCTGGCCTGGCGGGTGGACGCCGGCCGCTGACAACGCCCCTGCACCCCAGACGAAAGGCCGCCCATGCCGGATTCCGAACGCGGATTGCGCATCGCCCTGCTGATCGACGCCGACAACGCACCGGCCGAGAAGATCGACGAGATCCTGACCGAGCTGTCCACGCTGGGCGAGATCAACATCCGCCGTGCCTACGGCAACTGGACCAAGCACGGCCTGCAGGGCTGGCAGAGCCGGCTGCTGGAATTCGGCATCCGGCCCATCCAGCAGTTCGACTATTCCAGGCGCAAGAACGCCACCGACATGGCCATGACGGTGGACGCCATGGAGCTGCTCTACACCGACCGGCCCGACGCCTTCGGCATCGTCTCCTCGGACGCCGACTTCACGCCCCTGGTCATGCACCTGCGCGCCAAGGGCTCGGCTGTCTACGGCTTCGGCGCCGAGCAGACGCCCAAGCCCTTCGTCAACGCCTGCTCGCGCTTTCTGTACCTGGAGTCGCTCACCGGCGAGCCGGAAGGTGAGGCCGATGCCGCGCGCTCCGCCGGCCAGCCCGCCGACGCGCTGCCCGCCGAGCCCGCCGAACCCGTGCCTCCGCCGCAGGAGCTCCCCGCCCCCGGCGTGCCGGCCCGCCCGGCCACGCTGCGCGTGCCCACCACCGCGCTGCGCCAAGACACCCGCCTGCTGAACCTGCTGCGCCACGCCGTGCAGGCCTGCCAGGACGAGGACGGCTGGGCCCGCGTGGGCGCCCTGGGCACGCAGATCGGCAACAAGACCTCGTTCGATGCGCGCAACTACGGCTACGCCACGCTGTCCAAGCTGCTGGCCGCCACCCAGGCCTTCGAGCTGCGCGACGAGGGCACGCCGCGCGTGGCCGTGCGCGACAAGCGTAGCGCCCGCACGCCGCAGCCGCCGCTGCATGGCGCCGCCGGGTAACTTGGCCCCTATCGACTGGCAGCGCCCCTGGCTGGCCGACCTGGCCGCGCTGGGCCGCCGCGCGGCGGCGCTGGTGGAGCAGGGCGCCTGCGTCGCCGAGGCGCTCAACGCCCTGGTGGCCGCCGGCCATGCGCCCGACCCCGGCGTGCGCTTCGTGCCCCAGCAGGCCCTGCCGCCCGGCCTGGCCTACGAGCAGTTCGTCTTCGAGCGCCGCCGCGTGCCCACGCGCGACAACCTGCACGACTTCTTCAACGGCCTGGCCTGGCTGCGCTGGCCGCAGGCCAAGCGCCGGCTGAACGCCTGGCAGCACGGCGCCATCGTCCGGGCCGGCGTGGGCGCGGTGCGGGGGCCACTGCGCGACGCCATCACGCTGCTGGACGAAAACGGCGCCCTGCTGTGCGCACCCGCGCCGCTGCACCAGGCGCTGGCCGCGCGCCAGTGGCGGCATGCCTTTGTCGATCTGCGCCCGCTGTGGCGCCAGGCCCGGCTGCTGCCCTTCGGCCACGCGCTGCTGGAGAAACTGGGCGAACCGCGAAAAGGCATCACAGCCCATGTCCTGCAAGCGCCGCAAGCTATCGAAACAGTAGCGGAGGCGGATGCCTGGCTGGCCCACGGCCTGGGTGCCGAGGCCCTGGCCGCCAAGCCGTTCAATCCGGTGCCGGTTCTGGGTGTACCCGGCTGGTGGGCGGGGAACGAAAGCCCGTGCTTTTATGATGACCCGCTCGTTTTCCGGCCGCCGCGCGGGGCTTGAACCGCCGGCCGGGCGCCCCATCTCTGCCGGGCGCGCCAGCGCCGATTTCCTTCTTTCGTGGAGCTCTCCTCTCAAATGAAACGCATAGCGCTTTTCCTGCTGACCAACGTCGCCGTGGTGGTGGTGCTGGGCATCGTCGCCAGCCTGCTGGGGGTGAACCGCTACCTCACCGCCAACGGCCTGAACCTGGGCGCGCTGCTGGGCTTCGCCTTCATCATGGGCTTTGGCGGCGCCATCATCTCGCTGCTGATGAGCAAACCCATTGCCAAGATGAGCATGGGCGTGCAAATCATCAACAACCCGCGCAACCAGGACGAGGCCTGGATCGTGGAGACCGTGCGGCGCTTTTCCGAGCAGGCCGGCATCCAGATGCCCGAGGTCGGCATCTACCAGGGCGAAGCCAACGCCTTCGCCACCGGCGCCTTCAAGAACTCGGCCCTGGTGGCCGTCTCCACCGGCCTGCTGCAGGGCATGACGCGCGAGGAGGTCGAAGCCGTCATCGGCCACGAGGTGGCCCACGTTGCCAACGGCGACATGGTCACCATGGCGCTGATCCAGGGCGTGATGAACACCTTCGTGGTGTTCCTGTCGCGCGTCATCGGCTATGCGGTGGACAGCTTCCTGCGCAGGAACGACGAGAACAACTCCGGCCCCGGCATCGGCTACATGGTCACGACCATCGTGCTGGACATCCTGCTGGGCTTTCTGGCCGCCATCATCGTGGCCTGGTTCTCGCGCCAGCGTGAATTCCGCGCCGACGCCGGCGCCGCCCGTCTGATGGGCCGCAAGCAGCCCATGATCAACGCCCTGTACCGCCTGGGCGGCATGGTGCCCGGCGAGATGCCCAAGAGCCTGCAGGCCATGGGCATCACCGGCGGGCTGGGCAAGCTGTTTTCCTCGCACCCGCCCATCGAGGAGCGCGTGGCCGCGCTGCAGAACGCGCAGCAGCTCTGACCCGCGCTTGCACAGTAGTCAAACCGCCGCAGGGTTCGCGCCCTGGGGCGGTTTTTTTCTGGCCTGAATGTCAGGGTGCTATTGGAAAAATAGCTGCTGGCGCTTAACTGGCGCGCGCTAGAGCTCGTTTTGGCTTGAAGTTTCCTGCCCGCCTCCCCGGCGGCGCCACAGCAGCTCGGTGGCCAGCAGCGCCACGGCGGCGGCCACCAGCGGCGCCAGGTAGTACAGGGCACGAAACGCCAGCACCACGGCCAGCGCCTCGCTGACCGGCATATAGGCCGACAGCACGGCCGTGCCCACGGCCTCCAGCACACCCAGCCCGGCGGGGATGCGCGAGATCAGACCCGCCACCGCGCCCAGCAGCACGGTGGCCAGCGCCGCCGGATAGGGTGCATGACCACGCGCCAGCGCCCACACGGCCGCACCCATCAGGCCCCAGCTGGTGCACGACAGCGCCAGCTGCGACAGCGCCACCGGCCAGCGAGGCAGGGGCAGACTGTGCCCGCGCAGCGTGAGTGCCTGGCCGCCGCGCCAGGCGCACAGCAGCACGTAGCCGGCGCTCAGCGCCGCCAGGGCCAGGCCCAGCCAGCGCAGCTGCCCGCCGTCCAGCGACCAGCTGGGCGGCAGCGGCGGCGCCCAGCGCCAGAACACCAGGCAGGCCAGCGCGAAGTAACCCACCCAGTTGGTAACAATGGAGACCACCACCACCTGGGCGATCTGGCCCACGTTCAGCCCCAGGCGCGAGTACAGCCGCCAGCGCACCGAGACCCCGCCCACCAGCGAGCCCAGGTTCAGCGTGAACGGGTAGGCGATCAGCGTGACCGCCATGGTGCGCGCGACCGACAGCCGGTGGCGCACCAGGTAGCGGCCAAACAGGTCGAAGCAGCCGTAGGCCAGATGCCCGGCCCAGCCCAGCAGCGCTGCCAGCGCCAGCGTGGCCGGCGGCAGGCCGCGCAGGGCGCGCCACACGGCCGGCCAGTCCACCTGCATGGCGCCGCGCACCAGCAGCCAGACGATGAAGAGCGCCACGGCCGCCATGGCCGCGCCGCCGGCCCAGCGCCAACCCGGGCGCGCCAGCAGCGCGCGCCAACGGCCAGCGCCAGGAGCAGGCGCCGCAGCGGCAGTGCGGGAGGGTGAGGCGGTCACGCTGGCGGCTCCTGGTGGGGTCATTGCGCGCCGGGGCGCACCAGCGAGATGGTGGGCTGGTGGCGTGGCAACCAGCCGGCCCAGGTGGGGAACCAGCGCATCAGGTGGTACACGCAGTAGCCGCGCAGCAGGCGCAGGCCCTCGAAGGCGCCTTGCGGCTCGGGCCGCACCTGCTTGCAGCTGTCCTGCATCAGCCGCTGCAGCCGGTCGTACAGCAGGGCGTTGAAGGCCTCGTCGCGGATGACCACGTTGGCCTCCAGGTTCAGCGACAGGCTCAAGGGGTCGAGGTTGCTGGAGCCCACGGTGGACCACTGCCGGTCCACCAGCGCCACCTTGCCGTGCAGCGGGCGCTCGCAGTATTCATAGATGCGCACGCCAGCACGCAGCAGGTGGTCGTACAGCAGGCTGGCGGCCGTCTTCACGATGGGCATGTCCGGCTCGCCCTGCAGGATCAGGCTGACCTGCACGCCCCGGCGCGCGGCGCGGCGCAGCGCCCGCACCAGGCGCCAGCCGGGAAAGAAATAGGCGTTGGCGATCACCACACGCTCGCGCGCGGCGCGCAGGGCGATGCGGTAGTGGCGCTCGATGTCGGTGGTGTGCAGGTCGTTGTCGCGGGTGACGAAAAGCGCGTCGGCGCCGCCCGCGTGCGGCAGCTCGGGCAGCGGCGTGCGCCGCTGGCGTTTTTGCTCATGGCGCGGCAGCACGGCGCGCCGGGCAAAGCGGTGCATGTGCGCCACGATGGGCCCGCGCACGGCCACCGACCAGTCCTGCTTGGCCTGCGGGCCGAAGTCGGCCACGTGGTCGGCCGAGTAGTTGATGCCGCCGATGAAGGCCAGCTCGCCGTCGACCACCACGATCTTGCGGTGCATGCGCCGCAGCAGGTTCAGCCGCTGGCCGAACAGGCGCCGTCCGCCCGGGTCGAACACGCGGAAATGCACGCCGGCCTGCACCAGGCTGGCGATGAACTCGGGCGGCAGGTCGGGCGAGCCGAAGCCGTCCACCAGCACATGGACCTGAACGCCGCGCTGTGCGGCCTCCAGCAGGGCGGAATGCAGGGCCTGGCCGATCTTGTCGTCGAACAGGATGAAGGTCTCCAGCAGCACCTCGCTGCGCGCGTTGCGGATGGAGTCGAACACGCGCGGAAAGAACTCCTCACCGTTTTCCAGCAGCTCAAAGTGGTTGCCCGGCACCCAGCGTGAGGAGCGGCGCGGCCGCTGGGCCCGTGCCGTCGGCGAGGCGGTCACAGCGCGATCTCCGCGGCCAGCGGCGCATGGTCGGACAGTCGGTTCCACGGCTGGCGCGGCAGGGCCAGCGGCGTGTGTACGGCCGCGCCGCGCACGTAGATGCGGTCCAGCGGCAGCAGCGGCATGGGCGCCGGGAAGGTGCGCACGGCGCGGCCCAGCGAGTGCACGAAAACCTCGCGCAGCCCGGCCTCGCGCGACAGCAGGTTGTGCGCCCGGCCGCGCCAGTCGTTGAAGTCGCCGGCCACTACCACCGGATCGCCCTCGGGCAGCGAACGCACCAGCGCCGCCAGCCGGTGCAGCTGGCGGTGGCGGTGCGCTTCCTGCAGCCCCAGGTGCACGCAGATGGCATGCACCGGCATGGCCAGGGTGGGCGGCTGCAGCACACAGTGCAGCATGCCGCGGCGCTCCGGGCCCGACACCGAGATGTCGTGGTTCTCAAAATGCATGATGGGGAACTTGGACAGCAGGGCGTTGCCGTGGTGACCCTTGTCGTAGACCGCGTTGCGACCGTAGGCGTACTGGCTCCAGATCGAGTCGGCCAAAAATTCGTAGTGCGGCTGGGCAGGGAAGTTGGCCACCCGGCTGGCGTGGCGCTCGTGCGTGCCCAGCACCTCCTGCAGGAAGACGATGTCGGCCGAGACCTCGCGCACGGCCTCGCGCAGCTCGTGCAGCATGAAGCGGCGGTTGAAGGAGGTGAAGCCTTTGTGCACGTTCACGGTGAGCACCGTGAAGGCCATGCGGTCGGGGGAGGGGTTGGGAGTGGGATGTCTCATGGCAATGCAGCGCGCCGGCCGTTGCTCGGGGCGTGGCGTCGATTTTTGCCAGCGGCCCGTCGATGGCCTGTAGGACGGTGGGCCAAGGCCCTGCATGTGCCCGGCGCGAAAGCTCGTCCCTGCAGAGAGCATGAAAAAGGGCCTCCGCTGGAGGCCCTTGGGGTGGTTGGCTGGCTGCGACCCGCTCAGCCGGGCAGGAAGCCTTCCACCGACAGATAGCGCTCGCCGGTGTCGTAGTTGAAGCCCAGCACGCGGCTGCCGGCCGGCAGCTCGGGCAGCTTCTGGGCGATGGCGGCCAGCGCGGCGCCCGAGGAGATGCCCACCAGCAGGCCTTCCTCGCGCGCGGCGCGGCGGGCGTATTCGCGCGCCGGCTCGGCGTCCACCTGGATCACGCCGTCCAGCAGATCCACGTGCAGGTTCTTGGGGATGAAGCCGGCGCCCAGGCCCTGGATGGGGTGCGGGCCGGGCTGGCCGCCGGAGATCACGGGCGAGCCCGTGGGCTCGACGGCGAAGACCTTCAGGCTGGGAAACTTGGCCTTGAGCACCTGGGCCACGCCGGTGATGTGCCCGCCCGTGCCCACGCCGGTGATGACCGCGTCCAGCCCGTCGGGGAAGTCGGCCAGGATCTCCTGCGCCGTGGTGCGCGCGTGTACCTCGACGTTGGCCGGGTTCTCGAACTGCTGCGGCATCCAGGCGCCGGGCGTGCTGTCCACGATCTCCTGGGCGCGGGCGATGGCGCCCTTCATGCCCTTTTCCTTCGGCGTCAGGTCGAACGTGGCGCCGTAGGCCAGCATCAGGCGGCGGCGCTCGATGGACATGCTGTCGGGCATCACCAGCACCAGCTTGTAGCCCTTGACGGCGGCCACCAGCGCCAGGCCGATGCCGGTGTTGCCGCTGGTGGGCTCGACGATGGTGCCGCCGGGCTTGAGCGCGCCGCTGGCCTCGGCCGCCTCGACCATGGCCAGGGCGATACGGTCCTTGATGGAGCCGCCAGGGTTGGCGCGCTCGGACTTGACCCAGACGTTGGCGCCCGGCCCGAACAGCCGGTTGATGCGCACGTGGGGGGTGTTGCCGATAGTCTGCAGGATGTTGTCGACTCGCATGGTGTCTCCAGGAGGGTTCGGTTGGAAAAGCCGGCAAAGCGGGTTGAGGCCGCCCATTGTGGAGAAATCGTTCTGCGGTGTCGCGATATGGATATTCCGCCCGCGGCCCGCCGTGCCCGCGCCGCAGCAGGGTGGCGGCGTTGACCTGCGTCAAGCGGTGGATGCGAAGCGGCGCACGGCGCGGGCGGGCGGGGCGGACAATGCACGCATCCACCGCCCCTTGCCGCTTTGTGCCATGACCCTGCTGCACACCACCATGCTCATGCTGACCGCCAGCTGCGCGCTGCTGCTGGTCGGCTTTTCCGCGCGCGAGTCGCGCTGGGGCCCGCTGCTGATGATGGCGGGCATCGTCGGCGCGCTGCTGCTCATCGCCTACAACATCTTCCAGCTGCTGCCGGAGCACTGAAGTCCGCCTGCGAAAGCCCCGCGGCCGCCGCCGCGGCGCGCCAGGCCCGATAATCGCGCCCGTGAAGCACGCCAGACCGCCGCTGGTGCAAGCTGGGAAACCAGGCACTGGAGGAACGTCCGGACTGCACAGGGCAGCGTAGCAGCTAACGGCTGTCCACCGTGAGGTGAGGATCAGAGCAACAGAGACGAGTTCGAGCGTAGAAGCGCCCACCCGGGGTGTTCTGCGGTTCGCCAGCGCAAGCTGGCGCGGCTGGCGCAAGCCAGACGGTGACGGGCGATCAGCCCGGCACGACGCAGCCACTTCGGGCGCTTCGCGCCCGAAGTGAAACGGGCAATCTCTACGCGCAGCAATACCAAGTAGGCCAGCGTTGACGTGGCTCCGCGGAGCTGGCGGGTAGGTAGCATCGAGCCGAGGTGGCGACACCCGGCCCAGAGTAATGGCGGTCACGCCGCGGGCAACCGCGGTGCACAGAATCCGGCTTATCGGCGTGCTTCACACTTTTTTTCCGCATTCATAGTCAAAATCGGCTCCAGCGCTTATGGGATAAGCGCTGACCGCTCTCTTTTTAGGAGCAATGTGGCGCCTGGCCGGCGCGCAGCTGGCGCGCCCGCTCGGCCGTGGCGGGGTGGCTGCCCAGCCAGTCGGTCCAGCCCGCCCCTGCGTCGGCCGTGCCCTCGCCCTCGCTTGGGCGCGCTTCCCTCTTCGCCTTGCTGTCGCCGCCAATGTGCAGCAGCAGGTCGGCCATGGGCGCGCTGGGCAGGCCGGCCTGGCGCAGCAGGGCCAGGGCGTGGCAGTCGGCCTCGCGCTCGTGGCTGCGCTGGTAGGCCAGCCCGGTGAGGGCCGAGCTGCCTGTGGCCAGCAGCCCGGACACGTCGCCCAGCGCCAGCCCCAGTCCCATCTGCACCACGCCCTGCTCGACCAGCATGCGCGTGGTGTGGCGGTGGGCCACGTGGCCGATCTCGTGCGCCAGCACGCCGGCGATGGCGTCATCCTGCAGCCCGGCCGCGCGGGCCGCCTCCACCAGGCCGTCGGTGACGACGATGGCGCCGCCGGGCAGGGCAAAGGCGTTGGCGCCCAGGCCGCGGCGAAAGTCCAGCGTGTAGCGCGGCGCGTAGTGCGCATAGCGCGCCGGCAGCGCCGGCATGTGCGCCACGAGGGCCTCGAAGCGCGCGCGCAGCGCCGCCTGCCGCTCGGGCGCCAGGCGGCTGGGCTCGAGCACGCCGTCGTCCATCTCGCGCAGGGCATGGCGCGACAGGGCCTGCTCCCACGGCAGCGGCACGTGGCGCGTCAGTTGCGCGGCCAGCCAGGGCGTGGCGTGGCGGTAAAACAGCGTCACGATCACGGCTGCCAGCAGCAGGCCGACCAGCAGCGCCGGCCAGCGCGTCTGCAGCCGCTCGCGCACGCTGGCGCGGCCGCCGGCGGCGCGGCGTGCGGCATGCCAGGCCGCGGCATCGTCGATCTCCAGGCTGCCGGCCTCGCCCAGGTCCACGACCGCGCCCTGTTGGGGCGCGGTACGCGCGCTCCACATCTCGGGCCAGCCGATCTGGCGCCCTTCCAGGCGCAGCGGAGCGGCGCCGCTGGCGTGCAGCACCAGGGCCGGGCCGCCGCGGGCGGGCACCAGCGCCACGTGCACGGCGCGCGGCTGGCTGCTGCGCCCGTCGTACCAGCGGGCGCGCAGCAGCTGGGGCGCGGGCGGCGGGGCGGTCATGGCGCTCAGCCGATCAGGTCCAGCCCGGCCGCGTCGGCCAGCGCGTCGCCGATGCCGCTGGCCTGCTGGCGCTCCAGGCGGCCGGCGACCTGGTCGACGCCGCCCTTCACGTGCACGGTGACGGACTGTAGCTTCATGCGGTACTCGCTCACCCGCGCGAAGGGGCGGTACAGGCCCAGCGTCAGCAGCGTGAAGAGCGCGTTGCGCAGGCGCAGCAGCACGAAGCCGCCCACGCGCAGATTGCATTTGAAGCGGGCGATGCCGCTTACCCCGGTGTGGCCCCAGGTCAGGCGAAACAACGCCGCCTCGCGGTAGGCGCGCGCCGGCGCCGTGGCCAGGGCCAGCAACAGCAGGCCCAGCACCATCGCCGCCACGATGAGCAGCACCGCGCCCATGCCGGGCCGGGCCGGCACCAGGGCCTTGAGCAGCGCCCACGAGCCGCCCAGCACGGCTGCCAACAGGGTCGACAGCACCAGCACCGAGACGATGAACACCGCCAGCGTGGCCAGCCACAGCCAGACGAAGTCGCGGTAGCGCAGCTTCAGCCGCCCGGCTTCCTGGCCGATGCTGGCGCGGCGCACCATCAGGCTGCGGTAGTTGTATTCGAGCCGGATGACGCACAGCACGGCCAGCACCAGGCCCAGGGCGATCAGGCCTCCCATAGGCGCGGTGAAGGCGGGCAGGCGGCGCTCTTCGGCCGGGGGCACCTCGGGCGCCAGCAGCTGCAGGCCGCCGCCCACGGCCAGCACCACCAGCGCCAGCGCGAAGACCGGCCAGCTGGCCACATAGACCTCGCGCCAGGAGGCGTTGAAGGCCAGGCGCACGCCACGCCAGCGCGTGTTGCCCAGGCGAAAGCGCATGGCGCTGCCCCAGATCAGCGGCGACAGCAGCGCGCCGCCCAGCAGCAGCAGGCCCAGGGCCAGGTCCTGCCCGGTCTGCGCGGCCAGCTTGTAGGCCAGCGTCAGCAGCGCCACGGCGATGAAGCCCACCACCATGCGCCGCTGCTGCGCGGTGAACTCCAGCGCGCTGCCGGCCACCAGGCTGTGGCCGTAGAAATACTGGGCCGTGCGCCGCCGCGCCCAGGGCGTGTACAGCCCCAGCGTCAGGATGGACAGCAGCACGTTGACGATCCACACCCGGAAATAGCCGCCGCCGCTGCCGGTGAAGCGCAGCGGGTGGGCCTCGATGTCGTGCGAGGCAAAGGACGCGCGCAGCGCGCCGCCACCACCCAGGGTCTGGGCATCCATAGATTTCCCCTCTCTCTTTCTTTTTTGTGCCCGCCACAGGCGGCGGTGGCGCAGTGTATCCGGGTGTTTCCACGGCACACAAGCAAAGAGTGAAATCTGCCTTCAGCCCTTATCCAGCAAGCGCTGACAGCTATTGTTTCAGGAGCTAAAAGCGCTCCCAGGGCAGCAGATAGCGCCACTGGCCCTCGGGCAGCTTGGCCAGCGCCACGCGGCCGATGCGGATGCGCCGCAGGGCCGTAACCTGCAGTCCCACCGCCGCGCACATGGCCGGCACCTGGCCGGGGCGTATGCCCTTGAGGGCAAAGCGCAGGCGCTGCTCGCTTTGCCAGCTGACCTTGATGGGCGGCAGCGCCCGGCCGTTGAAGGACAGGCCGTGGCACAGGCGCTGCAGGCCGCCTTCGGCGATCTGGCCTTCGACCTGCACGATGCATTCCTGCTCCAGCGTCTCGATGTCCTCCACCAGCCGGCGCGCCATGCGCCGGTCCTGGGTGTAGACCACCAGGCCGCTGGCCTCGGTGGTCAGGGGCGTGTGGCACACCAGCTGGCGGAAGTGCCGCTGCAGCACGCGCACCGGCGGGCCGCCCTCAGCGTGGCGGCTGTCCGGGTGGATCAGCGTCAGCGCATCGGGCGCGCCGCGGCTGCGGCTGGCGTGCGCATCGCCGGGCGCGGCGCCCAGGCCGGCCTCGTAGCCGGCCGGTTTGTGCAGGACCAGCGTGATGGGCGGCACCTCCTCGGCGCGGGCGCGCGGGGCCAGTTCCACCTGCTGGCCCGGCGCTACGCGGGTGCCCGGCTGCTCGACCACCTGGCCGTCCACGCTGACCCAGCCGCCCTCGATGTACAGCTCGGCCTCGCGGCGCGAGCACTGCTGCTGCTCGGCCAGGCGCTTGGACAGGCGGACGGTGTCTTGGTCTTCTTCGGTCATGCGGGGCAATTCAAGCGATGGCTAAGGCAGCCAAGCTTACGCAACTGGCGCTCGCCCAAGCCAGCAGACGCCGCGGATCCGGCTTTGCCGGTCCGCTGGCGTCGTCCCCCTGCCCGCCATGCGCAGCATGGCGAGAGCGGGGGGAAGGCGCGCAGCGCCTCAGGGGGGTGTTCAATCATTCCCTGGTTCGAGCATGCGGATGCGCTCCACGTGGGCCAGCAGCGAGCGCTGGGCCAGCGGCCACATGCGCGGCGGCACGTCGGCGTAGGCCAGACGGGTCCAGTCCTCCATGCTGCCTTCGGGGCGCGCCTGCATGGCGGCCAGCACCTTGGCCTCGCGCGCCAGGCGGTGGGCGGTGAGCTGGGCAATGGCGCCGCGCGCATCGCACAGCACGTAGCCGTGGGCCGGGGCGATGAACTCCACGCCGTGCTGCACGCACAGCGCGTCCAGCCGGGCCAGCGAGTCCAGGTAGTGGGCCATGTTGCCGTCGGGCGGGTCGATGATGGTGGTGCTGCCGTTCAGGATGTGGTCGCCGGAGAACAGCAGCCCGTCCTCGCGCAGGATCAGGCACAGGTGGTTGGCCGCGTGGCCGGGCGTGTGCACCACCTCCAGGGTATGGGTGATTTCGCCCTCCAGCCCTTGTCCTGTCAGCGTCAGCAGCTCTCCATCTGATAGCGCCCGGTCAGGCACGAAATGGCTGGCCGCGCGCGCCGTGGGGGCCGAGGGCAGGCCCAGCACCGGCGGGGCAGCACGGCCGTGCGCGACCACCAGGGCCTGCAGCGGCGCGGCGCCAGGGGAGTGGTCGGCGTGCGAGTGGGTGCAGACGATGGCGCGGATGTCGCCGCCGGCGGCGCGCCACAGGCGCTCCAGGTGCTCGCCGTCCTGCGGGCCGGGATCGATGGCGATATAGCCGGTGGCCGGCTCGCCCACTAGGTAGCTGTTGGTGCCGGGGCCGGTCATCACGCCGGGGTTGGGGGCCGTCAGGCGCTGCACGTTCTTGAGCAGCGGCACGGGCCGCTCGCACTGCCAGTCCAGCACGTGCTGGCCGAGGCCGTCGGGGCAGACCAGGGCCAGCTCGCCAAACGGCGCCTCGTGCTCCATGTAGCGGGCCTCCTTGCCGGCCAGCAGGCCCGAGCGCGGGCTGCTGACCCACAGCGGCTGCTCGTGCGCCACGGCGTCCAGCACGGCCTGCACGTCGGCATACTGCGCCAGGCGCTCCAGCGTGCGGATGGTCGGGTAGATCATGAAGAACTGCCCTGCCTCGTGCCGGGCCAGGGCGTCGGCGGGACTGACCCAGACGGGCTCGAACTGCTCGGACTCGTCGGCCACGGGCTCCTGGCCGGGCGGCATGCGCGCCACCAGGAAGGGCACGGCGAAGCGCTTGGGCAGGTTGCGGTCGGCCGTCCAGTGCGCCAGCGGGTACATGGCGTCCGCCGCCAGGCGCAGGCCGCGCGCGGCCACCTGGGCGGCGAAGGGCGCCTTGCGGTCCAGCGCGGCGATGTCCTCGGGGCCGGCCCAGCGGCCGTCGGCGCGCCGCGCCAGCAGGATGCCCAGCTCCTCGAAGCTCTCGCGCAGCGCGGCCAGGGCCTCGGTCAGGCGCTCGCCGGCCTGGGCCGGGCGGTGGTCGGCCAGGGCGTGGGAGGCGGGCGCGGCGTCCTGCGCCTCGATGCCGCCGCCGGGAAAGACGTAAGCCCCGGGCACGAAGCTGGCCGTGGCCGAGCGGCGCGTCATCAGCACCTGCAGCGTGCTGGCGCTGCCATCGGGTGCGGGCGCGTCGCGTAGCAGCAGCACGGTGGCCGCATGCAGCGGTGTGACGGGGGGGCGGCGGGGGTGGAGGTGCTGGCTGTCGCGGGGCATCGGCTCATTATCGGCAGGCTCCGGGCGTCACCGGGCTCAATTGCGACAGGCGCTCCAGCACCGGGCCGACCAGCGCCGGGGCGCGGGCCACGCCGGCGCTCCACAGCAGCTCCAGCAGCTCGATCAGCGCGGCGCCGTCGCCGCTTTGCCGCACCAGCGCGGCGGCGGCATGCTCGTCGTCGGCGTGCAGGTGGTTCAGTACGTTCAGGGTGAGTGTCATGGGGGTCTCGTCCATCCGTTCATCGCAGGGCCGCCATGCTGCGCAGCCCGGGCGCGGCGGGGTTGCGGCAGGTCAAATCCGAGAAAAAAACTCAAGTTCTCGCCCCTGGGGTTTTCCCGCGTGCGGTGCGCCCGGTGCTGCGCCCCGGGCCGGCGCCGGATAATCCCCGCCATGCACATCCGCTTCACCAAGATGCAGGGCGCCGGCAACGATTTTGTCGTGCTGGACGAGACGGCGGCCCCCCTGGGCCTGCAGCCGGCGCACTACCGCCGCCTGGCCGACCGGCACTTCGGCGTGGGCGCGGACCAGGTGCTGACGGTGCGCCCCTCGCCGGCGCCTGGCATCGACTTCGAATACCTGATCCACAACGCCGACGGCGGGCAGGTCGAGCAGTGCGGCAACGGCGCGCGCTGCTTTGCCCGCTATGTGCACGACAAGGGCCTGACGGACAAGGACGTGCTGCGCGTGCAGACCCTGGCTGGCGTGATCGAGCTGCGCCTGGCGCCGGACGGCCGCGTGCGTGTGGACATGGGCCGCCCCGCCTTCGACCCGGCCAGCGTGGCCTTCGACGCCGGCGGCCTGCAGCCCGTGGCCGAAGGTTTGGGGCAAAAATGGCCTCTGGCCCTTGAGGGGCAAGCGCAGGCAGCTATGGTTTGGATAGCGCTGGTATCCATGGGCAACCCGCATGCCGTGCAGCTGGTGCCCGACGTGGACGCCGCCCCCGTGGCCCTCGTGGGCCCGCTGGTGGAGGGTCATCCGCGCTTCGCCGAGCGGGTGAACGCCGGCTTTCTGCAGATCGTGGACCGCACCCGGGCACGCCTGCGCGTGTACGAGCGCGGCGCCGGCGAGACGCTGGCCTGCGGCTCGGGCGCTTGCGCCGCCGTTGCGGCAGGCATCCGCCTGGGGCTGCTGGACACGCGCGTGGATGTGCACACCCGCGGCGGCCTGCTGACCATCGAATGGAGCGGCGAGCCACACGCCAGCGTTTTCATGACCGGCCCCGCCACCACGGTGTTCGAGGGCGAGATCGACCTTCCCGCGGACGCCAGCGCGTCCGCCTGACCGCCATGACCCTGCCCATCACTCCCATCACCGAAGACGACATCGCCCAGTACCTGGCGGCCACGCCGGGTTTCTTCGAGCGCCATGCCGAGCTGCTGGCCTCCGTTACCTTCGCCAGCCCGCACGGCCAGCGCGCCGTCAGCCTGCACGAGCGCCAGGCCGAGATGCTGCGCGACAAGATCAAGCTGCTGGAGCAGCGCGTCATGGAGATGGTGCGCCACAGCAACGAGAACGCCGCCATCGCCGGCAAGGTGCACCAGTGGGCGCGCCAGCTGGCCGGCGTGCGCTGGGCGGCCGAGGTGCCCCAGGCGGTGGAGCAGGGCATACGCACCCTGTTCGACGTGCCCCAGGTGGCGCTGCGCGTGTGGGGCGTGGCGCCGGCCCACCTGAACGCGCCCTTCACCCAGGGCGTGAGCGAGGACGTGCGCGCCTTCGCCTCGTCGCTGACCATGCCGTTTTGCGGTCCCAATCTGGGCTTCGAGGCCACGGCCTGGCTGCCCGACGCGCAGGAGGCGCGCTCGCTGGCGCTGCTGCCGCTGCGCGAGGGCGCCATCGACAGCGCCGACAGCCCGGCCTTCGGCCTGGTGGTGCTGGCCTCGCACGACGCGCAGCGCTTCGAGGCCACCATGGGCACGGACTTCCTGGTGCGCATGGCCGAGCTGGCCAGCAGCGCCCTGTCGCGCCTGCAGTGAGCCCCGAGGCAGTGCCCCCGGCCGACGGCGGCCTGCCCGCCGAGGCGCTGGCCTACCTGGATTACGCGCGGGTGCAAAAGCGCTTGGCCGCGCGCACCCTCATCCTCTACACCCTGGACCTGCAGCGCCTGTGCGCCCATGCGCGCGAGGCGCAGCTGCCGCTGCTGCAGCTGGGCAGTGGCCACATCCGCCGCTTCGCCGCGCAGATGCACGCCGGCGGGCGCAGCGCGCGCGGCATCGCGCTCATCCTGTCGGGCTGGCGGGGTTTCTATGCCTGGGCGGCGCGCCAGGGCCTCATCGCGCACAACCCGGTGCAGGACGTGCGCGCGCCCAAGGCGCCCAAGCCGCTGCCCAAGGCCCTGCCGGTGGACGACGCCGTGCGCCTGGCCGAGCACGAGCAGCCCGGGGCCGACCCCTGGCTGGAGGCGCGCGATGCCGCCGTGGTGGAGCTGCTGTACGGCTGCGGCCTGCGCGTGGGCGAGCTGGTCGGGCTGGACGTGGCCGCTAGCAGCGCCGCCCAGCAGCAGGGCCGCGGCTGGGTGGACCTGGATGCGGGCGAGGCCCACGTCTTCGGCAAGGGCGGCAAGCGCCGCAGCGTGCCCCTGGGCGGCGCGGCGGCGCGGGCGCTGGCGCACTGGCTGTCGCAGCGGGCGCTGCCCTTCGGCGGCGGCGCTGGACGACTGGACGACTGCGCCCTGTTCGTGGGCCGGCGCGGCGCGCGCATCACGGCGCAGACCGTCTGGCTGCGCCTGCGCGAGCGCAGCAGCGTGGCCGGCCTGACCACGCCGGTGCACCCGCACATGCTGCGCCACTCGTTTGCCAGCCACCTGCTGCAGTCCAGCGGCGACCTGCGCGCCGTGCAGGAGCTGCTGGGCCACGCCAGCATCACCACCACCCAGGTCTACACGCGGCTGGACTTCCAGCACCTGGCCCAGGTGTACGACCAGGCGCATCCGCGCGCGCACAAGAAGAGCGGGGACTGAAGGGCCGGGCCTGGGGCGCTGCCTTGCGGCCGGGCGGCAGGCGTGGGAAAGTGTCACCTCCCGTGCACTTTTCCATCCCCCCACGAAAGGAGCGACTCATGGCCGATACCTGGCTGCCTTCCCTCATCACCGACACGCCCCAGCAGGGCTTCGAGCTGGCCATCACCCTGAGCCGGCGCGGCGTGAAATACACCCAGCCCGACCCCGAGGTGCTGCACCGCCTGCGCCCCGAGTACGCCGAGGACCACCAGGCGCTGACGGCCGCCTCGCAGGTGGTGGCCCTCAACTTCCAGACCGTAGCAGCCGCCAACAATTACTGGCGCAGATAGACTGATTGCTATTGAATAGATAGCTGCTGGCGCTTGGCTGACAAGCGCTGGAGGCCAAAAAGGCTTGAATATCAACCCCGCAGGCCGGGGCTTGGCGGCTTCGCTACAGTCAGGCCCCGAATCGGCCCGCGCGCGCCCCTGGCGGCGGCGCGGGCGCTTTTGTTGCAAGCCATTCCCGCAAGGCGCCTTCCATGTCCCTGATCCCCGTCACCATCCTCACCGGCTTCCTCGGGGCCGGCAAGACCACTTTGCTCAAGCGCGTGCTGACCGAGGCGCATGGCCAGAAGATCGCCGTGATCGAGAACGAGTTCGGCGAGGAGAACATCGACAACGACATCCTGCTCACCGAGTCGAAAGAGCAGATCGTGCAGATGAGCAACGGCTGCATCTGCTGCACCATTCGCGAGGACCTGCGCGAGACGCTGCAACTGCTGGCCGCCAAGCGGCGCAAGAAGATGCTCGACTTCGAGCGCGTGGTGATCGAAACCACCGGTCTGGCCGACCCCGGCCCGGTGGTGCAGACCTTCTTCATGGACGACGAGATCGCCGAGACCTACCTGGTCGATTCCATCATCACGGTGGTCGACGCCAAGCACGCGGACAGCCAGCTCAACGAGCGCCAGGAGGCACGCCGCCAGGTGGGCTTTGCCGACCAGATCTTCCTGTCCAAGACCGACCTGGTGAGCGAGGCTGAGAAGGACGCGCTGATCCACCGCCTCAAGCACATGAACCCGCGCGCGCCCATCAAGGCCGTGCACTTTGGCGAGGTGCCGCTGGCCGAGGTGCTGGACCTGCGCGGCTTCAACCTGAACGCGCGGCTGGACATCGACCCGGACTTCCTCAAGGAGGACGACGGGCACGACCACGGACACGTGCATGACGAGCACTGCGGCCATGACCACCACGACCATGGCCACGAGCATGGCGAGCATTGCCACCACCCGCACCACCACCACCATGACGACGACGTGAAGAGCTTCGTCTACCGCGCCGATCGCCCGTTCGATCCGGCGCGGCTGGAAGATTTCCTGGGCGCCATCGTCAACATCTACGGCCCGCGCATGCTGCGCTACAAGGGCGTGCTGGACATGAAGGGCACCAGCCGCAAGGTCATTTTCCAGGGCGTGCACCAGCTCATGGGCAGCGACCTGGGACCCGAATGGACGGCGGATGAGCCGCGCGTCAGCCGCATGGTCTTCATTGGCATCGACCTGCCGCGCGACATCTTCGAGCAGGGCCTGGGCCAGTGCCTGGCCTGAGGCGTGCGCCGGCCATGGCGCAGTGACCCCGTGCGGTATGCGTTGCTCCCTGGCCCCCGCCTGCCATGGTCTATACAATCGCGCCCCGGCTCGAACGCCCCCGCCAAATCACGCTAGTGGCCGCAGGGGCGTGCCACCCGCGCCTGGCGCGGCGTAAGCGCTGGTTGCTGTTGCAGGCCGGTCGTCCGACAGGCGCACAGCAGCTGGCACTACACCGCGCATCCGGTTCCGCAGGCAGCATGGGCAGCTTCCCCGCTGCGCCCTGCGGCCGGCGGAAATTCGAACAACCTACGACGGCCGGCAGCGTGCAAGCGCTGTCCGCTACGCCAGCTTCATCATTCAGACCATGACTACGACCCTGCAAAAATCTGTGGCGGCCGCCAAGAAAGATCCCAAGCTGGCCAACAACTGGAAGACCAAGCCCGCCGAGGAGCTGACCGACGCGGAAGTGCTGGCCATGCCCGAGAGCGAGTACATGAACGACAAGCAGATGGCGTTCTTCCGCCACAAGCTGGTCGAGCTCAAGCAGGCCATGCACGAAAACGCCGGCGAGACCACCGAGCATCTGCGCGAGGACACCGTCGTCGTGCCCGACCCGGCCGACCGCGCCACCATCGAGGAAGAGCACGCCCTGGAGCTGCGCACCCGCGACCGCGAGCGCAAGCTGCTCAAGAAGATCGAGCAGTCCATCGCCCGCATCGACGCTGGCGACTACGGCTATTGCGACGAGACCGGCGAGCCCATCGGCGTGCCCCGCCTGCTGGCCCGCCCCACGGCCACGCTGTCGCTGGAGGCCCAGCAGCGCCGCGAGCTCAAGCAGAAGATGTTCGGCGATTGACCGTCGCCCCTCCTGCTTTTCCCGCAATCGCCACAGCCGCGCACGAGGCACAATGGGCCGCATGAGCAAGGACGAATCTTCCTCCTCATCGCCGCCGTCGTCCTCCACGCGCGGGCTGCTGTCCAAGGTGGTGCGCTTCGTGCGCAACCCCACCGTGAATTGGTCCGAGCTCGACGCCATGGATGAAGAGCGCGAGAGCCAGTACAGCAAGCAGATGCTCAAGGAGATGATCGAGCGCAAGCGCCGCAACGATTTCGTGCGCCGCCGCGAGTTCGATTACCTACGCAAGCTGCGCCGCAGCGAAGGGGCTCGCGCCGAGCGCACCGACGATGCGGGCCCGCGCAGTTCGGCTTTTCAGACCAGCATGACCTCGCCCGACGACCGGGCCGACACGCTGCGCAAGATCGACGAGATCGAGGCGCAGATGTCCCAGCAGTGGTGGAAGGGCAAGGGCGCCCCCCCGGGTAGGCCGGCCATGGCGCCTGCTCCGCTGCCGCCGGCCGCTGATGCTCCAGCGCCGCGCATCGACCCCGACCAGCCAGCCCCGGCATCGGCCGCCATGGCCTCGGCTTTGGCCGGCTCGCCCTTTGCCGCCGGCGAGCACGGCCGCGCTTTCGCGCCGACCGCGCCCATGACCATGCCGGCGCCGGTCGCTCCCCCGGTCGCCGCACCGCCCCCCGCGCCGGCCATGGTCGAGCCGCTGTTCCCGCCGGCCGTGGCACCCGAGCCCGCGGCTGCTCCCGCGCCCCACGCCGCGCCGGCGCGCGAGAAGTTCGTGCACGACCCCGACCTGGAAGAGGCCGCCATCCGCTTCGCCAATGCCGACTACGACGGCGCCGAGGCCGCCCTCAAGGACGTGTTGGCCCAGCGCGAGGGCACACCCCCGGCCGAGCAGGAGCACATCTGGTACACGCTGTTCGACCTGCACCGCGCCACCGGACGCCAGGAGCAGTTCGAGACCCTGTCCATCGATTACGCCGCCCGCTTCGGCCGCTCGGCGCCGACGTGGTTCTCCATTCCGCTGCAGCTGGGCCTGAAGGTGGACGTGGCCGGCAGCGGCACGGCCGTCGCCGCGCAGCAGCGCGAGCTGACCTGGAACGCCCCGCCGCTGATCACCCTGCAGTCCATCGCTGCGCTGCAGGCCTCGCTGGCCCGCGCCGCATCGCCCTGGACGCTGACCTGGAGCCGCCTGACCGGCATCGAGCCGGCAGCCGTTCCGGCCCTGGCCGAGCTGCTGGAGCGCTGGGCCGGCCAGGACGTGCAGCTGCGCTTCATCGGCGTGCCTGCGCTGCGCGCGCTGGTGCAGGCGCAAACGCCTTCGGGCGAGCGCTCGCGCGACCCGCAGTGGTGGCGCCTGCGCATGGCGCTGCTGCGCGTGATGGGCTGGGCCGACGAGTTCGAACTGGCCGCGCTGGACTACTGCGTCACCTACGAGATATCCCCGCCGTCCTGGACGGCGCCGCGCTGCGGCTTCAGCGGCGACGCGGACGCCCCGGCTGCGCCGGAAGCTGACGGCGCCCCGATGCGCGACGCGCCCGACAGCGACCTGTACATGACTTCGGGGTTCGCCCTGTCGCAGCCGGCTGGCATCGACGAGCCGCCCCTGCCGGCTCTGGTCGGCCACATCGAGGGCGACGCTAGCGCCGCCCTGCAGGCCCTGCAGTCCTTCGCCCGGCCCGGCGCGCCGCTGGTGGTGGAATGCGGGCAGCTGATCCGCATCGACTTCGCGGCCGTGGGCGGCGTGCTGAACTGGGCGGCCACGCAGCAGGCTGCCGGCCAGGAGCTGGAGTTCCGCCGCCTGCACCGCCTGGTGGCCGTGTTCTTCAACGTGATCGGCGTCAACGAACACGCCTGGATCGTGCCGCGCCAGGACTGAAGCGGCCCGCCCGGCGCGCCGGCGTGGTTGCAAACGCGCGGCCCCGCCCCATTTCCTCTCCCATGGAACAGTTTCACGGCACCACCATCCTCAGCGTGCGGCGCGAGCGCCCGGACGGCAGCGTCCAGGTCGCCATCGGCGGCGACGGCCAGGTCACCCTGGGCAACATCGTCGTCAAAGGGTCGGCCCGCAAGGTACGCAAGTTGCACCACGGCAAGGTGCTGGCGGGCTTTGCCGGCGCCACGGCCGACGCCTTCACCCTCTTCGAGCGTTTCGAGGCCAAGCTGGAAAAGCACCAGGGCCACCTGACGCGCGCGGCCATCGAGCTGACCAAGGACTGGCGCACCGACCGGGTGCTGCGCCGCCTGGAGGCCATGCTGGCCGTGGCCGATCACAGCGCCTCGCTGATCATCACGGGCAACGGCGACGTGCTGGAGCCTGAACAGGGCATCGTCGCCATCGGCTCGGGCGGCGCCTACGCGCACTCGGCGGCCAAGGCGCTGCTGGACAACACCGATCTGCCGGCCGAGGACATCGTCCGCAAGTCGCTGGCCATCGCCGGCGAGCTGTGCATCTACACCAACATGCACCACACCGTCGAGACGCTCTGAGCGGCCGGCGGTTGCTTCTCTTTTGATGGCTTCCAGCGCTTGACTGGCAAGGTCTGGAGGCCAATTTGGCTCTATTTTTTCAGGCAGGCCGCAGCATGTCCTTGTCCATGACTCCCCAGGAGATCGTCTCCGAACTCGACCGCCACATCGTCGGCCAGGCCGGCGCCAAGCGCGCCGTGGCCATCGCCCTGCGCAACCGCTGGCGGCGCCAGCAGGTCGACAGCAGTCTGCGCCAGGAGATCACGCCCAAGAACATCCTGATGATCGGCCCCACGGGTGTGGGCAAGACCGAGATCGCCCGCCGCCTGGCGCGCCTGGCGGACGCCCCCTTCATCAAGGTGGAGGCCACCAAGTTCACCGAGGTGGGCTACGTGGGCAAGGATGTGGACGCCATCGTGCGCGACCTGGTGGAGGTCGCCGTCAAGCAAACGCGCGAGACCGACATGAAGAAGCTGCGTGCCCGCGCCGAGGACGCGGCCGAGGAGCGCATTCTGGACGTGCTGCTGCCCAGCGCCCGCACCGGCGAGCCGCCGGCCGACAGCACGGCGCGCCAGGTGTTCCGCAAGAAGCTGCGCGAGGGCCTGCTCGACGACAAGGACATCGAGATCGAACTGGCCGAGGCCCGCCCGCAGCTGGAAATCATGGGCCCGCAGGGCATGGAGGAGATGACCGAGCAGCTGCGCGGCATGTTCAGCCAGATGGGCCAGGAACGGCGGCGCACGCGCAAGCTCAAGATCGGCGAGGCCTTGCGCTTGCTGACCGACGAGGAGGCCGCCCGCATGGTCAACGAGGACGAGGTGCGCCAGCGCGCTCTGGCGAATGCCGAGCAAAACGGCATCGTCTTTATCGACGAAATCGACAAGGTGGCCGCCCGCCAGGAGGCTGGCGGCGCCGAGGTCTCGCGCCAGGGCGTGCAGCGCGACCTGCTGCCGCTGGTGGAGGGCACCACCGTGTCCACCAAATACGGCATGGTCAAGACCGACCACATGCTGTTCATCGCCTCGGGCGCCTTCCACCTGGCCAAGCCCAGCGACCTGATCCCCGAGCTGCAGGGGCGCTTTCCCATCCGGGTGGAGCTGGCCTCGCTGTCCGCGCAGGACTTCGAGGCCATCCTGACCCAGACGGACGCCTCGCTGGTGCGCCAGTACCAGGCGCTGCTGGCCACCGAGGGGGTGCAGCTGCAGTTCACCCCCGAGGGCATCACCCGGCTGGCGCAGATCGCCTGCGACGTCAACGAGCGCACCGAGAACATCGGCGCTCGCCGCCTGGCCACGGTGATGGAGCGGCTGCTGGACGAAGTCAGCTTCGGCGCCACCCGCCTGTCGGGTCAGACGGTGGTGGTGGACGCGGCCTACGTAGACGAGCGGCTGGCGTCTTTGAGCCAGGATGAGGATCTGTCCCGATACATCCTGTGATGAAGGCGGGCAAGGCCCGCCGGTGCTTCACAAACCACTTCCATAGCAGCAGCTAACTGCTTGGCTGGCAAGGTTTTTTTGCCAGGCAAGGGCTGAGCTTTGCCGGCTAAGTCCTTGATTTCATTGCAAAATGTTATGGCATGCCCCCTTGCCTGGTGTGCTTTTCCTGCTACAGTGCAAAAAAGTGCAATGAAGTGGTGAAAAGTGGCCTCCGACGCGCTTTTTTCGTCATCGCGCTGTGAAGGCCATACCGACCGAGGGGTTCAGTTTCCGTGTTTCAAGGGGCGTCATCGCTGAGTCTGGATGCCAAGGGGCGGCTGTCCGTGCCGACCCGGCATCGTGACGCCCTGGGCGGCGAACTCACCATCACCAAGCACCCCGACGGCTGCCTGATGGTCTTCCCGCGTGCGCAGTGGGAGCAGTTCCGCGAACGCATCGCCCAGCTGCCCATGTCGGCTCAGTGGTGGAAGCGCATCTTCCTGGGCAACGCCATGGATGTGGAGGTGGACGGCACCGGTCGCGTGCTGGTCTCGCCCGAGCTGCGCGCCGCCGCCGGCCTGTCCAAGGAGGCAGTGCTGCTGGGCATGGGCACCCATCTCGAGTTGTGGGACAAGAGCACCTACGAGGCCCGCGAAGCCGAGGCCATGCAGGCGCAGATGCCCGATGTCCTTCGGGATTTTTCGTTTTAAGGGGCCCACATGAACGCGCCCCTGCGGCACACCACAGTCTTGCTGGGCGAGGCTGTCGATGCATTGCTCGGCGGCCCGCTGGGCGCGTACGGCACCTTCGTGGACGGCACCTTCGGGCGCGGCGGGCATTCGCGGCTGATCCTGTCGCGCCTGGCGCAGGACGGGCGGCTGGTGGCCTTCGACAAGGACCCCCAGGCCATCGCCGAGGCCGAGAGCATCCAGGACGCGCGCCTGTCCGTCCGCCACGAGGGCTTTTCCCACCTGGGCGAGCTGCCCGCGGCCAGCGCCAGCGGCCTGCTACTGGACCTGGGTGTGAGCTCGCCCCAGATCGACGAGCCCGGGCGGGGCTTCAGTTTTCGTTTTGACGGCCCGCTGGACATGCGCATGGACCCCACGCGCGGCCAGAGCGTGGCCGACTGGCTGGCGGCGGCCGATCCGGCCGCGATAGCGGAGGTGATACGTGACTATGGCGAAGAACGGTTTGCTGGCCCCATTGCAAAGGCGATTGCTGCTTGGCGCACAAAGCAGGGCCCGATCACGCGAACTGCCGAGCTGGCCGACCTCGTGGCTGGCACGGTCAAGACCCGCGAGCCTGGCCAGCACCCGGCCACGCGCACCTTTCAGGCTTTTCGGATTTTCATCAACGCCGAGCTGGAAGAGCTGCGCCAGGCGCTAGCAGCCAGCCTGCAGATCCTGGCGCCGGGCGGGCGGCTGGTGGTCATCAGCTTCCATTCGCTGGAAGACCGCATCGTCAAGCAGTTCATTGCCCAGCACACCAAGGAGGTCTACGACCGGCGCGCGCCCTTCGCCCAGCCGCAGCCCATGCGGCTGGCGGCCGTGGCGCGGGTGAAGCCGGGCGCGGCCGAAGTGGCCGCCAACCCGCGCGCGCGCAGCGCCGTCATGCGCGTGGCCGAGCGCACGGAGACCCCGGCATGACCCGGCTCAGCGTGGTGCTGCTGCTGGCCGTGATGGCCAGCGCCCTGTATCTCGTGCACACGCAGTACGAGTCGCGCCGCCTGTACACCGAGCTGCACCGCGCCCTGGCCGAGTCGCGCCAGCTGGCCACCGAGCAGCAGCGCCTGCAGGTGGAAAAGCGCGCCCAGGCCACGCCGTTGCGCGTGGAGCGCCTGGCGCGCGACCGCCTGAACATGCGCATGGCCACGCCCGCCATCACCCAGTACGTCACGGATGACGGCCGCGCCGGTGCGCCGGCCGCTTCCGCCGCTGTTGCGGCAGGCCCCGGGAAGGCCCCCTCGTGAGCAGCCGCGCCGTCGCCTACACCTCCAGCCCGCTGCTGGCGGCCAAAACGCCCGTGTGGCGCAGCAAGTTCATCGTTGCGCTGGTGGCGCTGGGCTTTTTTGCGCTGGCCGGGCGCGCGGCCTACGTGCAGGTCATCGGCAACGACTTCTTCCAGCGCCAGGGCGAGGTGCGCTTCGCCCGCACGCTGGAGCTGCCGGCCAACCGCGGCCGCATCCTGGACCGCAACGGGCTGATCCTGGCCTCCAGCGTGCCGGCGGCCAGCATCTGGGCCATCCCCGAGGACGTGGACAACGACAGCGCCGAGGGCCGCGCGCGCCTGAAGGCCCTGGCGCGCCTGCTGGACATGCCGTTGCCCGCGCTGATGGCCCGGTTGGCCAATGAGGACAAGACCTTCGTCTGGATCAAGCGCCAGCTGGACTGGGACGTGGGCCAGCAGGTGGCGGCGCTGAACATCAAGGGCATCTACCAGCGTAAGGAATACAAGCGCCAATACCCCGAAGGCGAGCCGGCGGCGCACATCGTGGGCTTCACCAACGTGGAGGACCACGGCCAGGAAGGCATGGAGCTGGCCTTCGACAAGGAACTGGCCGGCAAGCCGGGCTCGCGCCGCGTGATCAAGGACCGCCTGGGCCGGGTGGTGGAGGGCGTTGGCGCCGAGGTACCGCCGGTCGACGGCCGCGACCTTCAGCTGTCCATCGACAGCAAGGTGCAGTTCTTCGCCTACCAGAAGCTGCGCGACACGGTGCAGCTGCACAAGGCCAAGGCCGGCAGCGTGGTGGTGCTGGACGCCCGCAGCGGCGAGGTGCTGGCGCTGGCCAACTACCCCAGCTACTCGCCCAGCGACCGCACCAAGCTCAGCGGCGAGCAGCTGCGCAACCGGGCGCTGACCGACGTGTTCGAGCCCGGATCGGTCATCAAGCCCATCACCATCGGCCTGGCGCTGGAAAGCGGCCGCGTGCGCCCGGATACCCTGGTGGACACCACGCCCGGGCGTCTCACCATCACGGGCTCGACCATCAATGACACGCACAACTACGGCGTGCTCACCGTGGCCGGCGTGGTGCAGAAGTCCAGCAACGTCGGCACCACCAAACTGGCCATGCAGATGCCGGCGCAGGAGATGTGGGAGACCTTCTCGGCGCTGGGTTTCGGTCAGAAGCCCGCGCTCACCTTCCCCGGCGCCGTCAGCGGCCGCCTGCGCCCCTACAAGAGCTGGCGCCCCATCGAGCAGGCCACCATGAGCTACGGCTACGGCCTGTCGGCCAGCCTGTTCCAGATGGCGCGCTCGTACACCGTGTTCGCCAACGAGGGCCGCATCATCCCGGCCACCATGCTCAAGACCGACCACCCGCCCGCCGGGGTGCCGGTGTTTTCGGCGCGCACCGCCAACGAGGTGCGCAAGATGCTGCAGATGGCCGCTGGCCCCGGCGGCACCGGCCAGAAGGCGCAGACCGTGGGCTACTCGGTCGGTGGCAAGTCGGGCACGGCGCGCAAGCAGGTGGGCAAGAGCTACGCCACGGGCAAGTACCGCGCCTGGTTCACCGGCCTGGCGCCGGTGGACAACCCGCGCATCATCGTCGCCGTCATGGTGGACGAACCCGGCGCCGGCGTGATCTACGGCGGCGCCGTGGCCGCGCCGGTGTTCAGCGAGGTGGTGCAACAGACCCTGCGCCTGATGGGCGTGCAGCCGGACGTGGCTGTCAAGCCGCTGATCGTCGCCAACCCGGTGGAGGAATCCCTATGACCGCGCAGCCGCTCGTGCTGGCATCGCTGCAGCAGGCCGTGGACTGGCTGCGCGAGCGCGTGGCCGGCACGCTGCAGACCGACAGCCGGCTGGTGGCGCCCGGTGACGGCTTCATCGCCTGGCCCGGCGCCGCCACCGACGGCCGCGCCCACGTGGGCGATGCGCTGGCGCGCGGCGCCGCCGCCTGTCTGGTGGAAGGCGAGGGCGTGCAGGCGTTCGACTTCAGCGGTGCGGGCGACGCCGTCGCGGCGCTGCACGGCCTGAAGGCCGCCACGGGGCAGATCGCCGCCGAGTGGTTCGGCCAGCCCAGCCAGCGCCTGCAGGTGCTGGCAGTCACCGGCACCAACGGCAAGACCAGCACCTCCTGGTGGCTGGCAGAAGCCCTCAACGTGCTATCGAAAGAGAAGCTGCCCGCGCAGGCTGGATGCGCTCTGGTGGGCACTTTGGGCATTGGCGTGCCGCCGGACCTGGCCTCTACCGGCCTGACCACGCCCGACCCGGTGCGGCTGCAGCGCGCCTTCGCCCGCTTCGTGCAGGACGGGCACGGCGCCTGCGCCATCGAGGCGTCGTCCATCGGCCTGGCCGAGCACCGCCTGGCCGGCACGCACATCCGCGTGGCGCTGTTCACCAACTTCACGCAGGACCACCTGGACTACCACCCCAGCATGGCCGCCTACTGGCAGGCCAAGAGCCAGTTGTTCGACTGGCCCGGGCTGCAGGCAGCGGTGGTCAACGTCGACGACGCGCGCGGCGCCGAGCTGCACCAGAGCCTGTCCGGGCGCCCGCTGGACCTGTGGAGCGTGTCCATGCAGGGCCCGGCCCGGCTGCAGGCGCGCGACGTGGTCACCACCGGCGCCGGCCTGGCCTTCACTGTGGCCGAGGGCGTGCACAGCGTGCCCCTGCAGACGCAGCTGGTGGGCCTGTTCAACGTGTCCAACCTGCTGGGCGTGATCGCCGGCCTGCGCGCCCTGGGTGTGCCGCTGGAGGACGCCGTGCGCGCCTGCGCCCGGCTGCACCCGGTGCCCGGGCGCATGCAGCAGATCACCGCGCCCGACCAGCCGCTGGTGGCCGTGGACTATGCCCACACGCCGGACGCGCTGGCGCAGGCGCTGGCGGCGCTGGCGCCCATGGCAGCGCAGCGCGGCGGGCGGCTGTGGTGCGTGTTCGGCTGCGGCGGCAACCGCGACGCGGGCAAACGCCCGCTGATGGGCGCCGTGGCGCAAAAGGGCGCCGACCAGGTCATCGTGACCAGTGACAACCCGCGCGGCGAGGAGCCCGCGGCCATCATCCACCAGATCCTGGCGGGCACCATCGCTGGCACCAGCGTGCGCGCCGAGCCTGACCGCGCCGCCGCTATTCGGCTGGCGCTGGCCGAGGCCGATGCGCGCGACGTGGTGCTGATCGCCGGCAAGGGCCATGAGGATTATCAGGAAACACAGGGCGTGCGCCGGCCGTTCTCCGACCTGGAGCAGGCCCGTGCTGCGCTGGCCCTGCGCCCCGCCGCGCCGCAGATGACGCTGGCCCAGGCCCACGCCCTGGTGCAACGGCGCCTGCCGCAGGCGCGCCTGGTGGGCGACGGCGCCACGCCGATCGCCCGCGTGCACACCGACACCCGCACCCTGGCCGCCGGCGACCTGTTCGTGGCGCTGGCAGGCGAGCGCTTCGACGCGCACGACTTCCTGCCCCAGGCGCGCGTCGGCGGCGCCGTGGCGGCGCTGGCCGCGCGCGGTCTGCAAGAGGCCGGCCTGCCGGGCATCGAGGTGCAGGACACCCTGGCCGCCCTGGGTGCGCTGGCCGAAGGCTGGCGCGCCCAGCACCCGCTGCCGCTCATCGCCGTGACGGGCAGCAACGGCAAGACCACCGTCACGCAGATGACGGCCGCCGTGCTGCAGGCCTGGCTGGGCGATGCGGCCCTGGCCACGCGGGGCAACTTCAACAACGAGATCGGCGTGCCGCTGACGCTGCTGCGCCTGCGCTCCACGCACCGCGCGGCGGTCGTGGAGCTGGGCATGAACCACCCGGGCGAGATCGCCCGCCTGGCCGCCATGGCGCAACCCACGGTGGCGCTGGTCAACAACGCCCAGCGCGAGCACCTGGAATTCATGCACACCGTGCAGGCCGTGGCGCAGGAGAACGGCAGCGTGCTGGCCGCCCTGCCGGAGGGCGGCACGGCCGTCTTCCCGGCGGGCGACGCCTTCGCCCCGCTGTGGCGAGGCCTGGCCGGCGCGCGCCGCTGCCTCACCTTCGGCGACGGTAGCGACGTGTACGCCACCCGGGCGGACTGGCAGGACGGCGGCTGGCAGGTGCATATCGCCACCCCGGCCGGCGACTTTGCCATCCGGCTGTCCATCGCCGGCCGGCACAACGTGGCCAACGCCCTGGCCGCCACGGCCTGCGCGCTGGCCGCGGGCGCGCCGCTGGCGGCCATCGCGCAGGGGCTGCAGGCCTTCCGGCCGGTGACCGGCCGCTCCCGCGCCTTCGCGCTGCAGCGGGCCGGCCGCGCCATCACCGTGGTGGACGACAGCTACAACGCCAACCCCGACTCGGTGCGCGCCGCCATCGATGTGCTGGCCGAGCTGCCGGCGCCGCGCGTGCTGGTGCTGGGCGACATGGGCGAGGTGGGCGACCAGGGTGCGCAGTTCCACGCCGAGGCAGGCGCGCATGCGCGGGATGTGGGCATCGAGCAGGTCTACGCGCTGGGCACCCTGAGCGCCCATGCCGCAGTCGCCTGCGGCGAGCGCGCCCGGCATTTCGAAGACATGGCGGCGCTGCTGGCAGCGCTGCGCAAGGCCCTGCCCGAGGCGGGCAGCGTGCTGGTGAAAGGATCGAGATTCATGAAGATGGAGCAGGTGGTGCAGGCCATCCAGGAAGAAGGGGTGGTCGCATGCTCCTGATGCTTTCCCAGTGGCTGCAGGGGCTGTCGCCCGAGCTGAGTTTCCTGCGCGTGTTCCAGTACCTCACGCTGCGCGCCGTGATGGCCGCCATGACGGCGCTGGTGATTGGCCTGGTGGCCGGCCCGCGCGTGATCCGCATGCTGGCGGCGCTCAAGATCGGCCAGCCCGTGCGCGGCTACGCCATGCAGACCCACCTGGCCAAGAACGGCACGCCGACCATGGGCGGGGTGCTGATCCTGCTGTGCATCTCCATCTCCACCCTGCTGTGGTTCGATTTGTCCAACCGCTTCGTGTGGATCGTGCTGGCCGTCACGCTGGCCTTCGGCGCTATCGGCTGGGTGGACGACTGGCGCAAGGTGGTGCGCAAGGACCCGGAGGGCATGCGCTCGCGCGAGAAGTACTTCTGGCAGTCCGTCATCGGCCTGCTGGCGGCGCTGTACCTGGTGTTCTCCATCTCCGAGAACTCCAACGCCCGCGTCTTCGAGCTGTTCGTCAGCTGGGTGCAGTCGGGCTTCTCGCTGGACCTGCCCCCGAAGGCCGGCCTGCTGGTGCCCTTCTTCAAGGAGGTGAGCTACCCGCTGGGCGTGCTGGGCTTCGTCATCCTGACCTACCTGGTCATCGTCGGCTCCAGCAACGCCGTGAACCTGACCGACGGCCTGGACGGCCTGGCCATCATGCCGGTCATCATGGTCGGCTCGGCGCTGGGCATCTTTGCCTACGTCACGGGCAGCGCCAGCTATTCCAAATACCTGCTGTTCCCGCACATCCCTGGCTCGGGCGAGCTGCTGATCTTCTGCGCCGCCATGGCCGGCGCCGGCCTGGCCTTCCTGTGGTTCAACACCCACCCTGCCCAGGTCTTCATGGGCGACGTGGGCGCGCTGGCCCTGGGCGCGGCCCTGGGCACCATCGCCATCATCGTGCGCCAGGAGATCGTGCTGGCCATCATGGGCGGCATCTTCGTGGTTGAGGCCCTCTCGGTCATGCTGCAGGTGACCTGGTTCAAGTACACCAAGCGCCGCTACGGCGAGGGCCGGCGCCTGCTGAAGATGGCGCCGCTGCACCACCACTTCGAGAAAAGCGGCTGGAAGGAGACGCAGGTCGTCGTGCGCTTCTGGATCATCACCATGCTGCTGTGCCTGATCGGTCTGTCCACGCTAAAGCTGCGATGAACGACGAGCCCGTCCAACCCCCCGTGCCACCGGACGCCGCCGCGCCCGCGCTGACCGCCGCCGCCGAGGCGGCGCGGTTCGTTGCGCGCATCTTCGCCGAGGTCGGCCAGGCGGACGGCGAACAGCCGGCCGGCGTGCCGGCCACCCTCCAGGCAGAACAGACGGCCGAGCCAGCCGCCGCTCCGCTGGACTACGCCGCCGCGCAGCAGGCCCTGGCCACGCTGCTGACCGGCCGGCGCGTGCTGGTGCTGGGCCTGGGCGCCTCGGGCCTGGCCATGGCGCGCTGGTGCGCCCGCTGCGGCGCCGAGGTGCTGGTGGCCGACACGCGCGACAACCCGCCCCAGCTGCCCGCCCTGCGCGCGCAGCTGCCGCAGGCGCAGTTCGTCGCCGGGCCGTTCGACGAGGCTCTGGTGCAGAGCCGGGAGCTGTATGCCGTGCTGCGCTCGCCGGGTCTGGCGCCCAGCGATATTGCTCCTGTATTGAGAGCTGCCGGCGCTTGCCAGGCAAGCGTTTGGGGCGAAATTGACCTATATTCCCAGGCGCTTGCCGCACTGCGCGAGGCCCAGGGCTACGCGCCCGCCGTGCTGGCCGTCACCGGCACCAACGGCAAGACCACGGTGACCTCCCTCACCGGCCAGCTGCTGGCGCACGCCGGCCTGGACGTGGCCGTGGCCGGCAACATCGGCCCCACGCTGCTGGACACCCTGGCCGCGCGCCTGGACGCGCACGAGCTGCCGCAGGCCTGGGTGCTGGAGCTGTCGAGCTTCCAGCTCGACGGCGCGGCCGGCTTCGAGCCCACCGCCGCCACCGTGCTCAACCTAACGCAGGACCACCTGGACTGGCACGGCAGCATGCAGGCCTACGGCGCCGCCAAGGCGCGCATCTTCGGCCGCCACGGCCTGATGGTGCTGAACCGCGAGGACTCGGCCGTCATGGACATGCTGCCGCCGCCCGAGCGTGAAACCGTGCGCGGGCGGCCGGCGGTGCTGCGCCAGCGCGAGCACGTCACCTTCGGCGCCGACATGCCGCGCCGGCCCGGCGACTTCGGCATCGAGGTGGTCAACGGCATGGCCTGGCTGGTGCGCGCGCACGAGGCCGACGAGACGGCACGCCGTGGCCGCGCCGGCCGCCCGGAAGGCGAAGAGCTGCACATCCAGCGCCTGATGCCGGCCGACGCCCTGCGCATCCGCGGCCGGCACAACGCCACCAACGCCCTGGCCGCGCTGGCTCTGGCGCAGGCGGCCGGCTGCACCCTGGCCCCGCTGCTGCACGGCCTGCGCGAATACCGCGGCGAGCCGCACCGCGTGGAGCCCGTGGCCATCGTGGCCGAGGTGGAGTATTTCGACGACAGCAAGGGCACCAACGTGGGTGCCACGGTGGCCGCGCTGTCGGGCCTGGGGGCCGAGCGGCGCCTGGTCGTCATCCTGGGCGGCGACGGCAAGGGGCAGGATTTTTCCCCGCTGGCCGCACCGGTGGCACGCCACGCCCGCGCCGTGGTGTTGATCGGGCGCGACGCGCCGCAGATCCGCGCCGCGCTGCAGGACACGGGCGTGCCCCTGCTGCATGCGGCCACGCTGCCGGACGCGGTGCGCGAGGCCGCGGCGCGCGCCCACGCCGGCGACGCCGTGCTGCTGTCGCCGGCCTGCGCCAGCTGGGACATGTTCGGCGGCTACGAGCACCGCGCCCAGGTGTTCCGCGAAGCCGTGCAGGCGCTGGCCGAAGAGGCCGGCCAGATGATCGGCGGAGGCATGGCATGAGCAGCAGCAGTAGCGGCGCCGCCACCGCCCGCACCACGGCCACGGGACTGCTGCAGCGCCTGCTGCCGGGGCGCGAGCCGCGCGCCGCGGCCGACGTGCTGCCGGTGCGCGTGGGCGGCACCGAATACCGCCAGACGGCGGCCACACCGGCGCGCGTGCTGGGCTTTGACCAGGCGCTGCTGTGGGTGGTGGTGCTGCTGCTGGCCGCCAGCATCGTGATGGTGTATTCGGCCTCCATCGCCATGCCGGACAACCCGCGCTTCGGCTCGATCGCGCCCACGCACTTCCTGGTGCGCCACACGGTGGCCATCGGTGTGGGCTTCGTGGCGGCGCTGATCGCCTTCCAGGTCTCGATGAACGCCTGGGAGCGCATGGCGCCATGGCTGTTCGTGGTGTCGCTGGTGCTCTTGATCGCGGTGCTGATCCCGCACGTGGGCACGGTGGTCAACGGCGCCCGCCGCTGGCTCAGCCTGGGAATCATGAACTTCCAACCGTCCGAGCTGGCCAAGTTCGCCGTGCTGATCTACGCCGCCGACTACATGGTGCGCAAGATGGAGGTCAAGGAGCGGTTCTTCCGCGCCGTGCTGCCCATGGCCGCCGCCGTGGCCGTGGTGGGCGCGCTGCTGCTGGCCGAGCCCGACATGGGCGCCTTCATGGTCATCGCCGTCATCGCCATGGGCATCCTGTTCCTGGGCGGGGTGAACGCGCGCATGTTCTTCGTGATCGCCGCCATCCTGGTGCTGGCCTTCGCGGCCATGGTGTGGCTGTCGCCCTGGCGGCGAGAGCGCATCTTTGCCTACCTCGATCCGTTCAGTGAAGCGCACGCCCTGGGCAAGGGCTACCAGCTGTCGCACGCGCTGATCGCCATCGGCCGCGGCGAGATTTTCGGCGTGGGGCTGGGCGGCAGCGTGGAGAAGCTGCACTGGCTGCCCGAGGCGCACACCGACTTCCTGCTGGCCGTGATCGGCGAGGAGTTCGGTCTGGTGGGCGTGCTGGTGCTGATTCTGGCCTTCCTGTGGATGACGCGGCGCATCATGCACATCGGTCGCCAGGCCATCGCGCTGGACCGGGTGTTCTCCGGCCTGGTGGCGCAGGGTGTGGCCATCTGGATCGGCTTTCAGGCCTTCATCAACATGGGCGTGAACCTGGGCGCGCTGCCGACCAAGGGGCTCACCCTGCCTCTGATGAGCTTCGGCGGCTCGGCCATCCTGATGAACCTGGTCGCCATCGCGGTGGTGCTGCGGGTGGATTACGAAAACAAACTTCTCATGCGCGGAGGCCGCGCATGAGAAGTTTGTTTCGCCAAAACAAGTTGCGCCCGTGCGCCAGCGCGGGCCAGCGCGCAGCGCTGATGCGCGGAGGCCGCGCATGACGCAGAAAACTGCCCTCATCATGGCCGGCGGCACCGGCGGCCACATCTTCCCTGGCCTGGCCGTGGCCGAGGAGCTGGCCGCGCGCGGCTGGCGCGTGCACTGGCTGGGCACGCCCGGCAGCATGGAGTCGCGCATCGTGCCGCCCAAGGGCTTCGCCTTCGAGGCCATCGATTTCTCCGGCGTGCGCGGCAAGGGTGTGCTGACGCTGGCGTTGCTGCCGCTGCGCCTGCTGCGCGCCTTCTGGCAGGCATGGGGCGTGCTGCGCCGCGTGCGCCCGGACGTGGTGGTAGGCCTGGGCGGCTACGTCACCTTCCCCGGCGGGCTGGTGGCCTCGGCCGCGGGCTGCCCGCTGGTCCTGCACGAGCAGAACTCCGTGCCCGGCATGGCCAACCGTGTGCTGTCGATGGTGGCCCACCGCATCTTCACTGCTTTTCCCGGGGTGCTGAACAAGGGCCAGTGGGTGGGCAACCCGCTGCGCGCCGCGTTCACGCAGCAGGACGGCCCGGCCGAGCGCTTTGCCGGCCGCAGCGGCCCGCTCAAGCTGCTGGTGGTGGGCGGCAGCCTGGGCGCGCGTGCGCTCAACGAGATCGTGCCGCAGGCGCTGGCGCTGATCCCCGAGCAGCAGCGCCCCATCGTCACGCACCAAAGCGGCGCCACGCAGATCGAGCAGCTGCGCGCCAACTACCAGGCGGCAGGCGTGCAGGCCACGCTCACCCCCTTCATCGACGACACGGCCGAGGCCTTCGCCCAGGCCGACCTGATCGTCTGCCGGGCCGGCGCCAGCACCGTGACCGAGATCGCGGCCGTGGGCGCGGCGGCAGTGTTCGTGCCTTTCCCCTTCGCGGTGGACGATCACCAGACCACCAACGCCCGCTTCCTGGTCGACGCGGGCGCCGGCTGGCTGGTGCCGCAGGACCGGCTGACGCCCGAAGGGCTGGCGCAGATGCTACAAAATACAGAGCGGCCTGCGCTTGTACAGCGGGCGCTAGAGGCCAAAAAGATGCAAAAAACCCAGGCTGCCCGCGAGGTGGCGATGGCCTGCGAGGAGCTCGCTGCGCGATGAAACACGCCATTCGCCACATCCATTTCGTCGGCCTGGGCGGTTCGGGCATGTGCGGCATTGCCGAGGTGCTGCACAACCTGGGCTACCGCGTCTCCGGCTCCGACCTGGCGGACAGCAGCACGCTGTCGCGCCTGGCCGCCATGGGCATCGCCACCCACGTGGGCCACGCCGCCGCGCACATCGATGGCGCGGACGCGGTGGTCACCTCCACCGCCGTGCAGGCGGACAACCCCGAGGTGCTGGCCGCCCGCGCCGCCGGCATCCCCGTGGTGCCGCGCGCCCTGATGCTGGCCGAACTGATGCGCCTGCGCCGCGGCATCGCCATCGCCGGCGCCCACGGCAAGACGACCACCACCAGCCTGGTGGCCAGCATCCTGGCCGAGGCCGGGCTGGACCCGACCTACGTCATCGGCGGGCGCCTGAACAGCGCTGGCAGCAACGCGCGCCTGGGCCAAGGCGAATACATCGTGGTGGAGGCCGACGAGTCCGATGCGTCGTTCCTGAACCTGCTGCCCGTGCTGGCCGTGGTCACCAACATCGACGCCGACCACATGGAGACCTACGGCCACGACTTCGGCCGCCTCAAGCAGGCCTTCGTGGACTTCTTGCACCGCATGCCGTTCTACGGCCGCGCCATCCTCTGCGTGGACGACGCAGCCGTGCGCGACATCGCGCCGCAGGTGGGCCGGCCCATCACCACCTATGGCCTGGCCGAGGGCGCCCAGGTGCGCGCCACCGATGTGCGTGCCGTGGGCACGCAGATGCATTTCCAGGTGCAGCGGCGCATCGGTGCCGAGGTGCTGGCGCCCCTGTCCGTGGTGCTGAACCTGCCCGGCCTGCACAACGTGCAGAACGCCCTGGCGGCGATTGCCGTGGCGGCCGAGCTGGAGGTGTCCGACGCGGCCCTGCTGCGCGCTCTGGCCGCCTTCACCGGCGTGGGCCGGCGCTTCCAGAGCCACGGCGAGCTCCCGGCCGCCGGTGGCGGCAGCTTCACGCTGATCGAGGACTACGGCCACCACCCGGTGGAGATGGCCGCCACGCTGGCCGCGGCGCGCGGCGCCTGGCCGGGGCGGCGCATCGTGCTGGCCTTCCAGCCGCACCGCTACAGCCGCACGCGTGACTGCTTCGAGGATTTCGTGGCCGTGCTGGGCCAGGCCGACGCCGTGCTGCTTGCCGAGGTCTACGCCGCCGGCGAGGCGCCCATCGTGGCCGCCGACGGCCGCGCCCTGGCCCGCGCGCTGCGCGTGGCCGGCCGCGTGGAGCCGGTCTTCGAGCCCGACGTGGGCCAGCTGCCGGCGCGCATCGCCGCGCTGGCGCAAGGCGGCGACGTGGTGCTGTGCATGGGCGCCGGCTCCATCGGCGCGGTGGCCGGCGAGACCGCACGTTTACTACAAAAAGATGAGCTGCCAGCGCAGGAGGGACGGACGTTATGAGCCAATTTGACCAAAAAATCGACGTGGCCGGCCTGGGCAAGGTGGCGGTGCTGATGGGCGGCGCCTCCAGCGAGCGCGAGGTGTCGCTGATGTCCGGCGGCGGCGTGCTGCAGGCGCTGCGCGCGCGCGGCGTGGACGCGCACGCCTTCGACCCCTCGCAAAGCGATCTGTCTGAGCTGAAGTCCCATGGCTACGCCCGCTGCTTCATCGCGCTGCACGGCCGCCACGGCGAGGACGGCACGGTGCAGGGCGCCCTGGAACTGCTGGGCATTCCCTACACCGGCCCGGGCGTAATGGCTTCCGCCATCGCCATGGACAAGATCATGACCAAGCGCATCTGGCGCTTCGAAGGCCTGTCCACGCCCGACTGGCGCCTGGTGGCCAGCGCCGACGAGACCGCGCAGGCCTTCCAGGCGCTGGGCGCGCCCATGATCGTCAAGCCCTCACGCGAGGGCTCCACGCTGGGGCTGACCAAGGTCACGTCTATCGGCCAGTGCCAGCAGGCCTACCAGCTGGCCGCGCGCTTCGACCCCGAGGTGCTGTGCGAGCAGTTCATCGACGGCGACGAGACCACCTGCCCGGTGCTGGGCCAGGGCGAGGGCGCGCAGGCGCTGCCGGTGATCCGCATCGTGGCCCCCGAGGGCAACTACGACTACCAGAACAAGTACTTCACCGACGTCACGCAGTACCACTGCCCCAGCGGCCTGCCCGAGGCCGAGGAGCGCGCCATCCAGGAACTGGTGGTGCGGTCCTTCCGCACCCTGGGCTGCCGCGGCTGGGCGCGTGCCGACGTCATGGTGCGCAAGAGCGACCGCCAGCCCTTTCTGCTGGAGATCAACACCTCGCCGGGCATGACCGGCCACTCGCTGGTGCCGCTGTCGGCACGCAGCGCCGGCATCAGCTACGAGGACCTGTGCCTGCGCATCCTGGCCGACGCCTCGCTGGACGCGCTGCAGGGCCGCGCGCAGCCGCAGGACTAAAGAGGACGCAAAGGACATGAGCGCCACGCTGCCCGCACCGCTGGACGTACGCCTGATGAACGTGACCGCCACGGTCCTGTTCGCCGGCGTGGCCGTGGCCGTGCTGTGGGCCTGCGGCGGCTGGGTGCTGCGCCACCCGGCCTTCGCCGTGGGGCGCATCGCCGTGCAGGGCGAGCTGGTGCACACCAGCGCCATGAGCCTGCGCGCCAACGTGGCGCCGCAGCTGGTGGGCAACTTCTTCACGCTGGACCTGGACGCCGCGCGCCGTGCCTTCGAGCAGGTGCCCTGGGTGCGCCGCGCCCAGGTGCGGCGCGACTTCCCCAGCGGGCTGCTGGTGCAGCTGCAGGAACACGACGTGGTCGCCCACTGGGGCCCCGAGGGCAGCGGCATGCTGGTCAACAGCCACGGCGAGGTTTTCGAGGCCGCCGCCGACGACCTGGAGGCCGACAACCTGCCGCGCCTGGTGGGTGCGCCCGAGCGCTCGGCCGAGCTGCTGCACCTGGCCCGGCGCCTGGCGCCGGCGCTGGCGCCGCTGGGCTCGCCCATCGACACGCTGGAGCTGACGCCCCACGGCGGCAGGCGCGTGCTGCTGGACAGCGGCGCCGTGCTGGAGCTGGGTGCCGGCGACGAGGCCGCTCTGCTGGAGCGCGTGCGCCGGCTGGTGGCCACGCTGCCGCGCGTGGCGCAGGAGCAGGGCGGACGCACCGTGGCGGCACTGGAATACGCCGACCTGCGCCACGCCAGCGGCTACGCGCTGCGCCTGCGCGGGGTCACCACGGTGATGAGCGCCGAGGCGGCGCAGCAGGCCGCCCGCGCGGCACGCGCGCCCGCACGGCCGGCGCAGGCGCGCCGCGCGGTACAGAACAACTGAGGGCAAGGACTGGGTACAAGCGATGGCAAAAGAATACAAAGACGTGGTTGTGGGGCTGGACATCGGCACCGCCAAGGTCATGGCGGTGGTGGCCGAGGTGCTGCCCAGCGGCGAGCTGAAGCTGGCCGGCCTGGGCGTGGCGCCGTCCAACGGCCTCAAGCGCGGCGTGGTGGTGAACATCGAGGCCACCGTGCAGAGCATTCAGCAGGCCTTGAAGGAGGCCGAGCTGATGGCCGACTGCAAGATCCAGCGCGTCTACACCGGCATCACCGGCAGCCACATCCGCGGCCTGAACTCCAGCGGCATGGTGGCCGTCAAGGACAAGGAGGTCACCCCCACCGACGTGGCCCGCGTGGTGGAGACGGCCAAGGCCATCAACATCTCCAGCGACCAGCGCCTGCTGCTGGTGGAGCCGCAGGAGTTCGTGATCGACGGGCAGGACGTGCGCGAGCCCATCGGCATGAGCGGTATCCGCCTGGAGGCCAAGATCCACATCGTCACCGGCGCGCAGAGCGCCGCCGAGAACATCATCAAGTGCGTGCGCCGCTGCGGCCTGGAGGTGGAGCAGCTGCTGCTCAACCCGCTGGCCTCCAGCCAGGCCGTGCTGACCCCCGACGAGCGCGAGCTGGGCGTGGCCGTGGTGGACGTGGGCGCCGGTACCACCGACGTGGCCATCTTCACCGGCGGGGCAATTCGCCACACGGCGGTGATCCCGATCGCCGGCGACCTGATCACCAGCGACATCGCCATGGCCCTGCGCACGCCCACCAAGGACGCGGAGGACATCAAGGTCGAGAGCGGCTACGCCAAGCAATTGCTGGCCGAGCCCGAGGCGCAGGTGGAGGTGCCCGGCCTGGGCGACCGCAGCCCGCGCATGCTGAGCAAGCAGGCGCTGGCCGGCGTGATCGAGCCGCGCGTGGAGGAGATCTTCTCGCTGGTGCAGCAGGTCATCCGCGAGTCCGGCTACGAGGAAGTGCTGTCCTCGGGCATCGTGCTCACCGGCGGCAGCGCCGTCATGCCGGGCATGGTCGAGCTGGGCGAGGACATCTTCCTCAAGCCCGTGCGCCGCGGCCTGCCCAAGTATTCCAGCGCGCTGTCCGACATGATCGCCCAGCCGCGCGCAGCCACCGTCATGGGTCTGCTGGAGGAGGCGCGCATGGCGCGCCTGCGCGGCTTCAAGGTCGCGGCCAAGAGTGGCTCGGTGAAGACGGCGTTCGGCCGCTTCAAGGATTTCATCGTGGGGAACTTCTGACATGAAGAACCCTTACCTGCACCGCAAACGGGCACGCTGGCGGCACGCCAGGCCACCGCCTGCAACGACCGTCCTTTTTCATCACTTCCACAGAACCCCCCAACCCCTTACGGCCATCCCCGACTACAACGCAAAGACAGGAGCACCTTCATGAGCATCGAAATGATCGAAACCGACGAGTTCAACCAGGGCACGCACATCAAGGTGATCGGCGTGGGCGGCGGCGGCGGCAACGCCGTCGAGCACATGATTACCCGCGGTGTGCAGGGCGTGGAATTCATCAGCGCCAACACCGACGCGCAGCAGCTGCTGCGCAGCTCGGCGCACCGCACCATCCAGCTGGGCCACAACGGCCTGGGGGCGGGCAACAAGCCCGAGCGCGCCCGCGAGGCGGCCGGCCAGGCCGAGGAGGAAGTGCGCCAGGCGATCGCGGGGGCCAACATGCTGTTCATCACCGCCGGCATGGGCGGGGGCACGGGCACGGGCGCCGCGCCCGTGATCGCCCGCGTGGCCAAGGAGATGGGCATCCTCACCGTGGGCGTGGTCACCAAGCCCTTCGAGTGGGAAGGCAGCCGCAAGATGAAGAACGCGGAAGAGGGCCTGGCCGAGCTGGAGGCCAACGTGGACTCCCTCATCGTGGTGCTCAACGAGAAGCTGCTGGAGGTGCTGGGCGACGACGTGGGCCAGGAAGAGGCCTTCGCCCACGCCAACGACGTGCTGAAGAACGCCGTGGGCGGCATCGCCGAGATCATCAATGAGTACGGCCAGGTCAACGTGGACTTCGAGGACGTGCGCACGGTGATGGGCGAGCCCGGCCGCGCCATGATGGGCACGGCCGTGGCCACCGGCCCGGACCGCGCCCGCATCGCCGCCGAGCAGGCCATTGCCTGCCCGCTGCTGGAGGGCATCGACCTGTCGGGCGCCAAGGGCGTGCTGGTGCTGGTGACGGCCAGCAAGGGCAGCCTGAAGCTGGCCGAGTCGCGCTTGGCCATGACCACCATCAACGCCTACGCCTCGCCGGACGCGCATGTGATCTTCGGCGCCGCCTACGACGAGACGCTGGAGGACGCCATCCGCGTGACCGTGGTGGCTACCGGCCTGGCACGCACCGGCGCGCGCCGCCAGCCCATGCAGGTGGTGCAGGGCAGCCTGCGCACCGGCACCGACAACGTGGCCTACCACATGCCGGTTGCTGGTGCGGCCGTGGCCGGCGGCGTGGTCGGTGGTGCCAGCGGCACGGACTACGGCAACATGGCCGTGCCCAGCGTCTGGCGCACCAATCGCACCCAGGCCACGGCACGCGTGGATGCGCTGTCCTCGGGCGGCATGGACGAGCTGGAAATCCCGGCCTTCCTGCGCAAGCAGGCGGACTGATCGCCGGGCACAGGCCACTCAAACAAAAAAACCCGCTGGTTTGTGCCAGCGGTTTTTTTTCATGCCTGTTTGCTTTTTTAGAAAGATTCCCAGTCGTCCTGGGTGCCTGCCGGCACCTTGGCTGGCGCGGTGGTGGGCACCGCAATGGCCGGGCGCGGTGCCGCTGCCCTGGCAGGGGGGGCCGCCTGCCGGGTCGCCAGAGGCTGAACGGCGGCCGGGCGCGGCGTCGGCACGGCCGCGGGGCGGTGGGCAGCAACGGGCGCGGCATCCGCTTCCAGGCGGAACAGCGCCACCACCTGGGTCAGCCGCAGCGCCTGCTCGCGCAGGCTCTCGGCTGCGGCGGTGGACTGCTCGACGAGCGCGGAGTTCTGCTGCGTCATCTGGTCGAGTTCGCTCATGGCCGTGCTGACCTGGGCAATGCCCTGGCTTTGCTCGGAGGTGGCTGCACCGATCTCACCAATGATGTCGCTCACGCGCTGCACACTGGCCACGATCTCGTCCATGGTGCTGCCGGCGCTGCCCACCAGCTGCGTGCCCGTCTCCACCTTGTCCACCGAGGCGCTGATCAGCGTCTTGATCTCCTTGGCGGCCTCGGCGCTGCGCTGGGCCAGTTGGCGCACCTCGCCGGCCACCACGGCAAAGCCGCGGCCCTGTTCGCCGGCGCGGGCCGCCTCCACGGCGGCGTTCAGCGCCAGGATGTTGGTCTGAAAGGCGATGGAGTCGATCACGCTGGTGATGTCGCTGATCTTGCGGCTGCCGGCGTTGATCTGCTGCATGGTGTCCACCACCTGCGCTACCACCTGGCCGCCGCGCCCGGCGACCTGCGCGGCCGAGCTGGCCAGCTGGTTGGCGGTCTGGGCAGAGTCCGAGGTCTGGCGCACGGTGCCGGTCAGCTCCTCCATGCTGCTGGCCGTGGCCTGCAGGTTGCTGGCCGTGTCCTCGGTGCGGTGGGCCAGGTCGTTGTTGCCCTGGGCGATCTCGGCGGCGGCGGTGGCGATGCTGTCCGAGGCCGAGCGCACCTCGGCCACCAGCCGGCGCAGCGAGGCCACCATGTGTGCCAGGCCGTCCAGCAGCGAGCCGGGTGTGCTGGCAGGCACGGGCGCGTCCAGGCGGCCATGGGCTACCTCGGCCATGACGGCCATGGCCTGCGCCGGGTCGCCGCCGATCTGGCGCAGCACCGAGCGCAATACCGCCCAGCCCACAGCGCTCACCAGCAGCATGACCAGGGCCACGAGCGCCATATCCTTGAGCAGCGCCTGGCGCACGGCCGCGTCCACATCGTCGGTGTACAGGCCCGAGCCGACGAACCAGTTCCAGCCGTCCACGCGCATGGCGTACTGCAGCTTCGGGGACAGCTCCTGCTGGCCCGGCCGCGGGAACATGGCGGCGACGAAGGCCTTACCATCGGTGCTGGCGGCCAGGGCACTGGTGATCTGACGCAGCAGGTCCATGCCCGTGCCGTCCTTGAGCTTCCCGTCCATATTCTGGCCTTCCCATTCCGGCTTGATGGGGTGCATCACGCCATGGCTGTCCAGCGTCCAGATATAGAAGTACTCGGTGCGGCCGTCCGGCCCGCCGTAGCGCGACAGGCGCAGCGCCTCCCGGGCAGCGTTCTGCGCTTCCTCCTTGGGCACGGCGCCGCTGTCGGCCCGGGCCTTGTAGGCCATCACGATGCTGTGCGCGGATTGCACGGCTGTGGCCAGGGTGTCCTGCCGCGCCTGGATGATGAGTTGGCGCGCCTGCAGCAGCGCCATGGTGGCCATGGCCAGCAGCGCCAGCAGCGCGGTGGCCAGCATGAGGACGATCTTGGCCTTGAAGCTGAGTTTGTTCATGACGGAAAAAAGGAGAGGCACTTATTGCCTACGTTTGCTTACACAAGAGTCGTATTGTGCCTTTTGCCCGTACCCACGCCCTATCGGCGCCATAGCCGGGCGTTGGCCGTGCAGCGGGCCACCGGCCGCCTAAAATCGACCGATGCTTCAGCAACGCACCATCAAGACCCTCACGCGCGCCGTGGGCGTGGGGCTGCACAGCGGCCAACGGGTGGAGCTGACGCTGCGCCCCGCCGCGCCCGATACGGGCATCGTGTTTCGCCGCGTGGATCTGCCCGAGCCGGTGGACATTCCCATTCGCGCCGATTCCGTGGTGGATACGCGCATGGCCTCCACCATCGGCGTGGGCGGGGCCAAGGTGCACACGGTGGAGCACCTGATGTCGGCCTGCGCCGGCCTGGGGCTGGATAACCTGTATGTGGACATCACCGCCGAGGAGGTGCCCATCCTGGATGGCTCCTCCTCGTCCTTCGTCTTTTTGCTGCAAAGCGCCGGCATCGAATTGCAGAACGCGCCCAAGCACTTCATTCGCGTGACGCGACCCGTGGAGGTGCGCGAGGGCGAGGGGAGCAACCTGAAGTGGGCCCGGCTCGACCCGTACCACGGCTTCAAGCTGCGCTTCGAGATCGATTTCGCCCACCCGGCGGTGGACTCCACCGGCCAGAGCGTGGAGTTCGATCTGGGCGAGGGCAACTATGCGCGCGACATTGCCCGTGCCCGCACCTTCGGCTTCACCCGCGACGTGGAGATGCTGCGTGCCAGCGGCCTGGCCTTGGGCGGAGGGCTGGACAACGCCATCGTCATGGATGACTACAAGGTGCTCAACGCCGATGGCCTGCGTTACGACGCCGAGTTCGCCCGGCACAAGATCCTGGACGCCATGGGCGACCTGTACCTGGTGGGCCGCCCGCTGCTGGCGGCCTACAGCGCGCACCGCTCGGGCCACGCCATGAACAACCAGCTGCTGCGCGAGCTGTTGGCGCAGCAGGATGCCTGGGAGTTGATGGCCTTCGAGCACGAGCGCCAGGCGCCGCGCGGCTTTGCCCAGCCCGTGCGGGCCTGGTGAGCGGGGCGCGCCATGCTGCTGTTTCGCTGGCTCGTGCTGCTGCTGTTCCTGGCGGCGGCCGTCTCGTTCGCCTTCTTCGCCGCCACCGGGCAGCAACGCTACAAGCGTTTTGGCGTCGTGATCGTGAAGTGGACGCTCATCGCCGGGCTGGTGTTCTTCGCCGTTCTGGCCCTTGAGCGCCTGGCCTGAAGGCCGCCTGCCTATACTCGCGTCTGCTCCGGGGTGCACGAACGACAAATGGCGTGCTGAGATGGCGGACCGACCGCCAAAACCGCGAACTTGATCTGGTTAGTACCAGCGTAAGAAGAGCTGCAGCCATGGCCGGCCTGCGTCCCCCCTGCGGGGTGTACTAGGCCTTCATGGCCGATTGCGGAGCATTTCATTCATTCGTCCTGATGAACTGGAGTGCCCGTCATGAACGCCCCCGACCTCGACCGTTTCGCCCAGCTGCTGTCCAGCGCCCGCGAGCCTTTCCCTGCCTCGCGCAAGGCCTATCTGTCCGGCAGCCGCGCCGACCTGCGCGTGCCTGTGCGCGACATCACGCTGACCAATGGCGAAGTGGTCAGCGTCTATGACACCTCGGGCCCCTACACCGACCCGGCCGTGCAAATCGACGTGCGCCGGGGCCTGGCCGGCGTGCGCAGCGAATGGATTGCGGCGCGCGGCGACACCGAGGGCTACGAAGGCCGCGTGCGCAAGGCGCTGGACGACGGCCAGAAGGCTGAGGAGGGCGAGCGCCTGGCGCAGCTGCGCGCCGAGGCCGCGGCCCTGCAGCGCCGACCGCTGCGCGCCAGCAGCGGCGCCAACGTCACGCAGATGCACTACGCCAAGAAGGGCATCGTCACCCCCGAAATGGAATACGTGGCCCTGCGCGAGAACGGCCGGCGCGAGTGGATGCAGCCCTACCTGCAGGACGCCGCGCGCGAGCAGCGCCTGAGGGGCAACGGCCTGGGCGCCAGCATCCCCAACATCATCACGCCCGAATGCGTGCGCGATGAGGTGGCGCGCGGCCGCGCCATCATTCCGGCCAACATCAACCACCCGGAGGTGGAGCCGATGGCGATCGGGCGCAACTTCAAGGTCAAGATCAACGCCAACATCGGCAACTCGGCCGTCACCTCCAGCATCGAGGAGGAGGTGGAGAAGCTGGTCTGGGCCATCCGCTGGGGTGCGGACAACGTGATGGACCTGTCCACGGGCAAGAACATCCACACCACGCGCGACTGGATCATCCGCAACAGCCCCGTGCCCATCGGCACCGTGCCCATCTACCAGGCGCTGGAAAAGGTCGGCGGCATTGCCGAAGACCTGACCTGGGAAATCTTCCGCGACACGCTGATCGAGCAGGCGGAGCAGGGCGTGGACTACTTCACCATCCACGCCGGGGTGCGCTTGGCGTTCATCCACCTGACGGCGCAGCGGCGCACGGGCATCGTCTCGCGCGGCGGTTCCATCATGGCCAAGTGGTGCATGGCGCACCACAAGGAGAGCTTCCTGTACGAGCACTTCGAGGACATTTGCGACATCATGAAGTCCTATGACGTGAGCTTCTCGCTGGGCGACGGCCTGCGTCCGGGGTGTGCGTCCGACGCCAACGATGAAGCCCAGTTCGCCGAGCTGCACACGCTGGGCGAGCTGACTCAAACGGCCTGGAAGCACGACGTGCAGACCATGATCGAAGGTCCCGGCCACGTGCCCATGCATCTGATCCAGGCCAATATGGCCGAGCAGCTCAAGACCTGCCACGAGGCGCCGTTCTACACGTTGGGGCCGCTGACCATCGACATCGCACCGGGCTACGACCATATCGCCTCGGCCATCGGCGCGGCCATGATCGGCTGGATGGGCACGGCCATGCTGTGCTACGTGACCCCGAAGGAGCACCTGGGCCTGCCCGACCGCGACGACGTGAAGCAGGGAATCATTGCCTACAAGATCGCTGCGCATGCGGCCGACGTGGCCAAGGGCCATCCGGGCGCCCGTGCGCGCGATGACGCCCTGTCGCAGGCGCGCTTCGACTTCCGCTGGCAGGACCAGTTCAACCTGGGCCTGGACCCCGAGACCGCGCAGGAATACCACGACGAAACCCTGCCCAAGGACAGCGCCAAGGTGGCGCACTTCTGCTCCATGTGCGGGCCGAAGTTTTGCTCGATGAAGATCACGCAGGAGGTGCGCGAATTCGCGCGCCAGGGGCTGCAGGCCAAGGCCGAGGAGTTCAACCGCTCGGGGGGGGAGCTGTACGTTCCCATCCTTCCCGTCGGCTGAGCGGGCCTGTGGCGTGGGCTAGTGGGCCGGCAGCAGCGCGGTTGTGCTGCTGGGAAGCGTCCTCCCGGCTGGCTCGTCGGGCAGGCGGAACTGGCTCACCTGCGCGGCCAGGTCGTGGGCCTGGCCGCGCAAGCTTTCGGTGGCTGCAGCCGATTCCTCGACCAGCGCCGTGTTCTGCTGCGTTGCCTGGTCGAGCCGGGATAGCGCGGCGTGGATGGAGAGGATGTCCTGTTGCTGCGTCTGGTGGCTGGTGCGCATGTCGGCCATGGTGCGGGCGGCGCCCTGGATGGCCGTGACCACGTGCTCCATGGTGTGGCGTGCGTCTGCGGCTAGCGTGGCGCCGGTATCCATCTGTTCGACCGATGCAGCGATCAGCGCCCGGATCTCACGGCCCGCCGCGGCAGAGCGGTTGGCCAGGCTGCGCACCTCGCTGGCCACCACGGCAAAACCCCTGCCCTGCTGGCCTGCGCGGGCCGCTTCCACCGCCGCGTTGAGCGCCAGGATGTTGGTCTGAAAGGCCAGCCCGTCGATAACGCCGGTGATGTCGCCGATCTTGTGCGCCGTGTGAGATATCTGCTGCATGGTTTGCGCCACGCGCGCCGCGACGTCGCTGCCGCTGCGTGCCACGGCGACAGCCTGGGCCGCTTGCGTCTCGGTGAGCTGCGCTGTTTCCACCGATCGCTGCACGGCGCGCGTCACTTGCTCGAGGGCGGCCGCTGTCTCCTGCAGGCTGGCGGCCGTTTCCTCTGTGCGGTGGGAAAGACGTGCGTTGCCGTTGGCAATGTCGGTCGAGGCATGGTGCAGGCCATGCACGGATGTGCTCACCTGCCAGACCAGGCGCCGCAGCGCACCCTGCATGGCCGACAGCGAGTTCAGCATCTGCCCCGTCTCATCGCGGTCGTGCCCGACGATGTCCTGGCGCAGGTCCAGGCCGGCGACGCGGTGGGCCGTGTCGCTGGCCAGGGCGATGGGCCTCGTGATGCGGCCCACCAGCCACAGCGCCAGGAGCGTGCCGAGCACCAGCGACAGGACACCGAAAGCCAGCAGCGACAGGCGGGCACGGGAGCTCCAGTCGGCCACTACCAATGCCGACGAATCAATGGCTTGGCGCTGGGACTGCGTCAGGGCGGCAAGGCCTTCCATGAGTGCTTTGGAGGCAGGCATGAAGCGTTCGCTGTAGACCTGCCGGATGCGCGAGGTGAGCCCGAAGTCCCGGGCCTGCAGCAGCTCCGCGCGGGCTTGGCGGAAGACCGTGGCGCGGCGGTATACCTGCGCCAGAAGCTCCTCGTCCGGCGTGCCTGAGAGGCGCTGCGCCAAGGTGGCGATCAGCACGTCGTATTGGCGCTGCGTGGCGTCGATGTCGGCACCCAGGATGTCGCCCACCTCGGGTTCCGAGCTCAGGGCGACAGCCTTGTAGCGTTCGGCGTTGAGGGCCTGCAGGCGATAGGCATCCGCCACCAGGCGCTCGTTGGCCACGCTGCGCTGGACCATGTCGTCGGTGGAGCGGCCAATGTGCTGCAGCGACCAGAAGCCGATGGCCGAGCCTGTCAGACTCAAAGCCAGCATGGCCAGAAACAGGCCCAGCAGGCGCCGGCCCAGCGGGCCGATGGCCTGCCGGCTGGAGGGAGATAAAGGCGGAAACATGGGAAGGATGTCGTCGATGCCGGAAGTAATGGTCTGGCATGCACTTTTCCTCATAAGTGTGTCAATTTGTTTTCAATTTCCATTTCCGAAAACACTTGCTTGCACATGTTCGTGAGGAAACTTGATCGTGAATACCCTCTATCGAACGTTTTTTTTGCCACATAAAGTGGCGCCACCGGCAGACGAAGCGGCGATACCCAGGCCGTAGACCAGGCTCGGCAGAGGAATTCCATGACGATCACGGGGCGACTTTCCATCCGCGCGCGGCTTTATTTCGCGACCGTTTTTTCACTGCTGCTCCTGGCCGTTGTTGGCGCCATGGGCTACGTGGGGCTGGACAGAGCCCGATCGACCATGCACGAGCTGTTCGCCCGGCAGGTTCAGACCCTTACCTCCATGAGCGAGTTGCGCACCGGTCTGGGACAGCTGCGCCGTGTGGAGAAGGACATCGTTATCAACTTCAACAACTCCGTGGAGGTCAGCGCGCTGCGCGAGACCTGGACGGTGCAGCTGGGCGCGCTGCGTGAAGGCCTGGCCACCGTCCGCCGCTCGCATGTGGGCGACGGGCCTTTTGCCGCCGCCATCGACCAGGCGCTGGCGGAGATCAAGGCCTATGCCGACGGCATCACGCCCATCTTTGAGCAGATCGAGCGCGCCCAGCTCGACGGCGCCGGCGCAGGAGCCTATGCCGACCGGCTCAAGGCGCATATGGAATCCACCGACAGCGTGCTGGCCACCCTGGGCACGCAGGCGCGCGAGCGCATGGACGAGGCGCGCGCGCAACTGGACGCGCGCACGGCCACCATGTCGCTGCTGATCGCCGCTGCCGTGGTGCTGGCCCTGGCGGTTCTGGTGCCGCTGACGCTGGTCACGGTGCGCTCCATCGCCCGCGCCTTGCACCAGGCCAGCGGCCTGGCCGAGCGCATCGCCGCCGGCGATCTGTCGCAAGCCGTGCCCGCGGGCCAGCGCGACGAGATCGGCAGCCTGATCGACGCCATGGCGCGCATGCAGCAGTCGCTGCGCACGCTGGTGGGGCAGGTGCAGCAGGCGGCGGGCAACATCACCACCGCCAGCGCCGAGATCGCCACCGGCAACCAGGACCTGAGCCAGCGCACTGAGCAGGCTGCCGCCAGTCTGCAGGAGACGGCTTCTTCCATGGAGATGCTCACCGGCACGGTGCAGCACAGCGCCGAGTCCTCGCGCAGCGCCAGCCGGCTGGCCGCCGAAGCGGCCAGCGTGGCCGAGCGCGGCGGCGCCGTGGTGGCGCAGGTGGTACACACCATGGGCGAGATTTCGGAGAGCTCGCGGCGCATCGGCGACATCACCGGCGTGATCGACTCCATCGCCTTCCAGACCAACATCCTGGCGCTCAACGCCGCCGTGGAGGCCGCTCGCGCCGGTGAACAAGGCCGCGGCTTTGCCGTGGTGGCCGGCGAGGTGCGTAGCCTGGCGCAGCGCAGCGCCGAGGCCGCGCGCGAGATCAAGACGCTGATCCAGGCCTCGGTTGAGCGCGTGGCCGGTGGCGCACGGCTGGTGGGCGAGGCCGGCGAGACCATGACACAGATCGTGGGCAGCGTGCGCCGCGTCTCCGGTATCGTGACCGAGATTACCGAGAGCACGGCCCAGCAGAGCGACAACCTGGGACAGATCAACCAGTCGGTGAGCCAACTGGACCAGATGACGCAGCAGAACGCGGCGCTGGTGGAGCAGTCCACGGCCGCCTCGGAGGCGCTGAACGAGCAGGCCCGCCAGCTGGCCCAGGCCGTCAGCCGTTTCCGTGTGCAGGAGGGACACGGCGAAGTACGCAGTGCGGTGTCCACACCCGGCCATTCGCCGCGCCAGGCCGTGTCGCTGATGCCGGCAGTGCCCGCCCTGGCTGGCTGAGTGGCAGCTCCACACAGCAAAACGCCCGGCAGTGCCGGGCGTTTTTGATGGGGCGGGGCGCTTCAGCGCGTCAGAAGCTCACCGCCATGGCAGGCACGTCCACACGCACCATCGGGCGCGACAGCGCGGCGACCGTGGCCTGCCCGAACTGCGTGGCCCACTGCGGATCGGCGAAGTGCCGCGCGCCGGCGGCCTGCGCCACGGTGAGCACCTTGTCGGCCAGCAGCACCTTGCCGCTGGGGCGCAGGGGCTCGCACTCCAGCCGGGTGAATTCGTCGTCCAGCCAGCGGCGGGCCTGCTCATGCTCCATGGGCTGGCTGCCTTGCAGGTCCAGGCGCATCTCATCGCCGGGGGTGAGGGTGACGAACACTTCGCTTTGCATGGTGACTGCCTTTGCCTTGAAAAAGGGTTGGATGAAGGGCCTGGCCGAGCTTACACCGCGGCGGCGCGGCGGGCCTTCACGGCGGCGGCCAGCTCGGCCAGCGTGGCGACCGAGTCGTCCCAGCCCAGGCAGGCATCGGTGATGCTCTTGCCGTACTCCAGCGCCTGCGGGTCGTCCGTGCCCGGGGTGAACTTCTGCGCGCCGGCCACCAGGTGGCTCTCGATCATCACGCCGAAGACGCTGCGCGATCCGCCGCCGATCTGAGCGGCGATGTCGCGCGCCACGTCGCGCTGGCGCTCGTGCTGCTTGGCGCTGTTGGCGTGGCTGCAGTCCACCATCAGCGAGGCGGGCAGGCCGGCCTTCTCCAAGTCCTGGCAGGCGGCCTGTACGCTGGCGGCGTCGTAGTTGGGTGCCTTGCCCCCGCGCAGGATGACGTGGCAGTCCTGGTTGCCCTTGGTGTGCACGATGGCAACCTGGCCGTTCTTGTGCACCGACAGGAAGTGGTGCCCGCGCCCGGCCGACTGGATGGCATCGGTGGCGATGCGGATGTTGCCGTCGGTGCCGTTCTTGAAGCCGATGGGCGCAGAGATGCCCGAAGCCAGCTCGCGGTGCACCTGGCTCTCGGTGGTGCGCGCGCCGATGGCGCCCCAGCTGATCAGGTCGCCGATGTACTGCGGGCTGATCACGTCCAGGAATTCGCTGCCCGCCGGCACCCCCAGGCGGTTGATGTCGATGAGCAGCTGGCGGGCGATGCGCAGGCCCTCGTCGATGCGGTAGCTGCCGTCCAGGTAGGGGTCGTTGATCAGACCCTTCCAGCCCACCGTGGTGCGGGGCTTTTCGAAGTACACGCGCATGACGATCTCCAGCTCGCCCGCGTGTTGCTCGCGCACAGCCTGCAGCTGGCGCGCGTACTCCAGCGCCGCCGCCGGGTTGTGGATGGAGCAGGGGCCGATCACCACCAGCAGGCGGTCGTCCTCGCCATTCATGATGCGGTGGATGTTCTGGCGCGTGCGGGCGATGAGCGATTCCACTTGCGAGCCCTGGATGGGGAAGAAGCGGATCAGGTGGTCTGGAGGCGGAAGCACGGTGATGTCCTGGATACGTTGATCGTCGGTCTGGCTGGTTTTCTCGACGTTCGGGTACCAGGCATCGCTGGTGGGGACTCGGGCGTTCATGGCTGCTTCCTCTCGGGTATGGGTGGGATCGGTTGAAAAAGAAGAAAAAGGCCAAAAAAAACCGCCGGGCTGCTGGAGCTTCGGCGGTTTCTTGGGAGGGGTTCGGTTGTCAGTCGGGGTGCGCGCGTGCCTCTCTCATCCGCCTAGGATAGAGAACCAAAAGTAAAAGTAGGACGCGCTACGGCTGTGCATGCGGACCAATGTAGCAGGTTTGCGGCGCCGCAGCATAGGGCGGCGTTGCCCAGGCGCTACAGGCCGCGGGCCGCCAGCCAGCTGCGCAGGCGTGCCAGCAGGGGCGTGCGGGAAGGCCGCGGCGGAGTGGACAGGGCCTGCAGCGGGCTGCCGCCCTGGTGCTCGTAGATGTCCATCACCAGCAGCGCCTCGCCCAGGGTGCGCCAGGCCAGGCGCTCGAACTGGCCAAAGCGCTCGGTCTCGGCGGCGGCATCGCGCGCGGCCAGCGCCTGCCTCCAACGCGCCAGCGCATCGCGCAGTTCGCGCAGGGCGCGCTGGTAGGCGCCGAACTCGTACAGCGCGTGCCAGGCCGAGTCCATGCCCGTCAGCAGCCGCTGGTGTTCCTGGACGCAGCGCGCCAGCAGGGCCAGCTGGCGCTCGATGGCGTCCGCGTCCTGGTGCGCGCGCCGTGCCTGCGTGGCCTGTTCGATGTGCCCCGACAGCGTGGACAGGTGCTCGCGCAGCGGCCGCGTATCCTCATGCGCCGCGCCTTCACTCAGGAACTGGCTGAGGGCCGCAAAGCTGTGCAGCGAGCCCTGGCGCAGCTGGACGAAGGCGGTGGAGGTCTGCGGCATGCGTGTCGCGCTCCACCGTCGGCCAGGCCGTTTCAGGCCGTGCCGCCCACAGTCAGGCCTTCGATGCGCATGGTCGGCTGGCCCACGCCCACCGGCACGCTTTGGCCCTCCTTGCCGCAGGTGCCCACGCCGCTGTCCAGGCGCATGTCGTTGCCGATCATGGTCACGCGCTTGAGCGACTCGGGGCCGCTGCCGACCAGGGTGGCGCCCTTAACGGGGTAGAGGATCTTGCCGTTTTCCACCCAGAAGGCCTCGCTGGCGGAGAACACGAACTTGCCGCTGGTGATGTCCACCTGCCCACCGCCGAAGTTGGTGGCGTACAGGCCCTTCTTGATGCTGGCGACGATTTCGCCCGGGTCGCGGTCGCCGCCCAGCATGTAGGTGTTGGTCATGCGCGGCATGGGAATGTGGGCATAGCTCTCGCGCCGGCCGTTGCCGGTGGGGGCCACTCCCATCAGGCGCGCGTTCATCGCGTCCTGGATGTAGCCCTTCAGGATGCCGTCCTCGATCAGCACGTTCTTCTGCGTGGCATGGCCCTCGTCGTCCACGTTCAGCGAACCGCGCCGGTCCGCCATGGTGCCGTCGTCCAGCACGGTCACGCCCTTGGCGGCCACGCGCTCGCCGATGCGCCCGCTGAACGCGCTGGAGCCCTTGCGGTTGAAGTCGCCCTCCAGCCCGTGGCCCACGGCCTCGTGCAGCAGCACGCCGGGCCAGCCCGGGCCCAGCACCACGGTCATCTCGCCAGCCGGTGCCGGGCGGGCGTCCAGATTGGTCAGCGCCGCGCTCACGGCCTCGTCCACGTACTGGCCGATCTGCTCGTCGGTGAAGTAGGCCAGGCCGAAGCGCCCGCCGCCGCCGGACGAGCCCACCTCGCGCCGCCCGTTCTGCTCGGCGATCACCGTCACCGACAGGCGCACCAGCGGGCGCACGTCGGCGGCCAGCAGGCCATCGGCGCGCGCCACCAGCACCACGTCGTATTCGCTGGCCAGGCCGGCCATGACCTGCACCACGCGCGGGTCCTTGGCGCGGGCGCGCTGCTCGGCGCGCTCCAGCAGCTGCACCTTGGCCGTGCTGTCCATCGAGGCGATGGGGTCGATGTGGGGGTAGAGCGAGCGGCTTTGTGCTACTCTTTTAGGAGCTACTCGCGCTTTACCCGCCTTGCCTGCGGCCGAAATCGACCGAACCGTCGAGGCCGCGTCCATGAGCGAGGCCAGGGAGATGTCGTCTGAATACGCGAAGGCCGTCTTCTCGCCGCTCACGGCCCGCACGCCCACGCCCTGGTCGATGGAGAACGAGCCGGTCTTGACGATGCCTTCCTCCAGGCTCCAGCCCTCGTGGCGGGTGTACTGGAAGTACAGGTCGGCGTCGTCCACCTGGTGCGCGCGGATGTGCGCCAGCGCCTGGCCCAGATGGGATTCGTCCAGCCCGAAGGGGGTCAGCAGCAGGTCGCGGGCGACGGCCAAACGCTCGATGGTGGGTTCGCGGGAGATCATCGGGTCATTTTAGGCAGCGCCCCGTGACCCTGCCGGCGCCCGGCTACTGCACGCCGCCCTCGGTGGGTTGGTGCTGCGCGCGCGCCACCGACATCAGCACGCCGAGCGCCAGGCCCAGCGTGGTCATGGCCGTGCCGCCGTAGCTGATGAAGGGCAGGGGCACGCCCACCACCGGCAGCAGGCCGCTGACCATGCCCATGTTCACGAAGGCGTAGGCAAAGAAGATCATGGCCACGGCGCTGGCCATCAGGCGCTCGAACAGCGTGCCGGCCTGCGCCGCGATGGCCAGGGCGCGCCACACCAGCAGCAGAAAGCACACGATCAGCGTCAGGTTGCCCACCAGGCCGAACTCCTCGGAAAAGGCGGCGAAGATGAAGTCGGTGGTGCGCTCGGGGATGAACTCCAGGTGCGTCTGCGTGCCGGCCATGAAGCCCTTGCCCCACAGCCCGCCCGAGCCGATGGCGATCATGCCCTGGATGATGTGAAAGCCCTTGCCCAGCGGGTCGCGCGTGGGGTCCAGCAAGGTGCAGATGCGCTGCTGCTGGTAGCTGTGCAGCACCGGCCAGCGCACGCCGTCGGCGCACAGCTGCGGCTCGAACCACACCACCAGCGCGATGCCCACGGCGCCCAGCAGCACCGGTGGCACCACCAACTTCCAGGGCAGGCCGGCGAAGAAGATCACCGCCATGCCCGCGGCCATCACCAGCAGCGAGGTGCCCAGGTCGGGCTGCTTCATGATCAGGGCCACGGGCAGCGCCAGCAGCAGCCCGGCGACGACGAAGTCCAGCGCGCGCAGCTGGCCCTCGCGCTTTTGGAACCACCAGGCCAGCAGCAGCGGCATGGCGATCTTCATCAGCTCGCTGGGCTGCACCACCACGCCGATGTTGATCCAGCGCTGCGCGCCCTTCTTGGTGATGCCGAACAGCGCCACCGCCACCAGCAGCCCCACGCCCACCGCGTACAGCGGCACGGCCAGGGCCATCAGCCGCTGCGGCGGCACCTGCGCCACCACGAACAAGATACCTGCCGCCAGCAGCATGTTGCGGCCGTGGTCGACGAAGCGCGTGCCGTGATCGAAGCCGGCCGAATACATGGCCACCAGGCCGATGCCCGCCAGCGCCAGCAGCAGCAGGATCAGCGGCCAGTCGAAGCCGCGCAGCAGCGGCGCGATGCGCTGCGCGAGGGTGGGCGAGTGAAACGAAGCGCGGGTGCTGGCGACCATGGGGGCGCAATTATCGGGCCGCAGGGCTTTTCAAGGCATTTCCTGGGGGCGGCGCCGCACAATCGCCGCCATGCCCAACACCCATCTGCTGTACCTGCACGGCTTTCGTTCCTCCCCGCGCTCGGCCAAGGCGCAGCTGGTGGCCGCCCACGTGGCGCAGCACCACCCCGGTGTGCGCCTGTGGTGCCCGCAGCTGCCGCCCTCGCCGCGCGCGGCCATGGCGCTGGTGGCCGAGGGCATCGCCGCCTGGCCGCACTCGCGCATGGCCGTGCTCGGCTCCTCGCTGGGCGGCTACTACGCCAGCTGGGTAGCGCAGCACGCGCGTTGCGCCAGCGTCATGCTCAACCCGGCGGTGGACCCGGCGCGGGATCTGGCACGCTACATCGGTGAGCAGGCCGCCTGGCACGACCCCGAGGAGCGTTTTTTCTTCCGCCCCGAGTTCATCGACGAGCTGCGCCAGCTGGACGTGCGCGAGCAACCCCCCGCCGGTCCCCAGCTGCTGGTAGCCGCCCAGGGCGACGAGCTGCTGGACTGGCGCGAGATGGTGGCCCGCTACCCGCAGGCACGCCAGCGCGTGCTGCCCGGCGGCGACCATGCGCTGAGCGACTTTCCCCGCCTGCTGGACGAAGTCATCGCCTTCTGCGATTTGGCCTGAGTGTCTCTCAAGGCGTGCTGCTGGCTGGCAGGCCCCGGCTGAAGCGCGCCCAATCCCGCGGCCAGGCGCGGCGGTAGCGGTCGGCGTGCAGCGCGGCCTCGTCCTCGCGCCCCAGCAGGCGGGCGCTGGCGATCAGCTTTTCGATCACCCGCGGCTCGGGCGAGTAGTGCAGCAGCCGCGCCGCGGCCTCGTGCACGGCGGCGGCGTTGGCGGCATCGACCGGCGTGGTGGTCAGCCAGGCGAACAGCGCCGGGCCGCCGAACACCGGCCAGCGCCGCGCCACCTCGCGCCCATCCAGCGTGCGCAGGTCGGCCGGGCGTTCGGCCGCCGGGCGATACAGGGCGGCGACCGGGCGGTAGCCCTGCGCCAGCAGAAGGCCGGCGGCCGGCGCCAGCAGCAGCGCCGCCACGCCCGCGGCGCGCAGCGGCCCGCGCCAGGCGGCGGGCAGGGGCGGCAGCAGCGCGGCCACGGCCAGCGCCGCGGCCAGCTGGAAGGGGCCGTACCACAGCGGAAACTCCAGCAGGCTGTGCGCGGCGATCAGCGCCAGCACCCCCCAGGCCAGCTGGCGCGCCGGATCGCGCTCGGCCCACGGCCGGGCGCGCCAGGCCGCCCACAGGGCGCCGCCCACCAGGGCCAGCGCGGCGGGCAGGCCCAGCTCCACCGCCAGCTGCAGCGGCAGGTTGTGTGCGTTGTCCAGCAGCACGCAAAAGCGCAGGCCCTCGAAGGGGGTGATGTAGTGGCCGTACTTCAGCTCGCCCCAGCCCCAGCCCGTCCACGGCCGGGCGGCGATCAGTTCCAGCACGTTGCCCCACAGGGCCACGCGGCTGGTGCAGGCCTGGTGCGCGCCCTGGGCCAGCCGGGTGAACAGGCCCTCGGCCTGCACGCCCGTCCACTGCGCCAGCAGCAGCGGCAGGCCCCAGGAGGCCAGCAGATACGCCGCCAGACCCGCGGCATACACGGCCGGCGCCAGGGCGCCCGCGCCGCGCCGCCACATCAGCAGCAGCGCCGGCACGACCAGCAGCCATTGCAGTGCCCCGGTGCGCGAGGCCGTGGCCGCCCCGGCGGCGGCCAGCAGTGCCAGTGCCCAGGGCGTCGCCGCGGCCAGCAGCAGCGGCGCCAGCCGGCGCGCCGGGTGTGCCAGCGCCCAGGGCTGCAGCCGGGCCATCCACCACAGCAGCGCCCACAGGGCCAGCGACACCAGGGTCGCCTGCTGGTTGCGCTGGCGCAGGTTGCCCATGGCCTGGCCCAGGCTGGAGGCACGCACCCATGGCGACAGGCCGGCGTCGCCCAGGAAGTACTGCGCCAGGCCGATGGCGCCGCCGACCAGGCCGGCCGCGAGCAGCCCCGCCGCCAGGCAGGGCGCCAAGTGGCGGCGCGCCAGGGCCCCGCTCCAGGCCAGCAGGGCGACGAGCCAGGCGCAGGCGGCACTGGCCATCAGTGGCCAGAAGTTGCTGTTGGGCGCTTCGGTGAACGGAAAGACGAAGGGCAGGGCCACGGCCAGGGCGGCCAGCAGGCAGGCGGCCCGGCGCGCGGGCGGGGTTTCGGGGCGGTCGGTGGGCGCGCGCGTCATGGTCGCGGCCATGATAGGGCGGGCAGTGGCGGCTGCTGGATTGGGCGCAAAATCGGCCTCCATCGCCCGCCAGACAAGCGCCTGCAGCTATTTTTTGCATAGCAACCCTGCAACCGCCCGGGCGGGCCGGCCGCATGGGGGAAAATCGCGCCCTTATGCATGCACTGTTTGACGACGCCGGCAAGTTCCTGGCCGGGCGCATCCTCTCGGAGGCCGAAAATTCCGCGCAGATCGAGCTTGACTCGGGCAAGCGGGTCAAGGTCAAGGCCGCCAACATCCTGCTCAAATTCGACAAGCCCGCGCCGGCCGAGCTGCTGGCCGCCGCGCGCGAGCAGGCCGGCGGCATCGACCCGGCGCTGGCCTGGGAGTTCGCGCCCGAGGAGGAGTTCGGCTTCGCCGAGCTGGCGCGCGAGTATTTCTCCGCCTCTGCGCCGCCCGCCGAACAGGCCGCCATGCTGCTGGCGCTGTTCGAGGCGCCGCACTACTTTCGCCGCGCCGGCAAGGGTCGCTTTCGCAAGGCCTCGGCCGAGGTGGTGCAGCAGGCCCTGGCCGCCATCGAGAAAAAAAAGCAGCTGCAGGCGCAGATCGACGCCTGGGCCGGCGAGCTGGCCGCCGGCAGCTGCCCGCAGCCCATCCGCGACCAGCTCTACCGCATCCTGTTCAAGCCCGACAAGAACGCGCCCGAGTACAAGGCCGTGGTGGAGGCCAGCCGCATCGCCCACGAGGCGCCGCTGGCCCTGCTGACGCGCGCCGGGGCCATCGCGTCGAGCTACCAGTTCCACTGGCAGCGCTTTCTGTTCGAGCACTTCCCGCGCGGCACGGGCTTTCCGGACCTGGCCGCGCCCGAGCCGCCGGCCGACCTGCCACTGGCCGAGGTGCAGGCGTTTTCCATCGACGACTCGGCCACCACCGAGATCGACGATGCCCTGTCGCTCACCGGCCTGGGTACGGGCACGGTGCGTCTGGGCATCCACATCGCCGCGCCCGGCCTGGCGATACAGCCCGGGGGCGAGCTGGACCGGCTGGCGCGCACGCGCCTGTCCACCGTCTACATGCCCGGCCACAAGCTCACCATGCTGCCGGACGAGGTGGTGCAGCGCTACACGCTGGACGAGGGCCGCGCCAACCCAGCCGTGTCGCTGTACGTGAGCATCGACGAGCAGACGCTGGCCATCACCGCCAGCGAGACGCTGCTCGAGCGCGTGCCCGTCGCCGTCAACCTGCGCCACGACCAGCTGGACCACATCGTCACCGAGGCCTGGCTGGCCGACCCGGCCATTGAGCATGAAAACACGCCCCGGGCCTTGTCCGGCCTGCGCGAGCAGCTCACATTTTTATATCGCCTGGCGCGGCACCTGAAGGCCCAGCGCGAGGTGGTGCGCGGCAAGCCCGAGAGCTTCACCCGGCCCGACTACACCTTCCGCCTGCAGGGGCAGACGGGCGACGAGCCGGACGGCAGCGAGACGGTGGTCATCGGCACGCGCAAGCGCGGCGCGCCGCTGGACCTGATCGTGGCCGAGGCCGCCATCGTCGCCAACAGCCACTGGGGCCAGATGCTGGCCGAGCACGGCGTGCCCGGCATCTACCGCAGCCAGGCCAGTCTGGCGCCGGGCGTGAAGGTGCGCATGGGCGCCAAGGCGCTGCCGCACGCCGGCATCGGCGTGAAAAGCTACGCCTGGGCCACCTCGCCGCTGCGCCGCTACGTCGACTTGGTCAACCAGTGGCAGGTGATCGCCTGCGCGCGACACGGCCGCACGGCGGCGCTGGCCGCGCCCTTCAAACCCAAGGACGCGGAGCTGTTTTCCGTCATCAGCAGCTTCGACGCCACCTACGGCGCCTACAACGCCTACCAGGCCGGCATGGAGCGGCTGTGGACGCTCAAATACCTGCAGCAGAACGGCATTGCCGAGATCGACGCCACCGTGGTGCGCGACGGCATGCCCGGCGGCGGCTTTCTGGTGCGCGCGGATGCGCTGCCCCTGGTGCTGCCGGTGCTGGGCGCACAAAACCTCGCGCGCGGCGCCCGGGTGCGCGTGCGCCTGGGCGAGATCGACGAGATCGCGCTGGACGTGAACGGCACCGTGCTGGAGCGCCTGGACGACCCGCTGGATGCGCGCGACGACGGTCCGGTGGACGAGGGCGATGGCGGCGAGGACGACGACGGCGCCGTGGCCGGCCCGCTGGCCATCGCTGTGGACGTGCAGGGCGACGGCGAGGGCAGCGGCGAGGCCGCGGCCGGGGAGGGCGCCGCCGCGGGCGGCAGCGCCGATAATCCGGCGCCGTGAAAAACGCCGCCGCTTCTTTGCCCCAGCGCCTGTCCACGCTGCAGATCGCGCTGGGCCTGTCGATCGCCGTGCATGCGGTGCTGCTCACCGTGCGCTTCGTCGACCCCGAGGGCTTCAACCGGGTGTTCCAGGACACGCCGCTGGAGGTCATCCTGGTCAACGCCAAGTCCACCGGCGCGCCGGACAAGGCCCAGGCCATCGCCCAGTCGGCCCTGGCCGGCGGCGGCGACGCCGCGCAAGGGCGCGCTACCAGCCCGCTGCCGTACTCGGCCCTGACGGCCATCGGCGAAGACCTGGAGGACGCCCAGCGCCGCATGGACCAGATGCTGCAGCAGCAGACCCAGCTGCTGGCCCAGGTGCGCAAGGAGCTGGCCGTCATGCCCGTGCCCGACCCGCGCGCGCCCAGCGACAGCGCCCAGCAGCAGACGCAGGAGCAAAAGCGCCTGCACCTGCAAAAGCTGCTGGCCGAGATCGAGCGACGCATCAACGAAGAAAACGCCCGCCCGCGCAAGCGCTACGTCAGCCCCGCCACCATGGAGGGCGTGCACGCCGTCTACTACGACGCGCTGCGCCGCAAGGTGGAGGACAAGGGCACGCAGAACTTTCCCGAGCACGGCGGCAAGAAGCTCTATGGCGAGCTGGTCATGATCCTCACCGTCAACCACGACGGGCGCGTGCTGGAGACCGAGATCGCCCAAAGCTCGGGCAACCGCCACCTGGACCGCCGCGCCGAGGCGATCGCCCGCGCCGCCGGGCCGTTTGGCAGCTTCGGCCCGGCCATGCGGGCCCAGATGGACCAGCTGGCGCTGGTCGCGCGCTTCAAGTTCACGCGCGAGCAGACGCTGGAAACGGATTTGCGCTGATGAGCACCACCCCCGACCTGTACTGCGTGGTGGGCCACCCCATCGCCCACAGCCGCTCGCCCTGGATCCATGCCCGCTTTGCCGAGCTGACCGGCCAGGCCCTGGTCTACGAGCCGCTGCTGGCGCCGGTGGACGGCTTTGCCGACGCCCTGGCCGCGTTTGCGGCGCGCGGCGGGCGCGGCTGCAACGTCACCGTGCCCTTCAAGCACGAGGCCGCCCAGTGTGCCAGCCAGATCAGCCAGCGCGTGCAGCTGGCCGGCGCGGCCAACACGCTGACCCTGCAGCCGGACGGCAGCTGGCACGCCGACAACACCGACGGCCTGGGCCTGGTGGCCGACATCGTGCAAGGCGCCGGCAGGCCCATCGTTGGCTGCGACCTGCTGCTGGCCGGCGCCGGCGGCGCGGCGGCCGGCGTGCTGGGCCCGCTGCTGACGCAGCAGCCGCGGCGCATCGTCGTCACCAACCGCACGGCGGCACGCGCCCAGGCCCTGGTGGCGCGCCACGCCGAACTGGCGGCGCTACACAAAGTAGAGCTGCTGGCGCAGGGCCAGCAAGGGCTGAAGGGCGATTTCGACATCGTCATCAACGCCACCGCCAGCAGCCTGGAGGGCGGCGCCATCCCCGTGCCGGCCGGCGCCCTGCGCCCCGGCGCCCTGGCCTACGACATGATGTACGGGCCCGCGGCCCAGGGCTTCCTGGACTGGGCGCGCGCGCAGGGCGGCCAGCCGCGCGACGGGCTGGGCATGCTGGTGCACCAGGCGGCGGCCGCCTTCGCGCTGTGGCGCGGCGTGCAGCCGCCGGCCGAGCAGGTGCTGGCCGAGCTCCGCAAAACCCTGTTTTGACGGCTGCCATGCGGGGGCTGCTGCGCTGGCTGGGCCTGGTGCTGTGCGCGGTGCTGGCGCTGCAGCTGTTCTTCGTGCTGCGCATCGCCGCCATGGCGGCCATCGACCCCGAGTCCACCGCCTTCCAGCGCTCCGAGGCCTGGGCACAGGTGGCGGGCGGCGGCGGGCTGCGCTGGCGCCGGCAGTGGGTGCCGTACGCGCAGATCTCCGACCACCTCAAGCGCGCCGTGGTGGCCGCCGAGGACGACGGCTTTGCCACCCACGAGGGCGTGGACTGGGAAGCCATGGAAAAGGCCTGGCAGCGCAACGCCCGGCTGGCCGCGCAGGCGGACAGCCCCCGCGCCGGCACGCGCGCGCCGCGCATCCGCGGCGGCTCCACCATCACCCAGCAGCTGGCCAAGAACCTGCTGCTGTCGGGCGAGCGCACGCTGCTGAGGAAGGGCCAGGAGCTGGTGCTGACCTTCGCGCTGGAGCGGCTGCTGACGAAGCGCCGCATCCTGGAGATCTACCTCAACAGCGTGGAGTGGGGCGAAGGCGTCTTCGGCGCCGAGGCGGCGGCGCAGCACTACCATCGCAAGAGCGCCCGCCAGCTGTCCGCCGGCGAGGCGGCGCGCCTGGCCGTCATGCTGCCGGCGCCCAAGCGCTTCGAGAAAACGCCGGGCTCGGCCTACCTGGCCGCGCGCAGCCGCAGCCTGCAGGCGCGCATGGGCCGCTCCGAGCTGCCGTGACGCGTGGAATAAGCATCAAAACGGCCTTCAACCCAATACCAGCAAGCGCTGGCAGCTATCAAAAGCATAGTTCATGAGAATCCTCGGCATCGACCCCGGCCTGCAGACCACCGGCTTCGGCGTGGTGGACGTGCAGGGCCAGCAGCTGGCCTACGTGGCCAGCGGCACCATCCGCACCACGGGGCTGGCGCTGGGCGACCTGCCGGGCCGGCTGAAGGTGCTGTTCGACGGCATCGGCGAGGTGGCGGCGCGCTACCAGCCCGAGGCGGCGGCGGTGGAGATCGTGTTCGTCAACGTCAACCCGCAGTCCTCGCTGCTGCTGGGCCAGGCGCGCGGCGCAGCGCTGACGGCGCTGGTCAACGCGCAGCTGCCGGTGGCCGAATACACGGCGCTGCAGATGAAGAAAGCCGTGGTGGGCCACGGCCGCGCGGCCAAGGCCCAGGTGCAGGAGATGGTGCGCCGCCTGCTGCAGCTGCCCGGCTTGCCAGGCCCCGACGCGGCCGACGCGCTGGGCATGGCCATCACCCACGCCCATGCCGGCGCCGCCATGGCCCGCGTGGGGGCGGTGGCGCAGCTCAGCCGCCGCCAGCACGCGCTGTACAAGGGCGGGCGCAGCTACTGATCGACGTCCGCAGCGGCGGCCAGGAAGTCCGCCACCCGCTGCGCCACCTGCGTGGGATGCTCGCGGTGCGGCACGTGCCGGGTGTCCGCCAGCACCTCCAGCCGCGCTGGGCCGGCCACGCGGGCGGCGATGGCCTCGGGGTGGGCGCGCGAGCCGTATTCGTCGTCGCTGCCGTGCAGCACCAGCGTGCGGCAGCACACCCGGGGCAGTACGTCGTTGAGCGACCAGGAGGCGAACTGCGGCGACAGCCAGGTGCCGATCCAGGCGTCCAGCACCCACTCCGCCTTGTCTGCGTGGTAGCGGCGCAGGCGCTCGCGCTCCTGCGGGTCCTGGAAGGCCGCCTGGGCCTGCAGGATGCCGTCCCGTGTGCGGTCCTCCACGAAGGCCTGGGCCGATTCGGTGATGAGCGCCTCGCAGCCATCGGCGTGCAGGGCCGCGCAGTGCACGGCCATGCCGCCGCCCACGCTGTGGCCGAACAGGGCGAAGCGCTCCAGGCCCAGCTGCTCGCGCAGCCGGGGGAAGAATTCGCGTGCCTCCTCTTCGATGAAGTCCGGCGCCAGCCGGTCCGTGCGCCGGTCGGACTGGCCAAAGCCCAGTCGGTCGTAGGCGATGACGCTGCGCCCGGTCTGGCGCGCCAGCAGGGCGGGGAAGTCGCGCCACAGGGCCACGCAGCCCAGCGAGTCGTGCAGCAGCACCAGCGGCGCCGCGGCCGCGTCGTTGCTGCCTGCCCAGCGCCGCGTCAGCAGGCGGCCCCGGCCGGTGGCGATCCACCGATCCTGCGGCGCGGCGGCTGCGGCGCCTGGGCTGCCGCTCATGGCGCGGCCAGCAGCTGCAGCAGCCGGGCATGGATGCCGCCGAAGCTGCCGTTGCTCATGCACACCACGTGGTCGCCCGGCTGCGCGGCGGCCGCCACCTGCGCGGCCAGGGTGGCCACATCGCCGGCTGTCTGCGCCCGCACGCCCAGGGGCGCTAGCGCGGCGGCGGCGTCCCAGTCCAGCCCGCCGGTGTGGCAAAACGACAGGTCGGCCGGCTCCAGCGCCCAGGGCAGCTGGGCGGCCATGGTGCCCAGCTTCATGGTGTTGCTGCGCGGCTCGAACACGGCCAGGATGCGCGCGTTCGGCCCCAGGCGCTGGCGCAGACCATGGAGCGTGGTGCGGATCGCCGTGGGGTGGTGGGCGAAGTCGTCGTAGACGGCGATGCCGCGCACGTTGCCGCGCAGCTCCATGCGCCGGCGCACGTTCTGAAAATGCGCCAGGGCCGCGCAAGCCTGCGCTGGCGCCACGCCCACGTGTTCGGCGGCGGCGATGGCGGCCAGGGCGTTGAGCTGGTTGTGTACGCCGCTCAGGGCCCACTGCACGCGGCCGGCCGGCCCGGCCTGGCCGCGGCGCAGCACGGCGAAGTCGTGCGGCGGCCCGTCGGCGGTGAAGTCGCTGTCGGCCGCGCCGAAGCTGGCCACGCTGCTCCAGCAGCCCTGGTGCAGCACGCGCGCCAGGCTTTCCTCCAGCCTGTTGACCACCACCCGCCCGGACGGCGGCACGGTGCGCACCAGGTGGTGGAACTGCCGCTCGATGGCGCCCAGGTCGTCGAAGATGTCGGCGTGATCGAACTCCAGGTTGTTCAGCACCGCCGTGCGCGGGCGGTAGTGCACGAACTTGCTGCGCTTGTCGAAAAACGCGGTGTCGTACTCGTCCGCCTCGATCACGAACAGCGGGCGCTGCTGCCCCGCCACCTGGCGGCCCAGCCGGGCGGAGACGCCGAAGTCCAGCGGCACGCCGCCGACCAGGAAGCCGGGCGCCAGGCCGGCGCTCTCCAGGATCCAGGCCAGCATCGAGGTGGTGGTGGTCTTGCCGTGCGTGCCGGCCACGGCCAGCACGTGGCGGCCGGCCAGCACGTGCTCGGCCAGCCACTGCGGGCCGCTGGTGTAGGGTGCGCCGGCGTCCAGGATGGCCTCCATCAGCGGGAACTTCGCCGTGCTGTCCGCCAGCCGGGCGCGGCTGACCACGTTGCCGATGACGAACATGTCGGGCTTCAAGGCCATCTGGTCGGCGCCGTAGCCCTCGATCAGTTCGATGCCCAGGGCGGCCAGCTGGTCGCTCATGGGCGGATAGACGCCCGCGTCGCAGCCGGTCACCCGGTGGCCCGCCTCGCGCGCCAGCGCCGCCAGCCCGCCCATGAAAGTGCCGCAAATGCCCAGGATGTGTATGTGCATGGGGGCATTCTAAGAAGGCCGCAGGGCCATGCGGAATATGAGTCAAATCAGCCTCCAGCGCTTGCTGCACAAGCGCTGGCAGCTATTGAAAGCGTAGCTGACCGGGCTGCAATGCCCCTGCCGGGCGAGCGCATTGGGCTGCCCCCGGGGCGCCGCGGCAGGCCACAATGGCCGCTGCCCCCGCACCCTGCCCGCATCGCTATGTCCTCCAGCGCACTTGCCATCGAGATCGCCAACGCCGCCGCCCGCATGGCCGTGGAGGAGGGCCTGGAATGGGGCGCCGCCAAGCGCCGCGCCGTGCGCGAGCTGGGCCTGCCCAGCCGCACCGCGCTGCCCGACAACGACCTAGTGGAAGACGCCGTGCGCGCCTACATCGGCCTGTTCTGCGCCGACACCCAGCCGCAGGAGCTGCGTGCCCTGCGCCAGCTGGCCCTGATGTGGATGCAGCGGCTGCAGGCCTTTCGCCCCTACCTGGGCGGCGCCGTCTGGCACGGCACGGCCACGCGGCTGTCGGACATCCACCTGAGCCTGTTCTGCGACGACAGCAAGAGCGCCGAGATCGCCCTGATCGACCACCGCGTGAGCTACGAGCCGCGCGCCGTGACGGGCTTTCGCGGCGAGCCGGTGGAGATGCTCAGCCTGTCCAGCCATTCGCCCGAGCTGGGCGAGGCCATCGGCGTGCACCTGCTGATCTACGATCTGGATGATCTGCGCGGCGCCCTGCGCCCCGACGCGCGCGGCCGCGCGCCGCGTGGCGACGCCCAGGCCGTGCAGCGCCTGCTGGAGCAGGACGACGCACCCACCCCGCATGACTGACCCATTCACCCGCCGCGCATGACCGAAACGACCCCTCCGCCTTCCCTCCTGTCATCAGGCCGACGCCGCTGGCTGGCCATCGGCGTCGGCGCCCTGGCCGGGCTGGGCGGTGCCGGCCTGGCCGCCTGGCGGCTGTCGCCCGGCCCGGCGCAGCCGGACGCCGCCGCGCAGCTGTGGGGCGCCACCTTCGAAGGCCTGCAGGGCGAGGCGCTGCGCATGGCCGATCTGCGCGGCCGCCCGCTGCTGCTGAACTTCTGGGCCACTTGGTGCCCGCCCTGCGTGCAGGAGCTGCCGCTGCTGGACCGCTTCCACGCCGAGCAGCGCGCGCGTGGCTGGCAGGTGGTGGGGCTGGCCATCGACCAGGCGGCCAACGTGCAGAAATTCCTGCAGCGCGTGCCGCTGCAGTTTCCGCTGGCGCTGGGCGGGCTGGCCGGCTCGGACATCGGCCGCGCTCTGGGCAACGAGCGAGGTGGCCTGCCCTTTACCGTACTTTTTGCGGCAGATGGCAGCATCTTGAAGCGTAAAATGGGCGAGCTGACATCCGAAGACCTGGCTCTTTGGGCCACGTTGGCCTGAGCCACAGCACTGCATCAAAGAAAAAGCAGTAATTTGCGGCAATTTCGGTGCAATAGACCACCGTTGTGTGAATTTCGGGTAAATTCGCGCCCTTCCCGTTTTTAGCCGCTGGAGCTCCCATGGATTTGCGAAAACTCAAGACCCTCATCGACCTGGTCTCCGAGTCGAATGTTTCCGAACTCGAAATCACCGAAGCCGAGGGCAAGGTGCGCATCGTCAAGGCCGGCACCACCGTGGTGCAGCAGGTCATGGCCGCGCCCATGCAGGCCGTCGCCGCTCCGGCCGCAGCCGCCGCCGCTCCTGCCACCGCCGTGGCCGAAGCCGCTGCGCCTGCGGCTGCTGCCGCGCCCACCGGCCATGTCGTCAAGTCGCCCATGGTGGGCACCTTCTACCGCGCCTCCAGCCCGGGCGCCAAGCCGTTCGTCGAGGTCGGCAGCCAGGTCAAGGAAGGCGAGACGCTATGCATCGTCGAGGCCATGAAGATCCTCAACGAGATCGAGGCCGACAAGAGCGGCACCGTGACGCGCATCCTGGGCGAGAACGGCCAGGCCGTCGAATACGGGCAGCCGCTGTTCGTGATTGAGTAAGAGAACAACTCCCTGAGCCGCTGCGCGGCTTCCCCTTCTCTGGCGCGCGCTTCGCGCGCTGGGAAGGGGGACGACGCTGGCGGACCGGCGAAGCCGGATCCGCAGCGTCTGCTGGCACGGTGTGTGCCAGGTTTTAAGGCTGCGGGCGGTGCGCGGCGCAATGGAAGACTTCTATGGTTAAGAAAATTCTGGTGGCCAATCGCGGCGTTCCTACCGCAGGCGGGGCGAAGCAAATGGCCCTGGCACGCGCCAGCGTGCAGGCGATGAGCCGCGGGGGCGCTTATGTTTAAAAAGATCCTGGTCGCCAATCGCGGCGAAATCGCCCTGCGCATCCAGCGCGCCTGCCGCGAGCTGGGCGTGAAGGCGGTGATGGTCTATTCCGAGGCCGATCGCGACGCCAAGTACGTCAAGCTGGCCGACGAGGCCGTGTGCATCGGCCCGGCGCCCTCGCCTCTGTCCTACCTGAACATGCCGGCCATCATCTCGGCCGCCGAGGTGACCGACGCGGAGGCCATCCACCCGGGCTACGGCTTCCTGGCCGAGAACGCCGACTTCGCCGAACGGGTGGAAAAGAGCGGCTTCCAGTTCATCGGCCCGACGCCGGACTCCATCCGCATCATGGGCGACAAGGTCTCGGCCAAGCAGGCCATGATCCGCGCCGGCGTGCCCTGCGTGCCGGGCTCGGAGGGCGAGCTGCCCGACGATCCGGTGCAGATCCGCCGCACCGCACGCTCCATCGGCTATCCCGTGATCATCAAGGCCGCCGGCGGCGGCGGTGGGCGCGGCATGCGCGTGGTGCACACCGAGGCAGCCCTGGTCAACGCCGTGCAGATGACCAAGGCCGAGGCCATGGCGGCCTTCGGCAACCCGGCCGTGTACATGGAGAAATTCCTCCAGAACCCGCGCCACATCGAGATCCAGGTGCTGGCCGACAAGCACCGCAACGCCGTCTACCTGGGCGAGCGCGACTGCTCCATGCAGCGACGCCACCAGAAGGTGATCGAGGAGGCGCCGGCGCCGGGCATCCCGCGCAAGCTGATCGAACGCATCGGTGAGCGCTGCGTGGCCGCGTGCAAGAAGATCGGCTACCGCGGCGCGGGCACCTTCGAGTTCCTGTACGAAAACGGCGAGTTCTACTTCATCGAGATGAACACCCGCGTGCAGGTCGAACACCCGGTGACGGAGCTGATCACCGGCGTGGACATCGTGCGCACGCAGATCATGGTGGCTGCGGGCGAGAAGCTGCCCTTCACCCAGCGCCAGATCCAGATCAAGGGCCATGCCATCGAATGCCGCGTGAACGCGGAAGATCCCTACAAGTTCACGCCGTCGCCCGGGCGCATCACCATGTGGCACGCGCCGGGCGGCCCCGGCGTGCGCGTGGACTCGCATGCCTACACCAACTACTATGTACCGCCGAACTACGACTCCATGATCGGGAAGATCATCGTGCACGGCGACACGCGCGAGCAGGCCCTGGCGCGCATGCGCACGGCCCTGACCGAGACGGTGGTGGAGGGCATCAGCACCAACGTGCCGTTGCACTGTGAGCTGATGGTGGACGCCAACTTCGTGGCCGGCGGCACCAACATCCACTACCTGGAAGAGTGGCTGGCCCAGCGCAAGCGCTGAGCGGGCCGCACACCTTTCGCACGCTGGCACCTGGCGACGGGTGCCAGCTTTTTTGTGGGCCCCGAGTGCCCGTTTTCGTGAGGGATGCGCCATGTTCGAGCTGACCCTGCTGTGCCCCGAAGAGCGCGTGGAAGTGCTGGGCGAGGCCTTTGATGCGCTGGACGCCCTGAGCGTGTCGGTGGAAGACGCCGATGCCCAGACCGAGGCCGAGCAGGCCCTGTTCGGCGAGCCCGGCATGCCGGCCCCGCGCGAGGCCTGGCAGCGCAGCCGCGTCACCGCGCTGTTTTCCAGCCAGGCCGCGGCCGAGGAGGCCGCCACGCTGCTGGCGGCGCAGGACTTTTTTGCCGGCTGCCAGGTGCTGGGCATCGCCGCCGTGCCGGAGCAGGACTGGGTGCGAATGACGCAGTCGCAGTTCGACCCGGTGGAGATCACGCCCGAGTTCTGGATCGTGCCCAGCTGGCACGAGCCGCCCGCCGGCGCGCGCCAGACACTGCGGCTGGACCCCGGCATGGCCTTCGGCACCGGCACCCATCCCACCACGCGCATGTGCCTGCGCTGGATCGCCGGCCAGGGCAGCACCCGGGGCTTGGGCACGGTGCTGGACTACGGCTGCGGCTCGGGCATCCTGGCCATCGGCGCGGCCAAGTTCGGGGCTGAAGCCGTGGACGCCGTGGACATCGACCCGGCCGCCGTGCAGGCCACCGAGGACAACGCCCGCGCCAACGGCGTGCAGCTGCGTGCCGGCCTGCCTGACCTGGCGCGGGGTGAGTACGGCACCGTGCTGGCCAACATCCTGGCCACGCCGCTCAAAGTGCTGGCGCCGCTGCTGTGCGCCCACGTGGCGCCGGGCGGGCACCTGGTGCTGGCCGGCATCCTGGAGCGCCAGGCCGACGAGCTGAAGGAGGCCTACGCTCCGTGGCTGCAGCTGTCCGTGGCCGACAGCGAGGACGGCTGGATCCTGATGGCGGCGCGCCGCTGAGCGCCGCCGCCCGTACAGGGCGGGCGCCTAGAATCCTCCGCCGATGAGCCAGATCACACGCTGCCCGCATTGCGCGACCGCCTTCCGGGTGGTTGCCGACCAGCTGCGCATCTCGGACGGCTGGGTGCGCTGCGGCCAGTGCAAGGAGGTGTTCGACGCCACCGAGCAGCTGGGGCCGGAAGAGCCCGCGCCGCTGCTGGCCGACATGCCGATGGACCGCCTGGCCACGCCGCATGCGGCGCCGACGCGCGCCGCACCGCCGGCCGAGCCCAGCGTCTGGAGCAGCGCCCGCGCCGCGCCGGCGCCCGTTCAGCCATCCATTCAGGCGCCCGCGTCGGCCCCTGTCACTGTGCTGGCGCCCCAGCCCGCGCCAGCGGCCGCAGCCCCCGCGCCGTGGCAGCAACTGCCGCCGCCACCCGTGCCCGCCTTTCTGCTGGCCACGCCCGTGCCGCCGGCGGTGCAGGAGGAATCCGCCGCCAACGCGCCGGCGCCGGCCGATGAGGTCCAAGCGCCTGTCGCCAGCGAGCCGGCGTTGTCTGAAGAGCTGCCGCAAGAGATCGAAGAAGCGCCGGAGGCATTGCCCGAGCCTGCTGCGCAGGTGCTGCCGCTGGACGAGGGGCCTGTGGCAGACGCCGATGAGGCGGAGCCACCGCTTGCCGCGCCCGCCGAAGAAACCGTCCCGTCGCCACCGCTGCGCACCTACCCGGCCGAGGACGAGGATGAAGAGATCCCGCTCGGCCCCGAGCCCGAATTCGTCCGCATCGCCCGCCGCAGCGCCTTCTGGCGCCAGCCGGCCGTGCGCGGCCTGCTGGCGCTGCTGGTGCTGGCGCTGGCGGCCCTGCTGGCCGGGCAGGCGGCGCTGCACTACCGCGATGCGCTGTCGGCCCGCTACCCGCAGGCGCGCGTGGCGCTGCAGCAGCTGTGCGCGCGCCTGGGCTGCATGCTGCAGCCGCCGCGCGACATCTCCGCCGTGGTCATCGACAGCTCGTCCTTTTTGAAGGCGCGCGGCGACGCCAGCCGCTACGAGCTGCAGGTGGCGCTGAAGAACACGGCAGCCCACCCCGTGGCCATGCCGCTGCTGGAACTGACACTGACCGACGCCCAGGACCAGCTGCTGGTGCGCCGCGTGCTGCGTCCGGAGGGCGAGCTGGGCGCCGCCCCCGAGCTGGCGCCCGCGGCCGTCTGGAGCGCCACCGCGCCCGTGCAGCTGGAAGGCGGCACGCCGGTGGCCGGCTACCGGCTGCTGGCCTTCTATCCCTAACCACTCTTTGATTCGACACACCACATGGCAGCACTGATCTGCGGCTCCCTGGCCTTTGACACCATCATGACTTTCGAGGGCCGCTTTGCTGCGCAGATCCTGCCCGAGCAATTGCACATCCTGAACGTGTCCTTCCTGGTGCCCACGCTGCGGCGCGACTTTGGCGGCTGCGCCGGCAACATCGCCTACAGCCTGAAGCTGCTGGGCGGCGACCCGCGCCCCGTGGCCATGCTGGGCAGCGACGGCGAGGACTACCTGGCGCGCCTGCGCGATCTGGGCATCGACACCCGCCACGTGGCCCAGGCGGGCGACGCCTACACCGCCCAGGCGATGATCATGACGGACCAGGACAACAACCAGATCACCGCCTTCCACCCCGGCGCCATGCTGCACGCGCACCGCACGCGCATCGCGGCCGGCGAGGCGGGCGCGGCCATCGGCATCATCGCCCCGGACGGGCGCGAGGCCATGCAGGAGCACGCGGCGCAGTTCGTCGCCGCGCAGATCCCCTTCGTGTTCGACCCGGGCCAGGGCCTGCCCATGTTCGACGGCGAGGAGCTGCGCCGCTTCATCGGCCAGGCCGGCTGGGTGGCGGTGAACGACTACGAGGGCAAGATGCTGTGCGAGCGCACGGGCTGGAGCCTTCAGGAGATTTCGCAGCGCGTGCGTGGCTTGGTGGTGACGCTGGGCGGCGAGGGCTGCGAAGTCTGGGAGCAGGGCGAGCGCACCCACGTGCCCGCCGCGGCGCCCGCCGAAGTGGTTGACCCCACGGGCTGCGGCGACGCCTGGCGCGGCGGCCTGCTGTACGGTCTGGAGCGCGGCTGGCCCCTGGCGCGCTGCGCCCGGCTGGGCAACCGCCTGGGCGCGCTGAAGATCGCCCGGCGCGGGCCGCAGAACTACGAGCTGGACTTCGACCCGGAAAGCGTGTGAGCTTCTGGTAGACGCTACAAAATTAGGAGCTTTTGGCGCTTTCCTAGAGCCGGTTTACGATATATTTCTATCGCAAAGCCGTGCCAATCAAGCGGCAGTAGCTCTCTTTTTTGAAGCAGCAGGACAAGAAAAAACCCGGCGCAGGCGCCGGGTTTTTCGTTGGAGCGCTAGCCCGTCCTCAGGGCTTGCCGCCGGTGGGGAAAGGCCAGGCCGCCTGCGGGCTCAGCGTGGTCTGCGCGGCGGGTGCCGGCGCGGGCGCTGCGGCCTTCTTCGCAGGGGCGGCCTTCTTCGCCGGGGCCGGTGCCTTCTTAGCGGGCGCCGCTGCCTTCTTGGCCGGTGCAGGCGCTGCGGCCTTCTTCGCGGCCGGGGCTGCCTTCTTGGCCGGCGCCGCCTTCTTCGCTGCCGCCGGCGCTGCCTTCTTGGCGGCGGGCGCTGCGGCCTTCTTCGCCGGTGCCGCTGCCTTCTTGGCGGGGGCTGCGGCCTTCTTGGCGGGTGCGGCCGCCTTCTTGGCTGGTGCCGCCTTCTTCACGGCAGCGGTCTTGCCCGTGGTCTTCTTGGCCGGCGCTGCGGCCTTCTTGGCCGGCGCTGCGGCCTTCTTGGCCGGCGCTGCGGCCTTCTTGGCCGGTGCCGCCTTCTTCACGGCGGTGGTCTTGGCGGTGGCCTTCTTGGCGGGCGCTGCCGCCTTCTTGGCCGGCGCCGCAGCCTTCTTCGCGGGGGCTGCTGCAGTCTTCTTCACGGCGGCCTTCTTGGCCGGCACGGCCGCCTTCTTGGCGGGTGCTGCTGCTGCCTTCTTGGCCGGTGCGGCGGCCTTCTTGGTGGCAGCGGCGCCCGCGCCTGCGGCGGCCTTCTTGGTGGCCGGCGCCTTGGCGCTGGCGGTCGTGCCCGTCGTCTTCTTGGCGGGGGCGGCTGCAGGTTTCTTCGCAGCGGGTTTCTTCGCAGTTGCCATCATTTTCTCCTTGGGGTCGGTTGGCAGAGAGCACCCGGCGCCTGCATTGGGCGGCGGGCGATCCATGGCAACGACGCTTGCGTCCGCCACCACGAATGCGACAAAACGCTCCGGCGCTGCGGCGCATGGCGCCTGGTGCGGAGGGAGCGTGAAAGAAAACCCATGGCCGTCGTGCGCTGGCGCGTGTCAGTCCCAGGACAGCGCCCCGCCGGTCTGGTACTCGATGACGCGCGTCTCGAAGAAGTTGCGTTCCTTCTTCAGGTCGATCATCTCGCTCATCCAGGGGAAGGGGTTTTCCTCGTTGGGGAACAGCTCCGGCAGGCCGATCTGCGTGGCCCGGCGGTTGGCGATGTAGCGCAGGTAGCCCTTGAACATGGAGGCGTTCATGCCCAGCACGCCGCGCGGCATGGTGTCTTCGGCGTAGCGGTATTCCAGGTCCACGGCGTGGTGAAAGAGCGCCGCGATCTCGTCCTTGAACTCGGCCGTCCACAGGTGCGGGTTCTCCAGCTTCAGCTGGTTGATCAGGTCGATGCCGAAGTTGCAGTGCATGGACTCGTCGCGCAGGATGTACTGGTACTGCTCGGCCGCGCCGGTCATCTTGTTTTGCCGGCCCAAAGCCAGGATCTGCGTGAAGCCGACGTAGAAGAACAGGCCTTCCATCAGGCAGGCGAAGACGATCAGGCTCTTGAGCAGCGTCTGGTCGGCCTCGGGCGTGCCCGTCTTGAACGACGGGTCCATGATGGCGTCGATGAAGGGGATCAGGAACTGGTCCTTGTCGCGGATGGAGGCGACCTCGTTGTAGGCGTTGAAGATCTCGCCTTCGTCCAGGCCCAGCGACTCGACGATGTACTGGTAGGCGTGGGTGTGGATGGCTTCCTCGAAGGCCTGGCGCAGCAGGAACTGGCGGCATTCGGGCGCGGTGATGTGGCGGTAGGTGCCCAGCACGATGTTGTTGGCCGCCAGCGAATCGGCCGTGACGAAGAAGCCCAGGTTGCGCTTGACGATGCGGCGCTCGTCTTCGGTCAGGCCGTTCGGGTCCTTCCACAACGCGATGTCGCGCGTCATGTTGATCTCCTGCGGCATCCAGTGGTTGGCGCAGGTGGCGAGGTATTTTTCCCAGGCCCACTTGTACTTGAAGGGGACGAGCTGGTTGACGTCGGTCTTGCCGTTGATGATGCGCTTGTCGACGGCGGCGACGCGCCCTGCGCGGGCCGGCAGGCGCGGCTCCTGCGGGAGGCCGCTGTGCTGGCCGCCCTGCGGGAGATTTTGCGATGGGGTCTTGACTTCTTCGTCCCAGGTAAGCATGGCTTTTCCAGTGCTCGGATTATGGAAGCAGTGCTTCAAAAAGGAAAGCACCGAAGCGTTGTGCAGCCGCGTTTGTTGCGTGGTCGCCTGCTGCGTGTGGCTTCGATGCGGCGGTTTGTGCGCGGGCCGTCGCGCCGTTACTGGCAGGCTTCGCAGCCGGGGTCGTCGATGGCGCAGAACTTCACGTCGGTGGCAGGCTCGGCCATGGCCGCCGCGCCCTCGTGCGCATCGGTGGGCACGGCGTTGAGCTGGCGCTTGTTCACCGTGCTCATCTCGACGTGCGTAGCGCTTTGCGTGCGCAGGTAGTAGGTGGTCTTCAGGCCGCGCAGCCAGGCCAGCTTGTAGGTCTCGTCGAGCTTTTTGCCCGAGGCGCCGGCCATGTAGATGTTCAGACTCTGCGCCTGGTCGATCCACTTCTGGCGCCGTGCGGCAGCCTCCACCAGCCATGCGGGCTCGACCTCGAAGGCCGTGGCGTACAGCCGCTTGATGTCTTGCGGCACGCGGTCGATGGGAGCGAGCGAGCCCTTGAAGTGCTTGAGGTCCATGACCATCACGTCGTCCCACAGCTTCAGGCGTTTCAGGTCGCGCACCAGGTACTGGTTGATGACGGTGAACTCGCCCGAGAGGTTGGACTTGACGGACAGGTTGCCGAACGAGGGCTCGATGGACGCGTCCACGCCCACGATGTTGGAGATGGTGGCCGTGGGCGCGATGGCCACGCAGTTGGAGTTGCGCATGCCGTGCTGCGCTATCTGGCTGCGCAGGGCCTCCCAGTCCAGGCGCGTGCTGCGGTCCACTTCCACGTGGCCGCCGCGCTCGCGCGCCAGCAGCTCCAGCGAGTCCAGCGGCAGGATGCCGCGCGACCACAGCGAGCCGTCGTAGCTCTCATACGTGCCGCGCTCGCGCGACAGCTCGGTGGAGGCCAGGTAGGCGTAGTAGCAGATGGCCTCCATGGACTCGTCGGCGAACTGCACGGCCGCGTCGCTCGCATACGGCACGCGCAGCTCGTACAGCGCATCCTGGAAGCCCATCAGCCCCAGGCCCACCGGGCGGTGGCGCAGGTTGGACTGGCGCGCCTTGTCCACGGCGTAGTAGTTGATGTCGATGACGTTGTCCAGCATGCGCATGGCCGTGGCGATGGTGCTGCGCAGCTTGTCGTGGTCGATGCGGCCGTCCTTGAGGTGGCGCGACAGGTTGACCGAACCCAGGTTGCACACGGCCGTCTCGGTGTCGCTGGTGTTCAGCGTGATCTCGGTGCACAGGTTGCTGGAATGCACCACGCCCACGTGCTGCTGGGGCGAGCGGATGTTGCACGGGTCCTTGAAGGTGATCCAGGGGTGGCCCGTCTCGAACAGCATCGAGAGCATCTTGCGCCACAGATCCACGGCCGGCACGCGCTTGAACAGCTTGAGCTGGCCGCTGTCGGCCTGGGCCTCGTAGGCGGTGTAGGCGCGCTCGAAGGCCTGGCCGTACAGGTCGTGCAGCTCGGGCACGTCGGACGGCGAGAACAGCGTCCACTGACCCTTGTCCATGACGCGCTTCATGAACAGGTCGGGGATCCAGTTGGCGGTGTTCATGTCGTGCGTGCGCCGGCGGTCGTCGCCGGTGTTCTTGCGCAGCTCCAGGAACTCCTCCACGTCCAGGTGCCAGGTTTCCAGGTAGGCGCAGACGGCGCCCTTCCTCTTGCCGCCCTGGTTCACGGCTACGGCCGTGTCGTTGACTACCTTGAGGAAGGGCACCACGCCCTGCGACTCGCCGTTGGTGCCCTTGATGCGCGCGCCCAGGGCGCGCACGCGCGTCCAGTCGTTGCCCAGGCCACCGGCGAACTTGGACAGCAGGGCGTTTTCCTTGATGGACTCGTAGATGCCACCCAGCTCGTCGGGCACCGTGGTCAGGTAGCACGAGGACAGCTGCGAGCGCAGCGTGCCGCTGTTGAACAGCGTGGGCGTGCTGCTCATGAAGTCGAACGACGACAGCAGCTCGTAGAACTCGATGGCGCGGGCATTGCGGTCGTCCTCCTTCAAGGCCAGGCCCATGGCCACGCGCATGAAGAACGACTGGGGCAGCTCGATGCGCGCCTTGTCCACGTGCAGGAAATAGCGGTCGTACAGCGTCTGCAGGCCAAGGTAGTCGAACTGCTGGTCGCGCTCTGCCTTCAGGGCTGCAGCCAGGCGAGGCAGGTCGAACTGCAGCAGGGCGGGGTCGAGCAGCTCGTGATCCACGCCGCGCTGCACGAACTGCGGGAAGTGCTGCACGTAGGCGGCGGCCATTTCTGCAGGCGCCACGTCGCGGCCCAGCACCTCGCGCACGATGGTGTGCAGCAGCAGGCGCGCGGTAGCGTAGGTGTAGCCAGGGTCTTTCTCGATCAGCGTACGCGCGGCCAGGATGGAGGCCTTGTACACCTCGCCCATGGGCACGCCGTCGTACAGGTTGCGCAGCGTCTCGGCGGCGATGGGCGCTGCCTGCACGTCCTCGCCCAGGCCGGCGCAGGCAGATTCGATCAGCGCCTGCAGGCGCAGCACGTCCAGCTCGACACGCTGGCCGCCGTCCTGCACGAACAGGGCCGGCATCTGCGGCATGAGCTGCTCGCGCTGGTGCGCGCGCTCCTGCGCGCGGCGCTCGCGGTACAGCACATAGGCGCGCGCCACCTCGTGGTGGCCGCCGCGCATCAGGCCCAGCTCCACCTGGTCCTGCACGTCCTCGATGTGGAAGGTGCCGCCCGCCGGGCGCGAGCGCATGAGGGCGCGCATGACCGTCTGCGTCAGCTCGTCCACGATCTCCCGCACACTGGCCGAGGCCGCGCCCTGCGCGCCATGCACGGCCAGGAAGGCCTTCATCATGGCGACGGCGATCTTCTGCGGCTCGAAGGGCACGACGGCGCCGTTGCGCCGGATGATCTGGTAGTGCTCGAGCGCGCTGCCCATGCCCGCAGGCTGGACCGTGGCGGGGGACGCCTGGGGGGCGCGCGGAGTGTCGGCCAGGGCCGAGGGAGAGACAACTTGCATGGTTTTCCTTTCCGGGGAGGGCGTCGGACGGGCGGCGCAAGGCGGGCGCGGCAGCGCGCCGGCCAGGCTGCAGGCCGGGTGCCGCGACCTGTACGTCGGGCACTAGATTTAGCGTGGTCTGCTAGTGTAGAACACTATAGGTAGTGTTCTGGCGGTGCAAGCGTCAAACCCCGATTGGCGAAGTTTTCTGACACTGGGGCGTGCCCGGTTGACAGCGCCCGGGCGGGGAGTTGGCCGGCCGTCAGGGGCGCGCGGCCGTGCCGGGCGGCAGCAGCACGCCGCTGCCGGCCAGGGCGCGCCACATGCGGTGCCATTCGAAGCCGCTGCCCGGGTCGTCCTTGCGCTGCGGGGCGATGTGTTCATGGCCGGCGATGAAGCGGATCGGAAAGCGCTGCATCAGGGCCCGGCACAGCCGCAGCAGGGCGGCGTACTGGGCCGGCTCGAAGCGCAAGCCCTCCAGCCCTTCCAGCTCGATGCCTACCGAGTCATCGTTGCAGTTGTCGCGCCCGCGGTAGTGCGAGCGTCCCGCGTGCCAGGCGCGCCGTTCGGCGTCCACGAACTGCCAGACCACGCCCGTGCGCTCGATGAAGAAGTGGCTGGACACCTGCAGCCCGGCGATCTGCATGAAGTAGGGGTGGGCGTCCCAGTCCAGCCGGTTGGTGAACAGCCGCTGCACCTGCCCGCCGCCGTAGCTGCCCGGCGGCAGGCTGATGGAGTGCACGACGATCAGGTCCACCTGGGCACCGGCGGGCCGCTCGCCCTCGTTGGGCGAGGGCAGGCGGCGCGCGCCGGCCAGCCAGCCGCCGCGCCACGGGCCGCTACTGCGCGTCGCCATGCTCGTCGCCGCCCTGCGGCACGGCGATGTCCAGCCGCGCGATGCGGTAGCGGATCTGCCGCAGGCTGATGCCCAGGCGCGCCGCGGCCGCCGTGCGGTTGAAGCCTGATTCGTGCAACGCGCGCACTAGGATTTCGCGCTCTTGCTGGTCCAGCCAGGCCTGCAGGTCGCCCGGCATGTCGGCCGGGGCGGGGCCCGCAGGGGAGACGGCAAGGGTGCCTGTGGGCGCGGCAGCGGCGCCCGGCTCGGGGTCCTCGATGTGCAGCTCGCGCCCGTCGCTCAGGGCCACGGCGCGGTGCAGCAGGTTCTCCAGCTCGCGCACGTTGCCGGTCAGCGGATGGCGCGCCAGCTGCTGCAGGGCGGCGTCCGTCAGGGGCGGCACGGCAATGCCGCCTTCCTCCTGGATGCGCGCCAGCAGCGCCGCGCACAGGGCCGGCAGATCCTCGCGGCGTTCGCGCAGCGGCGGCACCACCACCTCGATGACGTTCAGGCGATAGTACAAATCCTGGCGAAAGCGCCCGGCCTGCACGTCGGCGGCCAGGTCGCGGTGCGTGGCGCTGACGATGCGCACGTCCACCGCCTCCTCCTGCGTGGAGCCCAGCGGGCGCACGCTGCGCTCCTGGATGGCGCGCAGCAGCTTGGACTGCATGGGCAGCGGCAGGTCGCCGATCTCGTCGAGGAACAGCGTGCCCCCGCGCGCCGCCTGGAAGAAGCCCTCGCGATCCTGGCTAGCGCCAGTATAGGAGCCCTTGCGGGCGCCGAAGAACTCCGCCTCGAGAAGGTTCTCGGGGATGGCGCCGCAGTTGACGGCCACCAGCGGCCCGCCAGCGCGCTGGCTGCTGGCATGCAGGGCGCGTGCCACCAGCTCCTTGCCCGTGCCCGACTCGCCGCGCACCAGCACCGGCGCCATGCTGCGCGCCACCTTGGCGATGCGCTGCTTGACGGCGCGCATGGCGCTGGATTCGCCGATCAGGCGCTCCAATGCATCCTGAGCTTGCGCCGGGACCTTGGCGCGCACGCCGCGCTGGGGCGCCGGCACGCCGCCCATGCCCTGGATGGCGGAGGCCACCACGGCGCGGAACTGCTTCAGGTCCACCGGCTTGGTCAGGTAGTCGAAGGCGCCGGCGCGCAGCGCCTCCACGGCGTTCTCGGCCGAGCCGTAGGCGGTCATGACCACGCAGCGCTCGCGCCGCTGCTGCTCGCGCAGATGGTGCAGCAGGTCCATGCCGACGCCGTCGGGCAGGCGCATGTCGCTGATGACCACGTCGAACTTTTGCGCCGACAACTGCTCGCGCGCCTCGGCCACGCTGGCGGCGGCCTCCACCCGGTAGCCCTCGCGCAGCAGCGTCAGTTCGTACAGCGTGCGCAGGTCGGGTTCGTCGTCGACGACAAGGATGGAGGCGGCGGCAGGTGTGTTCATGGGCGTTGCTTCAGTGCCCGATTGTGTCAAACAGCGACGGCGTGCTGGCCGAGAGGTTGCTGCCACGGAACAGGACCGTAAAAGCGTTGCCCGGCACTTCGCCACGCGACAGGCTGCGGCTGGTCCGCTGGTAGCTGATGGCGGCGCCGTGGCGCTGGCACAGCTCGCGGCAGATGTACAGGCCCAGGCCGCTGGAGCGACTCTCGGACGAAAAGAAGGGTTCAAACAGGTGGCGCTCCACGCTCTGGTCCAGCGGCGCGCCGTCGCTCCAGATCTGCAGCCCGGCCCGACCGCTGGGCGTGGTGCGCGTGGACACGCACAGCGAGTTGGCATGCGGGCTCATGTAGCGCAGGGCGTTGTCCAGCAGGTTCACCAGCACGCGGCGCAGGTGCTCCGGGTCGAATTCCACCTGGACGCTACCCGCCTCCAGCTTGAGCTGCCCCTGCCGCCTGGCCGGATCATGGGCCTGCCAGTCGACCCAGATCTGGCGCACCGCCTCGTCCAGCGCCACCATGGCCGGTTCGGCGTGCTGCGGCCGGTGCTGCACGCGGGCGATGTCCAGCACCTCTTCGGTGATGCGCACCAGGCGCTCGGCGTTTTGCCGCACCATGCTGGTCAGCCGCTGGTGGGCCGGGTCGGACAGGTCTTCGGCCAGCAGCTCGTTGGCCTGGGAGATGGCGGCCAGCGGGTTGCGGATCTCGTGGGCCACGGCGGCAGACATGCGGCCCATGGCGGCCAGCTTCTCGGTGCGCAGGCGCGCCTCCATCTCGCGCAGGTCGTGCAGGAACATCACGCACAGCGGCTCCTCGTCGGCGCTGAGGGCGGCGGCGCGCGTGTGGGTGGGCCAGCTGCGCACGCGCAGGGCCATGGGGGCCACGCCGCCGTGCAGTATGTTCACGTCCACCGTCTGCGGCACCTGCAGTGCGAAGGTTTCGCGCGCCAGCGCCAGCAGTGGCGCCCAGGCGCCGTGGTGCCCCAGCGCGAAGGGCACGCCGCCTTCGGCGTGCGGGCCCAGCAGCAGCAGAGCGGCCGGGTTGGCCAGTCGCACCTGACCCTCGGTGTCCAGTACCAGCACGCCGTCGGCCACGTGCTGCATGACCAGGGCGCTCACGGCGCGCTGCGTGCGGGCGTCCATCTGGCTGCGCTGGGCCGTCTCCTGTTCGCTGATCAGCCGTGCGGCCAACAGGTGGGTCAGGTAGGCGACGACGAAGTAGCCGGTGCCGGTCAGGGCCGCCTGCAGGTACATGGGGGCGTTGTCGGTGCCGCCAGCCCCTACGGCCCAGCCCAGCAGCAACAGCGTGGCGCAGGCGGCCGTGCCCAGCGCCAGGGTGAGCGTGCCCAGCACCGAGGCCAGCAGCAGCGGCAGCCCGAACAGCGGCGTGAAGTTCACCGAGCTGCCGCTTTGCAGCGCCTGCAGCACGGCGATAAGCACCAGATCCACGCCAATGGTGGAGAGCCAGTGCAGCCCCGGTTGGGGCGGCGGCGGCGTACGCCGGCCGAAGGCGCGCAGCGACAGCGTGGCGATGAAATACAGGCCGCTGGCCAGAAGCAGCAGCGGGCTGGCCAGCTGGTTCACGGCCGAGCCCGTCAGCACCAGCAGCACCAGGGCCAGCGCCACCATGACGCGCGCGGTCAGGAAGGCGTGCCACAGCCGCGCGAAGGGCAGGTTGCCCTGCGCAAGCGTGGGCGGCGAGCGCACGCGCCTCAGCCCTCGCGCTGGTGCGCGGGGCTGCAGTAGCAGCGCCCGTCCTGCTGCAGGGCCTGCGAACGCGGCAGGTGCACGCCGCAGCGCGCGCAACGCACCATGGGTTCGGGCAGAGGCTTGCTGGCAGGCGGTGGAGGCGGGGCCGCCCGGCGCTGGCCGCTGCGCCACAGGCCGTAGACCACGGCCACCACGGCCAGCAGTACCAGGTATTTCAGCATCAGGTCACCCGCTCCAGCACCACTTCCATGACGAAGCGCGAGCCGGCGTAGGCCAGCAGCAGCAGCGCCGCGCCGGCGTAGAGCACGCGTACTGCCTTGCGCCCACGCCAGCCGAAGCGGGCGCGGCCCAGCAGCAGCACGGCGAAGGTGATCCAGGCCAGTACCGAGAACACGGCCTTGTGGTCCCAGCGCCAGGCGCGGCCGTACAGCACCTCGCTGAACAGCCAGCCGGCGGCCAGGGTGGCCGACAGCAAAACGAAGCCGGCGGCCACGAAGCGGAAGGTGAGGCGCTCCAGCGTCAGCAGCGGCAGGCTGCTGGACAGCTCGGCCGCCTGGCGCATTTGCCGCTCGGCCCGGCCCATGAGCCAGGCGTGGATCACGGCCGCCGCGAACAGGCCGTAGCAGGCAATGCCCAGCGTCAGGTGCAGTGCCAGCCAGGGCGAAGCCGACACGTGCAGTGCCCGGCCAGGAAATATTGCTGCCAGCACGACGGCCGCGGCCCCCAGGGCACTGAGCATGGCGCGGGCGCGCATCTGCGGGAACAGCTGGTGCTCCACGGCATAGGCGGTGAGCACCAGCCACGCCGTCATGGACAGCGCTGGCGCAAAGCCGAAGTGCGGCACGTTGCCCAGCAGGCTCCAAGCCAGGGCGGCTGCGTGCAGCAACCAAGCCGGTGCCATGGCCCAGGGGCTGCGCGTGCCGCCGGTGCGTGCGGCAGCGGCCGCCGCCGCACCATAGGCCAGAGCCGCGGCGCCTGCCAGCAGCCAACTGGCCAGGGATGCGCTGGGTAAAATCATGGGTTCGCAGTTTAGCCGTCCGCCACCGGGCGGCGCCCGCCCGGCCGGCCGCTGTCGCAGCGCTGCCGGCGCCTCTGGAGCAAGCAGCCATGGCCTCCGCGCTTACCGACAAACTCACCCGTCTCGTCAAGGAGATGCGCGGCCAGGCCCGCATCACCGAATCCAACGTGCAGGACATGCTGCGCGAGGTGCGCATGGCCCTGCTGGAGGCCGACGTGGCCCTGCCCGTGGTGCGCGACTTCATCGCTCGCGTCAAGGACAAGGCCCTGGGTCAGGAGGTGCTGGGCAGCCTGAAACCCGGCCAGGCGCTGGTGGGCATCGTCAACAAGGAACTGGCCGCCACCATGGGCGAGGGCGTGGCCGACATCAACTTGGCCGCCCAGCCGCCCGCCGTCATCCTGATGGCCGGCCTGCAGGGCGCGGGCAAGACCACCACCACGGCAAAACTGGCCAAGCACCTGCAGGAAAAGCGCAAGAAGAAGGTGCTCACCGTCTCGGGTGACGTGTACCGCCCGGCGGCCATCGAGCAGCTCAAGACCGTGACCAGGCAGGCCGGCGCCGAGTGGTTCCCCAGCAGCCCCGACCAGAAGCCCCGCGACATCGCCGCCGCCGCGCTTGACTATGCAAAGAAGCACTATTTCGACGTGCTGCTGGTGGACACGGCCGGGCGCCTGGCCATCGACGAAGTGCTGATGCAGGAGATCCAGGATTTGCACGCCGTCCTCAAGCCCGTGGAGACGCTGTTCGTCGTCGATGCCATGCAGGGCCAGGACGCGGTGAACACCGCGCGCGCCTTCAAGGAGGCACTGCCGCTCACGGGCATCGTGCTGACCAAGCTGGACGGCGACTCGCGCGGCGGTGCGGCGCTGTCGGTGCGCCAGGTGACGGGTGCCCCCATCAAGTTCGCCGGTGTGTCCGAGAAGATCGACGGGCTGGAGGTGTTCGACGCCGAGCGCCATGCCGGGCGCATCCTGGGCATGGGTGACATCGTGGCGCTGGTCGAGCAGGTCAGCGCCGGGGTGGACATGGAGGCGGCGCAAAAGCTGGCCGCCAAGGTCAAGAGCGGTGACGGCTTCGACCTGAACGACTTTTTGTCGCAGCTGCAGCAGATGAAGCAGATGGGCGGGCTGTCCAGCTTCATGGACAAGCTGCCCAGCGAACTGGCGGCCAAGGCCGGCCAGGTGGACATGGACCGCGCCGAGCGCGACATCCGCAGGAAGGAAGGCATCATCTGCAGCATGACGGCGCAGGAGCGCCGCAAGCCCGAACTCATCAAGGCCACGCGCAAGAAGCGCATCGCCGCCGGCGCCGGGGTTCAGGTGCAGGAAGTGAACCGCCTGCTCAACGAGTTTGAGCAGATGCAGGGGATGATGAAGAAGATGAAGGGCGGCGGCCTCATGAAGCTCATGAAGAAGATGGGCGGCATGAAGGGCATGAAAGGCATGAAGGGTCTGCCCGGCATGCCCTTCTGAGATTTATGGTCTTTTTGGCCTCCAGCGCTTATGGATAAAGCGCTGGCAGCTATATAAAAGATAGCGACTGGTGCCTGCGCGGTGCGCGGCCGCGTGACGTGCAGGCCGTCACGTCGATCTCCACTCCGCTGTCGATCATCGGTGCTGCCTTCAGCCGGGCGACCTGCCCAGCCCAGCGAATCTCCCTTCGGACAGTGTGGCTCGCACCCGCTGGCGCGACGATGGAAAGGCATGATGACCGTGGCTGTTGCTGATTTTTTTCTCGACCCGTCCTTCAAGGGCTTTCCGGCGGCGGCTGCGCCAGGCCCTGCCAGTGCCATTGCCCAGCGTGGCTGGAACGTGCTGGCGGACGATCTGCCGCTACCGCTGGCGGTGCTGCGCCGCTCGGCTCTGCGGCACAACCTGGCCTGGATGCAGGACTTCGCCCGGCGCAAGGGCATCCTGCTGGCGCCGCACGGCAAGTCCACCATGTCCCCCGAACTGTTCGCGCTGCAGCTGCAGGCCGGCGCCTGGGGCCTGACCCTGGCCACGGCCTTCCAGGTGGGCATAGGGGTGTCAGCCGGCGCACGGCGCATCATCATTGCCAATCAGGTCGTGTGCGACGCCGACTTGGACGCGCTGGATGCGCTACTGGCCCGTCAGGCGGACTTGCGCCTGTGGTTCCTGGTGGACTCTCTGGCGCAGCTGGCCCTTATCGAGGACTGGGCCGCGCGGCGCGCCAGCGCCCGGGTGTTCGACGTGCTGCTGGAGATGGGCATCCCCGGCCAGCGCACGGGCTGCCGCAGCCTGGAGCAGGCGCTGCAGCTGGCGCGGGCACTGGCTGCCTCACCGGTGGTGCGCCTGGCAGGCATCGAGTGCTACGAAGGCGGCGTGGCGCGCTGCGACAGCGAGCACGACGTGCGTGAGGTGACCGGCCTGGTGCGACGCGTGGTGGAGGCGGCGCGCGCTTGCGATGCCGAAGGGCTGTGGAGCGCCGACGCGGACGTCATCCTGCTGACGGCCGGTGGCTCGGCCGTCTTCGACCTGGTCGTGCCCCTGCTGCAAACCCAGGGGCTGTCGCGCCCCGTGCGGGGCGTATTGCGCTCGGGCTGCTACATCACGCACGACCATGGCAACTACCGGCGCTTCCTCGCACTGGTGCAGCAGCGTGAGGGCCTGCAGGAGGCTCTGCGTCCGGCGTTGACCGTCTGGTCCATGGTGCAGTCGGTGCCCGAGCCCGGACTGGCGCTGCTGACCTGCGGACGGCGTGACATTTCCTACGATCTGGAGATGCCCATTCCCGTCAGGCTGGCGCGGCGCAGTGCGCTCGCGGCGGAGGCGGTGCCCGGTCACTGGAGCGTCAGCGCCCTCAACGACCAGCACGCTTATCTGTGTTTCAACAGGGAGGCGCCTTCGGCGCAGCAGCCGCGGGTGGGCGACCGGGTGGAGCTGGGCGTCTCGCACCCCTGCACCACTTTCGACAAGTGGCGCTGGATGCCGGTGGTGGAGGACGATGGCCGTGTCACCGGAGCCATCCATACCTGCTTTTGACCCCGGTCGGGCGCTGGCCGACCTGGCTCGCAGGCCGGAAACCCCGTTGATGTTTGAGGGGCCGGCTGCCCGGCCCAGACGCACCGCATCGTCTGCTTAGGCAGCGCCGTGCCGCGCCGGGCGGCCGGCGTGCAGCCAGGCGCGGCGCAGCACCTGCGGCGACCAGGCTTCCTCGGGGATCAGCAGCCAGCGGTGCTCGCGCACGCTGCGGCCCAGCGCAGTCTGGCTGGTCAGCACCGTGAGCGGCACGGCCAGCACCAGGGGCAGGCCGATGGGTAGCAGCCACACCAGTGCGCTGCCGTCCAGGGCCGCCACGGCCAGGGCCAGGGCCAGCACCACCAGGCTCATGGGTGCCAGCCTGCGGGCGGCGTCCTTCCACGGCACGGCGGCGGCCTCGCGCGGAGGCGACTTCCAGTCCAGCGACAGGCCGGTCAGCGCCGCCAGCACGAACAGCGAATGCGCCAGCATGCGGATGGGCGCCTGCAGAATGGCCAGCGTGCTCTCCAGCAGCGCCCCTGCGAGGAGGTTGCCGGCGCCGCCGAACTGGCGTTGCTCGCCCTTGAGCAAAATGGCCAGCACGCCCATCACCCGGGGCAGAAACAGTACGCACAGCGTCAGCGCCCACAGGGCCAGCAGCTGCCCCGATACGGCGCTCCAGCCAGCCGCCAGCGGAGCGCCCGAGAGCCACAGCGCCGTGCCCAGCGTGATGAAGGCCAGCCACAGCGGCGCTGACAGGTAGGCCATGGCGCCTGTCAGCAGCATGGCGCGGTGCACCGAATGCAGGCCGGGCTCGGCGATGAGTTGCGCGTTCTGCAGGTTGCCCTGGCACCAGCGGCGGTCACGCTGCAGTTCGGCCAGCAGGTCTGGTGGCTGCTGCTCGTAGCTGCCGCCCAGGTCAGGCACCAGCCAGACTTCCCAGCCGGCGCGGCGCATCAACGCGGCTTCCACAAAGTCGTGCGACAGGATGCCGCCCGACAGCCCCCCCTTGCCCTGGATGGGTGCCAGGGCGCAGTGGCGCATGAAGGGCTCGATGCGGATGATGGCGTTGTGACCCCAGTAGTGCGACTCGCCCAGCTGCCAGAACTGCATGCCCAGGGTGAACAGTCGGCCGGTCACGCGCGAGGCAAACTGCTGCGCGCGTGCATGCAGCGTCACGTGGCCTATGCCTTGCGTGGCCGTTTGGATGATGCCGGCGCGGGGATGGGCCTGCATCAGCTTGGCCAGGGTGACCAGGCAGTGGCCGCTCATCACGCTGTCGGCGTCCAGCACCACCATGGATTCATAGTCGCGACCCCAGCGGCGGCAGAAGTCGGCCACATTGCCCGCCTTGCGCTGCGTGCGGCGCTGGCGCAGGCGGTAGTACACCTCCACCTGGGGCTGCTGCGCCTGCGTGGCCAAGGCCGTGCGCAGCTCCTCCCAGGCAGCGCGCTCAGCCGCGGCAATCTCAGGGTCGTAGCTGTCCGAAAGCACGAACACGTCGAAGCTGCGTGCATTGCCCGTCGCCGCCAGCGACTCACAGGTGGCGCGCAGCCCGGCGAACACGGTGGTCACGTCCTCGTTGCAGATGGGCATGACGATGGCCGTGCGCGCCTGCGGCGACAATTCCCGGCCCGCCACGCTGCGTGCCGACAGGGCGTGGGCATCCCCGCGCAGCAGCACCCAGGCGCCCATCATGGCGGTGTAGAAGCCCGTGGTGACCCACAGCGACAACAGGGCGAAGAGGGCCAGCTGACCGTATTCCAGCCAGGCGCTGCCATAGGCCGGCTGCACGCTGGCGAACAGCGCCGTGGCCACGGCGCTGGTGACCAGCGACAGCAGCACGAACACCTGGCGCCGCCGCGTGGCCGCCTGCTGCCAGACGGGCGCCTGCTGCGGTGCCCGCGCCGGGGCGCGGCCCGTCAGGCGCATGAGCGCCGCCGTGCCCAGGCTGTTCCAGAAGCCCCGCCATGGCACCGGCACCATGGAGCCGCGGTGCAGGGGCGGCGCCGTGAAGGCGTTCGGATGGCGTTGCTCGCGCTCGGCCCAGGAGCGCGTCTCATGCAGGCTTACTCGGGAAGAAGAATGTGCGTCCATGTTTCGCTCACTGCGTCGTTGTCGTGTTGAAGGAAGGCGCGCAGCTCGACCGGCTGGCTCGCGTCCAGTCGCTGCACGCGCAAGGTCATGCGCCAGCCGCCGGTGGCGGGGTTGGGGTAGGCCAGGCTCTCCAGCACGCGGCCGTTGGCATCGCTGCTGACGCGGGCTTTCAGCTGCGCGCCGGCAGGCAGCGCCTGCAGGGCGGGGCCGGTGAAGTCCAGCACGTACTGCACCTGGCCGCGCAGTTGCTCGGGGCTTTGGCGCGTGTAGCCCATGCCACGGCGTGTCTGCGTCACCCAGCTGCCCGGGGGGCGCTGCTGGGTGTCCCCCTGCCAGAGGATTTCGTAGTCGAACTCCAGTGCCTGGCCGGGTTGGGGGCGCTGCTCGGGCACCCAGTAGGCGACGACGTTGTCGTGGGTCTCGTCCGGGGTGGGCAGCTGCACCAGTTCCACTCGGCCCGGGCCCCAGGCGTTGAGAGGCCGCACCCAGGCGCTGGGACGGCGCTCATAGCGCGCCTCCACGTCCTCATAGCTCGACCACTGCCGGTCGCGCTGCATCAGGCCGAAGCCCTGAGGGTCGCGCAGCGCAAAGGAGGTCACGCTGAGCGTGCGTGGGTTCTGTAGCGGGCGCCACAGCCACTCGCCATTGGCAGCGGCCACCATCAATCCGTCGGAGTCGTGCACTTCGGGGCGGAAGTCGCCAGGGTGCGGCTGGTTTTCCCCGAAGAAGAACATGCTGGTCAGCGGTGCGATGCCCAGCGTCGCGATCGGAGCGCCTTCGCCGCGGATGAACAGGCGGCTGCGCACGCGCGTCACTGTCTGTGCACCGGGCTGGATGTCGAAGCGGTAGGCACCCGTGGCACGGGGGGACTCCAGCAGCGCGAACAGGGTCACCTGCTTGGCCTGTGCCGTCGGGCGCACCAGCCAGAACTCCGTGAAGCGGGGAAATTCCTCCGCCTTCCCGCCAACGGTGTCGATCGCCAGGCCCCGGGCTGACAGGCCGTACTGCTGGCCCTGGCCCAGTGCGCGGAAATAGCTGGCACCCTGGAAGACCGCCAGCTCGTCCTTGTAGCCAGACGAATTCAGCGGGTAGTGCAGCCGCAGGCCGGCAAAACCCAGGTCGCCCCAGCGCTGGGGCTGCAGGCGGTTGGCGCCGAAGTCGAAGGCCGAGCGGTCGTAGCCGATGTGGCGTACCGAACCATCGGGCGCCACCTCGTTCACCAGCACGGGCTGGGGCTGCAGGGCGCCACGGTGGAAGAACATGACTTCGTAGGGCAGGCCCTGGTCGCGCCACAGGGCGCGCTCGGGGCGCCAGCGGATGTCGCGCAGGCCGTCGTAGTCCAGTCGCGCCAGCTCAGTCGGCAAGGCTGCGTCAGCAGCCTTGAAGGGCTGGGCGGCGCGCTCACGGGCCAGCCGGGTGAGGTCCTCGAAGTCGAAGGCCGCGGCAGGTCCGGCGGCGCAGGCCAGCAGCACTGCCGCAGCGGCCAGCCAGCGTGGGGCCATGCGGCAAGGGACAGGAGAAATGGGCGTCATGCCCTGGTAGGGCAAACCCTGTGCCAGAAAGAAAAAACGCTGGCCTGATAGTCACTTGGCACTGATACGCCAGGTAACTGGATGCACAAGACCCTTAGATGCGCCTCTGATAGGCCCTCACGTCGTCAGCGGGCGACGGAAAAATGTAGGACTGCAGCGAAAATCTATTGAAAATCAATAGGTTATTCATGTCGCTCATTGGCGACAGGTGGGTTGGGGCCTTCTTCTCCCTTGAAATGGCCGGGTGTCAGGGCGTGCTTTTGCAGCAGCCGGTAGAACTCCGTGCGGTTGCGCTGCGCCAGCCGGGCGGCATCGGCCGCGTTACCGTCCGTCATCTTCAGCAGGCCCACCAGGTAGTCGCGCTCGAAGCGCTGGCGCGCCTCGGCCAGACTGAGCACCTGCACCGCCGGGATGCGCAGAGCACGCTGCACCAGACTCAGCGGCACCAGGGGCGTGGTGGACAGGGCGCAGACCTGCTCGACCACGTTGTAGAGCTGGCGCACGTTGCCCGGCCACGGCGCGGCGCCCAGGGCCTTCAGCGCTTCGGGCGAAAAGCCGGACAGGCGCTTGCCGTACTTGCGTGCCAGCGCGCTCAGGAAGTGATTGGCCAGGAGCGAAATGTCCTCGCGGCGCTCGGCCAGCGAGGGTAGGCTGAGCGTGACCACGTTCAGGCGGTAATACAGGTCTTCGCGAAACTGGCCCGCGGCCATGGCCGCCTCCAAGTCGCGGTGCGTGGCCGAGAGGATGCGCACGTCCACGGCGATCGACTGGCTGGAGCCCACGGGCCGCACGGCCCGCTCCTGCAGCACGCGCAGCAGCTTGACCTGCAGGGCCGGCGGCATGTCACCGATCTCGTCCAGCAGCAGCGTGCCGCCCTCGGCCGCCTGGAACAGGCCCTTGTGGTTGCTCACGGCATCGGTGAAGGCGCCCTTGACGTGGCCGAACAGCTCGGACTCCAGCAGCGCCTCGGGAATGGCGCTGCAGTTGACGGCTACGAAGGGCTGGCCCGCGCGCGGGCTGGCGCGGTGGATGGCCCGGGCCAGCAGTTCCTTGCCGGTGCCGCTCTCGCCCAGCAGCATCACGCTGGCGTCCGACTGCGCCACCATGCGCGCGTCGGCCAGCAGGTCGGCCATGCGGCTGGAGCGGCTGACGATCTCGGCGCGCCAGCCCTCGTCGGCCTGCGGCATCGGCGCGGCGGCAGGGGCCGCCAGGGTCAGCGCCTGGGCGACCTTGTCCATCAGTTCGCGCGCGTCGTAGGGCTTGGTCAGGTAGGTGAACACGCCGCGCGCCGTGGCCTCCACGGCATCGGGGATAGTGCCGTGCGCCGTGAGCAGGATGACCGGCATGGCCGGGTGGCGTGCGCGGATGTCGTCGAACAGCGCCAGGCCGTCGCGGCCGGGCAGGCGCACGTCGCTGATCACCAGCTGAGGGCGCTCGGCCTCGAACTGCGTCAGCGCCGCCTCGGCCGAAACGGCCGTGCTGACCGCGTAGCCGGCCGCGTTCAGGCGCAGCGACAACAGCCGCAGCATGTCTGCGTCGTCATCCACCACCAGGATGCGCTGGCGCGCGGTGGGGGTCTCGCTGGCTGGTTTGGAGGGGCGGGATGGCATGAGTGACAAGCCTTCAGCGCGGCGCATTCAGGCTGCGCTCCAGGGTGCGCATGGCCTCCAGGCGCTCGCTCAGCTGCTCGTTGCGCTGCTGGGCCTCGCGCAGCTGGCGGGACTGGCGGTCCAGCTGCTCTTCCAGCCGCCGCTGCTGTAGCAGGCGCTCCTCCAACAGGCGCGCCAGTGGGTGCAGCGCGGCCAGGGCGCCGTCTTCCAGCACGCGCTGCGTCAGGCCCAGGGCACGGGCGGTGTCCGCCGGTTGGTGGGTGTGCATCAGTGCCAAGGCCAGGTAGAGCCGGCGCTCGGGAGGGCCATCCTTGGCCTTGTCCAGGCTGGAGATCTCTGCGGCCAGGGCGGGGGCGTCGGCGCCGCGCACGTGGTCCGCGTATTGCAGCGCCTCCTGCAAGGCGGGGTTCAGGGTCTCTCGCGGGGCCTCGAGCGGCTCCTCAACCGGTTCGGGCTCGGGCTCGGGTGGCCGTGGCACCGCGGGTGGCGGTGGCGGGCTGCAGCCCACCGCCGGCGCCGGTTGCACGGCTTCCGGTTGGTGGGTGGGGGCGGCGCAGCCCGCCACGGCCAGTAGGGCGGCGGCGAGCAGCAGGCATCTAGGAATCATCGGGTAGTTCGATACGGAAGGCAGTGTGCGGGCCCGTGTCCAGCAGCATGGCGTCGCCGCCATGCGCCATGGCATATTCGCGCACGATGGACAGCCCTATGCCCGTGCCGCGCGCCGTGTCCTGCGGCTGGCGCTGGCCCCGGTAAAAGGGTTCGAAAATATGCAAGCGGTCATTGTCATGGACGCCCGGGCCCTCGTCGTGTAGGTCGATCCGCACACGACCGTCCATCCGCGCCAGCTCGATGCGGATGGTGCCGCCACGCGGCGAGAAGCGGATGGCATTGGACAGCAGATTGGCCACGGCCGAGCCCATCTTCTCCGCATCCACGGTGAGCCGCACCGGCCCGCCCACCACCTGCACCTGCAGATCCTTGGCCTGCAACTGCAGCCGCTGCGCCTGCACCTGCGCCTGGACGAGGTCCGAAAGCTCTGTCGGGCTGCGTTGAAGCTGGCGCGCCTCGAAGGCAGCGGCGTTGAAGCGCAGTAGCGCTTCGATTTCGGCTTGCAGCGCCAGCGTGTTCTGACGCAGGATCTCCACCACTTCGCGCTGGCTGTCGCCCAGTTCGCCCGTGACGCCCTCCTGCAGCAGTGCCACGCCCTCGCGCAGCGAGGCCAGGGGCGTCTTCAGCTCGTGCGAGATGTGACGCAGAAAGCGCGCCTTGTCCGCCTCCAGCTCCAGCAGCCGCACGCGCAGCCACTCCAGCTGCTGGCCCAGACGCCGCACGTCCACCGGGCCGGCGATCTCCACGCTGCGCGACAGCTCGTTCTCGCCCAGGCGGCGAATGGCCCGCTCCAGCCGCTTGAAGGGCCGCGCCAGCCACACGCCCAGCGCCAGCGCCAGCAGCGCCGCCAGCGCCAGCGTGGCCACGACGCGCCGGGTGACGGCGCGGCGGCTGGCCTCGACGCGCTCCATCAGCTCGCCGCTGCGCCGGGCATTGAGTTCCTGCACCGCCTGGGCAATGGCGGCGTTCAGCGTGTCGATGTCCAGGAACAGCGCAGCCACGGCACGCTCGCTGTCCAGCGACTGCGCCGCCGGGCCCTGCAGCAGCGCTGCGACCTGCGCCAACCGGCCGTTCCACTGCTCGCCCAGCTGCGGCGGCAGGCCGCGCTGCTGCAGCGACTGCAGCGTGGCCTGCGCGTCCTGCCGTGTCTCATCGAAGTGCCGACGTAGCTGCGCGTCGCCCAGGATGAGCGACTGGCGCGCCGCTCGCTCCAGCGCCTGGCTGCGGCTGCCCAGGTTTTGTGCGGCGGCAGCCAGGGCGATGGCCTCGGCCGCACCCGAGCGGCTTTGCGCCATCAGCTGCTCGAGCGTGGCCAGGGCCTGCAGCGAACTGGCACCCAGCAGCGCACCGATGGAGAGAAACGCCAGCAGCAGCAGCTGCTGGAACGACAGGCCGCCCCGGGGTGGACGGCGCTTGCGAGCGGCGGCTTGCGATGTGGGCACGGCCTGCCTGCCGCCGCTGCGGTTCAGCGCACCAGCTCCGGTTGCGGCTCGCGCACCTGCACCTGGCCGCGCAGCGTGTAGGTGCGGGCCTCGGTGATGCGCACATCGATCATTTGCCCGATCAGCCGGGCGTTGCCCGCGAAGTTGACCACCCGGTTGCACTCCGTGCGGCCCATCAGCTCGCTGCCGTCGCGCTTGGACACACCTTCCACGAGGATGCGCTGCACCGTGCCGACGCGCTCCTGGCTGATCTCCAGGATGTTGCGGTTGATGACGGCCTGCAGCTCCTGCAGGCGGCGCAACTTGACGTCGTGCGGCGTGTCGTCGTGCAGGTTCGCCGCGGGCGTGCCGGGGCGCGGGCTGAAGATGAAGCTGAAGGAGTTGTCGAAGCGCACATCGTCGATCAGCTTCATCATTTTCTGGAAGTCTTCCTCGGTCTCTCCGGGGAAGCCCACGATGAAGTCGCTGCTCATGGCCATATCGGGCCGAATGGCGCGCAGCTTGCGGATGGTGCTCTTGTATTCCATGGCCGTGTAGCCGCGCTTCATGGCCATCAGGATGCGGTCGCTGCCGTGCTGCACCGGCAGATGCAAGTGGCTGACCAGCTTTGGAATGTGCGCGTAGGCCTCGATCAACCGGGGGGTGAACTCGTTGGGGTGGCTGGTGGTGAAGCGGATGCGCTCGATTCCGGGAATCTCGGCCACATACTCCAGCAGCAGGGCGAAGTCGGCCTTCTCGGCCGTGTCGCCCATGGCGCCCAGGTAGGCGTTCACGTTCTGGCCCAGCAGTGTGACCTCCTTCACGCCCTGGTCGGCCAGGCCCGCCACCTCGACCAGCACGTCTTCGAACGGGCGGCTGACCTCTTCGCCGCGCGTGTAAGGCACGACGCAGTAGCTGCAGTACTTGGAGCAACCCTCCATGATGGAGACGAAGGCGCTGGCGCCCTCGACGCGCGCGGGCGGCAGGTGGTCGAACTTCTCGATCTCGGGAAAGCTGATGTCCACCTGCGGCCGGCGCTGTGCCTCGCGGGCGTTCAACAGCTCGGGCAGGCGGTGCAGCGTCTGCGGGCCGAAGACCACGTCCACGAAGGGCGCCCGGCGGATGATCTCCTCGCCCTCCTGGCTGGCCACGCAGCCGCCCACGCCGATGAGCACGCCGCGTTCCTTCAGGTGCTTGACGCGGCCCAGGTCGGAGAAGACCTTCTCTTGCGCCTTCTCGCGCACCGAGCAGGTGTTGAAGAGGATCAGGTCGGCCTCGTCCGGGTCCTGTGTGGGCTCATAGCCCTGCGCGGCTTTCATCACGTCGGCCATCTTGTCCGAGTCGTACTCGTTCATCTGGCAGCCGAAGGTTTTGATGAAGACTTTCTTGGTCGTCATGGTGCAGTTCCCAACCTCACAGCGCCGTGGCCGGCTGGGGCGCCGGGGCGCTGCCCTTGCGCGCCTTGCTTTTGGCCTCCGCGGGCGTGAGCAGCCAGGCAGTGAGCAGCCGGCCGGTACTGGCCTCCATGACGTAGTTCACCGTGAGCGGCTCGCCAGCCAACGTGTGCGCGAACACCAGGGCGTTTTGCTGGTTGAAGATGCGCAGGCCCGGCGCCAGGCGCACGGCCTTGCCGTTGAGCTCGCCCTGGGTGCGGCTGAGGATCTTCAGCGTGCCACGTTCGGCGTTGGCGGGAAAGGTGCGCTGGCCGGCGGCCACCGGGGCCTGCTGGGCCGATGCGGCGGCCGGCATGCCGGCCAGCAGGGCGGCGCCGCACAGCAGCAGCGCGGCGCGGGAATGCGAAGGAAAACAGCGTTGCATGGTGTCTATCCAGAGGCTGTGGAAATGGGGAAAGGCAGCGATTGTGCCCAAGGCACAAAGACCGTCGGGACGCCCGGACGGCGAAATGCCCCCGTATTGGCTATGTGTTGCTAATTGCTACAGAATTTCGGGTTTTGCACCATGAGGCCCGGCGGCGTTCCCGACCGGGCCGTCAGTAGAGGATTGGATGAACTTCTCCCGCATCACTGTCGGCGCTCGCCTGGGACTCGGGTTTGCGCTGGTCATTCTGGCCGGTCTGGCCGTGGCCGTCTTCGGCAGCGTCCAGCTGCAGAGCGTTCAGGCCAGCACCACGCTGCTGGTACAGGACCGCATGGTCAAGATAGAGCGGCTCAACAACGTGCTGGACAACCTGAACATCGTGGCCCGCGCCGTGCGCAATCTGGCCATGATGGATGACGACGAGGCCCGCGAGGCCGAGAACCGCCGCATCGACCAAGCCCGCGAGGCCAACCAGACACTGCTGAAGCAGATAGGCGACAGCCTGGAGACGGACGAGGGCCGCAAGATCTTCGAGCAGCTGGAAAAGGTGCGCACGGGCTACAACGCCACCATCGACAAGGCCGCCGGCCTGGCGCTGGCCGGGCAAGGCACCATGGCCTCGGACGCCCTGCTGCGCGAGAACCGACCCCTGCAAGCCGCCTATTTCGGCGCGCTGCGCCAACTGATCGAGCTGCAGCAGGCAGCCATGCTGGAGACGGCGCAGGAGGTGCAGGGCCGGGCCAGCTCCGCCATGTGGCTGATGGGACTGGTGGCCGTGCTGGCCGCCGCCGCAGGCGCCGTGATGGCGTGGCTGCTGACGCGCTCCCTCATGCGCCAGCTGGGTGGCGAGCCCGACTACGCCACGCGTGTGGCGCGCGAGATTGCCCAGGGCAATCTGGCCGTGGAAGTGAACCTGCGCACTGGGGACGACGCCAGTCTGCTGGCCGCCATGCGCGCCATGCGCGATAGCCTGGCCCAGGTGGTCACCCGCGTACGCCAGGGCTCGGAATCGGTGGCCTCGGCCAGCACGCAGATTGCCCAGGGCAACCAGGACCTGTCCGGCCGCACGGAAAGCCAGGCCAGTGCGCTGCAGCAGACGGCAGCGTCGATGGAAGAGCTGGGCGCCACCGTGCGCCAGAACGCCGACAACGCGCGCCAGGCCAACCAGCTGGCCGTGAACGCCAGCACCGTCGCCACCCAGGGCGGCGAGGTGGTCGGCCAGGTGGTGGACACCATGCGCGGCATCAATGAATCGAGCCGCAAGATCGCCGACATCATCCAGGTCATCGACGGCATTGCCTTTCAGACCAACATCCTGGCGCTGAACGCGGCGGTGGAGGCGGCCCGCGCCGGCGAGCAGGGCCGGGGCTTCGCCGTGGTGGCCGGCGAGGTGCGCAGCCTGGCGCAGCGCAGCGCGGAGGCTGCCAAGGAGATCAAGCAGCTCATCACCGACAGCGTGGGTCGGGTGGAGCAGGGCAGCGCCCTGGTGGACCGTGCCGGCGCGACCATGCAGGAGGTGGTGGGTAGCATCCGCCGCGTGGCCGACATCGTGGGCGAGATCAGCGCTGCCAGCAGCGAGCAAAGCGCTGGCGTGTCGCAAGTGGGCGAGGCCGTCACGCAGATGGACCAGGCCACGCAGCAGAACGCCGCGCTGGTGGAAGAAATGGCCTCTGCCGCCGCCAGCCTGAACCAGCAGGCGCACACGCTGGTGCAGGCGGTGAGCGTGTTTGACCTGGGTGGCCACGCGGCCGTGCCGGCCCTGACGCACGCGGCCTGAAGACTTCAGGCAACAAAAAAGGCCCGGACTGGTTGGTCCGGGCCTTTTTGCTGGTGCTTTCGCGGGTGTTTGGTGGTGGTACCGGGACTTGAACCTGGGACATCAGCATTATGAATGCTGCGCTCTAACCAACTGAGCTATACCACCGAAGCCGCAAATTATAGAACAGAAATTTGCGGCCAGGCAATCACTGGTGCGTGAAGTTCGCGGCGCGCTTGTTCACGAAGGCGTCCATGCCTTCCTTTTGGTCGGCGGTGGCAAACAGGGCGTGGAACAGGCGGCGCTCATACATCAGGCCGTCGCTCAAGGTGCCCTCGAAGGCGCGGTTGACGGTCTCCTTGGCGGCCATCACGGCGACCTGGGAGAAACCGCAGATGACGAGGGCCGCGCCCAAGGCTTCCTCCATCAGTTTGTCCAGCGGCACCACGCGGCTGACCAAGCCGGCGCGTTCGGCCTCGGTGGCGTCCATCATGCGGGCGGTGAGGGCCATGTCCATGGCCTTGGACTTGCCCACCGCGCGCGGCAGGCGCTGCGTGCCCCCGGCGCCGGGGATCACACCCAGCTTGATTTCGGGCTGGCCGAACTTGGCATTGTCGGCGGCGATGATGAAGTCGCACATCATGGCCAGCTCGCAGCCGCCGCCCAGGGCGTAGCCCCTCACGGCGGCGATCACGGGTTTTCTGATCTGGCGGATCTGCTCCCAGTTGCGGGTGATGTAGTCGCCCTTGTAGGCATCCGCGAAGCTGTACTTGGCCATGGCGCCGATGTCCGCGCCGGCGGCAAAGGCCTTTTCGCTGCCCGTCAGCACGATGCAGCCGATCTTCTCGTCCGCGTCGAAGGCCTTCAGGGCCTCGCCCAGTTCGTCCATCAGCTGGTCGTTCAGGGCGTTGAGTTGCTTGGGCCGGTTCAGCGTGATGACGCCGACCTTGTCCGCCTCGGTGCGGACCTCGATGCATTCGTAGGCCACGGGGTATCTCCGTTATGTAGTGGTTGACTGAAAGAAAAAAAGGGCAGGCGAACGACTATAGCGGCCCTCGGGGCGAACTCAGGCTGGCCCCAGCCAGCGCCCGGCGGCCTGGGCGTCGGCCACGTCCAGGCGCACGGTGTCCGTGGCGGCATCGGCTGGCGGCAGGGACAGTGGCAGGCGCAGCAGGCGCCGGTCGCGCGCCAGCAGGGCGGTGAACTGGGTGTGCGTGCCGGCGTACAGCAGCACATCGTCCAACTGCTGCAGGCGCCAGGCCTCCCCGGGCAACTCCACACCCAGCCATTCGTCACCGGCCATGAAGCCCGCCGCCTCGGCGGCGCCGCCGCGCAGCACGGTCTTGACCTGCACGCCCGCCGGGCCCTCGCCGGCGCGCAGGCCCAGGCGCTGGGCCAGAGGCGCGGCTTGGTGGATGAGGGTGATGCCGTGGGCGGCCAGCAGTTCGGCCAGCGGCAGCTCCCCCGTGCCGTGCACCCAGGCGGCGATCTGCGGCGACCAGTCGCGGCCCGTGAGCTGCCGCAGCACGGCTAGCAGGTCGGCTTCGTCCATGGGACCGGCCTGGCAACGCTGCCACAGGGCGCGCATGACATCGTCCAGCGTGGCGCGGCCGCCTTGGCGCAGCGCCAGGTCCAGACACAGGCCGACCAGCGCGCCCTTGGTGTAGTAGCTGACGGTGGCGTTGGGCGTGTTCTCGTCCTGGCGGTAGTACTTGACCCAGGCGTCGTAGCTGGCCTGGGCCACGCTCTGCACGTGGCGCCCGGGGGTCTGCAGCACCTGGTTGATGGTCTTGGCGAGCACGCGCAGGTAGCTGGCGTGGTCGATCAGGCCGGCGCGGCGCAGCAGCAGGTCGTCGTAGTAGCTGGTGAAGCCCTCGAAGAACCACAGCAGCTGCGTGTAATTTTCCTGCGCGTAGTCGTAGCGGGCGAACTGCGCGGGGCGCAGGCGCTTGACGTTCCAGGTGTGGAAGTACTCGTGGCTGATCAGGCCCAGCAGCGTCTGGTAACCCTCGCCGGCCTGCAGCTCCTTGTCGTTCTGGCCCAGGCGCGGCAGGTCGCGCCGGCCGCAGATGAGGGCGGTGGAGTTGCGGTGCTCCAGCCCGCCGTAGCCGTCGGCCACCACGTTGAGCAGGAAGATGTAGCTGTCGAACGGCGGGCGACCCTCGCCGTGCCACAGGCGGATGGTTTCCTGGCAGATGCGGCGCACGTCGCGCACCAGGCGGTCGCTGTCGAAGCTGGCGGCGGCGCCGGCCACCACCAGGCGGTGCGGCACGCCGCAGGCGGTGAAGCGGATGCTCCAGAACGGGCCCATCTCCACCGGGCAGTCGACCAGCTCGTCGTAGTCGCGCGCGCGGTAGGTGCCGAAACCCGAGCGCGCCACCTTGTGCGGCGGCAGGCCCGTGGCCAGCGACCAGCCGGCCAGCGCCTGCGGGCGCTCGATCTCGATGTCGTGGGCCGCGTCCTCCAGCCCGTGCACGCGCAGGCAGACGCTGGTGCCGTTGAAAAAGCCTCGCGACGCGTCCAGCCAGGCCGTGCGCACCGAGGTGTCGTAGGCGGCGACTTCGTAGCTCAGCACCAGCGGGCGGCCGGCGGCGCATTCGGCGCGCCAGCTGCACTTGTCCAGCTGCGTCAGCGCCACCGGGCGACCGTCCTGGCTGGCGCTGAGCGACTGCAGGTTCTTGGAGAACTCGCGCACGAGGTAGCTGCCCGGGATCCACACCGGCAGCGACAGCCGCTGTCGCGCCGCCGGCGCATGCACGGTGAGCGTCACCCGGTACAGGTGCTGGTGCACCAGGGAGGGATCGATGCGGTAGTGAACGGCGGCCGAGGTGGGGCGCAGGGTGGTCATTGGGCTATCAAAAGATGAGCTACTGCCGCTTGCTAGACGGGTATTTGCGATGGTTTTCTATCGCAAAGCCGCCTGAAACAAGCGCTGGAAGCTCTTAAAACAGGAGCAAACGCGGTGCGGCCGTCACTTGCCCGCGGCCACCTCGGCCAGGCGCTTTTCCAGATCGGACGCGCCGATGGCGCCGGGCACGCGCGAGCCGTCGGTGAAGATCAGCGTGGGCGTGCCGGTGATCTTGTGTTTGCGCCCGAAGGCCAGGTTGCGCTGCAGCGCGGCGGTGTCGCAGCTGCTGGCCGCGGGCATCTTGTCGCGCAGCATCCAGTCGTCCCAGGTGGCGGCCGGATCCTTGGCGCACCAGATGTTGCGCGACTTCTCGGCCGAGTCCGGGCTCAGGATGGGGTACAGGAACAGGTACACCGTCACGTTGTCGACGTTCTGCATGTCCTTCTCGAAGCGTTTGCAGTAGCCGCAGTTGGGGTCCTCGAAGACCGCCAGCTTGCGCTCGCCCTTGCCGTGCACGATGGTCACCGCGTCCTGCAGCGGCAGCGACTTGAAGTCCACCGCCGTCAGCTTGTTGATGCGGTCCTCGGTCAGGTTGCGCCGCGCGCGGGTGTCGATCAGCTCGCCCTGGATCAGGTAGTTGCCCGCGGCGTCGGTGTAGAACAGGTCGGTGCCGATGCGCACCTCGTACAGCCCCTTCATGGGCGTTTGCCGCACCTCGTCGATCTGCGACAGCTGCGGAATGCGCTCGCCCAGCGCCTTGCGGATGGCCGCGTCCTGCGCGCTGGCCTGCGCGCCGAAGAGAAGAAGGGCCGCCGCGGCGAGCAGGGCGTGAAGGGGTTTCATGGTGGTGATCATCGTGTGGTGGTCAGGGGCCGCGGGCGCGGCGGCCGGCGCGGGTATCGGTGGCGGGTAAAGAAGATAGGGGTAAGTCAGGCGCCCGAGCCCATGGCCTGGCGGGCCACCCAGGCCTTCAGCGGGCCGCTGCGCTCGAAGCCGTTCATGCCCCAGTTGCGCAGCGCCGCCAGGCCCGCCTCGCGGCGGGAAAACAGCTGCTGCAGCCCGTCCATGACCAGGCTGGCCGGCAGCAGCGCCGCCTTGCGCTCGCGCTCGTAGCGGCGCAGCAGGCGCAGGTCGGACAGCTGACGCCAGCTCTCGCGCCGATGCAGCACGCGCGCCAGCGCTTGTGCATCGGCCAGGCCCAGGTTCAGGCCCTGGCCGGCCAGCGGGTGCACGTTGTGCGCCGCATCGCCGGCCAGCGCCCAGGCCTGCTGCGGCTGGCCGGGCAGGTGGCCGCACCAGCGACGCGCCTGCGCCTGCTGCAGCGGCCAGCTGGCGCGCGGCCCGCTCACGTGCAGTGCGCCCAGCGCGCCGTGGCTGGCCTGGGCCAGCTGCTGGGTGAAGCTGTCGTCATCGAGGGCAAGAGCCTGAGCCGCCTGGTCATGGGAGACAGACCAGACCACGGCCACCAAGTTCCCCTGCGGCCCGCCCAGGGGCAGGAAGGCCAGGATGCTGCCGTCCGCGCCGAACCACTGGCGCGCCACCTGGCCGTGGGGCAGCTCGCACTGCAGCCGCGTGGCCACGGCGGTCTGGCCGTAGGGGGTGACGTCGAAATCCACGCCGAACTGCTCGCGCGTGCGGCTGGCACGGCCTTCGCAGACCACCGTCAGCGGCGCGGCCACGGGCGCCGGGACCACCTCGACCTGGGGCTGAAAGCGCACGGCTTCCACCAGCCGCGCCTCCAGGGCCGGCACGTCGACGATCCAGGCCAGCGCCTCGCGGCCCTGATCCGCGGCGTCGAAATGCACGGCGCCGTCCTGGTCGGCCGCCACCTGCATGCGCAGCACGGGCGTGGCGTGTTCGGCGTCAGGCCAGGCGCGCAGCGACTGCAGCAGCGCCTGTGAGGCGCCGTTCAGCGCATAGGCGCGCACGTCGGGCGCGGCGTCGGCGGGGGCCGGCGGCGCCACCAGCGCCACGCGCAGCCGCTCGCGCGCCAAGAGAAGGGCCAGCGTGCGGCCCACCACGCCCGCGCCGCGGATGCATATGTCGAATGTCTGCGCCATGCGGCGGATTGTAGGAGCCGCCCCGGGAGCCCCGTGCGGGCGCCCGCGGGCGCTCAAGAAGGGGCTTTGGGGCCGGCGTCCTAGAATCGCGGGTTTCCCCAGACACCCAGAAAGCCTGAGCGCCATGAGCCTGAAATGCGGCATCGTGGGCCTGCCCAACGTCGGCAAGTCCACCCTGTTCAACGCCCTGACCAAGGCCGGCATCGCCGCCGAGAACTACCCGTTTTGCACCATCGAGCCCAACACCGGCGTGGTCGAGGTGCCCGACCCGCGCCTGGACCAGCTGGCCCAGATCGTCAGCCCTGAGCGCACCGTGCCGGCCATTGTCGAGTTCGTGGACATCGCCGGCCTGGTGGCCGGCGCCAGCCAGGGCGAGGGCCTGGGCAACCAGTTCCTGGCGCACATCCGCGAGACGGACGCCATCGTCAACGTGGTGCGCTGCTTTGAGGACGAGAACGTGATCCACGTGGCCGGCCGCGTGGACCCGATCGCCGACATCGAGGTCATCCAGACCGAGCTGTGCCTGGCCGACCTGGCCACGGTGGAAAAGGCCCTGAACCGCTACGCGAAGGCCGCCAAGAGCGGCAACGACAAGGAAGCCGCCAAGCTGGTCGCGCTGCTGACGCCGATCCAGGCGGCGCTGAACGAGGGCAAGCCGGCGCGCACGGTGGAGGTGTCCAAGGAGGACGCGCCGCTGCTCAAGCAGTTCTGCCTGATCACCGCCAAGCCGGCGATGTTCGTCGGCAACGTGGCCGAGGATGGCTTCGAGAACAACCCGCTGCTGGACAAGCTGAAAGAGTACGCCGCCGCGCAAGGCGCGCCGGTGGTCGCCATCTGCGCCAAGATCGAAGCCGAAATGGCCGAGATGGACGACGATGACCGCGCCATGTTCCTGCAGGAGATGGGGCTGGAGGAGCCCGGCCTGAACCGCCTGATCCGCGCCGGCTATGACCTGCTGGGCCTGCAGACCTACTTCACCGCCGGCGTGAAGGAAGTGCGCGCCTGGACGATTCACAAGGGCGACACCGCCCCGCAGGCCGCCGGTGTCATCCACGGCGACTTCGAGCGCGGCTTCATCCGTGCCCAGACCATCGCCTTCGACGACTACCTGCAGTTCAAGGGCGAGCAGGGCGCCAAGGACGCCGGCAAGATGCGCGCCGAGGGCAAGGAATACGTCGTCAAGGATGGCGACGTGATGAACTTCCTGTTCAACGTATGACGGCGCCGCACGACCAGGGTACGCCGGCCGACGGCTGGTTGGTGGACTGCCTCGCGCACGGCGAGGTGTTTTTTGCCTCGCCCACGCTGCAGCAGCGCTCGCACGGCCTGGAGGGCGCCGTGCGCGCCCACGAGCCGGTGAGCGCCGAGGGCATCCGCCGCCTGTTCGGGCGGGCGCGCGAGGCGGGCATCGCCGAGCCCGTGCTTTTCGGCCTGGTGCCGTTCGACACTGCGTGCAAGGCCAGCTTTACCATTGCGCGCGACCTGCAGGCGGCGCCCGTGCCGCCGCGCGGCGCCGCGCCCGCACCGGCCGGCCGCCGGCCCGCGGTAATGCAGCGCCAGCCTGTGCCCGCACCGGAGGTCTATGGCGACATGGTGCGCCAGGCGCTGGACCTGTATGCGCAGGGCGATGTGCGCAAGATCGTGCTGTCGCGCGCCATGGACGTGGAGCTGGACGCGCCCATCGCCTGTGCCGACGTGCTGCGCGATCTGCTGCGCCGCAACGCGCACGGCTACACCTTCGCCGTGCCTGCCTGGGAATGCGATGCGGCCGCCGACAAGCCCGCCGCCGTCATGCTGGGCGCCAGCCCCGAGCTGCTGGTGCGCCGCGAGGGTGACCGGGTGTTCATCAACCCGCTGGCCGGTTCCATCCCGCGCGTGGCCGATCCGGCCGAAGACCAGGCGCGCCGCGAGGGCCTGGCCGTCTCCGAGAAGGACCTGCGCGAGCACAGCTACGTGGTCAGCGACATCATGCGCATCCTGCGCGCGCACTGCGACGATCTGGACGTGCCCGATGGGCCGTCGGTGATCGGCACCGATGCGCTCTGGCACCTGTCGACCTTCATCACCGGCCGCCTCAAGGATCCCGCCATGTCGGCGCTGGAACTGGCCTGCGCGCTGCACCCCACGCCGGCGATCTGCGGCTTTCCGACGGCGCAGGCGTTCGCGCACATCCAGGCGCTGGAGCCGTTCGACCGCGAATACTTCGCGGGGCTCGTGGGCTGGCAGCGCGAGGGCGGCGACGGCGAATGGGCGCTGACGCTGCGCTGCGCCAGGTATGACGGCGACCGCCGCCTGCGCCTCTACGCGGGCGCGGGCACGGTGGCCGGCTCCGACCCGGACAGCGAGATCCGCGAGACGGCGATGAAGATGGAAACCTTCATGCGCGCTATTGCCTGACGGCGCGGCGCTCCAAAAAAAGGGCCTGCCAGCGTGTTGCGCTGGCAGGCCCTTTTTGCTGACGCGGCGGATCAGTTTTCCGCGAGGTTCAGGCGCTTGATCAGCGGCGACCAGCGCTGCAGCTCCTCGGTCATGTACTGGCCGAAGGCCTCGGGCGAGGTCGGCGCCGCTTCCATGTGCATGGTCTTGAGACGCTGGCCCACGGCCGGCGAGGCGAGCGCCTGGGTGAGCGCGGCGTTCAGGCGGGCCTTCACGTCGGCCGGAATGCCGGCGGGGGCCACGAAGCCGATCCAGCCCGAACCCTCCACGCCGGGGTAGCCCAGCTCGGCCACGGTGGGCGTGTCGGGCAAAAAGGCCAGGCGCTTGGCGGACACGGCGGCGATGGCGCGCAGGCGCCCGTCCTGCACCATGGGCATCACTGCCACGGGCGGCAGCGCGGCGAAGGTGGTGTCGCCGCTCAGCAGCGATGTGACGGCGTCGGGCGAGGACTTGTAGGGCACGTGCAGCGCCTTGCCGCCCACGCGGTCCAGCAGCAGCTCCACCGCCAGGTGCGACACGGTGCCCGCGCCGGTGCTGGGGAAGTTCAGCTTGGCGCCGGGCTTCTTCATTTCGGCCACCAGGTCGGGCAGCGACTTGATGGGCGAATTGGTGGGCACCACGAGCACGTTGTACTGGTGCACGGCCAGCGTAAGCGGCGTCAGGTCGGTAGCGGGCTGGTAGGGCAGGTTCTTGTAGATGACCGTGTTGTTGACCAGCGGGCCGGTGATGGACACGCCGAAGGTGTAGCCGTCGGGCTTGGCCTTGGCGATGGCGTCGGTGCCGAGGTTGCCGCTGGCGCCGGGCTTGTTCTGCACCACGATGCTCTGCTGGAGAGTCTTGCCCGCTTCCTCGGCCACTGCGCGGGCCAAGGTGTCGGGGCTGGAGCCGGGTCCGAAGGGGACGATCAGCGTCAGGGGTTGCTTGGCGGGCCAGGCGGCGCTCTGAGCGCTGGCGACCGCCATCAGGCCTATCGACAGCAGGGCAGACAGGCTGCGCAGGGCAAGTAGTTTCATCTCCAAGGATCTTTCTGATGGTCAAGGAAGGGCGGTTCAGGCGGAATGGAGCGCTTGCAGTCGAGATGATCCGCGCTGGCCAGCATTGCAACAAGCCGGCCTAGCGCTCCACCAGTCACAGATGCTAACGCCTGCCTCGCGCGGCATCCGGCCCGCGTGGCACCCGCGCCGTTCATCCGCTGCGCGACGTGGCACGTCAGTCTATTTGCGCAGCGCCGGGCAGGGCGCGAAACGCCGGGCGCGCGAACAGGTAGCCCTGCATCAGCGTCACCCCTTCGGCCAGGAAGAAGTCGCGCTCGCCCGCGGTCTCTATGCCCTCGGCGATGACCTGGATGTCCAGCTCCTGGCAGATGCGCAGCAGCCCGCGTGCGATGGCCTGGCGGGCGCGGCTGGTGTCCACGCCGCGCACCAGCGCCATGTCCAGCTTGACGACGTCGGGCTGGAAGTCCGCCAGCAGCGCCAGGCCGGCGTAGCCGGCGCCGAAGTCGTCGATGGCCGTCAGGAAGCCGAAGCGCTGGTACTCGCGCAGGATGGTCGCCAGCCACGGGCCATCCTCGACGCGTTCGCCCTCGGTGACCTCGAAGACGATGCGTTCCAGCGCCAGGCCGTGCTGGCGCGCGGCGGCCAGCGTGGTGCGGATGCACAGCTCGGGCCGGTAGACGGCGTTGGGCAGGAAGTTGATCGACACCCGCGCCTGCAGGCCCAGACTGGCGGCGGTGGCGATGGCCTTGACGCGGCAGGCCTGGTCAAAGCTGTAGCGGTTGTCGTGGGTGACCTGGCCCAGCACCCAGCCGGCACCCTGGCCCGCGCTGCCGCGCACCAGTGCCTCCTGCGCCCAGACCTGGCGCGTGGCCAGGTCCACGATGGGTTGGTAGGCAAAATCGAAATCGAAGGGCAGCGGGGCGGCATTCATGCAGCCGGCGCAGCCCGTGGCGGGCTGCTGCGCCGCGTCCTGGGGCATCTGGATCAAGGTCATGGGGAGGGGCCTGCAGGGCGGGGCGTTCGTTGGCATGCGGATGCACGCACAGGGCAGGCATGGTGGCACAGGTGGGCGCGGCCTGCCGGCCTGCCCCGGCTGCGCCCTACGGGGCAAAGGGTTCATGCGCGGCCACGGCCGGGTAGCGCGGCGCAGAGCACAATCAGCGCCGGATGTGGGCCAGGGTTTCCGGTTCGCGCCCTGCCCGTGCGGCACACCCGCCAGTGCCGCAGCCCCGCACCGGGGCGGGCTGGCCGATCCGCTTTGCTCCCTCAACCCACGGCCCTGCATGCACCCCGGCATCCTCTACGCAACCCTGGCCTATACCGCCTGGGGCCTGTTTCCCCTGTACTTTCGCCAGCTGGCCAGCGTCTCCGCGCTGGAGGTGATCGCCCATCGCACGCTGTGGTCGCTGGTCTTCGTGGCCGTGGTGCTGGTGGCACGGCGGCAGCTGGGCTGGATAGCGCCGGCGCTGCGCCAGCCGCGGCTGGTGGGCGTGTTTGCGCTGTCGGCGCTGCTGCTGGCGGCCAACTGGCTGGTCTACGTCTGGGCCATCAACGCCGGACACGTGCTGGACGCCAGCCTGGGCTACTTCATCCTGCCGCTGCTCAACGTGGCGCTGGGCTACGCCGTGCTGCACGAGCGCCCGCGCCGCGGCCAGTGGCTGGCCGTGGGCGTCGCCGCGCTGGGCGTGCTGTGGCTCACCGTGCAGGCCGGGCAGCTGCCGTGGATCGGCCTGTTCATCGCGCTCACCTTCTGCGGCTACGGCCTGCTGCGCAAGATGGCGCCGCTGGGGGCGCTGCACGGCCTGGCGCTGGAAACGGCGCTGCTGGCGCCCCTGGCCGTGGGCCTGCTGGCCTGGTGGGCGTGGCTGGGCCAGGCCGCCTGGCCGCACGCTGGCGTGGCGGATGCGCTGTGGCTGCTGTCGGCCGGGCCGGTCACGGCCGTGCCGCTGTTGCTGTTCGCCGCCGGGGCGCGGCGCATTCCGCTGGCCACCATGGGGCTGCTGCAGTACATCGCGCCCAGCCTGCAGTTTCTCAGCGGCATCTGGCTGCTGGGCGAATCGGTGCAGCCGGTGCGGCTGGTGGGCTTTGTGCTGATCTGGGTGGCGCTGGCGCTGTTCACGCTGGAAGGCGTCTGGCAGCACCGTGCGGCGCGGGTTGGATGAAAAGAATGCCAGTCAAACGTGGCTCAAACGCTCGCCAGTCAAGCGCTGGAAGCTATCAAAACCATAGTCAGCCGTGCAGCCAGCGGACCCACTCCGCCGGCACGGCGTGCAGCAGCGCCGCAGTCATGAGCAGGTAGCGCAGGAACTTGCCCACCGCCATATAGGCCAGGCAGGGCCAGAACGGCAGGCGCAGCCAGCCGGCGACGGCGCACAGCGGGTCGCCCACCACGGGCAGCCAGCTCAGCAGGCAGGCGCGCGCCCCCCAGCGGCGCAGCCACACGCGCAGCAGGCGCTCATTGCGCGGCAGCTGGCGCGGCATGCGCCGGACGGCGCCGCTTTGGCTGCGCGCGGCATGCCAGGCCTTGTGCGCGCCCAGGCCCATCCACCAGCTCACGGCGCCGCCCAGCGTGTTGCCCGCCGTGGCCGCCAGCACGGCGGGCCAGAACAGTTCGGGGTTGAGCTTGATCAGCCCGAACACCGCCGGTTCCGAGCCCACCGGCAGCAGCGTGGCCGAGACGAAGGCCACCAGGAACACGGTGGTCAGGCCGAACTGCGGCAGCGCCAGTGCGCCAAGCAGCTGTTGCATCCAGGCTTCCATGGGAGGGCGAGTTTAGGGGCTGGCAGGCGGGCCCGGCTTGCCCGGCGCGCCCGGCCTCTTGTATGGTGCGTGGTCACAAGAACGTAGGAGGGCAGCGATGGTTCGCAGGTTTTGCACGGGGATGGGCGCCGCAGCGGCGGGGGTAGTACTGATGCTGGGCGGTTGCGCACTGCCCGGCGCAGGCAGCGGCGGCGCGGCCGACGGCCTGGTGCCGCTGGCCAGCGTGGCGCCGGGCGTGCAGCAGGACATGCGCTACCACGGCAGCGACAACTTCCTGGGCCGCCCGGTGGCCGGCTACGAGGCGGCGCGCTGCTGGCTCAGCCCGCCCGCGGCGCAGGCGCTGGCGGCGGTGCAGCGCGAGGTGGAGCCCCTGGGCCTGCGCGTGAAGGTCTTCGACTGCTACCGGCCGCAGGCCGCGGTGGACGATTTCGTGCGCTGGGGCCGCGACCTGCAGGACCAAAAGACCAAGGCCGCCTACTACCCCCACGTGCCCAAGGAAGCGCTGTTCCAGCGCGGCTACATCGCCGAGCGCTCCGGCCACAGCCGCGGCAGCACGGTGGACCTGACGCTGGTGGTCGTCGACGGCGTGCGCGCCCGCCAGGTCCTGGCCGGCCCGCTGGCCGACGGCAGCGAGGCCGACATGGGCACGCCCTTCGACCTGTTCGACGAGCGCTCGCACACCGACAGCACCGACCAGCCGCCCGACGTGCAGCACAACCGCCAGTGGCTGCGCGCGCTGATGCAGCGCCACGGCTGGCGCAACCTGCCCGAGGAATGGTGGCACTACACGCTGGAGCGCGAGCCCTGGCCGCAGCGCTACCTGAACGTGCCGGTGCGCTGAGCGCACACGATTGCCAGGGAGACACGCCATGCCCGCCGCCCTGCGATGGATGCCCGCCGCCTTCCTGCTCGCCGCCCTGTGCCTGACGGCCTGGGCGCACCCGGCGCGGGCGGTGACGCTGCAGCTGGAGGGCCCGCGCGGGCCGGCGCAGCTCGATGGCGCGGCGCTGGCCGCCCACCCCCAGGCGCGCGACATCGACGTGCCGCAGGACGTGGCCTATGGCCGCGCCATGCGCTACCGCGCCGTGCCCCTGGCCGTGGCGCTGCGCGAGCTGGGCCTGAGCCGTGCCGACACGCTGGAGGTGGTCGCCACCGATGGCTTCGTGGCCCAGCTGCCCGGCGCCCTGGTGCTGGACGGCACCGCCGGTGGGCGCAGCCAGCCCTGGCTGGCCATCGAGCCGGCGCAGGCGCCCTGGCCGGCGCTGCCGGGCAAGGCGCATTCGGCCGGGCCGTTCTACATCGTCTGGCCCGTGGCCGAGGGCGTGAGCAGCGAGCAGTGGCCCTACGCCGTGGCCCGCCTGGCCGTGCGTGAGGCGCCCGAGCGCCGCTGGCCGCAAATCGCCGTGGCGCCGCAGCTGGCCGCCGACCACCCGGCGCGGCGCGGCCAGCCCGTGTTCATCACCCAGTGCCTGGTCTGCCACACCCTGAACGGCGCCGGCGGCGCCACCATGGGTCCAGATCTGAACCGGCCCATGAACCCTACACAGTACTTCCAGCCCCAGGCGCTGCGCCGCCTGCTGCGCGACCCGAAAAGCGTGCGCATCTGGCCCGCGCACACCATGCCGGCGTTCACTCCGGAGCAGCTGAGCGAGACGCAGATCGACGAGCTGATCGCGTACCTGGCCCATATGGCCGAGCGGCGCTGACGGGCGTCGTCAGGGGCTGAAAGGCGCGGCCCGCTTTTCGGCTGCTGAAAATTTGGGCAGGTACAATCGCCTCCCCCTTCCGCCCGTTTTGCCCCTGTACTGCGCCCCCAATGTCCGACCTGCGCATCGGCTCCCATGCCCTGCCCAACCGCCTGTTCGTCGCCCCCATGGCGGGCGTGACGGACCGGCCCTTCCGCCAGCTGTGCAAGCAGCTGGGCGCGGGCTACGCGGTCAGCGAGATGGTGACCTCGCGGCGCGACCTGTGGGACAGCCTGAAGACCAGCCGGCGCGCCAACCACGACGGCGAGAGCGGGCCGATCGCCGTGCAGATCGCCGGCACCGACGCGGACATGATGGCCGAGGCCGCCGTCTACAACATCGACCGCGGCGCGCAGATCATCGACATCAACATGGGCTGCCCGGCCAAGAAGGTCTGCAACAAGTGGGCCGGCTCGGCGCTGATGCAAAACGAGCTGCTGGCCGTGCAGATTGCCGCCGCCGTGGTGGCCGCCTGCGCGCCGCGCGGCGTGCCCGTCACGCTGAAGATGCGCACCGGCTGGTGCGACGAACACAAGAACGCCGTGCAGCTGGCGCGCCAGTTGGAGGACGTGGGCATCCAGATGCTCACCGTGCACGGACGCACGCGCGAGCAGGGCTACCGCGGCCAGGCCGAGTACGACACCATTGCCGCCGTGAAGGCCGCCGTGCGCGTGCCCGTGGTGGCCAACGGCGACATCGACAGCCCCGAGAAGGCGCGCGCCGTGCTGGCCGCCACCGGCGCCGACGCCCTCATGGTGGGCCGCGCGGCGCAGGGCCGGCCGTGGATTTTTCGCGAGATCGGCCACTACCTGGCCACGGGCCAGCACCTGGCGCCGCCGCTGGTGGCCGAGGTGCGCCGCCTGCTGCTGGCGCACCTGCAAGACCACTACCGGCTCTATGGCGAGGACACCGGCGTGCGCAGCGCGCGCAAGCACATCGCCTGGTATGTGCGCCAGCTGCCCGGCGGCGAGCAACTGCGCCAGCACATCAACGCCACGCTGGATGCTGCCGCGCAGTGGCAGACCGTGGCCGATTACTTTGACGCCCTGGGTGCGCGCATGGACCGGTTGCCGGCCGCCGCGGCCACGGCCAGCAACGAGCAACAGATACCAGCATGAGCAGCACCCCAAACCAAGGCGGCGGCAGCGGCCTGCAGCAGTGCGTGCGCGACAGCCTGCACAGCTACTTTCGCGACCTCGGCGGCGAAGCGCCCGACGGCGTGTACGACATGGTCGTGCGCCTGGTGGAGAAGCCCCTGCTGGAGGTGGTCATGAGCCAGGCGGACAACAACCAGTCGCGCGCCGCCCAGTGGCTGGGCCTGAACCGCAACACGCTGCGCAAGAAGCTGGTGGAGCATCAATTGCTCTGAAGAGCTATTCAATTTGATAGCTTCCAGTGCTTGCCCAGCAAGGGCTAGAGCCCGATTTCATTCATAAAACTGCCAGGGGCTACCCATGAAGACTGCACTCATCTCCGTCTCCGACAAGAGCGGAATCGTCGAATTCGCGCGTTCGCTGCATGCCCTGGGCGTGCGCCTGTTGTCGACCGGCGGCACGGCCCAGCTGCTGGCGCGCGAGGGCCTGCCGGTGACGGAAGTCGCCGAGGTCACGCAGTTCCCCGAGATGCTGGACGGGCGCGTGAAGACGCTGCACCCCATGGTGCACGGCGGCCTGCTGGCGCGGCGCGATGTGCCGGCGCACATGGCGGCCTTGCAGGAGCACGGCATCGGCACCATCGACCTGCTGGTGGTCAACCTCTACCCCTTCGAGGCCACCGTGGCCAAGGCCGGCTGCACGCTGGCCGATGCCATCGAGAACATCGACATCGGCGGCCCGGCCATGGTGCGCAGCGCCGCCAAGAACTGGAAGGATGTGGGCGTGGTGACGGACGCCGGCCAGTACGAGGCCGTGCTGGCCGAGCTGAAGTCCGCGGGCCGGCTGTCCGACAAGCTGCGCTTTGCCCTGTCGGTGGCGGCCTTCAACCGCATCGCCCAGTACGACGGCGCCATCAGCGACTACCTGTCGTCGGTGGATTTCGAAGAGGGCAAGCCGGCCGAGGCCTATGTGCCCACGCGCCACCTGTTCCCCGGCCAGAGCAACGGCATCTTCACCAAGATTCAGGATCTGCGCTACGGCGAGAACAGCCACCAGCAGGCCGCGCTGTACCGCGACCTGCACCCCGCGCCCGGCTCCATCGTCACCGGCGTGCAGCTGCAGGGCAAGGAGCTGTCGTACAACAACATCGCCGACGCCGACGCGGCCTGGGAATGCGTCAAGAGCTTTCGCCTGCCCGCCTGCGTCATCGTCAAGCACGCCAACCCCTGCGGCGTGGCCGTGGGCACCAGCGCGCTGGAGGCCTATTCCAAGGCCTTCCAGACCGACCCCACCAGCGCCTTCGGCGGCATCATCGCTTTCAACCGCCCGGTGGACGGCCCCGCGGCCCAGCAGATAGCCAAGCAGTTCGTCGAAGTGCTGATGGCGCCGGACTTCACGCCCGAGGCGCTGGAAGTCTTCAAGGCCAAGGCCAACGTGCGGCTGATGAAGATCGCCCTGCCGGCCCCCGGCGGCGACACCGCCTGGAAGCAGGGCCGCAACCTGATGGACGCCAAGCGCGTGGGCTCCGGCCTGCTGCTGCAGACGGCGGACAACCACGAACTGCAACTGCCCGACCTGAAGGTGGTCACCGCCAAGCAGCCCACGCAGGAAGAGATGCAGGACCTGATGTTCGCCTGGAAAGTGGCCAAGTACGTCAAGAGCAACGCCATCGTGTTCTGCAAGGGCGGCATGACCATGGGCGTGGGCGCGGGGCAGATGAGCCGCCTCGACTCCGCCCGCATCGCCAGCATCAAGGCCCAGGCCGCCGGCCTGTCGCTGGCCGGCACGGTGGTGGCCAGCGACGCCTTCTTCCCCTTCCGCGACGGTCTGGACGTGGTGGTGGACGCGGGCGCCACTTGCGTGGCGCAGCCGGGCGGCTCCATGCGCGACCAGGAGGTGATCGACGCCGCCAACGAGCGCGGCGTGGCCATGGTCTTCACCGGGGTGCGCCACTTCCGCCACTGAGTTGGCGCCAAGCGCATCGCGACATGAATCGGCCCCTACCGGACGACGAGGACGAGGGCGCATCCCGGCCGCGCTGGCTGGGCTGGGCCATCGTGGTCTTCATGGTGTTGGTGGTGCTGGGCGTGCTCAACGTGGGCTGGCGCATCCTGCAACCGGGCCCGGCCGCGCAGGCGCTGGACGCGGCGCAGCAGGCCCGTCCCGGGCTGGCCGCGGGCCGGGCTCTCGTCGAAGGCTCGGACTGCATGCGCTGCCACGGGCTGGTGCGGCGCTACGTCGGCCCTTCGTTCGGTCAGATCGCGGCGCGCTATGCCGGCCGCGCCGATGCGCCCGACTACCTGGCCCGCAAGATCCGCGAGGGCGGCGGCGGCGAATGGGGCCGCGCGCTGATGCCGCGCCACCCGCAGATCACCCAGGCGCAGGCGCTGCAGATGGCGCAGTGGCTGCTGGCCGTGCCGCCGGTCGCCACCACGGACGGGTCGCCGTGACCATGCTATTCAAACAATAGCTGCCGGCGCTTGATGGGCGGGCGATTGGGCCAGATTCAGGGTTGCGAGCGCGACCGCGCCGGTGTGGCGCCATGGAGCGCGGGCCACAGGTCTTTTTTGAGGGTTTTTGGGCTTCAGCGCTTGACCAGCAAGCGCTGGCAGCTCCTCTTTTTATAGCTTCCTGAACACGTCGCGCGCGACGGCGACGGTGTCGGCGATGTCCTGGTCGGTGTGGGCCGCGCTGACGAACCCGGCCTCGTACAGTGCCGGCGCGATGTACACGCCGCCGTCGAGCAGGCCGTGGAACAGCGCGTTGAAGCGCGCGCCGTCGGTCTTGAGCACTTCGGGATAGTTCTGCGGCAGCGCGGGGAGCAGGAAGAAGCCGAACATGCCGCCCTCGGTGTCGGCGCAAAAGGGCACGCCCGCCGCGCGCGCGGCGCCGGCCAGGCCGTCCACCAGGGCGCGGGTGCGCTCGGCCAGCTGCTCGTAGAAGCCGGGCTTAGCGATCTCGCGCAGCGTGGCCAGGCCGCAGGCCGTGGCCACCGGGTTGCCCGACAGCGTGCCGGCCTGGTAGACGGGACCCAGCGGCGCCAGTTGCTCCATGACGCTGCGCGGGCCGCCGAAGGCCGCCAGCGGCATGCCGCCGCCGATGACCTTGCCCAGCACGGTGAGGTCGGGCACAAAGCCGGGGATCTCGCGCGCGTAGACGCTCTGCGCGCCGCCCAGGGCGACGCGAAAGCCCGTCATCACCTCGTCCAGGATCAGCAGCGCGCCGTGCTGCGAGCACAGCTCGCGCGCGCGGCGCATGAAGGGCACGCTGGCGCGCACGAAGTTCATGTTCCCGGCGATGGGCTCCATGATCACGCAGGCCAGGTCCTTGCCGTGCAGGGCGAAGGCTTCCTCCAGCTGCGCCACGTCGTTGTATTCGAGCACCAAGGTGTGCTGCACCACCTCCGGCGGCACGCCGGCGCTGGTGGCGTGGCCGAAGGTGGCCAGGCCCGAGCCGGCCTTGACCAGCAGCGAGTCCGCATGGCCGTGGTAGCAGCCGTTGAACTTGATGATCTTGCTGCGCCCGGTGGCGCCGCGCGCCAGGCGGATGGCGCTCATGCCGGCCTCTGTGCCGGAGCTGACCAGGCGGATCATCTCCATGGAGGGCACGTGGCGCAGGATCTCCTCGGCCAGCTCCACCTCGCGCTCGGTGGGCGCGCCGAAACTGAAGCCTTCCAGGGCGGCCTGCTGCACGGCCTGCAGCACGGCCCGGTGGCCGTGGCCCAGGATCATCGGGCCCCAGGAGCCGATGTAGTCGATGAAGCGCTGGCCGTTGGCATCCCACATGTAGGCGCCCTGGGCGCGTTCGATGAAGCGCGGTGTGCCGCCCACGGCGCGGAAGGCCCGTACGGGGGAGTTGACGCCGCCGGGGATGAGCGCCTTGGCGCGGTCGAAGAGGAGCTGGTTGCGGTCAGTGCTGTGTGTCATGAGGGGGCAGATCAAAGCCCGCCGCGTCCGTCGGGTCGGCGGCGGAGGATTCGTCGTCTTCGGGGTCGTCCTCGGGCTGGGCCCAGAACATGCGGTCGGGCAGCACATGGCCCATGCCGGGGCGGAAACCGCACTCCAGGGTGCCGTCCAAGTAGCTCAGCGCCTCGCCCAGCGCCTCGCCCAGGTCGCAGCCGCTGGCCACCAGGGCCGTGAGGGTGGCGCTGAGCGTGTCGCCGGCGCCGGTGAAGGTGGCCTCGATGCGCTCGAAGCGCCCGCTGGCCAACACCGCCTGCGCCGAGGTCAGTACGTTGTCGATGTGCTGATCGGGCAGGGGCACGCCGGTCACCAGCAGGTAGGGCACGCCGTGTTCGGCGGCGGCGATGGCCAGCTCGCGTGGCGTGGGGTTGCCGCTGCCGGCCCACTCGGGCAGCAGCCAGCGCCACAGCACGCTGTGGCTGCCGACCAACACCGAGGTCTGTGGCAGCAGCAGCTCGGCGGCGGCGTCCAGGTACTGGTCGATCAGGTCGTCGCGCCACCACGACAGGTCGGGCATGTAGCTGATGACGGGTACGTCGGCGTAGTCGGCGGTGATCTCGGCGATGACGGCCAGGTTCTCCGGGCTGCCGGCGAAGCCGACCTTGATGGCCTGCACCGGCATGTCCTCCAGCGCGGCGCGCGCCTGCTCGTCCACGGCGTCGCTGTCGAAGGGGAAGTGGTCGAAGATGGCGGTGCTGTCGCGCGCGTAGGCGCCGGTCACAACGCCCAGTGGATGGCCGCCCACGGCGGCGATGGCCATGATGTCTGCGGTCAGGCCGCCGGCGCCGCTGGCGTCGCCGGCGTTGAAGGTCATCACGCAGACCGGGCCGGCCACGGCCTCGTCGTCTTCAGGAGTGCTCAGGGGGGAAGGTGTCATGGAGAAGTGCCAGCCTACCCGGTGGCACGAAAGCCGCGTCCTGCAGTGATCACTAGATACAATCGTTGCATTCTATGTGAAGGCCTCTTAAGCTGTGACCGACCTGACAACCTGGATGTGCGCCGTGTGCGGCTGGATCTACGACGAGGCCGCCGGTGCGCCCGACCATGGTCTGGCCCCCGGCACCCGCTGGCAGGACGTCCCTGCCGACTGGACCTGCCCCGAGTGCGGTGCCGGCAAGGATGCCTTCGAGATGGTCGAGATCTGAAATTCCGGCCTGCCGCCCCAGCTGTTTACCTCTCCCGCGAGGAGCATTGAATAAATTGGCTACGACGACAACCGCTCCCACGTTCAGAGTACTCGTGGTGGATGACAGCAACACCATCCGGCGCAGCGCCGAGATCTTCCTCAAGCAGGGTGGCCACGAGGTGCTGCTGGCCGATGACGGCTTCGACGCGCTCGCCAAGGTCAACGATTACCAGCCTCAGCTGATCTTCTGCGACATCCTGATGCCCAAGCTGGACGGCTACCAGACCTGCGCCATCATCAAGCGCAACCCGCGCTTCGCCGATACCCCGGTGGTCATGCTCTCGTCCAAGGACGGAGTGTTCGACAAGGCGCGCGGACGCATGGTGGGCTGCCAGGAATACTTGACGAAGCCCTTCACCAAAGACCAGTTGCTGCAAGTAGTGCAGCAATTTGCCAACGCTCAACAAGGAGTGCAGTAATGCCTATCCGCAAGGTTCTGGTCGTTGACGACTCGAAAACCGAACTCATGTTCCTCACCGACCTGCTGCAAAAGCAGGGCATGCAGGTGCGCACTGCCGAAAACGCCGACGACGCCCTGCGCCGCCTGGCCGAGGAAAAGCCCGATCTGATCCTGATGGACGTGGTCATGCCCGGCCAGAACGGCTTCCAGCTCACGCGCACCATTTCGCGCGATCCTCAGTTCGCCGACGTGCCCATCATCATGTGCACCAGCAAGAATCAGGAAACCGACCGCGTCTGGGGCATGCGCCAGGGCGCACGCGGCTACATCACCAAGCCGGTCGACCCTGCCGAGCTGCAGGCCAAGATCGACGCCCTCGGCTGATTCCGGGGACCGCACCCATGGCCAAACGTGAAGCGCTCAAGGAGCTCCAGACGCGCCTTGCCGTGCGCCTGCAGGCAGCAAGATCGGAAGGCGTTTCCGGCTCGTCCTGGCTGGCGGTGCAGTCCGGCGGGCGGCAACTGCTGCTGCCGCTGTCGCAGTCCGGAGAGATCTTTCCCTGGAGCGGCGTGCAATCCGTTCCGTATACGCAGCCCTGGTTCCTGGGCGTCGCCAACCTGCGCGGCGCGTTAGCGGGCGTGGTGGACCTGGCCGCTTTGCTGGGCACGCCCGCGGCGCGCAGCGAGCAGGCACTGGCCGAATCCAGCGTGCTGGCGCTCAACGCCGGCCTGGAGGTCAACGCCGCGTTGCTGGTGGACCGCTTGGCCGGCCTGCGCGGGCAGGACGCCTTCACGGCGTCCGAGCCGCGCGGGGAGGATGAGGCTCCTTACTTCGGCAGCATCTACATCGACGCGCAAGGCCTGCGCTGGCAGGAAATAGACCTGCAGGCCCTGGCGCAGCATCCCGCATTCCTGAGCATCAGCGCTTGAGCGCGTGTTTCCCTCCGTAAGGCAGAACCATGTCCGTCGTCAATCCCTTTGGAAAACTGTTCAATCGCAAGCCGGCCGCGCCGGAGGACGGCGTCACGGATCTGCCGGATGGCAGCCCGGATCCGCTGGCTGCAGGCCTGCTGCCCGAGACCTATGCGGCTGATGCCGTGAACAGCGTCCAGGGTGACCCGGGCATGCTGAGCCAGGACGTCGAGGGCGAGTTCGTCGATGAAGACCTGGTCAGTCTGCCGCTGCTGGGGCGTGCCGCGACGGCGGTACATCAGCGGCGCCTGCTGCTGCTGCTGGCCGTCGGCCTGGTGGTGCTGGCGCTGATCGCCGGCTGGGTGCTGCAGCAGGCCAACCGGTCGGCCGCGCAGCTGGCCGCCACCGGCCAATCGCTGATGCAGTCGCAACGCTTGGCCAAGTCGGTGACACAGGCCCTGGTGGGCAACCCGCAGGCCTTCCCCGATGTGGTGGACAGCTCGGGCGTGCTGGCGCGCAACGTGCGTGCCCTGGCCAACGGCGACGGCGACCTGGGCGTGCAGGCGCTCGGCGACCGTTACGGCAGCGAACTGCAGGCCATCATGCCGCTGGTGGACCGCGCCGAGCGCAATGCCGGCATCGTGCTGGGCCAGCAAAAGATCCTGACACAGGTCGGCGACGCCCTGCGCACCATCAATCGTCAGTCCTCCGACCTGCTGGAGATCGCCGAAACCGTGTCCTCGCTCAAGCTGCAGCAGGGCGCGCCGGCCACCGAGGTGTCCGCCGCCGGCCAACTGGTGATGCTGACGCAGCGGATCGGCAAGTCGGCCAACGAATTCCAGACGACCGAAGGCGTGAGCCCCGAGGCCGTGTTCCTGCTGGGCAAGGACTTGAACTCCTTCAAGGAAATTGCGCAAGGCCTGCTGGACGGTAGCGCCGACCTGCGCCTGGGCGCCACCCGCGACGGGCAGACGCGCGAGCAGCTTGATGCGCTGATCAAGCTGTACGAGCAGACCCGCACGCAGGCCGGTGCCATCCTGGGCAACCTGCAGGGTCTGGTGTCTGCGCGCGAAGCGCAGTCCACCATCATTGCCGACAGCGAGCCGCTGCGCCGCCAGCTCGAAGGGCTGCAGGAGCAGCTGTCCACGCAGTCTGGCATGAGCCTGGGCCAGCTGGCCGCGCTGGTGGCCGCCGGCCTGTTCGTGCTGCTGTGCGGCGTGGGCATTTCGCGCGTGCAGCTGCTGGACAGCCGCAACCGCCAGGCCTCGGCCGAATCGCAGCAGCGCGATGCCCGCCGCCAGGAGCAGGAGGCCAAGCGCGTGAACGACGCCAACCAGGCCGCCATCTTGCGCCTGATGAACGAACTGCAGGCAGTGGCCGAGGGTGACCTGACCCAGGAAGCCACCGTGACCGAGGACATCACCGGGGCCATCGCCGACTCGGTGAACTACACGGTGGAAGAGCTGCGCATGCTGGTGGGCAGCGTGCAGAACACGGCCACCCGCGTGGCCCAGACGACGGCACAGGTGGACAGCACATCCACGGAGCTGCTGGCCGCCTCCACGGAGCAGCTGCGCGAGATCCGCGAGACTGGCCGTTCGGTGCTGGACATGGCCGCGCGTATTAACGACGTGTCCTCGCAAGCGCAGGAATCGGCCTCGGTGGCACGCCAGTCGCTGCAGGCGGCAGAGCAGGGCCTGCAGGCCGTGCAGAACACCATCGGCGGCATGAATGCCATTCGCGACCAGATTCAAGACACCTCCAAGCGCATCAAGCGGCTGGGCGAGTCCTCGCAGGAAATTGGCGAAATCACCGAGCTGATCTCCGACATTACCGAGCAGACCAACGTGCTGGCCCTGAACGCCGCCATCCAGGCCGCCTCCGCTGGCGAAGCCGGCCGTGGCTTCTCGGTGGTGGCTGAAGAAGTGCAGCGGCTCGCCGAGCGCTCGGCAGACGCCACGCGCCAGATCGCGGCGCTGGTGAAAGCCATTCAGACCGACACCCAGGACGCGGTGGCCGCCATGGAGCGCTCCACCCAGGGTGTGGTCGAAGGGGCTCGCCTGTCCGACAGTGCCGGTACGACGCTGACCGAGATCGACCGCGTGTCGCGCCGCTTGGCCGAGCTGATCGAGCAGATTTCCTCTGCCGCTTCGCGCGAAGCGGAGTTGGCCAACACCGTGGCCGACAACATCCAGCACATCTTTGCCGTGACCGAGCAGACCGGCGAGGGTACGCGCATGACGGCCCAGCAAGTACGCGAGCTGTCGCAGATGGCCGAAGAACTGCGCCAGTCGGTGTCGCGATTCAAGATCGCCTGACCGGCTTCCACACCCTTCAACGAGCCGGCTGCGCGGCAGCCCAGGACGAACGCATGTCATCTACGGACGTCGCAAACGCAATGGGTCAGGACTGGACCCAGGGCGAGCAGGACCTTGGCCCCCTGGCCTGGGTCTTGGATGAACTCCGCAAATCACTGGAAGGGTCGGTCAAGGCCATGCGCCGCTTCGTGCGCGACGCCGAGGTGGCCCGGGAATCCGATCTGGCCTCGCTCGATGCGAGTGCCCTGCGCATCGCGCGCCAGCAGCTGCACCAGGCAGGGGGCGCGCTGGAAATGGTGGGCATGGGCCAGCCGGCGTTGATCGTGCGGGCCCTGGAAAATGCCGTCCAGCGGTTCGTGCAGCGTCCCGAGCTGTGCAGCGATGAGGCGGCCGCCGTCATCGAGCGCGCCAGTTTTGCTCTGATCGAATACCTGGAGCATGTGCTGGCGGGCAAGCAGGTCTCGCCGGTGGCGCTGTTTCCCCAATATCGCCAGGCGCAGACCCTGGCGGGGGCCGACCGTGTGCACCCGGCCGACCTGTGGCCCGTGGAGCGGCGCTTCCGCGAGCCCGAACTTCACCTCAGTGCCGAGCCGCAGGCCTATGACAGCACCGCCCGCGCCCATCTGGACAGCGCTGTGCTGCGCATCGTCAAGAGCGGCGACAGGCAGGCGGCGGCAGAGCTGCACGGCACCAGCCTGGGATTCGCCGCGGCGCAAACCGAGCGCCACGCGCGCTCCTTCTGGAAGATCTGCGCCGGCTTCTTCGAGGCGCTGGCCCAGGGCGTGCTGCAGGCGGATGTCTACGCCAAGCGCGTGGCCTCTCGCGTGCTGCTGCAGTACGCCTCGTTGGCCAAGGGCGACCCGGCGATCAACGACCGCCTGGTGCAGGACCTCCTGTTCTTCTGCGCCCAGGCAGTGCCCCCCGAGGGCAGGGCCATGCCGGCCCTGGCGGCCGTGCGGCAGGCCTTCGGCCTATCCCAGCACAAGGCCGTGGACTATGAGCAGGCCCGCTTCGGCCTGCACGACCCGGCCATCCTGGCCCAGGCCCGCAAGCGCATCGCCGCCGCCACCGAGACCTGGTCGGCGCTCGCGGGCGGCGACCGCAACAAGCTCAAGCCGGCCACTGACCAGTTCAGCCTGGTGTGCGATTCGCTGCGCAAGCTGCATCCCGACAGCGAAGGCCTGGCCCAGGCGCTGACCCGCGCCATGGATGCCACCACGCGGACGGGCGAGCCGCCCTCGGCCGCCCTGGCCATGGAAGTGGCCACGGCGGTGCTGTATCTGCAAGCCTCGTTCGAGGAACTGGACGCGGCACGCGAGCACATGGACCAGCGTGCCGATTGCCTGGCGCAGCGCCTGGACGGCGTGATCGGCGGAGGTGAGCCCCAGCCGCTGGAACCCTGGATGGAGGAGCTGTACCGCCGCGTCAGCGACCACCAGACCATGGGCAGCGTGGTGGACGAGTTGCGCGCCTCGCTGGCCGACGTGGAGAACTGTATGGACCAGTTCTTCCGCGATCCCACCCAGACGGCCGTCCTGGGCACGGTACCCGCCAAGCTCCAGCAGATGCGCGGCGTGCTGTCCGTGCTAGGCCTGGATCAGGCCTCGCTGGCGGTGGCCCGCATGCGCGACACCACCGAGCGCCTGATGACCGGCGCCGTAGCCGCAGAGGACCAGGCGCCGACCTTCGAGAAGCTGGGCAGCAGCCTGGGAGCCCTGGGTTTCCTGATCGACATGCTCAGCTACCAGCGGGCCATGGCACGCAAGCTGTTCGTGTATGACGAGGAACTGGGCGAGCTGCGCATCCTGATGGGGCGCGCCCGTCCTGCAGAGGCGCACGAGCCGGCGTCTGCCGAGCCGGTGCGAGACGAGGAGCCACCGCAGCTGCAGGCCGAGGCGCTGCCATTGCCGGAAGTCGTACGCGACCTGCCTGAGCAGGCCGAACAGGCGACGGAGCCGGCACAGCCGCTCGCTGCAGCGCCCGCGCCACCGCCACCGCCCGCCGCGGCTCCTATATCTACCGATGAGGACAGCGACGACGAACTGCTGGACATCTTCCTGGAGGAAGCCCGCGAGGTCGTGAACACGGGCTTTGCCGCCATTGACGCCTTGCACGCCGCCCCCGGCGAGCTGAGCGAGCAGACCACGTTGCGCCGAGCGTTCCACACGCTCAAGGGCAGCTCGCGCATGGTGGGACTGGCCGAATTCGGCGAGGCGGCCTGGGCCATGGAGCAGGCGCTCAACGCCTGGCTGGCCGAGCAAAAGCCCATGCAGCCACCACTCCTGCAGCTGTCCAGGCAGGCGCTCGAAGCTTTCGCACGTTGGGCGGCTGACATCGGCGCCGGCCGGGCTGATGACTGGCAAGCCCAGCCTTTCCGCGCAGCGGCCGACGCCATGCGCCTGGACGGTACGCTGGTGGCGCTGGCGCCTCTGCCGCCCGGAGGCACGGAGGAGCAGATCGCCGGGTCTGCCCCCCTGGTCGATGAGGCACCCCTTGCGGACCTTCCGGTCACGGACGTGCTGGAACTGCCTGCCGATGCGTTGGATTTCCAGGTGCCAAGCGTGGCCGAGGTTACGGCCGCATTGCCCGATGCAGCCCTGAGCGCCCCTGAAGAACTGCCGCTGCTCGACTTCGATCTGTCCGAGCCGGCGCCGCTGGATCCGCCGGCCGCCTTCGTGGAAGAGGAAGAGCCTGAGCCTCCGCTGGACTTCGCCGACACCTCCATCGACGACGGGCAGGACGATACCCACGCGCCGCCCGATGTGGCCGCAGCGGAGGAGATCGACTTCGCCTTCTTCGAGCAGGCCCTGGACTCGACGGAGGCTGCGCACGCCGCTCCGGCAGCGGAAGCATCTCCGTCTGCTGCAGCGCGTGAGGACACTTTCTTCCTGGGCGCGGCCGACCTGGATGCCGACCTGACGCTGGAGGCAGGCGATGAACCTCTGCCGGCAGAGGAGGCAGTCGAGGCGGCCGCCGAACCTGCCTTTGCCGCTGATGTGCCGCAAGAGCCGGTGCCGCAAGAGCCGGTGCCGCAGGACGAAGCGCAGGTACAGGCCGAAGAAGCTCAGCCATTGCCGCAGGAAGCTGAGGCGCAAGCGGCACCGGAGCCCGAGGCTGTCGGCAGCGACGACGCCGTCAAGGTCATTGAGCATCTGCGCATCGGCATTCCGCTCTACAACGTCTATCTCAACGAGGCGGACGAATGGTCGCGCCGGCTCGTCACCACCCTGCAGGAATGGTCGCTGGAGCTGCCCAATCCGCTGCCCGACATCGCCGTTGCCCTGGCGCATTCGTTGGCCGGCAGTTCTGCCACGGTGGGCTTCACGGCGCTGTCCGAGCTCGCCCGTACGCTGGAGCACGCGCTCACGCACCTGCAGCTGTTGCCGGAGGGCCTGCCTGAGCACGCCCAGGTGGCCAACGCGGCGGCGGAGGACATTCGCCGGCTGCTGCACCAGTTCGCTGCCGGCTTCCTCAAGGAACCCAACCCGCAGGTGCTCGCGCAGTTGGGCGAAATTCTGGATGCGGAAATCACCAGCACCCGCGCTCCGCTGCAGGCGGCGGACGACGAAATGGCCGGCTGGCAGGACGACCTGGCGGACGAGGCCTTCGTGCCGCCGCCCGCTGCGCCCCAACCGGCGTTGGAAGATGGCGCCGCAGGTGCGCGCTTGGCCGAGCGCGAACGCGAGATCGATGCCGCCATCGCCCACGCCGTGGCTGCGGCCGTGGATATCGACGACGACATCGACGCGCTGGACATCATCGACCCCGACCTCTTCCCCATCTTCGAGGAAGAGGCCGTGGAGCTGCTGCCGCGCATCGGCGGCGCGCTGCGCCAGTGGGCCGCCCGGCCGGACAACCTGAGCGCGCGCAGCGAACTGCTGCGTGCCCTGCACACCCTCAAAGGCAGCGCGCGGCTGGCAGGAGCCATGCGGCTGGGCGAAATGTCGCACCGGCTGGAGAGCGCCGTCGAGCAGATCGACCTGGAGGGCGTGCAGTCCGCGCATGTCGAGCCACTGCTGGCTCACCTGGATGCCCTGCAGGCCGACTTCGACGCCCTGCGCACCATTGGCGCCCAGCCCCTGACCGAAGCCGTGGCGGTGCCTCACGCTGAGGCATTGGCTGCTGCGCCCGAACAGGCAACCACCGACGTGCAGGCCACCCCGGCCCTGCGCCAGCCCCTGGCCCGGCCCATTGCGGCCGCCGCTCCGGTGCGTGTCGGCAGCGGCCAGACGATGCGGGTGCGTGCACAGTTGCTGGACCGTCTGGTCAACCAGGCTGGCGAGGTGATGATCGCCCGCTCGCGCCTGGAGGCGCACATGGGTCAGCTGCGCGGCTCGCTGGGCGATCTGACGGGCAACCTGGAGCGCCTGCGCCAGCAGCTGCGCGACATCGAGGTGCAGGCCGAGACGCAGATGCAGTCGCGCCTGGCCCTGTCCAAGGACATGGCCGCTGGCTTCGATCCGCTGGAGTTCGACCGCTTCACCCGCGTGCAGGAACTCACGCGCATGATGGCCGAGTCGGTCAACGACGTGGCTACCGTGCAGCGCAACATGCAACGCGCCATGGAAGGCGCCGAAGACGACCTGATCGCCCAGGGCCGCCAAGCCCGCGAGCTGCAGCGCGACCTGCTGCGCACCCGCATGGTGGAGTTCGACAGCATTTCCGAACGCCTGTACGCCGTGGTGCGCCAGGCGTCCAAGGAAACCGGCAAGCAGATCAAGCTGGACATCGCTGGCGGCTCCATCGAGATGGACCGCGGCGTGCTGGACCGCATGACTCCCGCGTTCGAGCACCTGCTGCGCAACTGCGTGGGCCACGGCATCGAGGATGCCCAGGCGCGCACCGCGGCCGGCAAGCCGGCGGCGGGCACCATCACCATCGGTCTGGGCCACGAGGGCAACGACGTGTCGGTGGCCTTCCACGACGACGGCGGCGGCCTGGACGTGGACCGCATTCGCGCCAAGGCCGTCTCCCAGGGCCTGATCCAGCCGGATGCGCAGATCACTTCGGCCGAGGCGGCCAACCTGATCTTCATGCCGGGCTTTTCCACGGCAGCCGAAGTCACCGGCCTGTCGGGCCGGGGCATTGGCATGGACGTGGTGCGCTCGGAGGTAAGCGCGCTGGGCGGACGCATCGAGACCGAGTCCGAGCGCGGGCGGGGCACCACCTTCCGCATGGTGCTGCCCCTGACCACCGCGGTGACGCAGGTGGTCATGCTGCGCACCGGCGATCTGACCTTCGGCGTTCCCGCCAACCTGGTGGAGATCGTGCGCCGCAGCAGCAGCGCGGAGGTCGATGCCGCCTACGCCAGCCAGTCCTTCGAGCACGGCGGCGAACAGCTGGCCTTCTACTGGGGCGGCGCGCTGCTGCAGTCCTCGCGGGGCAGCGCCGAAACCGGCGGCCGAAGCCGGCCGGTGGTCATCCTGCGCAGCGCGTCGCAGCGCATCGCCATGCACGTGGACGAAGTGCTGGGCAACCAGGAAGTGGTGGTGAAGAACCTGGGCCCGCAGCTGTCGCGTCTGCCGGGCCTGGCGGGCATGTCGGTGCTGGCCTCCGGCGCCGTCGTGCTCATCTACAACCCGGTGGCCCTGGCCACGGTGTACGGCGAGCAGCTGCGCGCGGTGGCCGAACAGGCGCCGCAACAGCAGGATGCCGGCACGGCGCTGCCCCTGTCGCCCGCGATCGCCGCGGCGCCCCAGGTGCCGCTGGTGCTGGTGGTGGACGACTCCATCACCGTGCGCCGCGTCACCCAGCGCCTGCTGGCCCGCGAAGGCTATCGCGTGAGCCTGGCAGCCGACGGCCTGCAGGCCCTGGAGCGGCTGCAGGAAGAGCGCCCCGCCGTGGTGCTGTCGGACATCGAGATGCCACGCATGGACGGCTTCGACCTGGCGCGCAACATCCGCGCCGACGCCGAGCTGCACGACCTGCCCATCATCATGATCACCTCGCGCATCGCGCAAAAGCACCGTGAGCACGCCATGGAACTGGGCGTGAACCACTACCTGGGCAAGCCGTACTCCGACGAGGAACTGATGAGCCTGGTGCAGCATTACGCCCGCCAGGCAACGCTGGCGCAGGCCGAGGAGGCCTGAAGGGCCGCCCTGGGCCGGCCCCGTCCCTGAACCACGGCCCGGCAGGCGCGTCCTGCCGGGCCGTTTTCACGTGCGGCATCCAGGGACATGGCGAGCGGCGGGCGGCAGGTCAAGGCCGTAAAATCGGTGCATGTCCGCCTCCAGCATGCCCACGATGAATCTGACCCACCACTTCCTCATCGCCATGCCGGGTCTGGAGGAAAGTGAGTCGTTCTTCTCGCGCAGCGTGGTCTATCTGTGCGAGCACAGCGAGCGCGGCGCGCTTGGGCTGGTGATCAACAAGCCCATGGGCATCAAGCTGGAAGGCCTGCTGGAGAAGGTGGACCTGACCTTGGGCCGCAAGGACCTGGCCGCATCCCCCGTCTTCCACGGCGGCCCGCTGCAGACCGAGCGCGGCTTCGTGCTGCACGACGTCATGCAGACCGAGCAGGCGGTGCAGGATGACGGCGACCAGTCGCCCTACGCTTCCACCCTGTCGATCGCCGGCGGCTATCTGCAGATGACTACCTCCAAGGACGTGCTCGAAGCCCTGTCCCACGGTGTGGGCCCGCGGCGCGTGCTGGTCACGCTGGGCTATGCCTCCTGGGGCGAAGGGCAGCTCGAATCCGAGCTGGCGGAAAACAGCTGGCTGACCGTGGAGGCCGACCCGCAGGTCATCTTCGACGCCCCCGTGCCGGAGCGCTACGACCGCGCTTTGGCCCTGCTGGGCCTGCAGTCCTGGATGCTCTCGCCCGAGGCGGGGCACGCATGAGCGGCCAGTCCGCCGCCGTCATCACCCCTGCCGCTGACGCGGTCCCCCCGCACTTCCAGAGCTTCCTGGCCCTCGACTTCGGTGCCAAGCGCACGGGCGTGGCCGTAGGCACGCGCATGCTGGGCACGGCCACGCCCCAGCCCACCATACGCGCCGAGGGGGCCGACGCCCGCTTCGCCCAGGTGGCCGAGCGCCTCCGCGAATGGCAGCCCGACGCGCTGGTGGTGGGTATTCCCGTCCACCCCGATGGCACTGCCCACGAGAACACCGCCCGTGCCCTGAAGTTCGCCCGCCAGCTGCGTGGCCGCTTCGGCCTGCCCGTGTACGGCGTGGACGAGCGCTACAGCACCACCGCCGCGCTGGAGGACGGTGCGCGCGACGCCGATGCCGGCGCGGCCTGCATCATCCTGGAACAGTTTCTGAGGAGCCTTTCCCAATGACCACCCCTGACGCCACCCGCCCCGGCCACCTGCTGCTGGACGCCGAGGCGCTGTACGCGGAGCTCGCGCGCGGCGTGCGTGCGCTGCTTGCCCCCGGAACGCGCCTGGCCGGCATCACCTCCGGGGGCGCCTGGCTGGCCGCGCGGCTGCAGCGCGACCTGGGCCTGGCGGAGGCGCCCGGCGTGCTGTCCTCGTCGCTGCACCGCGACGACTTCGCCCGCCGCGGCCTGGCCGCCAGCGCGCAGACCCAGCTGCCCTTCGACGTGAACGGCGCCGACATCCTGCTGCTGGATGACGTGCTCTACACCGGCCGCACCGTGCGCGCCGTGCTCAACGAGCTGTTCGACTATGGCCGCCCGGCCCGCGTGCGTCTGGCAGTGCTGGTGGACCGCGGCGGGCGCGAGCTGCCGATCGCCGCCGAGTTCGCCGCCGCCCGTGTGGCGCTGCCGGCCAGCCAGTCGCTGGCGCTGGCGCGCACCGAAGCGGGCGCCTTCCATTTCGACGTCAAAGAGGCCTGACGGTGCTGTACAAGCGCAACCCCCAACTCAACAAGAACGGCGAGCTGATCCACCTGCTGTCCATCGAAGGGCTGCCGCGCGACACGCTGACCCACATCCTGGACACGGCCGCCAACTTCGTCAGCGTCAACGACCGCGAGGTGAAGAAGGTGCCGCTCTTGCGCGGCAAGAGCGTGTTCAACCTGTTCTTCGAGAACAGCACGCGCACCCGCACCACCTTCGAGATCGCCGCCAAGCGCCTGTCGGCCGACGTGTTCAACCTGGACATCGCGCGCAGCTCCACCGCCAAGGGCGAGACGCTGCTGGACACCATCGACAACCTCTCGGCCATGGCGGCCGACCTGTTCGTGGTGCGCCACAGCGAGTCGGGCGCGCCCTACCTGATCGCCCAGCACGTGGCGCCGCACGTGCACGTGGTAAACGCCGGCGACGGCCGGCACTCGCACCCCACGCAGGGGCTGCTGGACATGTACACCATCCGGCACTACAAGCGCGATTTCTCCAACCTGACGGTGGCCATCGTCGGCGACGTGCTGCACTCGCGCGTGGCGCGCTCGGACATCCACGCCCTGACCACGCTGGGCGCGGCCGAGGTGCGCGTGGTCGGCCCGCGCACGCTGGTGCCCGGCGACCTGTCGCACATGGGCGTGCGCGTGTTCCACAGCCTGGAGGAGGGCATCAGGGGCTGCGACGTGGTCATCATGCTGCGGCTGCAAAACGAGCGCATGAGCGGCGCGCTGCTGCCCTCCAGCCAGGAATATTTCAAGAGCTTCGGCCTCACACCGGAGAAGCTGCGGCTGGCTAAGCCCGACGCCATCGTCATGCACCCCGGCCCCATCAACCGCGGCGTGGAGATCGACTCCGCCGTGGTGGACGGCCCGCAGGCGGTGATCCTGCCGCAGGTCACCTTCGGCATCGCGGTGCGCATGGCCGTCATGTCCATCGTGGCGGGGAACGAGGCTTGAACCCCCCTGAGCCGCAGGACGGGGAACACCCCCCTGAGTAACCGTCTTCAAAGTCAAGCCCTATGAAGCGAAGCATCCCAAGGCTTGCCCGTTCTGACCATGGCGTTGAGCATGGTCAGAAGCTTGCGCATGCATGCCACCAGGGCCACCTTGGGCAGCTTGTCGGCACCCTTGAGGCGTTCGTAGAAAGCCCGAATGGCAGGGTTGTAGCGCGCAGCAGTCAGCGTAGCCATGTACAGCACACGCCGTATCTCAAAGCGCCCGCCTTGCACCCTGCGGCGGCCTTTTCGGTTGCCCGAATCGTTGGACATGGGAGCTACGCCCACCAAAGCTGCGATCTCGCGGCGGTTAAGCCGGCCCAGTTCGGGCAATTGCGCAATCAGCGTGGCACTGGCCACCGGTCCAATCCCGCTGGCCGACTGCAGCAGCCGGTCGAGCTCGCCGAAGTGCTCGCCCACGTGGCCCACCATCTGCGCCTCCAAGTCATCGAGTTGCGCTTTGATTGCAGCGACGATGGCCTGGATGCTCGGGTGCAGCTTTCTTGGGGTGATCTGCAGGCGCTGGCGCTCACTGCCCAGCATGGCCAGCAACTGGCGCCGGCGCGTGACCAGAGCAGACAGCCACTGCTGGCATTCATCGGCCAGGGGGCGAACAAAGCGCGCCAGGTCCTCACGGCGCACGAGCACCGCCGCCATCTCGGCCAGCATGCGCGCATCCACCGCATCGGTCTTGGCCAGGCGCCCCATGCTCTTGGCAAAGTCCCGCGCCTGGCGCGGGTTGAGCACCGCCACGGGCAGGCCCGAGGCTTGCAGCGCACACGCCAGGGCTGCTTCATAGCCACCGGTGGCCTCCATCGCCACAAGCCCTACGCCCAAGGGCTGCAAGGCAGCGGCCAGCGCCGAGTGGCCATCGGCATCGTTGGCAAACCGCTGGACAGCGCCGTTGGCGTCCAGCACACAGACATCCACGTGGGCCTTGGCCACGTCGATGCCCACCGTCACTGACAAAGCAGACATGATCTTCAACTCCCATGCTTGTACATGCGCGCTCAGCGAAGGCGCGCGTAACCGTTCGGGATCAATGAAGACCAGCGCGGCACACGTGCGTTGTGTACTCAGGGACGGGCCTGAATACCCAAGTCGCTACCAAACTGCACGGGCCGGTCTGGCTGCCTCAAGGGCTGTCAGACTTTACCGCGGTGGTCAGGTAGAAGATACAAGGCGCTGCGCGCCTTCCCCCCTCTTTGTCCGCGCTGCGCGAGGGAGGGGGGACGCCGCTGGTGGACCGGCGCAGCCGGATCCACGGCGGCTGCTGGCTTGACGGGTGCGCGAACGAGCGGACCCGGAAAGCAAGGTTTGCTATATGTTTTATAGCTGCTCGCGCTTATCCAGAAAGCGTTAGCGGCCACTTTGGCTGATAAACCATGAAAATCCTGATCGAGAACGGCCGCGTCATCGACCCCGCCAGCGGGCTGGACAAGGTGTGCAGCGTGGCGCTGGCGGCCGGGCGCATCATCGCCGTGGACCGGCTGCCCGAGGGCTTCATGCCCGCGCGGCGCATCGACGCCAGCGGCTGCCTGGTCCTGCCCGGCCTGGTGGACCTGGCTGCGCGGCTGCGCGAACCCGGCTACGAGCACGAGGGCATGCTCGAATCCGAAATGGCCGCGGCCGTGGCCGGCGGCGTGACCAGCCTGGTCTGCCCGCCCGACACCGACCCGGTGCTGGACGAGCCCGGCCTGGTGCAGATGCTGAAGTTCCGCGCCGAGAAGCTGCATCAGGCGCGCCTGTTCCCGCTGGGGGCGCTCACGCGCGGCCTGGCCGGCGAGGTGCTGACCGAGATGGCCGAGCTGACCGAGGCCGGCTGCGTGGGCTTTTCCCAGGCCGAGGTGCAACTGCCCAGCACCCAGGTGCTGCAGCGCGCGCTGCAGTACGCCGCCACCTTCGGCTACACCGTCTGGCTGCGCCCGCAGGAACTGCACCTGGGCCGCGGCGTGGCCGCCAGCGGCCCGCTGGCCACGCGCATGGGCCTGTCGGGCGTGCCCGTGGCGGCCGAGACCATCGCGCTGCACACCATCTTCGAGCTGATGAAGAGCACCGGTGCGCGCGTGCACCTGTGCCGCCTGTCCAGCAGTGCCGGGGTGGAGCTGGTGCGCCAGGCCAAGGCGGCGGGCCTGGCCGTCAGCTGCGACGTGAGCATCAACTCGCTCATGTTCACCGACACCGACATCGGCTACTTCGACAGCCGCGCGCGCCTCACGCCCGTGCTGCGCCAGCAGCGCGACCGCGAGGCGCTGTCCGCCGGCTTGGCCGACGGCACCATCGACGCGCTGGTTTCCGACCACACGCCGGTGGACGATGACGCCAAGGCGCTGCCCTTTGCCGAGGCCGAGGCCGGCGCCACCGGGCTGGAGCTGCTGCTGTCCGTGGCCGTCAAGTGGTCGCAGGACGCCGGCGTGCCTTTGGCGCGCGCGCTGGCGGCCATCACCGCCGAGCCGGCACGGGTGCTGGGCGCGTCGCTGGGCACGCTGCAGGCCAGCGTGGGCCGCATCGCCGAGGGCGGCGTGGGCGACCTGTGCGTCGTCGACCCCGGCGCCCACTGGACGGTGCAGGCCGACGCCCTGGCCAGCCAGGGCCGGCACACGCCGTTCTCCGGCTACGAATTGCCGGCGCGCGTGCGCACCACCCTGGTGGGCGGACAGATCGCGTTCGAGCGCTGAGAAGGTGGGCCGTCTCGGCCTGCGCGCTGGGCGCACGCTGCGCGCGCTGTGGCGGCTGGCCCGCATCGCCGCCCACCTGCTGCAGGGCCTGGCCATTGTGGCGCTGCGCTTTCCCCGGCTGCAGGAGGACCAGCGCCAGGCCCGCGTGCAGGCCTGGTCGCTGGCGCTGCTGGGCCGTGCCGGCATCCGGCTGCAGGTGCGCGGCACGCCGCCCCTGGCCGGGCCGGTGCTGCTGGTGGCCAACCACTCGTCCTGGCTGGACATCCCCATGCTGCACGCGGCGCGCTACTGCCGCTTCGTCTCCAAGGACGACGTGCAGGACTGGCCGCTGGTGGGCACCCTGGCCACCGCCGCCGGCACGCTCTACCTGGCGCGCGAGTCGCGCCGCGGCATGCTGCGCACGCTGGAGCTGATGCGCGGCGCGCTGGAGCAAGGCCAGGTGCTGGCCGTCTTTCCCGAGGGCACGACGGGCGACGGGCGAGCGCTGCTGCCTTTCCACGCCAATTTGCTGCAGTCGGCCATCGCCAGCGGCGCGCCGGTGCAGCCCGTGGCCCTGGGCTTTGCCGACGCCGCCAGCGGCGCGCCCAGCTACGCGCCCTGCTGGCCGGGCGACGAGAGCCTGTTGCGCGCCGTCTGGCGCACCCTGGCCGCGCCAGCGCTGGTGGCGCAGGTGCACTTTGGCGAGCCCGAGCCGTCGGCCGGCCGTGACCGACGCGCCTGGGCGCGGTCGCTGCAGGCGGGCGTGGAGCGGTTGCGCCAGGGCTGACGCGTAGGCGCCACGAGCAGGCTGTAACTTTCTGTTTGCATGGGCGCAGGTGTCACTGTGCTGGGCTAAGGTTCGCGCCTCGCCAAGCGCGGCTTGGCGCTTGGCATCGGTAAACCGCAAACAAATGGACAAGGAGGGGACACCATGGGACTCGTAGAACGCGCAACCGCCATCTTGCTCAGGCCACGCGAGGCCTGGGCCGCCATCGACACCGAGCCGGCCACCACCGGTCAGCTGTTCACCGGCTACCTGATGATCCTGGCGGCCATCCCTGCCGTGTGCGGCTTTATCGGCTTGTCGCTGATCGGCGTGGGCGGCATGGGGTATCGCTTTCGCGTGCCATTCGCCTCGGGGTTGGCCAGCATGGTGCTGTCCTATGTGCTCAGCATCATCGGGGTGTACGTGCTGTCGCTGGTGATCAACGCACTGGCGCCCACGTTCGGCGGCACTCGCAACCCGCTGCAGGCGCTGAAGGTGGCGGTGTATGCCAGCACGGCCGCCATGCTGGGCGGTGTGTTCAGTCTGTTGCCACTGCTGGCCATCCTGGGCCTGGTGGCGGCGCTGTATTCGCTGTACCTGCTGTACCTGGGTCTGCCGGTGCTGATGCGCAGTCCTGCCGCCCGAGCGCTGCCTTACACGGCCGTGGTGGTGCTGGCAGCGCTGGCCATGGGCCTGGTGATGGGCGCCGTGGTGTCGCTGGTCACGCCCAGTGCGCCGGGGCTGATGGGCGGCTCGGGCGGGGCGCCCGCCGTGTCCATTGACACGCCGCAGGGCCGGGTGACGGTGGATACCGCCCGACTGGAAGAGATGGGCAGGAAAATGCAGGAGGCCGCGGACAAGGCCACCCAGGCGGCGCAATCAGGCGGCGCGCCCGGCGCGGGTGCCGCTGCCGCTGGTACTTCTTCGGCAGGCGTGGCGGCCCTCAAGGCGGCCCTGCCTGCCAGCGTGGCCGGACTGCCGCGCACCTCTTTCAACGTACACGACGGCGCGGCCCTGGGCCTGGCCATCAGCCAGGCCGAGGCCGAATACGGCAGCGGCGAGCGCACGGTCAACGTTTCCATCGTGGATGGCGGTCCCATGGGCCAGCTGGCGCAGATGGCCGGCCTGGTGCAGGGCGAGAGCGAGACGCAGGATTCGGTGGAGAAGACCTGGCAGGACAACGGCCGCACCATGCAGCAAAGCTACGCCAAGGACGGCAGCCACGCCGAGCTGCGCGCCATCCTGAAGAACGGCGTGCTGGTCAGCGTGGAGGGCACGAACGTGCCCTTCGATCAGGTGCAGGCCGCCATGGCACAGATCGACCTGGGCGCGCTGGAGCGCCTGCAGCGCCCGGCCGCCAAGCAGCCCTGATGGGGGTTCCCGCCCGCGCCCGGCTCAGGTCCGGGCGAAGGTGACCACGTGGTCCACCTGCGGGCGGATACCTATCCACTCGCCCACGGCGTGGTCATGGTGGCTGGGCACGTGGGCCATCACCGTCAGGCCGCCGGCCAGCTCCAGCGTGTACAGGAACTCCGCCCCGCGAAAGGACTTGCGCAGCACCCGCGCCTGCACCGGCGCGCCGTCCTCGTGCACCACATCGTCCGGGCGCAGCAGCACGTCGCACAGGCCCAGGTCGTAGGCCGAGGGCAGGGGGCAGCCGTCGATGTCGGTCAGGTCCCCCAGCGGCGTGCGCGCCACCACGTGACCGCCCTGGCTCACCAGTTCGGCCGGGGCGAACACACCGTGGCCGATGAAGCTGGCCACGAAGCGCGTGGCCGGACGGTGGTACAGGGCATAAGCGTCGTCCCACTGGTGCAGGTGGCCGCTCTCCAGCACACCGATGCGGTCGCCAATGGCAAAGGCTTCCATCTGGTCGTGCGTGACGAACAGCGCCGTGGCGCCGGCCGCCTTCAAGATGGCGCGCACCTCGTGCGCCAGGCGCTCGCGCAGGTCCACGTCCAGGTTAGAGAAGGGCTCGTCCAGCAGCATCAGGCGTGGACGCGGCGCCAGGGCGCGCGCCAGCGCCACGCGCTGCTGCTGCCCGCCCGACAACTCGTGCGGAAAACGGCCCTGGCTGCCCTCCAGGCCGACCAGCGCCAGCGCCTCGCGCACGCGCTGCTCCTGCTCGGGCCGGGGCAGGCCGTGCACGCCGAAGGCCACGTTGCGGCCCACGGACAGGTGCGGGAACAGGGCGTAGTCCTGGAACACCATGCCGATGCGCCGCTCCTCCGGCGGCAGGCTGCGCCCCGGCGCGCCCACCAGTTCGCCGCCCAGCCGGATGCTGCCGCCGGCCACCGGCTCCAGCCCGGCCACGGCGCGCAGCAGCGTGGTCTTGCCGCAGCCCGAGGGGCCGATCAGCACGCCGATCTCGCCGGCGGCCAGGCCCAGGGTCACATCGTGCACGGCGGCCTGCGCCCGCGCGCCGTAGCGCACGTCCAGTTGGGAAACTTCCAGGAACATGGGCCGGATTCTAGGCGCCTTGCCGCGTAGAATCGTTCCCATTTGCATTGCCCGGCCGCCGCGCCGGCGTGCCGTGCGGGCGCCGGGCGCCCGTCCTTTCTCCACCTCCCGCTTTTTCCTTTGCACCGCTCCCTCGCCGCGCCGCTGCGCACTGTCTTCCTGATGCTGCTGGCGTTGGCTCTGGTGCTGCCGGTGCTCACCGTGTTCTCGGCCTGGCTCCCCGGTACGACCGCAGGCCAGCAGGCCGGCGCCATCGTGCGTGAGATGGCCGCCACCGTGCTGCCCGAATACCTGTGGACCACCGTCTGGCTGGGCCTGGCCGTGGCCCTGGGCGCGGCCGTGGTGGGCACGGCTGGCGCGGCCGCCGTGACGCTGTTCGACTTTCCCGGCCGTCGCCTCATGGAGTGGCTGCTGCTGCTGCCCCTGGCCATGCCGGCCTACGTGACGGCCTACGCCTATACCGACTTCCTGCAGTTCAGCGGCCCGCTACAGGTCTGGCTGCGCGAGACCTTCGGCCTCGAAGGCCGGCTGCTGCCCGAGGTGCGCAGCCTGTGGGGGGCCGTGTGGGTGTTCATTTTCTCGCTCTACCCCTACGTGTATCTGCTGGCGCGCACGGCGTTGTCCGAGCGCGCGGCGCACCTGATGGAGGCGGCGCGCCTGCTGGGTGCTTCGCCCGGGCGGCGCATCATGCAGGTGGCGCTGCCGCTGGCGCGCCCGGCCGTGGCCGCCGGCGTGGCGCTGGTGCTGATGGAGACGCTGGCGGACTTCGGCGTGACCAGCTATTTCGGCATCCAGACCTTCACCGTGGGCATCTACAAGGCGTGGCTGGCCATGGACGACCGCCTGGCCGCCGCGCAGCTGGCAACCATCTTGCTGGTGCTGGTGGCGCTGCTTTTGCACCTGGAGCTGCGCGCCCAGCGGCGCATGCGCTTTGCCGCCGGCGGCGTGGGACGCGCGGGCTCGGCCGAGGCCCAGCCGCAGCCGCTGGCCGGCTGGGGCGTGGCGCTGGCCTGGGGCGTGTGCCTGGTGCCGGTGGTCATGGGCTTTTTTGCGCCGGTGCTGTTCATGCTGCGTCCGCTGGCGGCCGACTGGTCGGTGCTGCCCTGGGGCCGCTTCATCGAATGGGCCGGCAACAGCGTGCGCTTGGGGTCCATCACGGCGGCCCTGGCGGTGGCCATCTCCTTCGTACTGGCCTTCGCCGTGCGCCGAAGCCGCGACACCTTCACCCGCGCCGTGGTGCGGCTGGCCAGCCTGGGCTACGCCGTGCCCGGCGCCGTCATCGTCGTCGGCCTGCTGCTGCCCGTGGGCTGGGTGCAGGCGGCCTGGCCCGAGGCGCGCGTGCCTGCGCTGCTCACCGCCACGGCCGTGGGCATCGTCTGGGCCTACCTGGTGCGCTTTTGCGCCGTGGCGCTGCAGTCGGTGCAAAGCGGCTACGCGCGCATTCCCATGAGTCTGGACGACTCCTCGCGCATGCTGGGCGTGGGCGGCACGCGGCTGCTGGCGCGCGTGCACTGGCCGCTGCTCAAGCGCTCGGCCGCGGCGGCCGCGCTGCTGGTCTTCGTGGACGTGATGAAGGAGCTGCCCGCCACCATGGTGCTGCGCCCCTTCAACAGCGACACCCTGGCCGTAGTGGCCTACCAGCTGGCGCGCGACGAGCGCCTGGGCGAGGCGGCGCTGCCCTCGCTGGCGCTGGTGGCCGTGGGCCTGGTGCCGGTGATCCTGCTCAGCCGCACCCTGCGCGCCGCGCGGCGCTGAACCTACACTGGCCGGCATGACGAGCACGACGACCCCGGCCACCGCCCGGCCCGACATCACCATCTACCACAACGCCCGCTGCAGCAATTCGCGCGGCGCGCTGGCGCTGCTGCGCGAACGCGGCATCGAGCCGACTATCGTGGACTACCTCGCCCAGCCGCTGGACGCGGCGCAGCTGCGCGCCCTGGTGGCGCGCCTGGGCGTGCCGGTGCGCGAGCTGCTGCGCAGCAAGGAGGCCGCCTACGCCGACCTGGGCCTGCAGGATGCGGCGCGCAGCGACGAGGAGCTGATCGCCGCCGTGGCCGGCCACCCCGAGCTGCTGAACCGCCCCATCGTCGTCACCCCGCGCGGCGCGCTGCTGTGCCGCCCGCCCGAGCGGGTGCTGGAGATTTTGTAAGCAAAATCGGCCTCCAACCCTTTCTGGACAAGCGCTGGCAGCTATCAATTTTGAATAAACCTGGGTTTCGCCGCCACCTAAGATTGGCTTAAGCGCCGCCGCGCACACTGCCTTTCATCGTGATCACCACGCTTGAAAGGCAGGCCATGAACACCCTCACCTCCACCCCCCGCAGACTGATCCTGGCCCTGGTGGCCGCCGGCGCGCTGGGCGCCACGGGCGCCGGGCTGATCGGCAGCCACCCGGCGCGCGCCATGGCGGCGCCCCCGGCCATCGCCCCCGTGCCCGCCCTGCAGGCGGGCGGCGAGGCCCTGCCCAGCTTTGCCGCCATCACGGCCCAGAACGGCCCGGCCGTGGTCAACATCAGCGTCAGCGGCACGCGCCGCACGGCCCTGGCCGCGGGCGACGATGACGAGGACAGCGGCGTGCCCGACCCCATGCAGGAGTTCTTCCGCCGCTTCGGCATGTCGCCGCAGGGCCCGCGCATGCCGCAGAACGTGCCGGTGCGCGGCCAGGGCTCGGGCTTCATCGTCAGCCCTGACGGCGTGGTGCTGACCAACGCCCACGTGGTCAAGGGCGCCGACGAGGTCACCGTCAAGCTGACCGACCGGCGCGAGTTCCGCGCCAAGGTGCTGGGCGCCGACCCGCAGACCGACGTGGCCGTGCTCAAAATCGATGCGACCCATCTGCCCACCGTGCGCCTGGGCAGCACCAAGTCGCTGGCCGTGGGCGAATGGGTGCTGGCCATCGGCTCGCCCTTCGGCTTCGAGAACAGCGTGACGGCCGGCGTGGTCAGCGCCAAGGGCCGGGCCCTGCCCGACGACAGCGCCGTGCCCTTCATCCAGACCGACGTGGCGGTGAACCCGGGCAACTCCGGCGGCCCGCTGTTCAACGCGCGCGGCGAGGTGGTGGGCATCAACTCGCAGATCTACAGCCGCTCGGGCGGCTACCAGGGCGTGTCGTTCGCCATTCCCATCGAGGTGGCCGAGCGCGTGCAGCAGCAGATCCTGGCCACCGGCCAGGTCAGCCACGCGCGGCTGGGCGTGACGGTGCAGGAGGTCAACCAGACCCTGGCCGACTCCTTCGGTCTGGACAAGCCGCAGGGCGCCCTGGTGGCCGACGTGCAAAAGGGCGGCCCGGGCGACAAGGCGGGCCTGCAGTCGGGCGACGTGATCCGCAGCATCGACGGCCAGCCCATCGTGGGCTCGGGCGACCTGCCGGCCTACATCAGCCAGTCCCAGCCGGGGGCCCGGGTGCGGCTGGAGGTGTGGCGCAAGGGTGCGAGCGAGACGCTCACTGCCACGCTGGGCAACGCCGCCGACAAGAAGGCCGTCGCCGACGCCGGCGCCGGCCAGGGCGCCGCCCAGGGCCGCCTGGGCCTGGCGCTGCGCCCCCTGGAGCGCGACGAGCAGCGCCAGGCGGGCGTTGAAGGCGGCCTGCTGGTTGAGCAGGCCAGCGGCCCCGCCGCCCGCGCCGGCGTGCAGGACGGCGACGTGCTGCTGGCCATCAACGGCACGCCGGCGCGCGACGTGGCCCAGGTGCGCAGCGCCGTGGCCAAGGCCGGCAAGTCGGTGGCGCTGCTGGTGATGCGTGACGGCAACCGCATCTTCGTGCCTGTGCGCCTGGGCTGACAGGGCAGGGCGGGGCGTGCCGTTATCCTCGCCGGCATGCCCCCCCGAGCTGTGAGGACCGCGCCATGCGCCTGCTGCTGGTCGAAGACGACGCCATGATCGGCGAGGCCGTGCAGGACCTGCTGCGCGCCGAGCACCACGCGGTGGATTGGGTGCGCGATGGCCCGCAGGCCGACGCCGCCCTGGCCGCCCAGGCCTACGACCTGGTGCTGCTGGACCTGGGCCTGCCCGGGCGTGACGGCCTGCAGGTGCTGCGCGACCTGCGCGCACGCCGCGACCGCACGCCCGTGCTGATCACCACCGCGCGCGACGCCGTGGCCCAGCGCGTGCAGGGCCTGGACGCCGGCGCCGACGACTACCTGCTCAAGCCCTTCGACATGGACGAGCTGCTGGCCCGCATCCGCGCCCTGGCGCGGCGTGCCGCCGGCGGCGACGAAACCTACGAGCGCGATGGCGTGGCCATCCACCCCGCCACGCGCCAGGCCAGCGTGCACGGCCAGCCGGTGCTGCTGTCGGCGCGTGAATGGGCCGTGCTCACGCCGCTGCTGGCGCGCCCCGGCGCCGTGCTGTCGCGCGCCCAGCTGGAGGACAAGCTCTACGGCTGGGGCGAGGAGATCAGCAGCAACGCCGTCGAGGTCTACATCCACGGCCTGCGCAAGAAGCTGGGCGCGGGCCTGATCGTCACCGTGCGAGGCGTGGGCTACATGGTGCCGCCAGCGGCGGCGCGAGCGCCATGAGCGGCCGGGCCACGCACTCGCTGCGCGCGCGGCTGCTGCTGACGCTGCTGGTGGCCATCGCCCTGGGCGTGCTGGCGCAGGCGGCGCTGGCTTGGCGTGCGGCGCTGGCCGAGGCCGACGCGCTATTCGACCGCCAGATGCAGCAGACGGCGCAGGCGCTGCGCCCGGGCCTGCCGGCGTGGGGCCTGCGCGAGTACAGCGACCCGCTGGTGCCGGGGCAGGAGAGTTCGGAGTTCGTGGTGCAGGTCTGGACGGCCGACGGCCTGCGCATCTTCGAGTCCAACATCGGCCTGGGCCTGCCGCAGCGCGCCGTGCTGGGCTTTTCCACCGTGCAGGCGGGCGGCAGCACCTACCGCGTGCTGTCCGTGGCCACGCCGTTGCAGGTCATCCAGGTGGCGCAGGACATGGCCGTGCGCCGCGCGCTGGCGCGCCAGCTGGCGCTGGGCACGGCCTGGCCTATTGCGCTGATGGCGCCGCTCTTGGCGCTGGCCGCCTGGTGGGCCGTCAGCGGCTCGCTGGCACCGGTGGAGCGGGTGCGCCGCCAGGTGGCCCAGCGACGGGCAGACGAGCTGTCGCCCGTGGACGGCGCCGGCCTGCCGGCCGAGGTGCGGCCACTGGTCGATGAGCTGAACCTGCTGCTGGCGCGCATGCAACAGGCGTTCGAGGCGCAGCAGCACTTCGTGGCCGATGCGGCGCACGAGCTGCGCTCGCCCCTGGCGGCGCTGCGGCTGCAGGCCCAGGCACTGGCGCGCGCCGACGACGAGGCCGCGCGCGAGCGCGCCGCCGCGCGGCTGACGGCCGGCATCGACCGGGCCACGCGCCTGGTCGAGCAGCTGCTGGCCCTGGCGCGCCAGGAGGCGCAGGCCAGCGGCGCGCCCCCGCAGCCCCTGGTGCTGGCCGAGCTGGTGCAGCGCGCGGTGATGGACGCCGCCCCGGCGGCGCACGCGCGCGGCATCGACCTGGGCCTGGTGCCGCTGGAGGGCGAAGCGGCCGGCGCCCAGGTGCGCGGCCACGCCGAGGCGCTGGCCATCCTGCTGCGCAACCTGCTGGACAACGCCGTCAAGTACGCACCCGAGGGCGGCACCGTGGACGTGGCGCTGCAGGCGCAGCCGGATGCTGTGGTGCTGACGGTGGACGACGACGGCCCCGGCATCCCCGAGGCCGAGCGCGAGCGCGTGCTGCAGCGCTTTCACCGGGCGCAGGCCGGCAGCGGCACGGCCGTGGCCGGCAGCGGCCTCGGCCTGGCCATCGCCCAGGCCATCGCCCGCATGCACGGCACGCAGCTGCAGCTGCAGACGGCGCCACAGCTGGGCGGCCTGCGCGTGCGGCTGGCGCTGCCGCGCGCGCCATAAAAGAAGCGGCGGCCCGCCTAGGACCGCCGCTGCAACTCCTGTTTTGATAGCTGCCAGTGCTTGACTGGCAAGCGCTGGAGCCTGTTTTGACCTTGAAAAGCGGCAGGGCCTCAGCGACCGGCGCCGCCCACCTTGTAGACGCTGTCGTCCTTGGCGCCCGTCACCTCCAGCACCCCCACCGCACCCTTGCCGGCACGCGACAGGGCGTGGTCCACCAGGGCGTACTGGCCGGGGTACTCGACCTTGAACTCGACGATGGTCGCGCCGCCGGGGGCCACCAGGGTAGTCTGCACGTCCTTCTTGACCGAGCTGATGGAGCCTTCGCTGTAGACCTTGTCGAAGATCTCGCCGATCACGTGGAAGGACGAGATCTTGTTCGGGCCGCCCACGCCGAAGTAGATGCGCACCGTCTCGCCCACCTTGGCCGTCAGCTTGTGCTCCTTGGTCAGCGAGCCCACGGCGCCGTTGAAGACGTAGTAGTCGGGCAGCTCGGCGGCCATCTTGTCCAGATCGGCCTCCTGGTGCGTCTTGGCGCCGTGCGGGCGGGTGGTGTACATGTCGCCCTGCATCACGTAGTACTCGCGGTCCACCTTGGCCAGGCCTTCCTCGGGTTCGACCAGGATCAGGCCGTACATGCCGGCGGCGATGTGCTGGGGCACCAGCGGCGTGGCGCAGTGGTAGACGTACAGGCCGGGCTTCAAGGCCTTGAAGGTGATGGTCTTCTCCTGGCCCGGGGCGACCTGGGTGTGCTCGCCGCCGCCGTGCCCGCCGGTGACCGAGTGCAGGTCGATGGAGTGGATCATCTTGCTGTCGCGGGCGTTGGCCAGGGTCAGCTCGACGCTGTCGCCGACGCGGGCGCGCAGCATGGGGCCGGGCACCTTGCGGTCGAACGTCCAGTAGGTGAAGCTGGTGCCGTTGTCCAGCTTGCCGTTCAGCTCCACCGTCTCCATGCGGTACTTGAGCAGCTGCGGGGCGCGGTTGCCGATGGGGGCGGGCACGGCGGCCGGATCCATGGCGACGCTGATGGCGGCGGCATCCGCCGGGCGCGAGGCCGGTGCGGTGTACAGCTGCGCGCCGCTCAGGGGCGAGACCTTGGCGGCCGTGGGCGCGGCGCTCTTGCCGTTGCCAGGCACGGCCTCGAAGGTGCCTTCCATGCCGATCTGGCGGTGGCCCGGGATGGTGCAGTAATACGTGAAGCTGCCGGCCTGCGTGACCGTGAAGCGCACCGTGACGGTGCCGGTGCTGGCGTCGAACTTGGGCGACTGCACGCCCAGCTCGGCAATGGCCAGGTCGTGCTGGGCGCCTTCGCCGCTTTTCAGCACGATCTCGACCGTGTCGCCCACGGCGGCGCGCAGCACCGGATTGGCCACGCCGTGGTCATCGACGAACACCATCTTGCCGTCGACGATGCCGGTCTCCAGCACGAAGCGTTTGGCGGCGGCGTCTGCAGAGGCGGTCTCAACGGGTGCGCTGACGGCGGCGGGAGCGGGGTGGCCCTGGCTGGCGTGTTGCCCGGCCAGTGCTGCGAAGGCCAGCGTGCCGGCGCACAGGGCGGCAGCGGCAAAGGCCAGGGGCTGACGGGGGAACGAACGGGGGGCTTGCATGGTGACCTTCCTTGTGAAGATGAACTTTCGGTGTCCCCTCTGGCCGGCTGCGTGTGCATCGGTGGAGACGGTTGCTATGGTATTTAAATGTGAATGAAAAATGAACATTAAGACGCGGATTGCTTGATCTTCGTCAAGCAAGATGCTGGGCGGCAGTGAGCGGTTTTTACCAAAAAGTGCCTGAAATGCTTGATGGACAAGCGCTGGAAGCTATGTTTTGAATAGCAGCCGGCGCGGGAACTGCGCGCTCCTTTGAGCGGCCGGCGGGGCCCGCTATGCTCGGTGGCCATGCCTGCGCTCGCCTGCCCGTGCCATCCCCATCGCCGGTCCCCGCCCGGAGGCCGGGCGTGATCCGCATCGCGCTGCTGTCCGGCCTGGGCCACACCATCGTGGTCGTGCTGGGCCTGCTGATCTACGTGCTGGCCACGCGCATCAACCACCAGCGGCGCCATCCCTCGGCGGCGCTGGGCTGGGTGCTGGGCATGGTCATGCTGCCCTACGTGACGCTGCCGCTGTTCTTGCTGTTCGGCGTGCGCAAGTTCGCCCGTCCCGGGCGCCGCCACCATTGGCAGGAGGCGCCGCCCGTGGGCGAGGGCCCGCCCTGGGCGGCGCAGCTGCTGGCCGGCATGGAGGTGCCGCCCGCCGTGCGCAACACCCACATCGTGTTGCACCGGGACGGCGCCGACGCGCTGGACGGGTTGCTGGCCACCATCGCCTCGGCGCGCCAGCAGCTGGACGTGAGCACCTACGTCTTCGCCCACGACGAGATCGGCCGCCAGGTCTCGCGCGCGCTGCTGAGCGCCGTACACCGCGGCGTGGCCGTGCGCCTGCTGGTGGATGCCGTGGGCAGCCTGCAGACACCCCCCGGCCTGCTGCGCGCGCTGGCGCGCCAGGGCGTGCAGGTGCGCCGCTTCATGCCGCTACTGCACAACCCGCTGCAGGGTCGCACCAACCTGCGCAACCACCGCAAGCTGGTGGTGGCCGACGGCAGGCGCCTGTGGAGCGGCGGGCGCAACCTGGCCTGCGAGTACTTCCTGGACCGGCCCGGCCGCCCGGCCTGGGTGGACCTGAGCTTCGAGGTGCACGGCCCCGTGGCCGGGCACGCCCACATCCAGTTCGGCACCGACTGGCGCATCGCCCAGGGCCGCATGCTGCGGCGCATGCGCCGTGCCCCGCACATGCCGCTGCTGCCCGCGCCCGAGCACGGCGCGTTGGCGCAGTGGATCGCCAGCGGCCCGGACCATGCCGATGACACGGTACATGCCCTGCTGATGGCCGGCGCCTTCCATGCGCGCCAGCGCATCGTCGCCGTCACGCCGTACTTCGTGCCCGACGACGGCCTGCTGGACGCCTGGTGCCTGGCCTGCCGGCGCGGCGTGCAGGTCAGCCTGCTGGTGCCGGCGCGCTCCAACCACCGCCTGGCCGACATCGCCCGCGAGCGCGCGCTGCGCCAGCTGGCGGCCGCCGGCGCGCGCGTGTGGCTGTCGCCGGCCATGCTGCACGCCAAGGCGGTGCTGATCGACGACGACCTGGCCCTGGCCGGCTCGCTCAACCTGGATGCGCGCAGTCTGTTCCTGAACTACGAGGCCATGACCGCGTTCTACGGCCAGGACGAACTGCGCTGGCTGTCCGGCTGGTGCCAGCGGCTCATCGCGCAGGCCCGGCCCTATAAGGCCCACGCCCCTTCATTGCCGCGCGATCTGCTGGAAGGCGTGGTGCGGGCGCTGGGCTTTCAGCTGTAGCGGCGCCGGCCTACAGCCGGGGCGGCGGGGCGCTCCTAACGTGCGGCTGCCGCGCACCGCCGCACCCCGAACAAAGGCCTGCCATGAGTCCCGCCACCCCTCCGCCGCCGCGCAAGGACGCGGCCCCGCCACCGCCTCCCACTGTGCGCGACGAAAAGCGCATCAAGCGCTACGTCGCCATCCTGCTGGTGGTCGTCGTGCTGGCGGTGCTGGCGTTCAACATGATGGCGCCGCGCGACCGCCTGCGTGCTCCGGACGAGGCCGGCACCCCGGCCGCGACCGAGCAGCGCCAGCAGCCCGCCACCACCGCCCCGGGCGACGGCACCTCGCAGCGCGTGACGCCCGAGGGCACCGACAGCCCCACGCCGCCCGGTCGCGAAGGCATGGGCGCGCCGGCCGGCGCCGCACCGACAACCCGCTAACGGGCCGCAGGCCGGCCGGCCGCCCCGCTGCCAAAGGCCGGGCGCACCGTGCAGTCGAACGGCCCCTGCAGCTGCTGCACGGCCGCCGCATAGCGCGCGGGCGTTTCGGCGGCGATGCAGTCGCGCGGCACCCAGACCTCGTGCCCCAGCATGCGCGCGTCGGTGGCCGAGAGCATCACGCACATGTCCGCCGCCCAGCCCACGATGACCAGCCTGCGCGTGCCCATGCGCGCCAGCAGGTGCTGCAGCGGCGTGGAATGAAACGCCGAGTGCTGGGGCTTCAGGATGACCAGGTCCTGCGGCGTGGGCGTGAGCAGCCGCGCGATGGCGCCGCGCCGGCCCGGCAGCATCTGGCAGGCGGCCAGGATGTCGCGGAACTCGCTGTGCCAGGTGCCGTAGTTGTCGTTGGCGTAGATGGCCGTCGCGCCGCGCGCGGCCAGGCGTTTTTTGAGCCGCGCCACGCGCTGCGCCGCATCCCAGGCACTGGGCAGCAGGTTCTCGGCCGCAGGAAAGTTCATGGGGTTGATGACGTCCACCAGCAGCAGGACCTGCTCGCTGTGGGGCAGCGGGGTGCTGGTCAGCGCGCGTGCGCGGCTTGGGGGCATGCGAAAGAACTCCGAAAGAGAGAGAAAACCAGGCGGGCTGTCCAACATAAGGCCGAGCCCGCGCACGCTCTGTAGGAAGGCCGCCATCGCCTGCCGGCGTGGTAGCGCGCGCAATGACGGCGCGCGCCTACGCGCCGCGCGCCGGCCCGCGGCTCCAATGGCCGCTGCCGGCCCGTCGGGCCATTCACCCCACGTAAAGGAGATTCCCATGGCCAAGCCCCGCTATGACCAAGCCCAGCTCAAGGATTTGCTGCTGCAGATGATGGAGACCGAACTCGGCGGCGAACAGGTCTACCGCGCCGCCATCGAATGCGCCATCAACGACGACCTGCGCAAGGAGTTCGAGGAATACCTGGAAGAGACCCTGACGCACCAGAACGTGGTGCGCAGCACCTGCGAGGCGCTGGGGATCGACCCGGACGAACAGGTGCCCTCGCGCGCCGTGGTGCGGCACATCGGCGAGTCGCTGGTGAAGGCCATCGCGCTGGCCCGCCAGGGCGGCGACCCGGCCGCCGCGCAACTGGTTGCCTGCGAGTGCGTGGTGCACGCCGAAACGAAAGACCACGCCAACTGGGAGCTGCTGGGCAAGGTCGCCGAGGTGGCCACGGGCGATGTCGGCAAGGCCCTGAAGCAGGCGCACGAGGCGGTGGAAAAGGACGAGGACCACCACCTGTACCACTCCAAGGGCTGGTGCCGCGAGCTGTGGATCGAAAGCCTGGGCATGCCGGCCGTGCTGCCGCCGCCGGAAGAGGTCAAGCAGGTGGAGACGGCCATCGGTGCCTCGCGCGCCGAGCAGCAGCGCGACGCCATGCTGTAAAGGCCGGCTTAGGGGCGCCTGATCGCCCCGCCGCCCTGGCCGCATCGCCCACAAAAAAAGCCCGCACTTGGCGGGCTGGTGTCAGGGCAGGGGCGCGTCACTTGGATTGGTTCTGGCCCTGGCTGCGCTGGCTGTTGCTGCCCTGCGCAGACTGGTTGCTGGCCTGATTGCCTTGCTGGCTGTTCTGGCCGGCGGCCTGCTGGGGCTGCTGCTGGCTCTTGGCCTGGTTTTGATTCTGCTGGTTCTGCTGGTTTTGCTGATTCGACTGGTTCTGATCTTGCTGTGCCATGTGGAACTCCTTGGTTGCCGCAGGCGGAAGTGCCTGCAGGTCTTCATTGAAGGCTCTTCAAAGGCAGCCGGTTGCCGGAGTGGTCCTACGAGGCGGTAGGAGGAGCGCAGTGCAGATGAGTAGTCACGCTCGACGGGCATGCCGGAAGGGTACCGGCCACAAGCACCAAAGCCCGCGTCAACGGGCTTTGTTTTGGGCGATCCGGGTGGCCGCGGCGCAGTGCCTGAGCGACCTTTGTGGGGACGCCCTATGGATACGCTATCTGGTCCCCCCGACAGGAATCGAACCTGTATCTGGCGCTTAGGAGGCGCCCGTTCTATCCATTGAACTACGGGGAGCGGCAAAGCCGGCGATTGTAAGCGGCGCGCAAAGGCCCTCATCGATGGGCTCGTTTGCTACGCTTTTCATAGCTACCAGCGCTTGCCGCACAAGCGCTGGAGCCACTTTTCATTGCCAATCAGTCGTAGCGCACCGTATAGATCAGGTCCACTGCGCTCTGCTCGCCCGTCTGCCCGCGCAGGGTCAGGCGCTTGGACAGGTCGTAGAAGATGAACAGGGTGCCCATGACGCCCGACAGGCTGCGCTCGTAGGTCACATACAGGTCGCGCGACAGGCGTTTGCCGAAAGTCAGGGCGGCGCTGGCGGCGCCTTCGCCCTGGCCGGGGCCCTTGAAGCCGATCTCGTCCAGGCCGATGCGCTGGGCGATGCCGCCGCCGCTCTTGTCGCCGCCGCCGCTCAGGAAGGCCAGCGCCGCCTGCTGCAGCAGCGCAGCCTCGGCGCCACCGGCCGCGGCGCTGCGGCCCAGCACCACCCAGGACAGCTTTTCCGCGTCCGGCAGCTCGGGCTCGGAATACAGACGCACGCGCGGCGCCTGGGCGCTGCCGGTGACCTGCACGCCCGCGCGCACGGCGATGTTGGGACGCAGGGCCAGCACGTCCAGGGCCGGATTGTCGTAGGGGCCGTTGAAGCGCAGCAGGCCGCTTTCCACGTCAAGCGCCTGGCCCCAGGCGCGGTAGCGGCCCTGGTCGGTGCGCACCTCGCCGGTCACGCGCGGGGTGCCACCGGTGGCGGCGCTGGAGCGGATGTCCAGCTGCCCGGTCAGCCGCGTGGTGATGCCGTGGCCCTGCAGGGCGAAGTCGTCGCCCAGGTTCAGGGTCAGGGCGATGTCGGGCGTGCGCGCGGCCTGCACGCCGCCTTGCTCGCGGGCCTGGGCGGCCTTGGCGTTCTTTTGCGCCTTCTCGGCGGCGGCGCGGTCCAGCGCGGCCGAGCGCACCACCACGTCGTCGCCCAGCGTGGGCGCGCCGGCCTCGGGCAGGATCAAGGTGGCGCGGTCGGTGGTCAGCTCGCCGCGCAGGGTGAACTGGCCGCCCTCCAGCCGTGCGCGCAGCTGGCCGGAGACGCTGACCTGCCGGTCGGCGCGCACCAGCACCTGCAGCGCCCGCGCCTGGGCGCGCACGTCCATGCGGATGCCGGAGGCGCCTGCCTGCTCGCCCGCGCCGGCCCAGGACACGGTGCCGCTGCCGCTCAAGGTGCCGCCGTCGGCCGGTGCGGCCGTGCGGTTGCCGCTGAAGCCGGCGATGCGCGCGCGGCTGCCGTGGCCGCCCTTGAGGTGCAGCTCGGTGATCTCCAGCTGCTGGCCCTGCAGCGTGGCGCGCAGGCGGCCGTCCTGCAGGTCCACGCCGTCCAGCAGCGAGCGCACGGCGAAGCGGTCGGCCGCCAGCTGGCCCGTCCAGCGCGGCGCGGCGCGGCTGCCCGACAGGCGGGCGTCGGCCGACAGCGTGCCCTGCACGCGCCAGCCCGGCGGGGCCAGCAGCGACCACACGCCGACCTCGGGCAGCTCGGCGTGCACGGTGGCGGCCAGGGGCGCGTCCTCGGGCCACAGCCAGCCACCCTCGGCGCTGCGCGCCAGCTGGGTGCTGCCTTCGGCCTGCACGCGGCCGGCGCGTTCGCTGTCCCAGGCCAGCCGGGCGCGCAGCGCCTGGCCCTCGGCCGACAGCTCCAGCACCGCTTCGCGCAGGCCGGCGGCGGTGGAGGCGCTGGTTTGCTCCTGCGGGCGGCCTTCGCCCTGGCCTTCGCCGCTGCTGCGCACCACGGTGACGGCCGGCGCGTCCAACGATTCGCCGGTGGCGATGCGCAGGTCGCCGCCGGTGCGGCGCACGCTGGCCTGGGCGCGCAGGCCGGCGGCGGTGGCGGCCACGTCCCAGCGTGCGGCCAGCAGCAGGTCGCCCGACACACCCAGGCGCGCCAGCGCGCCCTGGCCGTCGGTCTTGAAGGCGTCGGCCCAGGCCAGGGGCACGCCCTGCAGCTCGCCCTGGCTGGTCAGTTCCATGCCGCCCTGGGCGTCCTGGGCGTAGCGCAGCGGCTGCCAGCGCAGCGTGGCCTGGCCCGGCTGCGGGCCGCTCAGGCGCGCGGCGCCGGCGCCGGCCTGCACGGCCAGGCGCGGCGACTGCTGCAGGGCCAGGGTGATGGGCTCGTCCAGCTGCAGCGTCCAGGGGCCGGGCTGGCCCTTGGCGCTGGCTTGCACGCGCAGCTCGTTCACCTGCGCCTGCCACTCCCCGCCGGCGCCGTTGCCTGCGCGATGGCCGCCAGTGGCACGCAGGTGCAGCTCGGCCTGCTGATCCGGGCTGGGGCGCACCTGGCCGTCCAGCGCCAGCGTCAGGCGGGCCAGGCTGCCGCCGAGCGCTGCGCTGGTGCGCAGCAGCTCGATGGCCAGCGGGCCGGCGTCGGTGCCCGGCTGGGGCGCGCGCGACAGCTGCAGGCGCGGCGCCTGCAGCTGCGCCTGCAGCGTGAAGTCGCCGGCGCGCGCCTCGGGCTGCTGCGGCGCGGGCAGCAGGCCGGCGGCCTGCAGCTGCTGCTGGGCGGCGCGCCAGCCGCCGCGCCACTGGGCGTCCAGCGTGGCGTTGCCGTCCAGGCTGAAGCCGGCCAGCGGCACGGGCAGGGCGGCCAGCCAGGCCTGGGCGCGCGCGGCGTTGGCCAGGCGCACGGCCAGCGTGCCGCTGCCGCTGGCCGGGGCCAGCCGGCCGTCCACCTGGGCGGTGGCGCCGGGCACCTCGGCCTGCACGCGGCCGCGCGCGGACAGGGCCTGGGTGTCGATCTGCAGCCCGCTGGCGCGCACCTGGGCGCCCTGGGCCTGCAGCAGCAGCTCGGGCAGCTCGATGCTGTGGCCTTCCCAGCGGCCCTGCGCGGACAGGCGCTGCAGTAATAGCGGCGCGGGCTGATTGCCGCCGCGCGCGCGCTGGCGCGGGGCGCTGGCGCGCAGGTCGGCGGCAAAGCGCACGGCGCCGCCCTGGGCGCTGCCGCTGGCGCTGGCCGTGCCGGTCAGCGGCGCCGGCGCCAGGCGCGTGTGCAGCTGCGCCGGATCGACCCCCTGCACGCGGGCCTGGCCCTGCAGCGCGCCGCTGTCCGGGGTGAAGCTGCCCTGCAGGCTGACGCGGCCGCCGCCGGCCTGCAGCTCGGCGCCGGGCACGCTCCAGGTGCTGCCGTCGAAGGTGGCCTCGCCGCGCAGGGACTGCAGCGGCAGGTGCTGGCGGTCCCAGGGGCCGGGCTGGGCGTTGGCCAGGTCGGCGCTGATGTGCCAGCCGCCGCCCTCCACCGGCTCCACGCCGGCCTGGCCGGCCAGCCGGGTGACGGGCGCCTGGGGCCACAGCAGCGCCAGGTCCACGGCCTGCAGCGCGGCCTGGGCCTGCTGCAGCGGCTGGCTCGCCCAGGGGGCGATGCGGGCCTGCACGTCGGCCTGCATGGGGTCATCCTTGCCGGGCTCCTGCGGGCCGCTGCGCAGCTGGGCGGTGGCGGCCAGCAGCGCGTCGCGCCCGGCCAGGTTGCCGCTGACGTTGGCACTGGCCTGGGCGTGCAGGGTTTCTTCGCTGCCGGGCACGGCGGTGCGCAGGGCGCCCTGCAGGCTGGCGGCCAGCGGCATGGGGGCCAGGGCGCCCAGCGTGGCCTGCAGCGAGTAGCGGCCCTGGGCAACGGTGACGTGGTCGATGGTCAGCTGGTGCTCGTCGCCTGCGTAGCGGTAGCGGCCGGCCAGGTCGTCGATGACGAGGGGCTGGGCCGGCTCGCCGCGCCCGGCCCAGACCAGGTGGTCCACGCGAAAGGGCAGGTCCACCTGCAGCGGCAGCACCAGCTGCTGCAGCGGCTCGGGCGGGCCTTCGTCCTCCTGGGGTTCGCCGCGCGGGGTGAGCACGACGCTGGCGGCGTGCACCTCGCCCAGCTTGAGCTGGCGCGACAGCAGCGGCGCCAGCTGCCAGCCGATCGTGGCGTCGTTGACCTCGACGGCCAGCGTCTCGCTCTGCCAGCGCAGCCAGCCGATGTGCCCGCCGGTGCGCACCGAGCCGGTCACGTCCTTCATCTGCAGCTGCTGGCCGGCGGGCAGGTAGGCGGCGGCGCGGGTGAGCGCCGTGGCCAGCGAGGTGCTGCTTCCCGTCCACCACCAGGCCAGCGCGAGCAGCGCCACCAGCAGTACCAGCAGCAGCGCCAGGCCCCGGCGCACGAAGCGCCAGCGGCTCTTGCGCGGCGGCGCGGGCTTGGGAGCCACGGCGGCGGCGTAGGGGTCGGGGGACTGGTGCTTGGGCATCAAGGAAGAATCAAAATGAGGAGCTGCTGGCGCTTGTCTGGTGCGGGTTTGCGTTTGAAAAGCATTGCAAATTGGCTTGGATCAAGCGCTGGCAGCTATGCAAACCATAGCGGCCATGTCAAAAGCTGAAACCCAGCCGCAGGTGCAGGCGCAGCTGCTGCTCCTGCACGCCGTAGGCCAGGTCGGCCTGCAGCGGACCCACGGGGCTGCGCCAGCGCAGGCCGGCGCCCACGCCCACGCGGGCGCGCAGGTCGCCTAGGCGGTCGGCCACCGCGCCCACGTCGATGAAGGTGGCGCTCTCGAAGTCCGAGCGGTTGCCGCGCACGGTAATGGGGTGCTGCCATTCCACGCTGCCCACGGCCAGGTAGCGGCCGCCGTAGAGCGTGTCGTTCTCGGTGCGCGCGCCGATGCGCCGCCAGCCGTAGCCGCGCACGGTGGTGTCGCCGCCGGTCAGGAACAGCTGGGTGACGGGGATGGGCGCGTCCGAGCGGGCCAGGACGGCGCCGCCCTCGGCGCGCAGCGCCAGCCGGCTTTCGCGGCGGATGCCCTCGCCCAGGTCCACCCGGCCCATGGGGCGAAAGCCCTGCCAGCGCACGTAGGCGCGGGTGAACGGCCGGCGCACCGGGTGCAGCGTGGTGCCCACGCCCAGTTCGGCGGCCACGCCCCAGCCGCGCGTGGGGTTGGTGCTGTTGTTGAAGTAGCGGCCCGTCCAGCCGTAGTTGGCGGTCAGCGCGCTGCTGGAAGGCGGGGCGCCCTCGCCCTGGCTCTTGGCTGTGTCCAGCTGCAGGAAGTAGCTGCGGTCGATGCGGTCGCCGCTCTTGGTGCGCCCGCCGCGCAGGCGGCTGCTGTTGACCTCGTAGTCGCCAGTGGTCTCGCGCTGCAGCCGCAGGCCGCTGAACCAGCGCCAGCCGTCGTCATCGGGCAGCGCCGTCCAGTCGGTGGACAGCAGCTTGTGCTTGCGGTCCAGCTCGATCTTGGACAGCGCCCGCCAGCCGATGCCGGGCAAGCGATTGTGCGTGTGGTCCAGCGACAGGCGCGGGCCGCTGTCGGTGGACAGGCCGACGCCGAAGACGGCCTTCTTCAGCGGCGCCTCGCGCACCTGGGCGGTGACGGGGGCTACGGCGGCGGGGGCGTCCTGGTCGATGGCTTCGGTGTCCAGCGCCAGGAACACGGCGTCGTAGTAGCCGCTGCTGGCCAGGCGCTGCTGCGCGTCCAGCAGGCCTTGCTCGCTGTACGGGGCGCCGGCGGGCACGCGGGCGATGCGGCGCGCGCCCTCCGGGTCGTAGCGCTCGCTGCCTTTGATCTGCACCTCGCCGAAGCGCACGTCCGGCCCCGGCGCGTAGCGCACCTGCAGGGCGGCCTCGGCGCGGTCGGCGTCGACCTCGGCACGACTTTGGTCCACGCGCGCCAGGGGGTAGCGGCGCGACTGCAGCTGGCGCAGGCCCTGGCTCTTGGCGTCGTCCCAGTCGTTTTGCGTGAAGGGCGCGCCCGGCTGCAGCCCGAAGCCGCGCTGCAGCTGCGCCTGGCGCCGCGCCAGGCCCTTACCGTCCGGCCGGGCCGGGTCGCCGCTGCCGGCGACCTCGATGGCGGCGCTGGCGATGTGCGTGCGCTGGCCGGGCGTGACGCTGACGGTGATGGTGCGCGCCGGGGTGTCGCGGCGCGCACCGGCGCCGGGCGCGGGGTTGTCGTGCAGGGCGACGGCGATCTCCGGGCTGAAGTAGCCCAGCGTGGACAGCAGGGCGCGCACGTCGGCCTCGGCGGCCCCCAGCAGGCGGCGCAGCTCGGCATCCTGCAGGTCGGGCAGGTGGCGAAAGCGCTGCAGCTGCATGTGGCGCGACAGGTATTCGCGCACCTGGGCGTCATCGGTCTGCACCTCCAGCGCGAAGGCGTCGGGGCCGCTGCGCTCGGAGGCGTCGGAGGCGATGGCGCCCTGGCGCTCGTCGGCCGGCTGCTGCGCGTCGCCGCCGCGCAGCAGGCCGCAGCCGGTCAGCGCGCCGCCCGCCAGCAGCAGCGAAAACAGCAGCGCCGGCCATCGGGCCGGCGCGCGCTGGGAGGCAGAGGAGGAGAGGGGGCTTGTTTTCGTCGGCACTGCGCTTTATTTTGACAAAAGGCGCATCGCGTCCTCCAGCCCTTTGAGTGACAAAGGGAACATGCGCCCACCCACCAGCTGCTGGATGATGGCGATGCTCTGGCGGTACTGCCACACGCCTTGCGGCTCGGGGTTGATCCAGGCGTGCCGGGGGAAGGCGTGGGTCAGGCGCTGCAGCCATTCGGCGCCAGCCTCCTCGTTGTTGTATTCCACGCTGCCCCCGGGTTGCACGATCTCGTAGGGGCTCATGGTCGCATCGCCCACAAAGACCAGCTTGTAGTCCTTGTTGTACTTGCGGATGACATCCCAGGTCGGAAACTTCTCGGCGAAGCGGCGGCGGTTGTTCTTCCACATGAAGTCGTAGACGCAGTTGTGGAAGTAATAGAACTCCAGGTGCTTGAACTCGCTCTTGACGGCGGAAAACAGCTCTTCGACGCGCTGGATGTGCTCGTCCATGGTGCCGCCCACGTCCATCAGCAGCAGCAGCTTCACGTTGTTGTGCCGCTCGGGCACCATCTTGATGTCCAGCCAGCCGGCGTTGGCGGCGGTGGAGCGGATGGTGTCGGGCAGATCCAGCTCCAGGTCGCTGCCGGTGCGGGCGAACTTGCGCAGGCGGCGCAGCGCCACCTTGATGTTGCGCGTGCCCAGCTCCTGCGTGTCGTCGTAGTCGCGGTAGGCGCGCTGCTCCCAGACCTTAACGGCGCTCTTGTTCTTGCCGGCGCCGCCGGTGCGGATGCCCTGCGGGTTGTAGCCGCCGTGGCCGAACGGGCTGGTGCCGCCCGTGCCGATCCACTTGCTGCCCCCCTCGTGGCGCTCCTTCTGCTCCTCCAGGCGCTTCCTTAAAGTCTCCATCAGCTCGTCCCAGCCCATCTTCTCGATGGCGGCCTTTTGCTCGGGGGTGAGTTCGCGCTCGAGCATCTTGCGCAGCCAGTCGGCGGGGATGTCCTTGGTGATGTCGGTCAGCAGCTCCACGCCCTTGAAGTAGGCGGCAAAGGCGCGGTCGAACTTGTCGAAGTGCTTCTCGTCCTTGACCAGGGCGGTGCGGGACAGGTGGTAGAAGTCCTCCATGCTCCAGGCATCCTGGGAGCGCGGGCCGGCCACGCCGGCCTGCAGGGCTTCGAGCAGGGTGAGGAACTCGCGCACCGACACCGGCAACTTGGCGGCGCGCAGGGCATAGAAGAAGTCGATTAGCATGAAAAATGCCGCCAGCGCCCGTCAGGCAAGCGCATGGCGCTCCAAAAGATATAGCAACTGGGCGCGCGCCTCGGGCCACTCGCCAGCGCGCATGCTGTACATGACGGTGTCGCGGATGGTGCCGTCGCGGCGCAGCGCGTGGCCGCGGATGACACCGTCCTTCCTGGCGCCCAGCCGCTCGATGGCGCGCTGCGAGGCGAAGTTGTAGTTGTCCGTGCGCCAGCCCACCACGTGGCAGGCCAGCTGGTCGAAGGCGTGGCCCATCATCAGGAGCTTGGCGGCGGTGTTCACATGCGTGCGCTGCACGCTTTGCGCGTACCAGGTATAGCCGATCTCCACGCGCCGCACGGCGGGCAGGATGTCGTGGTAGCTGGTGCTGCCCAGCACGCGGCCGGTGGCGTCGTCCAGCACGGCGAAGGCGAAGCGGTTGCCGGCCTCGCGCATGGCCAGGGCGGTCTCGATGTAGGCGCGCGTGTCCTGGGGCTCGGGCACCGAAGTGACGCGCAGCTTCCACAGCTGGCCATCGGCCGCGGCGGCGGCCAGGCCCGCTTCGTGCGCCAGGGCCAGGGGCTCCAGGCGCACGCAGCGGCCCTGCAGGGTGACGGGCTGCACGAAGGTCATGCTCAGGCCCCGCTGGCGCCGCGCGCCGTGCGGGCGTTGCGCCAGCGCCGCGCCAGGTTCAGCCCCAGTCCGCCGCCCAGGCCGACCAGGGCGATGGCGGCGATGCTGCCCGGGCCGTAGCCCTCGGCGAAAAGGTCCAGGCCCAGCAGCAGCGCTGCTCCGTAGCCGGTGAGCGCGCCGACGACGAAGCCCACCGCGTCGCTCACGCCTTCCAGCAGCAGCCGTCGTGCAGCGCTCATGGTGAACCCTCCTTCAGCGGTTGCGCTGGTTCATGAAGACCAGCTTTTCGAACAGGCTCACGTCCTGCTCGTTCTTCAGCAGGGCGCCCACCAGCGGGGGCACGGCCACCTTGCTGTCGGCGGACTGCAGCGCTTCCAGGGGGATTTCCTCGGCCAGCAGCAGCTTCAGCCAGTCGATGAACTCGCTGGTGGACGGCTTCTTCTTCAGCCCGGGCAGGCCGCGCACGTCGTAGAACGTCTTCATCGCCGCCGTGAGCAGCTCGCTCTTGAGCGTCGGGAAGTGCACGTCGACGATCTTCTTCATCGTCTCGGGCTCGGGGAACTTGATGTAGTGGAAGAAGCACCGGCGCAGGAAGGCGTCGGGCAGTTCCTTTTCGTTGTTGGAGGTGATGAACACCAGCGGGCGGTGCTTGGCGCGGATCATTTCGCGCGTCTCGTAGCAATAGAACTCCATGCGGTCGAGCTCGCGCAGCAGATCGTTGGGAAACTCGATGTCGGCCTTGTCGATCTCGTCGATCAAGAGGGCCACCGGCTGCTCGGCCGTGAAGGCCTGCCACAGCACGCCACGGACGATGTAGTTGTGGATGTCCTTGACGCGCTCGTCGCCCAGCTGGCTGTCGCGCAGGCGGCTCACCGCGTCATATTCATACAGGCCCTGCTGCGCCTTGGTGGTCGACTTGATGTGCCACTGCAGGAGCGGCATGCCGAGCGCACCGGCGACCTCTTCGGCCAGCAGCGTCTTGCCGGTGCCGGGTTCGCCCTTGACCAGCAGCGGGCGCTGCAAGGTGATGGCGGCGTTCACGGCCAGCATCAGATCCTGCGTGGCCACGTAATTCTGGGAACCCTGGAATTTCATGAAATCTGGAAGAAGGAAGAGAAGAAAGGAAGAACGAGGGAAATCGTTGATGAAGTCGCTTGACAGGCGCTCGCTATAATCTTTTGGAGTTACTGCTGAGACAACCAATCATCTGATTGTGCGCGCAAAATGAAAAAAACACGGACCACGATATTCGGCCTGGCTGTCGCTCTGGCGACCAGCATGGCAACCGCCCAGGACGTCAAGGGCGATGTGAAGGCAGGTGCCGGCAAGGTCGCCATGTGCATCGGCTGCCACGGCATTCCGGGCTACAAGGCCAGCTTTCCTGAAGTGCACAAGGTGCCCATGATCTCGGGCCAGAGCGCCGGCTACATCTCCGCCGCGCTGCACGCTTACCAAAAGGGCGAGCGCCGCCACCCCACCATGCGCGGCATCGCCGACTCTCTGAGCGACCAGGACATCGCCGACGTCGCGGCCTACTACTCCAGCCAGGTGCAAGGCGAGGGTGGCGCTGCTCCGGCACGCCAGCCCAGCGCCAGCGTAGCGCCGCTGCTGCAAAAGGGCGCCTGCGTGTCCTGCCACGGCGACAACTTCTCCAAGCCCATCGACGGCGCCTATCCCAAGATCGCCGGCCAGTACGCCGACTACCTGTTCGTTGCCCTGAAGTCCTACAAGGTCGATCACGGCAGCTATGTGGGCCGCAGCAACGGCGTGATGGCCGGTATTGCCAAGCAGTTCACCAACGCCGAACTCAAGGAAATTGCCAAATACGTCGGCTCGCTGGACGGCGATCTGCGCGTGGTGCCCCAATCGCGCTTCAGATAAGCGAGGCGCCTGGGCGCCTGCAGCCAAATGATGGCAAAAGCCCGCGAAAGCGGGCTTTTTGCTTTCTTCGGCTTTCATAATTCGGTACGCGGGGGTGCGGTATTGGAGCTTTGAGCAAACCCTTTCCTACAATAGTTGCCCTTTATGCGTTTTCCGGCTTCCATTTCCTGCGTGCGTACAGCCCGGCTGGCCTGTTGTGCCGCCGCGCACGCCCGTGCGCTGCGTCTGTGCGGGGTGGGGCAGCCGGTCCTGCTCGCCGCACTTGTCTGCGCCCGGCGGCCGCTCCTTCAGCCCTGAATCCTTTTCGGGGCCAGCCTCATCCAGCGCTGCCGGGCCCCAGCCGGGCACGGCCGTGCCGCCGCCTCCAGCGGCCTCTCCAGGCCTTCCCCTTAGCGATGACACCGCCGCCGCCCGACCAGTTCCCTGGCCGGTCTGCCCCCCGACACCGCCCTGCAGGAGCCTTGCCATGCGCATTCAGACCATCGTTGCCCTCACCGACTTCTCCACCCTGGCCGAGCACGCCCTCGACCGCGCCGCGCTGCTGGCGGCGCACCATGGGACGCAGCTGGAGCTGCTGTATGCGGCCGAGAAGCAGGATGCGAAGTTCTACGACCCGCAGGCGCGCCTGGAGCAGCGCGCCCGCCAGCTCGCACGCCGGCATGAACTGGCTGTCCAAGCGTGGCCGGAGGCCGGGGTGGCTGCTGTCCTGGCTGCGACGCGGCGGGCAGACCTGCTGGTGATGGACTCGCGCCTGCATGGCCGCCGGGCGTGGCCAGCGCGCGCCACGGGCCTGCTGGCGCGGGTGCTGCGTGCAAGCCCGTGCCCGGTGCTCGTCGTGCAGGCTGCGGCGCAGCAGCCCTATGCTCACGCGCTGGTACATGCCAGTGGCGACGCCGGCGGCGCGCTGCAGCGCAGCGCCACGGGTCTGCAGGCCAGCGCGACGGTGGAGCTGTTTCATGCCGCACGGACGCTGCGCGGCTTGCGTCTGGCCTGCGGCGAGGCGTTCGGCCGGGCACTGCGCAGCCGGCGGCAGCCGGCACAGCCGCAGCAGACCCGGCTGCGCGTCTCGGATGCGTTTGAAGCCCGGCGCAACCGCGTCGGCCTGGCCACGGGCGGGCTGGACGCCGTGCGCCAGTTGGTCGTGCAGCAGCAGAGCACGCGCGCCGACCTGCTGGTGCTGGCGCATGTGCGGCGCAACCTGCTGCGGGATCTGCTGCAGGCAGGCAAGGCGCATCGACTGCTGACCGGCCCGGACGGGGTGGCCTGCGATGTGCTGCTGGTGCCTGGCGCGGCCAGCGCCGCCGTGGTGCGGTGGTCGACTATGGGCGGCGGCTGGACGCGGGCGGCTTCCTGAGTCTGGCGCCTGCGCGCTACGAATCCGCCGACGCGTGAATGGCTAGGGCCTGCCGTCCTGCGTGGCCCGGCGCTGCACGCAGGCCACATAGGCCTGGCCGTCGGGCGCGCGGCCGGCGCGCTGCGCCTCCCACAGCATGGTGCCCAGGCATTCCATGGCCACGTGGTGCGCGTCGTGCAGCGAGCCCAGGCGGTGCGCCAGCAGCTCCACCGCCTGGCGGATGCCGCGCGGCTGGTCGATGCTGCACTGCTCGCTGATGGACAGGTGCATGGACAGGTGCAGGAAGGGGTTGGTCTGGTCCGAGCCCTCGGCATAGACGCGCGCCAGCGCGGCCTCAACGTCGGCCAGGTCGGTGTGGTATTCGGGGTGCTCGGCGGTCCACAGTCCGGCCAGGGTCTCGATGGCCTCCATCGGTTGGCCGGCCTGCTGCTTGGCGTGGGCGGCGCAAAAAAAGCGCCGTACGTCGGCTTGCGAAGGGTTGAACATGGTGCCGGGCAGCGTAGCACGGGCCTCCAAGGCCACGCCTTTGCAGGGTGTTGTGCCTCGACGCACGGCGCCCGATCCCCTGACGGAGCCAGAACGTCCACCTGCTGTCACCTGGAGAGAGCGAATTTCAGGACCTGCGCGTGCCCAGCGTGCGCGAGATGGCCTGCGAGGTCTGCAGCAGCGCCGGCAGCAGCTGCTCGCGCATGGCCGCCTCGCTGGTGCGGTTGGCTTGGCCGCTGATGTTCAGCGCGGCCACGGTGTGGCCCGCGCGGTTCTTCAAGGGCGCGGCGATGGAGATCAGTCCTTCTTCCAGCTCTTGGTTGACCAGGCACCAGCCCTGCTGGCGGGCCTGGGCAATGCGCTCCAGCAGCGCGTCGTCCTGCAGCAGCGTGTGCGGGGTGAAGGCGTGGCGCGGTGCGGCGGCCAGGCGCTGGCGCAGCTCGTCCTCGGGCAGGGCGGCCAGCAGCACGCGGCCCATCGACGTCCAGAACGCCGGCAGGCGCGAGCCCACGCCCAGGTTGGTGCTCATGATCTTGTGCGTGTGCACGCGCAGCACGTAGACGATGTCCAGACCGTCCAGCACGGCGGCCGAGCAGGACTCGCGCACCTGGTCCACCAGCGCTTCCATCTCGGGCTCGGCCAGGTCCCAGATGGGCATGGACGACAGGTAGGCAAATCCGAGGTCCAGGATGCGCGGCGTGAGATGGAACAGCCGCCCGTCGCTGTCCACGTAGCCCAGCGTCTGCAGGGTGAGCAGGATGCGCCGCGCGCCGGCGCGCGTCAGGCCCGTGGCGGCGGCCACCTCGCTCAGCGTCTGCTGCGGCGCCTGGGCGCTGAACGAGCGGATGACCTCCAGCCCGCGGGCGAATGACTGCACATAGCTGTCGCCAGGCCTAGGGTTAACACTGATTTCCCCACAGTTTTCATGCATGGCTGTTCCGTCCTAAAATTCATTGTACGAACAAATGTTCTATATGCGAACAAATCGCGTTGACTGGTTGGGATTGTCTCCCCAGCCTGCCCCCTCGCTTCTTCGTTTCCGTACTTCTATTTCCCTGACGACATGACCAACAAGATTGCCCAGTCCGTCGCCGCCGCGCTGGCCGGCGTGCAGGACGGCGCCACGGTGCTCATCGGCGGCTTCGGCACCGCCGGCATTCCCGGCGAACTGATTGACGGCCTCATCGAGCAGGGCGCGCGCGACCTGACGGTGGTCAACAACAACGCCGGCAACGCCGACGCCGGCCTCGCCGCGCTGCTCAAGACCGGGCGTGTGCGCAAGATCATCTGCAGCTTTCCGCGCCAGGTGGACAGCTGGGTGTTCGACGAGCTGTACCGCAGCGGCCAGCTGGAGCTGGAGCTGGTGCCCCAGGGCAACCTGGCCGAGCGGCTGCGCGCCGCGGGCGCCGGCATCGGTGCGTTCTTCTGCCCCACGGCCTATGGCACGGAACTCGCCAAGGGCAAGGAGACGCGCGAGATCAACGGGCGCCAGTACGTGCTGGAGTACCCCATCCACGGCGACGTGGCGCTCATCAAGGCCGAGCGCGGCGACCGCTGGGGCAACCTGACCTACCGCATGTCGGCGCGCAACTTCGGCCCCGTGATGGCCATGGCCGCCCAGCACACCGTGGCCACTGTGCACGAGGTGGTCGAACTGGGCGCGCTGGACCCCGAGGCCATCGTCACCCCCGGCATCTTCGTGAGCCAGATCGTGCGCATCGAGCGCGTGGCCACACAGGCCGGCGGCTTCAAAAAATCTGCATGAAATCGGCCTCCCGGGCAGAAGGAACAAGCGTGAGCAGCTATCAAAAGAGAAGTAAAGACGAGCTGGCCCGGCGCGTGGCGCAGGACATCCACGACGGCGCCTACGTCAACCTGGGCATCGGCCAGCCGACCCTGGTGGCCAACCACATCCCCGAGGGCCGCGAGGTCATCCTGCACAGCGAGAACGGCATCCTCGGCATGGGCCAGGCACCGGCCGCGGGCGACGAGGACTACGACCTGATCAACGCCGGCAAACAGCCCGTGACGCTGCTGCCAGGCGGGGCGTACTTCCACCACGCCGACAGCTTCGCCATGATGCGCGGCGGCCACCTGGACATCTGCGTGCTGGGTGCCTTCCAGGTCTCCGCCACGGGCGACCTGGCCAACTGGAGCACGGGCGAGCCCGGCGCCATTCCCGCCGTGGGCGGCGCCATGGACCTGGCCATCGGCGCTAAGCAAACCTGGGTGATGATGGATTTGCTGACCAAGCAGGGCGAGCCCAAGGTCGTCGCCCAGTGCAGCTACCCGCTCACCGGCATCGGCTGCGTCAAGCGCATCTACACCGACCTGTGCACGCTGGCCTGCACGCCCCAGGGACTGCGCCTGATCGACGCTGTGCCCGGCCTGTCGCTGGACGAGCTGCAGCGCATCGTCGGCCTGCCCATCGCAGCCGCAGAGGCGGCCGCGAATTGAGCACCAAATAGGCCTCCAGCGCTTGTCAGATAAGCGCTGCCAGCTCACTTTTTTGACATTTTCCCCACCGGAGACACCATGAGCCAAGACCGCCAGGCCTTCATCTGCGACGCCATCCGCACGCCCTTCGGCCGCTATGGCGGCGCCCTGTCCAGCGTGCGCGCCGACGACCTCGGAGCGCTGCCCATCCGCGCGCTCATCGAGCGCAACCCCGGCGTGGACTGGACGGCCGTGGACGACGTGCTGTACGGCTGCGCCAACCAGGCCGGCGAGGACAACCGCAACGTGGCGCGCATGAGCGCGCTGCTGGCCGGCCTGCCCATCGACGTGCCCGGCGCCACCATCAACCGCCTGTGCGGCTCGGGCCTGGACGCCGTGGGCACCGCCGCGCGCGCCATCAAGGCGGGCGAGGCGCGCCTGATGATCGCCGGCGGCGTGGAGAGCATGAGCCGCGCGCCGTTCGTCATGCCCAAAGCCGAAAGCGCCTTCAGCCGCAGCAACGCGGTGTACGACACCACCATCGGCTGGCGCTTCGTCAACCAGCTGATGAAGGAGCAGTACGGCGTGGACTCCATGCCCGAGACGGCCGAGAACGTGGCCGATGACTTCCGCATCGAGCGCGAGGCGCAGGACCGCATGGCCCTGGCCAGCCAGCAAAAGGCCGCCGCCGCCATCGCCGCCGGCCACCTGGCGCGCGAGATCGTGTCCGTCACCATCCCCCAGAAGAAGGGCGAGCCCCTCGTCGTCAGCCAGGACGAGCACCCGCGCGCCACCACGCTGGAGGCGCTGGCCAAGCTCAAGGGCGTGGTGCGCGAGGGCGGCACGGTGACCGCCGGCAACGCCAGCGGCGTGAATGACGGCGCCTGCGCCCTGCTGCTGGCCAACGAAGCGGCCGCGCAGCAATACGGCCTGACGCCGCGCGCCCGCGTGGTCGGCATGGCGGTGGCCGGCGTAGCCCCGCGCATCATGGGCTTCGGCCCGGCGCCGGCCGTGCGCAAGGTGCTGGCGCAGACCGGATTGAGCCTGGAGCAGATGGATGTGATCGAGCTGAACGAGGCCTTTGCCGCGCAGGGCCTGGCCGTGCTGCGCGACCTGGGCCTGCAGGACGACGACAAGCGCGTCAACCCATGGGGCGGCGCCATTGCCCTGGGCCACCCGCTGGGCGCCTCGGGCGCGCGGCTGGCCACCACGGCCGTGAACCAGCTGCACGCGCTGGGCGGTCGCTACGCGCTCGCCACCATGTGCATCGGCGTGGGGCAGGGCATTGCCGTGGTGCTGGAGCGCGTATGAGCACCCCTTTGAAGGAGCGCGTGCTCATCACCGGCGGCGGCGCCGGCATCGGCGCGGCCACGGCCGAGCGCTGCCGCGCCGACGGCTACGAGCCGGTGGTCATCGACCGCAATGTGGAGCATGTACCCGGCGGCATCCAGGCCGATCTGTCCGACCCGGCCGAGACGGCGCGCGCGCTGCAACAGGCGCTGGCCGGCGGCCCCATCACGCGCCTGGTGAACAACGTCGGCATCGTGGTGCCGGCCGAGGCCGCCGAGCAGACGCTGGCGCAGTTCGACCTGGCCGTGGCGCTGAACCTGCGCTGCGCGCTGCAGTGCATGCAGGCGCTGCTGCCTGGCATGCAGGCGGCGGGCTTCGGACGCATCGTGAACATGTCCTCGCGCGCCGCGTTGGGCAAGGAGCTGCGCACGGCGTATTCCGCCACCAAGGCCGGGCTGGTCGGCATGACGCGCGTGTGGGCGCTGGAGCTGGGACGCTGCGGCATCACCGCCAACGCCATCGGCCCCGGTCCCATCCGCACCGAGCTGTTCGACCGCGCCAACCCGCCCGGCGCGCCGCGCACGCAGGCCATCGTAGACGCAGTGCCCGTCAAGCGCGTGGGCACGCCCGAGGACGTGGCGCACGCCGTGTCCTACCTGCTGGATGCGCGCAGCGGCTTCGTTACCGGCCAAGTGCTGTACGTGTGCGGTGGCATGACCGTCGGCGTGGCCGGGGTGTAGCGCCAGCCCGCTTTTGCTTTGCTTTCCTTCTCCGCCGCGACGGCGCCCCCTTCATTCCCAAAAACCGACCCCAAGGACACGATATGACTTCCATCCGCCCTATTGCCCGCCGCACGCTGCTGGCCACCAGCCTGGCCGCCCTGGCCTCCGGCGCGCTGCCCCTGGGCGCCGCCGCGCAGGACTTCCCTACCAAGCCCATCACCATCGTGGTGCCGTTCTCCGCCGGTGGCACCACCGACATCCTGGCGCGCGTGATCGGCCAGGGCCTGCAAAAGGAGCTGGGCCAGTCCGTCGTGGTGGACAACCGCGCTGGCGCCGGCGGCAACATCGGTGGCGCTTTGGCTGCCAAGGCGCCGGCCGACGGCTACACGCTGTTCATGGGCACGGTGGGCACGCACGCCATCAACGAGGCGCTGTACAAGAAGATGCCGTTCGACCCGGTCAAGGACTTCGCCCCGCTGACGCGCGTGGCCAACGTGCCCAACCTGCTGGTGGCCAATCCCAAGCAGCCGTTCAAGACGGTGCAGGAGCTGATCGCCTATGCCAAGGCCCATCCGGGCGAGGTGAACTTCGGCTCCTCGGGCAGCGGCAGCTCCATCCACCTGTCGGGCGAGCTGTTCAAGACCATGGCCAAGGTGGACATGGTGCACGTGCCCTACAAGGGCAGCGCCCCGGCCGTGACCGACCTGCTGGGCAACCAGATCGGCATCATGTTCGACAACATGCCCTCGGCCATCCAGCACGTGCGTGCCGGCAAGCTGCGCCCGATCGCCGTGACTACGGCCCAGCGCTCGCCCGAGCTGCCCGACGTGCCCACCATCGCCGAGGCCGGTGTGCCCGGCTATGAGGCCACGTCCTGGTTCGGCATGTTCGCCGTGGCCGGCACCCCGAAGCCGGTGCTGGACAAGCTGCACGCCGCGCTGGCCAAGGTGCTGGCCCAGCCCGACGTGAAGAAGAAGATCGCCGAGCAGGGCGGCGAGGTAGTGATCGAGACGCCCGAGCAGTTCGCCGCCTTCATCAAGACCGAGACCGCCAAGTGGGGCAAGGTGGTGAAGGAGTCGGGCGCACGCGCCGACTGAGTCCTTTTGCTACTGAATTAGGAGCTTGTAGCGCTTGCCTGGCGGGCGCTGCAGGCTCTTTTCTTTCAAGGCTGGAAGGGCGGCCGCTCAGCGCCGGCCGCGGCCATGCGCTCCTGGCGCTCCTTGGCCAGCTGCTCGACCAGCTGCTGGCGGCCCTGGCGGGCGACGGCCAGCATGGCCTCGCGGTCGCCCTGGTGCGCGTACATGCGCTCGGACAGGGCCATGTTGTGCGCCGTGAAACGCTCGGCGAAGGCAGCGGCCTCCTGCGGGCTCTCGCCCATCAGCTCCAGCACCGTGCGCGCGCTCAGCACGCTGGCGCGAAACAGCTCGCGCTCGACGTGCTGCACGCCCAGGTCGCGCAGCGCGTGCCAGTGCGTCACGTCGCGCGCGCGGGCCACGATCTGCAGGTGCGGGAAGTGCTTGCGCGCGGCCTGCACGATTTTCAAAGACTGCTCGGGCGCATCCACCGCCACCACCAGCACGCGCGCGCTGCCGGCGCCGGCCAGGCGCAACAGCGGCACGCGGGTGGCGTCGCCGTAGAAGACGCGGTAGCCGAAGGTGTGGGCCACCTCCAGCATCTCCACGCTGTGGTCCAGCACTGTGGCTTCCAGCCCCTGGGCCAGCACCATGCGGGCGACGATCTGCCCGTAGCGGCCGAAGCCGGCAATGATGATGGGCGCGCTTTGCGGCGGCTCCGACAGGGTGCGCTCGTCGGGCACGGGCGGGGTGGCCGGCGGGCCCAGGCGCGCGTGGCGCAGCAGCAGCGCACGGTCCACCGCCACCAGCAGCAGCGGCGACAGCAGCATGGACAGCGCCACCGCGCCGATCAGCATGGAGGCCGCGTCGCCACCGATGGCGCCGAAGTTGGCGCCGGTCTGAAAGACCACGAAGGCGAACTCTCCGCCCTGCGCCAGCACCAGCGTGAACACCGGCCTCTCGCGGTAGGGCATGCCGCTGGCGCGCGCCAGCAGCCAGATGACCACGCCCTTGACGACCAGAAAGCCCAGCAGCAGCCCCAGCATGGCCCAGGGCGCGCGCGCCAGCACGCCGAAGTCGATGCTCATGCCCACGGCGATGAAGAACAGGCCCAGCAGCAGGCCCTTGAAGGGCTCGATGTCGGTCTCCAGCTCGCGCCGATACTCGCTGTCGGCCAGCAGCACGCCGGCCAGGAAGGCGCCCAGGGCCATGGACAGGCCCACCCACAGCATCAGCATGGCGATGCCGACCACCAGGAACAGCGAGGTGGCGGTGAAGATCTCCGGCTGCTTGCTGCGCGCGATCCAGCGCAGCACCGGGCGCAGCAGCAGGCGCCCGCCCAGCACGATGGCGCCCACCACGGCGGCGGTGCGCAGCGCCTCCAGCCCCAGGTCGCCCGGGCCGTGCGGATGGTGCGCGGCGGCGGCGCCCAGCAGGGGCAGCAGCGCCAGGATCGGAATCGCCGCCACGTCCTGGAACAGCAGAATGGAAAACGCCTTCTGGCCGCTGTCGGTGCGCATCAGGTTGCGCTCGGCCAGCACCTGCAGGGCGATGGCCGTGGACGACAGCGCCAGTCCCAGGGCCGCCACCAGCGCCACACGCCAGGGCAGGCCCAGCGCCCAGGCGATGGCCCACAGCACCACGGCACAGCCGGCCATCTGCGCCAGCCCGAGGCCCAGAATGGGACGGCGCAGGCTCCACAGCCGGCTGGGCTGCAGCTCCAGCCCGACCAGGAACAGCATCAGCACCACGCCGAACTCGGCGAAGTGCAGGATGTCCTGCACGTTGCTCACCAGGCCCAGGCCCCAGGGCCCGATGGCGATGCCGGCCGCCAGGTAGCCGATGATGGCGCCCAGGCCCAGGGCGCGGGCGATGGGCACGGCGATCACCGCCGCGGCCAGGTAGGTGAAGCCGTAGGTGAGCCAGACGGGCGCTTGGGCCATGGTGGAAGTAGGGAGAGGGGAAACGCGCGGCCGGATGGCCGGGGGAAATTGTGGCACCAGCGGGCGCGGCCGAGGGGCGGCCCGGGATTTGCTATGTAATAAATAGCGGCTGTCGCTTGTGTGGAAAGGGCTGGAGGCCCATTTGGCTTGTATGCTGCAGCCGCCTAGGCGCTGCATGGCAAAGCGGTGCGCCCGTAGAATCGCGGCCTTCTTTCCCCGTTCCCTTCTCTTTTTTACTGGCGTCGCGCACTATGGACTGGCATACCTGGATGGCATTTTTCGCGGCGTCGTGGGTGATTGCCATCTCACCCGGCTCGGGCGCGGTGCTGTCCATGAGCCATGGCCTGTCCTACGGCGTGCGCGGCGCGGGCGGCACCATCGTCGGGCTGGAGCTGGGCCTGCTGTTCATCCTGGTGGTGGCGGGCGCCGGCGTGGGCTCGCTGCTGATCGCATCGGAGCTGGCTTTCAGCGTGGTCAAGGTGCTGGGCGCCTGCTATCTCATCTACCTGGGCTGGTGCCAGTGGCGCGCCGGCAGCGCTGGTACGCTGGGCGGCGACGTGGCTGCCGCACCCATGAGCCTGCGCCGGCGCGTCTTCACCGGCGCGCTGACCAACGCCACCAACCCCAAGGGCATCCTGTTCATGGTGGCCGTGCTGCCGCAGTTCATGACCGACACGCGCCCGCTGTGGCAGCAGCTGATGGTGATGGCCGCCACCCTGGTCGTGGTGGACCTGATCGTGATGAGCGGCTATGCCGCCGGCGCCAGTGCGCTGCGCCGCCTGATGCAGAGCGCCAGCGCCATGCGGGCGCAAAACCGCGTCTTCGGCTCGCTGCTGATGGCGGTGGGTGCGGGCCTGTTCTTCGTCAAGCGGGGCGGACAGGGCGCCTGAGTGGCGCCGCCGGGCCGGGCGCAGTCGCCCACTGGACAGAGGCCCGCCAGGGCACTCGCTACAGTGGCCGGCCATGAAAAAGACCTTCCGCAGCTATTCCGAGGTCACTGCCAGCATCGGGCAGGAAGTGGCCGTCACCGACTGGATCGACGTCACTCAGGCGCAGATCGACCTGTTCGCCCAGGCCACGGGTGACCACCAGTGGATCCACACCGACCCGGCGCGGGCGGCGGCCGGGCCGTTCGGCACCACCATCGCGCATGGCTTTCTGACGCTGTCGTTGCTGCCGCGCTTCATGGAGGCGGCCTTCGAGGTCGAGGGCACGAAGATGGGCGTCAACTACGGGCTGAACCGGGTGCGCTTTCCGGCGCCCGTGCCCGCCGGCAGCCGGCTGCGCGCACGCCTGGCGCTGACTGCCGCCGAGGCGGTGCCGCCGGACGGCATGCAGATGACCTGGGAGGTGGCCGTGGAGCGCGAGGGCGGCGACAAGCCGGTGTGCGTGGCCGAGGCGCTGGTGCGCAGCTACGGCGCCAGGGCCTGAGGGCCTGCGGCCGCGGTGGCCGACAGGAAGCTGTTTTGCCGCCAGGCCTCATACACCGTGATGGCCACGGCGTTGGACAGGTTCAGGCTGCGCTGCGCCGGCATCATGGGCAGGCGCAGGCGCTGCGTGGGCGGAAAGGTCTCGCGCAGCACGGGCGGCAGCCCGCGCGACTCGGCGCCGAACACCAGCCAGTCGCCTGGCAGGAAGGCTGTGTCGTACACCGACTGCGTGCCGTGCGTGGTCAGTGCGAACATGCGCGACAGGTCGGGCTCCTCCTCGCGCAGCAGGGCTGTCCAGCCAGCGTGGCGGCGTACCTCGGCGTATTCGTGGTAGTCCAGTCCGGCGCGGCGCAGCAAGCCGTCGTCCATGGAAAAGCCCAGCGGCTCCACGAGATGCAGCGTGCAGCCGGTGTTCGCCGCCAGGCGGATCACATTGCCGGTGTTGGGCGGGATCTCGGGTTCGACCAAGACGATGTGAAACATGTGCACTATTGTGATTGGGAACCCTTGCCTATATAGAGGGTTGCGGCGTGCCTTGCCCCTCTTTTGGTAATCAATCGTATCGAGAGGGCGTACGCGCCATTACCAGCGCATCGACATGGGCCGCGCCGGCGGCGTGCAGCGCCAATGCGGCCGCGTGCAGCGTGGCGCCAGTGGTCATCACGTCATCCACCAGCAGGACGCGCCGGCCCTGCACGGCGCCGGCGGCCAGCGGCTGCAGTGCGAAGGCGCCGCGCAGATTGCGCAGGCGGGCGGCACGGCCCAGGCCGCTTTGCGCGTCGGTGTCGTGCAGCCGCAGCAGCAGGCCGGAACGCAGGCGGGAGCCCACCTGCAGGGCGCGGGCCAGCAGCAGCGCCTGGTTGTAGCCGCGTTCGCGCAACCGCCGGGGTGCCAGCGGCACGGGCAGCACCAGTTCGGCCTGCTGGAGCAGGTCGGACGCGCCGGGCGCGGCCCGCATCAGCGTTGCCAGCGTGGCGGACCAGCCGGGATCGGCCTGGAACTTGAATTGCCCGATCACGCCGGCCCAGGGATAGCCGTATTCCACCGCGGCCACGCAGCCCTGCAGCGGCGGTGGCTCGCGCAGGCAGGCGCCGCAGCGGTCGACGCCGGGCGCCACCGGACTGGCGCAGCTGCCGCAGCGCGCCGCAGGCGCCGCGAACTGCAGCCGGCAAGCCGCGCACAGCCGCTGCGCCGGCCAGGCGTGGCACAGCGCGCACTGGCTGGGCACCAGCGCTGCAGCGTGCCGCGCCAGGGCGGACAGGACCGGGGCAAAGGGCATCGGATCAATATACTCGTCGGCCTCAGCGGCCGTCCCTGTCTTTGTCCCCATGCCCGAGCAACTGCCTCCCACCATCGACCCCCAGGCCGCTGCGCGCTGGCATGCCAGTGTGGCGCCCGAGTCTCCGTGGCTGCATGAGGAAGTGGCGCGGCGCATGTACGAGCGGCTGCAGTGGATCGTGCAGCCGCCAGCCGCGTGGTGCGACTGGGATCCGCTGCGCGGCGGCATGCAGGCCCATGCGCTGGTGGCGCAGCACTTCCCGCAGGCGGTCAGCCACGTGGCCGAGACCTCCTCGCCCCAAGGTCTGGCAGCGGCCCAGGACCGGCTGGCGCGGCCCTGGTGGAGTCCGGCGCGCTGGTCCGGCGCCGCCCCGCGCTTCGGCGTGCCGCCCGACGGCGGCGTGCAGATGCTGTGGTCCAGCATGGCACTGCACATGGCGGCCGACCCGCAGGCGCTGATCAAGGCCTGGCACCGTGCACTGGCGGTGGACGGCTATCTCATGTTCTCCTGCCTGGGGCCGGACACGCTGCGCGAACTGCGCGCCCTGTACGGCAGCCTGGGCTGGCCCGAGCCCGCGCACGCCTTCACCGACATGCATGACTGGGGTGACATGCTGATGCACGCCGGTTTCTCCGAGCCGGTGATGGACATGGAGCGCATCACCCTGATCTTCGCCACGCCCGAGCGGCTGCTGCAGGAACTGCGCGGCCTGGGGCGCAATCTGCACCCGCAGCGCTTTGCCGGCCTGCGCGGCAGGCGCTGGCACCGGCAACTGCAGCAGCAGCTGGCCGAGCGGCTGGCCGATCCGGCGCAGGGCGGCCAGCTGGCGCTGACCTTCGAAATCGTTTACGGCCACGCCATCAAGCCCGCGCCGCGGGTGCGTGTGGATGGCGAGAGCGCCGTGTCGCTGCAGGACATGCGCGCCATGCTGCGCGGCAAGCGCTGAAGGCCGTGGATGGGCGTGCGACGCCTGTCAATGATGCCGATCAATGCGAGCTACAATAAATTTTGCTTGCGGATTGGGAACTTCCTGCGGCCCGGTAGCGCCGGGCCTGTTTGTCGCATCTGACGGGCCTGGTGCGGGCGTTTTTTCGCTCGGTCAGGCCTTTGATTTGCGCCATTAACTATTACCCACTGCTCGGGACTAACGCGGATTGCCGCGTCTTGTGGCCCTGGGCATGCTGGGTGCAGCGGGAGGTTTCGTCCCAGCGCGTGGCGGCAGCCCCGCACCGCATCATGGAGACAACAGGACGCCCGGGAGCGGCCTGGACTGATGAGCCGCTGAATGCATCACATGCGTGCGGGCAGCAGGGAATTGGTCAATTGGAGCTTAGGAAAAAAGTGAGAACGATGAAGCGCATATCCAACAAGCTGGGTTCGTTGCTGCTGGCAGGCTCAGCCTGGGTCGCCACCGCGGCCCACGCCGTGCAGGACCTTCCCGGCGGCCCTGCCGTCAATCAGCTCAACCTGCCACCGCCGGTCACCAGGATCGCCGAGGAGCAGCACTTCCTGCACTGGATGATGCTCATCGTCTGCACGGTGATCTTCCTCGGCGTGTTCGGGGTCATGTTCTATTCCATCTGGCACCACCGCAAGTCGCGCGGCGCCAAGGCAGCGAACTTCCACGAGTCCGTCACCGTCGAGGTTGCCTGGACCATCATCCCCTTCGTCATCGTCATCCTGATGGCGCTGCCCGCCACCAAGGTGCTGGTGGCCCAGAAGGACACCACCAACGCCGACCTGACCATCAAGGCCACCGGCTACCAGTGGAAGTGGGGCTACGACTACATCGCCGGCGAGGGCGAAGGCCTGGCCTATATCTCCACGCTGGACAGCAGCCACCGCCAGATGTCCGACAGCGGCGACGTCTCCAAGGCGCCGCCCGACTACCTGCTGAAGGTGGACAACCCGCTGGTTGTGCCCGTGGGCAAGAAGGTGCGCGTGATCACCACTGCCAACGACGTGATCCACTCCTTTATGGTGCCGGCCTTCGGCATCAAGCAGGACGCCATTCCCGGCTTCGTGCGCGACACCTGGTTCCGCGCCGAAAAGGTGGGTGACTACTACGGCCAGTGCGCCGAGTTGTGCGGCAAGGAGCACGCCTACATGCCCATCCACGTGAAGGTGGTTTCCGCGCCGGAGTACACCGCCTGGGTGGCGGAGGAAAAGAAGAAGGCCGCCGCCAAGCAGGATGACCCGAACAAGGTCTGGACGCTGGAGGCCCTGATGCCGCGTGGCGAGAAGGTCTACGCCGCCAACTGTGCCGCCTGCCACCAGGCCAACGGCAAGGGCGCAGGCCCCATCAAGCCCCTGGACGGCTCGGCCGTGGTGCTCGATCAGGACCACACCAAGCAGATCCACATCGTGCTCAACGGCGCGGCCGGCGGTGCCATGCCGCCGTGGAAGCAGCTGAGCGACACCGATCTGGCGGCCGTCGTCACCTACACCAAGAATGCCTGGTCCAACAAGAGCGGCCAGCTGGTGCAGCCAGCCGAGATCGTGGCCCAGCGCGGCAAGTAAAGCCGCCCATTGCACGGATTGAAGAGGACCTTAGTCATGAGCGCAGTTCTGGACAACCAGGGACACGGCGGAGCGGGCCACGCCCACGGGCACGACGATCACCATCACCACGGCCCTACCGGCTGGCGGCGCTGGCTGTACGCCACCAACCACAAGGACATCGGGACGCTGTACCTGCTGTTTTCCTTCACCATGCTGATGATTGGCGGCGTGCTGGCCATGCTGATTCGCGCCGAGCTGTTCCAGCCCGGTCTGCAGCTGGTCAACCCCGAGCTGTTCAACCAGCTCACCACCATGCACGGCATCATCATGGTGTTCGGCGCCATCATGCCGGCCTTCGTGGGCTTCGCTAACTGGATGCTGCCGCTGCAGATCGGTGCCTCGGACATGGCGTTTGCGCGCATGAACAACTTCAGCTTCTGGCTGATGGTGCCTGCCGCCTGCATGCTGGTGGGCTCGTTCTTCATGCCCGGCGGCGCGCCCGCCGCGGGCTGGACGCTGTACGCGCCGCTGACGCTGCAGATGGGCCCGTCCATGGATGTCGGCATCTTCGCCATGCACATCCTGGGCGCCAGCTCCATCATGGGCTCGATCAACATCATCGTGACCATCCTGAACATGCGCGCTCCCGGCATGACGCTGATGAAGATGCCCATGTTCTGCTGGACCTGGCTGATCACCGCCTACCTGCTGATCGCCGTCATGCCCGTGCTGGCCGGCGCCATCACCATGACGCTGACGGACCGCCACTTCGGCACCAGCTTCTTCAATCCCGCCGGCGGCGGCGACCCGGTGATGTACCAGCACATTTTCTGGTTCTTCGGCCACCCCGAGGTCTACATCATGATCCTGCCGGCCTTCGGCATCGTCAGCCAGGTCGTGCCCGCCTTCAGCCGCAAGCGCCTGTTCGGCTATGCCTCCATGGTGTACGCCGTGGCGGCCATCGCGATCCTGTCGTTCATCGTCTGGGCGCACCACATGTTCACCACCGGCATGCCGGTGACGGGTCAGCTGTTCTTCATGTACGCCACCATGCTGATCTCCGTGCCCACGGCCGTGAAGATCTTCAACTGGACGGCCACCATGTGGCGCGGCTCGATGACGTTCGAGACGCCGATGCTGTGGGCCGTGGGCTTCATCTTCGTGTTCACCATCGGCGGCTTCACCGGCCTGTTCCTGGCCATGGCGCCGCTGGACATCCAGCTGCAGGACACCTACTACGTCGTGGCCCACTTCCACTACGTGCTGGTGGCCGGCTCACTGTTCGCCATGTTCGCCGGCTACTACTACTGGAGCCCGAAGTGGACCGGCCACATGTACAGCGAGACGCGCGGTCGCATCCACTTCTGGGGTTCGATGATCACCTTCAACCTCACCTTCTTCCCCATGCACTTCCTGGGGCTGGCCGGCATGCCGCGTCGCTACGCCGACTACCCCATGCAGTTCGCCGACTTCAACATGATCGCCTCCATCGGCGCCTTTGGTTTCGGCCTGATGCAGGTGTACTTCTTCCTGTTCGTGGTGCTGCCGGCCATGAGCGGCCGCGGCGTGCCCGCGCCGCAAAAGCCCTGGGAAGGTGCCGAAGGCCTGGAATGGGAAGTGCCCTCGCCGGCACCCTTCCACACCTTCGTCGAGCCCCCGAAGCTGGATGCCACCGCCACGCGCGTGATCGGCTGATGGCCGACCAGCAGCACCGGAGCGCAAGCATGGCCCTGCCTGAAGACAAGCGAAAAGCCAACGTCCGCCTGGGCCTGATCCTGGCGTCCCTGGCGCTGGTGTTTCTGCTGGGCTTCGTCGTGCGCATCGTCTGGCTGCACTGAGCGAACGCCATGCTTACACGCGGGCAGGCCGGGTAATCAATGAGGAGGCATTGGCGATGGGTGTGAAGGGTGAAAACCTGAAGATGGTGGGCAAGCTGGGCGTGGTCGCCCTGGGCATGTTTGCCTTCGGCTACGTGCTGATCCCCATCTACAAGTCCATCTGCGAGGCCACGGGCATCAACATCCTGTCGCTGTCCGAGCGGCTGGTGCCGGGCAACGGCTCGGCCGGTCCCAACGCCCGCATACCGGCCAACAGCCAGGTGGACAAGAGCCGCACCATCACCGTGCAGTTCGATGCCAACGCACGCGGCCCGTGGGACTTCAAGCCGGCGCAAAGCTCCATCCAGGTGCACCCGGGCGAGCTGACCACCGTCATGTACGAGTTCCAGAACGTGCAGAACCGCCGCATGGCGGCCCAGGCCATCCCCAGCTACGCGCCGCGCCAGGCCGCGGCGCACTTCACCAAGCTGGAGTGCTTCTGCTTCAACCAGTACACCCTGGAGCCGGGCGAGAAGAAGGAGTGGCCCGTGGCCTTCGTGATCGACCCGCGCCTGTCCAAGGACGTGACCACCATCACGCTGTCCTATACCTTCTTCGAGGTGGGCGGCAAGACGCCGGCCGCGCCGCAGTCCACCGCGGCGGCGCCCGCAGGCGCTGGCGCAGGAGGCGGTGCATGAGCGGCGGCGCGTCCCGGCCGGGCTCGCAGCAGGGCAAGACCTCGCTGCTGCGCTCGCTGCGCGCCGTGGCCTGGTCGCTGATCGGCCTGCGTGCGGGCGACGAATACCGGCGCGACCTGCAGAGCATCCAGCCGCTGCACGTGCTGCTGATTGGTTTGATCGCGCTGTTTGCCTTCGTGCTGATACTGATCGGCATCGTCAAATGGGTGACCTGAACGTCTGCCCCGGACCGGCCGCCAAACGACACGACGACACAACAACGGGAACACCCGGAACTTTGAGAAATACTGAGATCGAGGAGCTGACATGAGTGCAACCACGCCGGGCGCCACGCCCTACTACTACGTCCCCGCGGAGTCGCGCCACCCCATCTTCGCGGCAGCCGGGCTGTTCTTCGTGATCCTGGGGGCCAGCCAATGGATCAACGGCACCGAATGGGGCATGTACTCGTTCTGGTTCGGCATCGCCTGGTGGCTGTTCGTGCTGTTCCAGTGGTTCCGCGAGGCCGCGCACGAGAGCGAGCGCGGCCTGTACGGGCGCAAGATCGACCTGTCGTACCGCTGGAGCATGAGCTGGTTCATCTTCTCGGAGGTGATGTTCTTCGGCGCCTTCTTCACCGCCCTGTGGTGGGCGCGTGCCCACTCGTTGCCGGCGCTGGGCAGCGTGGACAACAGCCTGCTGTGGCCCGGCTTCAAGGCCGTCTGGCCCAGCCTGGCGGCCGGCGCCACGGGTTCGCCGGCCGGCACGGTGGAGCCCTTCCAGACCGTCGGCCCGTTCTGGCTGCCCACCATCAACACCGCGCTGCTGCTGACCTCCGGCGTCACGCTGACCATCGCCCACCACGCGCTGCGCCTGGGCCAGCGCGGCCGCACCATCGCCTTCATGTGGATCACCGTGCTGCTGGGCATCACCTTCCTGTGCGTGCAGGGCTACGAGTACTACCACCTGTACACGGACCTGAACCTGAAGATGAGCTCCGGCGTGTTCGGCTCCACCTTCTTCCTGCTCACGGGCTTCCACGGCTTCCACGTCTTCGTGGGCATGCTGATGCTGCTGTTCATCACGCTGCGCCTGCAAAGCGGCCACTTCACGGCCGAGCGCCACTTCGGCTTCGAGGGCGCCGCCTGGTACTGGCACTTCGTGGACGTGGTCTGGCTGGGCCTGTACATCCTGGTGTACTGGATGTGACACGCCAGCCGATCGAGGCCCCAAAAAAAGCGCCGCAAGGCGCTTTTTTTACGGGCTGGCTTACGGGCGGCAGGTAGCTATCAAAATGAGAGCTGCTCGCGCTTTATGCTAGCCAGTTTGCGTATGAAAAAAGGTCGAAAGCCGCACCACACAAGCGCTGGCAGCTCCTGTTTAAATAGCGCCGTCACTGCGGCGCGGCCGGCAGGCCCGTGGGCTGGATGTAGCCCAGCTTCCACGCCAGCAGCAGGCACAGGAACAGCACCACCGACAGCCCCACGCGCAGCGCCAGCGACCACTCCATGCGCGCGCTACGCTTGCGGTCGTCCTCGCCGGGCCGGCTGCCGCGCATCATGAAAAACAGCGCCGACGCCAGGCTGGCGATGATGGCGAGAAACGCCAGGGCCACGAGGATCTTCATGGAACGCATTATCCGGTGAACACCGACCGCCGCACACGCCTGGGCTGGCGCTTCTGGCTCATCACGCTGGCCGCTCTGGGGGCCATGGCGCTGACCGCCTCGCTGGGGCGCTGGCAGCTGTCGCGCGCCGCGCACAAGCTGGCCGTGCAGTCCGCCATCGACGAGCGCGCGGCCCAGCCGCCGCTGCCCCTGCCGCGCCTGGCCGAGGTGCGCGACGCGGACGGTCTGCAGCCGCTGCTGCACCGCCAGGTACAGCTGCGCGGCCAGTGGGTGGAGGACGCCACCGTCTTCCTCGACAACCGGCAGATGTACGGCCGCCCGGGCTTTTTCGTGCTCACGCCGCTGCGGCTGGCGCTGCCCGCCGGGGCGGGGCAGGGCGCCGTCGTGCTGGTGCAGCGCGGCTGGGTGCCGCGCGACTTCCTGGAGCGCACCCGTCTGCCTGAAGTGGTCACGCCCGCCGGCGACGTGCAGCTGCCGGGCCGCGTGGCCGGCCCGCCCTCGCGGCTGTATGAATTCCAGGCCCCGGCCGGCACCGGCCCAGGGTCTTCGCGCATCCGGCAAAATCTCGACGTGGCGGCCTTTGCCGCCGAGACCGGCCTGCCGCTGCTGCCCCTGTCCGTGGTGCAGACCGGCGCTGGCGCCGATGGCCTGTCGCGCGACTGGCCCGCCGTGGACAACGGCGTGGACAAGCACTACGGCTACGCATTCCAATGGTTCGGGCTGTGCGCCCTGGTGGCAATCCTCTATGTCTGGTTCCAACTCGTCCGACGCTTCGCTCGCCCGCGGCCCTGATCTTTCCGCCCGCAGCGCGGGCGCCACCGCCCCCGACGAGCCGCTGGGCCTGACGGTGCACACCCTGCCGCAGGCCGGCGACGCGCTGGCCGCGATGCAGCGCTCGCGTCGCGGGCGCTGGCAGATGCTGGGCCTGCTGCTGGTCTGCGCGGCGCCGGTCATCGCGTCCTACTTCACCTACTACGTCATTCGGCCCGAGGGGCGGCGCAACTTCGGCGAGCTGATCGAGCCGCAGCGCCCGCTGCCCGCCACGCTGCGCGCCACCAGCCCTGACGGCGCCCCGCACCTGCTGGACGAGCTGCGCGGCCAGTGGCTGCTGGTCAGCGCCGCCGGCGGCGCCTGCGCCGACAACTGCCGCAACAACCTGTACCTGCAGCGCCAGCTGCGCGAGAGCATGGGCCGCGACAAGGACCGCATGGACTGGGTCTGGCTGGTCACCGATGACGCCCCGCTGCCCGCCGACATCGGTCCCGCGTTGGCCCAGGCCACGGTGCTGCGCGCCCCGCAGCAGGAGGTGCAGCAGTGGCTGGCCCCGGCCGAGGGCCACGCGCTGGACGAGCACGTCTACGTGGTCGACCCCCAAGGCAACTGGATGATGCGCTTTCCCGCCCAGCTCGACCGCGCCGGCGCCGCCCGCGCCAAGCGCGACCTGGAGCGCCTGCTGCGCGCCTCCTCGTCCTGGGACAAGGCCGGCCGCGAGCCGCTGGAGCCGCGCTGATGGCGCCTTCGTCCGTGCAGCCGCTGTACGACCTGGCGCCGGTGCTGGAGCTGATGGCGCTGGGGCTGCTCATCGCCGCACTGCCGCTGGCCTGGGTCTGGCGCAAGCACCGCGGCCGCACCCCGGCCGCGCGCATGCAGGCGCTGCTGGTGCTGACGCTGTTTTTGACGTTCGATCTGGTGCTGTTCGGCGCCTTCACGCGGCTGACCGACTCCGGCCTGGGCTGCCCCGACTGGCCGGGCTGCTACGGCAGCGCCAGCCCGGTGGGCGCGCGCGCCGAGATCTCCGCCGCCCAGGCAGCCCTGCCCAGCGGCCCGGTCACGCACGGCAAGGCCTGGGTCGAGATGATCCACCGCTACCTGGCCACCGGCGTGGGCGTGCTCATCATCGTGCTGGCCGTGCTGGCCTGGCGCGAGCACCTGCGCCGCCGGCGCACGGGCGGCGCCGAGCCGGCGCTGATCAACCCCTGGTGGCCCACGCTCACGCTCATCTGGGTCTGCCTGCAGGGCGCGTTTGGCGCGCTCACCGTGACCATGAAGCTGTTCCCTGCCATCGTCACCCTGCACCTGCTGGGCGGCGCCGTGCTGCTGGCGCTGCTGTGCGCGCAGGCCGTTCGTGTGGGCCAGCGCGTGCAGGGCCTGGCGGCCCAGCCCCTGCCGCGCGGCCTGCGGCTGGCGCTGGGCGGCACCATGGCCCTGGTGGTGGCGCAACTGCTGCTGGGCGGTTGGGTCAGCACCAACTATGCGGTGCTGGCCTGCAACACCTTCCCGCAGTGCCAGGGCTCGTGGTGGCCCGACATGGCCTTTGCCGAGGGCTTCGAGCTGTGGCGTCCGCTGGGTCTGCGCGGCGACGGCAGCCACATCAGCTTTGCCGCCCTCACCGCCATCCATTACACGCACCGGCTGGCCGCCTACGTGGTGCTGGCAGCGCTGGGCCTGCTGGCCTGGCGCCTGGCGCGCGTGGCCGCGCTGCGCGCGCAGGCCCGCTGGCTGGCGGCCCTGGCCCTGGCGCAGCTGGCCACGGGCCTGTCCAACGTGGTGCTGGGCTGGCCCCTGGCTGCCGCCGTGCTGCACACCGGAGGCGCCGCGGCGCTGGTGGTGGTGCTGACCTGGGCCCTGGCCGCCAGCCGCAGCCAGGCTACGGCCAGGACCGTCGCCGCAGCCGCTGCGCCCCTTTCCGCAAAGAGAGCTTCCGCATGAGCGCCGCACCCGCACCCTCGACCGTCCACGCCGCCCACACCCTGCCGCCGCGGGTGGCGCAGTTCTACGCCCTGACCAAGCCGCGCGTGGTGCAGCTGATCGTGTTTTGTGCCTTCATCGGCATGGTGCTGGCCGTGCCCGGCCTGCCCTCGGCCTTGCAGTGGGGCCAGATGGCGCTGGCCAGTGCCGGCATCTGGCTGGTGGCCGGGGCGGCGGCCGCCTTCAACTGCCTGGTGGAGCGCGGCATCGACGCGCGCATGAAGCGCACCGCTTGGCGGCCCACGGCGCGCGGCGAGCTGTCGAGCACGCAGGCGCTGGTGTTCTCGGCGCTGCTGTGCGCGGCCGGCTCGGCGCTGCTGTACTTCTTCGTCAACCCGCTAACCATGTGGCTGACGTTCGCCACCTTCGTGGGCTATGCCGTCATCTACACCGTCATCCTCAAGCCGCTGACGCCGCAGAACATCGTGATCGGCGGCGCTTCCGGAGCCATGCCGCCGGTGCTGGGCTGGGCCGCCATGACCGGCCAGGTGAGCCCCGAGGCGCTGATCCTGTTCCTGATCATCTTCCTGTGGACGCCGCCGCACTTCTGGGCCCTGGCGCTGTACCGCGTGGAGGACTACCGCAAGTCCGGCCTGCCCATGCTGCCCGTCACGCACGGGAACGAATTCACGCGGCTGCAGGTCTTCCTGTACACGCTGATCCTGTTCGCCGGCTGCCTGATGCCCTTCATCTACGGCATGAGCTCGTGGATCTACCTGGTGGCCGCCATCGGCCTGGGTCTGGGTTTTTGCGGCTACGGCTTCGTGCTGTGGCGGCGCTACTCCGACCAGCTGGCGCGCAAGACCTTCCGTTTTTCCCTGATCCACCTGAGCGTGCTGTTTGCCGCGCTGCTGGTGGACCACTACGTTCTGTAATGCCGACCATCAACCGCCGTTTTGCTCTTAAAAAAGTAGCTGCCTGCGCAGTATCTACGGGCGCTGCAGCCGTTTTTCTTGCTGCTTGCTCGCCCAAGGCCGCGAGCTTCCAGGGCGTGGACGTCACCGGTGCCGATTACGCCCGCGACCTGCCGCTGACCGACCAGCACGGCCAGCGCCGCAGCTTGAAGGACTTCGCTGGCAAGGTGGTGGTCGTCTTCTTCGGCTACACCCAGTGCCCGGACGTGTGCCCCACCTCGATGAGCGAGCTGGCCGAGGTCAAGCAGGCCCTGGGCGCCGATGGCGAGCGCCTGCAGGGCATCTTCGTCACCGTGGACCCCGAGCGTGACACGCCCGAGGTGCTTAAGGCCTACATGGCCAGCTTCGACCCCAGCTTCATCGCCCTGCGCGGCACGCCCGAGGAGCTGGCCGCCGTCGCCAAGGACTTCAAGATCTACTACAAGCGCGTGGAGGGCAGCACGCCCACCAGCTACACCATGGACCACTCGGCCGGCAACTACGTCTACGACCCGGCCGGCCGCCTGCGCCTGTACCACCGCTACGGCAGCGGCGCCCAGGCCCTGGCCGCCGACGTGCGCGCGCTGCTGGACGAGGCGGGCAAGTAGCCGGCACCGTGGCTGCCGGCCCACGCTGCCGGGTGGGCAAACTGCCGGCGGCGTCACCTTCGGCGCCTGACGGGCCTGCCGTGGCCGCCGCCGCACCCTACAGTGGCCGGCATGCACACCGCCGCCGCTGCCGCCCTCGACGGTTCCCCTGACCCCGCGCCCATGCCGCTGGTCCTACCCGCCACCTCGCTGGAGCGGGCCGCCATGGACGCCGCGCCCGACGGCATGCTGGCCGTGGATCGCCAGGGCCGAATCGTGCTGGTCAACGCGCAGATGGAGAGCATCAGCGGCTACTCCAGCGCCGAGCTGCTGGGCCAACCCGTGGAGCTGCTGCTGCCCCAAGCCCTGCGCCAGGCGCATGCCGCGCACGTGCAGCGCTACCACGCCCGTCCGGCCCGCCGCGCCATGGGCCAGGGGCGGGACCTGTGGCTGGTGCGCCGGGACGGCAACCACGTGCCGGTGGACGTGGCCCTGGGCCACTCGCCGGCGCATGGCGGCACCGTGGTGGCCTTCGTGCGCGACATCTCCGAGCTGCGCCTGCTGCAGGCGCGCATGCACTACCAGGCCACACACGACACCCTGACCGGCCTGGCCAACCGCTGGCAGTTCGGCCAGCAGCTGGCCCAGGCCATCGGCGCGCCCGAGCGCCGGCCCTTTGCCCTACTGCTGCTGGACCTGGACGACTTCAAGGCCATCAACGACGGCTATGGCCACGCCGCCGGCGACCGGGTGCTGCGCGAGGTGGCGCAGCGCCTGCAGGGCGAGCTGCGGCCGGGCGACGTCATGGCCCGCCTGGGCGGCGACGAGTTCACCGTGCTGCTGCCGGACGTGCGCCACCGCCACGAGGCCGAGTGCGTGGCCGCGCGGCTGCTGCAGCGCCTGTGCATGCCCTGCCGGGTGCAGGGCTTCGAACTGAACTTCGGTGCCAGCATGGGCATTGCCCTGTGCCCCGGCGACGCCGCCGACGCCGAAACCCTGCTGCGCTACGCCGACATGGCCATGTACCAGGCCAAGCAGCTGGGCCGTGCGCGCCACGCCTTCTACACGCCCGAGCTGGGCGAGAAGGTGGCCGAGAAGATCCAGGTGCACGAACGCCTGCGCCAGGCCCTGGCTGAAGGCTCCGGCCTGAGGCTGCTCTACCAGCCCCAGGTGGATGTGGCCAGTGGTCGCATGGTGGCCGTGGAGGCGCTGCTGCGCTGGAGCGACGCGCAGCTGGGCGAGGTGCCGCCGGCGCGCTTTGTGCCCGTGGCCGAGGCCACCGGGCTGATCCTGGAGCTGGGCGCCTGGGCCATGGCCGAGGCCTGTCGGCAGATTGGCCGCTGGCAGCGCGCCGGCGTGGAGCTGCGCGTGGCCGTCAACCTGTCGGCCCAGCAGCTGCGCCAGAGTGATCTGGTGGAGCAGGTGGCGCGCAACCTGCGCGAGCACGGCGTGCCCCCCGGCCGGCTGGAGCTGGAGGTGACCGAATCCCAGGCCATGGCCGACCCGCAGCAGGCGCGCCAGGTGCTGGCCGAACTGCACGCCCTGGGCGTGGTGCTGGCGCTGGACGACTTCGGCACCGGCCAGTCCTCGCTGGCCTGGCTGCGCGAGCTGCCCGTCACCCACATCAAGGTGGACCGCGAATTCCTGCGCCGCGTTCCGCACGACGCCGCCGACGCCACCCTGGTGCGCGCCGTGCTGGCCCTGGCCCACACCCTGGGTCTGCGGGCGGTGGCCGAAGGGGTGGAGCGCGACGAGCAGCTGCAGTGGCTGCGCGCCCTGGGCTGCGAGCTGTACCAGGGCTGGTTGTTCGCCAAGGCGCTGCCGCCGCAGGAGGTGCAGGCCCTGCATGCCCGCCAGCAGGGCGAGCACGGCGCCGTGCCGGCCTGAGGGCCGCTTGTCAGGCTGCCGCCGCAGGCCTGCCGCGCCCGCCCTCGGCCCAGGCGGACAGCTGCGCGCGCTCGATCTCGCAGTGCCAGCGGTCGCGGCGCAGCAGCGCCTGCTCGCGCGCCAGCAGGGCCAGGGCGCGCGCCACCGATTCGCGCGTGGTGGCCAGGAGTGCCGCCAGCACCGCTTGGCTGGGCAGGCGCACCAGCGTGCTGCGCTGCAGCTCGGCCAGCTGCAGCAGCGCCCCCGCCAGCTGGGCGGCCACGCCGCGCACCCGGGCCATGCGGCCCCAGTCCGCCAGGCGCGCGCCGGTCTGCAGCTGCTCACGCGCCAGTTCGCGCATGACCTTCGCTGGCAGACCGGCGTCGCCCTGGCACTGCGGCGCCAGTGCCACGCGGCACAGGCGCCCGGGCGTCACCGCCACAAAAGACAGCGGCGCCGGCAGCTCCAGCAGCGCCGGCAGGCCCAGTACCTGCCCGCAGCCGGCCAAACCGACGGGCCGCTCACCCTCGCGCCCGGCGCCGCCGCGCTGCATGAGAAGCATGCCCACCTTGACCATGCGCAGCTCGCCGGCAGCGCCATCGCCCTGGCGCTGCAGCACCTCGCCCTTGCGAAAGGGCGCTTCGGACACCGGGGCGCGCCAGGCCGGGGGCAGCTCCCGGTCCAACCGCCTCAGCATGCATTGCTGCTGGCAGGCGCAGTGTTCGCAACGGCTGCCGTTGCTGCGATTTGCACGAGGGCAGGCTTTAGACATGAAAAAGGCCTCCAGCCCTTTCCGGGCAAGCGCTGGCAGCTATCAAAACGGGAGTTACGGCGGCAGCCGGGCGCTGCGCAAGCGCCAGTGTGCCGCCGCTGCCCGCGGCGCCGGATGACCTCGGTCAACGTCCGAGGCAGGGCTGCCCCCAGGGGCGGGGCCTACTGCGCAGTGATCTTCTGCTCGCGGATCACCCGGCCCATGGCGGCCGTGTCGGCCTGCATGCGGTTGGCCAGGCCCTCGGCGGACGAGCCCACGGCCTGCCAGCCCTGGGCGAACAGCTTGGCGCGCACGTCCGGGCTGCGGGCGATGTCGGCCAGCAGCGCCGACAGGCGCTCGCGCACGGGCGCGGGCATGCCTGCGGGCGCGGCAAAGGCGTTCCAGATCTCCAGCTGGAAGTCGCGCACGCCGGCCTCGGCCAGGCTGGGCACCTCGGGCGCCAGCGTGCTGCGGCCGGCGGAAGTCACGCCAATGCGGCGGATCTTGCCGGCCCGCTCCTGCGACAGCGCGAGCGCCGGTGGCAGCAGCGCCATCTGCAGCTGCCCGCCGCCCATGGCAGTCGCCACCTGCGGGTAGCCGGGGTAGGGGATGTGCACCGGGTTGATGCCGGTGCGCGCCTTCAGCAGCTCCGTGCCCAGGTGGCCCACCGTGCCCACGCCGGGCGTGCCGTAGCTCCAGCGGTCGCCCGCAGCGCGCGCCGCGGCCAGGAAGGCACGCGCGTCGCCCGTGGATGGCACGCCTTCCTGGCCCACGGGAGCCGTGAGCACCAGCGGCGATACGCCGATCAGCGACAGCGGCGCCAGGTCGCGCGCCGGGTCGTAGGGCACCTGCGGGTTGATCAGCTTGGCAATGGTCAGGTTGCCGTTGATGAACAGTCCGATGGTGTGGCCATCCGTCGCCTTGGCTACGGCGTCGGCGCCGATGTTGCCGCCCGCGCCGACCTTGTTCTCCACGATGACCGGCTGGCCCAGGGCCTGCGACAGCGGCTCGGCAAAGGTACGCGCCGTCAGGTCGGGCGAGGAGCCGGGCGGAAAGCCCACGACGATGCGCACCGTTTTAGCCGGCCAGCCAGGGGTGGCGGTGCCCTGGGCGATGCCCAAGGCAGGCGCGAGGGCGAGGGCGGCCAGGGCAAGCAGGCGGCGGCGAGCGGTCATGGGATGCATCTCCTGTAATGGTGCGGCACGCGGCGCAGCAGAGGCCGCGGGCATGAAAAAAGCGCGCCGCCCGGGAGGGCAGCGCGCCTTGGATTATCCGCCCGGCTGCAGCCGGGCGAGTGAGCGGGTGCGAAGGTCAGGCGTACTCGGCCAGCGCCTTGCGCATCTTCTTCATGGCTGCCACCTCGATTTGGCGGATGCGCTCGGCGCTCACGCCATACTCGGCGGCCAGCTGGTGCAGCGTCATGCCGCCCGAGCCGTCGTCGTTCACGTGCAGCCAGCGCTGCTCGACGATGCGGCGGCTGCGCGCGTCCAGGCTGTCCAGCGCCGTGGCGATGCCGTCGGTGGCCAGCTCGTCGCGCTGGCGCGACTCGATCATGGCCGTGGGCTCGTGCGCCGCGTCCGCCAGGTAGGCGATGGGGCCGAAGGCGTGCTCGCCATCGTCGCTGGGCGCAGGGTCCAGCAGCACGTCGCCGCCGGACAGGCGGGTCTCCATCTCGATCACGTCCTCGCGCTTGACGTTCAGCTGCTCGGCCATCAGGTCGATTTCCTGCTCGGACAGGGTGTCGCGGTGGGTGTCGGACGCGTCGGCCTTGAAACCCTGCTTCATGGAGCGCAGATTGAAGAACAGTTTGCGCTGCGCCTTGGTGGTGGCCACCTTGACCATGCGCCAGTTCTTCAGGATGTACTCGTGAATCTCGGCCTTGATCCAGTGCATGGCATAGCTGACCAGGCGCACGCCCTGGTCGGGGTCGAAGCGCTTGACGGCCTTCATCAGGCCCACATTGCCTTCCTGGATCAGGTCGCCGTGCGGCAAACCGTAGCCGAGGTACTGGCGCGAGATCGACACCACCAGCCGCAGGTGCGACAGCACCAGCCGGCCGGCCGCGTCCACGTCGCCGTCCTCCCGCAGCTGGCGCGCATAGCGCTGCTCCTCCTCCTGCGTCAGCAGGGGGATGCGGTTGGCGGCAGAGATGTAGGCGTCCAGATTCCCCAGCGGTGGCACCAGGGCCCAGGCGCTGACGGGCGCCAGCGAGGTCGCGGAAGGGGCAGTCTGGAGGGTCATGACAGATGTCCTTTCATGTAACTTGAATCTCATATTAGCACTCAGTTAGAGAGAGTGCTAAGGCCATAAGTTCCTGCAATGGCGTAGGAGGGAAGAGCATCTTGACGCTGTTGTCGATTTCCGCTGAGTTTTGTACTTTTTTCATTGAGTTTTGTACTTCTGACGCATGTTGTGGCACCGCTAACTCTATGAATTTCAATAGGTTTTCTCTCAGATGCTCAGTTTTATGAGCAGAGCTTTGCTTGAATTTTGAGCAAAATTCAAGAATGCTCCTAGGCATCGCTGGCTGCTTTGGCTCTGGGGGCTTCGTAGGCCGGGCTAGCCCACTACGTTGACGCTAGTCCGGACGGACTGCTTGTCGGGCAACTCGGGTTCATATGGTTGCCATTGGTGCACTTCTGCACCTTGCGATTACGAACCTCAACATGTCATGGTTGCGATCTGCGTGGTCACCGCGCCAAAAAGACTAACCACGTGTCCACGTGGCCCTGCGTCGCGAGCAGCTTGCTCATGACCGTGACTGCTCACAGATGAGACGGCCAGTTACTGCGGCCAAATGCGCGCGTTACAGGAACAGTCGTGAGGGGCTGCTCACGACCTGTTACATCCACTGAGCCTGACGCCTCGGACTGCCGCTGTGCAGCGATTGCAGTCGCTCGCGTGTGAGCGCCGAGTTCACGGGCTTGGCGCAATTGCGGTCATTGAGCCACCGCGCCCCATAGATGGAAAAATGCCAGCGAGGGGCCAAAAAACTCCCGTCGTCCGCAGGTGACTCTTTTGTGACGCAGCGGCCCAACACGCAGAGCGGTGCGCTTTGCGTCCGAGATTTTGTCGGCAGAGCCGATCCTTGAGCGAACGAAATTCGGAGGTGCGAACGCAGCGGAGCTGCTGTCGAGGTGACCCAGCGTGTACACCTCGCTTTCGCTATACCTGCTTAGCATCGCGTCTGAACGTCAACGACCCCGAAGGCACGGGTCCACAAATGAACAGCGCCGGGCAATTGGGGCAGCTGAAAGCTGAAGGCTTGGCTTGGAATGCACCTGCTCGAATGGTTCGCAGGTGTGACTCCATGTTCCTTCGCCGCGTGTCCATTTCCTTGGACTTGAGAGCGAGCGCAGTCGAACTCCTGTCAGCCAAGTAGACCAGTTCGACCGTCGCGCCCGGGAAAGCCTCACCGGCAGCTGCCAGAAATGCGGCCGCGCTGATGGACTTGGCGTCTTCACCGCGGCTGTGGCCGGTCGAGACCCGGCGCAGCGTGATCCTGCCGTCCGCTGCAACAAGCACGTCGTCCGGCGTCACCACAATCTCTTCCCCAGCATAGCTGACGTGCAATGCCTGCGGCTCTCGCGCCTCATAGCCCCTGCGCGTCGACGCGAAGTACTCGATCATGGCGACGGCGAACTGCGTGTAGTGCTCGAAGTACCCATGTTCACCGAGGCCTTCTTCCGTCAGGGCCTGGCAGACGTCCTCTCGCAGATGGGTACCGGTGGAGGTGAGTTCGCCCTTCACGACCTTCTTGAACAACTTCCGGACACATTCATGCATCTGCATGAAGGCCGTGACGGCGCGCTTCCCGCCGGTCTGCAGGATGTGCGTGTAGAAGAATCGCCGCGGGCAGCGTATGAACAATTCGACCTGGTGCACATCGAACCGCAGCGGTCCCTCGACTTGAAGCGGTACAGTGGCGTCTTCAGGCGCGTCAGGAAGTTGCCGCTCTGGCGTGATCGGACGCCGAACAAGCCCTTCACCCAAGCGGCCCAGGTACTCCGATTCCTTGCGTGCGTTCCCGCTCTTGTTCGCCGCTGCGGCATACAGGACCAGGCGGTCCTTCGCACGTGAAAGCGCAACGTAGAGCAGGCACTCTTTCTCTTCGAGGCGACTGGTTTCACGAAACTCTTCGTAGGTGCCGCTTGCCCCCTCGATCATCTTGTTGGGTGGAGGGCACGCAGGCGCAGCCTGCCTGTTGCCGGGGAGCGTGTCCTGGTTCAAGCCAGGCACGTGAACCGCCCGGAACTCGAGCCCCTTCGCACCGTGGATCGTCATGAGCCGGACTGCGTCGATGCCTTGCGCAGCCGCCGGTAGCTGAGTGCCGAACACGTGCTCAACGTGCTCTCGCGCTTGCAGGAGCGGCGCGTTCCCGAGCCACCGGTGGCAACGATGCTCACGCTCAACACGCCGCCACTGGCCAACCTGCACCGCTACGACGCACTGCGCAACGCCCAGCCTCACGAGGCCTCACCGGAGTCCGACCATGCATGACCTCATGGATGCCTTCAAGGCGCTGGGCTTGTACGGCATGGCCAGTGCCTGGCCGGAGGTGCTGGGCACTGCACGCATGAAGTCGCTGGATCACGAGGCCGTGCTGCACCAGCTCATCAAGGCCGAGACCGCGCAGCGCGAGGTGCGCTCCATGGCTTACCAGATGCGCGTGGCGCGGTTCCCGTCGCATCGCGATCTCGCCGGCTTCGACTTCGCCCACACGCCCATTGATGAGGCCTTGGTGCGCCAACTGCACACCCTTGGCTTCGTGGACTCGGCCCATAACGTGGTGCTGGTGGGTGGCCCCGGCACAGGCAAGACCCACCTGGCCACCAGCCTGGGGATCGAGGCCATCCGCCTGCATGGCAAGCGGGTGCGCTTCTTCTCCACGGTGGAGCTGGTCAACGCCCTGGAACTGGAGAAGGCGCAGAACAAGTCCGGGCAGTTGGCACACCGGTTGATGTACGTCGATCTGGTGATCCTGGATGAACTGGGCTACCTGCCGTTCACGCAGTCGGGCGGCGCGATGCTGTTCCATCTGCTGTCCAAACTCTACGAGAGAACGAGCGTGGTGATCACAACAAACCTGACCTTCTCGGAATGGAGCAGCGTCTTCGGCGACGCCAAGATGACCACCGCATGGCTCGACCGCCTCACGCACCATTGCCATATCGTGGAGACGGGCAACGAGAGCTGGCGATTCAAGCATTCCAGTGCCGCTGGCGCGGCACCACCAAAGCAACGCAGCAAAGCTCAGAAAGGAGATCGAAAAACAGCAGACCCGATAGACTTATCCACAACCGTGTAGCCAGAACATCCATCAACCCAGTGGCTCAGTATTCGACGTGATCACTGGCTCAGTTGTGCTGATGAATCAACACCTGGTCTTCCAACACCAGGTTCATTTGGCACTTGGGGCAGCGCCCTGGGTGATCCTGGCGCACTTCAGGGAGCATGGGGCACACATAGAGCGCGCCGGCATTTTATGTACCGACCGGTGCCTCGCTCACCCTATAGCGCACAGGGTCTGCAATGAACTTGTCGCGGCAGTGCGTGCCGCAAAAGCGGTAGTGATGATCGTCATGCATGGCCTGATGAGGCGATTGGGAGGTCACGCTCATACCGCACACAGGATCCTTCAAGTCGTCCGCCTTCGGTGAGATGTCGTCAAGGGCAGCCGACTGGCCCCCGAGGGCTGGTGATGTGGGTGATGGGTGATGGGTGATGGTTCATGTCAATGCCTTTCAAGACGCTTGTTCTATTTTTTGCCTTCCCATGATGTCAAGGTCAAGTCTTTCATCATGTTGAAGCGATTCAGTCTGCTTCTGCCGTCGTCCCGACAGCTAGCGAGGCAGGGACTTGCGGTATTGGGCGTTGATCTCGTCATGGCGCTGCTGTACCTCCAGCGGCCATTGCGCTTTGATCCAGGACAGCACGGCCACGATCTCGTCATCGCTCAACACGCCGTCGTAGACCGGCATGGCGGTGCGATAGTCAGGCTGGTCGATGAGCTTGGCAAGGCCATGCTTGGTGATGGCAAAAAGTTGCGCATCAGGATGGTGCCAGGTGTGGCCGCTGGGATCGTGCGGCGGCGCAGGAAGCAAGCCATCCGATCCGCGATCACGCCAGTTGGGCTGGCCTTCGCCCTTGGTGCCGTGGCAGGCGACACAGTTCTGAGCGTATATGCGAGCGCCTACTTGCAAGACCTGAGGATCATCAGGACGCAAGGTATGCGTCAACGCTGCCTCCCGCCTGCCACCGGCACTCAAGAAGAAATAGAGGATTCCAGCCACCACGAGCAAGACCAATCCCCCTCCCACGCCAAGGACAAGTGGTCTCAATTTCATTTCAAATTCTCCGACGCCACGCCTGCGGTCATCGACCGATAGAATGGCGCACGCGCTATCGTAAAAAAAGATTCGTCGCGCGCATTCGGGCTCCGCGCAGGCGAATCGCTGAGTGCCCGCAGATCCCCTATCTGCCCACTTTTTGCATCATGGTCAAACTCGGTCTCCTCTAGGGCGAACCCCACTTCGATGTGGGAAAGACGATCAAAAAGCGCCATGTTTTGGTGATTTTCCACACGTTCAAACAAGAGTACTTCGATCGGGCGCCACATCGCCACCCAGCCAACAATCAACAGCCCTTCGCTGATGGCCGTAAGCACCTGGCTGTTGCCAGGATTACCCAATAAGGCCCGTACAAGCAGCGTCGTACCCAGAACGGCGAGTCCCGTTAACAGGAAGTGCCCTGTCGCATCCTTCGTCGATACCGGCGCCTGCACTGCGCATATTGCGCTTGAAAGTGCGCATGGATCGCTCCTGCAATTTCCACCTCGTACTCTCTGATCGACGTCGGGACATGAACAATGAGACGAAGCGATTCATCTAAACCATACTCGCCCGCACAGTCAACGATATAGTTTTCCACAGCACGGCTCAGTGTTTTCTCATGGAGCGGCGAAGGGTCCAATGAATCGTAAAGCTGCGTGATTCGTTGAATGCGAATATCGATGACCGTCATTTCTGTAAACGCCCAGGTTGTCTTGTTTTACTTTTTTTGCACCTTGCCGGACAGCTGCAAGCGACGGACAAACCGTCAAGGCGTAATGCTGATGCCGTTGGGAGTCTTGCCTACCGGAACGGTCTTCACAACCTTGCGATCCTTCACATCAAGCACGGAAACCGAATTGGCGTACATGTTGGTAACGTAGGCGTACCGGCCTTCACGGTCGACAACCACGCCATGAGCACCGGCGCCGGTCACGACGGTCTTGGTAACCTTGAAACTCTCCAGCTCCATCAGGCTGACGGTTTTGCCAGGCTTCTTGGGCGTGCCCTGATTGGCCACCAGCAGCGTGCGCGAATCCGGCGTGACATACAGCTGGATGGGGACTGTTCCGACGGCAACCTTGCGAATCACCTTGCGCGTAGCCGGGTCGATCACGGCGACCGCGTTTTCCTCCGACAGCGACACCAAGACAAGACTCCCGTCCGGCGTGAAGCCCACTTGAGCCGGCCCCTTGCCTGCAGGAACTTGCGCGATCTCCTTCTGGCTGGCGGTATCGATGACCGACACCGTTCCGCCCTTGAGGTTGGCGACGTAGGCCTGCTTGCCGTCCGGACTGATGCGAAGACCGTGGGGAAACTTGCCGACCGGAATAGTCGCCACGAGGCTCCGCGCCGCTGTGTCGATCACACTGACCGTGTTGTCGCCGCCGTTGGTGATGTAGGCGAAGCGGCCGTCGGGCGACACCACCACATGGGCCGGGTGCATGCCAACCGGCACCTTGGCGACGACTGCGTTAGTCGCGGTATCGATGGCCCAAACCGCGCCGGGCTTTCCCATCGCATCGTGGCTGCCTTGGGCCATCTCCTTGTGCTCCGACGCGTCGGCCGTTTGAGCAGGCTCCCCGTTATTGGTCACCCATACGACCTTGCCGTCGGGCGATACCTGCACGTTGTGCGGTGCCTTGCCGACGCGCACGCTTGCCAGTGTCTTGAACGACGCAGCATCGAGCACGCTCACCGTGTCAGCCCCCTCGTTGGCCACATACACCTTGTCGGCGGCCAAGGTGGCGCCGGACCAGGCCAATAGGCCCATCTGCACCGCTGTCAAAAGCCAGTTGTTTTTTCTTGTCATCATGATCTCTCTTGGTTGGAAAATAAAACTTCTATCAGGGCTCAGTCGGCGTTGGGGCGCACTGAATTACCGTTGCCACCCTCTTTACCCACCATCCCCAGGACGCCTGCGAACAAGACAGGGTTTTGAAACATCAGGCGAAACGCCTGCTCGCTCGCAGCGTCTCGGCCTTCGCGCAGCCTTCCCAGCGCATGGGTCACTTCCCCTGCAGCTTCACGCTCACGCTCGATCAACGGGTGATGCGGCGCAAGCGGCTGGCGGTTCTTGCCAAGCGGCTCGGCCAGCAAGGCAACGCCGCGCATCCACGGACTGAACGTTTCCGAGAGCAAATACCGACTGGTGCGCATCGGATGGAGCCACTTGAGCATTTGGGCTGTCCAGGGTGTGGACAGCGCTTGCGCCCAAGGACTGACGAATGCCCGGTAAAGCGCCTCGTTGAATGTCGAGACCTGTTTCACCCGCTCAAAAGCTTCCTGCGGGTAATCCGTTTTCAGGTCTTCAACCTGACGAGGTTCAAAGCGGATGCTGTAGGTGGGCTTATGGCAGTCCGGGTCACCCGACGGGTTGTCGATCTTCATTTCATAGAGGCCCGGGGCCAGCGCCTCAATCTCAGCCAGGCTCTCCAGGATCGCCCGGTGCTCCAGACGCGCCACCCCGGCGGAGACAAAAATGCCGAGATGGCCGACGTGCGGGTTCGTGAGGTAGACGATGCGCTGTCCGGCCTGCTTGAGATCCTCGGTGTCTTTGTAGACTGCCGGAATCCATCCGAGCGCCTGGTGTGGTGGCGTAATGTTGTCGCCGTAGGACGCAAAGATGACGATTGGATTCCTGATCCGCCTGAGGTCAGCAGTGCAACCCTGGCAAATCTGGAAAAGACCCTGTTCAAGCTGGTTGCCGATGAACAGGTTTTCAACAATCGCAAGGATCTCTTCCCGACTCAGGAAATAAAAACCGTTCCACCAACGCTCGAACTCCAGAAAACGCGCCTGCTCACTGTCGACGTTGGTGAAGAGTTGGGCGTACTTCTCCCAAACAGCCTTTTCGGGCTTGAGGTTCTCGAAATTCTGCGCCAGCCAGGCTCCATCGAAGCGGCCATTGCCCAGGTCGGCCGTCAGATGCGCCAACCAGCTGCCGCCAAGGAGCCCTCCGGAAAGACGCATCGGATTGACACCGGACTCGCCAGCCCAATATGACAAGGGTGAGCCATTGAGCACCACCGGTCCGACCAGACCGGCGCAGTCTGCGGACAGCAGCGTCAGCGCCCACCCGGCCTGGCAGTTGCCATAAAGCACAGGAGGATTGCCAGGATGGCGTTGCGCAACTTCTTCGGCGAAACGCCGCAGCACATGCAACACGTCTGCCAGGGTCTGCCCCAGAGTCGGCTCGGGAAAGAAGATCACGAAATAAACCGGATGGCCCTCGCGCATGGCCATCCCGACTTCGGAGTCGCGCTTGAAGCCGCCAATGCCGGGGCCGTGGCCAGCGCGTGGATCGACAATGATGACTGGCGGTTTGTCAGAGTCGACGCAGTCGTCCCAGCAATGCCCGTCGATTTCCGTGATGCGCAGCAGTGCATAGTTGACGGACCGTTCGAAGCTGCGCGCGTCCAACAGCGTTTCATACTTGAAGTCCAGAAGCGGCGGCAATCCGGCTCGCTCGTGCTCCAGCATGTTGTTCGCGCGCTGGCGAAGCGTGTCCCAGAACAGAATGGTGCGTTCGAAGAAGTCGCGCTGGTAATCGAAATAGTCCTGCGCCGAAGGTGCTTCAGCTGCTCTTTTCATGCCACTAGACGCATCCTGTGGCGCAGGCTTCAACAACTCCTCGGAATGATCCAAGACGGTCGGTGGTAGATCCTTTGTCTGGCGGTGCGTCCATTGCACCGCTGCTTCCTTACCCACCGCCGTGGTGCGTTGAGAGGTCCGAGGCTTTTGTGGTGACGTGGGGATTTTCATCATTCCTCCGAACTACGGGGTCATTTTTTTCCGCGCCGTAAACGCAGAGCATTGAAAATCACCGAGGCCGAGCTCAGACTCATGGCCAGCGCCGCGATCAGCGGGGACAACAACCACCCAGTGAATGGGTACAGCACGCCTGCCGCAATCGGCACCCCAATGCCGTTGTAAACGAATGCGAACAGGAGGTTCTGGCGCATGTTTCGGACGGTGTCGATAGAGATGTCGCGTGCGGCGGTGATGCCGCGCAAATCGCCTTTGACCAGCGTGATCTGGCCGCTGTTCATGGCCACATCGGTCCCCGTGCCCATGGCCACGCCGACATCGGCCTTTGCCAACGCAGGCGCATCGTTGATGCCATCGCCGGCCATGGCGACAATGTGGCCCTCTTTCTGGAGCCGTTCCACGAGCGCCAGCTTGTCTGCGGGCTTGACTTCGCCATGCACCTCGTCGATGCCAAGTTTTGCACCCACTGCCTTGGCGGTGGTCAGACCATCGCCAGTTGCCATCACGATGCGCAAGCCGCTGGCGTGCAAAGTCCTAATGGCTTCCAGCGTGGTGGCCTTGATGGGATCGGTCACAGCCAGGATGCCAGCCAGTTGTCTGTCCACGGCCAGATGCATCACGCTGGCGCCTTCACTGCGCAGACGCTCGCCATCGATCTTGAGCGCATCAGTGGCCACGCCCTCCTGCTGCATCAATGCGGTGTTGCCCAGCACCAGATGCTTCCCATCGACCATGCCGCGCACGCCAATACCGCTGCCAGATTCGAAATCTAGCGGCTTGATCAGTTCCAGGCCCTTGGCGCGTGCTGCGCTGACGATGGCCTCTGCCAAAGGATGCTCGCTGCCTTGGTCCAAACTGGCCGCAAGGCGCAGTACTTCGTCCGCTGTATAGCCGGGTGCGGCAACTGCGGTGTCGAAAGCGGGCTTACCTTCGGTCAAAGTTCCTGTCTTGTCCACTATCAGCGTGTCCACCTCGCGCATTTTCTCGATGGCGCCAGCATCGCGGAACAGCACCCCCTGTGTCGCGGCACGCCCTGTGGCCACCATCACCGACATCGGCGTGGCCAGCCCCAGCGCACAGGGGCAAGCGATGATCAGCACGGCCACTGCGTTGATCAAGCCAAACACCCAGCTAGGTTCCGGACCGAACCAACCCCAGACAAAGAAGGTGGCAATGGCGATGAGCACCACCACGACCACGAATTGGCCTGCGACCACGTCCGCCATGCGCTGCATGGGCGCCTTCGAGCGCTGGGCATTGGCCACCATCTGAACAATCTGCGACAGCATGGTGGCCGCACCGACCTTCTCGGCGCGCATTACCAGGGCGCCACTGGTGTTCATCGTGGCGCCAATCACCTTGTCACCAAGGCGTTTGGTCACCGGCACAGGCTCACCGGTCAGCATGGATTCATCGACCGCACTGCTGCCTTCAGTCACAACGCCGTCGACCGGCACTTTCTCGCCGGGGCGGATGCGCAACAGGTCACCGACGTGAACATGGTTCAGCGGTACGTCTTCTTCGTTGCCATCCGCATTGATCCGACGTGCCGTCTTGGGTGCCAAACCGAGCAGCGCCTTGATGGCCGCAGAAGTTTGCGAACGGGCCTTCAACTCGATGATCTGGCCCAGCATGGTCAGCGAGATGATGACCACTGCCGCCTCGTAGTAGACCGCCACGCGCCCCATGGAAATGAATGAATCCGGGAACACGCCCGGCGCCACGGTAGCCACGAGGCTGTAGAGAAAGGCCGCGCCCGTACCCAAACCGATCAAGGTCCACATGTTGGGGCTGCGGAGGACGAGAGACTGCCAGCCGCGTACGAAGAAGGGCCACCCCGTCCACAACACGACGGGTAAGGAAAGCACCAGCTCAACCCAGGTTTGCACCTTCATGTCAAACCATCCAAGACGATGGCCGAACATTGCAAGAACGGTGACAATGACTGTGAATGGCAGCGTCCACCAGAAGCGATGCTGAAAATCCTTTAACTCATGGTTGTCTTCCTCGTCCAGTGGAATGATGGGCTCCAATGTCATGCCGCACTTGGGACAGACTCCAGGATGATCCTGCCGCACCTCGGGGTGCATAGGGCAGGTGTAGATGGTGCCGGCCGGCTCTGGCGCGGTGTCCTCGGGTGCAGTAGATACAAGGTATTGCAGTGGGTTCGCTGCGAACTTGCCTTGGCACTTGGCGCTACAGAAATAGTAGGGCCGCCCTTCGTGCGTCAATTTGTGTTCAGACTGCTCCGTAACGGTCATGCCGCACACCGGATCCTTTAGATCCTTTGGCGAGGCTGGCTCGGCAGGGGGGTGACTGCCGTGATGGTGGTGTGCATGCATGTCCATTGCTTATTCCTTGTTGTTGTTGGTGCGCCGTGGCGGCTGCGCATGGTTGCCGTGCCCACCATGGCCGCCGTGGCCGTGCATCAGGTGCATTAGCGGACAGGCGAGCAGCAGCAGGTAGGGCCAATAACCCAGAACATGGCCCCAGTGCTCTCGCAGCAGATAAAAACCAGCGATCACGGCAGCCGTTGCCAGCGCCATGCCGGCTGGGCGGCGCCAGAACGATGGCGCATGGGAGTCGTTGTCAGGCTGATCCATGGCGTTGCTCCTTCAAAGTTGCCAGCAAAAGGTGCGGGCGCGGACGCGCCCAGCCGGTCGACCCTGAATCAAATACCGTGGCCGTCATCGGCAACCACAGCCCCCCGCACCGCCGCTGTGGCAGCCCGAGGCTTTAGGCTGCGAGGTCGCAGCGGGAATGGGCGTGTCTGTGGCCAGCTTTGCGGGGTAACCCGCATCCGTCAATGCCATCAACAATGGGGCGCTGCCCTGCGCCAGTTCCCCGCTCACCCGGACATGCCCAGACTGGAGATCGACCTCCACCCCACTGACACCCGGCAGCGGTTGCAATGCGTGCGTGACGTGCTTGACGCATGAGCCGCAGCTCATGCCCTCGACTTGCAGATCAATCGTTTTCATATATCAAACTCCTAAAAATTGAAACGTATACCGCCGGGGAAATATTCCAGATCATCTTTTTGACACCGAGTCAGTCGTCGACTGGGCCTTGCCCATGCGAGGGATAAACCGGGGTGTGCGCTGGGCGTATGTGTCGTACGTTGCACCGAACTGTTTGTGCATTTCGTTCTCTTCGGTGATTGCCAGACGTCCGTACATCAGGAGCAAGACAGGGAACATGGCCAAGGTCAGCAAGGTGGGCCACTGCAGCAGGAAGCCCAGCAGAATCATCACAAAAGCCACGTACTGCGGATGGCGAATGCGCGCGTAGGGGCCTGTTGTTGCAAGCGATTGGCCACGCTGAGCGTGGTAGAGCACATTCCACGCTGTGGACAACAGGTAGAAACCAAAGCCCAGAAAAACGTAGCTGGCGATGTGCAGTACGCCGAAATGCGGGTCGCCCTTTTCGCCCAACAGGGTGGACCACAAGTGACCCGAGGTGTGGGAGAGCAGATCCAGATTAGGGAACTTGGTTTGAAGCCAGCCCGATATCAGATAAATCGTCAGCGGGAAGCCATACATCTCTACGAACAAGGCAACTATGAAGGCTGCGAATGCGCCAAACGTCCTCCAGTCACGGGCCGTTGCAGGCTTGAAAAAGCTGAACGCAAACATGATGAAGATCGCTGAATTGATGATGACCAACGACCACAGACCATAAGCAGATTCGGTGTGGTTCACTGGGGATCTCCTTCTTTGCGCGATTCGGCAGTCTTCGACACATCAGGCTTGCTCTGGCCATGGTGACCATGCCCACCGTGGCTGCCGTGCATGAAAACATGCATCAGCGGGCAGGCGAGGAGCAGGAGAAAAGGTAGCGCCCCGACGACATGCGCGAGGTGTTCTGTCAACAAAAAATACGCCGCCACGGCACCAATCGCCACGTAGCCGATGGCGTATCGAGAACTCCAGAAACTGGGGGGCGACTCGTGTCCGTCGTGTTGATGGCTCATGGTGACTCGCAATCAGGTGGGTGCGTTACTTGGTCGGCGTGGCAGGCAGGCGGTCCATCATCATTTGCATCATGGACTGCATCATTTCCATGCGCTTTTCCATCATCTGATGACGCTCGGCCATGTTGGAGGACATGCCCTTTCCACCTTGCATGCCACCCATGCCCTGCATGCCTGCGCCCATCTGCTGCATCATCCCCATGCCGTCCTGCATGAGCCTCATGTGCTCGTCCATGAGTGCCTGCCGCTCCTCCGGCGTTTTGGCCGCCATCATCTTTTCGTGCATCGCTTGCATGGACTTCATATGCTCGTCCATCTTGGCCATTCCAGCCATCGGCCCCGTACCCATTGGCTTTGCGGAAGTCTTCATTTGGGTGGACGCGGGCTGCGTGCTACCTGCAGGGTGATGGGCCTTGTGCTCATCGGCGGCTTGCGCCATCACGCTCAGTGAGGCCGCAGCGACACAGACCCCGATCAAGGTATGGTGAATTTTTGACATAGTGCTCTCCTTCTCCAGATTACAAAACCGTCGCAGTCAGCAATCAATAAATCCATCCGCGACGACACAGCACGCCCAAGCAGCGCGTTCTTACTGAGCGGGATGAATGTCAGTGACAACCATCTTCCCGCCCTCGTTGACGACCATGAACTTGACCTTGTCGCCAGGCTTCACGTTGGACAACAGGCTCTTGTCCTTCGCGGTGAATACCATGGTCATACCGGGCATGTCCATGTGCTTGATTTCTCCGTGCTTGATGGTGACCTTGCCAGTGGACTGATCGACCTTCTTGATTTCGCCGTCGGTCATGGATGCCGATGCTTGGGACATATCCATCTTGCCGTGATCCATCATGGTCTGGGCGAAGCTGCCCATGGGCGTTAATGTGCCCATGGCAAGGGCGGAGATAGCAAGAATGTTTTTGATGGTGTTCATGATTTCCTCAGGAATGAGAGTAAAAAAGTGGATTACTTCTTGGCCATTTTGACGGCCCACTTCATGCCGGCCTCGTAATGACCAAGCATCAGGCACGCGAAGTTGACAGTGCCCGCCTTGGCGAATTGCCAGACGATCTCACCTTGCTTGCCAGGGACCAGCGTGACCTTGCTGGGCACATCACGACGAATGACCGATCTCATGGAAGAGATTCTGAAGAGCGACCCTGTCAGAAAGCTGTGCGCCAGATTACATATTTGTTATCTGCATGTCGGGAACGCAGAAACTCGTCAATCTCACGTCTACGCCAGATAGCGGAGAGTGACCATGAAGATATTGATCGTCGAAGATGAGCCTAAAACCGGTGAATACCTTCGCCAGGGATTGAGCGAGGCCGGATTTGTGGCCGACCTGGCTCAAAACGGTAGCGATGGGCTGCACCTGGCACTCCAAGGTGAGTACGACCTCGTGATCCTGGATGTCATGCTGCCCGGACTGGATGGCTGGCAGGTGCTGCAGTCCCTGCGCAATCGCGGCTTGCAGATGCCCGTGCTGTTCCTGACGGCCCGGGATCAGGTGGAAGATCGGGTCAAAGGGTTGGAACTGGGCGCTGACGACTATCTGGTCAAGCCCTTTTCATTCGCCGAGTTGCTGGCCCGTGTACGCACAATTCTGCGCCGGGGCCGAGGAGGCACCGAAACCAACACACTGCGCGTGGCTGACCTGGAGCTTGATCTGCTGCGCCGACGGGTCTGGCGGGGTGGCCGCCGCATTGACCTGACAGCCAAGGAATTTGGTTTGCTAGAGTTGCTGATGCGCAGGCATGGAGAAGTGTTGCCTCGCTCGCTGATTGCCTCCCAGGTGTGGGACATGAACTTCGACAGCGACACCAACGTGATCGAAGTGGCGATGCGCAGCTTGCGTCTGAAGATCGACGAAGGCCAGGACGTCAAGTTGATCCAGACCGTGCGAGGCATGGGCTATGTGCTGGAAGCGCCGGAGAGCGTTTAAATGTTCCGGTTCTTTTCGCTTACCCATCGTTTGGCCATCTTTTTCACGATGGTGGCTGCAGCCATGGTGCTGGGGCTTGGAATGTTGTTCCTGGTTCCGACCGAACGCCACTTCCTGGAACTGGATCGAATCACGCTGCAAGACAAACAGCACCTGATCGAGAACATAGTAGTCAATACCAACTCCATCGATGACATCCCATCGCGCTTACGCGAGTCATTGAACAATCACCACGGCTTGTCTGTCATTGTCAAAAACGCTAAAGGGGATGTTCTTTTCAAGACTGAAGGGTTTCAACCTCCAGCCACTTTAGATGCGCCAACACCAGAGCATCGGATTTCCGAGATTCAGAGTTGGAAAAACCAAGGCCGTGAATTTCGTGCGTTGAACTTGCGCGTCAACCCTGCCCACAGTGCGGCGCCACCGCTGGATTTCCTGATCGCTATTGACATGGAAGATCACATGCAATTCATGGCGCAGTTGCGGCGCACGCTGGCGCTTTACGCCATTGGTGCCATCTTCGTCAGCGGGATGCTGGGGTGGTTCGCAGCCTACAAAGGCATGGCACCGTTGCGCGCCATGAAGACCCGAGCCACAACGGTCAGCTCCCATCGTCTCGATAAGCGAATGCCCGTCGAAGCAGTTCCTGTGGAAATGGCTGACTTGGCGCAGGAACTCAACAAGATGCTGGACAGACTGCAAAATGACTTTCAGCGACTCTCCGATTTCTCCTCGGACTTGGCGCATGAACTTCGCACGCCCATCAGCAACCTGCTGACGCAAACCCAGGTCGCACTCTCCACCAGGCGAGACGCTGACACATATCGAGACATACTGGCGTCGAACGCGGAGGAGTTCGAACGCTTGGCGCGCATGGTGTCGGATATGTTGTTCCTGGCCAAGACGGATCGTGGGGTTGACTTGCCGAACAAGGAGCGGTTTTCCGCCGCGAAGGAAGCCCAGGCGTTACTGGAGTTTTACGAAGCCGTCGCGGAAGAAAAGAGCGTCACACTACGCCTGTTCGGTGACGGAGACGTCTTGGGTGACCGACTGATGTTTCGAAGAGCGTTGAGCAATTTGCTATCGAACGCATTGCGCCATTCCAAAAACCATAGCGATGTAACGATTGACATCAGCGATACAGCGCAAGCCGTTATCGTGACGGTCGAGAACACAGGGGAGGACATTGATCCTCAAATCATTCCTCGCCTGTTTGACCGCTTCTACCGTGCCGACCCGTCTCGATTGCACCCACAATCCGATGGTGCTGGCCTAGGACTATCAATTACCCGGGCCATCGCACAAGCTCACGGGGGCCGTGTGACGGTTGAATCCGGTGCGGGGAGAACAAAGTTCAGTCTGGAATTTCCGAGCAGGTTGCTGTGATAGAAATAACCAACGCCAACAGGGCTCCCATCGGCACTACAGTACCTTATCCCTCTTATGTTGCCGCCGGTGAAATTGACCAGCCTATCAATCGTTCGTTGATCAGGCGGAATTACCGGAGACATCCAACACAGCAAAGGCTTTCGGCCTCATAAGCTGATCAGATCCTGAGGTTTCCCCTCAAATTTCGCTTGCAAATCAATAGCATGGGGGCTAGATTGGCTGTCCAAAACAGCGCCTGAGTGCATGCATGGTTAGTTGAGTCCCCACTGGTGTTTCCACACAAGCCACGAGGAGACACCGCCATGCATGCCATAGAGATTTTGCGCGATACGCTGGCCCGCAGTTGCCCGGGCCTACACAAGCGCAGGCTGCAGACTCTGATGGGGGCCGTCGAGGCGGCGTTGCATGCGCGCAGCCATACCCTATCGAACCTGGCCCGCGCCTTGAACGGGCGCACCAGCGTGCGCCAGCGCGTCTAATGCATGGATTGAATCGCCCCGGATTCCCTAGACACTTTTGAGCCGTTGGGAATGGCGTCTCTCG
>NZ_DAMATK010000005.1:0-144355 GCF_032079985.1 Pulveribacter sp.
CCCCGTGCTGCGGGGCGAGCAGGCCGTGCAGCTGCGCGAGGCCACGGCCCAGGCCACGCCCAAGCGCTCGCGCCGCGCCGAGGTGGCGCGCGAGCACAACCTGCCGGCCTACGTCATCTTCCACGACGCCACGCTGGCGGCCATCGCCGAGCGCAACCCGGCCAGCATGGCCGAGCTGCAGGGCATCAGCGGCATGGGCACCAAGAAGCTGGAGGCCTATGGCGAGGACGTGGTGCGGGTGTGCCGGCAGTAGGCCGCCGGCGCGTCCAGTGCGTCCCCCGGCCGCCGTAGCGACAGCCAGGCGAACAGCCAGCCCACGAGCGCCCCGGCCATCGCGTCCAGCGCCACGTGCTGCAGCGTCGCCAGCGTGGACCAGGCGATGGCCCCGCAGGCCATGGCGCTGGCGATGGTCCATCCGCGCGGCGCGCCCATGACCAGGAAGATCCGCCGCAGCCAGAAGGCGGCGAACACGGCGGCCGCCACATGCAGCGAGGGGAAGGCGTTGCCGCCGGTGTCCACGCTCTTGAGCAGTGACATGCCGGGGTGGCTGGCCCAGTCCAGCGCGTTGTCGGGTACCTTGGTGGGAAAGACCCAGAACACGGCCAGGCACACGGCGCACATCAGCCCAGCCCACAGGCCGTGCCACAGCAGGCCCCTCAGGTTGCCGATCAGCGCTGGCGGCAGCGACACATAGACCCACAGCGACGCATACACCGGGAACGCCAGCGGGGTGAAGCCTACCCAGTCGTCGATCCACGTCGTAGGCATGGTCCATACGGTCTGGCCGGGGGAGCGCAGCACGTAGAAGTACGCCTGGAAGAAGAGAGTGATGAAGAGCGTGGTGCCGGCTGCCTTCAGGGGCCAAAGGCAGGTCAGGCGCGGCCGCAGCTGGCTGCGCCAGGACGGCGGCTGGAGGGTGGGTGACGGGGCGCTGTGCATGGAGGGGGCCGGCGGCCAGGCGGCATCATATCGGCCGTCCGTGGCGGCAGGGCGGCCAGTGGAGCGCTCGTTAAAATAGCCGATTCGGGCAGGGGTCTTGGCGAGACCTCTGCCGCTGTCTACTTCCGTCCCTCACCACCATGGATTCGATCGAACTGATTCGCAAATTTCTCCAGGAACGCCTGGGTGTCGAGCCCGAGAAGGTCCAGAGGGATTCCGTGCTCGCCGATCTGGGCGTGGATTCGCTGATGGTGGCCGAGCTGATGTTCGAAGCGGAAGACCGCCTGGATATCTCCATCGACAACGACCAGCCGGTGCCCGTCACGGTGGCCGACATGCAGCTCATCATCGACCGGCTGCTCGCGCAAAAAAACGTACAGGCATGACGGCGCGCCGCGTCGCCGTCACGGGCCTGGGACTGGTCAGCCCGTACGGTGGCAACCTGCCGGACTTTTTCAGCCGCCTCATGGACGGTGAGTCCGCGGTCCACCATCTGCAGACCGACGACGTGCCGCGCCCGCTGTCGATGCCATTCGTGACCTGCCGCGACTTCGATGCGAGGGCCGCACTGGGCGGCCCGCTGGCCGCCATGATGGAGCGCTTCGCCCACCTGGGACTGGCCGCCGCCTTCGACGCCTGGGCCGACGCGGGGCTTGAGCGTCAGCCTTGCGAGAGTGAGACGCGCGAGGACTGGGGCTGCGTCTGGGGCACCGCACTGGGCGGCATCCAGGCCTTCGAGCGCGGCTACAAGGACATCTGGCTCAAAGGGCGCGAACGTCTGTCCCCGCTGTCGGTCGTGATGGGAATGAACAACGCCGTGAATGCGCACATTTCCATCCAACTGGGGCTGGGAGGCGTCAGCTCCAGCCATGCCGCCGCCTGCGCTTCGTCGGCCATCGCGATCGGCGAGGCCTACCGGCGCATCCGCGCAGGCCATGCCAGCGTGATGCTGACGGGCGGATCGGACGCCACGCAGACCTACGGCGTGGCCCAGGCCTGGCTGGCGATGCGCCTGATGTCCCCCGACGTGGGCGATGCCGCCGCACAGGCTTGCCGCCCCTTCGCCGCCGACCGTGCCGGCCTGGTGCTGGGCGAGGGTGGTGTGGCGCTGGTCCTAGAGGACTGGGAGCACGCCAGAGCGCGCGGCGCGACCATCCATGCCGAGATGGTTGGCTATGGGGTGAGCTGCGACCACACCCACCTGGTGCGCCCCGACGCCGGGGGGCAGGCGCGCGCCATTCGCGCGGCGCTGGCCGAAGGCGGCCTTGCGCCCGAAGACGTGGAGTACGTCAATGCCCACGGCACGGCCACGCCCGAGGGCGATCCCATTGAGATCCACGCGCTGCAGCAAGTGTTCGGCAGCCACGCCGCGCACCTGCCCGTGAGCGCCACCAAGTCCATGCATGGCCATCTGATGGGCGCCGCCGGCGCGATGGAGGCACTCGCCACGGTGCTGAGCGTGCGTGAACAGGCGCTGCCGCCTACGGCCCATCTCGAAGGCCGCCTCGACCCTGCGTGCGAGGGCGTAGACCACATCCTGCGGGGGCGGCATGACGTGCGCGTGCGCGCCGCCCTGTCCAACTCCTTTGCCTTTGGCGGCAGCAACGCGGTGCTCGCGTTCCGCCAGGCGTCCATTCAGTGAGCTCTTGCATGACCACCACTTCCATCGACACCCTGCGCTCCGAGGTCGCTGCCCTCATCGTCGAGGCGCTGAACCTGGACGTGCAGCCGCAGGACATCGACCCGCAGGCGCCGCTGTACGGCGACGGCCTGGGTCTTGACTCCATCGACATGCTGGAGATCGCGCTCGTGGTCTCCAAACGCTTCGGCTTTCAGCTCAAGTCGGATAACGAGAACAACCAGCAGATATTCGCCTCGCTGCAAGCGCTGACCGAGCACATCGCGGCCCACCGGACGCAATGACCTGCTGGCGCAACGCCCTGGCCGTGGCGCTGCTGCTGCTGTGGGCTGTTTCGGCCCACTTGGCCAGCACAGGTGTCGGCCCCATCGACTTGCACATCGCCGTCGCGGTCACGCCGCTGGCGTTCTCTGCATTGCTGCTGGCGTTCCAGATGCCATGGCCCGGCCTGGCCGCCAGTCTGGTGGCGGGCGTCAGCGGGCTTGTGCTGGCGGTGGCCTGGCCTTGGCTGCGCGGCCACGTCACATGGCTTTATTACCTGCAGCACCTGGGCGCGCATCTTGCGCTGGCGGCATGGTTCGCGCGCTCGCTTGGCGCGGGGCGCGAACCGGTGGTCAGCGCCATGGCGCGCATGATCGCCACGGGCCCCTTGAGCGCGCGCACGCGCCGCTACACGCGCAACGTCACCCTGGCCTGGGCGCTGTTCCTGGCGGGCAATGCCCTTGTCTCCACGCTGCTGTTCGCCTGGGCGCCAGCGGAGGTCTGGTCGGTGCATGCCAACCTCCTCACCGGCCCCCTGCTGGGCGTGTTTTTTCTGCTGGAGATGCTGGTGCGCCAACGGGTGCTGCCGCCCGAGGACCGGCCCTCCATCAAGGACGTGGCCCGCGCCTGGCAGGCCCAGCGTGGCCGCTCCCCGGCCTCGGATCGCGTTGCATGAGTGGCCTGCCTCTGGTCGGCGGCCGTGGGCCGGGTGACATCCTTGCCTGGCGCCCGCAAGGGCCGGTCAGCGTTGCGCGCTACTGCGCCGACGCCCTGGCGCTGGCCGCTGCGCTCCCCCCGGGGCGCTACATCGTCAACCTGTGTGAGGACCGCTACCACTACGCGGTGCTGCTCGCCGCCTGCGCGCTGTCGGGGCGCGTGAGCCTGCAGCCCTCGTCGCAGTCCGAGGCGACGCTGCGCCAGCTGGCCTGTACCTACGCTGGTGCGCTGGCCGTGACCGACGCATCCACGCCGCTGCCCCCCGAATTGCCCGCCTATCCGCTGCCCTCGCTGCAGGAACTGGCTGGCGAGGCCTGCGCGGACGTGCCGCACATCGCGCAGGACACGGTCGTCGCCATCCTGTTCACCTCGGGCTCCACCGGCATGCCCCAGCCCCATGCGAAGACCTGGGGCAAGCTGGTCGCCAACGGCCGCGCCGAGGCCCAGGCCCTGGGGCTGCTGGACGCGCCGCACACGCTCGTCGGCACGGTGCCGGCGCAGCACAGCTACGGTTTTGAATCGACCTTCCTGCTCGCGCTGCATGGCGGCTGCAGTTTCTGGAGCGGCAAACCCTTCTATCCGCAGGACCTGGCCGACGCGCTCGCCGCGGTGCCCCAGCCGGCGATGGTCGTCACCACGCCTTACCACCTGGCGAGCGTGCTGGCCTCGGGCGTGGCGCTGCCGCCGGTGGCGCGCTGGCTCTCGGCCACCGCGCCGCTGGACATGCCGCTGGCCGCGCAGGCCGAGGCCGCCACCGGCGCGCCGGTGCACGAGATCTACGGTTCGACCGAATCCTCGCAGCTCGCCACGCGACGCACCACGGCCGGGGCCGAATGGACGCTCATGCCCGGCGTGCGCCTGGAGCAGGAGGGCGATACCACCTGGGCGAGCGGGGGCCATGTGGAAGGGCGCGTGGCGCTGGCCGACATCCTTGCCTTGCAAGAAGACGGACGCTTCACGCTGCAGGGTCGTCATGCCGACATGGTGAACCTGGCGGGCAAGCGCACCTCGCTCGCCTATCTCAACCACCAGTTGCGCACGATCCCAGGCGTGCAGGATGGGGCCTTCTTCCTGCCGGACGAAGAGGAAGCGGCCCGTGCCGGCCGGCTGGTGGCCTTCGCCGTCGCGCCGGCCGGCGAGCGCGCCGCGGTGCTGGCCGTGCTGCGCACGCGGATCGATCCCATCTTCATGCCGCGTCCGCTGGTGCTGGTCGAGGCGATCGCGCGCAACGCCACGGGCAAGATCGCACGCAGCACGCTGGAGGCATTGCATGAGCGGTGGATACGCAATGCCCGCTGACTGGACCGTCCCGGTCGAACATCCGGCGTTCGCCGGGCATTTCCCAGGCCGGCCCATCGTGCCCGGCGTGGTGCTGCTCGACCACAGCCTGCTGCGCGCCGGCGCCTTGCCCGCGGGCCGGCGGTGGTGCATCGCGCAGGCCAAGTTCCTGCGCCCGGTGGGCCCGGGTGAGACGCTGCGCTGGTCGTTCACCCCCGCCTCGGCCGGCGCGCAGCGCTTTGCCATCCACGCCGACGAGGCCCTGGTGGTCAGCGGTGTGCTGCAGCAGGAGGATGTGGCGTGAGCCAGGCCGCAGCCTGGGCGCGAGAGGGCGAGCGCAGCCACGTGTGGCTGCTGCGCCTGATGGTCTGGATCTCGCTGACGGTGGGGCGCAGCCTGGGCCGGGTCGTGCTGCACGGCATCGCCCTGTACTTCGTGCTCTTCGCGCCCAGGGCGCAGCGCGCGAGCCGCGCCTACCTGGCACGCATGCTGGGCCGGCCGCCGCGCTGGCGCGAGCGCTACAAGCATGTGTTGTGGTTTGCCACCACCATCCACGACCGGGTGTTCCTGCTGCGCAACCGAGGCGCCGGGCTGCAGGTCGAGGTGTGCGGTGCGGATGCTCTGCACGCCGCGTTGCGCGGCGGGCGCGGCGCGCTGCTGATGGGGGCGCACCTGGGCAGCTTCGAGGTGCTGCGCACGGTGGGCCAGAAGCGCGGCGGCATGCGCGTGGCCATGGCCATGTACGAGGACAATGCGCGCCAGCTCAACGCCACGCTCGCGGCCATCGCGCCCGATGCGATGCAGGACGTGATCGCGCTGGGCCGGATGGAATCCATGCTCGCGGTGCGCGATCGGCTCGATGACGGCTGCCTGGTCGGACTGCTTGCCGACCGCTCGCTCGCCGCCGATGATGCTTGCGCCCGCCTGCCGTTCCTGGGCGAGGAGGCTGCCTTTCCCCTCGGCCCCTGGCGGCTCGCCGCCATGCTGCAGCGCCCGGTGTTCTTCATGGCCGGGCTCTACCTGGGCGGCAACCGCTACGAGATCCGTTTCGAGCCCGTCGCCGACTTCCATGCCACGCCGCGCGCGCTGCGCCCGGCAGCGATGGCCGAGGCGCAGCAGGCCTACGTGGCGGTGCTGGAGCGCACGCTGCGCGATGCGCCCCTGAACTGGTTCAACTTCTACGACTTCTGGCACGCCCCATGATTCTGCGCACCCTGTTCACCGCTCTGTTGGCCTGCGCCTCGCTTGCCGCGCACGCTTTCGACGTGGACCAGCTCATGGGCGAGCTGGCCCAATTCAAGGGCGGCCGCGCACGCTTCGTCGAGACGCGCCATGCGGCCCTACTGGACGCGCCCGTGGTCTCCAGCGGTGAGCTGCGCTTCGCCCCGCCCGACCGGCTGGAAAAGGAAACGCTCAAGCCCCGACGAGAAAGCCTGGTACTGGAGAAGAACACGCTCACCGTGGAGCAGGGTGGGCGCAGCATGACCTGGCACGTCGGCAGCCGCCCCGAGGCCATGGCCTTCATCGAGAGCGTGCGCAGCACGCTGGCCGGCAACCGCGCGCAACTCGAAAAGTACTACCGGCTGGAACTGCAGGGCAGCGAGAAGGACTGGAAGTTGATCCTCCTGCCCGCTAATGCCGAAGTGCAGGCGCTGGTCACGCGCATCACGGTGAGCGGTCGCGGACGCGAGGTGCGCCGCATCGAGTACAGCCAAGCCGACGGTGACCGCGTCGAACTGGCCATCGAACCCCTTGCCGGCGAATGAAGCTCACGCCCCTGAAGGCTTTCCTGCTGTGGCTGGTCGCCGTGGCCGCGGGCGTGGCCTGGATCTTCCAGGCCCGCTTCACGGCGGATATGTCCTTTTTCTTGCCATCCGACCCGAGCCCGGAGCAGCGTGTGCTGGTCGACCAGATGAAAGAAGGCGCCGTCTCGCGCGTGCTGATGATCGGCATCGGGGGCGGCACCGAGGCAGAGCGCGCGAACGCCTCGGTCGCTCTGCGCAAGGCCATGACCGGCAGCGGCCTGTTCGTCTCGGTGCAGAACGGCGAGCCCGGCGGCCTGGAGGCCGAGCGCGACTTCCTGCTGCGCTTTCGCTACCACCTGAGCCCGGCGCTCACGCCCGAGCGCTTCTCGCCCGAGGGCCTGCGCGAGGCGGTGGGCCGCACCATCGACGTGGCGACTTCGCCGGTGGGCTTTCTGTTCAAGCCCTACCTGCTGCAGGACCCGACCGGCGAGATGATCGCAATCCTCACGCAACTGCACCCGGGCACCGAGCCCGACACCCGCGGTGGCGTCTGGACATCGCGCGACGGGCAGCGCGCCCTGCTGCTGGCCCAGACCCTGGCGCCGGGCAGCGATACCGATGGCCAGGAACGGGCCATCGAGGCCGTGCGCGCGCAGTTTGAGGCCCTGCAGGCAGAGCCGTCGCTGGCTCCGCTCTCGCTGACGATGTCGGGGCCAGGGCAGTTCGCGGTGCAGGCGCGCGAGGCCATCCGCTCGGAGATCGAGCGCATTTCGCTGGTCAGCTCGATCGGCATCGGCCTGCTGCTGCTGTGGATCTACCGCTCGCCGCGCATGACGGCGCTGGGCCTGCTGCCCGTGGTGGCGGGCACGGTGGCGGCCATCGTCTCCGTCGACCTGGTATTCGGCATGGTGCATGGCATCACGGTGGGCTTCGGCGCGGCGCTGGTGGGCGAGGCGGTGGACTATGCGATCTATTTCTTCGTGCAGTCCGGGCGCGTGGGCCTGCAATCCTGGCGCAAGACCTTCTGGCCCACGATTCGCCTGGGCGTACTCACGTCCATCGCCGGTTTCGGTGTGATGCTGCTGGCGGGCTTCCCGGGCCTCGCGCAACTGGGCGTGTACGCGCTCTCGGGCATTGCCGTGGCGGCGTTGGTGACGCGCTTCATCCTGCCGGTGGTGGCGGGGGACCGGCACGAGATCCCGCCCCCCGGCGTGCTGGGCAACACGACGCTGGGCTGGCTGGGCCAGGCCTGGCGCCTGCGCTGGCCGGCGTGGATCGTGACGGCGGTGGCGCTGTTCTATCTTGTGCAGCACCACGACAGCCTGTGGAGCACCAACCTGTCGACCCTGTCCACCGTGAGCGAAGCCGAGGCCGATGCCGACGCGCGCCTGCGCGCCGACATCGGCGCCCCCGATGCCCGCTACCTGGTGCTGGTGACGGCGCCTGACCAGGAGGCGGCGCTGGTCGAGGCCGAAACTGCTGGCCGTCGCCTGGACCGCCTGGTGGAGCAGGGCCTGATCGGCGGCTACGACAACCCGGCTCGCTTCCTGCCCAGCGCGCAGGTGCAGCGCGAGCGCCTGGCGGCGCTGCCGCCGAGACAGGCGCTGCAGCGCGACCTGGCGCAGGCGCTGCAGGACTCACCGCTGTCGGCGGGCCGGCTCACGCCTTTTCTGGACGCGGTGGACGCGGCGCGGCGGGGGCCGTTGATGACGCGCGCAGACCTGGATGGCACGGCCATGGCGCTGGCGGTCGATTCACTCATGTCATCAAACGATGGCCAGTGGCACGTGGTGCTGCCGCTGCGCCCGGCCGCCGTGGGCGTCACCGACATCCCGGTCGATCAGGTGCGGCAGGCGCTCGAAGGCACTGGCGCAGTGTTCATCGACCTGAAGGCGGAGTTCGAGACGCTGTACGCAGGCTACCTGCAGCAGGCGGTCTACCTGGCGCTGGGCGGCGTGCTGGCGATCACCGTCATGCTGGCCTTCGCCATGCGCTCGTGGACGCGGCTGTGGCGCATGATGTTGACGCTGGCCATGACGGTCACCATCGTGATGGCCACGCTGCATGCCCTGGGCACCGAGCTGAACCTGCTGCACTTGATTGGGCTGCTGCTGATCGTGGCCGTGGGCTCCAACTACACCCTGTTCTTCGACCAGATCGACGCCGACGGCGGGCTGGCGGTCGATGTCTGGTCGTCCATGAGCGTGGCCGTGGTAACCACGGTGATCGGCTTCGGTGCCCTGGCGGTGTCGCACGTGCCGGTGCTCAAGGCCATGGGCGTGACGGTGGCGCCTGGCGTGGTGATCGCGCTGGTGTTGTCGGCAGCCTTCATCGTGCCGCGCCGGGAGGCCGCCGCATGACGCCACTGTGGCGGACCGATGGCGCCGACGGTGCGTTGGTGCTGCTGCCCGGTGCCCAGATGGGCGCGGCCGATATGGCCCGGGCCGGGCTGCCGGACGTGCTGGCAACGTCGGGCGTTCGGCTGGACCTGTTCGCCCCCGAACTGCCCATCGACCTGGCCCATGTCGAGAACACCGTGCGGCTGCTCGCGAGCGACGTGCTCGCGCCGCTGCGCCAGCGCTACCGCCGCCTGTGGCTGGGTGGCATATCGATGGGCGGCTTGCTGGCGTTGGCCCAGGCGCAGCGCGATCCGGCTGGCCTGGCGGGGCTGTGCCTGCTGGCACCGTACCCGGGCAGCCGCCTGACGACCAACGCCATCGCCCGCGCGGGCGGGCTCGACGCCTGGCTGCCGACGCCTGCGCAGGCGGGCGACCTGGAATTCCAGCTCTGGCAGGGTTTGCGCGAAGGGCGGCCCGATCTGCCCGTCTTTCTGGGGATAGGGCGCGAGGACCGCTTCGCCTATGCCATGTCGATGCTCGCGCGGCGCCTGCCCCGGGCCGCGCCGCACGAAGTACCCGGTGGCCACGGCTGGGATGCCTGGCTGCCCTTGTGCCACCAGTTCCTGCGCTGGCTTGCGGAGCAGAAGCAGGAGCAGGAGCAGGAGCGCTGATGGTGAGGCGCTGGAAACCCACACCGTTCTTGGCGGGTTCGGCCGCGCTGCATGGCGCCGCCGCCCTTGGCGTGCTGGCCCAACCCGCGCTGTGGCCCTGGGCCGCAGGCGCCGTGGCGGCCAACCATGCCCTCATCACCGCCGCCGGGCTGTGGCCCCGTTCGCGGGCGCTCGGGCCCAACATCACGCGGCTGCCGCTGGTGCCCGCCGGCGTGGCCGGGCGCGTGGCCCTGACCATCGACGACGGCCCCGACCCGCAGGTCACACCGCGCGTGCTCGACCTGCTGGCCGAGCACCGGCTCAAGGCCAGCTTCTTTCTCATCGGTCACCGGGCCGAGCGGCATCCCGCGCTGTGCCGCGCCATCGTCCAGCAGGGGCACCGGGTGGAGAACCACGGCTACAGCCACTCGCACGCGCTGTCGCTGTTTGGCCCGGCGCGGCTGGCCATGGACATCGCGCGCGCCCAGGCGGTGCTGCAGGATGCGAGCGGCCAGGCGCCGCGCTTCTTCCGCCCCACGGCGGGGCTGCGCAACCTGTTTTTGGAGCCGGTGCTCGCCCGCCAGGGCCTGCAACTGGCGAGCTGGACACGCCGCGGCTACGACACGCGCGAGCCGCGTCCCGACCGGGTGCTGCAGCGCCTGACGCGGGCGCTGGGCGACGGCGACATCCTGCTGCTGCACGACGGGCACGCGGCACGCGCGGGTGACGGCCGGCCCGTGATCGAGCACCTGATTCCCCGGCTGGCTCAGCGCCTGGACCAGGCCGGTTTGACCACCACCACATTGCACGACGCTCTGGCATGACTTCCGTTCCTGCGCTTTCCCGCGCCCTCGTCGATGCGGCAAGCGCACGCTTCCGTCCGGCAGGGCGCTTTGCCTACCACTACGCACGCGGAAAAATCGGGGGCGATGCGGCGTTTGCCGCCCTGCTGCACCAAGGCGTACTGCCTGCGCGTGGGCGCTGGCTGGACCTGGGCTGTGGCCAAGGCAGCCTGTTCGCCCTGGTGCTGGCGGCCCAGGAGCAGCATGCAAGGGGCGAGTGGCCGGGAGACTGGCCCGCGCCCCCTCAGCCGCTGCACATGCGCGGCGTGGAGCTGATGCCGCGCGACGTGGAGCGCGCGGCGCAGGCCTTTGGCGCCGCCCACCCCGTCGTGCGCGTCGAGCAAGGCGACATGAACCAGACGGATTTCGGGCGGTGCGACGTGGTCACGATCTTCGACGCGCTGCACTATTTCGACCATGAAAGCCAGCGCCGGGTGCTGCAGCGCATCCATGCGGCACTGGCACCCGGCGGCCTGTTCATCACCCGCATCGGCGATGCGGGGGCGGGCCTGCCGTTTCAGCTCTCCCAGTGGGTGGACCGCATCGTCACCTGGTCGCGCGGCCACCGCATGCCGCCGCTGTACTGCCGCAGCCTTGCCGACTGGCGGGCCCTGCTCACGTCCATCGGATTCGAAGTCAGCAGCCAGCCCATGAGCGGAGCCCTGCCTTTCGCCAATGTGCTTCTGGTGTGCCGGGTGCGGGACAATGCCCCTCCCGCCGCCTGATATCGTCCACGTGTCTCCCCTGCTTCTTTCCGCCACCACGCTGACGACCTGTCTCGGAAGAGGCCTTGCCGCGCATGCCGAGGCGCTGCGCACCGGCCGATCGGGCCTGCGCCCCTGCGATTTCGAAACGGTGCGGCTGGACACCTGGATCGGCGAGGTGGAAGGCGTTGACGCCACCGCACTGCCTGCCAGCCTGCAAGAGTACGACTGCCGCAACAACCGCCTGGCCCTGGCGGGCCTGGAGGCCGACGGCTTCGTCGAGCGCGTGCGTGCCGCCGTGCAGCGCTACGGCAGCCGGCGTGTGGGCGTGTTCCTGGGCACCAGCACCTCGGGCATCCTGGAAACCGAGCTGGCCTACCGTGCCCGCGACGCAGCCACTGGCGCGCTGCCTGCCTCCGTCCGCTATGCCACCGCGCACTGCCCCTTTTCCGTCACCGACTTCGTGCGCCAGTACCTCGGGCTGGAGGGCCTGGCGCTGACCATCTCCACGGCCTGTTCGTCCAGCGCCAAGGTGTTTGCCGCCGCCGCGCGGCAGATGGCGCTGGGCACCATCGACGCGGCCGTGGTCGGCGGGGTGGACAGCCTGTGCCTGACGACGCTGTACGGCTTCGCCTCGCTGCAGCTCACCTCCACGCAGCCCGCGCGGCCCTACGACGCGCGGCGCGACGGCATCTCCATCGGCGAAGCGGCGGCGTTCGCGCTGCTGGAGCGTGCCGACGCGGCGCAGGGCGGCGGCGTCTGGCTGCTGGGCACGGGCGAATCCAGCGACGCCCACCACATGTCCGCCCCCCACCCCGAGGGCCTGGGCGCACGCCTGGCGATGCAGGCCGCGCTGCGCTCGGCCGGCCTCGCGCCGCAGCAGTTGGACTACGTGAACCTGCACGGCACGGCCACTCCCGCCAACGATGCGGCCGAGGGATTGGCCATGGCGGCGCTGTTCGGCGCCGGCGTGCCCTGCAGCTCGACCAAGGGCGCGACCGGCCACACGCTGGGCGCCGCCGGCGCGGTGGAGGCGGTGATCGCCGCGCTGGCGCTCACGCACGGCTGGATTCCCGGCAGCCCCGGCACGCAGGTGCTCGATGAGGCGCTGGCGCTCGACTACCGCCTCGCGGGCAGCGCGGCGCCGCTGCGCACGGTGCTCAGCAACTCCTTCGGCTTTGGCGGCAGCAACTGCGCGCTGGTATTGGGAGCGCGGCCATGAACCGAGCATTGACGGCCTGGATCGACGGCATCGGCCTGATCGCCCCCGGCCTGCCCGACTGGCCCAGCGCCGCCGCCGTGCTCTCGGGGGCGCAGCCCTGGCGCAGCGAGCCTTCGGTGCTACCCGCTGCCGCCCTGCTGCCGCCCGCCGAGCGCCGCCGCGCCAGCCGCGTGATCCGCCTGGCGCTGGCGCTGGGCCAGCAGGCCGCCGCGCAGGCGGGTGCCGACCTCGCGCAACTGGCCACTGTGTTCGCCGCCTCCGGCGCCGACGGCCACAACTGCCATGCGCTGTGCGAACAGCTGGCGGGCGACGATCGGCAGATCTCGCCCACGCGTTTTCACAACTCGGTGCACAACGCCGCCGCCGGCTATTGGGGCATCGCCACGCGCAGCATGGCGCCCTGCCAGGTGATCTGCGCCTACGACGGCAGCCTGGGTGCCGGTTTGATGGATGCGCTGGCGCAGGTGGCGCTCGATGACCGCTCCGTGCTGCTGGTCTGCTATGACAGCGAGTACCCCGAGCCGCTGCACGCCAAGCGCCCGCTGCCCGATGCGGCGGGCATGGCCTGGCTGCTGGCGCCGCGGCGCTCCGGCGCATCGCTGGCGCAGATCAGCGTGACGCCCGGCGGGCAGGACGCGCCCACGCGCATGCAGGAGGCGGCGCTGGAAGCGTTGCGCGCGCAATTCCCCTCGCTGCGCGCGCTGCCTGCGCTGGATGCGCTGGCCCGCCGCAGCACCGCCGACGTGGCGCTCGACTACCTGCCCGGCCACAGCCTGGGCCTGCGCTTGCAGCCATGCTGAAGCCCGACCTGCTACCCGACCACGCCTGGATCGCGGCGCACATTCCGCACCAGGGCGGCATGTGCCTGCTCGACCGCGTGCTCGTCTGGGACGCGCAGCACATCCGCTGCAGCGCTACCAGCCACCGCAGCCCCGCCAACCCGCTGCGCGAGCAGGGCCGCCTGGGCGCGGCCAACGCCGTCGAATACGCGGCCCAGGCCATGGCCGTGCATGGCGCGCTGCTGGCGGGTGCGGGCCGGCCGCTGGGCGCGGGCTACCTGGCCAGCGTGCGCGGCGTGCGCCTGCATGCCGAGCGCATGGACGACATGGCGGACGACCTGCAGGTCGAGGCCACGCGGCTTTCGGGCGACGACGCTGTCATCCTCTACGCATTCACCGTTGGCACCGCCGGCCGCTGCCTCGCCGAAGGGCGGGCATCGGTCGTGCTGGACGCCGCTTCCTTTCCCGCCACCCCATGAACACCCCTGCATCCCCTGCGCGCCGCGCGCTCGTCACCGGCGGCAGCGGCGGCCTGGGCGCCGCTATCTGCGAGCGCCTGGCCGCCTCAGGCCTGCACGTCATCGTGCACGCCAACCAGGGCCTGGCGCGGGCGCAGGCGCTGGCCGCGCAGCTGCAGGCCGGCGGCGCCAGCGCCGAGGCCGTGGCCTTCGACGTCACCGACCGGCCGGCGTGCGCGAGCGCTCTTGAAAGGCTGCTGGAAGAGGGCCCCATCCAGGTGCTGGTGAACAACGCCGGCGTCCACGACGATGCGGTGTTCGCCGGCATGGCCGGTGCGCAATGGGATCGCGTGCTGGACGTGTCGCTGAACGGCTTCTTCAACGTCACGCAGCCGCTCACGCTGCCCATGCTGCGCACGCGCTGGGGGCGCATCGTCAATGTCTCGTCCGTCACTGCCGTGGCAGGCAACCGGGGCCAAGTGAACTATGCCGCCGCCAAGGGCGGGCTGCATGCCGCCAGCCGCTCGCTGGCGCTGGAGTTGGCCAGCCGCGGCGTGACGGTGAACGTCGTGGCGCCCGGCATCATCGACAGCGGCATGGCGGAGGGCCAGTTCGGCGCGGACGCGCTGCGCCAGATGGTGCCCATGCAGCGCGCGGGCCGGCCGCAGGAGGTGGCGGATCTGGTGGACTTTCTCGTGTCCGAGCGCGCGGCCTACATCACCGGGCAGGTGATTTCCATCAACGGCGGGATGGCGTAGGGAGTTTGAGGCCAAAACGGCCTCCAGCGCTTATCCAGCAAGCGCGAGTAGCTATGATTTTTGAAGCTGACGCCACCGCGCCAGCTTCGGCTCCACGATCGGAATGGTCACCATGGTGCTGGCCACCGCCATCAGCAGCAGCGCGGTGAAGGTGGCGCTAGTGATGATCTGCCGGTCCAGCAGCACGTTGGCGAAGATGATCATGATGAGCGCCTTGGTCTGCAGCAGCCAGCCGATCATGCTTGCTTCGCCCGGGCGCCAGCCTAGCACCCGGCCCGCCAGGTGAACGCCGAGCAGCTTGCCGGCGACGGCGGCCGCCAGCAGCCAGGCCGCGGCCAGCACCACGTCCAGACCGCCCATGCTCCAGCCGGTGCGCAGGCCGGTCGAGAGGAAGAACACCGGCATCAGCGTCAGCAGCACGTGGTGGCGCAGCAGGTCCATCTGTTGCTGGTTGAACCATTCGGCGTCGAGTACGGCGCCGGCCAGGAAGGCGCCCACCATGAAGTGCAGGCCGGCCCAGTCGGCACCGAACGCGCACAGCGCCAGCCACACCAGCGCCAGGTACCAGCGGTCCTGCTCGGGCACGCGGCGCATGAGCCGGCGGCACAGCCAGGCCGCCAGGCCGAAGGCCAGCAGGAACAGCGCCTGCCGGCCCACACGCTCCCAGTCCATGACGATCAGCGCCAGCACGCCCCAGATGGCGATGTCGTCCAGGCTGGCGTAGCGCAGGATGCGCTGGCCCAGGGGGGCGCGCAGGATGTCCAGCTTTTCCAGCAGCAGGATCAGGATCGGCAGCGCCGTCACCGCGCAGGCCATGCCGATGCCGAGCACGAACTGCCAGGGCCGGGCCTCGGGCGTGAGCCAGCCTGGCCAGTGCAGCATGGCCAGGGCCGCGCTGCAGCCCAGCAGCATGGGCGTGCCCAGCGCCAGGCCGGCGGTGATGCCGCTCTCGCGCCGGTGCTGCCAGGCGGCTTTCAGGTCCAGCTCGATGCCGGCGATCATCACGAACAGCGTCACGGCCCACCAGGCCAGGCCGTTGAGGGCGTGGCTCACCTCGGGGGTGAACACGGCGCTGTAATAGTCCGGGTACCAGTGGCCCAGCACCCCGGGGCCGAGCACGATGCCCAGCAGGATCTGCACCACCACCAGCGGCGCCCAGCGGTCGGTGCGGCCCAGGCGCCAGATCAGCCAGGGGACGGTGAAGATGATCAGCAGCGCGATCAGGAAGCGCTCGGCGGTGCTCATGGCTGTGCCCGCGTGCCGGTGTATTCGCGGAAGATGCCCAGCGTCACGCCGCAGCGCACGTCCTGGAAGCCGGCGCGGCGCAGCGCGGTCAGCACGGTGTCGGGGTCCACGGCGGCCTCGATGGTGTCGCCGTAGTAGGCCCACAGGCGCTTGACGTCCGCATGGCGGCCGCTCAGGCGCGCCATCAGCGGGACCATGACGCCGATGTGCAGCTTCAGCAGCGCGCGGCCCAGGCGGCTCGCGGGCTGGCTGATTTCCATGATGCAGGCCTTGCCGCCGGGCTTGAGCACGCGCAGGTATTCGGCGAAGGCCTGGTCCATGTCGCCCACGTGCCGCAGCGCGTAGCCCATCGACAAGAAGTCCACCTGCGCGTCGGGCAGGGGGATGGCCTCGGCATAGGCCTCGACGGTCTCGCAGCTGAGCTTGCGGCGCAGCTCGGCCAGCATGCCGGGCGACGGGTCCAGCGCCACGACGCGGCCCTGCGGCCCGGCCAGCGCCAGCGCCTCGGCGGTGACGAGGCCGGTGCCGGCCGCCACGTCGAGCACGTGCATGCCGGGCCTGAGGCCTTCGCGCTGCAGCACTTCGCGCCGGTACCAGCTGCCGCTGCCCAGGGCCGTCAGCGCTTCGGCTCGGTCGTAGCCCGTGGCGGCCTCGTTGAACATGACCTGGGTCACCTGGCGCCGCTCGGTCTCGTCCGAGAAATAGGCCTTCAGGTGCGCGTCGCCGCTCTTCATGGCGCGCTGGGCGCGGGGGGTGGGTTCGGTCATGGTCTTTCTTCTGGTGGACGCAGGCGGCGCCAGGCCAGCAGGGGCAGGCGCAGCACGAAGCCCAGGAACAGGCGCGTGTGCATCCAGGTCAGCAGGGCGTTGTCGCGCAGGTAGCGAAAGTGCGAGACGCCGCCTTCGCTGGCGTGCAGGTAGCGCACCGGCGCGTCCAGGTTCACCGGCCGCACTCCCGCCCAGCACAGCCGCACAACGGCCTCGGGGTCGAAATCGAAGCGGCGCATGAAGCGCTGGCCGCGCATGACCTGCATCAGCGGCGCGATGGGATAGACGCGAAAGCCATAGAGCGAGTCGCCAATGCCAGCCCACAGGGTCTCCAGGTTGGCCCAGGCGTTGGACACCTTGCGCCCGTTGACGCGCAGGGCCGGCGCTTCGGGGCCGAACACCGGCTTGCCCAGCACCATGGCAGAGGGCTGCGCCTGCGAGGTGGCCATGAACGCCGGGATGCGGTCGGCTGGGTGCTGGCCGTCCGAGTCCATGGTCAGCGCGTGGGTGAAGCCGGCGGACTGCGCCTGGCGGATGCCTTCGAGCACGGCGGCGCCCTTGCCCTGGTTCACGGCCTGCACGATCACGCGCAGGCCGGGGTCCTGCTGGGCCATCTCGCGCAGCCAGGCGTCGCTGCCATCGGTGCTGCCGTCCACGACCACCCACACCGGGTTCCACTGGCGCCGCGCCGCGCGGACGGTGTCGATGACGGTGCGCCCTGGGTTGTAGCTGGGGATCAGCACCAGGTGCGTGCTGGAGGCGGCAGGGGGCGTATTCATGGAGTCGGGTGGGCCAGTTCGGTGCGGAAGTGCTGCTCCAGCGCCCGGGTGAAGGCGACGTGGTCGGCCGCCGGCTCGAAGCGCCCACCCAGCCGCGCCGTGCAGCGCAGCGGCAGCACGGGCGGCCTCCACAAGGGCCAGTGCTTGCCCAGGTAGGGCGTGGAGAACTCCAGCAGCACGGTCTGCACCGGCACCTGGGCGCGTCGGGCCAGCAGACCCAGCGTCCGTCCGAACGGGTCCAGCGGGAAGTGCTGCGTGCGCGAGCCTTCGGGAAACAGCACCACCTGCGCGCCTTCGGCCAGGCTGTGGCAGCCATGCCTGACCAGCTGCAGGGCGTCGTCGTTGCGCACGTAGCGCGCCATCCGTGCGGCGGCGCCGAACAGGATGTTGTCCAGCAGGCTGGCCTTCATGATGCACACGGCGTTGGGCAGGCGCGAGACCAGCAGCACCGCGTCCAGCAGCGACGGGTGGTTGGCGGCGATGATCAGCGCGCGCTCGTGGCGCAGCGCATCCAGCTCCGACAGATCGAACCGGCAGGCGCACAGCAGCGACAGCACGCCCAGGTAGAAGCGGAAGGCGAGCGTGATGACCCGGCGCCCCAGCCACTGCGCCTGCGCGCGCGGCACGATGGGGTGCAGCACGGCCGCGAACGGCAGCCACACCAGGCACAGCAGCGCCAGGGTGCCCAGGCCGATGCACATGGCCAGGCGCTCATACAGGTGCCACAGCGCGCGCGCCAGGCCCCGGCGCTGCAGGTCAGGGCTGGTACTGCGCTGCGTCATCGACCGTGCGGATGTTCCAGCGCCGCTTTCTCCAGGCCATGAAGGCGCGGCGCGGCTGCAGGACGTTGGCCGAGTAGTACAGCGCCTTGAACACCAGCAGCGAGCGCCAGATGGGCGTCTTGCCGAAGATGTCACCCGCCAGCACCGACAGCAGCGCTTCCTTCACGCGAAAGACGTTCTTCGGGTACATGAAGAAGTCGCGCATGATGGGGTTGGTCATGCGGTAGATGAACCAGGAAAAGTGGCGCGGCCCGTGGCGCATGACGCGGTCGAAACGGCGCAGCGCGGCCGGCGCGGCCGCCGGGTCGCGCAGGCAGGCGTCCACGGTGTCGGCGCCGACCACGCCGCTGTTCATGGCCAGCCAGACGCCGGAGGAAAACACCGGGTCCACGAAGGCGTAGGCGTCGCCCAGCATCAGGTAGTTGGCGCCGTGGTTGCGGCTGGCGGAATAGGAGAAGTTGCCGGTCGCCTCCACGGGCGTCATGCGCTCGGCGTGCGCCAGCCGCTCCTGCAACGCCGGGCAGGCGGCGATGTTGTCCATCAGGAAGCGCTCCAGGCTGCGGCCGGCGCGCGTCTTCATGTGGTGCGGCCAGGTCACCATGCCGACGCTGGTGGTGTCGTTGCTCATGGGGATGAACCAGAACCAGCCGTGCTCGAACCAGAAGATGGAAATGTTGCCCTCGGCCAGGCCCTCGTGCCGCCGCGCGTGGGCGAAGTGCGCGTACACCGCCGAGCTGTTGTGGTCCGGGTTGCGCTGCTTGATGCGAAAGCGGTTGGCCAAGAAGGTGTCGCGGCCCGACGCGTCGACCAGGAAGCGCGCGTGCCAGCGCCGCTGCGTGCCGTCGCCGTGTTTGGCGTCGACCTGCACGCTGCCGTCGTCGGCGAAGATCACGCCGGTGGCCTTGCTGCCCTGGTGCACCTGCGCGCCGCGGCGCTCGGCGTTCTTCAGCAGCAGCGTGTCGAACTCCGCGCGCTTGACCTGGTAGGCGTGCGGCATGGACTTGTCCCAGGCGTCGGCGAACACGAAGGTCTGCGTGTGCGCATGGTGCGGCGAGATGAATTCCGCGCCCGCCTTGTGCATGCCGATGGCGCGCATCTCCTCGGCCACGCCCAGGCGCTCGAACAGCGGCAGGTTGGCCGGCAGCAGCGACTCGCCGATGTGAAAGCGCGGGTGGCGGTCCTTGTCCAGCACCACCACCTTGTAGCCACGCTCGACCAGCAGGGCGGACACCGTGGAGCCCGCCGGCCCGCCACCGACCACCAGCACGTCGCAATGCTCTTCTTCGATGGGATGCGACGGGCTTTCAGAAACAGCGTTCATGGGAGTGTGGGCTCCTGGGAAAACGGGGAGTCGATCATACGTGCGGCGGGCGCTGGCGCAGGCCGCGCCCAGGCACCGTTACTTCGCGGCGACGACGGCCGGCAGCCACGTCGACAGCCCCGGCACGGCGGCGACCCGCACCAGCACGGCGATCACCGCCAACAGGAGGGCAGCGTGGCCCGGAACAGCGGGGCGCTGAAGAAATAGCGCAGCAGGAGCTGCGCCGCGTGGCGCGGCATGACGCGCAAGGGTTTTTCACTGTTTTTATAATCAGTATTTTGCGCGCAGCAGCCCATGCCGCCCCCACTACTCGCCCGCCATCACCGTACGCGCCTGCTCGAAGTCTGGCGCTCGGCCGGCTGGCCCTGCCAGGACGGAGTGGAGATTGACCTGCTGGCCGCCGGCCTGCTGGAGCGCTGCACGGACGAGTGCGGCCGCACCCTGCTGCGCCTGACGGACGCCGGCATCGCCCATCTGGCCGAGGCGCGGCGCGCCGGCAAGCGCAGCGAAAGCCTGCACGACCGCATGGCGCTGGCCTTTGCGCGCCAGCAGCTGCTGCCTGCCGGGCGCGTGGTCTGGCGCGAGCTGTCGCTGCGTGCGGCACTGGAGGTCGAGGAGGAGTCGCCCTGCGCCGCCGAGGGCGCTGCGCCTGCCGCCCCGCCGGCTGCCCAGCCCCTGCCCGCCCTGTGGGGCGACGACGCACCCACGCCCGCCGCGCGCCGCGCCGCCCGGCTGTGGCGCGTGGCGCGGCCGGATTTGTTCTCCATCCGTCACACCACCGTGCCCGGCTACCTGCGGCCCATGGTGCACGAGGTCAAGGCCAGCCGCGCCGACCTGCAGTCCGATCTGCGCCACGCTGCCAAGCGCAATGCCTACCAGTGGCTGTGCGAGGAGTGCTACTACGTATTTCCCGCCGGCATCGCCGCGCCCGACGAGGTACCGGCGCAGTTTGGCGTGTGGCTGATGCACGGCGCGCCGGGCGAGGATGGCCGGGGCGCGCGCTTCGAGCTGGCGCGCGCCGCCCGGCATGCGCGCTGCACGCTGCCCTTCGACGTGTGGATGGCCCTGTGCCGGGCCACGCCGCTGGCAGGCGCGCCCGTGCCCGCCCAGGACGGCCTGGGCGCGCCATGACCGCGCCCGCTGCCTGCGAGCCGCAGGACGATGCGCTGCGCTACACGGTGGCCGTGCGCGCGCTGTGCGAATTCACCGCCCGCTGTGGCGACCTGGACCTGCGCTACACCCCGGCGCCCACGGCGCTGGAGGGCATCGCCGGCCACGCCCGCGTGGCAGCCGGCCACGGGCCGGGCTACGAGGCCGAGATCGCCCTGCAGGGCCGCTACGGCCCGCTGCGCGTGCGCGGCCGGGCCGACGGGTTCGACCCGGCGCTGCGGCGGCTGGAGGAGATCAAGACCCACCGCGGCAGCCTGGCGCGGCACAACCCCGGCCAGCGCGCGCTGCACTGGGCGCAGGCCAAGGTCTACGGCTGGCTGCTGTGCGCCGCGCGCGGCCTCGATGCGCTGGAGGTGGCCCTGGTCTACCTGGACGTGGACAGCGGCCAGCAGACGGTGCTGACCGAAACCCACACCGCCGAGGCCCTGCGCGCGCATTTCGACGGGCAGTGCGCCCGCTACCTGGCCTGGGCGACGCGCGAGGCCGCGCACCGTGCCGCGCGCGACGCGGCGCTGGCGGCGCTGGCCTTTCCGCACCCGGCCTTTCGCAGCGGCCAGCGCGAACTGGCGGCGCAGGTCTGGCGCGCGGCCACGGCCGGCCGCTGCCTGCTGGCCCAGGCCCCCACCGGCATCGGCAAGACGGTGGCCACGCTGTTCGCCCAGCTCAAGGCGGCGCCGGGACAGCGGATCGACCGGGTGCTGTACCTGGCGGCCAAGACCTCGGGGCGGCAGATGGCGCTGGACGCGCTGGCGCAGCTGGCCGGCAGTGGAGGCGCGCCCGTTCCGCTGCGCGTGCTGGAGCTGGTGGCGCGCGACAAGGCCTGCGAGCACCCGGGCAGCGCCTGCCATGGCCAGTCCTGCCCGCTGGCGCTGGGCTTTTTCGACCGTCTGGACGCGGCACGCGGCGCGGCGCTGGACGGACACGTGCTCACTCAGGCGCGGGTGCGCGAGGTGGCGCTGGCGCACGGCATCTGCCCCTACTACCTGTCGCAGGAGCTGGCGCGCTGGGCCGACGTGGTGGTGGGCGACTACAACTACTGGTTCGACGGTGGCGCGCTCTTGCACGCGCTGGCGCAGTCGCTGGGCTGGCGCGTGGCGCTGCTGGTGGACGAGGCGCACAACCTGGTCGAGCGCGCCCGCGGCATGTACGGCGCGCAGCTGCCGCCTGAGCTGCTGCGCCAGGCGCGGCAGTCGGCCACCGCCGCGCGCGAGCCCGGCGTGAAGAGGGCCCTGGCCGCAGTGCGCCGCGCCCTGGCGGCCCTGGAGCGCGGCATGGAAGGCGATTACGCCGTGCACGACGGCCTGCCCGCACCGCTGGCCGGCGCGCTGGCGCGCTGCGCCCAGGTGCTGTCGGAGCACATGGCCGCGCACCCCGAGCAGTTCGACGCGCCGCTGCTGCAGTGGTACTTCGCGCTGCTGCAATTCAATGGCCTGTTGGAGGGCTTCGACACGCAGCACGCGCTCATCGACAGCCAGCGCGCCGGGCCGCGCCAGCCGTGCACCGTCAGCCTGCGCTGCATCGTGCCGGGGCCGCACCTGGCGCCGCGCTGGGCCGCGGCGCACACGGCCACGCTGTTTTCCGCCACGCTGCAGCCGGCGCACTACCACGCCGACCTGCTGGGCCTGCCCGACACGCACGGCGCGACCGAAGTAGCCGCGCCGTTCGCCGCCAGCCAGCTGCAGGTGCGCGTGGCGCGCCACATCTCCACGCGCTGGGCGCACCGGGCGGCCTCGGTGACGCCCATCGTGGCGCTGCTGGCGCGGCAGTTCGCCGCGCAGCCGGGCAACTACCTGGCTTTCTTCAGCAGCTACGACTACCTGGACCAGGTGGCCGGCGCCTTTGCCGCGCAGCACCCCGGCGTGCCGATGTGGCGCCAGGAGCGGCGCATGGGCGAGGCGGCGCAGCGCGACTTTCTGGCCCGCTTCACCGAGGGCGGCCAGGGCATCGCCTTCGCCGTGCTGGGCGGCGCCTTTGCCGAGGGGGTGGATCTGCCCGGGCGCCGGCTGATCGGCGCCTTTTTGTGCACGCTGGGCCTGCCGCAGGTCAACCCGGTGAACGAGCAGGTGCGCGCGCGCATGCAGGCGCTGTTCGGGCGCGGGCACGACTACGCCTACCTCTACCCTGGCCTTCACAAGGTGGTGCAGGCGGCCGGCCGCGTCATCCGCTCGCCCGAGGACCGCGGCGTGGTGCACCTGATCGACGACCGCTTCGCCCGCCCCGAGGTGCGCGCGCTGCTGCCGGCGTGGTGGCGGGTGGAGGGGGGCTGACCGGGAGCCAGTCGCGGACGAAAAAAAAGCCGGCCCGAAGGCCGGCTGTAAAAGCAAGGTGCCCCTATGCCCTTGCCGATGGAAAGCGTTTTCGGGCTCCAGCGCACGCCAGGAAAGCGCTGGCAGCTATTGAAAAATGAGCGGCGGCGCTTATGGGACGCACACGGCTTCCTGCGCCTGCTCGATGCGCGGGTAGAAGTCATGGTCTTCGCGGCGCATGCGCTCGTAGACGCTGCGCAGCGCCACGTTGGCCTCGGCGCGAAAACCCTCTGGGTCGGCGGCCACGCGCTCGGCGGTGTTCCAGCGCCGGGCGAAGGCCGCGTAGCTGCCGGCGATCTCGCCCATCTCGTGCTGGAAGCGTGCGCCCAGGCGGGCCAGGTCGGCGTCGCCGCCGGCCTGCAGCGCGGGGTACAGCAGGCGGTCTTCCACGGCCAGGTGCAGGCGGATGGTGGAGCTCATGGCGACGATGCCGCGGGCGATCTCGGCGGCGTGCTGCGCCGGGCCGGCATGGCTCAGGGTGCGCAGCCGGTCGATCTGCGCGAGGATGTCCACGTGCTCGTGCTTGAAGCGGTCGATGTTCATGGCAGACAGTCTTGAAAGGCGGGGGGAAGGGGAGCGGCGGGGCGCGCCAGCGCGCCCCGCCGTCCGCGTCAGCGGGCTGCGCCCACCAGGGTGCCGGTGCCGGGGGCGGCGCTGGCGCGCGAGCTGAACAGCACGCCGCTGATCACCTGCCAGGTCACGCACAGGGCGCCGGTGATGAACACCACGTCGCCGAAGGTGCGTACCCAGCGCAGCGTCACCAGGAAGGGCTGCTGCATGAAGGCTTCGCTGCGGGCGTACCACAGGCCTTCGGTCACGCTGGCGTGGAACTGGAACAGGCCGATGGGTAGCAGGCTGGTGGCGATCATCAGCACCAGGCCGGCGTTGAGCCACCAGAAGCCCGTCTTCATCAGCCGCTCGTTGAACTGCAGCTCGGGGCGCACGTAGCGCAGCACCATCAGCGTGAAGCCCAGGGCCAGGAAGCCGTAGACACCGAACAGGGCGGCGTGGGCGTGCACCGGCGTGGTGTTCAGACCCTGGATGTAGTACAGCGAGACGGGCGGGTTGATCATGAAGCCGAAGACGCCCGCGCCCAGCATGTTCCAGAAGGCCACGGCGACGAAGCACATCAGCGGCCACTTCAGGCGCTTCATCCACTCGGCCTTGTGCTGCAGGCGCCAGTGTTCCCAGGCCTCATGGCCCAGCACCACCAGCGGCACCACTTCCAGTGCGCTGAACGATGCACCCACGGCCATCACCGGGGTGGTGGTGCCCGAGAAGTACAGGTGGTGGAAGGTACCGGGCACGCCGCCCAGCATGAACAGCGAGGCAGATGCCAGGCTGGCAGCTGTGGCCATGCGGTAGGACACCAGGCCCAGGGTGGAGAAGATGAAGGCCAGCGCCGTGGTGGCGAAGACTTCGAAGAAGCCCTCCACCCACAGGTGCACCACCCACCAGCGCCAGTACTCCATCACCGAGATGTGGGTGCGCTCGCCGTAGAACAGGCCGGTGCCGTAGAACAGGCCGATGCAGACCACCGAGGAGGTCAGCAGCGCCAGCAGGTTCTTGTCCTGGCCGTTGGGGGCCAGCAGGGCGGGGAAGATGGCGCGGGCCATCAGCACCAGCCAGAAGGCGATGCCGGCGAACTTGCCGATCTGCCACAGGCGGCCCAGGTCCACGTACTCATAACCCTGGTGGCCCAGCCAGAAGTTCAGGTTGGGCGGCAGGATCTGCGCGATGGCCAGGTAGTTGCCGATGAACGAGCCCACGCAGACCACCACCAGCGCCCAGAACAGGATGTCCACGCCGAGCTTTTGGTACTTGGGGTCCTTGCCGCCGTTGATCACCGGCGCCAGGAACAGGCCTGCGGCCAGGAAGCCGGTGGCGATCCAGAACAGCGCCGCCTGCAGGTGCCAGGTGCGCACCAGCGCGTAGGGGAACCAGCGGGAGATGTCGATGCCGTAGAACTGCTGGCCTTCCACCGTGTAGTGCGCGGTGAAGCCGCCCAGCAGCACCTGGGCGGTGAACAGCGCCACCACCAGGAACAGGTACTTGCCCAGCGAGCGCTGCGAAGGCGTCAGCGGCACGCGGGTGAGCGGGTCGTGCGCGGGCACGGTGGGCTCTTTCTCGTCTTCCTTGCGCAGGAAGGCCCAGCCCCAGATCAGGAAGCCCACGCCGGCCATCATGACCACCACGCTGGCGATGGACCAGATGATGTTCTCGCCCGTGGGGTGGTTGCCGACCAGCGGCTCGTGCGGCCAGTTGTTGGTGTAGGTGGCGCCGTTGCCGCCATGGTCGGCGGGACGCTCGGTCGAGGCGACCCAGGCCGTCCAGAAGAAGAAGCCGGCCATCTGCGCGCGCCGCTCGGCGCTGGGCAGGGTGTTTTCCTTCATGGCGAAGTGCTCGCGCGACTTCTGCAGCGAGGCGTCGTCGCTGAACAGCTTGTCGTAGTACTGCGTCACCTCGGCGATGGCCTGGGCGCGCACCTTGGACAAGGTCGCCGTATCCGTCGCCTTGTCATAGGTGTTGGTGCGGTACTCTTTCTTCAGGCGGGCCTTCAGGGTTGCCTGGGCGTCTTCGTCCACCTGGGCGAACGGCTTGCCGTAGGTCTGCTGGGCGGAGATGTCCAGCCAGGCCACCAGCTCGCGGTGCAGCCAGTCGGCCGTCCAGTCCGGCGCCTGGTAGGCGCCGTGGCCGAAGATCGAGCCCAGCTGCATGCCGCCCACCGACTGCCAGGCGGTCTGGCCGTCCAGGATGCCGTCCTTGGTGTAGAGCGGCTCGCCGCTGCCTTCCACCAGCACCTTGCCCGGAATGGGCGGCGCGGTGCGGTACACCTCCGCGCCGTAGTAGCCCAGCAGGCTGAAGGTGACGATCAGCACGCCTATCAGCGTGTACCAGTACTTCGCGTACTTACCCATGAAGGGCCTCCATCATCGTGTAGTTGTGAAACGGAAAGGAAAGGGGAGAGAGAAGAAGCAGGGCGGCCGCGCCGCCGCACGGTGCGGCAGAAGGAGGCAGGGAGCGGGGCAGTGGCATGGGCACGACTTCAGCTTGAGGAAACGGTTTGCAACACCCAAGGGCGGAACAGCACCGGTACCCTGTCTTTGCAAGCCTTGGGCCAGCTCTGCAGGCTCCGAAAATCAAGGGTTTACACGGGTGAGGGTAGAATTCACCCCACTCGAATTGGGTTGAAAATACCGTAACAAGGTGAATATGACCGTATTCGAGGCCGCCGCTGCACCCGCGGCCGCCTCGCAAGACCCCCTGCTGGCCCTGTGCACCGACCTGGGCGCCGAGATGCCCCAGGCCGTCCGCCTGCAGCGCCTGGTGGACCTGTTGCGCGCGCAGTTCGGCTGCGGCGCCGTGGCCCTGCTGCGGCTGCAGGAAGAGCAGCTGCGCCCCGTGGCCGTGAACGGCCTGGTCAGCGATGCCCTGGGCCGGCGCTTTGCCGTGGCGCAGCACCCGCGCCTGGCAGCCATCCTGGCGCGCCACGAGGTCACCTGCTTCGAGCACGACAGCACCCTGCCCGACCCCTACGACGGCCTGCTGGACACCCTGGTCGGCGAGCCCCTGCCGGTGCACGACTGCATGGGCGTGGCCCTGCACCTGGAAGGGCGCCCCTGGGGCGTGCTGACGCTGGACGCGCTGGACACCGGCACCTTCACCGCCGCGGCGCGCGAGCGCCTGGCCCAGTGCGTGCCCCTGGCCGAGGCCGTGGTGCGCGTGGCCCGGCTGGAGCAGGAGCTGCGCACCCTGCGCATGGCCGCCACCGCGCCCGGCCTGGGCGGCGCCGGCGAGGTCGGTGCTTCTTCGTCCTCCTCCGCCCGGCGCGCCGGCGAGGTGGAGATCGTCGGCGAAAGCCCGGCCCTGGCGCGCCTGCTGCACGAGCTGTCGGTCGTCGCCGCGTCCGAGCTGCCCGTGCTGCTGCTGGGCGAGACCGGCGTGGGCAAGGAGCTGTTCGCGCGCCTGGTGCACCAAAGCTCGCCCCGGCGCACCCGGCCGCTGGTGCACGTCAACTGCGCGGCGCTGCCCGAGTCGCTGGCCGAGAGCGAGCTGTTCGGCCACGTGCGCGGGGCGTTTTCCGGCGCGGTGAGCGACCGGCCCGGCCGCTTTGAGGCGGCCGAGGGCGGCACGCTGTTTCTGGACGAAGTGGGCGAGCTACCCCTGGCCGTGCAGGCCAAGCTGCTGCGCACGCTGCAAAACGGCGAGATCCAGCGCCTGGGCGCCGACCGGCCGCGCAGCGTCAACGTGCGCGTCATCGCCGCCACCAACCGCAACCTGCGCGAGCAGGTCGCCAGCGGCGCCTTCCGCGCCGACCTGTACCACCGCCTGTCCGTCTACCCCGTGCCCATCCCGCCGCTGCGCGAGCGCGGCAACGACGTGCTGCTGCTGGCCGGGCGCTTCCTGGAGCTGAACCGTGCCCGCCTGGGGCTGCGCAGCCTGCGCCTGTCGCCCGACGCCCAGGCCGCGCTGCGCCGCTACCCCTGGCCGGGCAACGTACGCGAGCTGGAGCACGTCATCAGCCGCGCCGCCCTCAAGGCCCTCTCGCGCGGGGCGGACGCCACCGCCATCGTCACGCTGGAGGCGGGGCTGCTGGACCTGGATGCGCTGGATGCGCCGGCCACCGCCGCGCCCCCCGCGCCGCCGGGCGCACCTGTTCCTTCGCCAGCCACCACCACCACGCTGCGCGACGCGGTGGACGCCTGCCAGCGCCAGGCCATCGACGCTGCCTTGGCGCGCCACGGCGGCAACTGGGCCCAGGCCGCGCGGGCGCTGGAGGTGGATGCGAGCAACCTGCACAAGCTGGCGCGGCGGCTGGGGATGAAGGACTGAGCTTGCTCAGGATGTGAGCCAAAACATCCTCCAGCGCCCTCCAATCAAGCGCCAACAGCTACATAAAAGATAGTAATACTGCGGCAAAGCCCGCTTCCCAGGCGCCCCCACCTGAGCCACCATGGCTGCTTTCCATCGCCTCGGGAGCCGCCAGTGGCCGTCAGCGTTTTCGACCTGTTCAAGATCGGCATCGGGCCGTCCAGCTCGCACACCGTGGGGCCCATGCGGGCGGCGCGGCTGTTTGCGCAGCGGCTGGGGCGCGAGGGGCACCTGGCCTGCGTGTCGCGCGTGCGCGTGCGGCTGTACGGCTCGCTGGGCGCCACCGGGCGCGGGCACGCCAGCGACCGGGCCGTGCTGCTGGGCCTGGCCGGGCATGCGCCCGACACCGTGGACGTGCAGGCCATCGAGCCTTTGATCGCCCGCATCCGCACCACCGGCCGCCTGCCTCTGGCCGATGGGCCGGAGATCGCCTTCGACCCCGCCCGCGACCTGCTGCTGGTGCCCGAAACCACGCTGGCCGTGCATACCAACGGCATGCGCTTCGAGGCCTTCGACACGCGGGGCGCGCTGCTGGACGAGCAGGTGTACTACTCGGTTGGCGGCGGCTTCATCGTCAGCGAGCAGGCGGCGCAGGACGCGCAGCGCCAGGCCGAGCTGGCCCCTGCCACCGACGTGCTGCCGCTGCCCTTTCACAGCGGCGAGCAGCTGCTGGCGCGCGCCCGCGAGGCGGGCGGCTCGATTGCAAACGTCATGCGTACCAACGAGCGGCATTGGCGCAGCGATGAGGACATCGACGCCGGCCTGCTCGCCATCTGGCGTGCCATGCAGGACTGCGTGGCGCGCGGCTGCGAGACGGGCGGCGTGCTGCCCGGCGGCTTTGCCGTGCGCCGGCGCGCTGCGACGCTGCACAACGCACTGGTCGAGCGGCAGGCCTGGGACAAGGACCCGCTGCTGGTCATCGATTGGGTCAACCTATTCGCCCTGGCCGTGAATGAGGAGAACGCCGCCGGCGGGCGCGTGGTGACGGCGCCCACCAACGGCGCGGCCGGCATCGTGCCGGCGGTGCTGCACTACTACTGGCGCTACGTGGCCGGCGCCAGCCAGGCGGGGGTGATCGACTTTTTGCTCACCGCCGGCGCCATCGGCATTCTGTACAAGGAAAACGCCTCCATTTCCGGCGCCGAGGTCGGCTGCCAGGGCGAAGTCGGCGTGGCCTGCTCCATGGCCGCGGCCGGCCTGTGCGCCGTGCTGGGCGGCACGCCCGAGCAGGTGGAGAACGCCGCCGAGATCGGCATGGAGCACCACCTGGGCCTGACCTGCGACCCGGTGGGTGGGCTGGTGCAGATTCCGTGCATCGAGCGCAACGCGCTGGCCTCGGTCAAGGCCATCAACGCCGCGCGCATGGCGCTGCACGGCGACGGCACGCACCACGTCAGCCTGGACCAGGTCATCAAGACCATGCGCGAGACCGGCGCCGACATGCTGACCAAGTACAAGGAAACCTCGCGCGGCGGGCTGGCGGTGAACATCGTCGAATGCTGACCACAATGCCTGCCATGACCACCCACGTACACCCCCGCCCCGCCATTCGCGACCTGGGCGGCTCCCTGATCCGCGAAGTCGCCAACGCCGGCATGGGCCGCGCCGACGTGCTGCCGTTCTGGTTCGGAGAATCCGACCAGCCCACGCCGCAGTTCATCCGCGACGCGGCCATCCAGTCCATCGCCACGGGCGAGACCTTCTACAGCGAGAACCTGGGCCGGCCCTGGCTGCGGGACGCCATCGCGCAGTACCTGTCGCGCCTGCACGGGCGGGACATCGGCGTGCAGCGCATCGGCGCCGTGGCCTCGGGCGACGCGGGGCTGATGCTGGCCAACCAGCTGCTGCTGTCGCCCGGCGACCGCGTGGTGGCCGTCACGCCGCTGTGGCCCAACCTGCTGGAGATGCCGCGCATCCTGGGCGCGCAGGTCGAACGCGTGCCGCTGGCTGTGCGCCAGGGCCGCTGGGCGCTCGACCTGGACCGGCTGCTGGCCGCCCTCACGCCCGGCACGCGCATGCTCATCATCAACTCGCCCAACAACCCCACGGGCTGGACCATCGACGAGGAAAGCCTGGCCGCCGTGCTGGCGCACTGCCGCCGCCACGGCATCTGGATCCTGAGCGACGACGTGTACGAGCGCCTGGTGTACGACCCGGGGCAGGCCAGCGCCCCGTCCTTCCTGCGCCACTACCAGCCGGGCGACCGCCTCATCTCCGTCAACAGCTGCTCCAAGGCCTGGCTGATGACCGGCTGGCGCGTGGGCTGGATGGTGGTGCCCGAGTCGCTGGAGGCCGACCTGGGCAAGCTCATCGAATACAACTTCTCCTGCATCTTCGAGCCCGTGCAGCGCGCCGCCGCCACTGCCCTGGCGCAGGGCGAGGCCCACGTCGCCCGGCTGCGCGCCGGCCTGGTGGACAGCCGCCGGCTGCTGGCCGACGCCCTGCGCGCCGTGCCCGGCGTGGAGGTGCCGGAGGCCGGCGGCGCCATGTACGTGTTCTTCCGCCTGGCTGGCGAGGGCGACTCGCTGCAGCTGGCCAAGCGCCTGGTCAGCGAGGCCGGCCTGGGCCTGGCCCCCGGCGCGGCCTTCGGGCCCGAGGGGGAAGGCTGGCTGCGCTGGTGCCACGCCGTGGCCGACGGCGCCAGGCTGCTGGACGGCGTGCAGCGCCTGGCGCGTTTCGTGGGCAATTAGGCGATTCTTCAGCTGGGTGCGTGGTGCGTCTGCACCGCCGCCATCAGCGCCTGCACGTGCGCGGGCAGGCCGTCCAGCTGGCGCACCAGCATGTGGCGCGGGCGCACGGCCCAGGCGTCCTGCAGGCGGATCTGGTGCACGTGCGCGCCGTCGGCGTAGCGCTGCGCGCCGCTTTCGGGCACCACGGCGATGCCCACGCCGGCCGCCACCATGCGGCACATGGCGTCGAAGCTGGCCAGCTGGATGCGCAGCTTGAGCGTGGCGCCCAGCTGCTGGGCCACCCCGTCCAGGAAGGTCTGCAGCGTGCTGCCTCGGTGCATGCCCACGAAGCGCTCGTGCAGCACCTGGGCAAACGGCAGCTCCTGCAGCGCGCGCCAGGCCGGCGTGGGCGGCGTTACCAGCACCAGGCGGTCGGTGCTGAAGTGCACGCTGGCCAGGCCGTGCGTGTCCACCTCGCCGGCGACGATGCCCAGGTCGGCCCGGCCCTCGCGGATGTCGTCGGCGATGCGCGCGTTGGGCCGCTCCTGCAGGTCCACGCTGATGTGCGGATGCGCCATCAGGTAGGCGGCCAGGATGTCGGGTAAAAAGTCCGTCACCGCCGTGGTGTTGGCGAACACGCGCAGGTGGCCGCGCAGGCCGGCGCCGTACTCCTGCAGGTCGGCCTGCAGCTGGCGAGACTGCTGCAGCATGGCCTGGGCGTGGTGCAGGAAGGCCTCGCCCGGCGGCGACAGGCGCACGCCCCGAGCCTCTCGAATCAGCAAAGGCATGCCGGCCTGCTCCTCCAGCGCCCTGGCGCGCGCGCTGGTGGCCGCCAGCGACAGGTGCGATTGCTCCGCGGCCCTCGTCAGGCTTCCGGTTTGCGTTATCAAAACGAAGAGACGCAAGTCCTTCAGATCGAATTGCATGGAGGTTCAGGGTTTCTATTGAAAAGGGCGAGCCTTTGGAAAAAGCGAAGGCTGGCTTGCAAACTGCGAGATTGTAGAAAGCCGGCGCGCCGGGGAAGATCGCCGCATGAGCCGTACCAGCAGCCCCGCAATCCAGCCCCTCGACCCCGCCACCCTGGCCCACCTGCAGTCCTGGCAGGGCAAGAGCGAAACCACGCCCGACACGGTGACCGCCGCCCCGCTGCGAGCCCTGTCGGCCACGCTGGACCGCGACGATCCGCCGCCCGCCCCCGGCACCGAGGTGCCGCCACTGTGGCACTGGCTGTACTTTCTGCCGCATGCGCGCGCCAGTGAGATCGGGCCCGACGGGCACGCCCGGCGCGGCGGTTTTCTGCCACCCGTGCCGCTGCCGCGCCGCATGTGGGCCGGCGGGCGCCTGCGCTGGCAGGCAGGCAACCCGCTGCAGGTCGGGCAGGAGGTGCGGCGCACCTCCACCATCCGGTCCGTCACGCACAAGGCGGGGCGCTCGGGCGAGCTGCTGTTCGTGCTGGTGGAGCATCAGTTCCACAACGACCACGGCCTGTCGTTGACCGAAGAGCACGACATCGTCTACCGACCCCTGGCCCAGCCCGGCGACGCCGCCCCGCAGCCACAACAGCCGCCCGCGCAGGCCGCCTGGTCGCGCAGCATCGTGCCGGACGACGTGCTGCTGTTTCGCTACTCGGCCCTCACCTTCAACGGCCACCGCATCCACTACGACCGCAAGTACGTGACCGAGGTCGAGGGCTACCCCGGCCTCATCGTGCACGGCCCGCTGATCGCCACGCTGCTCGTCGACCTGCTGCGCCGCAGCCTGCCCGGTGCGCGCGTGGCGGCGTTCGACTTCCGCGCCGTGCGGCCCACCTTCGACCTGCACCCGTTCAGCGTGCACGGCCAGCCGTCGGCGGATGGAAAGACGGTGGCGCTGTGGGCGCAGGACCACGAGGGCTTTCTGACCATGCAGGCCACGGCCACGCTCGCTTGAAGACTCTTAAAACAATAGCTGCCAGCGCTTGCTCAGCAAGGGCTGGAGGCCAAAAAGGCTTGAAATGATCGAACGCACCAGCTCCGACAACCACCACGAGATCCGCGACGCCATCCGCGCCCTGTGCGCCCAGTTTCCGGATGAGTACTTTCGCAAGGTGGACGAGGAGCGCGCCTACCCCGCCGCTTTCGTCGATGCGCTGACCCAGGCCGGCTGGCTGGCCGCGCTGATCCCGCAGGAATACGGCGGCAGCGGCCTGGGCCTGACCGAGGCCAGCGTGGTCATGGAGGAGATCAACCGCTGCGGCGGCAACTCCGGCGCCTGCCACGGGCAGATGTACAACATGGGCACGCTGCTGCGCCACGGCTCCAAGGCGCAAAAGGACACGTACCTGCCGAAGATCGCCTCGGGCGAATGGCGCCTGCAGTCCATGGGCGTGACCGAGCCCACCACCGGCACCGACACCACCAAGATCAAGACCAGCGCCGTGAAGAAGGACGGCCGCTACGTGGTCAACGGCCAGAAGGTGTGGATCAGCCGTGTGCAGCACAGCGACTGGATGATCCTGCTGGCGCGCACCACGCCGCTGGCCGAGGTGATGAAGAAGAGCGAGGGCATGTCCATCTTCATGGTCGACCTGCGCGAGGCCGAGAAGAAGGGCATGACCGTGCGCCCCATCGCCAACATGGTCAACCACGAGACCAACGAGCTGTTCTTCGAAGACCTGGAGATCCCCGAGGAGAACCTGATCGGCGAGGAAGGAAAGGGCTTCAAGTACATCCTGGACGGCCTGAACGCCGAGCGCACGCTGATCGCCGCCGAGTGCATCGGCGACGGCTACTGGTTCCTCGATCGCGTGACGAGCTACGTGCGCGACCGCCAGGTCTTCGGCCGGCCCATCGGCCAGAACCAGGGCGTGCAGTTCCCCATTGCCGACGCCTTCATCGAAGTCGAGGCCGCCAACCTGATGCGCTGGAAGGCCTGCGAGCTGTTCGACGCGCACCAGCCCATGGGCGCCCAGGCCAACATGGCCAAGTACCTGGCGGCCAAGGCCAGCTGGGAGGCGGCCAACGCCTGTATCCAGTTCCACGGCGGCTTCGGTTTTGCCTGCGAATACGACGTGGAGCGCAAGTTCCGCGAGACGCGCCTGTACCAGGTGGCGCCGATCTCCACCAACCTCATTTACTCGTACGTGGCCGAGCACATCCTGGGCCTGCCCCGTTCTTTCTGACATGGACACCCCCCTGAGCGGCTGCGCCGCTTCCCCCCGCTCTCGCACTGCTGCGCAATGCGGGCAGGGGGACGACGCCAGCGCGGCGGGGCGGCCCTTGCGCGGCGTCCGCTGGTCTGTGGCGCGCCGGTTGCATGCGCTGATCAACCCAAGCCAATCCAGGGAATGACTGATTCATGACCCCAACCATCCGACCTCTTGACGGCATCACCGTCGTTTCACTCGAACACGCTGTCGCCGCGCCGTTCTGCACGCGCCAGCTGGCCGACCTCGGTGCGCGCGTCATCAAGGTGGAGCGCCCCGGCAGCGGCGACTTCGCGCGCGGTTATGACCAGCGCGTGCAGGGCCAGTCGTCGCACTTCACCTGGATCAACCGCAGCAAGGAAAGCCTGGCGCTGAACGTCAAGCAGCCCCAGGCCAAGGCCGCGCTGATGCAGCTGCTGGCCACGGCCGACGTGCTGGTGCAGAACCTCGCGCCCGGCGCCGCGGCGCGCATGGGCCTGTCGTACGAAGCGCTGAAGGCGCACAACCCGAAGCTCATCGTCTGCGACATCAGCGGCTACGGCAGCGATGGTCCCTACCGCGACAAGAAGGCCTACGACCTGCTGATCCAGAGCGAGGCGGGCTTTCTGTCGATCACCGGCACGCCCGACACGCCCTCCAAGGCCGGCATCTCGGTGGCCGACATCGCCGCCGGCATGTATGCCTATACCAACATCCTCTCGGCCCTGCTGCTGCGCGGCAGGACGGGCGAAGGCAGCCACATCGACGTCTCCATGCTCGAAGCCATGGGCGAGTGGATGGGCTACCCGATGTACTACGCCTTCGATGGCGCGCCGCCGCCGCCGCGCACCGGCGCGTCGCACGCCAGCATCTACCCCTATGGCCCGTTCGTGGCCGGCGACGGCGGCACGGTGATGCTGGGCCTGCAGAACGAGCGCGAGTGGAAGGTGTTTTGCGACAGCGTGCTGCTGCGCCCCGAGGTCGCCACCGACGCGCGCTTTGACAGCAACGCCCGGCGCAACCAGCACCGCGCCGAGCTGCAGGCGCTGATCCTGCGCGAATTCGCGCAGCTCAGCGCCGCCCAGGTGGTCGAGCGGCTGGACGCCGCTGGCATTGCCAACGCCCGCGTCAACGACATGGCCGGCCTGTGGGCGCACCCGCAGCTGGCCGCGCGCGGGCGCTGGCGCAGCGTGGCCACGCCCGTCGGCGAGGTGCCGGCGCTGCTGCCTCCGGGCGTGAACAGCGCCTTCGACTACCGCCTGGACCCGGTGCCCGCCGTGGGCCAGCACACCGCCGCCATCCTGGCCGAGCTGGGCTGGAGCGCCGCGCAGATCGATGCCCTGCAGGCAACGCCTCAAGCCACCTAAAACCATAGCTGCCCGCGCTTGCTGCACAAGGGCTGAAGGCCAAAATGACCATGAATACCGACGCACCCATCCACCCCCTGGCCGCCTTCGCCGCCACGCTGCAATGGGGCGGCGTGCCGGCCGCCGTGCAGCGCCGCGCCGAAGACCTGTGGGTGGACTGGTTCGGCTCCGTGCTGGCCGGCTGCCGGGCGCGGCCCGTGGCCAGCATCGCGCGCTTCGCGCTGTCGCAGGGCCCCGCCCAGGGCCCCAGCGAGGTGATCGGCCTGGGCGCCAGCAGCTCGCCGCTGATGGCGGCGCTGGCCAACGCCGCCGCCAGCCACTTCGCCGAGCAGGACGACGTGCACAACGGCTCGGTGTTCCACCCCGCGGCGGTGGTCTTCCCGCCGGCGCTGGCCGTGGCGCAGAGCATCGGGGCCAGCGGCGCCGCGCTGATGGCCGCCTGTGTGGCCGGCTACGAGGTCGGCATCCGCGTGGGCGAATTCCTCGGCCGCAGCCACTATCGTGTCTTCCACACCACGGCCACGGCCGGCACGCTGGCGGCGGCCGCCGCCGTGGGCCGCCTGCTGGGGCTGACGCCCGTGCAGATGCAGCACGCCTTCGGCTCGGCCGGCACGCAGTCGGCGGGGCTGTGGGAGTTTCTGCGCACCGGTGCCGACAGCAAGCAGCTGCACACGGCCCACGCCGCCGCGGCGGGCCTCACGGCTGCTTACCTGGCCAAGGACGGCTTCACCGGCGCGCAGGACATCTTCACCGGCGCGCAGGGCCTGGCGGCAGGCATGTCCAGCGACGCCGATCCGGCCAAGCTTATCGACGGCCTCGGCACCCGCTGGGCCACGGCCGAGACCAGCTTCAAGTGGCACGCCTCGTGCCGCCACACGCACCCGGCGGCCGATGCACTGCTGCAGGTGATGCAGCAGCACGGCCTGCAGCCGGCCGACCTGGCCGAGGTCACCTGCCATGTGCACCAGGGCGCCATCGACGTGCTGGGCCCCGTGACGGCGCCCGCCACGGTGCACCAGAGCAAATTTTCGATGGGCACCGTGCTGGCCCTGGCCGCGCGCCACGGCCACGCCGGCCTGACCGAGTTCGACCGCGACTACCTGGCGCCCGAGACCGTGGCCCTGCGCGAGCGCGTGGCCATGGTGCTGGACGCCGAGGTGGACGCTGCCTACCCCCGCCGCTGGATCGGCAAGGTGACGGTGCAGACCACCGACGGCCGCCTGCTGCACGGCCGCGTGGATGAACCCAAGGGCGACCCCGGCAACACCCTGTCGCGCGACGAGATCACCGCCAAGGCGCTGCGCCTGGCCGCCTACGGCGGGGCCGTGCGAGGGCCCGAGGCCGAGGCCGCCGTGCAGCGCCTGTGGCAGGTGGCGCAGTGGCCGCGCGTGGGGCCACTCTTGGCATGATGCAATCCGCGCCGGCGCACTGGGGCTGCGCCGGCGCCTGTCCGTGAAAAAGACCCCGCACAGGCGCACCGCGCCATACAACCAGGAGACATACCATGAAGCACGAAACGACCATCCGCGCCCGCCGCCGAGCGGCCGCAGCCATCGCCTCCGCCTGCACCCTGCTGGCCGCGGGCCTGGCCCACGCCGCCCCCTGGCCCGACAAGAACGTCACGCTGGTCGTGCCCTACAGCGCCGGCGGCCCCACCGACGTGGTGGCGCGCCTGCTGGCCGTGCCCATGGGCCAGTCGCTGGGCCAGACGGTGGTGGTGGAGAACACCGTGGGCGCGGGCGGCACCATCGCCCCCAACCGCGTGGCCAAGGCCAAGAACGACGGCTACACCATCCTCATCCACCACATGGGCATGGCCACGGCGCCGGCGCTGTACAAGAAGCTGCCCTACGACCCGCTCAAGGACTTCGAGTACATCGGCCAGGTGCTGGACGTGCCCATGACGCTGCTGTCGCGCAAGGACTTTCCGGCCAATACCTTCCCCGAGCTGCTGGACTATGTGAAGAAGAACCAGGACAAGGTGACGCTGGCCAACGCCGGCGTCGGCGCCGTCTCGCAGCTGTGCGGCATGCTGTTCATGCACCAGGTGGGGGTCAAGCTGACCACCGTGCCCTACAAGGGCGCGGGCCCGGCCATGAACGATCTGATGGGTGGCCAGGTGGACCTGCTGTGTGACCAGACCACGCAGACCGTACCCGTTATTCAGGACGGCAAGCGCGCCAAGGTCTTCGGCGTGACCACGCCGCAGCGCCTGTCCACGCTGCCCGACATCCCCACCCTGGACGAGCAGGGCCTCAAGGGCTTCGACGTGAAGGTCTGGCATGGCATGTACGCGCCCAAGGGCACGCCCAAAGAAGTGATCGCCGCCCTCAACAAGGCGCTGAACGTGGCCATCAAGGACGAGACCGTGAAAAAGCGCATCTCCGAGCTCAGCTCCGACCTGGTCTCGCCCGACAAGGCCACGCCCGAGGGCCTGCGCAAGCACCTGGAGTCCGAGGTCGCCCGCTGGGACAAGGTGATCAAGGCCGCCGGCGTCAGCGCCGAATGACCTGCCTGCGCCCCGGCCCCGCAGGGTTCGCGGGCCGGGGCGCAGCAACCGGAGCCATCCACTCATGATCGACCGCCTCGACCACCTGGTGCTGACCACCGCCCACGAGGCGCAGTGCGTGCACTTTTATTGCACCGTGCTCGGCATGGCGCTGCAGACCTTCGGCGCCGGCCGCAAGGCCTTCGTCTTCAACGGCCAGAAGATCAACCTGCACGTGCAGGGCCATGAGGTCGAACCCAAGGCACAGCACCCCACGCCCGGCGCGCTGGACCTGTGCTTCATCGCCAGCGTGCCGCTGGCCCAGGTGCAGCAGCGCCTGGCCGCGTACGGCGTGGCCATCGAATGCGGCCCGGTGCAGCGCACTGGCGCGCGCGGGCCCATCACCTCGATCTACGTGCGCGACCCGGACGGCAACCTGGTCGAGATCTCCGAATACGCCTGACCTGGGCTTGCCCCGTGACGACCGACCTGGCCCGCAGCGCCTGCTCCTTCCTGTTCGTCCCCGCCACCCGGCCCGAGCGCCTGCCCAAGGCCCTGGCCAGCGGCGCGGACATGGTCATCGCCGACTGGGAGGATGCCGTCGCCCCCGCCGACAAGGCCGCCGCCCGCGCCGCCCTGCAGCAGGCCGTGCAGGCGCTGCCGGCCGCCGACCGCGCGCGGCTGCTGGTGCGCATCAACGCCAGCGCCAGCGAGTGGTTCGGCGCCGACCTGGCGGCCTTAGGCCCGCTGGTGGCTGCCGGCGTGGCCGGCGCCATGCTGCCCAAGGCCGAGGGGGCCGGCGCGCTGCAGCAGGTGGCCGCCGCCGCCGGGCCGCGCTGCGCGCTGGTGCCGCTGATCGAGAGCGTGGCCGGGCTGGACGCGCTGGACGCCATCGCCGCCGCCACGCCCCAGGTGGCGCGCCTGGCGTTCGGGCACCTGGACTTCCAGGTGGACGCGGGCATGCAGTGTGGCCCGGACGAGGGCGAGCTGCTGCCCGCGCGCTGGGCGCTGGTCATGGCCTCGCGCCGCGCCGGGCTGGCGCCGCCCATCGACGGCGTCACCACCGACACGCAGGACGCCGCGCGCATCGGGGGCGACACCCGCCGCGCCCTGCGCCTGGGCTTTGGCGCCAAGCTGTGCATCCACCCGGCGCAGGTGCCCTGGGTCAACGGCGTCTTCGCGCCCGATGCCGCCGCCGTGGCCCACGCCAGCGTCGTCGTGCAGGCCATGCAGGCCCGCCATGGCGGCGTGTGCGTGGTGGACGGGCGCATGGTCGACGCGCCCGTGCTGCGCCTGGCCGAACAGACCCTGGCGCGCCACGCCTGGGCGCAGCAGCGGCTATCGAATTAGGAGCTTCCAGCGCTTGTCTGGCAAGCGCTGGAGCCCGATTTCATGCATAAACCTGCCGCCCGCGGCGGGCCGGGCCGGCGCGCTGCTACGCTTGGCCACCTGCTTTTTTTATCCCCCCACCATTACCCCGAGGAGAGGCCATGAAGGTGTTGGACAGCGTGCGCGTGCTGGAGATCGGCGGCTTGGGGCCTGGCCCGTTTTGCGCCATGCACCTGGCCGACCTGGGCGCCGACGTGATCTCCGTCGTGCGCGAGCCGACGGGGCAGGCCATCACCTCCGACCTGCTCAACCGCGGCAAGCGCTCGGTGTTCGCCGACCTCAAGAGCGAGGCAGGCCGCGCCCTGGTGCTGCGCCTGGTGGCCGACGCCGACGTGCTGATCGAGGGCATGCGCCCCGGCGTCATGGAGCGCCTGGGCCTGGGCCCGGCCGAGTGCCACGCGGCCAACCCGCGCCTGGTCTACGGCCGCATGACCGGCTGGGGCCAGGACGGCCCGCTGGCCCAGCGCGCCGGGCACGACACCAACTACGTGGCCGTGGCCGGCGCCCTGTGGGGCAGCAGCCCGGCGGACGCACGCCCGGTCTCGCCCTTTGCCGTGCTGGGCGACATCGGCGGCGGCGCGCTGTACCTGATGGCGGGGCTGCTGGCGGGCATCGTGCAGGCGCGCGAGAGCGGGCGCGGCACGGTGGTGGATGCGGCCATCGTCGACGGCGCGGCGCACATGCTCAACCTGATGCTCAGCGCCCGCGCCACCGGCCTGGTGGGCGACGCGCGCGGCGCCAGCGTGCACGACAGCTCGCCCTTCTACGACACCTACGTCTGCGCCGACGGCGGCCACATCACCGTCGGCGCGCTGGAGCGGCAGTTCTATGCCCTGCTGCTGGCCACGCTGGGGCTGGAGGGTGACGCCGACTTCGCCGGCCCCCAGTGGGACCGCGCCGCCTGGCCGCGCCGGCGCGCGCGTCTGGCCGCGCTGTTCCTGACGCAGCCGCGGGCGCACTGGCAGGCGCTGCTGGAGCCCACGGATGCGTGCTTCGGCGTCGTGCTCAGCCCGCTGGAGGCGGCCGAGCACCCGCACCTGCGCGCGCGCGGCGTGTACCGGCAGGGCGAAGGCGGCACGCTGCAGGCGGCCCCGGCGCCGCGCTTCGATGGCGCGGCCTACGCCGCCGGCCCGGCCTGCGCCGCCGGCGCGCACACGCAGCAGGTGCTGCAGCAGCTGGAGAGCGGCGGCGCCTGGCGCGCGCGCTGAGCAGCCAAAAGCCTCAGCGCCCCGCGCCCAGCAGCGGCGAAGCCGGCAGCCGCCGGAAGGCCAGCGAGGCCAGCGCCAGCCAGGCGGCGATGGCCAGCATGACGGCGCGGTAGGGCTCCCAACCCTGCGCGGCGGCCCAGGCCGCCACGATGCCGGTGAACCACTGCATCAGCGCCACGCCCAGGAACATCGCCATGGTGAACAGCGACAGCGCCCGGCCCGTCAGCTCGGGCGGGTAGGAGGCGCGCACGTCGGCGTACTGCAGCACGCCGTAGCCCGACAGCAGGCCCATCAGCACGATGGTCGCCACGGCGGCGCCCGCGCCCTGCAGCAGCGCCAGCGCCACGAAGAACAGCGCCATCAGCGTGCTGGCGCGGGCGATCCAGGCGCGGCGGCGGCGCACGCCGGGGTCCATGCGGCCGAACGCCGCCGGGGTGAACAGGGCGATCAGCGACAGCACCAGCGCCACGTTGCCGCTTTCCACCAGCGTGAAGCCGAAGCGCTCGATCAGCAGCGGCCCCAGCCACAGCCCGCGCAGCGACAAAAAGGCCGCGTAGCAGGACATGCTCAGCACCAGGATGCCCCAGGTGTGCGGCAGGGTGAACAGCGCCCCCATGCGGGCGAAGGCCTGGCCCCAGCCCTCGCGCTCCTCATGAGCGGCACGGGCCGGGGCGTAGGCCGCCGGCGGCTCGTGCACCACGCGCCAGACCAGCAGCCAGGCCGCCAGCGACAGGCCGGTGAGCACGCCGTAGCCCACACGCCAGCCCCAGTGCTGCACCACCCAGGCCAGCGGCGTGCCGGTGAAGATCAGCCCCAGCCCGCCCACGCCCATGCTCATGCCAGAGAAGAAGGCAAAGCGCTCGGCCGGAAAGTGCCGCGCCACGAACAGCGTGGAGGCCAGGAACACTGGCGAGCAGCCCACGCCGATCAGCAGCTGCCCGGCCATCAGCCAGCCGTAGCTGGGCGCCAGCGTCGACAGCGCCGAGCCGGCGATGGCCAGCGAGAACGCGGCCAGCACCGTGCGGCGCAGGCCGTACACGTCCACGCCTATGCCCATCAGCAGCTGCGCCACGCCAAACGACAGGCCGAACAACCCGGCAAAGGCGCCCAGGGCCCGCCCGTCCAGCCCGAAGTCGGCCTGCAGGCTGGGCGCCAGGATGGCGGTGACGGTGCGAAAGGCCTGGCTCATGGCGAAGGCCGACAGCAGGGCCAGCAGCATCAGCGCCAGGCGAGGCGAGCGGGAAGAGGAGGGCGGTGGGGGCATGAAGGGGGCAGGGAGGCGGCGCGCCGGGCATTGTGCGCGAGGCCCGCGCGCCGCGCCGGCGCCGGCTGTCGAGCAGGGCCATGGCGGGGGCGGGCCAAAGCGGGCATGCTCGCGGCATGCGCCCGGCCCGCCGGGGCGCCATCAGGCCTGGGTCGATTTGGGCATCAAAAGTGCCTCCAGGCCAATACCGACAAGCGCAAGCAGCTATTGTTTCAGTAGTGAATCCCGTCCTGCCATGAACACCACGACCTCTCCCTCTTCCTCTTCTTCTCCCGCCGCCGGCGCGCTGGACGGCCTGCGCGTGCTCGATCTGTCGCGCGTGCTGGCCGGCCCCTGGTGCACGCAGAACCTGGCCGACCTGGGCGCGGACGTGGTCAAGATCGAAAAGCCCGGCGCCGGCGACGACACGCGTCACTGGGGCCCACCCTTTTTCCCTGACGAACACGGCCAGCCCACCGATGAGGCCTGCTACTTCGCCGCCTGCAACCGTAACAAGCGCTCGGTCACCGTGGACATGGCCACGCCCGAGGGCCAGCAGCTCATCCGCCAGCTGGCCAGCAGCAGCGACGTGGTGGTGGAGAACTTCAAGACCGGCGGCCTGGCGCGCTACGGGCTGGACTACGCCAGCCTGTCGGCGCTGAACCCGCGCCTGGTGTACTGCTCCGTCACCGGCTTCGGCCACACCGGCCCCTATGCCCAGCGCGCCGGCTACGACCTGCTGGTGCAGGCCATGAGCGGGCTGATGAGCATCACCGGCCATGCCGACGGCGAGGCCGGGGGCGGGCCGCTGCGCGTGGGCGTGGCCGTCATCGACCTGTTCACCGGCATGTACGCCACCACCGCCATCCTGGCGGCGCTGCACGCACGCGAGCGCACCGGGCGCGGCCAGCACATCGACATCGCCCTGCTGGACGTGGCCATGGCCACGCTGGCCAACCAGGGCGCGAGCTACCTGAACGCCGACGTGGTGCCGCAGCGCCAGGGCAACAGCCACCCCAGCCTGGTGCCTTACCAGGACTTTCCCACGCAGGACGGACGCATGCTGCTGGCCATCGGCAACGACGGGCAGTTCGCGCGTTTTTGCGAGGCCGCGGGGACGGACTGGGCGGGTGACGCACGCTTTGCCACCAACGCCGCGCGCGTGCGCCACCGCCAGGCGCTGGTGCCGCTCATGAGCGAGGTCACGCGCCAGCGCCCCACGGCCGCGTGGATCGCGCTGCTGGAGGACAAGGCCGTGCCCTGCGGGCCCATCAACGACATCGGCCAGGCCTTCGACGACCCGCAGGTGCGCGCGCGCGGCCTGCGCGTGGCGCAGCAGCGCTGGCCGGACGGCACGCCGCCCGCGGGCCGGGCGGTCAACACCGTGGTCAGCACCGCCAGCCCGCTGCGCCTGTCGGACACGCCCGTGCAGCTGCGCCACGCACCCCCGGCGCTGGGCCAACACACCGAGGAGGTGCTGCGCGAGCACCTGGGGCTGGACGGCGAGCGGCTGGCGGCGCTGCGCGCGCGGGGAGTGGTCTGACCGGCACGGGCCAGGCGTTGCCAGGCCGGTGCCTGGCAGCGCGGGTGCCTGGCGGCACGCAGCCCGCCAGGCGGCCCAAGAGCCGTTACGCGCCTGCCGTCTCGGCGCCGGCGCGGACGCGGCGGCGGTAGGCGCGCACCGCCTGCAGGATCGACAGCGCGGTCAGGGCCATGATGAACAGCGACAGCGGGCGGGTGAAGAAGCTGCCGATCAGGGTGGGAATGCTGTCCTGCACCAGGGCCATGGAGCGGGCCAGCTCGCCTTCGGCCATGCTGCCCAGCACCAGGCCCAGCACCAGCGGCTCGCGCGGCACGTCGAAGCGCTTCATGGCGTAGCCCAGCAGGCCCATGGCCATCATGATCCAGACGTCCACCAGCGACATGTTGATGGCGTAGGCGCCGATCACGCCCAGCCCGATCACCAGCGGGCCCAGGATGCTGGCCGGCGTCTTGATGAAGCTCACGCCGAAGCGCGCCACCATCAGCCCCACCGGGATGAAGAACAGGTTGGCCAGGAACATGCTCAGGATGAAGCCGTAGGTGATGCCGCCGCTGTCGGTGAACAGCCCCGGGCCGGGCTTGAGGCCGTGGATCATCAGCCCGCCCAGCATCACCGCCGACACCGCGTTGCCGGGAATGCCCAGCGTCAGCGCCGGCACCAGCGAGCCGCCGACCACGGCGTTGTTGGCCGTCTCCGACGAGACCACGCCTTCGGGGTTGCCACTGCCGAAGGTCTCGGGCGACTTGGAGACGCGCTTGGCGTCGTCGTACGCCAGGAAGCCCGCGATGCTGGAGCCCGCGCCCGGCACCACGCCGACGACGATGCCGATCAGCGTGGCGCGCAGCAGCAGCATCTTGTACTTGAGGATCTCCAGCATCTGCCGGAACCCGCCGCGCACCTCGGCCACGCTGGCCTGGGCCATGTTGGCGGGCTGGGACAGGTTCTCGATGATCTCCGGCAGCGAGTACAGGCCGATCAGCGCGACCACCATGGGCAGGCCGTTGAACAGCTCCGGGATGTCCATCGTGAAGCGGATGTCGCCGGTGAGCGGGTGCATGCCGATGATGGCCAGGAACAGGCCCAGCGTGCCCGAAATGAAGCCCTTCAGGATGTTGCGCTCGGACAGCGAGGCGATCACCGACACGCCGAACAGGGCCAGCAGGAAGTACTCCTGCGAGCCGAAGCGCAGCGCCAGCGCGGCCAGCGGCGGCGCCAGGAACAGCAGCGCGCCGTTGCTGACGAAGCCGCCGATAGCCGAGCCGGCGGTGGCCAGCGCGATGGCCTCGCCCGCGCGTCCCTGGCGCGTCATCGGGTAGCCGTCGAGCACGGTGCTGCAGTTGGACGGCGTGCCGGGAATGTTCAGCAAGATGGCGCTGATCGCGCCGGCGTAGGTGGACGAGCAGTACACCGCGCCCAGCAGCGACAGGCCCTGCACCGGCGACATGGTGAAGGTGACGGGCACCAGCAGGGCCACGCCCATGGTGCTGGTCAGCCCGGGCAGCGAGCCGATGACGATGCCGAAGACGGTGCCGAAGGCGATCAGCAGCAGGGCGACGGGGTCCAGCATCTGGGCGGCGCCCAGGGCGATGCCGTTGAAGATCGTGTCCATGGTGGGTCGGGGCCTCTAGTGCGGGTGGCGGGGGGTCAAAAGAGCAGGCCCTGGGGCAGGCGCACGCCCATGAACGCCACGAACAGCGCGTACGTCAGCGCCAGGAAGCAGGCCGTCACCAGCGCCATGACGGGCAGGCGCCGGTTGCCGAACAGCGCCATGCTGCCCAGCAGGAAGGCGGCGGTGGCCACGAAGTAGCCCAGGTAGTCGATCGCCAGGATGTACAGCGACGTCACCAGGAACACCTTCAGCGCCGGCACCAGCGAGGCCAGCACGCCCGGCTGGCCCTGCGGTGCGGCCTCCAGGGGCAGGCGCCAATGCTGCACCAGGAACACCAGCGAGAACAGCAGCTGCACGCCCATCAGGAACCGCGGAAACTGCGACGATTCCGCCGGGTACTGGAAGGACTGCGCGAGCAGCGCCGCCGAAAGCAGCACCAGGATCACGGCAAGGGCGCGGTCCCGCTTCTGGGAATGGAGTGTCATGGCGTGCGTTCCTGCACGGCCCGGGTGTCGTGCCAGGCCGGGCAGGCCCCGGGCCCGGCACGGCACCCAAGCCGCATCACTTCTTCAACAGGTCCTTCAGGGACTCGACTTCCTGGGTGGAGGTCTTGACCAGCGCCTCGGCGTCGGCCATGCCCATGTACTGGACGGCGATGCCCAGGTCCTTGGCCTCGGCGACGAACGCCGGGGCGGTGACGATCTTCTTGCAGGCGTCCTCCAGCTTGGCCAGGCGGTCGGCGGGAACGCCCTTGGGCGCCGCCAGCCCGCGCACCGCCATGCCCACCGGGGCGATGGGCTTGTCGAACACCTTGGAGGCGATGGGCACGTCGGGCAGCAGCGCGGCCGGCTCGTCGCTGAAGACCACCAGCGCGCGCAGCTTGCCAGCCTCGATGTTGGCCATGGCGGCGCTCAGCGTGGACGCCGCGACGTCCACCTGTCCGCCCAGCAGCGCCGTGATCGCCGGGCCGGAGCCGTTGAAGGAGATGAAGTTGGTCTGCAGGCCCAGCGCCTTGGCGGCTGCCAGGTGCTGCAGCTGCACGTTGCTCTGCGGGCCGTCACCGGCGACGTTGACCTTCTTCTTCGCGTCCATGGCCTGCGCGGCCAGGTCCTTGGCGGTCTTGAGCGGGCTGTCGGCGCGCACCACCCACACCACCGGGTCCGACTGGATGTTGCACACGTAGTGGAAGTCGTCCAGGGCGTACGGCGTGGCGGGCCGCAGCGCCTTGAGGATGACCATGGAGGGCAGGCTGGTGGCGCCGATGCTGTAGCCGTCGGCGCGCGACTTGGCGATGGCCGTCCAGCCGATCTGCCCGCCCGCGCCCGGCTTGTTCTCCACGATCAGGTTCTGTCCCAGCACCGGGGCAGCGTGCTTGGACAGCAGGCGCAGCAGGATGTCGTTGCCGCCGCCCGGGGAAAACGGCACGGTGGCGATGATGGGCTTGCTGGGGAAGTCGCCCTGCGCGTGGGCTGCGGGCAGCGCTGCCGCGCAGCACAGGGCGATGGCGCTCAGGCGGGCCAGGGAGGTGGTGCGGATGCTCATGTGTGTCTCCTCGAGGATGGGCGTGGCGTTGCAGGAAAGCCCTTCCGTGCAGGCGTGCCGGCAGCGGAAGGTCGGGGCGGGTCTCCGATGGTCAGGCGCCCACGATGCCGGACACGTCGAGCACGTACATCTGCCGCTCGTGCTCGTGCACCGAGTCGATGCAGACGGACTGGCCGTCGCGGCTCCAGCGCGGGTGCAGGTCGCAGCGGTTTTCCTTCTTCAGGTTCGGGTCCGCATAGAAACTGCCGATGTCGTGGCGCACGTTGTCGCGCGTGTCGTAGAGGAACAGGATGCGCTCGTGCGTGTCCGGGTCCGGGTAGGTGTCGCTCAGCAGCCAGCGCGCGTCCACCGGGGAAAACGACATGTGGCCGTTCTCGGTCAGGATGCCGCGGCCGATGACCTCGACCGGCGCGCCTGGCGCGTCGGTGTAGCGGTGGTAGTGGATGCTGCCCGCGTGCGGGCCCCAGACGATGATGCGCCCGTCCGCGCACCACAGCGGGTGCGAGATCTGGTACTCGGACTTCTCGTAGTCGTAGGTGCCGACGGCACTGGGGTCGAAGTCGTCGGCCAGCTGCGGCAGCGGGTGGTCGGAGTCCTCCAGCAGGCGCATGTCGGAGCCGTCCGGGTTGGCGGTGATCAGGCGGTGCAGGAAGCAGGTCTCGTCCTTGACCCGCTCGGTCCAGCGGTGCAGGAACAGGAAGCGCGACGAGTCAGGGCTGATCTCGATGTGGCTGACCCAGTGGATGGCCTTGTCCATCGACGCCACCGGGTGGAAGTTGCGCAGGTCCGCGTAGCTGATCACTAGGCGCGACTGGCCGGTGGCGATGTCCATGCAGTGGATGCCGTCTTCGGCCGGCGCGTTGGGCATGGCCTCGGGGGCCTGCGTCCAGGCGTAGCCGATGGTCTCGTGGGTGATGTACAGGCGGCTGTAGTTCACGCACAGGGCGAAGCTGCTGTCCGGCGCCACCGAGTACACGGGCAGGGGCAGCATGCGCTGCGCGCCGCTGTCCACGTCGTGCACCACCGAGGCATAGCCCGGATAGACCGCATCGGGGTTGTCCGCGCGGCAGTTGTAGATCAGCTGCCGGCCGGCCAGGCCGTCGAGCCACTGCAGCTGGCAGCCCATCTGCCAGTTCCAGGCGCGGGTGGTGCCGGCGCGGTGGAAGCGGTCCTGCTCCGTCAGATCAAAGAAACCCACTTCCGCTTCCAGCTCGGGCGTCAAGGGGGCGTCGGCCATGGGCACGCGGTTGGCCAGCACGTACCGGCCGGTGCGGTCCCACACGGTCTTGTTGTAGTAGCCGAAGAAATGGTGGCCCGCATCGCTGCCGAGGCGGCGGATGGGACAGGGGGAATTGATGATCGGTCCAGTCATGGAAGTGCCCTACGAACTGACAGGGGTAACGCGGTGCGCAAGCGCGCCGCTCCCGAAATAGCCATTGCCGGGGACACTGTAGGTCGCCATGGGGCATGCAATCCAATACTATTGCGGGCACTGGCTATGCATGCTGGATATAGGATTGCGCCTTTTTCCGTACCATCCGGACGGCGCGACCGGCCATTTGCGGAGCGCTCTGATCCGCAGACTCCCTGAGGTTTCCTCCATGGTCCGACCCCTCCAAGCCCGGGAAATCGAGGCCTTCCAGGCCGTCATCCAGACCGGCACCACGACGGCGGCCGCGCAGCTGATGCACACCACCCAGCCCTCCATCAGCCGGCTGCTGGCGCAGATGCAGGCGGCCGCGGGCGTGAAACTGTTCGAGATGCACAAGGGCCGGCTGCGTCCGACGCGCGAGGCCATGGAGCTGTATGCGACCGTGCAGCAGCACTTCGTCGGGCGCGAGCGCATCGAGCGCGAACTGGCGGTGCTGCGGCAGTCGGGCGCGGGCTCGCTGCGCATCGGCTGCACCCCGGCGCTGGCGCTGAGCGTGGTCCCGCCGGTCATGGGCCGGTACCTGCAGCGCTACCCCGGCGCGCACCTCAGCATCCAGACGCTGGGCGCCAACGAGCTGCGCGACGGGGTGCTGCACGGCAAGTTCGACCTGGTGCTCAGCACCATGGTGCTGGCCTCCGAGGCGCTGGACGCCACCGTCCTGCACCGCGGCCAGGGGGTGTGCGTGATGCACCCGGACCACCCGCTGGCCGGGCGCGCGCAGCTGCACGTGCAGGACCTGCAGGACCAGCTGCTGCTGACCCTGAACGCCAGCGACAGCATCTTCATGCAGCTGCAGCAGAAGATGCTGGCCTTCGGCGTGACGCCGAGCGCCACCATCGAGACCAACTACTCGTCCACCATCTGCCGCCTGGCGGCGCAGGGGTTGGGCGTGGGTGTGGTCAATCCCTACATGGCGGCGGTCTTCGACCAGGACCTGAAGATCCTGGCGCTGCAGCCCGAATGCTCGGTCGAGGTGGTGCTGGCCCTGCCGCCGCAATATGCCCCGTCGGCCCGGGTGGACATGCTCACCGCGTTGCTGCGCGAGCAGTTCCTGACCTATGGCTGACGCCTGAGGTCAGGGCGCCCAGGGCGCTTCACGCGCCGGCCGGCTCGGGCGGCCGGGCTGCCGGCGTGGCAGCGCTCAGGGGTACAGCCCGCGCATCTCGCGCGCATGCAGGATGCGCTTGCAGGCCACGATGAAGGTGGCGGTGCGCAGAGTCACCTTGTGCTCCTGCGCCACCTGCCACACGCCGGCGAAGGCCTCGCGCATGATGCGCACCAGGCGGGCGTTGATCTCGTCCTCGGTCCAGAAGAAGCTGGTGAAGTCCTGCACCCACTCGAAGTAGCTCACGGTGACGCCGCCGGCGTTGGAGATCACGTCGGGCAGCACCAGCACGCCCTTGTCGTTCAGGATGTCGTCGGCCTCGGGCGTGGTCGGGCCGTTGGCGCCCTCGATGACCATCCTGGCCTGGATGCGGCTGGCGTTGTCCTGGGTGATCTGGCCCTCCAGCGCGGCCGGGATCAGGATGTCGCAGGCCACGCCCCAGAACTCGGCGTCCTGCATCGTGTCGGCACCGGCAAAGCCGGCCACGCCGCCGGTCTGCTCCACGTGCGCCAGCAGGGCGGGCACATCCAGGCCGCTGGCGCGGTGCACGGTGCCGGTGTGGTCCTGCACGGCCACCACCTTGGCGCCGGCCTCGGCGAACAGCCGGCCGGCCGTGCCGCCCACGTTGCCAAAGCCCTGCACGGCCACGCGCGCGCCCTCGATGGGCATGCCGGTGAGCTTGGCCGCTTCGGCGCCCACGGTGAACACGCCGCGGCCGGTGGCCTCCATGCGCCCCAGCGAGCCGCCTAAGTCGACGGGCTTGCCGGTGACCACGCCGGTGGAGGTCTCGCCCACGTTCATGGAGTAGGTGTCCATCATCCAGGCCATGATCTGGCCGTTGGTGTTCACGTCCGGCGCGGGGATGTCCTTGGAGGGGCCGATGATGATGCCGATCTCGCTGGTGTAGCGGCGCGTCAGGCGCTCCAGCTCGCCGCGCGAGAGCTTCTTCGGGTCGACGCGGACGCCGCCCTTGGCGCCGCCGTAGGGCACGTTGACGGCGGCGTTCTTGATGCTCATCCAGGCCGACAGGGCCATGACCTCGGACAGCGTCACGTCCTGGTGGAAGCGCACGCCGCCCTTGCCCGGGCCGCGCGAGGTGTTGTGCTGCACGCGGTAGCCCTCGAAGTGGGCGATGGTGCCGTCGTCCATCTCGATGGGCACGTCCACGATCAGCGCGCGCTTGGGGCGCTTGAGCGTTTCCACCCAGCGCGCCAGGTTGCCCAGGTAGGGCGTGACGCGGTCCACCTGTTGCAGGTAGATGCCCCAGGGGCCGAGGTGGCTGGGGTCGAGGTAGGAGGGCAGGGTGTGGCGGGTGGCCGGTGCGGCGGGCTGGGCTGCGGACATGGAAGGGTTCCTCGGGCGGAGTGAAGCTTGCAGGCGGACCACTCTATGCCTGCGTCTGCGCGCTGTCCAACGCCGCCGTGTTTGCATGGCATGCACGGTTGGCATGGGTTGGGCATGCGCGGCGTCCCGTTCTTTCGCTATCAAAAAAAGAGCTGCCAGCGCAGTCTGGAAAAGGGTTGGAGGCCGATTTGACCCGCATGTGTGCTAGGGAATACCCCCGTTCCTATACTGCCGGCCATGCCAGCAACAACAACATCGGCCACGGGGCTGCAGGGCCCCCGGCGCCGGGTGGTCTTCGTCGCCCTCTACGAATTCATCGCCATCCTGGCCTCCAGCGCGCTGTTCATCGCCATCGGGCAGGAGGCCGCGGCTTCGGGCGTGATGTCGGTCGTCGCCTCCACGCTGGCCATTGTGTGGAACGTGACGTTCAACCACCTGTTCGAGCGCTGGGAGGCACGCCAGCAGGTCAAGGGCCGCTCGGTGCTGCGCCGCGTGGTGCACGCCGTAGGCTTCGAGGGCGGGCTGGCGCTGATGCTGATCCCGCTGATGGCCTGGTGGTTTGGCGTGGGCCTGTGGGAGGCGACGCTGATGGAGGCCGGGCTGCTGCTGTTCTTCCTGGTCTACACCTACCTCTTCAACTGGGCCTTCGACCGCATCTTCGGCCTGCCGGCCTCGGCCCAGCCCGCCGCTACGGGCGCCTGCTGATCCGGCGTGTTCCGATGGAGCCCATCGGCCGGCTGAGGTAGGGCGAGCCCGCCTCGCCAAAGCGCCAGGGCACGTCCGCGGCCTTGCTGATGCCGATGCGCGGGCCCGTGGCCAGCGCGGCCGGCGCCGCGCCACCGGGTGGCGCCAGCAGGGCAAAAGGCGGCGCGTCCAGCGGCAGGTGGTTCAGGCGCAGATCGATGCCCAGCGCCTGCGACAGCCGACCCGGGCCGGCGCACAGCAGCCGCTCGTCCTGCAGGCCGCGGCGTGCGCGCATCGCCTCCAGCCCATGCGTGGGCTGCAGTGCCCGGATCAGCACCGCCGCGCCGTCGCCCTCGCTGGCGCAGACCAGGTTCAGGCACCAGTGCACGCCGTACGAGCGGTACACATAAGCCCGCCCCGGCGGCCCGAACATGGCCGCGTTGCGCGCCGTGGGGCCGTTGAAGCTGTGCGACGCCGGGTCGCTGCCGTCATAGGCCTCCACCTCCACGATGCGCCCGCCCACGCCGTCGACCAGCAGGGTCACGCCGACGAGCAGCGGGGCCAGTTCGTGCGCGGGCCGGGTGAAGTCGAGGGCGGCAGGCTGTAGCGCCGGCGTAGCAGGAGGCGAGGAGGGGCGGGAGGTAGGCATGGCGCCGCCATCCTAAGCGGCCGTGCGGCCATCGTGTCTATGCAGCATGCCGCAAGGGGCGCGACGATAGAATCGCAGGCTTTCCCCCAAGGAGCGTTGCAGCGGGCCGCAGCCCGTCAGGCTTGGGGGCGCGCTCTTTCTTCTACTTTCGCAACGACGCTCACCTGTCCTCCAACTGTCTGCACAGGTGAGTCCGATGTCTGCTGCCCTCGTCCCCCCCATGAAACTCTCGGGCCTCGAGCCCGTATTGATCGGCCAGGGCAGCCTGTTCGTCAACGTCGGCGAGCGCACCAACGTCACCGGCTCCAAGGCCTTCGCCCGCCTGATCCTGGGCGAGCAGTACGAGCAGGCCCTGTCGGTGGCGCGTCAGCAGGTGGACAACGGCGCGCAGATCATCGACGTGAACATGGACGAGGCCATGCTGGACAGCAAGGCCGCGATGGTGCGCTTCCTGAACCTCATTGCCTCCGAGCCCGACATCGCCCGGGTGCCGGTGATGGTGGACAGCTCCAAGTGGGAGGTCATCGAGGCCGGCCTGCGCTGCCTGCAGGGCAAGGGCATCGTCAACTCCATCAGCATGAAGGAGGGCGTGGAGGAGTTCAAGCGCCAGGCCAAGCTGATCCGCCGCTACGGCGCGGCCGCCGTGGTCATGGCCTTCGACGAGAAGGGCCAGGCCGACACCTTCGCGCGCAAGACCGAGATCTGCGAGCGCGCCTACCGCATCCTGGTGGACGAGGTGGGCATGGCGCCCGAGGACATCATCTTCGACCCCAACATCTTCGCCATCGCCACGGGCATCGAAGAGCACGCCAACTACGCCGTAGATTTCATCGAGGCGGTGCGCTGGATCAAGGCGAATCTGCCCGGCGCCAAGGTCTCGGGCGGCGTGTCCAACGTGTCGTTTTCCTTCCGCGGCAACGACCCGGTGCGCGAGGCCATCCACACCGTGTTCCTGTACCACGCCATTGCCGCCGGCATGGACATGGGCATCGTCAACGCCGGCATGGTGGGCGTCTACGACGACCTGGACCCCGAATTGCGCGAGCGCGTGGAGGACGTGGTGCTCAACCGCCGCCCCGACGCGGCCGAGCGTCTGCTGGAGATCGCCGAGGCGGCCAAGGGCGCGGCCAAGGACGACAGCAAGAAGCTGGAGTGGCGCGGCACGCCCGAGCAGCCCAAGAGCGTGGGCGAGCGCCTGTCGCACGCGCTGGTGCATGGCATCACCGACTTCATCGTCGAGGACACGGAAGAGGCGTATCAGCAGATCGTGGTGCAGGGCGGCGGCCGTCCGCTGCACGTGATCGAGGGCCCGCTGATGGACGGCATGAACATCGTGGGCGACCTGTTCGGCGCCGGCAAGATGTTCCTGCCCCAGGTGGTCAAGAGCGCGCGCGTGATGAAGCAGGCCGTGGCCCACCTGATCCCCTACATCGAGGAAGAAAAGAAGGCGCAGGAGGCGGCCGGCCTGGACGTGTCCAGCAAGGGCAAGATCGTGATTGCCACCGTCAAGGGCGACGTGCACGACATCGGCAAGAACATCGTCACCGTCGTCCTGCAGTGCAACAACTTCGAGGTCATCAACATGGGCGTGATGGTGCCCTGCCATGAAATATTGGCGCGCGCCAAGGCCGAAGGGGCGGACATCGTCGGCCTGTCCGGCCTGATCACCCCCAGCCTGGAGGAGATGCAGTACGTGGCCGGCGAGATGAGCCGCGACGACTACTTCCGCATCAAGAAGATTCCGCTCCTGATCGGCGGCGCCACCTGCTCGCGCGTGCACACCGCCGTGAAGATCGCGCCGCAGTACGACGGCCCCGTGGTCTACGTGCCCGATGCGTCGCGCAGCGTCAGCGTGGCGCAGAGCCTGCTGGGCGAGAACAAGGACAGCTACCTGGCCGAGGTGCGCGCCGACTACGACCACGTGCGCGACCTGCACGCGAAGAAGAAGAAGGTGCCGCTGTGGCCCATCGAGCGCGCCCGCGCCAACGCCGCGCGCGTCGACTTCGAGCGCTTCACGCCCACCACGCCGCGCGCCCTGGGCCGGCGCGTGCTGCGCAACTTCGACCTGTCCGAACTGGTGCGCTACCTGGACTGGGGCCCGTTCTTCCAGACCTGGGACCTGGCCGGGCCCTATCCGGCCATCCTGCAGGACGAGGTGGTGGGCGAGGAGGCGCGCAAGGTCTTCGCCGACGGCCAGGCCATGCTGAAGAAGATCATCGACGGGCGCTGGCTCACCGCCAACGGCGTGATGGGTCTGTACCCGGCCAACCGCGTGGGCGACGACATCGAGTTCTACACCGACGAGACGCGCAGCGAAGTGGCCATGACCTGGTACGGCATGCGCCAGCAGACGGAAAAGCAGGTGGACGCCGAGGGCAACCTGCGCCCCAGCCGCTGTCTGGCGGACTTCGTGGCGACCAAGGAATCGGGCGTTCGTGACTACGCCGGCCTGTTCGCGGTGACGGCCGGCATCGGCGCCGAGAAGAAGGAAAAGGAGTTCCTGGACGCGCTGGACGACTACTCCAACATCCTCTTCAAGGCCATCGCCGACCGCCTGGCCGAGGCCTTCGCCGAGTGCCTGCACGAGCGCGTGCGCAAAGACCTGTGGGGCTACGCGGCCGATGAGGCCCTGGGCAACGAAGAGCTCATCAAGGAGAAGTACCAGGGCATCCGCCCCGCCCCCGGCTACCCGGCCTGCCCCGACCACACGGCCAAGGTGGGCCTGTTCCAACTGCTGCAGGCGCAAGAGATCGGCATGGAGCTGACCGACAGCTTCGCCATGTACCCGGCCTCCAGCGTCAGCGGCTTCTACATCGCCCACCCCGAGGCGAAATACTTCAGCGTGGGCCAGATCGGTGACGACCAGGTGCAGGACATGGCCGCGCGCCGCGGCATGGACCTGGACGAGTTGCGCCGGCGCCTGGCGCCCAACCTGGGCTGAGCCGCGCCGCACGGTGCTGACTACTCCTGAAAAAGGAGCTGCCAGCGCATGCTGGATAAGGGCTGAAGCCCAAAAAGGCTTGCAATTCCTGCGGCCGCGGCCGAGCTGGCGCGCCGCCTGTTATGCCGTGGGCTTGAGGCTCTGCAGGGCGAAGTCGGCGAACGTTTCGGCAATGTCCGGGCCGGCGGCGGGCCCCTGGTCGGAGAACCAGCGGTTGATGTTGTTGATGGCGCCCATGATGAAGAACACCGCGAACTTCGGGTCGCAGGGCGCGATGTCGCCGCGCTCGACGGCCTGGGCCACCATGTCGCGCAGGCCGCGGTCGATCACGCGGCGGCGCTGCTGGATGCGCTCGTTGTGCTCGGCCGTCATGGAGTAGTACTCGGTCAGCATGACGCAGGTGCCCAGCTCGCTGGTCATCTTGCGGATGTACAGCGCCACGAAGCTGCGCAGCGCTTGCAGCGGCGCGTCGGCGTGCAGCTGCCGGGCCTGCTCCAGCGCCTCCTCGGCCAGCCCCACGGCCATGCGGTGGCATTCGTACAGGATCTCGTGCTTGTTCTGCACGTAGCGGTACAGCGCCGGCTTGGTGACCGAGAGCGCGCTGGCGATGTCGTCCAGCGTGGTGTTGTGGAACCCCTTGTCGCCGAACACCCGGCCCGCGGCCAGGATCAGCGCGCGCTTGCGCAGCGCATGCGGGTCGGGCGTGGCAGCCAGGGCGTTGTTCCAGCGCGCGGGCGCGGCGGTGGGCGCGGTACGGGGCGAGGGAGCGGACTTTTTCATGGACAGGGATTTCCCGGACAGAGGGCGCGGCAGCAGCCATTGTGCTTGACGCTGGCAGTCCGGGGGTTTTAGGATTCACTCGGAGTTACCGAGCAGTAACTCAGAGTGACCTACAAGCAAACCGTGGCTGCACGCACGCGGATCCCAGGAGACACCATGACCTTTCGACGTTTCGCCCGTTCGGCCACCGTGGCCGCCTTGGCCAGTACCGCCGTGCTGGCCTGGGCCCAGCAGCCGCCCATCCGGGTGGCGCACATCGACACCTTCTCCGGGCCGACGGCTTCCACCGGAGCGACGGTGGCCAAGACGCTGCTGTACGCCGTGCAACGCATCAACGAGCGCGGCGGCGTGCTGGGACGCAAGTTCGAGGTCGTGCAGATGGACAACGCTGGCGACTCCAACAAGGCCGTGGCCAGCCTGACCAGCACCGTCGACCAGAACATCCGCCTGCTGGTGCAGGCCGGCAATTCCGGCATCGCCGGCGCGCTGCTCACGGCGGTGGACAAGCACAACCAGCGCAACCCCGACAAGCGCGTGCTGTACCTGAACTACGGTTCGGCCCTGCCCGAGCTGACCGAGGCCAAGTGCAGCTTCTGGATGTTCCGCTTCGAGGCGCACCAGCGCATGAAGATGCGCGCCATTGCCGACTACGTGGCCAAGACCCCTTCGATCCAGAAGATCTACCTGCTCAACCAGGACTACAGCTTCGGCCACGAGGTCTCCAAGGATGCGCGGGAGATCATCGGCAAGGCGCGTGCGGACGTGCAGTTCGTGGGCGACGAGTTCCACCCCTTCGGCAAGATCAAGGACTTCTCGCCCTACGTCCTGAAGATCAAGCAGGCCGGCGCCGACACCGTGCTCACAGGCAACTGGGGCAACGACCTGGCGCTGCTGGTGCGTGCCAGCAAGGAGGCGGGCCTGAAGACCAAGTACATCACCTACTACGGCGGGCTGTACGGCGTGCCCACCGCCATTGGCCCGGCCGGCGAGGACACGGTGCTGCAGATCGCCTCCTGGCACCCCAACGTGCCGGTGGAGGACAAGCAGCCCGAGCTGGAGAAGCTGCAAAAGGACTTCAAGGCCAACTTCGGCGAGGACCTGTACTACACCTCGATCCTGGTGCAGATGGACATGCTGGCCAAGGCCATCGAGAAGGTGGGCAACGCCGACGACGTGGCGGCCATCGCGCGGGCGCTGGAGGGGATGGAGTACGACTCGCCCTTCGGCAAGATCAAGATGCGCAAGGATGACCACCAGGCCACGCATCCGCTGTACATCAACCAGCTCGTCAAGGGCGTGAAGTACGACGCCGAAGGCCTGGGCCTGGGCTGGAAGACGGTGGCCAAGGTGGACGGCTCCGTCACCGAGCCGCCGCTGGCGTGCAAGATGAAGCGGCCCGACTGATGCCGCAGCACCCTTACACGGCCGAGGACCACCTGCAGGGGCGCGTGGCCGTGGTCACCGGCGGCGCCTCCGGCCTGGGCGCCGCCGCCGCCCGGGCGCTGCAGGCGCGCGGTGCCCAGGTGGTCGCGCTGGACCGCGCCGCACCGGGGGATGCGCCGCAGGGCATCGCCTGGATGGCCGCCGACGTCAGCGACGACGAGGCCATGGAGCAGGCTTTCGAGCGCATCCGCGAGCGCCATGGTTCCGTCTACGTGCTGGTCAACTGCGCGGGCGTGGCCCAGCCGGGCAGCGTGGTGCGCAAGGGCCAGGCCATGCCGCTGGCGGAGTTCGAGCAGGTGATCGCCGTCAACCTGCTGGGCAGCATCAACGCCATCCGCTGCGCCGTGCCACAGATGATCGAGGCCCGGCAGGACCCTTCGGCGCAGGCGGGTGTGGTCATCAACACCGCGTCCATCGCCGCCTTCGACGGGCAGGTGGGGCAGGCCGCCTACGCTGCATCCAAGGGCGGGTGCGCCGGCATGGTGCTGCCGCTGGCGCGCGAGCTGGGCGAGTGGGGCATCCGCGTCATGGGCATTGCGCCGGGCGTCTTCGAGACGCCCATGACCCTGGGTTTGGCGCCCGCCTCGCGCGAGGTCGTGTTTTCGGCCGTGCCGCCCTTTCCCCGGCGGGCCGGCCGGCCCGAGGAATTTGCCCGCCTGGTGCTGGACATCGTGTTCAACCCCATGCTCAACGGCGAAGTCATTCGCCTGGACGGCGGGCTGCGCATGCCCGCCCGTCTGTGAAGGAGGGACAGGCCATGCAACTGCAAGACAGCATTGCCGTGGTGACGGGGGCGGCGTCCGGCCTGGGCCGCGCGACGCTGGACATGCTGCGCCAGCACGGCGCGCGGGTGGTGGCCATCGACCTGCCAGAGGCCCTGTCGGCCCTGCCCGCCGCCCCGGACCTGCTGCCCCTGGGCGGTGACGTGGCCGACGCGGCGGCGATGGAGCAGGCCTTCGCCCAGCTGCGCGCCCAGTGGGGCGCGCCGCGCATCCTGGTCAACTGCGCCGGCGTGCTGGGGCCGGCGCGGGTGTTCCGGCGCGACCGGGACAGCGGGCGCTTCGTGCCGCGCGAAATGGAAGCGTTTCGCCGCGTGATCGCCATCAACCTCACGGGCACCTTCAACACCCTGCGCCTGTTTTGCGAAGCGCTGGTGCAGGCCGGCGCCGGAGCCGACGGCCAGGAGCATGGGGTGGTCGTCAACACTGCCTCGGTGGCGGCCTACGAGGCGCTGTCGGCCCAGACGGCCTACGGCGCCTCCAAGGCCGGGGTGGCCAGCATGACGCTGCCCCTGGCGCGCGAGCTGGCCCGCTACGGCATCCGCGTCGTCGCCCTGGCGCCGGGCACCTTCGAGACCGGCATGTACGACGTGATCCCCGACCACACGCGCCGCACCCTGATCGAGGACGTGCCCTTTCCGCCCAGGCCGGGCCGTCCCGAAGAATTCGCGCACATGGTGCGGGCCGTGCTGGAGAACTCCATGATGAACGGCTGCGTCGTGCGCATCGACGGCAGCGTGCGCATGCGCGAGCCGCAGGCTGCCGCGCGCGGCGGCTGAACACCCCACGGAGACGACATGGACCGCTTGACCCCCAGTGGCATCCGCACCGAGGCGCTCTACGGCGACCGCCTGGTGCCCTGCCACGCGCCTCGGCCAACGAACCTGGACGCCATGCTGCGCGCCACGGTGGCCCGCCACGGCAACGCGCCTGCGCTGGAAGAAGGCGAGCGCACCTGGAGCTACGCCGAGCTCGACCGCGAGGTCAACCGCATCGCTACTGGCTTGCGCGCGGCCGGGCTGCACGAGGGCGAGCGCGTGGCGCTGTTCATGGGCAACCGCCTCGAATTCACCGCGCTGCTGTTCGGCATCTGGCGCGCGGGCGCCATCGCCGTGCCCATCGGCATCCGGCAAAGCGCGCAGGAACTGGAGTACATGCTCGGGCAGTGCCAGGCCAGTGCCCTGGTGCTGGATGCGGCCCTGGCCGAGCGCCTGCCGGAGCCGGGGCGCATCCCCAGCGTCCGCACGGTGGTGTATTGCGCCGATGCCGGCGAGGCCTGGACGGGCGGGAGCGCGGCGCTGGCCTACGGCGAACTGCTGGCGCTGGGCAGCGACACGCCGCTGCCGGCCAGCTTCAGCGACCACAGCCCGGCGTGCATCATGTACACCTCGGGCACCACCGGCCACCCCAAGGGGGCGGTGCTGTCGCACCTGGGTTTTTTCCACACGGCGCACAACTACGCCGTGCGCTTCGGCTACCGCGCGGGCGACCGCACCTTGCTGGTGATTCCCGGCTCGCACATCTCGGGGCTGCTGGCGGTGGTCGTGGTCAGCATGCTGGTGGGTGCGTGCATGGTTTCGCTGCGCGAATACCAGACGCGCCGGGTGCTGGAGGTGCTGGCCACGCGGCGCATCACCGCCGCGGTGATGGTGCCGGCCATGTACAACCTCATCGTGCTGGAGCCTGGCGTGGAGCGCTGGGACCTGTCGGCCTGGCGCATCGGTCACTTCGGCGGCGCCGCCATGCCCGAGGTGACCATCCAGCGCTTGGCGGCGCTGCTGCCCCGGCTGGAGCTCTACAACGGCTTCGGCGCCACCGAGACCACTTCCGCCGTCAGCCTGACCGAGCGCGGCGGCGCGGCGCTCCATCCCGATTCGGTGGGCACGGTGCTGCCCTGCGTGGACATCCGCGTGCTCGACGAGCTTGGCCACGAGGTGGCGCCGGGCGAGGCCGGCGAGCTGTGGATCCGCAGCCCCGGCAACGCCATCGGCTATTGGGGCAACCCGGAAGCCACCGCCAAGGCCTTCATCGCCGGCTACTGGCGCTCGGGCGACGTGGGCAGTCTGGATGCGCAGGGCCTGCTGCGCGTGTTCGACCGCATCAAGGACATGATCAACCGCGGCGGCTTCAAGGTGTATTGCGTGGAGCTGGAGAACGTGGTCCAGCGCTACCCCGGCGTGATCGAGGTGGCCGCCGTGCCCAGCCCCTGCCCGGTGCTGGGCGAGCGCGTGCACGTTTTCGTCCACGCCAGCCAGCCCGTGGAGCTGGAGCCGCTGCGCGCCTTCTGCCGCCAGTACCTGGCCGACTACAAGCTGCCGGACTATGTCACCCATAGCGCCACGGCGCTGCCCCGCAACCTCAACGGCAAGCTGACCAAGGCGCCCCTGCGCGAGCAGGCGCGCGCCCTGGCTGCCCATGCGACGACCAAAGGCTGACCCCATGAACACACCCATCTACCTCCTGGGCGGAGCCCAGACCGACTTTGCCGAGAACGCCGCGCGCCAGGGCAAGGGCCTGTTCGAACTGATGCGCCAGGCGGTGCAGGGCGCGCTGGCCGACAGCGGCCTGCAGGCGCAGGACATCCAGTCCGGCCACGTGGGCAACTTCGTCGGCGAACTGTTCGCCGGCCAGGGCCTGCTGGGCGGCATGTTCGCAGCCATCGACCCGGGGTTCGGCGGCATGCCCTCGGGTCGGCACGAGGCGGCCTGCGCCTCGGGCAGCATCGCCATGCTGTCAGCCATGGCCGAGATCGAGGCGGGGCGTTATGACTGCGTGCTGGTAACCGGAGTGGAGCTGGAGCGCAACGTGCCCGGCGCGCTGGCCGCGCAGCACCTGGGCGCCGCCACCTGGGTGGGCGCCGAGGCGCAGGACGCGACCTACGCCTGGCCCCACATGTTCAGCCTGATCGGCGAGGAGTACGAGCGCCGCTACGGCCTGCGCTACGAGCACCTGGGCCGCATCGCCGAGATCAACATCGCCAACGCGCGGCGCAACCCCTACGCCCAGACCCGAAGCTGGCAGTTCACTCCCGCCAGCTTCAGCCAGGACGACGAGGCCAACCCGGTGATCGAGGGCATGATCCGCCGCCAGGATTGCGGCCAGGTCACCGACGGCGCGGCGGCGCTGGTGCTGGCTTCGCCCGCCTATGCCCAGCGCTGGGCGGCGCAGCGCGGGCGCACGCTGGCGCAGGTTCCGCGCATCACGGGCTGGGGACACAGTTCGGCGCACCTGCGGCTGCAGGCCAAGCTGCAGGCCAGCGCCGGGCAGCCCTATGTGTTCCCCCACGTGCGCCAGGCCATCCAGGATGCCTTTCGCCGGGCCTCCATTGCCGATGCGTTCGCGCTGGACGGCATCGAGACGCATGACTGCTTCACCACCACCGAATACATGGCCATCGACCACTTCGGCATCACCCCGCCCGGCCAGAGCTGGCAGGCGATCGAGGACGGCACGATCGCTGCCGATGGGCGGCTGCCCGTCAACCCCAGCGGCGGGCTGATCGGCGCCGGCCACCCCGTCGGGGCGACGGGCGTGCGCATGGTGCTGGACGCGGCGCGGCAGGTGAGCGGCACGGCCGGCGCCACGCAGGTCGAAGGCGCGCGGCGCTTTGGCACGCTGAACATCGGCGGCAGCGCCACCACGGTGGTCAGCTTCGTGGTGGAAGGCGGCGCGTAAGCGCGCGCCAGCGCTCAGGTGCGCGCGGGCACGGCGCCCGCCATCTCCAGCTGCATGGCCACCATGTTCACCAGCGTGTGCACCGTCGGCCGGCCCGTTTCGATGACGTAATTTGCCGCCTCGCGGTACAGCGGGTCGCGCACGCGGTGCAGCTCGCGCAGGCGGGCCAGGGGGTTGTCCACCTGCAGCAGCGGGCGGGTCTGGTCGTGGCGCAGGCGGCGCCACAGGTCCTCGGGCGTGGCGCGCAGGTAGAACACCTGGCTGAAGCCCTGGCGCAGGGCGCTGCGGTTGGCCTCGCGCAGCACGGCGCCACCTCCGGTGGACAGCACCATGGGGCCGGGCTCGGCGGCCAGCTCGGCCAGCAGGGCCTGCTCGCGGTCGCGAAAGGCGTCCTCGCCGCACTCCTCGAAGTATTGGCGGATGCTGGTGCCCAGCACCTCTTTCAGCCGCTGGTCCAGGTCGACCAGGGGCAGCTGCAGGCGGCGTGCCAGTTGGCGGCCCACGGTGGATTTGCCCGAACCGGGCAGGCCGACGAGGGCGCAGCGTGTTGGCGGCATGGCTGGAGTGGCGGATGAGGCGGCTGGTGGCTAAGGCTGCCGAGTTTACGGGCCACGGCAGTGCCACGCGGCCTGCGCTGACGCCGCTGGCTGCGTCCCGCCCGCACAATGCGGCGCATGTCCCTGTCGCCATCGCTGCAATCCCTGAAGGCCCGCGCAGAGAAGCTGGCGGAGCCGGCCAAGCCCTTCATGCGGGCCGTATCCCTGTGGATGGACGCCGACGGCCTGCGCATGAGCGCCGCCATGTCGTTCTACGGCATGCTCAGCCTGGCGCCGCTGCTGCTGCTGGTGGTGGGCGTGCTGGGCTGGTGGTTCGACCGCTCGTACCTGGAGAGCAGCCTGATCGCCCAGGTGCACAGCGTCGTCGGCGAGCGCGTGGCCGAGGTGGTGCGCGGCGCACTGGAGAGCGCCAAGGAACCGGCGCAAGGTCGGCTGGCCTCCATCGCGGCGCTGGTGCTGCTGGCTTCGGGCGCCACGGGGGTGTTCGTCGAGCTGCAATCGGCGCTGGAGCGGCTGTGGGCCACCGAGACGGCCAAGGACCCCGTCGGCGGCAAGCCGGCCTGGTGGCGCCTGGCGTCGCTGCGCCTGCGCGGGCTGGCCTACGTGCTGGCCATCGGTTTCCTGCTGCTGGTATCGCTGGTGCTGTCCACCGCCATCAAGGTGCTGGCCACCTGGGCCGGGAACTGGCTGCCGTTCGACTCCTCCGGCGTGGTGCTGAGCCTGATCAACGAGCTGGTGGCCTTCGCCGTCACGGTGCTGCTGTTCGTCGGGCTGATGCGCATGGGCGGCGGGCGCCACCCGCCCATGCCCTGTCTGGTCTTCGGCGGTTTCGTGGGCGCGCTGTTGTTCACCGTGGGCAAGCAGGCGCTGGCGCTGTACCTGTCCACTGCCGCCGTGGTCTCCGCCTACGGCGCGGCGGGTTCGCTGGTGGTGCTGCTGATGTGGATCTACTTCTCGTCGGCCGTGCTGCTGTTCGCCGCCAGCTGCGCCCGCGCGCTGCATGAACAATCCAGCCCCCTGGAAGCCGCCGCTGCCCGTCCCGCAGCCGCCGACACACAGGGCGGCCGCAAGCAGCCGCCCCAGGCCAGCTTCGAGCAGCCTGCCGACTTCACCGAACTGGCCCGCATGGCCCGCCAAGACGCTGCGCCAAGCGGCGCAGGCACGTCACCAAAAAAAGCATAGAAAACGGCTGCAGCGCCCGCCGAATAAGCGCTAGCAGCTATTAAAAAAAGAGCGCTGCTAAAAACCGGCGCTACGCCCTACCAGCAGACGCCGTGGATCCGGCTCTGCCGGTCCAGTGGCGTCGTCCCCCTTCCCGAATGGCGCAGCCATTCGAGAGAAGGGGGAAGCGGCGTCAGCCGCGCAGGGGGTTGTTCCCTATTTCTCTACAAACGCCCGCTCGATGACGAAGTCGCCCGGGCGCGTGGTGTTGCCTTCCTCGAAGTCGCGCTTTTCCAGCAGCTCCTTGAGCGAAGCCAGCATCTCCGGGCTGCCGCACAGCATGACGCGGTCTTCCAGCGGCGACAGCGGCGGCACGCCCAGGTCGGTGAACAGCTTGCCGCTTTCGATCAGCTCGTTGGTGCGGCCCTGGTTGCGGAAGGGCTCGCGCGTGACGGTGGGGTAGTACTTGAGCTGCTTGGTGACCAGCTCGCCCAGGAACTCATGCTTGGGCAGCTCCTCGGTGATGTAGTCGTGATAGGCCAGCTCGGCCACCTCGCGCACGCCGTGGATCAGGATGACTTCCTCGAACTTCTCGTAGGTCTCCGGGTCGCGGATCAGGCTCATGAAGGGCGCCAGGCCCGTACCGGTGGAGATCAGGTACAGCCGCTTGGCCGGCAGCAGGTAGTCGATGAGCAGCGTGCCGGTGGGCTTCTTGCCCACGACGATGGTGTCGCCCACCTGGATGTGCTGCAGGCGCGAGGTCAGCGGGCCGTCGGGCACCTTGATCGACAGGAACTCCAGGTGCTCCTCGTAGTTGGCGCTGACGATGCTGTAGGCGCGCAGCAGCGGCTTGCCATCCACCTTCAGGCCGATCATGGTGAAGTGGCCATTGGAGAACCGCAGCGCCGTGTCGCGCGTGGTGGTGAAGGAAAACAGGCGGTCGGTCCAGTGGTGCACCGACAGGACACGCTCTTCGAGGAATGCGCTCATGGGTGATGGGATGGGTGGCAAAAAGAGAGGAGGATTGGGGCTGGCAATGTGCGGGCAAGAGTGTCGCCGCTTTGATATGCAACGCCGTCATAAGCCGACATACACAACGACACACGTTGCGCCGTCGCTGCGGGCAAACCCGTAAATTGTGGAGCAAACGCGCCCCGCGGGTACATTTGCCTCCCCTTGCACTGACCTGCGACAAAAGGAAACCACCGATCATGCTGCCCCGCTTGCACGTCGCCGCCTTCGCCCTTGTCACCACCACCCTGCTGGGCGCCCAGGCCCACGCCCAGGGCGTCTACAAGATCGGCGAGATCAACAGCTACAAGGCCCAGCCGGCCTTCCTGGAGCCCTACAAGAAGGGCATGGAGCTGGCCGTAAGCCAAGTCAACGCGGCCGGCGGCGTGGCGGGCCGCAAGCTGCAACTCGTCACCCGCGACGACAACGGCAACCCGGCCGACGCGGTGCGCGCCGCCGAGGAGCTGTATGCGCGCGAGAAGATCGACGTGCTCACCGGCAGCTTCCTGTCGCACGTCGGCCTGGCGCTGACGGACTACGCGCAGCAGAAAAAGCGCTTCTTCCTGGCCGCCGAGCCGCTGACCGACAAGATCGTGTGGGAGAACGGCAACCGCTATACGTTCCGCCTGCGCCCCTCCACCTACATGCAGGTGGCCATGCTGGTGCCCGAGGCGGCGGCCATGAAAAAGCAGCGCTGGGCCATCGTCTATCCCAACTACGAATACGGCCAGTCGGCCGTGGCCACGTTCAAGCAGCTGCTCAAGGCCGCGCAGCCCAATGTGGAGTTCGTCGCCGAGCAGGCCACGCCGCTGGGCAAGGTGGACGCCGGCAGCGTGGTGCAGGCGCTGCAGGACGCCCGGCCCGACGCCATCTTCAACGTGCTGTTCGCGGCCGATCTGGCCAAGTTCGTGCGCGAAGGCAACACGCGCGGCCTGTTCGAGGGCAAGGGCGTGGTCAGCCTGCTGTCGGGCGAGCCCGAGTACCTGGACACCCTGAAGACCGAGACGCCCACCGGCTGGGTCGTCACCGGCTACCCCTGGTACGCCATCCAGACACCCGAGCACAAGGCCTTTCTGGACGCGTATCAGGCTCGCTTCAAGGACTACCCGCGCGCGGGCTCGGTGGTGGGCTACAACGCCATCCTGTCGATCGCCGCGGGCCTGAAGAAGGCCGGCAGCGCCGACACCGAAAAGCTCATCGCCGCCTTCCGCGGCCTGGAGGTGAAGACGCCCTTCGGCCCCATCACCTATCGCACGCAAGACCACCAGTCCACCATGGGCGCCTACGTCGGCAAGACCGCGCAGCAGCAGGGCAAGGGCGTGATGGTGGACTTCACATACAGGGATGGCGGCAAGTTCCAGCCCAGCGATGAGGAAGTGAAAAAGCTCCGCCCCGCGGCCCCCTGATGGACCTCTCCGGGCTGCTGGCCCAGCTGCTCAACGGCCTGGCGGGCGCATCCACGCTGTTCCTGGTGGCGGCGGGGCTGTCGCTGATCTTCGGCGTCACGCGCATCGTCAATTTCGCCCACGGCTCGTTCTACATGCTGGGGTTGTACGTGGCGTATTCGTGCGTGGAGCGGCTGTCCGGCGCCATGGGCTTTTGGCCCGCGCTGCTGCTGGCGCCCTTGGCCGTGGGCCTGCTGGGCGCGGCGGTGGAAGTGCTGCTGCTGCGCCGCCTGTACCGCGCGCCGGAGCTGCTGCAGCTTCTGGCCACCTTCGCCCTGGTGCTGGTCATCAAGGACGCCGCCCTGTGGCTGTGGGGGCCCGAAGAGCTGTTCGGCCCGCGCGCGCTGGGGCTGGAGGGCGCGGTGGACCTGCTGGGCCGTCGCTTTCCCGCCTACGACCTGTTATTGATCGCCGTCGGCCCCGTCGTGCTGCTGCTGCTGTGGCTGCTGCTCACGCGCACGCGCTGGGGCACGCTGGTGCGAGCGGCCACGCAGGACCGCGAGATGCTGGGCGCCCTGGGCGTGAACCAGGCCTGGCTGTTCACGGGAGTGTTCGCGCTGGGCGCGCTGCTGGCCGGCCTGGGCGGCGCGCTGCAGCTGCCGCGCGAGCCCGCCAGCCTGGAGCTGGACATGCTCACCATCGGCGCGGCCTTCGTCGTGGTGGTGGTGGGCGGCATGGGCTCGCTGCCCGGCGCCTTCGTTGCGGCGCTGGTCATCGCGGAGCTGAAGGCCGTGTGCATCTGGCTCGGCCTGGTGCAGATCGGCGGGGTGGAGGTGTCGTTCTCCAAGCTCACGCTGGTGGTCGAATTCCTGGTCATGGCGGCCGTGCTCATCTGGCGCCCCTGGGGCCTGATGGGCCGCGCCCAGGCCGCCGCACGCACGCCGGGCGCGCCCGAGCGACCGCTGCGCCCCGCGGGCCGCGCCGCCACCGTGGCCTGGTGGGCGCTGCTGGCCGTGCTGGCGCTGCTGCCCTTCGCGGCGGGGCAGGAGAGCTACGCCACCGTGCTGCTGACTGACATGGCGATTGCCGCGCTGTTCGCCGCCAGCCTGCACTTCATCCTGGGGCCGGGCGGCATGCACTCCTTCGGCCACGCAGCGTACTTCGGCCTGGGCGCCTACGGCGCGGCGCTGCTGGTGCGCTGGGCCGATGCGCCGTTCGGCGTGGCGCTGCTGCTGGCGCCCTTGCTGGCGGCGGCGGGCGCGCTGCTCTACGGCTGGTTCTGCGTGCGCCTGTCGGGCGTGTACCTGACCATGCTCACGCTGGCCTTCGCGCAGATCACCTGGGCCATCGCCTTCCAGTGGGACGGCGTGACGGGCGGCAGCAACGGCATCACCGGCGTCTGGCCGCCCGAGGCCCTGGCGCAGGGTGCGGGCTTTTACTGGCTGGCGCTGGCCGTGTGCGCGGCGGGCCTGTACCTGCTGCGGCGCATGCTGTTCGCGCCGCTGGGCTGGTCGCTGCGCGCGGCGCGCGACTCGGCCGCACGGGCGCAGGCCATCGGCCTGGACGTGCGCGGCACGCAGTGGGTGGCCTTCGTCGTGGCCGGCCTGTTCGCGGGCCTGGCGGGGGCGCTGGCGGCGTACTCCAAGGGCAGCGTGGCGCCCGATGCGCTGTCGGTCACCAAGTCGGTGGATGCGCTGGTCATGGTGCTGCTGGGCGGCATGCAGCAGCTTTCCGGCCCCATCGTGGGCGCGGGCGCGTTCACCTGGCTGCACGACAGCGTGGCGCGCGGCACGGAATACTGGCGCGCGCTGCTGGGCGGCGTGATGCTGCTGCTGGTGCTGCTTTTTCCACAAGGAATTTCGGGTTTTTCGCAGGCGTGGCAAGCGCGGACAGCTCTCAAAAAGGGAGCGCCATGACCTTGCTGCGCGTGGAGAATCTGGCCAAGTCCTTCGGCGGTGTGCAGGCCGTGCAGGGCATCTCGTTCGACCTGGCCGAGGGCGAGCTGCTGGCCCTCATCGGCCCCAACGGCGCCGGCAAGACCACCACCTTCAACATGGCCGGCGGGCAGCTCGCGCCCGACGGCGGGCGCGTGCTGCTGGGCGGCCGCGACATCACCGGCCTGCCGCCGCGCGCCATCTGGCGCCTGGGCGTGGGCCGCACCTTCCAGATCGCGCAGACCTTGATGAGCTTCACCGTGCTGCAGAACGTGCAGCTGGCGCTGCTCTCGGCGGATGGCCATGCCTGGCGCTGGTGGCGCCGCGCCGGCGCGCACCGGGCGCAGGACGCGCTGGCGCTGCTGGCGCAGGTGGGCATGCAGGAGCAGGCGCAGCGCCCGTGCAGCGAGCTGGCCTATGGCGACGTCAAGCGCGTGGAGCTGGCCATCGCCCTGGCGCACGGGCCACGCCTGCTGCTCATGGACGAGCCCACGGCCGGCATGGCGCCCGCCGAGCGCGTGCAGCTGATGCAGCTAGTGCGCCGCATCGCGCGCGAGCGGCGCATGGGCGTGCTGTTCACCGAGCACAGCATGGACGTGGTCTTCGGCCAGGCCGACCGCGTGGCCGTGCTGGTGCGCGGCCAGCTGCTGGCCGAAGGCACGCCCGAGGCCATCCGCCAGGACGCGCGCGTGCAGGCGGCCTATCTCGGCAGCTCCGAAAACAATAGCTGCCAGCGCTTGCCGGACAAGGCTGAAGTGCCAAAAACACCCTTGCTCGCCGTGGAGGGGCTGAACGCCTGGTACGGCGCCGCCCACATCCTGCACGGCGTGTCGCTGAGCGTGGCGCGCGGCGAGGTCGTGGCCCTGATGGGGCGCAACGGCGCGGGCAAGTCCACCACGCTCAAAAGCATCGCCGGACTGCTGGCGCGCACCGAGGGCCGCGTGGACTTCATGGGCCAGCCGCTGCGCGGCCGGCCTGCGCACCAGATCGCCCGCGCCGGGCTGGGCTACGTGCCCGAGGACCGGCGCATCTTCACCGACCTCACGGTGCTGCAGAACCTGGAAACCGGCCGCCAGCCGCCGCGCACCTGGCCCGGCGGGGAGCCCGCGCCGCACTGGACGCCCGAGCGCCTGTTCCAGCTCTTTCCCAACCTGGGCGAGATGCCGCACCGCCCGGGCGGGCGCATGAGCGGCGGCGAGCAGCAGATGCTCACCGTCGCGCGCACCCTCATGGGCCAGCCCTACCTGGTGCTGCTGGACGAACCCTCCGAGGGCGTGGCGCCCGTCATCGTCGAGCAGATGGCCCACGCCATCCGTGCACTGAAAGAGCAGGGCGTCGGCATCCTGCTGTGCGAGCAGAACCTGACCCTGGCCGAAGCCGTGGCGGACCGCGCCTGCGTGCTGGAAAAGGGCCGCATCGTGCACCAGGCGCCGATGGCGGCATTGGCGGGCGACGCGGCGGCGCGGCGGCAGTACCTGGGCGTGTGATGCACAACAGCCCGTGGCCGCAGGGGTGTTCCGGACATCAAAAAAGCCTGCGGTGGCCGACCAGCATGCACTGGTAGCTCCTTTTTCAGGAGCGACGGGCCGGTCGACTGGTGCACAGATTCAGAAGCTTTCCCACTCGTCGTCGGCGCCGCGCGCGGCGGCAGCCATGGGGGTTGGCGCGGGGGCCAAGGTCTTGCGCGCCGGCGCCGGCGCCGGCGCCGGACGTGCGGCCGCGGGCAGGGGCGCGCGCGCCGGTGCGGCCATGGCGGCCGGTTTCGCAGCCGCAGCGGCACGCACGGTCGCAGCGGCACCGCCTTCCACGCGGAACACGCTCACGGCCGCCGCCAGCTGCGAGGCCTGTGCCTTCAGCGCGCCGGTGGCGGCGGTCGATTCCTCCACCAGCGCGGCGTTTTGCTGCGTCACCTGGTCCATCTGGGTGACGGCCTGGTGCACCTGCTCGATGCCGCCGCTTTGCTCCTGGCTGGCGGCGGTGATCTCGGCCACCAAATCGCTCACGCGCTGCACGCTGTCCACCACGGCCTGCATGGTGCGGCCGGCCTCGCCCACCTGGTGCGAGCCCTGCTCCACGCGCGCCACCGAGTCCTGGATCAGCGCCTTGATGTCCTTGGCGGCGGCGGCCGAGCGCTGGGCCAGCTGGCGCACCTCGCCGGCCACCACGGCAAAGCCCCGGCCCTGCTCGCCGGCGCGGGCGGCTTCCACGGCGGCGTTCAGCGCCAGGATGTTGGTCTGGAAAGCGATGCCGTCGATCACGCCGATGATGTCGGAGATGCGGCGGCTGGCGTCGTTGATGGCGTCCATGGTCTGCACCACGCCGGCCACCACCTCGCCGCCCTGCACGGCGGTCTGCGCGGCGCTGGTGGCCAGCTGGTTGGCCTGGCGCGCGTTGTCGGCGTTCTGGCGCACGGTGCCGGTGAGCTGCTCCATGGAGGCGGCCGTCTGCTGCAGCGAGCTGGCCTGCTCCTCGGTGCGCGCCGACAAATCCTGGTTGCCCGCGTCGATCTGGCTGGAGGCCGTGGCGATGCCCTCGGCACCGGTGCGCACGTGCACCACCACCTGCGACAGGCTGGCGTTCATGTCGTGCAGCGCCTGCAGCAGCTGGCCGGTCTCGTCCTGGGAATGCACCTGCACGCGGCTGGTCAGGTCGTTGGCGGCCACGGCGCGCGCCACCTGCACGGCCTGCGCCAGCGGACGGGTGATGCCGCGCGTGAGCCACCAGGCGCACAGCGCGCCTGCCGCCAGGGCCAGCACGCCCAGCGCGATCAGCCACAGCCGGCTTTGCCCATAGGTGGCGGCGATGGAGCGGGCGGTGGCGTCGATGCGCGCGCGCTGCATGTCCAAGAGGCGCTGGATGACGTTGACGTACGCCTCGGTGGCGGGCTGCACCACCTCCATCAGCAGGCGCTCGGCCTCCTCGGCGCGGCCCTCGCCCTTGGCCTTGACGGCCTGGTCGCGCGTGGTCAGGTACTGCTTGCGCGCCTGCTGGATCTCGGCCCACAGGGCCTTTTCCTCGGCGCTGGAGAGCAGCGCCTCGATGCGCTTTTGCAGCTCGGCCGCCTCGCGCGTGGTCATGGCCGTGTCGGCGGCGAAGAACTGGGCCAGCGACGGGTCGGAGCTCTTCACGATGGCGCTGGTGCGCCGCGCCGCCGCGTACACGTAGCGGTACCAGTCGCTGATCATGCGCTCCATGGCCAGGGGCTGCTGCGTCATGGCGCCCGTGGCCTGCGCCACGGTCTGCAGGCGCCACACGCCGACGGCGGTGATCAGGGTCATGAGCAGCAGGACAAGGGCAAAGCCGCCGGCCAGGCGGGTGCCGATTTTGAGGTTCTTCATGGGGGAGGTGAGGTGAAAGACGGGAGCGCGCGGCGTGCACGCCAGGGCCGCAGGCCCCGTTATCGGCAGGTGCGGGCCATCGCTTGAGTGCCGCGCGGCTTCGGCGCGGCGGCAGGGCGGAGGCAGGCCCCGGCGAGTTTCAAGCAAAAAGTGGCTGCAGCGCCCGCCAGTCAAGCGCTGGCAGCTATGAAAAAGAAAGCACTTTAGCCGGGCGCGGCGCGCAGCACGCGCCGGTACTGCACGGCCTCGGCCACATGGGCGACGCCCACGGCCTCGCTGCCGGCCAGGTCGGCGATGGTGCGCGCCACCTTCAGCGCCCGGTGGGTGCCGCGCGCCGACCAGCCCAGGCGCGCGGCGGCGGTCTGCAGGAAGGCCCGGGCGGCGTCGTCCAGGTGAGCCCGCTGGTCGATCTCCTGGCCGGCCAGCGCCTGGTTGGCCTTGCCCTGGCGAGCCAGCGCACGCGCATGGGCGGCGGTCACGCGCGTGCGCACGGGGGCGCTGGCCTCGCCCGGCGGGGCGGCCAGCAGCTCTTCGGGTGCCAGCGCGGGCACTTCCACGTGCAGGTCGATGCGGTCCAGCAGCGGCCCGCTCAGGCGCGCCTGGTAGCGCGCCACCTGCTCGGGGCTGCAGCGGCAGGCGCGCTGGCGCGAGCCGGCGAAGCCGCAGGGGCAGGGGTTCATGGCCGCCACCAGCTGAAAGCGCGCCGGGAAGTCCGCACGCTGCGCCGCACGGGCGATGGTGATGCGCCCGCTCTCCAGCGGCTCGCGCAGCGCCTCCAGCGCGCTGCGGGCGAATTCGGGGAACTCGTCCAAAAACAAAACCCCCTCGTGCGCCAGCGAGATCTCGCCCGGGCGCGGCGGCGAGCCCCCGCCCACCAGCGCCACGGCGCTGGCGCTGTGGTGCGGGGCGGCGGTGGGGCGCTGCATCCAGCGCCCGGGCTCGAAGCGCCCGGCCAGGCTGGCCACGGCCGCGCTCTCCAGCGCCTGGCCGACGCTCATCGGTGGCAGCAGGCCGGCAAAGCGCTGCGCCAGCATGGACTTGCCCGAGCCCGGCGGGCCGACCAGCAGCAGGCCATGGCCGCCGGCCGCGGCGATCTCCAGCGCGCGGCGCGCACCGGCCTGGCCCTTCACGTCGGCCAGGTCCGGGCCGTGCGCGGCGGCCGGGGCGGCCTGCGGGCGCAGCGCCTGCCAGCCGTCGTTGTCGTCGTCCTCCTCCTTCTGCACCGGCTCGGGCAGGAAGCGCCGCACCACGTCCAGCAGGTGCCGCGCGCGGTGGATGCGCGCCCCCGGCACCAGGGCAGCTTCCTCGGCGCTGCCCGGTGGCAGCACCATGGGCACGGCTGCGCCGCCCTCGGCGGCCAGGGCCAGCGCCGTGGCCAGCGCGCCGCGCACCGGGCGTAGCTGGCCCGACAGTGACAGCTCGCCGGCGAACTCCCAGCCGGCCAGCCGCGCGGCGTCGATCTGGCCGCTGGCCGCCAGCAGGCCCAGGGCGATGGGCAGGTCGAAGCGGCCCGAGTCCTTGGGCAGGTCGGCCGGCGCCAGGTTGACGGTGATGCGCTTGTTGTGCGGGAACTCCAGGCCGGCGTTGGTGAGGGCCGAGCGCACGCGCTCGCGCGCCTCCTTCACCTCGACCTCGGCCAGCCCCACCAGCGTGAAGCTGGGCAGCCCGGGGGCCAGGTGCACCTCGACGGTGACGGCGGGCGCCGCCAGGCCCAGCAGGGCGCGGCTTTGCACCAGGGCAAGGCTCATCGCGTGTTTCTCCCTCGTTTGGTGCGCCGCGTGCACGCATGTGGTGCAGCGGGCCATTGATCTGCCCGCAATGTACCCCTGCGCGGGGCGTGGCACGGTCCCTGCAATGCAGGGGATGTATCCACATCATCCTTGCGAAGGAGCGCCCCCATGAAACTGGTCACCGCCATCATCAAACCCTTCAAGCTCGACGAGGTGCGCGAAGCCTTGTCCGAGCTGGGCGTGCAGGGCCTCACCGTGACCGAGGTGAAGGGCTTCGGCCGCCAGAAGGGCCACACCGAGCTGTATCGCGGCGCCGAGTACGTGGTGGATTTCTTGCCCAAGGTGAAGGTCGAGGCCGCCATGGCCGACGCCCTCGTGGAGCGCGCCGTCGAGGCCATCGAGCGCGCCGCACGCACCGGCAAGATCGGCGACGGCAAGGTCTTCGTCACCACGCTGGACGAGGTGGTGCGCATCCGCACCGGCGAATCCGGTGAACAGGCCCTGTGAGCGGGAGGAACACCATGATGATGAAAAAGCACATGTTTCGTGCCCCTTGCGTCCTGGCGCTGCTGGCGGTCAGCGTCCCCGTGCTGGCCCAGGCGCCCGCCGCCCCGCGCATCGACGCGGGCGACACCGCCTGGATGCTGACCTCCACGCTGCTGGTCATCCTGATGACCCTGCCGGGCCTGGCGCTGTTCTACGGTGGCCTGGGCCGCGCCAAGAACATGCTGTCGGTGCTGATGCAGGTGTTCGTGATCTTCGCCCTGGTCTCGCTGCTGTGGGCGCTGTACGGCTACAGCCTGGCGTTCTCAGGCGAGGGCCGTTTCGTCGGCGATTTCGCCAAGGTATTCCTGCGGGGCGTGAGCATGGAGACCTTCGGCGCCCTCCCGACCATTCCCGAGTACGTGTTCCTGTCGTTCCAGGGGACGTTCGCGGCCATCACGGTGGCGCTGGTCGTGGGCTCGTTTGCCGAGCGCATGCGCTTCGCCGCCGTGCTGGTCTTCGCGCTGCTGTGGTTCACCTTCAGCTACGTGCCCATGGCGCACATCGTCTGGGGCGGCGGCCTGCTGGGCGCCGACGGCGCGCTGGACTTCGCCGGAGGCACCGTGGTGCACATCAACGCCGGCATTGCCGGGCTGGTGGGTGCCTACATGGTGGGCAAGCGCATCGGCTACGGCCGCGAGGCGTTCACGCCGCACTCCCTCACGCTGACCATGGTGGGCGCGTCGCTGCTGTGGGTGGGCTGGTTCGGCTTCAACGCTGGCTCGGCCGGTGCTGCCAACGCCGCGGCGGGCCTGGCTTTTGTGAACACGGTGCTGGCCACCTCGGCCGCCACGCTGTCGTGGATTGCGGGGGAGGCGCTGCACAAGGGCAAGGCATCCATGCTGGGCGCGGCCTCGGGCGCGGTGGCGGGCCTGGTGGCCGTCACGCCGGCGGCGGGCTTCGTGGGGCCCATGGGTTCCATCGCCATCGGCCTGATCGCCGGCCTGGTGTGCCTGTGGGGCGTGGGCGGCCTGAAGCGCATGCTGGGCGCCGACGACGCGTTCGACGTGTTCGGCGTGCACGGCGTGGGCGGCATCGTCGGCGCCCTGCTGACTGGCGTGTTTGCCGCGCCCGGCCTGGGCGGCACGCAGGGCGCGGACTTCGCCATGGGGGCGCAGCTGTGGATCCAGGCCAAGAGCGTGCTGTTCACCGTCGTCTGGTCGGGCGTGGTGTCGCTCGTCGCCTACAAGGTGGCTGACCTGCTCGTGGGCCTGCGCGTGTCCGAGGAGGCCGAGCGCGAGGGCCTGGACCTGAGCAGCCACGGCGAGCGCGCCTACCACCGCTGAGCGCAGGCCCGGCGCGCTCTGGCTGACGGGTTTGGGCGCGGCCGGGCCGATGCCAGACAATGGTCCGATGACCGCTCACTGGACCTCCCTGGCTCCGTCCGCGCCCGCGCAGCTGGGCGAATCCCCCTTCTGGCACCCGCAGGAGCAGCGCCTGTACTGGGTGGACATCGCCGGCCGCGGCCTGCTGCGTGCGGCCCTGGACGGCGGCGCGCCCGAGCGCTGGGCCATGCCGTCCGAGCCCGGCTGCATTGCCCCCGCGCGGCGCGCCGGCCAGCCGGCCGGCCTGGTGGTGGCGCTGCGCGATCGCATCTGCCATGCGCCCGAGTGGGGCGGGTCGCTGACCGAGCTGGCGCGCCTGCCCATCGATCCGGCCACCCAGCGCGCCAACGACGGCAAGTGCGACGCGCTGGGGCGGCTGTGGGTTGGCACCATCCACGAACCGGCCAGCGGCCCGCGCCAGCCGGTGTCGGCGCTGTACTGCATCGACCTGCGCGCCGGCGCCGCACCGCGGCGCATCTGGGGCGGCGTGACGACCTGCAACGGCCTGGCCTGGTCGCCGGACGGGCGCATGCTGTACTTCGCCGATACGCCCACCCACGCCGTTCGCGCCTGGGACTGCGACGCCCGGCATGAGCCCGTGGGCGCGTCGCGCCTGCTGCACCAGTTCGCGCCGCGCCAGGAGGGCGAGCCCTACGGCGGCCGGCCGGACGGCGCCTGCGTCGACGCCGAGGGCGCCTACTGGTGCGCGCTGTACGAGGGCGGGCGCCTGCTGCGCCTGTCGCCCCAGGGCCGGGTGCTGACCGAGCTACCCCTGCCCGCGCAGTACCCCACCATGCCCTGCCTGGGCGGGCAGGACGGGCGCACGCTGTTCGCCACCACGGCGCAGGCCTCGGACCGGGGGCCACTGGCCGGCCAGGTGCTGCACACGCGCGTGGACGTGCCCGGCCTGCCCGTGGCCTGGTGCGAACTGGCCTGAGCCGACCTGACCTGGACTTGGCCGGCCCATGCGCCGGCGTCACGCCGGGCGTTCAAAAAAATCAAAAGCCCCGCCTGACGCCACGGCGGGGGGCGGGCGTACCATCGTCGGCCATGGACGCTGCCCTTGCCCAGATCTCGGAGTGCGTGCGCGACGCCGCTGCACGCCACGCCGCCTTGCGCATCACCGGCGCCGGCACCAAAGCCTTCCACCCCGACAGCCGCGCCGATCGCGACGCCCAGGCGCTGGACATGCGCGCGCTGGCCGGCGTCGTCAGCTACGAGCCCAGCGAGCTGGTCATCACCGTGCGCGCCGGCACGCCGCTGGCCGAGGTGGAGGAGCTGCTGGCCGCGCACGGCCAGTGCCTGGCCTTCGAGCCGCCGCGTTTTGCCGCCGGCGGCACCGTGGGCGGCATGGTGGCGGCCGGCCTGTCGGGCCCGGCGCGCGCCAGCGTGGGCGCGGTGCGCGACTTCGTGCTGGGCGTGGAGATCATCAACGGCCGCGGCGAGCTGATGCGCTTTGGCGGCCAGGTCATGAAGAACGTGGCCGGCTACGACGTTTCGCGTCTGATGGCCGGCAGCTGGGGCCGCCTGGCCGCCATCACCGAGGTCAGCCTGAAGGTGCTGCCCTTTGCCCCGGCCGAGGCCACGCTGCGCTTCGATTGCGGCCAGGCCGAGGCGCTGGCGCGCCTGAACGCCTGGGGCGGCCAGCCGCTGCCACTGAACGCCAGCTGCTGGGTCGAAGACGGCGGCACCGGCCAGCTGTACGTGCGCCTGCGCGGCGCCCAGGCCGCCGTGCAGGCCGCCTGCCGCGGCATGGGCGGCGAACTGCAGAACGCGCCCCATGTGCCCCAGGACTGGCTGGACTGCCGCGACCAGCGCCTGCCCTGGTTCGCCGAGCGGGCGTCGCAGCTGGCGCTGTGGCGCCTGTCGCTGCCGCAGACCGCGCCGGTCCTGCTGCTGCCCGCGGGCGTGGCCGCCCCGCTGGTGGAGTGGCACGGCGCCCTGCGCTGGGTGCAGGCTGCGCCCGAGCACGGCCCGCAGCTGGCCGCGCTGGCCCGGCAGGCGGGCGGTAGTGCTAGTCTTTTCATAGCTGTTGACGCTGATGGGGCGGGCGCTACAGGCCTTTTTGATATTGAAAATCCGGCGCTGGCGGCGATCCACCAGCGGCTGTCCCAGGCCTTCGATCCGGCGGGAGTCTTCGGCGCCGGCACTGGCGGATGAACCATGCGCGTGCTGCGCCACCTCACGACGCGCCACCGCACGCTGGCCACCAACCGCACGCTGGGGCTGATGCTGGCCTTCAACGCCGGGGCGATGAACGCCGGCGGCTTCATGGCGGTGCACATGTACACCTCGCACATGACGGGCTTCCTGGCCACCCTGGCCGACAGCCTGGTGGTCGGCGAATTCGCGCTGGTGCTGGCGGCCGTGGGCGCGCTGTGGGCCTTCATGTCCGGCGCCGGCACCACGGCCATCCTGGTCAACTGGGCACGCCAACAGCATCTGGAGGGCACCTGGGCGCTGCCGCTACTGCTGGAAGCCGTATTGATGCTGATGTTCGGCCTGCTGGGCGCGGCCCTGCAGCAGTGGCCCACGCCGTTCGCCGTGCCGCTCACGGTGCTGCTGCTGGCCTTCATGATGGGGCTGCAGAACGCCGTGGTCACCAAGATGAGCTCGGCGCAGATCCGCACCACGCACATGACGGGCGTGGTCACCGACCTGGGGATCGAGCTGGGCAGGATGCTGTACTGGAACCGCCGCGGCACGCCCCCCGCGGCAGGTGTACGCGCCAACCACGGGCGCGCGCGGCTCTTCGCCAGCCTGCTGGGGCTGTTCCTGGTGGGTGGCGTGGTGGGCGCTGCCGGCTTCAAGCACGTGGGTTTCGTGTGGGTGGTGCCCCAGGCCGCGCTGCTGCTGGCCTTGTCGCTGCCGCCTCTGCTGGCCGACCTTCGCCGCACCGCGCGGCTCCGAGACTGAACTGATACCTGAGCGATACACACCATGCAGACCACGCTAGCCCCCCAATACGCCGGTACGCCCGAAGGGCAGGAGGCCGAGGCCATCCTGCGCAAGTGCGTGCACTGCGGCTTTTGCACCGCCACCTGCCCCACCTACCAGCTGCTGGGCGACGAGCTGGACGGCCCGCGCGGACGCATCTACCTCATCAAGCAGGTGCTGGAGGGCGAGCAGCCCACGCGCAAGACGCAGCTGCACCTGGACCGGTGCCTGACCTGCCGCAACTGCGAGAGCACCTGCCCCAGCGGCGTGCAGTACGGCCACCTGGTGGACATCGGCCGCAAGATCGTCGACGAGCAGGTGCCGCGCCCGTTCCCCGAGCGCGCCGTGCGCTGGATGCTCAAGGAGGGCCTGCCCTCGCCGCTGTTCGGCCCGGCCATGAAGGCCGGCCAGGCCGTGCGCGGCCTGCTGCCGGCGCGCCTGCGCGAGAAGGTGCCGACCGCTTCCTCGCCCGAGCAGCGTGCCCGCCCCTGGCCCACGCGCAGCCACGCGCGCAAGGTGCTGATGCTGGCCGGCTGCGTGCAGCCGGCCATGGCGCCCAATATCAACGCCGCCACGGCGCGCGTGCTGGACGCGGCCGGCATCGAGTGCGTCATCGCCCGCGAGGCCGGCTGCTGCGGCGCCGTCAAATTCCACATGAACGACCAGGACGGCGGCCTGGCGCAGATGCGTGCCAACGTCGACGCCTGGTGGCCCTACATCGAGCGTGCCGAGATCGAGGCGCTGGTTATCAACGCCTCGGGCTGCGGCGTCACCGTCAAGGAGTACGGCCATCTGCTGCGGCACGACGCGCAGTACGCCGAGCGCGCCGCCCGCATCAGCGCCCTGGCGCGCGACCTCTCCGAGCTGCTGCCCGACCTGGTGGCGCAGCTCCAGGGCCGCGTGCACCCGCCCGCTGCGCCGCTGGCCTACCACCCGCCCTGCACGCTGCAGCACGGCCAGAAGCTGCGTGGCGGCGTCGAGCGCGGCCTGGGCGCCCTGGGCTTCACGCTGCGCCTGGCGCGGGTCGAGTCGCACCTGTGCTGCGGCTCGGCCGGCACCTATTCGGTGCTCAACCCCGAGCTGTCGCACCAGCTGCGCGACCGCAAGCTGGGCGCCCTGGGCGAGGTCTTCGCCGACCAGCCGCCGGCGGCCATCCTGTCGGGCAACGTGGGCTGCATACAGCACCTGCAAAGCGGCACCGAGACGCCCGTGCGCCACTGGATCGAGGTGCTGGACGACGCCCTGGCCGAGCCCGGCGCCCCCGCCTGACCGGCACGGCCCGCCGCCGGCGGGTGCTGGCATGATGGCGGGTTCCGTCCGCTTCGCCGCATCCGCGATGCGGCGCTTTTTCTTGCAGCCATGACCGATCCCGTAAACGCCCCTTCCGCACCCGAAGCCTCTCCCGCACCCGCGCCGCAAGAAGGCCAGCAGCGGCCCGCCCGGCGGGGCCGCCGCGGCGCAGGCGCGCCCGGCGCGCAGCAGCAGGGCGCCGCCGCGGCGCCGCGCCGCACCCATCCGCTGCTGGAGCAGCTGGCCCAGTGGCACCCGCAGCTGTTCGGCGCGCAGCCGCTACCGCTCAAGCGCGGCATCTTCCACGACCTGCTGGCGGCCCACGAAGAGATCGACAAGGACGCGCTCAAGCTGGCGCTGGCCATCCATACGCGCTCCACGCGCTACCTCAACGTGGTGGCCAACGGCCAGCAGCGCCACGACCTGTCGGGCCAGCCCGTGGAAGCCATGGCGCCCGAGCACGTGCACCACGCCCTGCTGGAAGTGTTCCGCCGGCGCAAGCCGCGCGATGGCGAGGACCTGACGGCCAAGCTGCGCCGGCGCATCGCCCAGGCCTTCGAGGCCAGCGGCCTGACGCGCGAGGCCTACGACGCCCTGGCGCGCGGGCGCGACGACAAGGCCAACGCCCTGCTGGACGAGGCCTTTGCCGAGGTTGCCGAGCGCGACGCCCGCGCCGAGGCGCTGCTGCGCGCCTTCGAAGCCAGCGGCGCCACGCCCGAGCACTTCGCCGACATGTACGGCATGGACCGCCGCCAGGTCACCCAGCAGCTGGCCCGCGCACGCCGCCTGCGCGAGGCAGCGCAAGGCCCGGCGAGCGAGGCTCCGGCCGCGGGCTGATCAGCTCTGCCCGGCGCGGCCGGGCGCTCTGCTATTGCGTACCCGCGCCTGCGGCGCCGCCCTGGCCCGAGGCCGCACCGCCGGTCTGCGGGTTGCCCGACGTCGTGCCAGCCGCTCCGGGGCTGCCGGACGTGGTGCCGGTCGTGCTCGGGCTGCTGGAGCCTACCCCTCCCGCAGCATTGCTGCCGGCTGGCGGGCCGGAGGCGCCGGCGTCTGCCGTGCCCGGGCCCATCAGGGGTGGCGAGCTGGTGCTGGCGCCGGCCGGGTTGACTTCGGCACGCTCGCCCTGGGTAGGCGCAGGTACGGGTGTGGCGTCGCCCTGCGCAGGACTGCGGTTGCCCTCCGACGGCGTGGCCGGGTCCGATGGCAGGGCGGGTGGCTGCTGGGCGGCCGGCGCAGCCGCCTGGGGAGTGGCCGGTTCGCTGCCGGGCATATCGCGCAGCGCCGGCTGGTTGGTGATGGGTGGCGTGTGGTCGTTGCGCTGGCAGCCGGTGAGGGCAGCGGCGCCGGCCACGGCCAGGGCGATGCACAGGCGCGTGCCGGTGAGAGGGAAGGCAGAGGGCATGGAAACGCTCCTGTCAGGGGATGGGGACACTCCCGCGCATCCTGACGGCGCGCCGCGGCGTTGCCGGGTGCCTGGGTCGACGGAGCGCGTCGGCCCGGGCCGCCAGCGGCTGTAGGTCAGGGGTGTCAGCGTCGCCGCGCCGCTGCCAGGGCCGCACCGATGACCAGCGCGCCGCCCAGCAGCGTGCGCAGCGAGGGCTCGCTGCTGCCCGCCAGCATGGACGACACGCTGGCGAACGCCACCTCCGAGAGCATGACCACCGCCGTGGTGCCCGCCGCCAGGCGTGCCGCGCCGTACTGCAGCGCCCAGTTGCCGGCCAGCAGCAGCAGCGTCAGCACGGTGGCCACGCCGGCCCAGGCGATGTCGAACGGCGGAAAGGCCGGCACCTGGCCCAGCGCGTGGCCGGCCGCGGCGGCGGCCAGCGCCATCAGCGTGCAGCCGGTGAACATGGCCAGCATGCGCGCCTGGGCCTCCACGGCTTGCAGCCGGCGCAGCAGCACGTTGGTCAGCGCGAACATGAAGCCGCCCAGCAGGGCCAGCACGTCCGCCAGGCCCAGGGCCGCGCCCAGCCGGGCGGCGCCGCCGGCCGGCCACAGCACCAGCAGCACGCCGGCGAAGGCTACGAGCAGGCGCGCCAGCGCGGCGCGCGTGGGCCGCTCGCCCAGGATGCGCCAGGCCAGCAGCACGGCCCACGCGGGCATCAGATAGAACAGCAGGATGACGCGCACCACGTCGCCGATGGAGATCGCCCAGTTGAAGGCCACGTTGTTCAGCCCCGAGCTGAAGGCCAGGAGCGCCAGCGTCGGCACGGCGCGCACCTGGCGCCACACGCCGGAGCGCAGCGCGCTGAAGCCCAGCACGATGGCGGCGTACATCAGCGCCGTGGCCCACAGCGGGTGCAGCCCGGCGCCCAGCATCTGCCGGAACGGCCACCAGGCCAGACCCCAGATCAGGGCGTTGGTCAGCAGGGCCAGGACGGGCAGGGGGGGATGCATGCGAAAAACGGCTCCAGCCCTTGTGCGTCAAGCGCTGACAGCTATGAAAACAGGAGTTGCGCGGGGGTCAGTGGTGGTCGCTGCGCGCGATCTTCAGCAGCTGCTCCATCTCCTGGGCATGGCAGCGCGTGTTGTAGCGGTGCCAGCGCCCTATCAGCGCCATGACCACGGCCACCACCAGGCCGAAGATGGTGATGGCGCCAAAGGCCGACAGGCCGAACTTGGTGGACAGGCTGTAGAACGCCCCCATGCCCAGGATGGCCGCCTGCTCGTTGAAGTTCTGCACGGCGATGGAGCGGCCCGCGCCCATCAGGTTGTGACCGCGGTGCTGCAGCAGGGCGTTCATCGGCACCACCAGGAAGCCGCCCAGCCCGCCCAGGATGATCAGGAAGGGGATGGCCAGCCAGATGCTGTGGATGACGTTCATCAGCATCACGAACACGCCCATGGCGATGCCCAGCGGGATGACGCGGGTGGCGGTGTCCAGGCGCATGCGCATGGACGCCAGCACCGCGCCGACGGCCGTGCCGATGGCCACCACGCCGACCAGGGCCGAGGCCTGGGTGACGCCGTAGCCTAAGGCGGCGGCGCTCCAGGCCAGCACGATGTAGCGCAGGTTGCCCGACACGCCCCAGAACAGGGTGGTGGTGGACAGCGAGATCTGCCCCAGGCGGTCGCGCCACAGGCGGCTGTTGCAGGTCCAGAAGTCGGGCAGCAGCGCCAGCGGGTTGCGTGGCATGGGGCGCATCTCCACGTCGGTGCGAGGGATGCGCAGGTTGAACCAGGCGGCCAGGCCGTAGATCGGCACCAGCGCCATGATGGCCGCCTCGGCCGGCATGGTGATGCCGAAGTCCAGCACCGGGAAGTCCAGCCCCAGCAGCACGCCCGACAAATGCGGCGCCACCAGCTGCCCGCCCAGCAGCACGCCGAGGATGATGGAGGCGATCGTCAGCCCCTCGATCCAGCCGTTGGCCTGCACCAGCTGGGACGCCGGCAGCAGCTCGGTCAGGATGCCGTACTTGGCCGGTGAATACGCCGCCGCGCCCAGGCCGACTACGGCGTAGGCCAGCAGCGGGTGCGAGCCGTAGAGCATCATCAGGCAGCCCACCATCTTGATGGCGTTGCTCAGCAGCATGACGCGGCCCTTGGGCTGGGAGTCGGCGAACGCGCCGACAAAGGGCGCCAGCACCACGTAGAACAGCGCGAACATGGGCACCAGGGCGGCGCGCTGCCACTCGGGAGCGCCGCTGGTGCGCAGCAGTTCAACCGCGGTCACGAACAAGGCATTGTCGGCCAGCGAGCTGAAAAACTGCGCCGACATGATGGTGTAGAAACCGCGCTTCATCGGGGGGCGAGAAAACCATCAGCAGCGCTGATGGTCATTGAAAAGTCCAAACACTCCGGGGAGCGACGGGCGGTTATAGCACGCAGGCTGCGGGGGGCGATGCCAGAATAGGACGCGTTTTCCCCTCTGTACGAGCTGCCATGCCGCGCCCCATCCAAGCCACCATCCACCCTGCGGCGCTGCGCGCCAACCTGGAGCGGGCGCGCCGCGCCGCGCCGGACGCGCGTGTCTGGGCGGTGGTCAAGGCCAATGCCTACGGCCACGGCATCGAGCGCGTCTGGGGTGCGCTGCGCGGGGCCGACGGCATCGCCCTGCTGGACCTGGACGAGGCCGAGCGCGTGCGCCAACTGGGCTGGCGCGGCCCCATCCTGCTGCTGGAAGGCGTGTTCGAGCCGCGCGACCTGGAGCTGTGCTCGCGCCTGTCGCTGTGGCATGCCGTGCACTGCGACGCGCAGATCGACTGGCTGTCGGCGCACAAGACGCACGCGCCGCACCGCGTCTTCCTGAAGATGAACTCCGGCATGAACCGCCTGGGCTTCAGGCCCGAGCGTTTTCGCGCCGCCTGGGCGCGCCTGTCGGCGCTGCCGCAGGTCGAGGAAATTTCGCTGATGACGCACTTCTCCGACGCCGACGGCCCGCGCGGCATCGCCCACCAGCTGGCCGCCTTCCAGGCCGCCACCGAGGACTTGCCGGGCGAGCGCAGCATCTGCAACAGCGCCGCCCTGCTGCGCCACGGCCTGCAGGCCGACGTGCGTCTGGACTGGGTGCGCGCCGGCATCGCCCTGTATGGCGGCGCCCCCGACCACCCGCAGCGCACGGCTTCGGACTGGGGCCTGCAGCCGGCCATGACGCTGGCCTCGCGCCTCATCGGCGTGCAGCAGCTGAGCGAGGGCGAGACCGTGGGCTACGGCTCGCGCTTTGCCGCGCCCGGCGCCATGGCCATCGGCGTGGTGGCCTGCGGCTACGCCGACGGCTATCCGCGCCACGCGCCCACCGGAACGCCGGTGCTGGTGGATGGGGTGCGCACCCGGGTCGTGGGCCGGGTCAGCATGGACATGCTGGCGGTGGATCTGACGCCCGTGCCCGACGCCGCCATCGGTAGCGAGGTGACGCTGTGGGGCCGCGGCCCCGGCGGCGCCGTGCTGCCGGTGGACGAGGTGGCCGAGGCCGCCGGCACCATTGGCTACGAGCTGATGTGCGCTGTGGCGCCACGTGTTCCGGTAGCCGTTGAGCCGGACTGAAAGCGCTCGCCGCCGGCCAGCCCTTTTTGGCCCTTTTTTCAAAAGGGTCTTTGCTTGTTTTGCATCAAAAGGCGCCCCTGGGTCTTCCCGAACAATGCAGTTGCAGTGCCAGACGCTGCTGCAACAAAAACACATTGGTGGAGTGCCCATGCGAAGCAACAAGACCCCGTCCCTCATTCCCCTCATGCGCCTGACGCTGGGCTCCGCGGTTGCCGCGGCACTGCTGGCCGCCACGGCGGCGCGTGCCGCCGAGCCGGTGCAGCCCATCGAGCCGCCCAAGGCCGTGAACGCCGCGCAGGCCGAGCTGGGCAAGAAGCTGTGGTTCGACCCGCGCCTGTCGCGCTCGGGCTTCATCTCCTGCAACTCGTGCCACAACCTGAGCATGGGCGGCTCGGACAACCTGAAGACCTCCATCGGCCACAACTGGCAAAAGGGCCCGATCAACTCGCCCACGGTGCTCAACTCCAGCCTGAACATGGCCCAGTTCTGGGACGGGCGCGCCAAGGACCTGCGCGAGCAGGCCGGCGGCCCCATCGCCAACCCGGGCGAGATGGCCTTCACGCACGAACTGGCGGTGGACATGCTGCGCTCCATCCCGCAGTACGTGGCCGAGTTCAAGCAGGTCTTCGGCACCGACAAGCTGTCCATCGCCGAGGTCACCACGGCGATTGCCGCCTTCGAGGAGACGCTGGTCACTCCCAATGCGCGTTTCGACCAGTGGCTCAAGGGCAACAAGCAGGCCATCAACGACCAGGAGCTGCGCGGCTGGCAGCTGTTCAAGAGCGCCGGATGCGTGGCCTGCCACAACGGCCCCAACCTGGGCGGCACGTCGTTCCAGAAGATGGGCCTGGTCGAGCCCTACAAGACCGACAACCCGGCCGAGGGGCGCTTCGCCGTCACCGGCAACGACGCCGAGCGCTTCAACTTCAAGGTGCCGACGCTGCGCAACGTGGAGCTGACCTATCCCTACTTCCACGACGGCGCCGCCGACACGCTGGCGCAGGCGGTGGACACCATGGGCCGCATTCAACTGGGCAAGACCTTCACGGCCCAGGAGAACGCCGACATCGTCGCCTTCCTGAAGACGCTGACCGGCGACCAGCCCCAGCTGGTCATGCCCATCCTGCCGCCCTCGAGCGACAAGACCCAGCGCCCCCGGCCCTTCGACTGAGAAAAGCGGTCCGGCGGAAAAATGAAAGCCGGCTGCGCCTGCGGGCGTGGCCTTGACAGGTCGGTGCCCTCGCCCGGCTCCGGCCTTTTTTTGGGTCGCTAGCTCCTCAAATAGGAGCTGCCAGCGCTTGTCCTGCAAGGGATGAGGGCCAATTTGGCTGCAATTTTCGAGGCGGCCCGTCAGCCGCCCGCGGCGGGCGCGGTGGCGGCCGATGGGGCTGGCACGGGCGGCGCGGTGGGCTTGAGCGGACGGTCGGCCGGGCGGGGGTCGCAGGCCGACAGGGCCAGCGCCGCGGCGGCCGCCATCAGCGCGGCTGCCAGCTTGGAAGAGGCGGGGAGCGGCATGGTCGGACAAGGCAAAAGGGCTTGCAGCCATGGTAGGCGCGCCGCCGCAAGGGCGCGGGTAGGATGGGGCCGACAGCCCTGCGCACCCGTTCCACTCCTCATTTCATGGCCAAGGAAAAAACCCTCTACACCTGCACCGAGTGCGCCACCACCAGCCCGCGCTGGCTGGGCAAATGCCCGGGCTGCGGGGCCTGGAACACGCTGATCGAGACCCTCCCCGAGGCGGCGGGCGCCGGCAAGAACCGCCTGAGCACGCCGCAGTACGCCGGCCTGGCGCAGGCCCAGGCCGTGGCGCCGCTGTCCAGCATCGAGGCCACCGAGGTGGTGCGCACGCCCACCGGGCTGGAGGAGTTAGACCGCGTGCTGGGCGGTGGCGTGGTCGAGGGCGGCGTGGTGCTGATCGGCGGTGACCCGGGCATCGGCAAATCCACGCTGCTGCTGCAGGCGCTGGACGCGCTGCAGCGCGCCCACCTGCCCACGCTGTATGTGACGGGCGAGGAAAGCGGCGCCCAGGTGGCCCTGCGCTCGCGCCGGCTGGGCCTGGAGGGCAGCCAAGTCAATGTGCTGGCCGAGATCCAGCTGGAGAAAATCCTGGCCACGGTGCAGGCCACGCAGCCGGCGGTGTGCGTGATCGACTCCATCCAGACCATGTACTCCGACCAGCTGACCAGCGCGCCGGGCTCGGTGGCGCAGGTGCGCGAGTGCGCCGCGCACCTGACGCGCCTGGCGAAGGCCACGGGCATCGCCATCGTCCTGGTGGGCCACGTGACCAAGGAGGGGGCACTGGCCGGTCCGCGCGTGCTGGAGCACATGGTGGACACGGTGCTGTACTTCGAGGGCGACACGCACAGCGCCTTCCGCCTGGTGCGGGCCATCAAGAACCGCTTCGGCGCCGTCAACGAGATCGGCGTGTTCGCCATGACGGAAAAGGGCCTCAAGGGCGTGGCCAACCCCAGCGCCATCTTCCTGTCGCAGCACAGCGAGCCGGTGCCCGGCAGCTGCGTGCTGGTCACGCTGGAGGGCACGCGGCCCCTGCTGGTGGAGATCCAGGCGTTGGTGGACAGCGGCGGGCCCAGCCCGCGGCGGCTGTCCGTGGGCCTGGAGCGCGACCGCCTGGCCATGCTGCTGGCGGTGCTGCACCGCCACGCGGGCATCGCGTCGGCCGACCAGGACGTGTTCGTGAACGCCGTGGGCGGCGTGCGCATCAGCGAGCCGGCGGCCGACCTGGCGGTGCTGCTGTCCATCACCTCCAGCCTGCGTGCGCGCGCGCTCCCCAAGGGCTTCATCGCCTTCGGCGAGGTGGGCCTGGCCGGCGAGGTGCGTCCGGCCCCGCGCGGGCAGGAGCGCCTGAAGGAGGCCGCGAAACTGGGCTTCACCGTGGCCGTGGTGCCCAAGGCCAATGCGCCCAAGAAGCCCATCCCCGGCCTGACCATCCACGCCGTGGAGCGCGTGGAAGAGGCCATGCAGGCGGTGCGCGAACTGGCCTGAGCACGAATGAGGAAGGGCGGCGTCTACGCAGCAGCCACAGTGCGCAGCGGCCCGCCAGCAGGGACAATGCGCGCCATGAATCTGCGCAACGTCGCCATTCCCATCGTTCTCATCGTGGTGCTGTTTGCCGGCTGGCGTGCCTGGGGCCTGCAGGGCCTGCTGGTGGTGGGCGGCGGCGTGCTCATGTGGGGCCTGCTGCACCTCACGCGGCTGATGAACGTGATGCAAAAGGCCTCCAGGAACCCCATCGGCCACGTGGGCAGCGCCGTGATGCTCAACGCCAAGCTCAAGCCCGGCGTCAACCTGATGCACGTGGTGGCCATCACGCGCTCGCTGGGCCAGCAGCTGTCCGTGGAAGGCGGCGAACCCGAAATCTACCTGTGGAAGGACGCCAGCGGCTCACAGGTAACGTGCGAATTCATGCACGGGCGGCTGAAGCGCTGGCAGCTGGAACGGCCCACGCGCGCGGACGGAACGTAAAATTGCCGGTTTCCCGGGCCGCGCGGCCCGGCGTTCTCTTCCGAGTGACAAAGGATTCCCATGAGCCCCGTAGTACCTTCGCTGGCCGACCGTGACGGCAAGATCTGGATGGACGGCCAGATGGTGGACTGGCGCGACGCCAAGATCCACGTGCTGACCCACACGCTGCACTACGGCTGCGGCGCCTTCGAAGGCGTGCGCGCCTACGAGACGGCTGACGGGACGGCCATCTTCCGCCTGCAGGAGCACACCCAGCGCCTGTTCAACAGCGCCAAGATCCTGCGCATGGCCATGCCGTTCTCGCAGGACGAAATCAACGAGGCGCAGCGCGCCGTGGTGCGCGAGAACAACCTGTCCTCGTGCTACCTGCGCCCCCTGGTGTGGATCGGCTCGGAAAAGCTCGGCGTGTCGCCCAAGGGCAACCGGATCCACGTCATGGTCGCGGCCTGGGCCTGGGGCGCCTACCTGGGCGAGGAAGGCATGAAGCGCGGCATCCGCGTCAAGACCAGCAGCTACACCCGCCACCACGTCAACATCACCATGACGCAGGCCAAGACGGTGTCCAACTACACCAACTCCATCCTGGCCAACATGGAGGCCCTGGACGACGGCTACGACGAGGCGCTGCTGCTGGACGCCTCGGGTTTCGTTTCCGAGGGCGCGGGCGAGAACATCTTCGTCGTCAAGGATGGACGCATCTACACCCCCGACCTGTCGGCCGGCGCCCTGAACGGCATCACGCGCAACACGGTGCTGCACATAGCCCAGGACCTGGGCCTGGAGCTGGTGCAAAAGCGCATCACGCGCGACGAGGTCTACATCGCCGATGAGGCCTTCTTCACCGGCACGGCGGCCGAGGTCACCCCGATCCGCGAGCTGGACCGCATCCAGATCGGCGCGGGCAGCCGGGGGCCTGTCACCGAGAAGGTGCAAAACGCGTTCTTCGACATCGTCAATGGCCGCAATCCCAAGTACGCCCAGTGGCTCACCAAGGTCTGAACGCCATGACGCAAGAAGCTGTCGTTGAATTGCTGGCCCGCGACCTGCTGCGCGGCAACGGCGTTTACTGCCCGAATCCCCACGCGGAGATGAAGCTGTGGAACAGCCACCCGCGCATCTACCTGGACGTGGCCCACACCGGTGAGGCCAAGTGCCCGTATTGCGGCACGGTCTACCGGCTCAAGGCGGGCGAGGTGGTGTCCGGCGGACACTGAGGGCCGGCGCCCGCGCTGCACCACAGGCACGTTGAACAATTCGGCGCAAACCATGCCGGCGCAGCCTGCGGGCAGGCCGCTGCGGGTGCTGCATTTCGTCACTGGCGGCTTCTCTGGCGCGACCCAGGTGGCGGTCGACCTGTGCCTGGCGGCGCGGGAGGACGCGGGGCTGCAGACACTGCTGGTGCTGCGTCGCAAGCGGGGCACCACCGAGCAGCGGGTGCAGGCGCTGCGCGCGCAGGGCCTGCAGGTGCAGGTGGTCTCCAACTGGCTGCATGCGCTCACCGTCTGGCAGCTGCGCCGCGTGATCCGTGCGTGGCGCCCGGACGTCGTCTTCGCCCATGGCTTCAGCGACCACATCTGGGGCCGGCAGGCCGCCGCGGCCGAGGGTGTGCCGCACATCTTCCACGTGGAACACAACGCGCGCGAGCGCTACACGCCGCACCGCCTGCGCCAGGCGCTGGCACTGGCCCCGCACACGCGCGCCAGCATCGGCGTGTCCGAAGGCGTGCGCGCCAGCCTGGTCGAGCGCGGATTCGCGCCGCGGCAGTGCATCGCCATCCCCAACGGCATCGCCCTGGAGCGCTTCCCGGACGCACTGCTGCCCGCGCGCTGGCAGGGCCGTGCGCCTGCCATCCTCATGGCCTCGCGCTTTGCCCGGCAAAAGGACCACGCCACGCTGATCCGCGCCCTGGCCTTGCTGCGCCAGCGCGGCCTGGCGCCGGCGCTGTACCTGGCCGGCGGCGGCAGCCGGCGGCTGCAGCGCCAGGCACAGGCACTCGTGCGCCGGCTGGGGCTGAGCGATCAGGTGCACTTTCTGGGCAGCGTGTCCGACCTGCCGCAGCGGCTGGCGACCACGCAGGTGTTCGCCCTGTCCACCCGCTGGGAGGGCATGCCGCTGGCGCTGGTGGAGGCCATGGCCGCCGGCTGCGCCTGCGTGGGTTCCGACGTGGTGGGCGTGCGCGAGGTCATCGCGCACGGCAGCACCGGCCTGCTGGTGCCGCCGCAGGATGCCGCTGCCCTGGCCGATGCACTGCAGCAGTTGTTGAAAGACGCCGCCCTGGCCCAGCGCCTGGGCCAGGCCGCACGCCTGCAGGCGCTGCGCGAACATGGCCATGAACTGATGTGGCAGCGCTACCGCGCGCTGCTCGAACCGAAAGCACTCGAATCATGAAGGGCCACTGGACCGTTCCCGCCCTGGCGCCGCAGCTGACCACGCTGGCGGCCTTCCTGCTGCCGGCATTGGCGCTGTGGGTGCCTTCGGGCTATTCCTACGCAGCGGCGCTGCTGCTGCTGGGGGCGCTGGGTTGTGCGCCCTGGTGGCTGGGCCGCCGCCCGGACCGGGACACGCTGGGCCTGGCGCTGCTGCTGTGCGCCATGGGCTTCATGTGGTTCCTGCTGTCGCTGGACAGCGGCTTCGCGCGCGCCGACAAGGGCCTGAAGTGGCTGCTGGGCGTGCCCTGCCTGCTGTTTCTGACCACCTTCGCGCCCCGACCGCAGGCCTTCTTCGCCGGGCTGCCCATCGGCTGCATCGGCATGGGCCTGCTGGCGCTGTGGCAGGCCTGGGCGCAGGGCATGGAGCGGGCCACCGGCTTCACCAATGCCATCCAGTGGGGCAACGTGGCCCTGCTGCTGGGCTGCATGAACGCGGTACAGCTGGTGGTCTTCTGGCGCCAGCACGGCTGGGCGTGGCGCTCGCTCATGGCCCTGGCCGTGGGCCTGGCGCTGTGCGCCTCGCTGCTGTCGCAGTCGCGCGGGGGCTGGGTGGCGCTGGCGGCGCTCATTCCCATGGCGCTGCTGCTGGCCTGGCGCATTCGGCGCCGACTGTTCGGCCGGCTGCTGGCCGGGTCCGTGGTGCTGGTGGCGGTGCTGGCGGTGCTGCTGGCCACGGCCCCGCGCCTGCGCGAGCGCGTCGACCTGGCCGCGCTGGAGGTCAAGAGCTTCGTCGAACACGGCCAGGAGGACACCTCGGTCGGCCTGCGCCTGACGCAGTACCGGCTGGTGGCCGAGCTGATCCCGCAAAAGCCCTGGCTGGGCTGGGGCGCACACGGCTACGTCGACGAGGTGCAGCGACGCGTGGACCGCGGCGAGCTGGCGGCCGAGATGACGCGCTACCCCCAGGTGCACAACGACCTGCTGGACGTCTGGGTCAAGGTCGGCTTTGTCGGGCTGCTGCTGCAGCTGGCGCTCTACGGCTGGGCGCTGCGATTGTTCTGGCCGGGCGCCCGCCGGCTGCAGCTGCATGCCGAAGACACGCCGCCCTGGCGTGACGCGCTGGCGCTGCGCATCATGGGCAGCGTGCTGGTGGTGGCCTACGTGGTGTTCGGCATGTCCCAGCCGTTCTTCAACCACAACAGCGGCATCATGACCTTCGTCTTCTACGTGGCGGTGCTGTGGGCCGCGCTGCGGGGCGTGGAGGCGCGGCGCTGATGGCCGCCTGCTGGCTCAGCATCCTGGTGCCGGTCTACAACGTCCGGCCCTGGCTGCTGGAATGCCTGCAGTCCGTCATGGAGCAGACTGCGCCCGGCGACGGCGTGCAGGTGCTGGCGCTGGACGACTGCTCCACCGACGGGTGCGGCGAGCTGCTGCAGGAGCTGGCACTGCGCTGGCCCGGCCGGCTGCAACTGCTGCGGCACGAGCGCAACGCCGGCCTGAGCGCCGCGCGCAACACGCTGCTCGAGGCGGCTCAGGGTGAATACCTGTGGTTCCTGGACTCCGACGACCGCCTGCTGCCTGGCGCCGTGGCCGGGCTGCGCGCCATCGTGCAGGCCTACGGGCCCGACGTGGTGCTGTGCGACTTCGCCCTGCTGCGCGAGCGCACGCGGCTCAAGCACCGGCTGCGCGGCGAGGGTCACCGGCGCAGCTTCTGCGGCCCGGCGCGACGGCTGGTGCGCGACCGCTGCGCACTGCTGGCCGGCCTGCTGGACACCGGCCAGCTGCATGCCTGGTCCAAGATTTCGCGCCGCGCTCTGTGGACGGACGACCTGCGCTTTCCGGCCGGCCGCTATTTCGAGGACATGGCGACCATGCCGCTGCTGGCCCTGCGCGCGGCCAGCTTCTATTACCAGCCCAGCCCCTGGGTGGCCTATCGCCAGCGCGCCAGCAGCATCCTGGCCACCATGACGCCGGCCAAGGCGCTGGACCAGTCCGCCGCGCTGGCGCCGCTGGCCCAGGCGCTGCGCGACACCGAGTGCGCTAGCGACCCCCGGGTGCAGCGGGCGCTGGCACACCAGGCGGCGCGCTGCCTGGCCGGGGCCATGCGCTACCTGTGCCGCCAGGGCTGCGCCGCCGACTGGGGTGAGCCGCCCACTGCAGCGGCGCAGCGCCTGCGCGAGAATTTCCTGCGCATTTCGCCGCTGGCACCCCAGGCGCTGGCGCGAGACTGGCTGCTGCGCGGCTGGTGGCTGCGCCGGCAGCGCCTGCTGCGCTGGTTCAACGCCCGGCCAGGTGCCTGACTCCAAGGACGCCGCAATCGCCATGAAACGCCGCAAGACTTCGTTCGAAAAATGGTTCTCCTTCAACCGCCACCGTCGGCGCTTCGGCGCCGCCGCAGTGGCCGCGCAGCAGAGCGAGGACTGGCAGGCGCTGAAGGACGCGCTGGTGCCCGGCGGCCCGCAGGGCGGCGAACCCAGCTACGCCCATGGCGCCTCGACCGACCTGAGCGAGCACCTGCGGCGCCTGCAGGGCGAGTTCGCCGGCCAGCCGCAGCTGCTGTATCAGCACGCCCAGCTGATCGTGCTGATCCGCCGCGAGGCCGACGTGGCCGGCAATTACCAGCGCCTGGAGCGCATGTGGCTGGCCGAGACCGACTTCCTGCGCACACGGCTGGACCTGCGCTGGCTGGTTGCCGCCTGCGACACCTTCATCGACCACGCCGCTGACCCGGTGCTGCGCGCCGTGGCCATGAACGGCCCGCTGCTGGTCAACACCATCAAGCTGCAGGAGACCGAGCGCTACCTGCAGGCCGCGCACGGCCTGAGCGACCGTCCCGATGCGCTGCAGGCCCTGCACAGCCACCGCGTCGGGCTGTTCGACGGGCTGACGGCCTTCATCGCCGGCACCGACGACACGCTGCGCAACATGCGCTGGCGCCTGGGCGACGTGTGTGCGCTGCATCCCCTGGGCGCGCTGGTGCTGGAGATCTTCGATCGCCTGCAGCGCGCGGGCAACGACAACGTGTACCTGCGCTTTCGCCAGCGCCACACCCGCGAGCGCACGCGCTGGTGGGATGGTGATTGACAGTCAAATAGGGCTCTAGCGCCCACCAGTCAAGCGCGAGCAGCTACTGAAAGCATAGCGTCCGGCGTGCCGCCGCGGCATTCCCAGCGCCAGGCGTCGGCCACGATGGTCTGCAGGTCCGCGCGGCGCGGCTGCCAGCCCAGCACCGAGCGCGCCCGTGCCGCATCGGCCACCAGCCGGGCCGGATCGCCCGGGCGGCGCGCGCCCTCCTGTACGGCAATCTCCCGCCCCGTCACCCGCTGCGCGGTGTCGATCACCTGCTGCACCGAATAGCCGTCGCCGTTGCCCAGGTTGAAGGCGCCGCCCGCGCCGCCTGCGGCCAGGTGCTGCAGCGCCAGCCAGTGCGCCTCGGCCAGGTCCATGACGTGCACGTAGTCACGGATGCAGGTGCCGTCCGGCGTGTCGTAGTCGCGCCCGAAGACGCTCACGTGCGCCCTGCGACCGGCGGCGGCCTGAAGCACCAGCGGGATCAGGTGTGTCTCGGGCTCGTGGCGCTCGCCCAGCAGGCCCAGCGGATGCGCGCCGGCGGCATTGAAGTAGCGCAGGCTGACGGAGCGCAGGCCGTACGCGGCGGCGTAGTCGGCCAGCACCTGCTCGACCATCCACTTGGTACGGCCGTAGGGGTTGATGGGCGCGCAGGGGTGGTCCTCGCCGATTGGGATGCGCAGCGGTTCGCCAAAGACCGCCGCGGTGGAGGAGAACACGAATTGCCGCACGCCGTGGGCACGCATGGCCTCCAGCAGCGCCAGCGTGCGGGCGACGTTGTTCACGTAGTACTTCGCCGGGTCGGCCACCGACTCGCCCACCTGGATGCTCGAGGCGAAGTGCATCACGGCGTCGAAGGGCCGGGCGGACAGCACGCGGTCCAGCAGCGCGCGGTCGGCCATGTCGCCCTCCACCAGTTCGCCGTGCAGCACGGCGTCGCGGTGCCCGGCGCTCAGGTTGTCCAGCACCACCACCTGCAGGCCGCGCTGGCCCAGCAGCCACACCATGTGCGAGCCGATGTAGCCGGCGCCGCCGACGACCAGGATGTTCTTCATTGCTTGCTCGCTCCCGCGCGGCGCGCCGGTCAAAGGGACGATTGTCAGGCCTGGATTCAAGCGGCCAGGGCAGCAAGCGCGGCGCGCCACTCGCCAGCCAGCGTCTGCACCAGCTCCGCGGCTGGCAGCGCCCGCGCCAGCGCCACGCCCTGGCCGGCCCACAGAGACAGGTGGTCGGCCCGTCCCTGCGCGGCCGCGGCGCGGCGCAGCGCGCCGGTCAGGGCGTTTTGCACCGGGTAGGCGGGCAGCTCGGCCTCGTGCGCATCCAGTCGCTCCATCATGGTGTTGACGATGCCGCGCGCCGGGCGGCCCGAATAGGCGCGGGTGATGCGCGTGTCGCTGCCTTGGGCCTGGGCCATGGCCGCGCGCTGGGCGACGCCGATGGCCGACTCCGGGCAGGCCAGGAAGGCGGTGCCCATCTGCACCGCCTGAGCGCCCAGAGCCTGGGCGGCAGCGATGCCGCGCCCGTCCATGATGCCGCCGGCGGCGATCACGGGGATGTCCAGGGCATCCACGCAGGCCGGCACCAGGGCCATGGTGCCGATCTGGCTGCTGCTTCCCAGGTCCAGAAAGCTGCCGCGGTGCCCGCCGCCCTCCATGCCCGAGGCGCAAACCGCGTCCACCCCCACCTCGGCCCAGGCGCGCGCCTCGGCCACGGTGGTGGCGGTGCCGATGACGAAGCTGCCGGCCTCGGACTTCACACGCGCCACCTGCGCCGCCGTCAGCAGCCCGAAGGTGAAGCTGGCCACGGCCGGGCGCTCGGCGATCAGGGCCTCGAACTGGGCGCCGAAATCCTCGCACCAGCGGGTGGGTGGCTCGGGCGCGGCCAGGCCCAGGTCGGCGTACAGCGGCGCCAGGCGCTCAATGGCGGCGCGCACCGTGGCCGCGTCGGGCGAGGGCGTCTGCAGCACGAACAGGTTCATGCCGAAGGGCCGGCCGGTGGCGGCGCGCACGGCGGCCGCCGCCTCGTGCATGGCCTGCGGTGAGCGCATGCCGCAGCCCAACATGCCCAGCCCGCCGGCCTCGGACACGGCCACCGCCAGCTGCGGCGTGTCCGAGCCGGTCATGGGCCCCTGGATGATGGGCAGGGCGATGGACAGGCGTTCGAGCAGGACGTTGGCAGTGGGCATGACAGGCTCCTAGGCAGTTTCAGGCAAGAGAAGAGGGCAGCGCATCCGGGCGCAGCGCCTGCAGCAGCGCGGCCAGCGCCGGCGTGTCGTAGCCGGGGCGGTGCACCAGCACGGTCTCGCACTCGCCCAGGTCCAGCCATTGCAGAGGCGGCGGCGTGCGCAGCAGCTCGCGTACCGACTGCGGCACCACGCCGGCGCAGCGCCCGGCAGCCACGCAGGCCAGGATGGTGGCGTAGGAGGCCAGCTCCAGCACGCGCGGCGCGCGGCCCAGGGCGTGGTGCATCCAGTCCTCGCCGATGCGCCGGTAGGTGCAGCCGCGGGCAAAGGCGGCCAGCGTGTCCAGCTGCAACTGTCCCGGCCCGCTCACGGGCGGGTGGCCGGCGGGCAGGGCCAGCAGCAGGCGTTCGGTGAAGACAGTGGTGCGCGCCAGGGGCACGTCGGCGTCCTCCAGCCCGGGCGGGGGCCAGGCCAGCAGGGCGCAGTCCAGGCGATGGGCCAGCACGTCGTCGGCCAGCGGGCGCGAGGAGCCGGTGCGTAGCTCCAGCAGCAGCTGGGGCCACTGGGCGTGCAGCCGCGCCAGGGGACCGGGCAGGCGGGCAGCGGCGGTGCTCTCCATGGCGCCCAGGCGCAGGCGGCCGCTGGGCCGGTCCGAGCACACGGCCTGGCGCGCCTCCTCGGCCAGCGCCAGCAGCCGCTCGGCATAGCCGGCCAGGCGCTGGCCGGCGGGTGTCAGCACCATGCCGCGGCCCTCGCGCACGAACAGGGCGCAGCCCAGCGATTCCTCCAGCTGCTGCACGCGCGTGGTCACGTTGGACTGCGCGCGCTGCAGCCGCTCGGCGGCGCGGGTAGCGCTGCCCTCCTGAGCCACGGCGGCGAAGATTTCCAGCGCGATCAGGTCCATGTGTCGAATCCGTTTGTGAGATGATTATTAGATAAATCAATCTTAAAACAGTATGGACGCCGCAAGCATTGAAGGGCCGTCGTTTCGCCATCAGCCGCGCGCTGTGGCGCTGACCGGGCTGCTGTCCCTGGCCGTGGCCATGGGCGTGGGGCGCTTTGCCTTCACGCCGCTGCTGCCCATGATGCTGTCCGACGGCGTGATCACGCTGGCCGGTGGCAGCTGGCTGGCCACGGTCAACTACATCGGCTACCTGCTCGGAGCGCTGGCCTGCATGGCCCTGCCCTGGCTGGCCCCGGGGTGGTATGCGCGCTGGCATCCGGCGCGGCTGGCGCGCGCGGGTTTGGTGGCCACGGTGCTGCTGACGGTGGCCATGGCGCTGCCGCTGCCCGGCAGCTGGCCCCTGCTGCGCTTTGCCGCCGGGGTGGCCAGCGCCTTCGTGCTGCTCAACGTGGCCTCCTGGTGCATGGTGCGCCTGACGGTGCTGGGCCGGCCGGCGCTGGGCGCGCTGATCTTCTGCGGCCCGGGGGTGGGCATTGCGCTGACCGGCTTCATGACCAGCGCCATGGTGGCCGCGCACTGGCGCGCGGCGGCCGGCTGGGCCGCCTTCGGTGCGCTGGCGGTGCTGCTGTGCGCCCTGGTCTGGCCGGTGCTGCAGGGGCGGGCGGCGCCAGCGGGTAGCCACGCACCGGCCGCGGGAGCGGCGCGGCCGGCGGCCAGCGGCGCGGCGCGGGCGCTGCACGCCATCGCCTACGGCCTGGCGGGGCTGGGCTACATCATCACCGCCACCTTTCTGCCGGTGATCGCGCGCGGCGCGCTGCCGGTGGGCTCGCCCTGGCCCGACCTGTTCTGGCCCATCTTCGGCGTGGCCGTGGCAGCGGGCGCGGCCCTGAGTTCGCGCGCCAGCGCGGCGTGGGACCGCCGCTGGCTGCTGGTGGGCGGCTACGCGATGCAGGCCCTGGGCATCGCCGTGGGACTGTGGTGGCCCACGCCCGAGGGCTTTGCCCTGGGCAGCGTGCTGCTGGGCCTGCCGTTCACGGCCATCACCTTCTTCGGCCTGCAGGAGGCGCGCCGCCTGTGGCCGGCCTCGGCCGACAGCTTCGCCAGCCTGGTGACGGCCGCCTACGGCCTGGGCCAGATCGCCGGTCCGCCCATGGCGGCCGCGCTGGTGGCCGCGGGCGGCGAGGCGGCGGGCTTTGCGCGCGCCCTGGCAATGGCCGCGGCGGCGCTGGCGCTGGGGGCGGGGATGTATGCGCTGTCGGCCTGGCGCTGGCCCGTGCGTACCTGAGAAGCCGCCTATCCGTTGACGCGCGCGCTCCAGTCCTCGGCCTGGCCAGCCTCCAGGCGCCGGGTGAACAGCCGCTGCCACGACGGCGGCAGCGGCAGCGCCAACAGCTCGCTCAGCAGCTCGGGTGTGCACTCGCGCTCGGCGATCACCCGCAGGATGCGCGCCAGCGGCCATTGCGGGTGAGGGCGCGCCAGCAGCCGCACGACGTCACCTTCCTGCACCTGGCCGGGCTGCAGCACGCGCAGGTACCAGCCGGTGCGCAGGCTGGCTTGCAGGCGCAGGGCCATATCAGGAACGCCGAAGCGGTCGTTCAGCTTCCAGCAGGGCTGGCGGCCCTGGCTGACCTCCAGCCGCGCGCTGCCCACCTGCCACTGGTCGCCCAGGCAGACGCCGGCCTCGTCCAGGCCGTCCAGGCTGAAGTTCTCGCCGAACGCCCCGGGGCGCGAGAGCAGGTCATGCGCCTGCGCCTGCCCGGCCAGCTCCCGGCGCCAGAGTTCGTAGTGTTCCCAGGGGTAGCAATGCACCGCCTTGTGCGGCCCGCCATGCACGCGCAGATCGCCTTGCTCGTCGCCTTCCAGTCCCAGCGTGCCGACGGCCACCGGCCCGCCGCGCGGCTGCTTGTCGATGGCGCTGCAGCTGCCGGGCCGGGTATAGGGCCGGGCCGGGCCGGCGAGCACGCGGCGCAGCGTGCCCAGGGCGGGGACCTGTGGAAGGAGAAGGGACGTCATGCCAGCGATGATGCCGCGCCCTGGGCCGGCAGACGCAGCACGAAGCAGGCGCCCTGGCGTCCGTCGGGGCGGCCTTCGCAGTGCACGTTGGCGCCGTGTCGCTCCGCGATGGAGCGCACCAGCGCCAGGCCCAGGCCCACGCCGCCGCTGCGCTCGCTGGCGCCGGGCAGGCGATAAAAGGGCTCGAAGATGCGCTCGCGCTGCTCGGGCGGCACGCCGGGCCCCAGGTCGCACACACGCAGCACGTTGACTTCGCCCTGGCGCTGTAGCGACAGCGTGACCTCGCCCTGGCTGTAGCGGCGGGCGTTCTCCAGCAGGTTGCGCAGCACGCGGCGCAGCAGCCGGCCATCGCCCAGCACCTCCAGCGGACCCGTGCCATCGGTGCTCAGCTCGGCGTCCACGCGCACGCACTCCTCGGCCGCCAGGCCGAGCAGGTCCACGCTTTCGATGTGCACCCCGTCGCTGACGCCGGCGTCCAACCGGCTGGCCAGCAGGATCTCGTCCACCAGCTGGTCCAGCTCGGCGATGTTGCGCTCGATCTCGGCACGCGCGGCCGGCGGGGCGGACCCGGCCTGCAGCAGTTCCAGCCCCATGCGGATGCGCGTCAGCGGCGAGCGCAGCTCGTGCGAGGCATTGGCCAGCAGCGACTTGTGCGACTGCACCAGCGCCTGGATGCGCGCCGCGGCGGCGTTGAACTGGCGCGACAGGCGGGCCACCTCGTCGTGGCCCTGCTCGGGCACGCGCACTGACAGGTCGCCCTCACCAAAGCGCTGCACGCTGCGCTCGAGCTGCTCCAGGCGCTGCAGCAGCCGCCGGATGATGGGAAACACGCCCACGGTGACAGCAATGCCCACCAGCGCCAGCATCCACAGAAAGCTGAAGGGCGGGCGGAACCAGGAGGCCGGCCCGTGCTCGCCCGGGCGCGTGCGGGGCGGGCGCGGCGACAGCTCCATCTCGTACACGCTGCCGGCCTCGGACTCGATGCGGTAGCGCACGCCCTCGCCCGGCTCGCGCCGCTGGCGGATGCCCACGCCGTCCACCAGCGTGCGGCCCTGGGCGTCGGTGATGACGATCTCGCGCGCAGGCGGCTGCTGCTGGCTCTGTTCGGCCGCCCAGCGCCAGGCGATGCCGACGGCGAACGCGAACACCAGCACGCCGCCCACCACGGCGAGCCAGATGCGCAGGTACAGGCGGCGCGAGAAGGGGCTGATCAGGGACATTTCAGCGCAAGGGGTCCTGGCAGGGGTGCCGTCGCATCGGTCTCAGTCCTGCTGTCTGGCGAAGACGTAGCCCACGCCGCGCACGGTGAGGATGCGCCGCGGGTTCTTCGGATCGGCCTCGATGGCGGCGCGGATGCGGCCCATGTGCACGTCGATGGAGCGGTCGAACGCCTCCAGCTCGCGCCCGCGCACGGCCTCCATGATCTGTTCGCGCGTGAGCACGCGGCCGGCGCGCTCGGCCATGGTGACCAGCAGGTCGAACTGGTAGGAGGTCAGCTCCGCCGACTGCCCGGCCACGCTCACCGTGCGCGCGTCGCGGTCGATCTCCAGCTGGCCGAAGCGCATGACGTTGGCCGGCGGCGCGCTGCCGGCCTCGCGCCGGCGCAGCAGGGCGCGCACGCGCGCCAGCAGCTCGCGCGGCTCGAAGGGCTTGGGCAGGTAGTCGTCGGCGCCGATCTCCAGGCCGATGACGCGGTCCATGGGGTCGCCCTTGGCCGTGAGCATCAGCACCGGGATGCGCGCGGACGCGCCGGGCAGGGCGCGGATGCGCCGGCACACCTCCAGACCGTCGATGCCCGGTAGCATCAGGTCCAGGATGACCAGGTCGGGGGGCGGCGCGCCGCCATCGGGGCTTTGCAGGTGCGCCAGACCACTCTCGCCGTCGGCCATGTGCGCCACGCGCAGGCCCGACTGGGCCAGGTATTCGCTGACCATCTGCGCCAGGCGCAGGTCGTCCTCGATCATCAGAAGCTGCGAACTCATGCGGGCCATCCTCCGCTGCGGCTGTCTCGCCAGGGTTTCGGATACGTAAAGCCGCGGTAAACCACGGCACTATCAAATATATAGCTGCCAGCGCTTGTGCATCAAGGGCTGGAGGCCTTTTTCATGCTACGCGCCGCCAGGGCCACCAGCACCAGCACTGGCAGGCCCAGCAGCGCGGTGGACGTGAAAAAGCGGGCGTAGCCGTAGGCGTCCACGAACTGCCCGGAAAAGCCCGCCAGCCATTTGGGCAGCAGCACCATCATGGAGCTGAACAGCGCGTACTGCGTGGCCGAGTACTGCACGTTGGTCAGCCCCGACAGGTAGGCGATGAAAGCCGCCGAGGCGATGCCCCCGGCCAGGTTGTCGGCCGAGACCACGGCCACCAGCGCCCGCACGTCGTGCCCGTGGCCGGCCAGCCAGGCGAACAGCAGGTTGCTGGCCGCGCTCAAGACCGCGCCCAGCATCAGCACGCGCATGACGCCCAGGCGCATGGACAGCACGCCGCCCACGAAGGCGCCGGCCAGCGTCATGGCCACGCCGTAGACCTTGGTGACGGCGGCCACCTCGTCCTTGGTGTAGCCCATGTCCACGTAGAACGGGTTGGCCATGATGCCCATGACCACGTCGCTGATGCGGTAGGTGGCGATCAGCGCCAGGATCAGCCCCGCCTGCCAGCGGTAGCGGGTGATGAAGTCGGCGAACGGCGCCACCACGGCGCCGCGCAGCCACTCGCTGAAGTCTCGTGCGGGCGACAGCGGGCGCGGCGCGGGCTCGGGCGACAGCGCCACGGTGAGCATGCCCACCAGCATGGACGCGGCCATGGCCAGGTAGGCCACCTGCCAGGCGCCGGCCTGGTAGCCGGTGGCGCCCGCTTCCTCGGCGCGCGCGGCCAGCCACAGCACGCCCGCGCCGGCCCAGATCATGGCCAGCCGGTAGCCCGTCTGGTAGGTGGCGGCCAGGGCAGCCTGGCGCTCAAGCGCGGCCGACTCGATGCGAAAGGCGTCCAGCGCGATGTCCTGCGTGGCCGAGCCGAAGGCCACCACCAGCGCGCAGGCCACCAGCGCGCCCAGCTGCGTGCGCGGATCGACCAGCGCCATGCCGGCCAGCCCCGCCGCCACGGCCAGCTGCGCCAGCAGCAGCCAGCTGCGCCGCCGGCCCAGGCGGCGGGTGAGCAGCGGCAGCGGCAGCCGGTCCACCAGCGGCGCCCAGGCCCACTTGAAGGCATAGGCCAGCGCCACCCAGGACAGATAGCCGATGGTGGTGCGGTCGATGCCCGCCTCGCGCAGGCGAAACGACAGCGTGCCCAGCACCAGCAGCAGCGGCAGCCCGGCGGAAAAGCCCAGCGCCAGCATGCGCAGGCTGGCTGGCTCCAGGTAGACGCGCCAGGCCTGCAGCCAGGAGCGGGAGGGCGGGGCAGGGGCGTGGTGTTCGGGCATGGAGCGGGCATTATCCGCAGCCCCGCTGCCGTAGCATGATGGCCCCATGCGCCCACCCGCCGCCCCCGCCCTGCCCGTCGCTTCCGTGCGCTGCTACGACGGCGAGCACCGGGCGCATGCGCACGACGGCCACGCGCAGATCCTCTACGCCCTGCACGGGCGCATGGAGCTGGAGGTCGCCGGCCACGCCGCCTTCGTCGACACCGCCTGCGGCCTGCTGGTGCCGGCGGGCACCGAGCACGGCTATCTGGCGCGGCCCGGCACGCGCATCTACGTGATCGACGCGCCGCCCGCCGCCGGGCTGCAGCGCGTGCGCCGCTTCGCCGTGCCGCCGGCCGCGCGCAGCGCGGACACCTGCGCCGCCGAGGCCCGGCTGGCGCTGCTGCTGCAGTCGCCGCGGGTGCTGGCGCGCCGGGCCCTGGACGCGCGCGTGCTGCAGGCCGCCGTGGACGCCGCCCTGCACGAGGCCTGGCCCACGGCCCGCATGGCGCAGCTGTTCCACCTGAGCGCCGCGCGTTTTCACGCCCGCTGGCTGGAGCTGACCGGCCTGACGCCCCAGGACTGGCTGCGCGCGCGCCGGCTGGACGCCGCCGGGCGCGCCCTGGCGCGCGGCCAGCCGCTGGAGGCCACGGCCCTGCGCACCGGCTACGCCAGCGCCAGCGCCCTGGCCTACGCGCTACGGCGCGAGCGCGGCGTGGGCGCGCGGGCGCTGCGGCGCACGGGTGCAGGGGCAGATTGAGCGTTCAGCATCGAAAAGGCTCCCAGCCCTTGCTGAGCAAGCGCTGGCAGCTACTGTTTGAATAGCATCCAGCCCTCGCACCCCGCGCGTTGCTCGACATTTGCCGGCCGCGGCGGCGGCACCATCGGGGCATGGCCTCGTCATCGCTGTCGTCCTCTGCTGCCGCTGTCCTTTCCGCGTCCTCGCCCGCGCGCGCCATCGGCATGGTGCTGCTGGCTGCCATGCTGTGGGGCACCACGGGCACGGCGCAAAGCCTGGCGCCGGCCGGGCTGTCGCCCTACTGGGTGGGGGCTCTGCGCCTGGTGTTCGCCAGCGCGTTCTTCGCCGTGCTGGCCTGGCCGGGGCTGCGCGCGGGCCAAATACGGCAGCTGCACTGGCCGGCGGCGCTGGCCGGCGCCGTCTGCGTGGCCGCCTACAACCTGAGCTTTTTCGCCGGCGTGCGCTCGGCCGGCGTGGCTCTGGGAACGGCCCTGGCGATCGGCAGCGGCCCCATATGGGCCGGCCTGCTGCAGACGGTGTGGCAGCGGCGCCTGCCCCCGCCGCTGTGGTGGCTGGGCACGCTGCTGGGCGTGGCCGGCGGGGCGGCCATGGCGCTGGACGGGCGCGCCAGCGTCAGCGCGCCGCCGGCGGGGATCGCGCTGTGCCTGCTGGCCGGACTGTCCTACGCCGGCTATGCCCTGGTCAACAAGCGCCTGGTGGCGCAGGCCGGGGCGGCCACGGTCAACCTGGCCGTGTTCGGCGGCGCGGCCGTGCTGTCGCTGCCTGCGGCGCTGGCGCTGGGCGGGCCGCTGGCGGCGGCGCAGGCCGGCACCTGGGCGGTGGTGGCCTACCTGGGGCTGGTCGCCACGGGCCTGGCCTACCTGCTGTTCAGCAGCGCGCTGCGCCACATCAGCGGTGCCACGGGCGTCACGCTGGCCCTGGCCGAGCCGGTCACGGCCTTCGCCCTGGCCATCGCGGTGGTCGGCGAGCGGCCCTCGGCCATGGCGTTCGCCGGCCTGGGCGGGGTGCTGGCGGGGCTGCTGATCGTGGTGGCGGCCGAGCTGCGCGGCCCCCGGAGCTGACGGGCCGGCGCTGCAGGCGCCTGCCGACGCCCCGCTGGCGCAGCCACCTGCAACGCCGGCTGCCCGGGCGCGCATAGACTCTGCGCCACCTATGAGTACGCCCGAATCCTGCCAAAACGCTCCCCTGGTGCAGCCCTGCGGCTGCTGCCGTGTCTGGAACGCGCGCCGCGCCTTCGTGCTGGCGGGCCTGGCTGCCGTCGCGCTGCCCGCCGCCGCCCAGGTCGACGTGGGCGACGCCTCGCGCCTGCGCAGCCTGGTGCCGGCCGAGACGCTGGAGGGCTCGGCCACCCAGCAATACCACCAGCTGCTGGAGCAGGCTCGCGCCAAGCGCGCGCTAGCGCCCGAGGGCCATCCGCAGCTGGTGCGCCTGCGCACCATCGCCCAGCGCATCATTCCCCACGCCGCGCAGTGGAACCCGCGCGCGCGGGACTGGCGCTGGGAGGTCAACCTGATTGGCAGCAAGCAGATCAATGCCTTTTGCATGCCCGGCGGCAAGATCGCCTTCTATACCGGCATCCTGGAGCAGTTGAAGCTGACCGACGACGAGGTGGCCATGATCATGGGCCACGAGATGGCCCACGCCCTGCGCGAGCACGCCCGCTCGCGCATCGCCAAGAGCCAGGCCACCAGCATCGGCCTGTCGCTGGGCGCACAGTTGCTGGGCCTGGGCGACCTGGGCAACGCCGCGGCCAACCTGGGCACGCAGCTGCTGACGCTGAAGTTCAGCCGCGGCGACGAGACCGAGGCCGACCTGGTCGGCCTGGAACTGGCCGCCCGCGCCGGCTACGACCCGCAGGCCGCCGTGAGCCTGTGGCGCAAGATGGGCGAGGCCACGGGCAGCAGCGGCATCGGTTTTCTGTCCACCCACCCCACGGGGCCAGACCGCATCCGCGAGCTGGAGCAGAACGTGCCGCGCGTGCAGGGCCTGTACCGGCAGGCGCGCTCGCGCTAGCCGCTCCTACCGATCCGTCGTTTTGTCGCCCAAAAGGGCGATAGACAGCGCGGCGCATCGTCGCTAGCCTCGCGGTTTTTCCGAAGGCGAGCATGTCCAAAATCTTCCCCTACCTGGGCCTGGCGGCCCTGCTGTGGCAGGCCCCCGGGGTCGCCGGTGTCTGGAGTGCCGACGTCCCGATGGCCATGCCGCGGGGGCAGCATGCCGGGGTGCTGCTGGACGATGGCTCGGTGGCCGTCTTTGGCGGGGTCAATCGGCTCGGATTCGTTACCGGTGGCGAACGCTACGGCGGCGCGGCCTGGTCGCCGATCGCCGCCAGTGGCTTGACGGGCAACGTGACCGAGGCGGTCACCCTGGGCACCGGACAGGTGCTGGTGCGCTCTGACGGCAGTGCGCAGGCGCACTTGTTCGACCCCGTGGCCAACGCCTGGCTTCCCGGCGGCACCCAGACCGCCGTGCGCAGCCTGCCCTCGATGACGCTGCTGGCCGACGGCCGGGTGCTGGTGGCGGGCGGCTCCAGCCTGGCTTCGGCCGAGCTGTACGACCCGCAGACCGGCACGTGGACGGCGACCGGCAGCATGGCCCATGCCCGCCGGGCACATGCGGCTGTGCTGTTGCGCGATGGGCGGGTGCTGGTGGCCTCGGGGTTCAACAACGTTGTGGGCGAGGTGCCCGCGGCGGAAATCTACGATCCGGCCCCGGGAACGTGGAGCGCCGTGGCACCCCCGCTGGTGCCGCGCCACTACGCCAGCCTGAACCTGCTGCCCGACGGCCGTGCGCTGCTCGCGGGAGGATGGACGGGCCCGGGCGCCACGACGCATGCCGAACTCTACGATCCCGCGGCCAATACCTGGACCGCGACAGGGCCGATGAACTTTCCCCGCAACGGCGCCATGGGCACGCCGCTCGCCCATGCCACGGTGCTGCCGTCCGGCCTGGTGCTGATGGTGGGCGGCTCCGATACCGCGAGAGCTGCCCAGCCCGATGCGGAACTCTATGACCGCACGACGGGCACGTGGACCATCGACGGATCGATGGGCGTGGGACGGGAGAACGGCTCGGCCCACCTGCTGCCCGATGGCGACGTGCTGCTGACGGGGGGCTTCGCCCAGCAACCCGCCACGACCTTCTACGCATCGGTGGAGCGCTATACGCCCGACGTCCCCGCGGGGCCTGCGCCAGTGGTGAACGCCGTGCCCCTGCTGCAGCGGCACGGCGCGGCGCTAACCCTGACGGGCGCAGGGTTCACGGGCGCCCTGGGCGCCAGCACGCCGCAGCTCCATTTGCAGCGCGTGGGCAATGGCGCCATCACCCTCTGGGGCCCGGCCAGCCATACGGATGCCAGTTTCACCTCGCCGCCGCTGGGCGCCCTGCCGGCGGGGCTCTACATGGCGCGGGTGGTGGTCGACGGCGTTCCGTCCGCGGCGGCGTTGGTCCGGTTCACCGATCCGGCAGGCACGCCGGGCGGTACGGCGGGCAATGGCCAGGTCACCGTGAGCTGGACATCCCCCGCCTACACCGGCGGCAACCCGCCGGAGGGCTATGCGGCCACCGCCAGCCCCGGCGGCGCGGGCTGCACGGCCGTGGCGCCCGCCACCACCTGCACGGTCACGGGGCTGACGAACGGCACGCCGTATACGTTCACGGTGCGGGCGCTGCATCCCAACGGCGAGGGGCCGGTGTCGCAGGTTTCCGCGCCGGTCACGCCGACGGCGGCAGGGCCCGGCCCCGTGCCCCGGCCTGTGCCCGTGCCGGGGCTGTCTCCGGCCGCGGTGGCGCTGACGGCGCTGGCTGCTGCGGCGCTGGCCGCCAGGGCGCGGCGGGCGGCAAGGCCCAGCACTCGCTCCCAGTTTTAGCAGCCAAATTGGCCTCTAGCGCTTGTGCAGCAAGCGCTGGCAGCTATTTTTCTAATAGCGCAGGATCAGGTGCCACCCACGAAGGGATTGCTGCGCCGCTCCTGCCCGAAGCTGCTCTCCGGTCCGTGGCCGGGGATGAACACCGTGGCGTCGCCCATGGGCCACAGGCGCTGGGTGATGCTGTCGATCAGCTGCTGGTGGTTGCCCTGCGGGAAGTCAGTGCGGCCGATGCTGCCGGCGAACAGCACGTCGCCGACGAAGCAGCGCTCGATCTGCGGCGCGTGGAACACCACGTGGCCGGGCGTGTGGCCGGGGCAGTGGCGCACGGTCAAGGTCTCCTGTCCGATGCTCACCGTATCGCCGTCATGCAGCCAGCGCGTGGGCACGAAGGCCTGCGCCGGCGGAAATCCGAACATGGCGCTTTGCTGCGGCAGGCCGTCGATCCAGAACTGATCGCCCTCGTGCGGGCCAACGATGGGCAGCTGCAAGCGCTCGGCCAATTCGCCCGCGCCGCCGGCGTGGTCGATGTGGGCGTGCGTCAGCCAGATGGCTTTCAGCTGCAAGCCCAGGCCCTGCACGGCGGCCAGCAGCCGGCCCAGGTCTCCGCCGGGGTCGATGACGGCGGCGTCCATGGTCTGGTCGCACCAGACGAGCGAGCAGTTTTGCTGGAAGGGCGTGACGGGGATGGTCTGGTAATGCAGCATGTCAGAGCGTGAGGTCGTAGCCGATGGTGATGGGCGCGTGGTCGCTGAACTTCTCGGCCTTGTAGATGTGCTCGGTGCGCGCCAGGGCGGCCAGGGCCGGCGTGGCCAGGTGGTAGTCCAGGCGCCAGCCCACGTTGTTGGCGTAGGCCTGGCCGCGGTTGCTCCACCAGGTGTAGCACTCGTCGGTGGTATCGGGCTTGAGCCGGCGGTACACGTCCACCAGGCCGCCGCCGGCGTCCTCCGTGTGCAACAACTTTGTCATCCAGGCGCGCTCCTCGGGCAGGAAGCCGCTGTTTTTCTGGTTGCTGCGCCAGTTCTTCAGGTCGGCCTGGCTGTGGGCGATGTTGATGTCGCCGCACAGGATGAACTCGCGCTCGGCCTTCAGGCTCATCAGGTGGGGGTGGAAGTTGGCCAGGAAGCGGTACTTGGCCAACTGGCGCTCCTCGCCCGAGGAGCCGCTGGGAAAGTAGGCGCTGATGAGGGACAGGCGGCGCGCGGGCGTGTCAAAGCGCAGTTCCACGTAGCGGCCCTCGGGATCGAACTCGTTGCAGCCGTAGCCCACGCGCACGTCGCTGGGCTCGTGCCGGGTGTAGATGCCCACGCCCGAGTAGCCCTTCTTGGCGGCGAAGTGAAAATGCCCTTTCAGCCCGGCCAGCTCCTCGAAGCGGCCGGCCATGTCCGGCGCCTGGGCCTTGAGTTCCTGCACGCAAATACAATCCGGCGCCTGCCGGGCGATCCAGGCCTCCACCCCTTTGGACGTGGCCGAGCGGATGCCGTTGAGATTGAGGCTGGTGATTTTGAACAAGGAAGAGGCATCCATGGTGAACGCGAGTCAGGGAGAAGGGCAGGCGCAGCTGGCACAGGATTTCGTGCGCTTTGCGGTCGAGGCCGGCGTGCTGCGCTTTGGCGAATTCAAGACCAAGGCGGGGCGCATGAGCCCCTATTTCTTCAACGCCGGACTGTTCGACGACGGTGCCAAGCTGGGCCGGCTGGCGCAATTCTATGCACAGGCCCTGCTGGCCAGCGGCATCGGGTTCGACATGGTCTTCGGCCCCGCCTACAAGGGCATCCCCCTGGCCGCCACGGTGGCCGTGGAGCTGGCGCGGCTGGGCCGCAACGTGCCGTTTGCCTACAACCGCAAGGAGGCCAAGGACCACGGCGAGGGCGGCACGCTGGTGGGCGCGCCCCTGGCCGGACGGGTGCTCATCATCGACGACGTGATGAGTGCCGGCACGGCGGCGCGCGAGTCCATCGCCCTGATCCGCGCCGCCGGCGCCACGCCGCACGCCATGGCCATCGCCCTGGACCGGCAGGAGATGGCCACCGAAGGCGGGCAGGACGTGCCGCACAGCGCCGTGCAGTACGTGCGCGGCACCCTGGGGCTGCAGGTGTGCACTATCGCCAAGCTGGCAGACTTATTGCAATATCTATCGGCCAGCGGCGCCGACGCGCAGATGCGCGAGCACCACGCGCGCGTGCTGGCCTATCGCCAGCGCTACGGCGTGGTCGACTGATGGCAATGACGTAACGACCGGCCCGTGCGGGCCACAGCAGCGGGAGCAGGATTGTTGAAGCACAGCGCACGACGATTTCAGGGATTCGGGCATGCCCTGGCCACCGCCGGCCTGTTGCTGCTGGCGGCCGCACCGACCGGCGCGCAGGAGCGCAAGGGCCCGCAGGAGGTGTACACCTGCATCGACAAAAATGGCCGGCGCCTGACGGCCGACCGCCCCATTGCCGAGTGCATCGACCGCGAGCAGCGCGTGCTGGACCTCACCGGCACCGAGCGCCGCCGCGTCGGCCCCACCCTGACCGAGCACGAGCGCGCGGCGCTGGAGGAGCAGCGCAAGAAGGCGGCGCAGGAGCGCATCCGCATCGCCGAGGAGCGCCGGCGCGAGCGCGTGCTGCTGGCGCGCTACCCGGACGAGGCGGCGCACCAGGTCGAGCGTGTGCGCGCCCTGGAGCTGGTGGACGAGGTCATCGCGGTGGCGCACAAGCGCATCGGCGAGCTGAGCGTGCGGCGCAAGCAGCTGGGCGTGGAGCTGCAGTTCTACCAGGGCGACCTGGCCAAGGCGCCGCCGAAGCTGCAGCGCCAGTTCGCCGAGAACGACGAGGAGGTGAGCGAGCAGCAGCGCTTCATCGCCACCCAGGAGCAGGAAAAGCGCCGCATCGACCAGCGCTTCGACGCCGAGCTGGCACAGCTGCGCCAGCTGTGGGCCGCGCAGCGCGCCGCTGCCGAGCAGTGGGCCCAGCCGCCGGGGGCGAGCAGCGTCCGGTAAGCCCGCCGCGCCCATGAAAAAAGCAGCCGCGGGCTGCTTTTTCGTGTCCGTTCGCTATGTTTTTAATAGCTGCTGGCGCTTGCTGGATAAGGTTTTGAGCCGATTTTGACTCAAATTTCTCAATCCAGCCGGCTTTTGAGCAGGGCGTTGACCTGTTGCGGGTTGGCCTTGCCCTTGGAGGCCTTCATGACCTGGCCGACCAGGGCGTTGAAGGCCTTGTCCTTGCCGGCGCGGTACTGCTCCACGTTGCCCGGGTTGGCGGCGATGACCTCGTCGACGATGGCCTCCAGCGCGCCCGTGTCGTTCATCTGCTTGAGGCCCTTGGCCTCGATCAGCGCGTCCACCTCCTGGCCTTCACCGGCCCACAAGGCATCGAAGACCTGGCGCGCGGCGTTGTTGCTGATGGTGCCGTCGTGGATGCGCGCGATCAGCGCGGCCAGCTGGGCGCTGCTGACCTTGGCCTGCTCGATGCCGATCTCCTCGGCATTGAGCCGGCGCGAGATCTCGCCCATGACCCAGTTGCTGGCCAGCTTGGGCTGGCCGCTGCCCCGTGCCGCCTCTTCGAAGTAGGCGGCCATCGCCTGGCTTTGCGTGAGCGTGGTGGCGTCGTACTCGGGCAGGCCGTGCTGCTGCACGAAGCGCGCGGCCATGGCGCGCGGCAGCTCGGGCATGCTGGCGCGCACCTGCTCGATCCACTCGGGCTGCACCACCAGCGGGGGCAGGTCCGGGTCGGGGAAGTAGCGGTAGTCGGCCGCGTCCTCCTTGGTGCGCATGGCGCGGGTCTCGCCGGTGTCGGGGTCGAACAGCACCGTCGCCTGCTGGATGGCGTGGCCGTCCTCGATCTGCTCGATCTGCCAGCGGATCTCGTAGTCGATGGCCTGCTGCATGTAGCGGAACGAGTTCAGGTTCTTGATCTCGCGGCGTGTGCCCAGAGGTGCCCCGGGCTTGCGCACCGAGACGTTGGCGTCGCAGCGGAACGACCCTTCCTGCATGTTGCCGTCGCAGATGCCGATCCAGGTCACCAGCTTGTGCAGCTCGCGGGCATAGGCCACGGCCTCCTCGGTGGAGCGCATGTCCGGCTCGGTCACGATCTCCAGCAGGGCCGTGCCGGCGCGGTTCAGGTCGATGCCGCTCATGCCGATGAAGTCCTCGTGCAGCGACTTGCCGGCATCTTCCTCCAGGTGGGCGCGCACCAGGCGCACGGTTTTCTTCTCCTGGCCCAGCAGGAAGGACACCTCGCCGCCCTGCACCACGGGAATCTCGAACTGGCTGATCTGGTAGCCCTTGGGCAGGTCGGGGTAGAAATAATTCTTGCGCGCGAAGATGCTCTCGGGTGCGATGTGCGAACCCAGCGCCAGGCCCAGGCGGATGGCGCACTCCACGGCCTTTTTGTTCATCACCGGCAGCGTGCCGGGCAGGGCCAGGTCCACGGCGCTGGCCTGAGTGTTGGGCTCGGCACCGAAGGCGGTGCTGGCGCGGCTGAAGATCTTGCTGGCAGTGGCCAGCTGGGCGTGGGTCTCGAAGCCGATCACGACCTCGTAGCCCTGGATGAGTGGTGCGGACATGGCGGGTGAAGCGTCTGGGGTCGGGGCAGCGTCAGGCAAGGGCCGGGCGGCGCTGGTGGAAGTCGGTGGCCTGCTGCAGGCGGTGCGCCAGGTTGAGCAGGCGCGCCTCGCCGAAGTGGTTGCCGATCAGCTGCAGGCCCACGGGCATGCCGCCTTCGCCAAAGCCGGCCGGCACGCTCATGGCCGGCAGGCCGGCCAGCGACGCGGGCAGGGTGTAGATGTCGGCGAGGTAGGTGGCCAGCGGGTCGCTCTTGCCGCCGATGGTCCAGGCCACGCTGGGCGCCACCGGGCCGGCGATCACGTCGCACTGGGTGAAGGCCTGCTGCAGGTCGTCGGCAATCATGCGGCGCAGGCGCTGGGCCTGCAGGTAATACGCGTCGTAGTAGCCCTCGGACAGGACGTAGGTGCCGATCATGATGCGTCGCTTGACCTCCTCGCCGAAAGCCTCGGAGCGCGACTTCTTGTACATGTCCATCAGGTCGGTGTACTGCGCGGCGCGGTGGCCGTAGCGCACGCCGTCGAAGCGCGACAGGTTGGAGCTGGCCTCGGCCGGACTGAGGATGTAGTAGACGGGCACGGCCAGGTCGGTGCGCGGCAGGGAGATGTCCACCAGCTTGGCGCCCAGCTTCTCGTACTCCCGGAGTGCCGCCTGCACGGCGGTGCGCACGTCATCCTGCAGGCCTTCGCCGAAGAACTCGCGCGGCACGCCGATGCGCAGGCCTTCGATGCGGCCGTCCAGCTGGCGGCTGAAATCCTCGGGCGGCATGTCCAGGCTGGTGGAGTCGCGCAGCACATCCGGGCCGCACAGCTGGCTCAGCAGCAGGGCGCAGTCCTCGGCGCTGCGGGCCACCACGCCGGCCTGGTCCAGGCTGGAGGCGAAGGCGATCATGCCGTAGCGGCTGGCGCGGCCATAGGTGGGCTTGATGCCGGTGGTGCCGCAGAACGCGGCCGGCTGGCGGATGGAACCGCCGGTGTCGCTGGCGGTGGCGCCGGGCACCAGGCCCGCGGCCACGGCGGTCGCGCTGCCGCCCGAGGAGCCGCCGGGCACGCGCGCCGTGTCCCAGGGGTTGCGCACCGGCTGGGGTTCGCTCAGGCCCACGGCGGGGACGGCCACGTTCTCGTTGCTGCCGCCCATGGCGAACTCGTCACAGCTGAGCTTGCCCAGGCTGACGCAGCCGGCCGCGGCCAGGTTGGCGACGATGGTGGCGTCAAACGGCGAGCGGTAGCCGGCCAGCATGCGGCTGGAGGCGGTGCTGGGAAAGTCCCGCGTGACGAACACGTCCTTGTGCGCGATGGGTACGCCCGCCAGCGGGCCGGCACGACCGGCGGCCAGGGCCTCGTCCTGAGCGCGGGCCTGGGCCAGCGCCACGTCCTCGTCCAGCGCCAGGAAGGCGCCCAGCGCCTGTTGCTGGCGCGCGCGCTGCACGAAATGCCGGGCTGCCTCCACGGCGCTGACCTGGCGGGCCTGCAGGCGCGCGGCCAGGCCGGCCACGCCGAGGTCGTGCAGTTCGGTGTTGTTACTGCTGCTCATGCGGCGCTCCTTTTATTCGATCACCCGGGGCACCAGGAACAGGCCGCGCTCCACGGCCGGAGCGCCCGCCTGATAGTCCTCGCGCCGGTTGGGCTCGCTGGCCACGTCATCCTGCAGGCGCAGGGCCACGGGTTGCACGGCGGCCAACGGGTGCGACAGGGGAGCCACGCCGGTGGTATCCACAGCCTGCATCTTCTCGACGATGGCGAAGAAGTCGTTGATGGTGGTGAGCATGCGCTCACCCTCGGCGGGATCGAGTTCCAGCCTTGCCAGATGGGCGATGCGGCCGATGTCCTGGGGAGTCAGTGCCATAGCGGGATGGGGCCCGGAAACCGGATGTAACGATGACAATCCAGGGTCCTGCCGGAGAGAGTTATTCACAGGGGATGCGTTATTATCCCGCCTTTGCCGCAACGCCCAGTCCTGCCCAGCAGCCAGACTGTGCGAAAAAAGCGCCGCCCTCCACAGACCCCCTTAAGAACTTACGGCGACGGCAGGCCGACGCGCATGCCGTGCCGCATGAGGATTCCCGCATGTTCGGATCATTGCGTCGGTACTTCTCCACCGACCTGGCCATCGACCTTGGCACCGCCAACACCCTGATCTTCGCCCGCGACAAGGGCATCGTGCTGGACGAGCCCTCGGTCGTCGCCATCCGCCACGAGGGTGGCCCGCACGGCAAGAAGGTCATCCAGGCCGTGGGATCCGAGGCCAAGGCCATGCTGGGCAAGGTGCCCGGCAACATCGAGGCCATCCGCCCGATGAAGGACGGCGTGATCGCCGACTTCGTGATCACCGAGCAGATGATCAAGCAGTTCATCAAGATGGTGCACCCGCGCTCGGTGCTGACCCCCAGCCCGCGCATCATCATCTGCGTGCCCTGCGGCTCCACCCAGGTCGAGCGCCGCGCCATCAAGGACGCGGCCGAGGCGGCCGGCGCCACCGCCGTCTACCTGATCGAAGAACCCATGGCCGCCGGCATCGGCGCCGGCCTGCCGGTGTCCGAGGCCTCGGGCTCCATGGTGGTGGACATCGGCGGCGGCACCACCGAGGTCGGCGTGATCAGCCTAGGCGGCATGGTCTACAAGGGCAGCGTGCGCGTGGGCGGCGACAAGTTCGACGAGTCCATCATCAACTACATCCGCCGCAACTACGGCATGCTCATTGGCGAGCCCACGGCGGAGCTGATCAAGAAGCACATCGGCTCGGCCTTCCCCGGCTCCGAGGTCAAGGAGATGGAGGTCAAGGGCCGCAACCTCTCCGAGGGTGTGCCGCGCAGCTTCACCATCTCCTCCAACGAGGTGCTCGAAGCCCTGACCGAGCCGCTGAACCAGATCGTCTCGGCCGTGAAGAACGCGCTGGAGCAGACCCCGCCCGAACTCGGCGCCGACATTGCCGAGCGCGGCATGATGCTGACCGGCGGCGGCGCGCTGCTGCGTGACCTGGACCGCCTGCTTTCCGAGGAAACCGGCCTGCCCGTGCACGTGGCCGAGGAGCCGCTGACCTGCGTGGTGCGCGGCTGCGGCATGGCCCTGGAGCGCATGGAGCGCCAGGGAAGCATCTTCACCAGCGACTGACCCGCCCCACGGGCGCCCGCATGCACGCCTTGCCCCGTTTGACGCATGCCCCCCGGCACACTTGAGCGCAGCGCGCCGTCGTTCTTCCGCCACGGCCCGTCGCCGCGCGCGCGGCTGCTGCTGTACGGCGCGCTGGCGCTGTTCCTGATGGTGGCGGACGCGCGCTTTCGCGTGACCGAACCGCTGCGCACCGCCGTGGCCACGCTGCTGTACCCGCTGCAGTGGGTGGCGCAGCAACCGGTGCAGCTGGCGACCAGCGGCGCCGGCTACCTGCAGTCGCTGCAGACCACGCAGCGCAGCCTGGACGAGGCGCAGCGGAGCATGGCCGAGATGGCCCTGCGCGCCGGCCAGACCGAGCAGCTGCTGCGCGAGAACACCCAGTTGCGCGAGCTGCTGGCGCTGCGCGAGCGCCTGACCACCCCGGCGCATGCGGCGCAGGTGCTCTACGACACGGCCGACCCCTACACCCGCCGCGTCATCGTCGATCAGGGCCAGCTGGCCGGCGTGGAGCCGGGCTCGCCCGTGATGGACGCTTACGGCGTGCTCGGCCAGGTCACACGCGTGTACCCCATGCTCAGCGAGGTCACGCTGCTCATTGACCGCGAGCAGACCATCCCCGTGCTGAACGTGCGCACCGGCGCGCGCAGCGTGACCTACGGCGACCCCCTGGCCGCGCACGGCGGCGGGGTGGAGCTGCGCTTCACGCCCGGCAATGCCGACGTGCAGGAGGGTGACCTGCTCACCACCAGCGGCATCGACGGCGTGTATCCGCCGGGCCTGCCGGTGGCGCGCGTGGTGCGGGTGGAGCGGCGTGCCGACTCCACCTTCGCGCGCATCTACTGCGAGCCGCTGGCCCAGGTGCAGGGCGCGCGGCACGTGATGCTGCTGCAGCCGGTCAAGGCCGAGCTGCCGGCGCGGCCCGAACCTGATGCCGCCGCCACCAAGAAGCGCGGAGGCCGCAAATGATCATGCCCCGCGGCCAGCCGCTGCTGCTGCCGGTGCGGCCCACCTTCATCGCCTTCAGCCTGGTGGTGGCGCTGGTGCTGGACATGCTGCCGCTGGGGCGCGTGGCCTGGACGCCCGACTGGGTGCTGCTGCTGCTGGTGTTCTGGGCCATGCACCAGCCCACGCGCGTGGGCATGGGCGTGGCCTTCGCCCTGGGCCTGGTGCTGGACGTGTACCAGTCGGCCCTGCTGGGCCAGCACGCGCTGGTCTACACGCTGGCCGTGTTCGGCGCGCAGGCGGCAGCGCGCCGGGTACTGTGGTTCGGCTCGCTGCCGCAGGCGATGCAACTGGCGCCGCTGTTCCTGGCCGCACACGTGCTGGAGGTGGCGCTGCGCATGGCCGGCGGCGGCCTGCCTCCGGGCTGGCCGGTGCTGCTGGCACCGCTGCTGGAGACACTCCTGTGGCCGCTGGCCAGCTGGATCCTGCTGGCGCCGCAGCGCCGTCCGCCCGACCAGGACAAGAGCCGACCGCTGTGAGCCTGGCTGTGACGGTGACGATGCCATGACGGAACTGCGCAACGCCCAGGCCGACGCGGGGCGCTTTCGCCTGCGCGTGGTGGTGGTGGCCCTGGTGGTGCTGCTGTGCTTTGGCCTGATCGCCGCGCGCCTGTACGTGCTGCAGGTGGTGCGCCACGAGGGCCTGGCCGAGCAGGCCGAGAGCAACCGCACGGCGGTGGTGCCCATCGTGCCCAACCGCGGCCTGATCATGGACCGCAACGGCGTGGTGCTGGCCACCAACTACTCCGCCTACACGCTGGAGATCACGCCGTCGCGCGCCATGGACCTGGAGGCCACCATCGACCAGCTGGCCGAGATCGTGGACATCCAGCCGCGCGACCGGCGCCGTTTCAAGCGGCTGATGGACGAGTCGCGCAACTTCGAGTCGCTGCCCATCCGCACGCGCCTGTCCGACGAGGAGGTGGCGCGCTTTGCCGCCCAGCGCTGGCGCTTTCCCGGTGTGGAGATCAAGGCGCGGCTGTTTCGCACCTACCCGTTTGGCGAGGTGGCCAGCCACGCCATCGGCTACATCGGGCGCATCAACCAGCGCGAAAAGGAGCGCATCGAGGACGCGGGCGACGCCGCCAACTACCGCGGCACGGACTACATCGGCAAGCTGGGGGTGGAGCAGAGCTTCGAGTCTACGCTGCATGGGCAGACTGGCGTGGAGCTGCTGGAGACCTCCGCCGGCGGCCACGCCGTGCGTCGGCTGGAGAGCCACCCCGCCACACCGGGCAACACCGTCATGCTGTCGCTGGACATCCGCCTGCAAAAGATGGTCGAGGACCTGTTCGGCGAGCGCCGCGGCGCGCTGGTGGCGCTGGACCCGAGGAACGGCGAGGTGCTGGCGCTGGTCTCCAAGCCCACGTTCGATCCCAACCTGTTCGTGGAGGGCATCGACCAGGAAAACTGGCAGGCGCTGAACGAATCCATCAACAAGCCGCTGCTCAACCGCGCGCTGCGCGGCACGTACCCGCCCGGCTCGACCTACAAGCCCTTCATGGCGCTGGCGGCGCTGGAGCTGGGCAAGCGCCAGGCCGCCCAGGTCTTCAGCGACCCGGGCTACTTCAACTACGGCGGGCGCACCTTCCGCAGCCACGAGGGCGGCCTGGGCGGCGTGGACATGCACCGCGCCATCCAGTTCTCCAGCAACACCTACTTCTATTCGCTGGCCGTGGAAATGGGCGTGGACAGCATCCACGACTTCATGAAGCCGCTGGGCTTCGGCCAGATCACCGGCATCGACCTAGGCGGCGAGGTGCGCGGCGTGCTGCCCAGCCAGGAGTGGAAGAGAAACGCCTACAAGCGCCCCGAGGCCAAGCGCTGGTACTCGGGCGAGACCGTGTCGCTGGGCATCGGCCAGGGCTACAACAACTTCACCATGCTGCAGCTGGCCGTGGCCGAGGCCACGCTGGCCAATGGCGGCACGCGCCACCGGCCGCACCTGATCAAGGCGGTGAAGGACCAGGTCACGGGCGCCATCACCGAGGTCGAGCAGCCGCCGGGTGAGAACCTGGGCTACAAACCGCGCAACGTCGAGATCATCCGCAACGCCCTGAAGGCCGTGAACGAGAGCGGCACTGGCCGGCGCGTGTTCGCCGGCGCACCGTACACCTCGGCCGGCAAGACCGGCACGGCGCAGGCCGTGGGCTGGGCGCAGAACACCCGCTACAACGCCAAGCTGCTGGCCGAGCACCAGCGCGACCATTCGCTGTTCGCCGCCTTCGCGCCCGTGGAGGACCCGCAGGTGGCCGTGGCCATCATCGTGGAGAACGCCGGCTTCGGCGCCGCCGCCGCCGCGCCCATCGTGCGGCGCGTGTTCGACTACTGGCTGGCCGGGCAGTACCCGAGCGAGGAGGACATCGCCGCCGTCGCCAAGGGTGGGGGCGGCCCGCCCGCCGGCACGCCGCGGCGCGCGGCGGACGTGCCGCTGCCCCTGGCGGTCACGCCGTGAGGGCGCGGCGCGTCAGGCCGGCGCGGCGCCGGCGCGCGGTGGCTGCAACTGGCTGACGATGAGCGCGGCGACGATCAGCGCCGCCCCCGCCAGGCCGGCGAGGCCCAGCGTCTCGCCGATCAGCACCCACGCCGTGGCGGCGGCGAACACCGGCTCCAGCCCGAAGACGATGGCGCTGCGCATGGCGTCCACGCGCTGCTGGCCCCAGGCCTGCAGGGTGACCACCAGCACGCTGGCCACCACGCCCAGGTAGACCAGCGCGGCCAGCGCATCCGCCGGCAGCGTGGCCAGGGCCTGCAGCGTGCTGTCCGCGCCGCCGTGGCGCAGCAGCACCAGGGCGCTGGCGGCGGCGCACATCAGCAGCGCCTGCACGGCTGCCAGGCGCGTGGCGCGCAGCGGCCGCGCGGCAGTGCGGCGGGCGCATTCCTCCAGCACCAGGATGTAGACGGCGTAGAACAGCGTGCTGGCCAGGGTCAGCGAGTCGCCCAGGTTCCAGGGCTCGTCCTCATGGAACATCAGCACCATGCCGGCCAGCGCCATGGCGCAGGCGCCCCACAGCGCCAGCCCGTAGCGCCGCCCCAGCACGGCCATGGCCAGCAGCGGCACCACCAGCACGTTCAGCCCGGTGACGAAGGCGTTGCGGTTGCTGCTGGTGCGCGCCAGCCCCTCGATCTGCAGCCAGAAGGCGGCGAACAGCAGCGTGCCCAGCAACAGGCCCCAGCGCCGCTCGTCCGCCCGCAGGCCGCGCCAGGCGGGGGCCAGCACCAGCAGGGCGATGGCAAAGCGGGCCCAGATGATCTGCAGCGCATCGAGATGAGCGGACAGCAGCTTCATCGCGGGAAAGGTGGTGCCCCAGACGGCCACCACGAGGAGCAGCGCGGCCAGGCCCTGGCGTTCATGGCGCATGGCGTGACTTGGTTGTGTTGACTATCAAAAAAGGAGCTGCTTGCGCTTGGTAGGTGCGGCTTTCAAAGGGTTTTGAAGCCCGAAGCAGCGTCAGTCAAGCGGGAGCAGCTATGGTTTGAGGAGCTGCAGCGCCTGTGGCGGCGCCGGCGCACCTCAGGCGCTCATGCGCCGCAGGAAGGAGCGGATGCGCTCGCTGGCCGGGTGGGCGAAGAACTCCGCCGGCGGCGCGTCGTGGGCGATGCAGCCCTGGTCGAAGAACATCACGCGGTCCGCCACCTCTCGGGCAAAGCCCATCTCGTGCGTCACCACGATCATGGTCATGCCGCCGCGCGCCAGCTCGCGCATCACGTCCAGCACCTCCTGCACCATCTCCGGGTCGAGGGCGCTGGTGGGCTCGTCGAACAGCATGACCTTCGGCTGCATGGCCAGCGCCCGGGCGATCGCCACGCGCTGCTGCTGTCCGCCCGACAGCTGCCAGGGGTACTTGTGCGCGTGGTCCTGCATGCCCACGCGCTTCAAAAGCTGCATGGCCTGCTCATTGGCCTGGCTGCGCGCCGTGCGGTGGATGCGCCGCGGCGCCAGCGTCAGGTTGTCCAGCACCGTGAGGTGGCCGAACAGGTTGAACTGCTGGAACACCATGCCCACCTCGCAGCGCTGCTGCTGCAGCGTGCGCGGCTCGTCGGTGACCTCCACGCCACCGATGGTGATGCTGCCGCTGTCGTGCGGCTCCAGGCGGTTGATGGCGCGCAGCAGCGTGCTCTTGCCCGAGCCCGAGGCACCGATGATGGTCGTCACCTGCCCGGTGTAGAACTGCGTGGACACGCCCTTCAGCACCTCATGGCTGCCGAAGGCCTTGCGCACGTCCTTGCAGACGATGTACGGAGTTGCGGAATTCTCAGTCATGGCAGGCATAGCCAACCCAATGGTTGATACAGGCGCGCGCCAGGCCAGCAGGCGCCGTGGATCCGGCTTCGCCGGTCCAGTGGCGCCGTCCCCCTTCCCAGCGTGCGAAGCACGCGCCAGAGAAGGGGGAAGCCGCGCAGCGGCTCAGGGGGTTGTTCACTTGACTCGGCCTTCCACGTCGAAGCGGTGCTCGATGCCGTGCGTGACCTGGGTGACCAGAGTAGTCAATATCAGGTAGGTGATGGCCACCGTGGTCAGCGTGGCCACGGGCTGGAAGGTGGCCGACTGGATGCGGTTGCCCACGTTGGTCAGCTCCACCACGCCGATGGCGTAGGCCAGCGACGAGTCCTTCAGCAGCGCCACGAAGTTGCTCACCAGCGGCGGCAGTGCGATCTTGAAGGCCTGCGGGAAGACCACGTCCAAAAACACATGCGTGCGCGGCAGGCCCAGCGCGCGCGCAGCTTCGGTCTGCCCGCGCGGCACGGCCAGCAGGCCGGCGCGGATGGCCTCGGCGTTGTAGGCGCCCACGTTCAGCCCCAGGGCCACGCAGGCGGCGGCGAAGTCGGGCAGGTTCAGCCACGGCACCAGCACCGGCAGCGCGAAGTACACGAACAAAATCTGCACCAGCAGCGGCGTGCCGCGGATGGCCCAGATGTACAGGCTGGCGATCCAGCGCAGCCAGGCCAGGCGGGAGGTGCGCGCCAGCGCCGCCGCCGTGCCCAGGATCAGGCCGGCGACGCCGGCCACCAGGGTCAGCTCCAGCGTAGTGATGGCGCCTTCGGCGAACAGCGCGGCGTTGGAGCCGATGGGCTCGGGGAAGAAAGACAGCAGCCAGCCGAGCAGCGACAGGACCAGCGCCATCAGCACCAGCGCCGCCACCAGCGTCGCGTTGCTGCGCTGGGATCGGCTCCAGCGCGAGGGCCAAAGAGCGACAAGCATTGTGGGATCAGCAAAATGCACGCGCCGGGCGCGAGGGGCCCGGCGCGTGCCAAAAGGGTCGAAAAAGGCTTACTTGCAGGTCACGTCTTCCTGGAAGTACTTCTGCGAGATCTTGCCCACGGTGCCGTCGGCGACCACTTCCTTGAAGGCCTTGTTCCAGGCATCGGCCAGCGACTGGTTGCCCTTGGCCACGGCCGCGGCGATCTTCTCGACGAACAGCATGTCGCCGGTCTTGAAGCCGGCCTTGGGAGCCTTGGCCAGCATTTCCTTGGCCACGAAGCGGTCGGTCACCCAGGCGTCCACGCGCTTGGAGGCCAGGGCGCTGCGCGCGGCCTCGTCGGTGGGGAAGTTCTTCACCTCCTTCACGCCGGGCACTTCCTTGACGTGCTGCAGGTAGGAGGTGCCGGTCTGCACCGCCACCGTCTTGCCGGCCAGGTCGGCTGCGGTGCGGATCTCGGGCTTCAGGGACACGATGATGCCGCCCGAGCAGTAGTGCGGATCGGTGAAGGTGGCGGCCTTGGCGCGCTCCTCGGTGATGCCGTGCGAGGCGATGACCAGGTCCCAGCGGTCCTGCGCCAGGCCGGTCAGCAGGGCGTCGAAGCCGACGGTCTTCCACTCGTACTTGAGGCCCATCTTCTTGACCACGGCCTCGGCGACCTCGATCTCGTAGCCGGTCAGCTGCTTGCCCTTGAAGAAGTTGAAGGGCGCGTACTGGCCTTCGGAGCCGAGGACGATGGTGCCGCTCTTCTCGATCTCGGCCAGCGGGCGTGCCTGCACGGCGGCAGAGGCGCACAGCGCGATCGCGGCAGCGGCGGCCAGGGTCTTGAGCATCTTCATGGGTGTTCCTGCAAGGGGTGGTTCAGGTGCAAAAAAAGTCCGGCGTTGCGGATCACAAGCCGGACACGGTAGGCGCCCGTGCCGATGAAACCCGGCTCAAACAAGGGGGCTGGCGTGACGGGGCAGGGCATTATAGGGACGCGCTTTTGCCTCGCTGCATTGCCGCAAACCCGTGCATCGGCGCGGTTTTTGGCAGAAAAAGCACAACCGTGCGGATTTTCGCGGCTCAGCGCGGGCGCATCAGGGTGGATTTGCCGAACAGGCTCTCCAGCAGGTCCACCGCCAGCTCGGCCGTCTGGTTGCGCACGTCCAGTGCCGGGTTCAGTTCCACCAAATCGGCAGAGGCCAGCTGCCCGCAGTCAGCCAGCATCTCCATGCACAGCTGCGTCTCACGGTAGGTCAGGCCGCCGCGCACGTCGGTGCCCACACCGGGGGCGACGGACGGGTCCATGGCGTCCATGTCGAAGCTCACGTGCAGGTGCGTGTCCCGGTCCACGCCGGCCAGCGCTGCCTGCATCACGGCGCGCATGCCCAGCTCGTCGATGGTGCGCATGTCGAAGACCTCGATGCCGTGCTCGGCGACGAAGCGCTTTTCCACCGCGTCCACGCTGCGCACGCCCACCAGCGTGATCTCGCCGGACCTCAGGGCCGTGCCCCCGGCCAGCTGCGACAGCGCGCGCGGGCCGTGCCCCAGCAGGCAGGCTACGGGCATGCCGTGGATGTTGCCGCTGGGCGAGGTCTCGGGCGTGTTGGCGTCGGCGTGCGCGTCGAACCACAGCACCTTCAGCCGCCTGGCCTGCGCGCGGCAGTGCGCCGCCGCGGCGCTGATGGAGCCGATCGCCAGGCAGTGGTCGCCGCCCATCAGCAGCGGCAGCCGGCCCTGCGCCAGCGCGGCGGCCGCGGCCTCGAACACGGCGCGGTTCCAGTGCACGGCCTCCTGCAGGTGGCGAAAGCCGTCCTGCGGCGCGGCCTGCGGGTTGCCGGGGCCGTGCAGGTTGCCGGCGTCCTCCACGTCTAGGCCCAGCCCGCGCAGGGCGCGCGCGATGCCCGCGATGCGCAGGGCGTCCGGCCCCATGCTGGCGCCCAGCACGCTGGCGCCTACGTCGGTGGGGGCGCCGATCAGGCTCACGGTGGTCATAGGCGTCATTGCTCCTTGCTAGCGCAGGAAGGCGTCGTAGCCGGTCTTGAGGATCAGCGCGCCCACCACGACGATGAAGATGCCGCGCACGAAGCCCGCGCCGTGGCGCAGCGCCAGGTGCGCGCCCAGCACGCTGCCCACCACGTTGGCCACGGCCAGTGGCAGCGCGAAGTGCCACCATACATGGCCCTTGGCGGCAAACAGGATCAGCGCGGCCACGTTGGTCGCCAGGTTGAGCAGCTTGGCCGAGACCGAGGCGTTCAGAAAATCGTAGCCCAGCACGCGCACGAACAGGAACACGAAGAAGCTGCCCGTGCCCGGTCCGAAGAAGCCGTCGTAAAAGCCGATGGCCAGGCCGATGGCGCAGGCGGCCCACATCTCGGCGCGCTCGCCCAGGCGCGGTGCGTGCGTGCGGCCCAGGTCCTTGCGCGCCAGGGTGTAGATCAAGAGTGCCACCAGCACCAGCGGCAGCAGCTTGCGCAGAACGTCGGCGGAGATCAGCGTCACCACCCAGGCCCCGCCAAAGGCCCCCACAAAGCCGGCGGCCGCGGCCGGCAGCATGGCCTGCCAGCGCATGCGCACGCGGCGGCTGTACTGCCAGGTGGCGATGCCCGTGCCCCAGATGGCCGCGCTCTTGTTGGTGCCCATGAGCGTGGCGGGGGCGGTGGTGGGGAAGGTGGCGAACAGGGCGGGCAGCAGGATCAGGCCGCCACCGCCCACGATTGCGTCCACGAAACCGGCCAGCAGCGAGGCCAGCGAGACGATGAGCCATTCCATGGGCGCGATTGTCGCACCGCGGCCGCTCCCATATTGCTAGCTGCCGGCGCTTCTGGGGCGCGGGCTCGGGCCGGTTTTGCCTTGCATTGGGGCGCGGAAATAAAAAAAGCACCTGGCTTGCAGGTGCTTTTCAAAAGAAGGGCGCCTCGTGTGGGCGCCTCAATGAATATTGGTGTTGTTGTGCAATGGCGGTTTGTCTCCTCGGCCCCTCGCTTGGCGTGCCGAGGCGCGCATCGAGTGGCAGGACTGTAGCCGCCGGGACCGGCTGGCGGCATCGGGAATTTCCCGGACGCCCACTCAGGCCTGCGGCCTGCCGCGGCGGATCCACTGTGCAGCCATCTCGGCCATCATCAGCGTGGGGCTGTTGGTGTTGCCGCTGGTGATGGTCGGCATGGCGCCGGCGTCCACCACGCGCAGACCCTGCATGCCGCGCACGCGCAGCTGCGAGTCCAGCACCGCCATCGGATCATCATCCCGCCCCATGCGCGTGGTGCCCACGGGGTGGAAGATGGTGGTGGCGATGTCGCCGGCCAGGCGGGCCAGCTCCTCGTCGCTCTGGTACTGCGGGCCGGGCTTGTATTCCTCGGGCGCGTAGCGCGCCAGCGCCGGCTGCGAGGCGATGCGGCGCACCACGCGCAGGCTGTCGGCGGCCACCTGGCGGTCTTCGGGCGTCGAGAGGTAGTTGGGCGCGATGGCCGGCGCGTCCTCGAAGCGCGGGCTCTTGATGCGCACCGAGCCGCGGCTGGTGGGGTTGAGGTTACACACGCTGGCCGTGAACGCCGGAAAGGTGTGCAGCGGCTCGCCGAACGCGTCCAGCGACAGCGGCTGCACGTGGAACTGCAGGTTGGCGTGCGGCTGGTCCGGGCTGCTGCGCGTGAACGCACCCAGCTGCGAGGGCGCCATGCTCATGGGGCCGGTGCGGCGCAGGGCGTATTCCAGCCCGATGCGCGCCTTGCCCAGCAGGGAGCCGGCCAGCTGGTTCAGCGTGGGCACGCCCTGCACCTTGTACACGGCGCGGATCTGCAGGTGGTCCTGCAGATTGGCGCCCACGCCGGGCAGATCGTGCACCACCTCGATGCCGTGCTGCTGCAGCAGCGCCCCCGGGCCGATGCCCGACAGCTGCAGCAGCTGGGGCGAGTTGACGGCGCCCGCGCACAGGATCACCTCCTGGGTGGCATGGGCCATGGCCATCTCGGTGCCGGTCCAGACCTGCACGCCGGTGCAGCGCGGTGCGCCGTCCGCGCCACGCTCCACCAGCAGCCGCGTGGCCTGGGCGTGCGTCCACAACTCGAAATTGGGCCGGCCGTAGCAGGTTGGGCGCAGAAAGGCCTTGGCGGTGTTCCAGCGCCAGCCGGCCTTCTGGTTGACCTCGAAATAGCCCACGCCCTCGTTGTCGCCGCCGTTGAAGTCCTCGGTGGCGGGAATGCCGGCCTGCTGCGCGGCCTGGGCAAAAGCGTCCAGGATGTCCCAGCGCAGGCGCTGCTTTTCCACGCGCCATTCGCCGCTGCTGCCGGTGCTCTTGCTGCCGTGCAGGCGCTTGAACGCCTCGCTGGCGGCGCCGGGCTGGTCCAGGCGCCAGTGGTCTTCGTGGCGGCGAAAGGCCTGCAGCACGTTGTCCCACTGCCAGGCGTCGTCGCCCGTCACCTCGGCCCAGTGGGCGTAGTCGCGCGCCTGGCCGCGCATGTAGATCATGCCGTTGATGCTGCTGCAGCCGCCCAGCGTCTTGCCACGCGGATAGCGCAGGGTGCGCCCGTTCAGGCCGGCATCGGGTTCGGTCTGGTACAGCCAGTCGGTGCGCGGGTTGCCGATGCAGTACAGGTAGCCCACAGGCACGTGGATCCAGTGGTAGTCGTCCTTGCGGCCGGCCTCCAGCAGCAGCACGCGCTTGCCGCGGTCGGCGCTCAGGCGGTTGGCCAGCAGGCTGCCCGCAGTGCCGGCGCCGATGATGATGTAGTCGAAGGTGTTTTCGCTCATGGGGAGGAGGGAGGTGCGGGCGTAAGACCGCGCTGACAGGTGCTCGCGCCATTGTCCGAGGCCAGGCGCAGGTGTCGAGAGGGAAAGCACTTGGCGCTATGGTTTAAGTAGCTGCTGGCGCTTTAGGCGTGCGCCCTGCAGGGCGATTTGTATGTTTTTTCACGCCCGGGCGAGTCTGTCGGCGGAATGTGCAAAACTGGCGCCCCATGTCCGGCCTGACTTTGCCCACCCTGCAGCGCGAGGGCGCCGAGCGCGTGCTTGTGCGCGGCGACTGGGTGGCGGCCGCCTTTGCCGACCGGCGCGCCTGGCGCCGCATCGCCGCCCAGCTGCGCGGTGCTGGCGGGCAGCAGGCCTGGGACCTGTCGGGCCTGCAGCGGCTGGACCACATCGGCGCGCAGCTGCTGTGGGACCAGTGGGGCCAGCGCTGGCCGCAGGACATCGCCGTGGGCCAGGCCCACCGCGACATGCTGGAGCGCGTGCAGGAATTCACCGCCGCGCGCCCGCCGCGCCAGCGCGCCACGCTGGCCGGACTGCTGGACGGGCTGGGCGCGCAGGTGCTGCACGCGCTGGACCACCTCACACACCTGGTGCAGCTGATCGGCCAGCTGGTGCTGGACCTGCTGCGCCTTGTGCGCCACCCCGCGCGTGGACCGTGGCGCGACATCTCCGGCCATCTGTACCGCATGGGCGCCACGGCGCTGCCCATCACGGCGCTGGTGGGCTTTCTGATCGGCGTGGTGCTGGCCTACCTGATGAGCCTGCAGCTGCGCCAGTTCGGCGCCGAGACCTTCATCGTCAACATCCTGGGCATCTCGCTGATCCGCGAGCTGGGGCCCATGCTGGGGGCCATCCTGGTGGCCGGGCGCTCGGGCTCGGCCATCACGGCGCAGATCGGCGTGATGCGCGTGACCGAGGAGCTGGACGCCATGCGCGTCATGGGCATCCCGCACGGTTTTCGCCTGGTCATGCCGCGGGCGCTGGCGCTGGGCCTGGCCATGCCGCTGATCGCGCTGTGGACCACGCTGGCCGCGCTGCTGGGCGGCATGCTGGCGGCCGACCTGGCCATGGGCATCTCGCCGGCCTACTTCGCTCAGGCGCTGCCCTCGGCGGTGGACGTGGCCAACCTGTGGCTGGCCTGCGCCAAGTCGGTGGTGTTCGGCGTGTTCATCGCCCTCATCGGATGCCACTGGGGCCTGCGCGTGGAGCCCAATACGCAGAGCCTGGGCCAGGGCACGACGGCCTCGGTGGTCAGCGCCATCACCATGGTCATCATCGTGGACGCCGTGTTCGCCGTGGCGTTCAAGAACGTGGGATTTTAAAAATGCGGCACATCCCCCTGAGGCGCCGCGCGCCTTCTCCCTTCTCTCGGTGCGCTGCGCGCCCCGGGAAGGGGGACGCCAGCAGCGCGGCGGGGCGGCCCTTGCGCGCTGGCCGCTGGCGCGGCGCGCGCCGCGGCCCGGCCGCCTGGGCTATGCCGCAAAGCCGGGAGGGCGCCCATGGCTGACGCACCGCCCGTGGTCGAGGCGCGCGGCGTGGCCACCGTCTTCGGCAAGGGCCGGGACGCCTTCACCGTGCACGACAACCTGGACCTGACCGTGCGCCGCGGCGAGATCCTGTCGCTGGTGGGCGGCTCGGGCACGGGCAAGACGGTGCTGCTGCGGCACATCCTGGGCCTGACCGTGCCCACGCGCGGCAGCGTCACGGTGCTGGGCCAGCCGGCCACGCGGCTGGGCGGCGAGGGCGCCAGCGCCCGCGTGGGCATGCTGTTCCAGCACGGGGCGCTGTTCTCGGCCTTCAACGTGCTGGACAACGTGGCCTTCGCGCTGCGCGAGCTGGGCACGCTGCCCGACGACGTCATCGTCGACGCGGCCCTGGTCAAGCTGCGCATGGTGGGCCTGAAGGCCGAGCACGCCACGCGCATGCCGGCCGACCTGTCGGGCGGCATGATCAAACGCGCGGCGCTGGCGCGCGCCCTCATCATGGACCCGCCGCTGTTGCTGCTGGACGAGCCCACGGCGGGGTTGGACCCGAGCAGCTCCGACGAGTTCTGCGACCTGCTGCGCGAGCTGCACGCCGCCCTCGGCCTGACGGTGATCATGGTCACCCACGACCTGGATACGCTCTACGCCCTGTCCACCCGCGTCGCCGTGCTGGCCGAGCGGCGCGTCATCGTCAGCGGCACGCCGCAGGAGGTGGCGCGCTTTGAGCACCCCTTCATCGACCACTTTTTTCTCGGCGAACGCGGCCGGCGCGCCATGGCGCAGCCGGCGGCCGAGCGTCCCAAGGAAGCCTGATGGAAAACAAGTCCCATGCCCTGGCCGCCGGCGCCTTCGTGCTGCTGGTGGCCGCGCTGCTGGCCGGCCTGGCGCTGTGGCTGACGCGCGACCAGACCGCCTACCGCTACTACGAGCTGTCCAGCAAGGACAGCGTGAGCGGCCTGCAGCCCCAGGCCTCGGTGCGCTACAAGGGCGTGGCCGTGGGCAAGGTCACGCGCATCGGCTTCGATCCGCAGGTCAGCGGCAACGTGCTGATCCGCCTGGCCGTCGACGGCAGCGCGCCCATCAGCGACACCACCTTCGCCACGCTGGGCTACCAGGGCGTGACTGGCCTGGCCCACATCCAGCTCGACGACGCCAGCCGCCCGCTCCCCCCGCCGCCGCCGGGCCCCAGCGGCCTGCCGCGGCTGCCCTTGAAGAGCTCGCCCCTGAGCCAGCTGGCCGAGCAGGGCCCGGCCATCCTGGGGCAGATCCAGGAGGTGACGCAGCGCGTCAACGACGTGCTGAGCGATGACAACCAGCAGCGCTTTGCCACCGCTTTGGAGCAGATGGGCAACGCCGCCGGCAGCGTGGACGCGCTGGCCCGACGCATGCAGCAGACCGTGGACACCCGGCTCGACCCGGCCCTGGCCAGCGTGCCGCAGGTCGCCGCGGACGCACGCCAGACCCTGGCCGCGCTGCGCCAGGCCGGCGACAGCGCCGGGCGCGCCGCCGACGACGTGGCCGGCACCGTGCGCCGCCTCGGTGCACCGGGCGGGCCGCTGGACGACATCGCCACCGGCTCGCGTTCGCTGGCCGACGCCGCCGACCGCTTCGGCCGCGTCACGCTGCCGCGCCTGAACAACGCTGCCGACGAAACCGCTCGCGCCGCGCGCCGCCTGGGCCGCACCGCCTCAGGCATCAGCGACAACCCGCAGTCGCTGATCTACGGCAGCGGCACCGCCGCCGCGGGGCCCGGCGAGCCCGGCTTCACGCCGCCCGAGCCCGGCCCCCACTGAGGAGCAAGGACATGCAAAAAAATACGAAAACCATAGCTGTCAGCGCTTGTCTGGCAAGGGCTGGAGCCGTTTTTGGCCTTGCAATGGCGCTGGTCGCCACGGGCTGCTCCGTGCTGCCCAAGCCGCCCACCCGCGCCGCCGTGTACGACTTCGGGCCCGGCCCGGGCGCGGGCCAGGTGGCCCTGGCGGAGCCGGACGCGCAGCCGCCCGTGGCCCTGGCCGACGTGGAGATGGTCGGCCTGCCCGAGGCCAGCTCGGCCCTGCTGTACCGCCTGGCCTATGCCAATGCCCAGCAGCTGCAGCCCTATTCGCAGGCGCGCTGGAGCCAGCCGCCGGCCCTGCTGATGCAGCAGGCGCTGCGCGAGCAGCTGGGCCAGCGCCGCGCCGTGCTCTCGGGCGACGACGGCCTGGCCATGCTGCTCAAGGGCAAGCGCATGCCCACCGTGCTGCGCGTGCAGCTGGAGGAGTTCAGCCACGTCTTCAGCGCGCCGCAGCAAAGCGCCGGCCTGGTGCGCCTGCGCGCCGTGGTGGCCGATGCCAGTGCCGCCGGCGAAACGCTGGTGGCGCAGCGCGTGTTCACGGTGCAGCGCCCTGCCGCCACGAGTGACGCCCCCGGCGGCGCCGCCGCGCTGGCCGAGGCCGCCCACCAGGCAGCGACCGAGCTGGCCGCGTGGATGCAGGAGCTGGGCCGCTGACGGCGTCGCCCCTGTTCGCCCTTCACCAATTTGGGACGTGCAGTGCACGTCCCTTTTTTCTTTGGGCGGTGGTGTGGCCGGAGGTTGCCGCGCGGCCTACAGAGGTTGCAGGCGCTGGGCTGACGCTCGGCCGCCGCCTGCGCCGACGGTGCCCGGGCGCTGCTTTTCATAAATTTGCCTCCATCGCAGCCGGCAAGGCCTGGCGGCGATTCACACAACCATTCGATTTCGACACAGCGAAGAAGGAGAGCAGCCATGAACGAAGACCGTATCAAGGGCAACTGGAAGCAATTCACCGGCAAGGTCAAGGAGCAGTGGGGCAAGCTGACCGACGACGACCTGGACGTGATCGCCGGCAAGCGCGACCAGATGCTGGGCAAGCTGCAAGAGCGCCAGGGCCTGGCCCGCGACGCCGCCGAGGACCAGCTGCGCAACTGGGAGCGCGCCAACCCCGACTTCCGCTGGGATTGAAGGCGCCCAAGCGCACTTCCACCTTCTTGCACAACACACCCGAACAGGAGCAACCATGAAACATCTGCGCAACCTGATGGCCCTGGCCGTCGCCGGCATGCTGGCCACCTCCGGCATGGCCATGACCAAGGAAGAGCACAGCGCCGCCAAGGACCGCATCGAAGCCGACTACAAGGCTGCCAAGGCCCAGTGCGACACCCTCAAGGACAACGCCAAGGACGTCTGCGAGAAGGAGGCCAAGGGCAACGAGAAGGTCGCCAAGGCCGAGCTGGAAGCCCAGTACAAGCCCAGCGACAAGAACACCTACAAGGTGCACGAAGCCCGTGCCGACGCGGATTACGAAGTGGCCAAGGAAAAGTGCGACGACCTGTCGGGCAACGCCAAGGACGTCTGCGTGAAGGACGCCAAGGCGGCCCACGTGAAGGCCAAGGAAAACGCCAAGGTGGCCCGCACCCAGGCCAAGCCCGCCGCCAACACCACCGCCAAGCAGGCGGATGTAGCTGAGGCCAAGAAGGACGCAGCCGAGGAAAAGCGCGAAGCCGACTACAAGGCCGCCAAGGAGCGCTGCGACAGCATGAGCGGTGACGCCAAGGACAAGTGCGTGGCCGACGCCAAGCGCACCTACGCGCAGTAAAAAAACAGTTAAGGCAACTGCATTGACAAGCCCCGCTGGCCGCCAGCGGGGCTTTTTTCATGCGCGCGCCGCCCTGACCTGCGTCAAGGTGCCGGTCGCGTGCCGCTTTTAAGCTCGCCTGCCTTCGACCGACCGCAAACACACGAGAGAGAAAGGCACGCGCGATGGCCGCACTGCAATGGTCCGCGGAGCTGGCGCTGGACCAGCCCCTGATGGACGCCACCCACGAGGAATTCGTCGCCTTGCTGCAGGCCGTGCAGCAGGCGGGCGACGAGGCGCTGCCCGCCGCCTGGGACACACTGGTGGCCCACACGGCCGACCACTTCGCGCGGGAAGACGCCTGGATGGCGGCCACGCGCTTTACCGCCGGCAACTGCCACACGCTGCAGCACCGCACCGTGCTGCAGATCATGCGCGAGGGCGCTGCCCAGGCCGCCGCGGGCGACCTGGCCGTGCCGCGCGCCATGGCGGCCGAGCTGGCCGTCTGGTTCCCCCAGCACACCCAGGCCATGGACGCGGCCCTGGCGCAGCACCTGCGCCGCGTGGGGTTCGATCCGGCCACGGGCACCGTGCACGCGCCGGAGGCGCTGCCGGCCGAGCCCATCCACGGCTGCGGCGGGGCCTGCAGCAGCAGCGAGACGCCCGAGGCCGCCGCCGCGGCCGCCTGAGGGCGTGCTCAGCGCCCGCCGGCGATGTCCAGCAGGCTGGCCGTGGTGTAGGGCGAGGCGTCCGACATCAGCCACACGATGGCCTCGGCCACCTCCTGGGCCGTGCCGCCGCGGCCCATGGGTACCTGCGACGCCAGGTCACGCACGCGGTCGGGCAGGCCGCCGCTGGCGTGGATCTCGGTGTCGATCAGGCCCGGGCGCACGGCGTTCACGCGGATGCCCTCGGCCGCCGTCTCGCGCGCCAGCCCCAGCGTCAGCGTGTCGATGGCGCCCTTGGCCGCGGCGTAGTCCACGTACTGGCCCGCCGCGCCCAGGCGCGCCGCCCGGCTGGAGACGTTGACGATGCTGCCGCCCCGCCCGCCGCGCTGCGTGCTCATGCGGCGCACCGCCTCGCGGGCGCAGTACAGGCTGCCCAGCACGTTGATGTCGAACATGCGGCGCAGGCGCTCGCCGTCCATGTCGGCCAGACGCGCCGGGCGGTCCACCACGCCGGCGTTGTTCACCAGGGCCGTCAGGCGCCCGAGCTGCGCGTCCACCGCCGCGAACAGGGCCAGCACCTGCCGCTCGTCGGCCACGTCGGCCTGCACGGCGATGGCGCGCCCGCCCAGGGCCTCGATGCGCTGCACCACGGCCTGGGCGGCGGCCGCATCGCGCGCGTAGTTCACGGCCACGGCCCAGCCGCGTTCGGCGGCCAGCAGCGCCGTGGCCGCGCCAATGCCCCGGCTGGCGCCGGTGATGAGAACGATCCTGTCCATGGCGTGTGTGTCCTTGCTGCAAGAATGGCTGGTCATCGGTTGAGTTTGCAGCAAGGAAAGGACGGCAGCATGGGTCAGTGGATAGAACTCACCAGCAGCGACGGCTTCAACCTGCCCGCGTGGCAGGTCGACCCGCAAGGCACGCCCCACGGCGCGGTGGTGGTGCTGCAGGAGATCTTCGGCGTCAACAGCCACATTCGCGACGTGGCGCAGCGCTTCGCCGAGCGCGGCTACCTGGCGCTGGCGCCTTCGGCCTTCGCCCGCGTGGAAAAGGGCGTGGAGCTGGGCTACGGCGACGCCGACATGCAGCGCGGCAAGCAGCTGAAGGCGGCCGTGGAGGCCCTGCCGGCGCCCGGCGTGCTGGCCGACATCCAGGCCGCCATCGACCAGGCGGCCGCCGACAGCGGCGGCCGGGTGGGCATCGTCGGCTTTTGCTGGGGCGGGCTGCTGGCCTGGCGCGCGGCCTGCGAACTGCGCGGCCTGTCGGCCGCCGTGCCCTACTACGGTGGCGGCATGACCGCCCAGGCCGAGGCGGCGCGCACGCCGCGCGTGCCGGTGCTGGCGCACTTCGGCCGGCGCGACCACTTCATCAGCGTGAAAAGCGTGCAGGAATTCGCCGCTGCCCACCCCGAGGCGCAGGTGCACCTGTACGACGCCGACCACGGCTTTCACTGCGACCAGCGCGGCAGCTACGACGCGGCCGCCGCCCAGCAGGCATGGACGCGCACGCTGGACTTCCTGGACCAGCACTTGCAAGCCAAATAGGCCTCTAGTGCCCGCCAATCAAGCGCAGGCAGCTATTGTTTGCATAGCGACCGGTGTCAGTGCGCGCCGGCCGCCGCATCCGCCGCGCCCCCCGCGTGCGGGCGCGGCGCGTGCGCCAGCCAGACCAGCGGGATCAGCACCATGAACAGCACGGCCGAGGCATAGAAGATGTCGTTGGCCGCCAGCATGAAGGCCTGCTGCGTGGTCATGCGCTCGATCTGCGCCAGCGCCTGCATGTCGCTCATGCCGGCGGCGCGCAGCACGGCCATGGCTTGCTCGAAGCCGGGGCTGGCGGGCAGCAGGTTCTCGGTCAGCTGCGCGTGGTGCAGCGTGGCGCGTCGCTCCCACAGCGTGGTGGTGACCGACGTGCCGATGGCGCCGGCCGTGATACGCATGAAGTTGGACAGGCCCGAGGCAGCGGGGATGCGCGAGGGTTCGATCTCCGACAGCGTGATGGTCACCAGCGGGATGAAGAAGAACGCCATCGAGATGCCCTGAATGATGGTCGGCACCATGATGGTGGCGAAGTCCGCCTGGGTGGAAAAGCGCGAGCGCATCCACAGCACGATGGCGAACACCACGAAGGCGAAGGTGGCGTAGCGGCGCGGGTCGACCCGGCCGATGGTCTTGCCCACCATGGGCGACAGCACCATGGCCAGCAGGCCCACGGGCGCCATGATCTCGCCGGCCTGCGTGGCCGTGTAGCCCATGTACTGCTGCAGCCACAGCGGCAGCAGCACCACGTTGCCGAAGAACAGGCCGTAGCCCACCGACGTGGCCAGCGCGCCGGCCCAGAAGTTGCGGTTTTTGAACAGCGTCAGGTCCACCACCGGGTGCTCCTCGCCGCGCTCCCAGATCAGGAAGGCCAGGAAGCCCACCACCGCCACCAGGGCGCAGGAGACCACCAGCGGCGAGGCGAACCAGTCGTGCTCCTTGCCGATGTCCAGCACCAGCTGCATGGCGCCCACCCAGATGACCAGCAGCGCCAGGCCGATGGAGTCGATGGGGAGCTGGCGCCGCTCGCTTTCGCGCTTGTGGAAGATGGCCCAGGTGACGAACACCGCGGCGATGCCCACCGGGACGTTGATGTAGAAGATCCACGGCCAGCTCATGTTGTCGGTGATCCAGCCGCCCAGGAGCGGCCCCATCACCGGCGCGATCAGCGTCGTCATGGACCACAGCGCCATGGCCAGGCCGGCCAGCGCGCGCGGGTAGCTGGACAGCAAAAGCGACTGCGACAGCGGAATCATCGGCCCGGCCACGAAGCCCTGCAGCGCCCGCGCGGCGATGAGCAGCGTCATGTTCGGCGCCAGGCCGCACAAGAGCGAGGCGATGACGAACAGGGTCACGCTGGCCACGAACAGCCGCACCTGCCCGAAGCGCTGCGACAGCCAGCCGGTGAGCGGCACGGCGATGGCGTTGGCCACGGCGAAGCTGGTAATGACCCAGGTGCCCTGCGTGGGGCTGACGCCCAGGTCGCCGGCGATGGCCGGCAGCGACACGTTGGCAATCGACGTGTCCAGCACGTTCATGAAGGTCGCCGCCGACAGCGCCAGCGTGCCCCAGGTGCGGGCGCTGCCGGTCAGCGGCGGCAGCGGCAGGGAAGGGTTGCGTGCAGGAGCGGTCATGGTGTCAGGTCAGCAGCGGGAGAGAGGGGGCCGGCAGGTCGCGCCCCAGGCCAGCGGACGCCGTGGATCCGGCTTCGCCGGTCCACCAGCGTCGTCCCCCTTCCCAGCGCGCAGCGCGCCAGAGAAGGGGGAAGCGCCGCAGGCGCTCAGGGGGTTGCTCCTAGGTTGGCTTCGATGATGCGGGCGACCTCGGCGTCAGCGCCATCCTCCAGCTGGTCGTACACACGGGTCTGCGCCAGGGGCCCGCTGCGCGGCGCCTCGGCCAGCGAGGCGCCGCCGCGCTCGCGCGTGTCCACCTGCACGTCCATGGACAGGCCCACGCGCAGCGGGTGCTCCTGCACCTGCTGGGCGTCCAGGGCAATGCGCACCGGCACGCGCTGCACCACCTTGATCCAGTTGCCGGTGGCGTTTTGCGCCGGCAGCAGGGCGAAGGCCGCGCCCGTGCCCACGCCCATGCCGGCCACGGTGCCGCGGTATTCGATCTTCTTGCCGTACAAGTCGGCCGTCAGCGTGGCCGGCTGGCCCAGGCGCAGGTTGCGCAGCTGGTTTTCCTTGAAGTTGGCGTCCACCCACACCTCGCGCAGCGGCACCAGGGCCATCAGCGGGCTGCCGGCGGCCACGCGCTGGCCCAGCTGCACGCTGCGCCGGGCCACATAGCCGTCCACGGGCGCCAGCAGCTGGGTGCGGCGGCTGGCCAGCCAGGCCTCGCGCAGCTTGGCGGCCGCGGCCAGCACGCTGGGGTGCTGCTCGACCGGCACGCCCTGGGTCAGCGAGCGGTTGCTGGCCAGCTGCTCGCGCGCCGCGGCGATGGCCGCCTGGGCGGCGCCGGCCGCGGCCTGGGCGGCGGCCAGCTGGGTGCGCGCGGCCGTCAGCTGGGTCTGGGCGTGGTTCGCCTCTTCGGTGGAGACGGCGCCCGAGCCGGCCAGCTGCTGGCGCCGGCGCGCATCGTCCTGCGCGCGGGCCACCTCGGCCTGGGCGCGCTCGATGTCGGCCTGGGCGCGCGTGGCGTCGGCTTGGCGCAGCCGCACCTGGGCGGCCAGGGCCTCGTTGTTGGCGTACAGCGTGCGTGCCTGGCGCACGGCCTGTGCCAGGGCGGCCTCGGCTTGCGACAGGGCCACGCGGGCGTCGGCCGGGTCCAGCTGCACCAGGGTGCTGCCGGCGCGCACGAAGTCGGTGTCGTCCGCGCCGATAGACATCACCGTGCCGCCGGTCTGCGGCGTGATCTGCACGATGTTGCCCTGCACGTAGGCGTTGTCGGTGTGCTCGTAGTGGCTGGCCACCAGCCAGTCGTACAGCCCGAAGGCGACAGCGCCCACGCCGACCACGGCGGCCAGCAGCACCAGGGCGCGCTTGCGGCGGGCCTTGGCCTGCAGGGGCGAGGGTGGGGCGGAGGCGGCGGCTTGCGGTGCGTTCATGGTGGAAGAGAGGGGAGGGGAGGGAAAAAGTGAGCGGGACCGGCAGGTTCTGCCGCTATCTTAAAAATAGCTGCTTGCGCTTGATGGGTAAGGGTTTGAGTGGTTTTTTATGCCTAATCGGGCACCGGCTCGGCCAGCGCCTGGGCGTTGGCCTGCAGCCGCGCCAGGAGGCCGCGCAGGGCCTGCTGCTCGGCCTCGTCGAAACCGTGCAGCAGCTGCGCCTGCACCTGCACCAGCAGCTCGGGCAGCTGGCTGGCGATGGCCCGGCCCTCGTCGGTCAGGGCCACCAGCACCACGCGCCGATCGTGCGGGGCGCGCTGGCGCCGCACCAGGCCCTTGGCCTGCAGGCGGTCCAGCAGGCGCGTCAGGCCGCCGCTGTCGATGTGGCATTCGCGTGCCAGCGCCGTGGCCGTGGCGCTGTCGGCCGACAGCAGGCGCAAGAGCGGCTTCCACTGCGCGTCGGTCAGGCCCAGGGGTTCCATGCGCCGGTCGATGGCGGCCACCAGCAGGGTGACGATGCGCCGCAGCTGCAGGCCCAGGCTGCGCTCGGTCAGCGTGGCGACGCAGGGCGGGTCGGCGGGGGCGGCTTGGGGCATGGCACGCCACAATAATTGATCAAGCAAATATTGTCAAAGCAAATGCTTCTGCGCCTGCAGGCCGCCATCTCAACCCCGGCCGGTGCGCGCCAGGTAGCGGTTGCGCCAGAAATAGCCCGTCAGCGCGCCGGCGATGACCAGCATCATGGCCATGGCGCCCCAGAAGCCGTTGTGCTGGTCCACGAAGGGCAGGTACTCGAAGTTCATGCCGAAGATGCCGGCGATCAGGTTCAGCGGCAGGAACACGGCGGTGAGCACGGTGAGGACGCGCATGATTTCGTTGGTGCGGTTGTTCTGCACCGAAAAGTGCATCTGCACGGCGGCTTCGGTGCTTTGCTCCAGCCGGCGCACGTGGTGCGCCACGCGGGCAATGTGCTCCAGCACGTCGCGGCCGCGCACGCGGATCAGCTCCAGCTCGCGCTGGGCCACGCTGTCGTCATAAACCAGGTGACCGTCGTCCAGTCCTCCGGTCCAGGCCTGCACGGCCGAGCGCTGGTCCTCGCAGATCTCGGCCAGGTGGTGCAGGGCCAGGCGCGCGGCCATCAGCGCGCCCCAGTGCGTGAAGCGCCCGCGTGGATTCAACAGCGCCACCTGCCAGTGGTCGAGCAGGCGCGTCAGGTCGCGGCGCAGGTCCAGGTAGTTGTCCACGATGTGGTTGACCAGACGCAGCATCAGGTCGGCCGTGTTGGCGGGCAGGCGCACGCCGGCGACCGAGGGGCCGGTGTTCAGTTCGCACACCAGCACCTCGGCCGTGGCCTCGGCGTGGTCGGCGTCCAGCGGCTGCGCGGCCAGGGGCGGTGGCGCCAGCAGGCGCTCGGCGTAGCTGTCGCGCACGGCGCAGCCGCCCGGGTGCACGGACAGCAGCAGCGCGTCGAACACCACCAGGCCGACGGGGCTGGTGTCGATGCGCCGCAGCACCGGCGGGGCGTTGCGCGTGGTGCGCGGCAGGGGCTGCTGGGCCTGCTCCTGCGTGCTAGCGGCCAGCTGGCGCATGACCAGCAGGTCGTACTGCGAGGTGTAGTCGTGGTGCGAGGGCAGCTGGGTGCTGAGCAGGTCGGTGACATGCAGGTCCAGCAGCTGCAGCCCGGTGACGGCCTGCAGCATGGCCTGGATACGCGCCAAGCCGGACTCCAGCTCGGCGCGGGTGCAGGCCACCCAATAAAAGCCCACCGGCGGCGGTCGGGTGGGCAGCGCGTCCAGCTCGGCCACGCTGGCGCCGGGCTGGATGTGGAAGATGCGGATTGGTGGCGGCGTCGATGCTTCGGTGGTCAAAATGGGCTCCCGCGCTTGTGCCTCAAGCGCGGGCAGCTCTCATTTGCGGAGCAGTCGTGCGGCCTCGAGGGCGAAATAGGTCAGCACGCCGTCCGCGCCCGCACGTTTGAAGGCCAGCAGCGACTCCATCATCACGCGGTCGTGGTCCAGCCAGCCATTGGACGAAGCCGCTTTCAGCATGGCGTATTCGCCCGACACCTGGTAGGCAAAAGTCGGCACGCCGAACTCGTCCTTCACGCGGCGCAACACGTCCAGGTAGGGCATGCCGGGCTTGACCATGACCATGTCGGCGCCCTCGGCCAGGTCCAGCGCCACCTCGCGCAGGGCCTCGTCGGTGTTGGCCGGGTCCATCTGGTAGACGTCCTTGTTGCTCTTGCCCAGGTTGGCGGCCGATCCCACGGCGTCGCGGAACGGGCCGTAGAAGGCGCTGGCGTACTTGGCGCTGTAGGCCATGATGCGCGTGTGAATGTGGCCGTGGGCCTCCAGCGCCTCGCGGATGGCGCCGATGCGCCCGTCCATCATGTCGCTGGGGGCGACCATGTCCACGCCGGCGTCGGCATGCGCCAGGGCCTGGCCGACCAGCAGCTCCACGGTCTCGTCGTTGATGATGTAGCCGGTGTCGTCCAGCAAGCCGTCCTGGCCGTGGCTGGTGTAGGGGTCCAGCGCCACGTCGGTCATCACGCCCAGCTCGGGAAATTCCTTCTTCAGCGCCCGGATCACGCGCGGGATCAGGCCCTCGGGGTTGAGCGACTCGCGGCCGTCGGGCGTCTTCAGCGCGCCGTCGATGGACGGGAACAGCGCCAGGTAGGGCACGCCCAGGCGCAGGCATTCCTCGGCCACGGGCAGCAGCAGGTCAAGGCTCAGGCGCTCCACGCCCGGCATGGAGGCCACGGGCGTGCGCAGCTTCTCGCCCTCGTGCACGAACACCGGGTAGATGAAGTCGTGCGGCGACAGCGCGTGCTCGCGCACCAGGTTGCGGGTGAAGGCGTCGCGGCGCAGGCGGCGCGGACGGCTGGCAGGAAAGGGGGTGGGATTGGACAGATGCATGGCGGACCATTGTGCGCCAGCGTGCGCGGCGCCGGGGCATCCGCCTTGCGGGCGCCGGCGCGCGGTGCTAGATTGCCGCCGGGCGGTTGGCCGCCCCCCGCTTCACCTCCCTGAGCGGGGCCTTGCGGCGCCCCCGCCCCAAGGCTTTCCCGCCCGGTCTTCGCCGGGCTTCTTTTTTGGCACACTGCGGCGATGCTCTGGGTCAAAGCCTTCCACATCGTCTTCATCGCCAGCTGGTTCGCCGGGCTGTTCTACCTGCCGCGCATCTTCGTCAACCTGGCGATGGTCGATCCCGGCTCCATCGCCGAGCGCCAGCGCCTGCTGCTGATGGCGCGCAAGCTGCTGCGCTTCACCACCGTGCTGGCGGTGCCGGCCATCGGCCTGGGTCTGTGGCTGTGGCTGGGCTGGTGGCGCGGCGCCGGCGGCTGGCTGCACGCCAAGCTGGCGCTGGTGCTGGTCATCGTGGGCTACCACCACGCCTGCGCGGTGCTGCTGCGCAAGCTGGAGGCGGGCACCAGCCGGCGCAGCCACACCTGGTTCCGCTGGTTCAACGAACTGCCGGTGCTGCTGCTGGTGGCCGTGGTGGTGCTGGTGGTGGTCAAGCCTTTCTGACGGCGCAAAGGCCCGCGCGCCATGCACAAGACCTCGGCCTGGCCGCTGGCGCTGATCTACGCCGCGCTGATCGTCTTCGCCAGCCTGTTCCCCTTCGAGGGCTGGCGCGAGCAGGGGGTGTCCCCCTGGGTCTTTTTCACCGCCCGCATTCCGCCGCCGTACTGGACGTGGTTCGACGTCAACATCAACGTCGTGGGCTATGCGCCGCTGGGCTTCTTGCTGGCGCTGGCCTGCCTGCGCTCGGGCTGGCCGCGCGCGGCCGTGCCGCTGGCGGCGCTCAGCGGCGCGCTGCTGTCGCTGTGCATGGAATACCTGCAGATCTTCCTGCCGCGGCGCGTGCCCTCCAATATGGATCTGGCGCTGAACGCCGCCGGTGCGTTGGCGGGCGCTCTGGCGGCAGCGCTGCTGGAGCGCCTGGGTGCGCTGGCGCGCTGGAGCCGCCTGCGCGAGCGCTGGTTCGTGCCCAATTCACGCGGCGCGCTGGTGCTGCTGGCGCTGTGGCCCTGGGCGCTGCTGTTTCCGACGGCGCTGCCCTTCGGCCTGGGGCAGGCCTGGCAGCGGCTGGAGGACGCCCTGGCCGAGCTGCTGGAGGGCACGCCCTTTCTGGATTGGCTGCCGCTGCACGAGCCGGCGCTGGAGCCGCTGTCGCCTGCCGGCGAGCTGCTGGCCGTGGCGCTGGGCCTGCTCATCCCCTGCCTGCTGGCCTACTGCGTGGTGCGCACGCTGGGCCGGCGCCTGACGTTCGCCCTGGCCACGGCGGGCATCGGCGTGGCCGTGACGGCGCTGTCGGCCGGCCTGAGCTGGGGGCCGGCGCATGCCTGGGAGTGGCTCACGCCCGGCGCGCGCGCCGGCGTGGTGCTGGGCCTGGCGCTGGCGCTGGCGCTGCTGGCCCTGCCGCGGCGGGCCTGCGCGGCGCTGCTGCTGGTGGTGCTGGTGCTGCACCTGAATCTGCTGAACGACGCGCCGACCGACGCCTACTTCGCCCAGACGCTGCAGGCCTGGGAGCAGGGGCGCTTCATCCGCTTCTACGGCCTGGGCCAGTGGCTGGACTGGCTCTGGCCTTATGCCACGCTGGTGTATGTGCTGCTGCAGGTCTCGCGCCGCGAGGCCCGCTCCTAGAATGGCCGGCATGTCCACGCCCGCACAGCCCTACTTCCAGCGCCACATCTTCTTTTGCCTGAATGAGCGCGCGGCGCCCGAGGCCTGCTGCGCCGCGCACGGCGCCCAGCAGGCCTTTGAGCATTGCAAGAAGCAGGTCAAGGCCCAGGGCCTGGCCGGCCCGGGCAAGGTCCGGGTGAACAAGGCCGGCTGCCTGGACCGCTGCTCGGGCGCCCCCGTGGCCGTGGTCTACCCCGAGGGCGTGTGGTACAGCTACGTGGACCATGAGGACATCGACGAGATCGTCGAATCCCACCTGAAGAACGGCCAGGTGGTCGAGCGCCTGCTGCTGGCGCCGGATGTGGGGCGCTGAGCGCCGCCGCGTCTTTCATGGTTCTTTTGGCTTCCAGCCCTTGCCAGTCAAGCGCTGGCAGCTATTTTTTTGGTAGCAATCTATGAATGCCCAGACCGAACGCCTGACCTTCACCGGCGCCGAGGGCGCCATCGAGGCGCTGCGCGACGCCCCGGCCGCCGGCGCGCCCGCACGCGGCGTGGCTGTCATTGCCCACCCCCACCCTTTGTTCGGCGGCACCATGGACAACAAGGTGGTGCAGACCCTGGCGCGCGCCTTCGTCGCCTGCGGCTGGACGGCGGTGCGCTTCAACTTCCGCGGCGTGGGCGGCACGGCCGGCGTGTATGACGAAGGCCGTGGCGAGTTGCAGGACCTGCTGGCCGTGGTGCAGCAGGCCGCGCCCGAGGGGCCCATCGCCCTGGCGGGCTTTTCTTTTGGCGCCTTCGTCGCCAGCCACGCGCTGGCGCGCCTTTGGGGCGAGCGCCAGGTCGAGCGCGCGATCTTGGTGGGCACGGCCGCCAGCCGTTTCGATGTGGCTCCGGTACCGGCCGAGGCCCATCTGTCCACCCTGGTCATCCACGGCGAGCACGACGAGACGGTGCCCCTGACCGCGGTGATGGATTGGGCGCGTCCGCAGCAACTCCCGGTTACGGTTGTGCCCGGGGGCGGCCATTTCTTTCACGGACAATTGCCGCTGCTCAAGGACCTGGCCTCGCGCCACCTCCTGTCGGCCCTGCCGTGATGCGCGCCGCCCACGGGCGGCTTTTTCCTTTCACCCTTCTCTTTTTTCCTGTCTCTCCTCTTGCCCGTGATGCCTTCTGCCCTGTCCCTGCTGCGAACCGTTGCCTGTGCCCTGATCCTCGCCCCTGCCGCCCTGTGGGCCCAGGCGCCCCAGCCGCCGGAGATCGCCGCGCGCAACTACCTGCTGGTGGACGTGACGGCCGGCCAGGTGCTGGCCGCCAAGGACATCGACGCGCCGGTGGAGCAGGCGTCGCTGACCAAGCTCATGACCGGCTACCTGGTCTTCGACGCCCTGCGCGCCAAGAAGATCACGCTGGAGCAAAAGCTGCCCGTCTCCGAACGCGCCTGGAAGATGCCCGGCTCGCGCATGTTCATCGATCCCAAGATGCAGGTGCCGGTGGACGACCTGCTCAAGGGGATGATCGTGCAGTCGGGCAACGACGCCACCATGGCCCTGGCCGAGGGCGTGGGCGGCACGGCGGAGAACTTCGTGCGCCTGATGAACGAGCAGGCCAAGGCGCTGGGCATGACCGGCACCCACTACAAGAACCCCGAAGGCCTGACCGAGCCCGGCCACACCACCACGGCGCGCGACCTGGCCACGCTGTCCACGCGGCTGATGCAGGACTTTCCGGAGTACATGCACTACTACTCCATCAAGCAGTACCGCTACGAGGGCACGCCGGCGTCCAACAGCAACAACCGCAATACGCTGCTGTTCCGCGACCCGACGGTGGATGGTCTGAAGACCGGCCACACGGCCGCGGCCGGCTACTGCCTGGTGGCCACCTCCAAGCGCGACTTCCCGCAGTCCGGCCCGCGCCGCCTGCTGTCCATCATGCTGGGCGCCGCCAGCGAGAACGCCCGCGCCGGAGAGACCCAGAAGCTGCTGAACTGGGGCTACACGGCGTTCGATTCCGTCAAGCTGTTCGACGCCGGCCAGGCCGCTGCCACGCCGGCCATCTGGAAGGGCACGCAGAGCACGCTCAAGATCGGCCGCCCGGACGCCATCGTGGTCACCGTGCCATCGGGCAGCGCCGGCAAGCTGACCACCACCGTGGTGCGCCAGGACCCGCTGATCGCGCCCTTCACCAAGGGCCAGTCGGTGGGCACGCTCAAGGTGATGCTGGGCGATCAACAGGTCGCCGAGGTGCCGCTGGTAGCGCTGGAGGACGTGGGCCAGGCCGGCATTTTCGGCCGCGCGTGGGACGCCATCCGGCTCTGGATCAAATAAGACGCGGCGCGCAAGCGCCTTGCCCCGCGAGCAATAAGAAGCTACACTGGCGGGCTTTTCGGAAAATTCCGAAGGGATTCACGTTTTCGCTTTTCACGTTTAGGGACGAACCACAGTAATGCCAACCATCAATCAGCTCGTGCGCCACGGCCGCACGGTCGAAGTTGTGAAATCCAAGAGCCCGGCCATGGAGAACTGCCCCCAGCGCCGCGGCGTGTGCACCCGTGTGTACACCACGACTCCCAAGAAGCCGAACTCCGCTCTGCGTAAGGTCGCCAAGGTGCGCCTGACCAACGGTTTCGAAGTCATCTCCTACATCGGCGGCGAAGGCCACAACCTGCAAGAGCACAGCGTGGTGCTGGTGCGCGGCGGCCGTGTGAAGGACTTGCCCGGTGTGCGCTACCACATCGTGCGCGGTTCGCTGGACCTGCAAGGCGTCAAGGATCGCAAGCAAGCTCGCTCCAAGTACGGCGCGAAGAAGCCCAAGGCCAAGTAAGTCCTGCGCTTTTTTCTGCAAAGAAATTTCGGTGCTGTCCTCCGCGTGGCGCGGTGATGCAGCGTAGTGACCCCAAACGCAAGTGTTCTGCGCGGGTCGAGTAAGTGAGGGTCCTGATGGCTCTCGCGGTGCCTGAGATGGTGCCAACTGAAGCAAAGATAGAGGTGAAAAATGCCACGTCGTCGCGAAGTCCCCAAACGTGAAATCCTGCCGGACCCGAAGTTCGGCAACGTCGAGCTGTCCAAATTCATGAACGTGATCATGGAAGGCGGCAAGAAGGCAGTTGCAGAGCGCATCATCTACGGCGCCCTGGATCTGATCGAAAAGAAGCAGCCCGAGAAGGAACCGCTGGAAGTGTTCCTCACGGCCATCAACAACATCAAGCCGATGGTCGAAGTGAAGTCCCGTCGCGTGGGCGGTGCCAACTACCAGGTGCCCGTGGAAGTGCGCCCGGTGCGCCGCCTGGCCCTGTCCATGCGCTGGCTGAAGGAAGCCGCCCGCAAGCGCGGCGAAAAGTCCATGGCCCAGCGCCTGGCCAACGAACTGATGGAGGCCAACGAAGGCCGCGGCGGCGCCATGAAGCGCCGTGACGAAGTGCACCGCATGGCAGAAGCCAACAAGGCATTCAGCCACTTCCGCTTCTAAGTTCCGCCCCCATCTATCGCACTGGCGGGAGCCCGATTCGCCCTTTCGGCGAACGGGCTCTCAGCCGTTAACGAAAGTCTCATCATGGCTCGCAAAACACCCCTTGAGCGCTACCGCAACATCGGTATCTCGGCCCACATCGACGCTGGCAAAACCACGACGTCCGAGCGCATCCTGTTCTACACGGGCGTGACCCACAAGCTGGGCGAAGTGCACGACGGCGCCGCCACCACCGACTGGATGGAGCAGGAGCAAGAGCGCGGCATCACCATCACCTCCTCGGCAGTGACCTGCTTCTGGAAGGGCATGGACCTGTCGCGGCCCGAGCACCGCATCAACATCATCGACACCCCCGGCCACGTGGACTTCACCATCGAGGTGGAGCGCTCCATGCGCGTGCTGGACGGCGCCGTGATGGTGTACTGCGCCGTGGGTGGCGTGCAGCCGCAGTCCGAGACCGTCTGGCGCCAGGCCAACAAGCACAAGGTGCCGCGCCTGGCCTTTGTGAACAAGATGGACCGCACCGGCGCCAACTTCTTCAAGGTCGTCGAGCAGATGAAGCTGCGCCTGAACGCGCACCCGGTGCCGATCGTGGTGCCGATCGGCGCCGAGGACAACTTCCAGGGCGTGGTCGACCTGATCAAGATGAAGGCCATCATCTGGGACGAAGCCTCCCAGGGCATGAAGTTCGAGTACCAGGAGATTCCCGCCAACCTCGTGGACACCTGCAACGAGTGGCGCGAGAAGATGGTCGAGTCGGCTGCCGAAGCGTCTGAAGAGCTGATGAACAAGTACCTGGAAGAGGGTGCCCTCTCCGAGGAAGACATCATCGCCGGCCTGCGCCAGCGCACCATCGCCACCGAGATCCAGCCCATGCTGTGCGGCTCGGCATTCAAGAACAAGGGCGTGCAGCGCATGCTGGACGCCGTGCTCGACCTGCTGCCTGCGCCTACCGACATTCCCGACGTGACCGGCACCGACCCGGACGACGAAGAGAAGAGGATCACCCGCAAGGCTGACGACAACGAGAAGTTCTCGGCCCTGGCGTTCAAGCTGATGACCGATCCGTTCGTGGGCCAGCTGACCTTCGTGCGCGTGTACTCGGGTGTGCTGTCCAAGGGCGACACCGTCTACAACGCCGTCAAGGGCAAGAAGGAGCGCATCGGCCGTATCGTGCAGATGCACGCCAACGAGCGTCAGGAAATCGAAGAGATTCGCGCCGGCGACATCGCCGCCTGCGTGGGCCTGAAGGAAGTGACCACGGGCGACACGCTGTGCGACCTGGATGCCCACATCATGCTGGAGCGCATGGTCTTCCCCGAGCCCGTGATCGCGCAGGCGGTGGAGCCCAAGACCAAGGCCGACCAGGAGAAGATGGGCATCGCCCTGTCACGCCTGGCTTCCGAGGATCCGTCCTTCCGCGTGCGCACCGACGAAGAATCGGGCCAGACCATCATCGCCGGCATGGGCGAGCTGCACCTGGACATCATCGTGGACCGCATGAAGCGCGAGTTCAACGTCGAAGCCAACGTCGGCAAGCCCCAGGTGGCCTACCGCGAAACCGTGCGCGCCACGGTCAAGGACGTGGACGGCAAGTTCGTGCGCCAGTCTGGCGGTAAGGGCCAGTACGGCCACGTGGTGTTCCGTCTGGAACCCAACGAGCCGGGCAAGGGCTTCGAGTTCCTGGACGAGATCAAGGGTGGCGTGGTGCCGCGCGAGTACATCCCCGCCGTGCAAAAGGGCGTGGAAGAAGCGCTCACCAGCGGTGTCCTGGCTGGCTACCCGGTGGTGGACGTCAAGGTCGCGCTGACCTTCGGCTCGTACCACGACGTGGACTCCTCCGAGCAGGCGTTCAAGATGGCCGCCATCTTCGGCTTCAAGGAAGCCGCGAAGAAGGCCAACCCCGTCATCCTCGAGCCCATGATGGCCGTGGAAGTGGAGACGCCCGAGGACTACGCCGGTACGGTGATGGGTGACCTGTCCAGCCGCCGCGGCATGGTGCAGGGCATGGACGACATGGTCGGCGGTGGTAAGGCCATCAAGGCCGAGGTGCCGCTGTCGGAGATGTTCGGCTATGCCACGCAGCTGCGTTCCATGACGCAGGGCCGCGCCACGTACACGATGGAGTTCAAGCACTACGCCGAAGCTCCGCGCAACGTGTCCGAGGCCATCATGGCCGCGCGGGCCAAATAAAGTCCAGGTGCCGGACCAAGACTTGCACAGCAAGTCTTGCTCGGGCACCTCTGACTAGAGGGGGTTCTCAGGGGCCTTCTCTGGTTGGAGGTAAAAATGGCTCCAGTCCTTACTCCATAAGCGCCGGCAGCTCATTTTTCAGTAGCATTTTCCTGTCTGCGATCCGGTGCCGTCCCGTGGCTCTGTGCGGGGCGAACCAGCAACCGGGTGCAGACGTTAAACCGTCACACAGGCAACGCTCTTTTGGAGTACAGAAAATGGCAAAAGGTAAATTCGAACGTACCAAGCCCCACGTGAACGTGGGCACGATCG
>NZ_DAMATK010000006.1:0-108449 GCF_032079985.1 Pulveribacter sp.
TCCGTCTGGGGGAATTCTCTACTTCCGGGTGGTTCAGGTTTTCAAGGGGACTTCAGGCAGCGACTGCTTCTCCGCGCTGACGCAGAACCTTTGGCGGTTGGCCATAAGCCAAGACGATGGTTTTGGCCTGGGTCGCCATTTCCAGAATCATTCGGTCGTTCTCCGGTCCGATGGGATCGGCCACTTCCAGTAACCGGTTTTTGTCGGTCGCACGGTAGGCGTGGACGTTGCCAACCAGCTGCCCACCGTAACCCCAAGATCGGGCAAACTTGCCTGTCTTGCGCAGCGTCGGGTCACTGAATTCCGTGCAAGCCACACTGGGGTTCATGAGCAGCCAAAGGACGAGGGGTTTGTTCTTGTCCCAGACTTCCGAAAGCTGGTATCGGTACTGCTGACACTCGGAAAACAAGGCGGTGACAGTGGAATCCGCAGGCCATGCCGGGCGAGCTTTACCACCGGCGTCATGCTTTGAAGTAGCCAAACTCATGCGTTTGCTCCTCGTGGCTCAACCAGCCTCGTCTTTCCGGTGAGCAGCTCCTGCATCATGGCTTGTTTGATGTTGCGGGTTTTATCGCGGCTTGCTACGAGCACTGACAGCTCGGAGTCCATGCTCGAGAGCGCGGTGGCAATGGCGTTTTGCTCAGGAAGCGATGGCAGGGCTAGAACGATGCTGGACAAGGCGGCAGCACTAATGTGAACAACGGCATCACCCTGTCCTTTGCTTGCTTTTTGAGCAGCAATTGGCGCAGTGTTGCAGTAGTAGCCCATGAACATTGGGTTGATGCCAGCGGCTCGAAGAATCACAGTGTCTCCACCAGCGTAGGCCTCGCAGTCGTCAATAAAGGCGACACATTTGCCAATTTCCTCCTTGGTCTCGCCTGAACCAGCAAACAGCAAATCGCCTTGCTTCAATTTCGTCGCCGTTGCCGCCACCTGCGGGGAAATCCAGGAGTTAAAAGACTTGATGTAGTCGTTGTGATGCGTATAAATCTCGCCATAACGGATGCAGGGGAGCGTCCCGCTCTGCGCTTCGTCTTTCTTAACACCGCGCCCCTTCAAGAACTGGCCAATATCCCCCAGTTGCTTCACCTCCCAATTTCCACTGAACCCCGGCAGACGAGTTTCACCAGTGAGCAGTTGCTGCATGGTCGCCTGCTTCAGATCGCGCTTCTTGGCGATCATTTGGTCAAGGGTAGCGAGCAACGCATCGACATCGCTCAGAGCTGCGGCGATTACACGTTGTTCGGGGAGAGGGGGAAGGGCTAGCACCATCTCACCGAGCTGTTTTCCGTTCAGTGCGGGAAGGGCCGTCGTGGCAACCAACGCGCCCAGCTTCTTCATCAACAACATCGAGTGGACAAAGCGGACATCGGCGCGACTCGCATCGAGTACATACGCCGCCATGTTGTTGTCGATGCAGCTCGGCTGGCCAAGGATCTTCTTTCGCTCTAGGAAGACCGCAGCCCCAACTTTCGCGAAGACGATACTGTCAGCTGGGAATACTTGGGCGCCTAGATGTTTACGCGTTTGCTCTGAGACGTAGTGGTTGGCTGCTGTCATGAAGGTCTCGTTGCCTTCATTGTTCATGTCCGATACTTTGAAGAATGGGTATTCACCAGTACGTTGTCCCTGAGCCCAAAGAGGGAAACCGCTGCCGCCCTTGAAAAAACCAAATTCACACGCGCGCAGGCAATCCCAATCATCAGGAATGACGCCGACATCGCTGCGCTTGTAGCCAGGCATCAGTTCCATACCGCCCCCATTTTTTTCAGGTGCTCATCCACCCGCGCTGAGAGTGTGGCGAGCTCTTTGGTCAGCGTCGGCAGCGGCGTGGCATAGCGTTCCGCAAGCTGACGGATGCGGCCTGTGAGGGTTTGAGAAACCCGATCCAGCTCACCTTGCACGGCATCGGCCAAGGTCGCCAGCCATTTGTCGTCCACTACAAGCTGCTTGATCTCGTCCTCGGTCAGCTTGGGGTACTTGGCATCCAGCTTGGCCTCAAGGTCGTCCTGCGCCGCTTTCAGCTTGCCTTTGATATCAGTCTGCTTGTCAAGCAAGGCAGCGTAGTCCTGCAGCGCCTTGCGCTCGTCGGCGTAGTCAGGATCTTTGCCGATCTCCTTCAGGCGGACTTTGACAGCCTTAGCCGTGATCTTCTGCTTGTCGCCTTCGCCTTCAATGACCTCGGCTAGCAGCCCTTCTCCGCCGCTGTTCTCTTCCATCATCTCCTGAAGTTGTTGCTCGACATCTGCCAGCTTGGCCTCCAGCGCTTCAATGGCGTCGCGCTCAACGGTGAAGTAACGGGCGATCAGAATTGGCGCGGGAATCAGGTCGGATTTGAAGCGGCGCTTGCCTTTCTTGTAGTCATGCGCTTCGGGCCACGCCAGCTTGCCGTCCTTGTTCTTGACTTGAAGAATTTCACGCGGCTGTGCCCCAGCCTGCCAGCCTGCGTCTGATATCAGGTAGCAGTCGTCTTGCATCGTCTCGGCCCAGTAATCCATGAGGTGTTGGTACACGTCATAGGCATTGACGAGCGGCGTTGGCTTGAATCGGGCAAGCAAATCCTCGGACAGTGCCTCGATCAGTTGCTTTGGGTGGCCGTTTTTCGCAAAGCCCTTCAGTAGCGGGGTGCGGGCGTGCTTCCAATCAACAAAGACCTTGGTGGCCGCCTGATTGAATGCAGTGAACTCAGGATGCGCAAAGATGGTGGTCTTCACCTCGGCGATGGGCAGTTTCAACTGTGCATAACCTGCGCGCCCGGCTGACTCGAACAGGGTATTGCGCACACCGGGGATCACCTTCCAATAGTCGCTCAACGCATCCAGGTCACGCTCTGGAATCCCGCCACGCAAGTGGCCATCGATGTCCTGGATGTCTTCAGGTTCGGTGCTGTCGATGTAGCGTGGCAGGTTGAGGTTGTAGTCGTTCTTGGGATCTGCGATCTCGGTCAGGGGCACCATGCGCGAGTAGCGTGGCAACTCTGCGAACTTGGTGAAGGCATCGACGATCTTGTGAATGTCCTGCTCACGCAGGCGGTTCTTGGCGCCGTCCTTGATGAAGCCCTTGGAGGCGTCGATCATGAAGATGCCTTTGCGTGCAGAAGCGTTTTCCTTGTCCAGCACCAGGATGCAGGCGGGGATGCCCGTGCCGTAGAACAGGTTGCCCGGCAGGCCAATGATCCCTTTGAGGATGCCCGACCGCACCAGCTTCTCGCGGATGACAGCCTCGGCATTGCCCCGGAAAAGAACACCGTGAGGGAGAATGCAGGCGCCTTTGCCGGTGCTCTTCATTGAGCGAATGATGTGCAGCAGGTAAGCGTAGTCACCTTGCTTTTTCGGCGGTTCGCCCCAAGCAAAACGCTGGTGCGCATCGCTGGCAGGGGTCAGGCCGGTGCTCCAGGTCTTGTCTGAAAACGGCGGATTGGCGACGACGTAGTCATAGGTACGCAGCGCCTCGCCATCCTTGAACTTCGGCGAGGCCAGCGTGTTGCCCTGCAGGATGTTGGCGGTTGGAAAGTCGTGCAGGATCATGTTCATACGGGCAAGACCAGCAGTGGTCACGTCCATTTCCTGCCCTTCCAACGTGATGTGCTTGCCAGCCTCGGCGGCCACCTTGAGCAGCAAGGAGCCAGAGCCGCAGGTGGGGTCATACGCGGTGGTCGAGGCCACTGCATTGGCAGGGGAGATGCCCACGACCTTGGCCATGATGCGACTGACCTCGGATGGCGTATAGAACTGGCCTTTGCTCTTGCCGCTCTGCGAGGCAAAGTGCCGCATCAGGTATTCGTAGGCATCGCCCAGAATGTCGTCGTTCTCGGCTCGGTTCTTCGAGAAATCCAACTCGGGCTTTTGGAAGATGCCGATCAGGTTGCTGAGGCGATCCACCATCGCCTGACCTTCACCGAGCTTGTTCGGGTCATTGAAGTCAGGGAAGTCGCTGCGTGCAAGACGGGTGTTGGCGTCGATCAGGGGCTGAATGACCTGTGTGTTGATCTTGTCGCCAATATCGCTTTTGCCCTTGAGGGCAACCATGTCCTTGAAGCTGGCTCCGGGCGGAATGGTGACAGGCGGGGCAAAGTCATCAGAGTCCCCGTACTTGTCCGAGACGTACTTGATGAACAGCATGAACAGGACGTAGTCCTTGTATTGGCTGGCATCCATGCCGCCGCGCAGTTCATCGCAAGATGCCCAGAGCGATGAGTAGAGGTCTGATTTCTTGATTGCCATTTGTGATCCTATTTCCGTGTTGTGCTTGTCGCCGGGGCGCGGTAGCCGGGCGCGAGCTTCGCGTTTTCGACGCCATACAAGGCCAGCGGATCGCTGAGCCAAAGGCGGTACTGTTCTTCTGTGAGGCTGTGATTTGGTGAAGCATCCACGCTCCAGCGCAGCAGCATGTAGCCCGCCACCGCCGCGCGAACGCGCATCCGGATCGAGCCATCGGTCATCCCGTAGTCCATCTTGATGATCTCGGGGCGGGCGAGACGCGGATGCGGTACCAAGTCCAACTCCACGATCCGAGTCCACTGGATGTCGTTATCCGGGCGCTCGTTGGCCTTGGGTTCCTCATCGACCAAAGTCGGCGCTTCGATGCGCGTGACGACGAAGTCGCGGAACTCGCCGGACTTGCGGTCAAACGCCCGAACGTGCCAGCGCAGGCCGGTGTCAACCAGCGCAAAGGGAACGATGATCCGCTCGGACTCTCCGCTGCTCATCGAGTGGTAACGGATGGCGATGGGTCGCTTGGCGTGGATGGCTCGGCAAATCGGTGCCAGCACATCCATCCGGGGGCTACTCAAAGCTGCGGGGGATTCGCAGGGCAGCAGCGGTTGCGACTCGACGTTCACTCCATCGCCAAACCCAAGAGCAAGCGCCGACAAGACACGCTGCGTCGCGTGCTCGAAGATCGGGGAGAACGTCTTGCCGATACGGTAGATCTTGTTGCTGCCGTCGAAGGTGATGTTCTGCGGCGCGATTTCCCGGTACAGCGCCAAGTCGCGCGTTGCCCCGGCTGGAGCCACCCCAAAGCGGCTCGCCAAGTCTGGGCGGCCGATTTCACCCATGAAGTACAGGCGAAAGTCGATGTACGCCAAGCGCTCGCGCTGGGCATGGCTCAGACTCTCGAAACGTTGGGGGTGCATGGTCAGGTGATCCTCACCCACGGAAGATGACGGTTAGACCGAAATTGGTCGTTCGATTGCTCATTTCTAGGCAGTTTACATCATCAAATTGATGACATAATACTCTGCGACGGAAGCTGGGGCAATGAGGTATGGCGAGTGAATGCCGGGGAGTGTGAACTTGATCGGTTTGCGCTCCTCGCCGTCCAGAATTTCGCTTGTCATCAGCCAGCGCCTACGACGCTTTTCATATGCATATGACCCACGATAGAATGAAATTTATGTAGTCACATAATTTCTTATGCCTGATGCCCACACTTTTTACCTGGCTTGGTAACTCAGACCTTCGCGCCTCGGAAGATGCGTCGGGCACAGACTTCGGCCCCATCTTGATGGCGCTGGAGACCGGGGTGTATGACCGTCTAGTACTCCTATCAGATCACGGTCAGCAGAAAACGCAGAACTTCGTGGCGTGGCTGAGCGGCAAATTCACGGGAGCTACAGAGGTGCGGTACGCAAAACTGCGTAGCCCCACCGATTTCGAAGACATTTACGTCGCAGCCAACGGAGCGGTGTCCGCGACGCTCTCTTCTTCTCCTGAGCTGCCGGTCACTTTTCACGTGAGCCCTGGCACCCCTGCCATGGCTGCTGTCTGGGTGCTGTTGGCGAAAGCCAAGTACGGGGCTAACCTCATCGAATCCTCTCGTGAACACGGCGTGCGTCCTGTCGTTGTTCCATTCGACCTGGCCGCTGAGTTCCTTCCAGTTGCGAGCAAGCAAGCTGACGAAGCTCTCGCACACCTGGTCCAAGGATTGCCCCCGGCAGCGCCGGAGTTCGCCAGCATCATTCACCGCTGCAATGCGATGAAGCGTGTAGTCGCGATGGCGCAGCGTTTGGCGCAACGGGATCTGCCCGTATTGATCCAAGGGGAGTCCGGGACCGGCAAGGAACTCTTTGCACGTGCGATCCACGCTTCCAGCAAGCGAAAAGGCGCTCCCTTTGTTGCAGTCAACTGTGGGGCCATCCCGCTCGAACTGATCGACTCCGAGCTTTTCGGTCATGAAAAGGGTGCGTTTACCGGTGCCCATGCAACCCGTGCTGGCTACTTTGAGGCAGCTGATGGCGGGACGCTTTTTTTGGACGAAATCGGTGAACTGCCGCTGCAGTCACAGGTTCGACTGCTGCGCGTACTCCAGGAGCATGAAGTGACCCGCCTGGGGGCCAGTAAGTCCCGAAAAATCGATGTGCGCATCGTCGCCGCTACCAACCGGGTTCTGCCGGAAGAAGTTCGGGCGGGGCGATTCAGAGAGGATGTGTTTCATCGAATCGCGGTTGGCATCTTGGCGTTGCCTCCCCTGCGCGCTCGCGAAGGGGACCTCAATCTATTGATCGACGCTTTGCTGGCGCAGATCAATCGCGAAGCAACTTCCCAGCCGGGCTTTAAAAATAAGAAATTATCTGTTGGCGCAAGAAATCTTCTTCTTCGCCACACCTGGCCGGGCAATGTGAGGGAGCTGCACAACGCGCTTTTGAGGGCGTCCATCTGGGCGCCAGGAGAGGAGATAGCCGCCGAGGATATCGATGAGGTTCTCTCGCTCACAACCACCGGCACAGACGACGCCATTCTTGGGGCCGCACTTGGCGATGGGTTTTCGCTACCTGATCTGATGGCAGATGTGGCCCGGCACTACCTGGATAGGGCCATGGAGCAGAGTCGTGGCAACAAGACTGAGGCAGCGAAGCTGTTGGGTCTTGGCAGTTACCAAACTTTGACGAATTGGTTGCTCAAGTACCAGTCCACAAAAGCTGGCACGGATGGTGCATAAGCATAAGAACTTTTATGAATTGGAGGCTGGGTCATGGGGTTTGCCAAATACCAAGAAGACATCGTGAGTCGATACGTCGGCGATCTCGCGATGCGTTCCACCAAGGTGCCGGTTCCACCACCCAAGCCCCCAAGCTCGAATGCCAAAAATCAACCTGATCAAAGGACAAAGAAGATGAGCAGTCTCAAAAAATTCGCTGTCGCCACGCCCCGGCCTCTCCCCGTGATCGTCTTGGCAGACACAAGTGGCAGCATGGGGGAGAACGGCAAGATCGAAGCGCTAAATGCTGCGATGAAGGACATGGTCTCGACTTTCGCCAAGGAAAGTCGTTTGCGCGCCGAGATCCAGGTGGGCCTGATCACCTTTGGTGGCAAGGCGCAGATGCACTTGCCATTGGTTGCGGCACATGGCGTCGCAGGGTTCTCGGAATTTAAGGCTGACGGTGTCACGCCGATGGGTGCGGCATTTGATCTCGCGCGTCAGTTGCTGGAGGACAAGGATCGCATCCCCTCCAGAGCCTATCGCCCCGTCTTGATTCTGTTGTCTGATGGACAACCGACCGACGACTGGGAGGCTCCTTTCAAGGCTCTTTGCGACTCCGAGCGGGCACAGAAGGCGACCCGGCTAGCTATGGCGATTGGGCCGGATGCCGATGAAGCAATGCTGAAGGATTTTGCAAACGACGCAGAGGCTCCCATTTTTAAAGCCCACAACGCCCGGGACATCCACCGCTTCTTCCGTGCAGTGACCATGAGTGTGACCACTCGCACGGCAAGCCAAAATCCAGACATCTCAACCGCATTCGTTGTCCCGCCGCCGGATGACGACGCACTGGACCTCGACTTCCAATGAGGTTTATTGCCTGCGGCGCGAGCGTCATTGGCCCCCGACACCGGGATCTGGGCGAGCCTAATCAGGACGCGATGGTTCTGGCGGGTTGCCGAGGTGGCTGGATTGCGGCTGTGGCAGACGGATTGGGATCGAGAGCACGTAGTGATCTGGGGGCACGTAGTGCCTGCCAAGTTACCCGGCAGATTTTGCGTGCCACATCGAGCAGTTTCGATCTACCGGCAACGCTGCCCTTGATTCACCAGCAATGGCTTGGAGCGATCGATCCGACAACTCCTCGAGACGCCGCGACCACGCTGCTGTTCGGCCGCGTGACAGATCAAGGCGAGGTCCATGCAGCCCAATTGGGTGATGGTCTTCTGCTGGTGAAATGCGCTGGCGAGTTCCGTCGCGTCACGCCAGAGCGCACAGCTTATGGCAATCAGACCTGGGCACTTGAGTCCACGCACCTGCAGGACAAATGGAGCTGTACGAAAGGCCGATTCACCGAGCCTGGTGATGGTGTTGTCTTGATGACAGATGGCGTGGCCGATGACCTCGAACCTGCACATCTTGCCGACTTCTTTGATGCGCTTTACCAAGACTTAAGCGTTCGAAATCGGCGCAGAGGCAGACGCTGGTTGCAGTCTGAACTGAATGACTGGGCGACACCCTTACACAGCGACGACAAAACACTCGTGGCCATTTTTAGGACTTCTGAATGAGCGCAGCAACACCAGAGGCACCAAAGAAAAACAGGACGGTGCTAGACCAACACGGTCAGTCCTATGAACTGACAGGGCGTATCGGCGAAGGCGGTCAGGGGATCGTTTGCACGACCAACTACCCCAATGTACTCGTCAAAGTCTCTCGCGCAACAACAGAAGAAAAGCGAAACAGTTGGACGAGCAAGATTCGCGCACTTATGCGTCAGCCACTTGAGGGCCTTCCCATCGCACATCCGCAAGCCCTCATCACGCAGCCGCAGCCCGGTTACGTCATGGAACTGATGGATGGTCTGGTCCCAATGACTGAACTGATGCAGGTCGCGACGGACGCCTTGATGTCAGATGAAGGCCTCTCGGGCTATGTGAAAACAGGCGGTCTGTTGCGCCGGTTGAAGATGCTCGCGCGACTGGCTCGGGTCCTGGCTGACTTGCATGGCCGAGGACTCGCTTATGGCGATCTTTCTCCTGCAAATGTCTTCGTATCGCAGTCACTAGAGTACGCCGAAGTCTGGTTAATCGACGCCGACAACGTTGCGAGTCAGTCGCATGACGGTCAGCAAGGTGTATTCACCCCCGATTACGGGGCTCCAGAGATTCTGAGGGGAGAGTCCGGCATCAATACACTGACCGACAGCTGGAGTTTTGCGGTCATGGCGTATCGCATCCTCACGCTGGTTCACCCCCTCAAGGGGGACGTTGTGCTTGAGGGTGAACCCGAGCGTGAAGAGGCAGCCCTCCGCGGCGAACTCCCTTGGGTAGATCACCCGGTTGATCGCAGCAATGTCTTGTCGATAGGTCTGCCTCGCGAAATCACGCTCAATGCGCCACTGCGTGCGCTGTTTGAACGATGCTTCAATGCCGGGCTGAACAATCCGGGTGAGCGACCAAGTCTCAATGAGTGGGCAGATGCCTTCGAGGCTGCCACAGGCCATTGCGATCAATGCGAGTCTTGTGGCAGCACTTTTTTTTACACATCTAAGCACATCTGTCCATTTTGCGATCACACCCAGGGCACGAATCGCACGATCCTCTTGCAGGAGTATCGCTATATGCCACCGGACCTGCTCCGGGAGGGCTTACCGGAAGACGTTCCAGAGTCGTTGATTCGAAAAGAGTGCTGGACTCGCACAGGCAAGGCGATGGTTTTGACTATGAGCCCTGCCGAGTTAAAAACTTTGCCTTTAGGAACGTCTCTGTACGCGGACGCACGTCCGCTATGCACTGTCGAGCTTGCAAAGGATGGCTTGTGGATAGAGCCATCAGCCGGTACGCAAGTTTCCTTGCAAAGAGCATCTGACGACAAAGTCGTCCCGGTTGTGCGTCGGCAGCGGCTCAAGTCAGACAGCCGTTCAGGAGTGTCTTTTTGGCTCCACCTAGGTGCAGTAGAAGAAGAGCACGTCGTTTGGCGTTTCAACTGGTGAGGCAACGATGAAACTCTGCGACTTTCCTCTTCTGTCGGGTGAACTTGGCCAGTTCACATGTGACGACCTGGGAGCCGATTGGCAGATCGGTGAGGCCGTGTCAGTACAGGCACACGGTAATGACTATCTTCTCCGACAGGGCGACGCCGTTTGCGTCGGCAAAGTAGAAGGACGCCAAGATCGAACTGCGCTTCAGGTCCAACGAGGTCTGACGTTGTGGGTGTTAAGGCATCGGCATGGGGAGGTTCTCCACCTTCAATCCTTGGATTTGGTCGAGCAGATCCAGTTGGATATGGCGATTTCTGTTGATGAGGCCATTGCGGAGCAATTGGCCAGCAGGGGTGAGATTTCTGCTCCCGACGTACCCACTGCAGTTGGTTGGTTGAATGAGCAATTCATCTCAGCCGAAAAAGCACCGAATTCAGAAATGGATCGTGTTTTTCTTGGCCGCTTCGACAACCCTTCCGATGAGAGTTTCGTTCTGTTTGGTGCAGGCTGGCGCGGCAACGTCAAACGAGATGCTGGCGTGCTCAAACTGATGAGCGTCACTCGTCTCAAGGGGGCTACAGCACGTGTAGCCATGGCCGTTGGCACGATCTCTTTCCAAGATGCCAGTGTCGCCGTGCGTCTCCAGAGTACAGAACAACGCGCACTTCTGGATGCCGCGCTGCGCGACAACGGCAGCTACCTACGTTTATGGCAAGAGTATGGTGCGCTCGAATGGGAGCAGGCTCGAGATTGCGCGAGGGAACTGGGTTCTCTTCGTTTCAAGAGTGCGGAACTCGTCGAAGGTGAACTGTGGGCCTGGTTTCTAAAAGTTGATGCGGATCACCTGAAGGATTTCCGGAAGCGATGGAAAACTTTGGGGCTGGCGAATACGACGCAAGTCGAGCTTGGGGATCGGGAGCTTGATCTTGATTCCGAGGTTGAAGACGCGCCGAGCAGAGCTGACCGAGCACGCCGTCGCCCCGTTCGTGGTGTATTGCGATTCGAGCGAGAGGGCGTGGTCTTGGTTCCCAGCCAGGACCGGCGCTCAGAACGCCCCCCAACCAAGGGGTTCATCTACTACTCACTGTCAGGTGATGAAGCCGTACAGACCCGTCGTGCGCGCGCAAGGCAATCTATTAATGAAGGGCGGCGACTGCCGCAGCTGAGCTACTTGCTGGAAGGGGTGGCTCCACCAAGCGCCCGGCGACGTCAACTCGTTGGCCTATCTAGCTATGCCAAAGCTTGTTTCAAGGGGCTTCCAACCGAGCGCCAGAAACTAGCCCTGGATGTGGCCATCAATACCCCGGACATTGCACTGATCGTCGGCCCTCCAGGTACTGGTAAAACCCAAGTCATAGCTGCGCTACAGCGTCGCCTAGCAGAAACTCTGGGCGAAAATTCATTGCAGCATCAGGTGCTGATCAGCAGTTACCAGCACGATGCAGTCGATAACGCCCTGAATCGTGCCGAAGTCTTTGGCTTGCCTGCCGTTCGAATTGGCGGCCGAGGGCGCCGTGACGAAGGCGGTGTCGACCCCGTTGGTGTTTGGTGTGGACGCAAACGGAAAGAAATCTCTGTTCGACTCGACGCGATTCGGCTGAATGAGCCGCTGACTCAACCATTGGAAGAGCTAGATCGACGTATCACAGCATTGAGACTCGCGAGCATGTCGGCACAGGAACGCCAAACACAGTTCGAGCAAATTGATGTCCTTTTGCGTCAGCTGTTCGATCTAGATGTTCGTCTTCCGGCCCATATTAAAGACCGATGGGATGAGTTTCTTGCTCAGCAGAAAAGAGTCGAAACCCAGCGTCAGGCCAATGAGCCTGCTGGGCTTGTGCGCTTGGTGAGGGCCCTGCGCACCAGTTCTATCGGGTTCGCCGACGACGGTCCGGACAGAGTTCACCAGCTTGAGCGTACGCTGCGACGTAACAAGGTCAACCTTCAAGATTCGGAATGGAGCTTGCTCCAGCGTCTTTCAACGGTTGCCGATGCAACAGAAGCAGACCTTGCTGAATTGGCTGCGTTTAAACGGTCCATGCTGGATCGGCTGATCCCCGATTACAGGCCCCCGCAGCTTAAGCAGGCGTTGAGCGGAGAAGTGCTCGGGCTCTTGGCCGAGATCGAGCACGCAATAGATGCGCCTTTACGCCAATCTCGCCGTGGCATCTCTGCGGTAGTGGCCTCCTACCAGGCGGCACTTTCCCAAGCCCCCAATGAGGCAGCTAGAGCGGTCCGCGAGTACGCCAGCATTGTCGGTGCGACATGCCAGCAGTCAGCTGGTAAGGCGATGAGCAGCTTGAAGGAGTTGAGCGACCTGGATGCATCAGAAGGAATTGAATTCGACACGGTTGTCATTGACGAAGCCGCAAGAGCAAATCCTCTCGATCTTTTCGTTCCAATGGCGATGGCGCGGCGTTGCATCATCCTGGTTGGCGATCATCGGCAACTACCTCACCTTGTTCAGCGAGAGTTGGAAGATGAACTCATTTCCAGGCAAAGCCTGACTGAGGCTCAAGCGAAGGCGTATGAGCAGAGTCTTTTTGAGCGGCTGGTGAAGCAGCTTAGGGAGCAAGAGAAAGTCGACAACATCAAGCGCGTCGTGATGCTCGATACGCAGTACAGAATGCATCCGAGACTGGGTGACTTCATCAGCAAGCAGTTTTATGAATCTGAGGGATTGGACGTCTTGCACTCAGGTCGGCCTGCGCAGGATTTCGTTCACACGATTCCTGGCTACCAAGGCAAGTGTGCAGCTTGGTTGGATGTGCCTCTGCAGGACGGGAAAGAAAAATTCCTAAAACCCGGTTATGAAAGACGGGCGGAGGCAATTTCTATTGCAAAAGAGGTTAAGCGGATTGCAGATTCTTGTGGGCCGTCGCTGAGCATTGGGGTCATCAGTTTCTACCGCGCCCAGTGTGACCTGATACTTGATGCACTGGCTGACGAGGGCTTGGCCGAGGAAGAGGATGGGGAAGTCCGGATCGCGCGCTCCTACCGGCAGACTGAATCAGGTGATGAGCGACTGCGCGTCGGCACGGTTGACGCGTTTCAAGGCAAAGAGTTTGACGTCGTCTTCCTGTCCGTAGTGCGAGCTAACGACGTGGTGGTTCCCGATCAGAAGGAGGGGGAAGAGCGCGAACGATTGCTCAACGGCAAGTATGGGCACTTGCGGTTGGCAAATCGCATGAACGTTGCAATGAGTCGCCAGAGGAAGCTCTTAGTCGCCGTCGGTGCCAAACATATGGCCGAAGGGCCCGAGGCTGAGGAAGGGGTCCCGGCTCTAGCTGCATTCCTCAAGCTTTGTAGAGAGGAGATGGCGCATGGCCGCTGACCGCTATCTTCGCTTCGATGTCCGTCGCCCCCCGGGTGGGCGTCCGCTTTTGTGGCCTGTCCGCGTTTGGAAGGTCCTTTATCCAACAAATCGTGTCCTCAAGTTAAACCTGTTCCAGCAGGCGATCCTTGGACTTGCAAGGGCCAGATGCCAGGACAGTTCGGAAATGGCTGAGTTGTTGGGGCTGGATCGAGAACTGGTGGCGTTCATCATTGCAACCCAACTGATCCCGAACGGCTGGATGACCACCTTGGGATCAGTCACCTCTCAAGGTGAACGTGTCCTCGAAGAGGCTCAGGATGCCAGCGAAGAAGTCCGCATGGGGTACGCATATCAGGACGCGATCTCGGGGAACTGGCTGCCGCGATTCACTGAAGAACTTCCAGAGATCGAAGCGAAGCGAGTCGATGAACGTGGTTACCCAGTGTTCCTGCGAGACCTCGATTCCGGAAAGGAAGATCGCCCCTTCCGCCTCAATCACTTCCGAGAGGGCACACTGGACACAGCAGCCCTCTTTGATGCGTTTCAGCGCTATCGGACGGATCACGACCACGCCAAACAGCGTGATGACGAGCTTTCGGCACGTGTCCGTATTGAGAGTTTGAGCTTCGTCGAAGATTCGGCGCAGTCGATGTGGTTGTGGACATGGATTTTTCCCGACGAGGCTGGGCCACAACCTTGGTTGGTTGCCGACCCATTCGGGTTGCAGCAGGCTGCGTCTTGGTTGCGCAAACCCCTGCAGGAAGTCTTGCCGCGAAACGATCGACTCGCAAGATACATCGCTGACGCGGTAGGCGAGACAAGATCTAACGATTTGTCGGCAGAGGAATGGCTCCGATCCCTAGAGAACCAGATCGACTTGACGCTGCTTGCAGATTACAACTGGTCGCGGAAGGTACCGATTGTTGAGGGATACCTCGCCAGCGTTCTGAGACGAAGATCCGTGCTGGCCAGTCAGGAGCGGTCTTGGCAGGAGGATGTGACGAGCTTTCTCATTGAGACTCACAACTTGGCAGAAAGCGTGCTGCAGTGGCTGTTGAAAGCATTCCCATCGGACATTCGTAGATTGCCGCACTGGAAAGACCAGAGAGATTGGAAAGATGGGGAAGCGCAATATTACCTCCAGTTCTTCAACCTTCCTTGCCTCACCGATGACGTAATTAAGCGCTTGTCTGAGCAGCGCTTGGATCAGGTGCGCACAGCGGTGAAGCGCGGTAGCAGTTCGCTCAAGGCGTTGTTGTTTGCGGCGCTGTTAGGGACAGTGGATCAAACATCACACCCCTTCCTCAAATTATCCGCCGATGAGCTTCAACTGACTCGTCTGCTTGATATGGCCGATGCTCGCAACAAAAAAGCTGGGCATTCAGGTAGCGAAAGAATCGATAGAGAAGAAGCCATGGAACACGCTGACTTTGTCATCGAATGGGTTCAAATTTTTAAGGGCTGGTATTGAAATGGCAAAACACAATAAGGGGAACAAAGCCCCAGTCGCGCAAAACGCAAATACTGCACAAAGTGCGGTCGCATCGGCATGGCAGAAAGCAACTGCTGGAATTGGCTCCCTTGCATCGTTGGTGCAAGGCGATGCTTCCGCTGTGGCACTCCCTGACTTGGAGAAAGATCAGGTCAGCGAGTTGGATAAGGTAGAGCCCGAGAAAAAACTTGAGCTCGAGAGGTTGCTTGCGGATATCTCTGATGTCGCAAAGAGAGTTCGTGATCTACATGAAGACGCGCAGAAGCGCACAGAGGACCTGGCTCGCAAGGAGGAGGCATTCTCCCGCCGAAGTGATGAGAACAAGAAGCGAACCGAAGAGATCCACAAACTCGACGAAGAGTTGAAGCAAAGACAAGTTGAGATAAAAAAGTCCGAATCAAGTTTGGCTGATAAGGAGCGTGAACTTGAGAAGCGAGAACTGGATGCGCGTTCCGGTTTTGCCGCCCAAAACGTGGCCGCACTCAGTGAACTCAAGAAAGAAATCGTGGAACTTGAGTCTAAGAAGACTGAGATTCAACTTGGCATCCTCCAAGCGGAGCAGAAGGCGCTTGACGACGAGTCCGCGCGCGCATTAGCGCTGATGGAGCGTGAAGCGGAGATTGCAAACAAGGAGAGAGGTCTACAGCAGCAACAACGGCGACTAGATGCGGAGTGGAAAGAGCTAGAACGCGAACGAGCACAGATCCGAGAAGATGCGCTACGGGAAGCGGAGCAGGAAATTGCTGGTTGGAAGACCGCTCATCAAAGAGCCAGGGATAGCCGTCAAAAGGTTTATGACGAGCTAGAGTCAACCAGGCAGGAAATTGAACAATTCCGCGAGTTATCCGAAGTATTGGCAGGGCGGTCTGCACGCGAGATCCTTGACGAGTTGGCTGCCCACAAGCGTCGAGTGACTCAACTAGAGAACCAACTCGCAAGCAGTGAAGATGATCAGTTGCGAGCAGAGAATGAGGCGCTGCGAAAACTCCGTGATGAGCAAAAGGCTCAACTCGACGAGGTACATTTAGATTTGGCTGATGCAAAAGCTCAGCTTCATCGCCTCCGCCTCGGCGTGAGTGACAAAGAGAACCTGGAAAGAGAAAAGCGCGCCCTGGAAAAGAACAATCAGATCTTGAGTGCAAGGCTCAATGACTTGGGCAAAACGGTAGATGACCTAACCCAGTCACAGCAATCTGAGAAGCCGTTCCCTCAAATGGCATGGATGGACTCGGCGTCCACTGCCGATTGGATCAAGGATCGCAAGGCCAAGGAGTTGAGCCTGCCGGAGCAAGACGTTCCTGATCTGAAAAAATTCTCTGTTGAATTGCAGCACCGGATCGCTCAAGCGGAAGAAGGTGCAACACTGCATTTCCGCCTCGAAGATATTCAGTTGCTTATTGCTGGGTTGGCCATGAGCCAGCTTCACATCTTTCAGGGAATCAGCGGCACAGGCAAAACAAGCTTGGCGAAGGCATTTGCAAAGGCTGTCGGGGGGCATTGCACCGACATCGCCGTCCAGGCTGGCTGGCGAGACCGTGATGATCTACTGGGACACTACAACGCTTTCGAAAAGCGCTTCTATGAGCGCGACTGCCTGCAAGGTCTCTACCGTGCGCAAACTGCCGCTTACAAGGACCGGTGCAACATCATCTTGCTGGACGAGATGAACCTGTCTCGCCCGGAGCAGTATTTTGCTGAATTCCTCTCGGCGCTCGAAAAGAATGACCCAAGAGATCGACTCATAAGTTTGTCGGAAAGCCAGTTGCCGAACGCCCCTGCGCTACTGGTGGAGGGGCGAAGGATTCGGGTTCCCCACAACGTCTGGTTTGTAGGCACTGCTAACCACGATGAAACAACGAACGAGTTCGCCGACAAAACCTACGACCGTGCTCATGTCATGACGCTTCCCCGCCACGAAGCGGGATTCAAGGTAGAGCCAAAGCCAAAGGCCAGCTTTAGCTATGGATCATTGATCGAGCGTTTCGATGCCGCTGTGACACAAAACGCTGTTGAGGTTTCAGAGTTGTTGGCGGAGTTGACGACAGGCCCGCTCACGAGCATCTTGCAGGATCGCTTTGACTTGGGTTGGGGTAATCGACTCGAACGTCAGGCCATGCGATTTGTCCCCGTTTACATGGCTGCAGGCGGTCGCAAAGAAGATGCTCTGGACCATTTGCTTGCCAGCAGAGTATTTCGACGTGGCAAGGTTACTGGCAGATACGATGCGACCATCGATGATCTAAACGCCATCGAACAAGCCCTGACCACAGTTTGGAAGGGGTGGAAATCGGAGCCTCGCCGTTCCATGGCCCTGTTGGCTGAAGATCGCCGCCGCAAGGAACGCGGGGCATGAGATTTCTTGATCGCCTTACGGGTGAAAAACTCAGTCACCTACCCGATGCGTTTCTGCCGGGTCGGTATTGTTTGCTTGAGCCACTTGTTGTCAATGGACACAGCCATTTAGAGGCCGGCGATCTAATCACGGATGATGGGTCGGGTTTCATCCGGATTCAAGACACTGAATCACAAGTGCTCTCCATCGATCAAACTGGCGACGATCAAGCGGACTCCGATCTTTCTGCAGAGGCGATTAATTCAATCGCAGGAAAGCTTTCCCACGCAAATGGTTTGAGTGTGTCCCCGATGCTGCCCGCTGAGATGGCCGCGCAGTGTGCCCTTGAGGAACTCGAACGGAATTTGGCCACAGTACTCAGAGATGGTCATTTGCACTCGATATCTGATCGGCCGCGCAGAGACCTTCGGTACGACGATCTGGTTGCACCCGTAGCGCGAGCTCGACGTCTGGCAACCTCGGCGCTAAGTCATCTGGCATCGCACTCGGATTGCTGGCAGCTGCGCACGCTTAGCGGTGTGCAACCTCGCAAGGTTCTGGCGCGTTTCAGCGAGGATGACTACGCCATCTATGAGAACAGACTCTACAAGCGATTGCTGGATCGGCTGGATCGACATCTTGCCAAGAGACTAGCTCGCATCCGTGGTGTTAATGCACGTCTAGCGCGAGCTTTGGAGTTTCAAGACTCTGAGCAGACGCACTTTCGACTTCGCCAAGATATTTGCCGTCTTTGGGGGGAGTCATATCTTGATGACAAGACCGGGATGCAATTGGAGGCCGGAAAGCGTGCTCTATCGGAGATTGAGGCTCAGTTGCGTGCAATTAGAGGATTGAAGCAACATGGTCTTTATCCACACGTCCCCGCAGCGTCTGTAGTACCCGCCCAGGTTCATCGCACCAACATTCTGAATCATGATCCTCACTACAGGCATTTGCCTCCTCTTTGGGAAAGTTTGAAAGACGAACGAGAGGAGCGGCAAATGAGGCCAGAAGAGCGACTGGCGAAGCATCAGCAGTTGCACCTTGCCTACAGAGACTACGTTGGCCTGGTTCTTCGACGAGCCTTGGAAAGATATGGACTGCAAGTTGGAAAGGGTGATCGCTTAGAGTTCGGTTGGGCTGGAATTACGTTTTCAGTGAGACAGGATGGTCAAGATTGGCTAATTCTCAACTCGCACGCTGAGACTCTTCGGTTGATTCCTATCGCTTGGTTTGGAAAAGATGTCGAAGAAGGTGAAAACCTAAATTCAAGTCATGTCGTTTGCTGGCCAGGCTGCTCAGACAATATTTCTTCGCGGCAGCGCTTGGCTATATCTCCTTTAGATCTTTACGTTGTCGAAAAGATGGGGAGATTAATTGATGAGTGGATGATTTCAGGGTTGATCGAAGGCTACGGAAAAAAACTCGGCCCCTTGCCAACACCTGTAAAGCAGATGGCTGACGAATGGCCCAATAATTTTGAGAGCATATCTTCGACGCACGTTCGACTTATCGCGCCCCTGGACTCCAGGCAGGCGTCCCAGATCAAATTAAAACTTCAGGAGTCTGCAAGCGAGCAAATCGAAAATCAGGTGTTGACTGCTGTAGATCAATTGACTGCTCTGTCGCGTCTCTGCAGTCATGATGCTCAATTCAGTGCTAGCCCGCACCGGGAGTTTTATTGCCGATGCCGAACCTGCGAGACCACTTGGTCGCTCAAGACCTTGAGTGACAAGAGAGTCTTTGCAATGCGTCCAAGGGGAGCGACGAATTTGCCTTTAGCTGATGGGTTTAATTGGTCTGGCCGCGATTGGTTGGATTTTGAAGTCTCTTTGTGAGAACGATATTCCTTACTCCCGGGCCTTATTTTGAAAAGTATCAGATACTAGAGAGGCAACATGACTGCACAGATTGCTGAAAAGCTGCGCTACCAGGGCGAGGACGTGGCCATGTGCACGAACCCCCTGAGCGACTACTTCGCTATGGGGGGCACCAACCCGCGCTTCGAGTCGAACTGCACGGCCCTATGGCGCGGCTACGTCGGCAGTTGGGAGATCATTGACGACCGCCTGTACCTGATCGGTCTGAACGGAACGCTCGAAGACGGGACCGATGCGTCGCTGGCAACCATTTTCCCCGGGTTTCCGGACAGGGTGTTCGCCCATTGGTACTCCGGCACGATCCGTCTTCCGCAGGGCAAGCAGCTCGAGTACGTACACATGGGCTACGGCAGCACCTTCGAGCGCGACCTGTTCTTGGAGGTCGAGCGAGGGGTCGTCGTTGCCACCCGCGTGCAGCACAACGGGGTCGCCGAGTCTGATGGCGCCCCTGAGGGCTATGAAGTTGGCGCCATGACGGTTTTCCCGCGAGCCAGCAAAGACGACGGGGGCGCGGCGTGATCTACCTCTATTGGTACCTGGGCGTCGGCATCGCGGTCCTCGCCGTTGTGTACGGTGCCCATCGGCTGACGAAGGAGAAGGAATCCGAGTCCCTTCGGGAGCTGCTCGAGGCGGTCAACCCGGATCGCAAGAAGCTTTCCTACCGAATCCTCAACAACGTCGTCGCGCCGATCCTGGCTGCCATTCTGGTTGTCGCAGTATGGCCTGTTGCGGTTTACATGAAGGCCAAGGAGATGTTCAAGAAAAAGGATGATGCCGAGGTTGAGGAGGAACGGGAGTTCGCCGTCGAGCGGCAACACCTGCTGGAGCGACTGACGGTGCAGGAAGTTGAGAAGCGCGAGGTCGTCACGGATCCTCTCAGGGCGGCGCCTGAACTGCCTTTCGGTCACCTCAACGCAGCGTGGAAGGAGTTCCTCAAGGGTCACGCTGATGGTGGCGAATTGTGGTCGTTCTCAGCACGGTGGCAGACAACCCGGGGGCGGAAGGAGCTGCGGTCCGGTTACGTCCTGGTCCAAAACGGATCGCCGGGTGCCCATTTCCTGACAGTTTGGAGAGATCTCCCGGACGATGCAAGGCCGGACGACAAGGCCAAGCGTGCTGGGGCCGACGACATACCGGGTTGGCTTCGGCGGCAGGCCGACTGAGGTTCGGCTACGAGATACTGTGAAGGGAGGCAGAGAATATGTTTGAAGAACTTACGATGAGCCAATTGCGCTCTCAGAACCTGTTCAAAATCTTTTCCCGATGAGGTCGATGGCCTTTACCGCGCAATCTTCAGCGGGGGAAGGGAACCCTCCGCGGACTGTCGCCTCTAGCGCCTGCAGCCACACTGCCGCCTCAGGTGGGATTGAGGCGATTGCTGCAGCTGTGGCCAGAGGCAGAGGGATGGACATGCACTGATTTTATATACAGTGCCGCCATGGTTGTTCCGAAGCTGTGCAAGCGCGTGTTAGCGCCGCGCGTCTCAACGCTTAAAACGACTCCCAGTCATCGTCAGACTTGGCTGCGGCCAGTGTGCGTGCCGAACTCTTCGGGGTGACATGCGCACTGGCGCGCTGCGCCGGATTTGGTCTTGGACTAGGTGCAGGAATGAAGCGCTTGGCAGGCTGCATTGCGGGCTCAGGGCGCTCGGGCATAGAGGTTGCCCCCGCCGTGCCTCTTGCATCGGTCTTGAAGGTGGAAACCACCTGTGCCAGGCGTTGAGCTTGCTCGCTCATGGCCGCTGATGCAGCGCTGGACTCTTCCACAAGCGCAGCGTTCTGCTGGGTCATTTGGTCCAGGTTCGCAACAGCTTGGTTGACCTGCGAGATGCCGTCACGCTGCTCCGCGCTGGACGCAGTGATCTCGCCAATGAGGTCGCTCACGCGGCGCACGCTTTGCACGATCTCCTGCATGCTTGCGCCGGCCTGGTTGACCTGTTGCGAGCCTACCTCTACCCCGTGCACGCTCTCGGTGATGAGACCCTTGATCTCCTTAGCGGCTGCAGCGGAACGCTGAGCGAGCTGCCGTACCTCGCTGGCGACCACGGCAAAGCCGCGCCCTTGCTCGCCCGCGCGCGCCGCTTCCACGGCCGCATTGAGCGCCAGGATGTTTGTCTGAAACGCGATGGAGTCGATGACGCCGATGATGTCGCTGATTTTGCGACTTGAGGTGGTGATGCTCTCCATGCTGGTGACCACGCGATGCATGATCTCGCCCCCTTGCTGGGCGGTTTGAGCGGCAGTGGCGACCAGCTGATTGGCCTGACGGGCTGTGTCCGACGAGTGTGTGACGGTGGCGGTGAGCTCCTCCATGCTGGCCGCCGTCTGCTGCAAGTTCGCTGCAGTTTGCTCGGTGCGCGCCGACAGGTCGTGATTGCCCGTGGCGATCTCTTGAGCGGCCATATGCACCGAGTGGCTGGCTTCGCGAATTTGGCTCAGCACTGCAGCCAGTTTGGTGGCGAAGTTATTGAAACTGCGCGCGATCTGCGCCAGCTCGTCGTCGCCCTGCGCGTCGATGCGCTGCGTGAGGTCTCCGTCGCCCTCGCCGATTTCATGCATGGCATCGCGTACCAGGGCCAAACGCTTGAGGCGCCAGGCCAGCAACGCGGCCAGCATGGCAACCACAACAAGCATTCCAAGCACGCTGGTGATCACCAGGATCTACAGCAGCGTATTGATGCCCTGCATGGCCTCCCCGTGGTCGGCGGCGATGGCCAGCAGCCAATCCGAACCCTCGACTCGCGAAACCGTCAGCAAGATGTCGCGTTCCTGCAGCTGCATGGCGCTGGGCTTGCCGTTTTGGGCCAAAGCTTGAAGCTGTGCAAGCGTCAACTCTGGCTTTATGGCGGTAGAGGGCTGCAGCGTCATCTTGGAGTCGGGGTGGGCGATGATCGAGCCGTCCCCGCCCACCAAGAAGGCATAGCTGGCAGGGGTCGGCTTGACCGCGGCCAAGCTCTTGACGACCGCATCGATGGACACATCCCCGGCCGCTACTGCGATGACCTTGCCGTCTTCGTAGATGGCACGGGCGATCGTCATGACCAGCCCATTCCCGCCTGCATCCTGGTAGGGACGGGTAAAGACGTACGTGTTCGAGGCTGCAGCCTGTTGATACCACGGCCGCGAAGTGGGGTCGTAATCCGAAGGCAGATTCTGCGGGCTGGAAAACGCAGTGCGCTTGTCCGCGTAGCCGAAGTAGGTCGTGATGTAACCGCCAGCGGTTTTCAGGCGTGCCAGGATCGGCTCCGGAGAAGGCTCATTGGCGGCGGTTGACGCCACCTCCACGATCGTGGCCTTGGAGCGTGCCCAATCGCGTAGACCCTCTGCGTGTGTTCGCGCCAAGGCTTGTACCTGAGCGGCCAGCGCATCTTCAGCCTGGCTGCGACTCGCGATGTAGGCCGCGGCCATGAGCACCGACAGGCCGAGGGCCAAGCAGCCAGAGGCAATGAGGAGGATTTGACCTCGCAAGGTCTTGAGAATCTGCATACGGATATCTGATGGAAGTAGGCACAGAAAAGCGCTCGGCCCATCTTGTGGAGCGAGCGCCTGCGCATTTGGGTATCGTAGAGACGTGCTGGCGCAATAGCGGCTCGAAAAGCGGCAAATTCCAGCGCCTTTAGCGCGTCGCGCCAGTCGGCAACCGGCGTCAACGTACGGCTATCTGAAGTTGCCCCTGAAAACCGGAGTGCGTAACCGCATCGAGCGGTGCTGCGCACGCCTGAAGCAGTGGCGCCGCGTGGCCACGCGCTACGACCGCAAGCCTGCCAACTTCCTCGCTGGCGTCTTGCTCGCCTGCAGCCTCATCTGGCTGAATGTCGATTCAGCCTAGGCAGTTGAGAAGGTAAGCACGCGAGCCGACCAGTCAAGCTCGTGCACATCCCCAAGTAACCGTATGGTGCCTCCCAGCCTAGCCAGTCATGGCTGGGCTAACCACGCAGAAGCCATTGAACCGCCCCGTATTTGGGGAGGTTTAGCAGTCGGGCCAGGATGGGCGCGAAGAGGCTGCCAGTCATTGCGTCATCGCCTCCAGGTGCGGCTGCATGACAAGTTCGGCCCGGTTGATCTTGGCGAAGTGGCTCAACTCATCCATGGGTGAACCTCCGGCTGCGCCAGGCGTCTTTCAGCGCCTCCAGCGCCACGTCCAGGCCGATCTTGTTGCGGAACTCGAAGCAGTCGGTCCCCGTCTTCGCTGCGCTGTACAAGCGGATGGCGGCACCCGGGGCGGTTCAGGGCCTGCAGCCGGGTGCAATCCGCACATCCTGTGCCAAGCTGCCGAACAAGGCCTCCGCATCCTCCGTAAAGTTCCCCGGCCCCACGATGCGGTAGGCGCCCTCCCCATCCGGCCCATCCACTACGTGCGCCTGGGCCTGGGTCAGCACTCGTGTTAAATCGCCTGCCGTGGCGTGAGGCGCGAAGCGCACCATCACGGATGGGCAGACGGCTTTTGCACCGACGCCACGCATGGCTTCTTCCTGTATCGGGCGCTGGGTGAGCCATATCAAGGCGCTGGCCTGTACTACGAGCACTACGGTCGCGAGAGCGCCCACCGGCATCGCGAGCGGACGCCACCAAGCCAGCCACTTTCGCCAGCCGGCAGAGGCGGCCGGCGCAGCAGCGCGTGGTTTTGCGGCATGGTGCCGTGCCAGCGTTTGAAATTCCTGCCATGCGGGCGCTTCGTGCCGTGCCATGCGATCCTCTAAACGCAGGGCAGCTAGCAAGCCGAAGATCGCACAATCATCCGCGATGGCCGGGTCCGCCTGTGCTGCGGCGCGCAGCTGTCGCAGCTCATCCTCAGTAAGAGCTCGCTCCAGACTGGCCTGCAGCAGCGCCTGTGCCGGCCCGCGGAACGTATCGGGCACGTCCGGTTCTTGCGGATCTTCTATATCGTGAGTCATGCGCGCCCCGCTCCAATGCCCATGCACTGCTTGAGCCGTTTCGTGGCCTCGTTCATGCGACTTTTCACCGTGCCTTCAGGGATGCCCAGGGACTGGGCGGTATCAGCCTGCCGCACATCCGCCAGCGCCCCATGTATCACCTCTCGCAGCTTGGGTGAAAGATGGTCAACGCAGCGCCGCAGGCGCTGCAAAAGCTGTCTGCGCTCGGCACCGCCTGCTACATCGTCCTCCGCCGGCGGCAAGAGCTGGTCGAACAGACTCTCGTCCGAGACTTCATCGCCGTTCGGTTGCCACAGGTCACCGACCGGAACCTCGCGGCCTGCTTTGCGCCTCAGGTCCAACAGCCGCCTAGGCGCAATGACCAGCGCGAGGTAGCGCACGAGATCCTGATGGAACCCATCGGACCCCACCGGATGCGGCGATACGAACTGGCCGATACCGTCTTTCCAAAGCTGCTCGAACGCCAGCATGACTGCATCCTCCAGCATCTGGTGAGGCAAGTAGGAGTAGTGGCGAGCCATGGCGCGCAGCATTGCATGGCGGGCGGCCTCGAAGAAGCTGCGCTGCGCGGCAGGTGACTGGGCGAGGGCATCCAAGAAGCTGCGCAGCGACATGGCGCGGATCATAGGTGCGAAAAATCGAACCCACCGCCGGGCTGGGACGATTGCTGTGCATCCAGACTATTTCAGGAGTGCCGCATGAAGCAATCGACCCAAGATTTGATTACCTATCTCGAACAGAACACAATTAAGTACGCGCGACATAGCGACAACGAAGATGTGTTGGTGCTCGGCTTCAACACGGGGCGCGCGTCGCTGCTGCTGGTGTTCACTTGTGACGAGCACACGGTGCAGTTGTCGTGCCGCCTGCCATTTAGCGCCCAACCTGAGCAACTTGACGCTGTGAAGGACTACTTCACACGCATCAACTATTTTCTCAAGACCGGCTGTTTCGAGCTCGATGTGCGCGATGGCGAGATGAGCATGCGCAACGCTACATTCCTCGCAGACGGGCGGCTGAGCGCGGAGCAGACTGCGCTGCTGTTGATCACCACCACTCGCACGACGGAGCAGTACATCGGCGGCCTGCAGGACATCCTGTTCCGACAGGTGGCGCCCAGCGCCGCCGTGAAGGATGCCCAGGCGTGGCTGGAATCCAGCGTGCCGCCCGGGGTGCTGGTCTGTTAAACGCCCTGGACAACGGTCGTGCGGGCGTCAGGTTTCAGGCCCGGCGCTCCGCTATATTCCACCGCGACCAGAGAATGGAAAAGGGTGGATGCATGGTAGCGGACAAGGCTTCCAAGGGAGAGGGCTGGTTGAGCGCGTTGGCCGACTGGCTGAGCGCCCGCACAACAATCATGCTGGCGCTGCTGATGGTTCAGCTGGGGCTGCTGGTGGCGATGCTGCCGCTGCTCTGGGGGCCAGCCGGCCAGCCAGGTGCAGCGACCCGGGGAGAGCGGGGGTCCTGCGGCGGATTCGAGGTTGTGTTCGCGCCAAATACCGATTTGGCTGGTCTGCGCCAGTGGGCGCTGAACTTCGATGCACAGATCGTTGCCGGCCCCAATGCACGTGGCGCCTTCGAGCTGTCGGTTCCCCAGCTGGACACCGATGCATTGCGCCAGGCGCTAGGGCCTCTAGCCGACCAAGTGCGCGTGAATCCGCTGTGTCCAACGGGAGGGGCAGCCTGATGCCGGCGCACGTCTCAGGGGCGATAGCTTCTGGTGCCAGCCGTGGCGCCGACATAGCGATCGGCGCGCTAGCGGCACTCATCTATCTGGGCGAATACTTGGGCCAGGGTGCTATCGCCAACAGGGCCTTCAATACAGGATCCGTGACAGCGTTGGCCACGGCCGTCTTCGGGACCCTGCTCACGCTGCGACTCTCCTCACGCCGCAACCCGCTCACAGGGCCACGCTTTTTGTCGGTGGTCTGCTATGCGGCCATCTTGGACTATGCCTCTGCCCTGCCCCTGCTCAAAGGGGGAGGCGCGCTGCTGGCGTTCGCCGTTGCATCGCTGAGTGTGTCGATGTCGGGCGCATGGCTGATCCTTGTGTGCCGATTCGGCTGGGAAGACCGGCTTCGTGCGCTGATGTCCGTGCCCGCGCTCGGCGCCCTGGCCTTCATTGTGGCCACGACCACCATTTCCGGGCAGGTTGCCGGGTTGAACGCCTGCGGCCCGGGCGTTGCCTGGCCCGCACTGGCGGTGGCGGCGACGGTCGTGTGCGTAGCCTTCGGCCTGAAACACGGCGTGCGCCCGGGAAGCCTGCCGCACCGCGCGCGGCTGTGTGTGGCGCTGGCGTGCGGCAGCCTGGTGTATTTCGTATGGCGCACCGTGGCGCCCACCCCGGCCTTGTGTGGCGCTATTGGCCAGATACAAGGTGGCGGCCTGCGCGATGCGCTGATGGGCGCCTGGCGCTGGCCAGCACAGGTGCTGCCTGCGCTGGCCCATGCCGAAGTGCTGCTCACCTTGCTGGCAGGCAGTGTTGTCCTGGCCTTGTTGTGCCTCATCGATACGGTATCGGCAGCCTCCTCGCTCGCCAGCGACGAGGGGCGACCTGATGCCGATACCTCGCGCGAACTGCTGGCCACGGGCGTTGGCAACCTGGTCGGCGGCGTCCTTGGGCTGCTCCCTATCTCGCTGTCGCTGTCGCGCAGTCGTATGGTGGCGGAGCTTCGCCCTACCAGCGGGCGCCTGCCTGCGTTCTCGCACGCCGCCGTACTGCTGGTGCTGCTCGTGCTACTGGTGGTCCTGCAGTGGCCGCTGCTGGACTACCTGCCCAAGGCGGCCATCGCGGGCGCTCTGGTAGTGGTGTCCATAGAGATGATCGACGAAAAATCCGTGCTGCTGTGGCGTGCCGGGCTGGGCGCAGCCCAGGCCCGCACCACACTGGCCGGTGCGGTATGGGTGTTTGCGCTGGCGTTGGGCGCGGCGATGCTGATGGCGTTGAGCCCGCAGTCGCGGCTGGCGGTGTCGGTGGGCTTCGGCGTGGCCGTAGCCTGCTCGCTGGCGGGACTGCTGCGAATGCCATCCGAGCCCGCGCCGGAGGGCACGCCGCTGGGCGGGCGCCTGCATTTCCTGAACATTGGCGGTCGCATGCGGCAGTGGAAGCAGACGGCCGGCACCCATGCCATTGACCTGTCCCGAACCACGCACCTTGATTTCAGCGCTGCATGCGCCCTTGCTGACCTTGCCCGAGGCAGGGCCGGCACCCAGGCTGAGAGTCCCTTTCATTTCGGCCCTGGCACCGGACCGCAGGTAAGGCAGATGTTGCAGATCTGCTACCAACGCCCCTTTGCACCTGAGCCGTCCTGAACCTCGAATCCGCCCCCTAGCTGCCATGACCCGCCGCCACTTCATCCAGTCTCTCGCGAGCTTCGCCGCAGGCGCCGGTTTTGGCAGCTTGTCTGCTCAGGCTCTTGCAGCTCCAGCACACAAGGTGGCACTGGCGGTGGGCAATGCCGACTACATAGGCCCCGAGCGGCTTAAAAATCCGGTCGCCGACGCCACCCTCACAGCAGCCACTCTGCGCAAGCTCGGCTTCCAGACGAGCCTGGTCACCGACCGCAATACCGCGCAATTCAAAGCTGACCTGGAAGCCTTCGGCCAAGCTGCACGGGGCGCGGACATCGCCCTGTTTTTCTACGCCGGGCATGGCATTGCGGTGGAAAACATCAACTACCTGCTGGCAGTGGACCAGCAGCTGGCTACTGCCACTTCGCTGAACCTGAAGCGCCAGGGCATCTCGCTGCGCTGGGTCGAATCGCTGCTACGCCAGGGCACGGGGGTGTCGGTGATCGTGGTGGATGCCTGCCGCAACCCTCTCCTGCGTGGCATGCCCCAGCAAGGCATGGCGCCGGCGCCGCGCGCCGCGCGCGGCATGCTCACCTTCTACGCTACCGCACCCGGCGCATTGGCGCGGGACGGCACGGGTGTCAACAGTGACTTCAGCGGTGTCTTCAATCGCTACCTGGGCCGCTCTGAGCTGTCTCTGAAGCAAATTGTCGAAGCTACCCAGCGCGATGTGAGTGCCCAGACGGGCGACACACAGGTGCCATGGGTCAACAGCGGGCTGATAGGCGATGTGCGCCTTGCCAGCAGCGAGCAAGCTGGCTTGGCCCTTCCTGTCCAGGCCGCGGCTGCGAATGTCGGGCGCACGCGCGGCGGCATCGACGCACCGCCACCCGCCGTTCCGGTCCGTTTTTGGAACGATAACCTCGCACAGCTCGAAGAGCAGGTGTATCTCGCCGTGATGAACTTTGACATCAACAGTAAGGCCGTGCTGGAGCAGCGTGCGGCTGCTGGCGATGTGATGGCGCTCACTATCCTCGGCAGCGTGTACTCGGCCAACGGTGCGCCCAAAACCCGTATCACGCGCAGCGCCTATGGTCTGGAGGCGCAGTCCACTGTGAAGGACAAGAGCGTCGCTCCAGTAGATCCGCCTCGGGCAGTAGGTTACTTGGCCAGGGCTGCCGAACGGCGCTTCCCGCTCGCGCAGACCCTGCTGGCTGAGCTGCTTATTGAGGGGCCGCGCGGCGTATCGCGCGATTTGCAGCGCGCGGAGAATCTGCTGCAGGACGCTGCTGCAACTGGCTACGCTCGCGCACAAATGGATCTGCTGGACCTGAACATGCGCCGAGGCAAGCTGCAACCTCAGCAGCTGCTGGACAACCGCGAGCTCTTTCAGAAATATATCGAGAGTTTCCAGCCGGGTAAGCGATAGCGTCCTAAAGATGACGTGAGAATGGCTACGAAACAGTGCCAGCTTCTCCTTAAGTGTGAGGGGCCCTACGAACTAACATTCGATCCGCGAGAAGCCCAGTGTTTATGAAGTCGAGGACACAGCCACCGTCCGTTAGCCCATTGGCGCCGGGCGTTTCAGCCGGACCCCAGGGTTGCCGACGCACCGCTGTAACACACGTACCTCACGAACCAGTCAGGACGGCTCCAGCGTCTGCTCCCTATGCATGAATAAGTTTAATAGCTCAATTTTTCCAACTATCAAAATTCAATACTCTGATTATATTGCACATCAGTAATCCCTCTTAGATTCAAACTAATATTACTATCGAGGTTAATTAATGGTTTTAATTCTATTATTCGCAGCCGGAGCAATAGGATTTGGGATAGGCTCCATTATAAAAATGATTAATGAATCATCGAAAAAAAGAGAAAGGCAAAAACTATATGAGAGTTCTATGGAGAAAAAACGCAAGAGAGAACACGAAGCGCTAATAAAGCGCCGCCTTCTCGTAAAAAAACAAATAGAACTCGAGCTTGCAGAGAAAGAATTAAAGAGCAAATCCCCTATTCTCCAACTTTCGGATTTGGTGACAGGGGCTATAAAGCAGACTCCAGTTTTCAAGTATGAAATTCGTTATGATAATCATAACGATCAAGATTTCAAAGGAGATGGTATAGAATCTTTAGAATGGGAAATGCATGATTATTATCATTATGTTGATAACTTTTTTTCCTTGCAGGGAAAAGTTGTATCAATATGGTACCGTAGCTTTGACGTAGTCGGGTTTCTTCCAGAAGAAAATATTGAAGACGATGGTTATAAAATGCTTAAAACGGACGCCCTTCATCTTCATATTGAGATTAATTCAGGAAACACCATTACTCACGCCCATGTAGCCCTGCCCCTTATTGAAGAAGAGGATAGAAATACTGATGGCTATAGAAGATCAGATTATAAAATATATAATGCTCTAAAACGACTTCCTGAAGATAAACAATTTAATATAAACTCAACAATAAAAGCTTCCGGCAATCTTATTTGGGTTGGTCGTGATTACCACCACACGGTTGTAAAGAAAGGATATTTACTAACCGCATGTCTTGAATCTTTTGAGGTCATTCATAATACACATACATAAGATATTCATCTCACTTCAATTTATCAATTCCACCCATCCCTATAGGTATCAATTTTTCAATTTTACAGATATATGATATCGGCGCTATGTTATCGCGCCACCAGCGTCAACGTACGGCTATGCCTCCCTCGGAAATCCATCCTTCGCAGCGAATAGGGTGGAGTAGTGCATTTCATAGCCCAGAGCTGATCGCCTTCACCGCCTCAATGCGATCGGCCATGTCCGCTTTTACATAGATGGCCGTGGTTGTGATCGACTTGTGCCCCAAGATGGCCTGCACCAGCGGCAGATCCTTGTCTGATGCGCGCAAGAGCTTGTGCGCACACGTGTGGCGCAACCAGTGCGGCGATGCGCGCTTGAACGTAGTGTGCGGGTCATCTGGGTTTTCGCCGGCAACGACGGAGCACTTGGCCCAGAAGGCTTTGAGCAGCGCGTAGATCGAGGACGCCGACAACGCCCCGTTGGGCTCTTCCATGGCCTCTTGACCCTGCGCGATGGCCAGCTGGTGCTGCGGGCGAGGGCCAGGTGCACGCTCGTCCAGCACCCCGATCAGGGGCAGCGCGTCCTCATCGACCCCGGCATAGCGCTCCAGTCGCCCGTCCAGCATCAGCTGCTGGCGATCGGCGCGGTGCTCCATGAGGGCCTGGACGATTTGGCCATTGAGCGGGACGTTGCGCACGCGTCGCCCCTTGCCCAGCACTTTGAGCACGCGGTCTTCGGTGCGCTGGCCATCGACCACGGCCTGGCTCACCTGGCCCCAGGTGGCGGTGGTCACTTCCTCTCGCCGCAGACCTGACATCTCCAGCAGCATCAAGAGCGCACGCAAGCGCCTGCGCTGCGGGCCATCGTCCATGTCGTGCAAGGTCTCGGCCATCACCTGCAGATCGCGCTTGGTGAACGAGCGTGCCACGTCCATCGTGGCCTCATCGCGGCGCGCCTGCACGCGCCGCGCCGGGTTGATGGTGATGTAGTCGCTCTCGCGCCAGTGCTCGTACATCGCACTGATCGCGGCAAAGGTGAGGCGCAGGCTTTGCTCGTTGAGCGGCCCGCGCAGCGGGCGCCACGAAGCGGCATCCTTCAGCCGCTCGGCGCGCGGCTCCTGAATCCAGTGCGCTGGCGGATTGGTCAAGAACGCGCGCAGCTCCAGCATGTCCGCCTGCGACAGCGACGACAGCGCCTGGCCGCGCTCGTGCACGGCCCACAGCACCAAGCGCTCGATGGCACGCCGATACGCGGTCTGCGTGGCGGGCGACTTGTCGCGGATCAGCGCAAACCAGGCCTGCACTGCCTGCAGGTCGTTGCCCGCGTCCAGGGCGTTTTCGCGCGGGGAGCGGAACTTGCCATGTGTGCCATCGAGCTCGGCTGGCCAGCGCATCTGCAGCATCGGCGCCATGCCCTGCACCACTGCGGGCAGCTGCTGCGGACTGTCCACCCGCGCCAGGCCCAGCGCAGGCGCGATTGCCCAGCGCTGCAGCCACGCCCACAGCGCCTGCGCGCGCACCTGGCCAAAGCCGGGGAGCTTGCGGTACCACTGCTGGCCACGCAGCGACATCCAATCGACCAGGTTGCCCAGCGTGATGACGCCGATCTCGCGCAGGGCCACGCGCTGCTTGAGCGTCAAGCGCACCCACTGGTCCACGTGCTGCGTGCGATCGGGTCTGGCGCCCAGGTGCCGGTCCAGCCAGTCGATGGCCTCCAGCGCGCGCGCGATGCGATCGGCAGCAGAAAGCCCTGGCCGCGGCGCGGCGTCGGCGCCAGCGCTCGCTGCGGCGGGCGCGGCCTTGGCGGGAGCCTGCGCTTGCAGCTGCTCGGCGAATTCCTCCTGGTACAGCTCCAGCAGTTCGGCTTCGCTGAACATACCCTCATCGAAGCGCTCGGCGAACTCGTCCAAAGTGGGCAGGGTGGGGCGAGCGATAGGTTGAGCAGCAGGAGCTGGGGCAGGGGGCGCAGCACTCGCACTGGGCGCCGGCAGCGCCCCGCCGGACTTCTGTGCAACGTCTTCTGGAGAAGCCTTGCCGGCCGCGCGCTGGTGGCGCAGCAACTCGGCGGCCTTGTGGCGGGACGTCTGGCTGTCGGGCAGGGCAGTCGCCGCCGCCGCGATGCGCCGCAAGAGCGTGCGGTACTGGGCTATCAGGTTGTGGCGCTCGGGCACGCGCCCTGGCCACAGCAGGTACTGGCGCGCGGCCACGCCGATGTCCACGCCTTGCGTGACGGCGCGCAGCACTGCGAACTCATCGGCCGTGAGGCGCTCGTGGGTGATACGTGTTTTGGAGCCAGCGGGCCTGCCCCTACGGCGCGCGGGGCCGCGGGCGGGACCGCCCGGGATGATCGTCTGGTCCTCACCGGGGATCTCTGGGACAAACCGGCGCGGTTGCGTTTGCGGCGTGCCTGCATCGCTGTCCGGCAGGTGCGGAACGGGTAGTGTCGTCTGCGGTGGTGGATCTCGTTCAGTGCTCATGGCGGCTCAAAACAGCGACAGCTGGTTGGCCAGGTGCTGCGCCCACAGCCAGCCATCGTCCCAGGCGCGAATGAACGCGCGCGACCAGCTCAGCCTGCCGCTGGCCTTGCGCTTGTCGGCGTAGGGGCAGCAGCTGCGGTCCTCTCCCGCATGGAACGCCGCCATGCCTTTGCGGAAAGCGCCCACCAGGGCCGGATTCCATCCCTCGGCGCCCACGGGTAGCGAACATGCGGGCGCGGCGCCCCGCGAAGAGGGCAGCGCAGGCGAGGGCGGGGCGGGTATGGGCGCCGTCTCGATGTGCTGGTGCATGGGGCCTCACCACTCCAGCGCCAACCCATTGCCCAGACCGCCGTGCGGCGGCACGCCGTGGCCACGCGGGGCATTGGCGGGCGTCACGAGGCGGTCGATCACGGCGCGCCCTCTGCGCCGCCCTCGCCTGCCAGCTCCCGCGCTGCACTTTCAAGCGAGGCAGCGAACTCCTTCGGGTCCAACGCGAAGGCCTGGGCCATGGACGTGCTGCGGCTGGCCATGTCGTTGAAACATCGGACCAGCTCGGCCCTGTCCAGGAACTCCGTGCCCGTCAGCTCTCCCTTGCGGTGGATCTGCACGCGGCACAGCAGTGCGAACAGGAGCGCGACGGCGCCCATGTCACGCGTGAGGAACCACAGCCAGTGCGGCCATTCGCGCACCAGACGCGCGAAGAACTGGCGCACCTGCGCGATCTCGGGCAGCTCCCTGGGGTCATCATCGTAGCCCAGCACCTGAAACACCAGCGACTCGCGGTAGCGCAGCACGCTTTCGCGGGTTTCTGCGACCACATGCAGGCGCTCCAGGGTGCTGGCGATGTTGCCCGCCTCGACCTCGGCGCGGGAGATCTGCAGCACGAGGAAGGCGGGCGTGTCGTTATCGGCCAGCCCTTGGGCGTCGGTCAGGATGACGGTGGCCGTTGGCGGCTTGTGCATGGCAATCCTCCCGCGCGTCAGCCACCCAGGCCGTTCAACACCTTGAGCAGCCGGTGCCCGAGGTAGAGGGTGCCCGAGCCTACACCCAACCCCAGCACGGCCTCCGTCTGGCTGATGAGCGACAGCGGGATGACGCCGTTGAGTGTCAGAAAACCCAGCAGCACTGCCAGAAAGCCGCATACATGCGCCGAATACGCAATCATTTTGAGTTTGGCCATATCCATGATTTACCCCTTCGAATTGTTTTGAATGCCAGTTGTGTAAGTGGCGGCAGCCGCCTGCCTGACCCTGAGCGCGGCGCTCAATGCGCAATCACCCGCGCGCGCCCAGTCGTCGTGCCACCATTCGATGATGCGCGCGGCGGCAGGGGCGTCAGGCGCAGCGTCCACCTGCCGCATTTCCTTGCAGACTTCGCGCCACCAGTGCTCGCCATTGCCATCGTCCGCCAATAGGTCGATAGCCTGGCAATAGATGGCGCGCGCCTGCTCGTCGCTCAGCTGCAGCTCCACGACGTGCTCCGTCACAGCCAGCCCGACGCCAGGCCCCGCTCCAGCGCACTGGCCTCATCCAATGCCTCGACCACCTTGTAGTCGCCGCCCTTCCAGGGCAGAGGCGGGCCATCGGAGACGGCCTGCACCGTGCCATCGGGCCAAACCCGGTAAAACACATTCAGCGCGACAGAATGATTGCGACCCATGATGGACTCCCATTAACTGCGCCAATTATATTCAAGGGATCAAGAGGGTGCATTAAATACTTAATCTAGTAGCTCAGTTGCAACGCATTAAGAACCGATTATTCTTGTGAATGAATTCCAGAGAATGACCCGCGCGTAATATGAATTGAAGTGCCGTTTCGTAAACGTTGTATTGGCATTCGTCCGATTGGCAATGCCATTGCGCGGGGATGTGGGTTGTCCAGTTTCAGCACGAGCGCGCCGCACGCGGCACGGCAATGTGCTGCGGGATGGTCCAGTCGCCCAGCGCATACACCAGCAGGGCGTGCAGCGCCTGCGCACGGCGCACGCTCGCCGCGGCGACGGCTGGCGTGCTGCGGCGGTCGGCATCGACCCAGGCGTTGTGCGCAGCGATCACGGCCTGCTCGCGCTTGGCCCAGCCGCGGCGCTGGCGCGCGCGCAGCACGGCAGCCTCGCGCAGCCCGCGCGGCTCGACCAGATACTCCATGGCCAGGCGGGCAAACACCTCGCAGTCCTCGCTGATTTGCGCCACGCGCGCCAGCTCCTGGCGCTGCCGGCGCTCGCTCAGCTCCGCGCGTGCGTTGCGGGCAATCACGGCGTTGCCCCGGTGCTGTGCTGCAACTCCCATGGTGGCGCTCCTATTGGCCAGCTGCAGCGCTCGGCTGAGATGCGGCAAGAAAATCCCCGCCTGCCGGCGTGAGGCGGCAGTCCCCTGCGTCGCTGCGCTGCACCAGGCCGCGCAGCTCCAGACCCTTGGCGCTGAGCGTCTGGCGCGGCCGGGGCCGCAGCCAACCCGTTCCTTCCCCCATGGTCTGCACGAGCGCCACGGTCTTGAGCAGGGCCAACTGCTGCGGCGTGAGCGGGCGATCACGCATGGATGGCTTCAATGCCTGGGGGAACAACGCGGCGTGGGATGGCTGCGCCTGCCGGGCGATCTGCCAGCTGAGCTCGCCCCAGGTGTGCTGGCAATACTGGCAGTCCCGGTACAGGCTGCCCGCGCTGGCGTACCACTGCTTGACGCCCTTTTTGCCGCACTGCGGACAGGTGGCCCGCTTGGGCTTGGCGGCGCCGTAGCCTTGGCCTGCGCGCGTTCCCATCACGCTGCTCCTGCCGTTGCGGGCTGCGCAGTAGCAGGCCGCTGGCCATCGCCGGCGAGCCAGCGAATTTGTCTCGCTTCCCACCAGCCTTCCTGGCCAGCGCGTGAGGGCGCCGCCACGGCATGCGGATCGTCCTGCACCAGGCGGCACAGCACCTGGTGTCCCTCGCAACGCAGCAGCAGCGCCGGCACACGGCGGCCGAAACCGGCGCCCGTTGCTGGCCCGCGCTCGGGGTTGCCGCGCTCGATCTCCACAGCCTGCGGCTGGCCCGCCTGGAGGGCTTCGAGCGTGTCCAGCTTGGCCAGGTTCTGGCACAGGCCCTGCAGCTGTTCGGCGAGCTCTTGTGCGCGCCCTGGTGCGGCCGAGGCAAGCTGGCGCTGCAGAGCGTCCTTTTGTGAGATCAGGTGCGTGCGCCAGCCGCCGCGTGTGAGCGCCGTCCAGGCCTGGTGCATGGCGACTTGCTCGCTGGCGCAGGGCGCGCCCGTGACGGTGCCATCGATCTGGCCGTACCACACGCCGTCCGGGAAGGCCGCATGGCCGCGCGCCGGATGGCGCCAGGCCGCAATGTGATGCCCGTGGTCGTGCAGCTCCAGCGGCTCGCCGAATTCCCGGTGCGGCAGCACGCGAGGCGCCAGCGCCTGCGGATCCACCCAGCGCTCGTGTCGCAACCAGCTGCTACGCACGTACCGTTCTGGCTCGCGCAGCTCAATCAGCGCACGTTTGGGGCCAAAGCGCAGGAGCACGGCGGGTTGCACCTCGTGCTCGCTCTTGCGCCAGTAGATGCGCTGGCGCGGCGCCAGCGCGGTGCGGGCGGCGCCGAACGCGGCGCGCACCTGTGGCCACCACTGGGCAACGGGCTGCTGCAGGGCGAAGGCAGGCTTGGCCGCATCTGGAGCGGAGGCGTGCTGTGCGTCGGTCTCGTTTTGCTCACTCATATGACTAACGATAACTGCAATTATCGTGATTGCCAAGTTAATTGCAGAACCGTTTCCCAGGAAGGCTGGCGCGTGCGAAATCAACGACTTGCAGGCGCTTGGCCCCCGTGGCGCCGGCATGCGCCAGCAGCTGCCCACCTCTGCGCCCTCCCCGCCCGCACGACAGTCCGAGGTGCTCAACGCCGGCAGCGGACGGGTCGCCCTGGTCCGCCAGGTTCAGGGAACGGCGACCTCTGCAGTGTCTGCAGTGTCTGCGGTGTCTGCGGTGTCTGCGGTGTCTGCGGTGTCTGCGGTGTCTGCGGCAGGATCGCCCGAACGGCGATCGACCATCTCTTCCTGGCGAAAAGCAACCATCCCCCAGGTTCACTAGCGGTGCACTGGCGGTACACAAGGACAGAAAACATCGGCCAACACGATGAAATTGGTCAAAGTACACTAGCGGGTCACTAGCGGTACACTGGCTGCGTATTAGACTGTTCGATGGGCTATCGCTCTACCTCGCGCAAGGCTTCAAGTTCACTAGCGGGTCACTAGCGGTGCACTAGCAATGCACGGTAGATTCGCGATGTGCGCCTGGTGGTGAGAAAATCACGTGCCAGGTCAGAACTGGCGCTGACCACCGCGGGCAAGGATGGCCAGGGACGTTTATCCGGATAAACCTGCACCGTTCAATCCTGTCCATCGCGGTATCCAGGATCGGGATGGCCTCGGAGGGCCAGGGGTACGCGATTGCCAAGCACGCGCCTCTAGCGCCTCACGGCCTGGTATATCCGGTTAAACCAGTGCAGCACTGCATCGCCGTAGAGCCGCCTCCAGCAGCTTCGAGCCCTGCCTCGGGGGAGCACGTGCTCATGTCCTCCGTGCTCTTGCCGCGCGCCGTCCGCATCAACGGTTTATCCGGATAAACCAGGCCGATGACCAACATCGCTCCAGAGCCTCGGGTGCTTGCCCATGTCGCCCCCCCGCTCCGCTCGCACGCCTCCTGCTTGGTTTATCCGGATAAACCGTCGAGAACACCAATGGCCTGTAGCACTGCCGAGCCTTGTGTCATCCCTGGCGCCACCAGGGTGCTCATGCTTTTGGCGCTGCTGCTCATCCGCGACCCCGGTTTATCCGGATAAACCGACTCGCCGATCCGCCGCGGCCCCCGCGCATGCGCGTCTCCTTGCTCTGGCCTGCCCGACAGGCTGTCGTCGCTGACGCCCGGAGCTTTCCTTGCTTCCGGCGCAAGCCGCAGGTGCCTGGTTTATCCGGATAAACAACTCTGGCGAGCACCTGAGCGCATGCCTATTGGCATAGCTCTCACACGTAGCACGGGCCAGTCAGCGCTGCCGAACGACACATCTTGCCCAAAGTCTTCTTGCGTTTCACGCGCGCCACCGGCCCGGTTTATCCAGATAAACCGCGGCGCGCATTGCTCTGGCTATGTTTGCTGCTCATCGGCGTGATTTATCCGGATAAACCAACCGCTAAAGCGCTGCGGCATTCAGCAGCGGGCATGCCTTGACCCTGGCAGGCCTGTCGGTACGGCCGCAGCTGGACGTGCTCCCTTCGCGCCGCACACGCTCTCTCGTACCGGTTTATCCGGATAAACCGGCGCGAGCAACGGTCGCCAAGGATCGCAACTGATTGGATTCGACTCCAAGAACAGAGATGCTCAGCGTCGCGCCCTGCCGCCGCTCATCACCACTGCAACTGGTTTATCCGGATAAACCGGGGTCGCCCTACACCAGAGCGAGCCATGCACCCAACGTAGCGATTGCGGCGCCATCGGCTCCACCCGGCCTAGACTTAGCATCCTGGATGCTGCGAGTTCGCGCCGGCCGCGCCGTCCCGGCGTGGTTTATCCGGATAAACCGGGCGTCTACAAGGGCGACGCGCGGCCCTTCACGTCGGGAGCCGTGCGGCCGGTTTATCCGGATAAATTGGATGCCGCCAAGGTGCGACGCGAGGTACTCCGCGTCGGCTCCGGGCGGCGGCGCGTGGCTGGTTTATCCGGATAAACCGGGCGCCGCCAGGGCGCGATGCATGGCACTTCGCGTCGGCTCCGGGCGGCTCAGGGCGTCACCGGTTGGAGCCCTGGCGCGGCGCCAGCGACCGGCAGCGGTCGGCTGGTTTATCCGGATAAACCAAGAGTCGCCAGGACGTGGCCGCAGCTCTTCACGTCGGGCGCCGCGTGGCTGGTTTATCCGGATAAACCGGGTGTCGTCAGGGCGTGGGCGCAGCCCTTCACGTCGGCTTCGGACGACGTGGTTTATCCGGATAAACCGGTTCAGAGCTAGTCGTCTTTCGCCAGCCTTCTCGGCTCAACGGCTACGACTTGTTCAGTGAGTGCAAAAAAAAGGCAACCAGGCCGGAGCGCGGTTGCCATAAGGGGCGCATGCGCCCCAAGAGGGAGGAATTCCAATGTATCGCGTCGTCCTCAAATACCAGCGCCGAGACGCGTCCGAATCGGTCCTGTTTAGAGCACTTCCTCCCTGCCATTGGCTGCGCTGCGTCCATGGTTTATCCGGATAAACCGCGAGAGCCCTGTAATGCTCCCAGGTTCACTAGCGGGTCACTAGCGGGTCACTAGCGGTACACAAGGGCAGAAGCGGATGGTCTCTACCCCCAGATTGGTCTAAGTACACTAGCGGTACACAACAAGCGGCGACGTTGATGCGCCATGTGCTGCAGACGCTACAAAGGTTCACTAGCGGTGCACTAGCGGTACACAGGAGTTCGGGACTGAGCGCTCCTGGCGCGCCAGCGTCAGTCGCGCAGTCTCAGCTCAAGGGCAGCGCGCGAAACACCTCTACAGGAGCGAGCTTGAGCAACGCGCTCGCCTCTTCCAGCGACCCATGGAGCCACTGGTCCACGTCGCTGAGCTCGATGGGGATGACGCTGCGCTTGTCCTGGTCGAACGCGGGGCGCTTGGGGTCGGGTTTGTGCATCCGGCGCATGAGGGGGTGCTCGTCCGCGTTCAGGGTCAGCATGGTTTCTCAACAGCAGTAACTGTTACCGGCACTTATCACCAGCGCGCTGCGACCACCAATTCGCAAACGCAAGAAGGTCGGCGTGATGCGAATCCGTGTGTACCAACAGGTCGCCCGCGTTGGGCGACCCGGTAATCCCACGCAAAATCAATGCGCGATGGATCGCGGCATCGACGCCCACGAAGTACGGCAAGTAGTCGTCGACGAAGGCGATCGGCTTTAGGGAGTTGAGCGTGTCGGCCTTAGGGCTCGCGGCCGTTGCCACGTTGTCGGTGGCGTGGACCAGGTGAATCGGGAATCCGTGCAGTCTCAGGTTGTGCTCGCGAGCTGCCCTGAATTCCGCAGGCAAGGCCGTGACGCATACCAGTTCGTAGCCCGCCGCGGCGAGCTTGTGGCACGCCTCAATCGCTCCTGGAACCGGCGGGATCGATGACCAGAACTCGTTGTCGAAGGCCCGCCGAAGCAGATCAAGCCTATCCCCTTCAACTCGCTCCACTTCCCATCTGTCGATGGGCCAGTAGGCGAGCGGATCGCGCTCGCCAGGGTACGTGCCGAACGCCTTCTGCCAAGCGCTGGCATAGGCCAAGCCGTAGTCCAGGAGGACTCCGTCAGCGTCAAGCGCGATGATTCCTTTGGTCATCAGGAAGTTTCGCACAGCAGAGCACGCCTGCACGCGCGGGTTGGGGGGCTCCCTTGTTGTCGGGACTGCTAAGCGGCAACAGTTACGTGTGCCTTCGAGAGGATGTGTTTGCCTCGCGGTGCCCCAGAACTGACGATGCAATGAGACCAACGGCGCCACCAACGATGGCCATGTCGGCGATGTTGAATGCCGGCCAGTGCCAGCCGTGCAGGTGGAAGTCCAGATAGTCAATCACGGACCCGCGCACAGCCCGGTCGAAGGCATTGCCCAGGGCGCCGCCCAGGATGAGGCTATAAGCCAAGCCCTCGAGGCTGCGCACCGGCTTGGCGAGCAGCCAAGCGAGCCAGGCCGACGCGCCCAGGGCGATGGCCAGGAAGAACCAGCGTTGCCATCCGCCGGTGCCGGCCAGGAAGCTGAAGGCCGCGCCGGGGTTCAGTACGTGGACCAGGCTGAAGAACGGTGCGACCTCGCGCGACCAGCCGAGCAGGGTGGTCAGATGAATCCAGGTCTTGGCAGTCTGGTCTGCGGCAAAGACTACAAGCGCAAGGCAATACCAGCGAGCTGGTCGGTTGACATACTTCATCGTTCTTGTTGGTTAGACCAGATCGCAGGGCCGTGGTTGGATTCAGCGCGTTGCCGCACCGTGCTCGGCCGTGAGTGCTATTGACGCGGACAGAATTTCAGCGAGTTCCGGTCTCACAGCATTGGCGCGAAGGCACTGACCGTGGCCCGGCCAGGGTTGCCAAGCGGCAGCCTGCCCGAGAGGTGGCCAAGCGGCACCAGCAGGATCCTAAACAGCTGGCCCGCGGCTTCCCGCACGTCACGCTCACGCGCGGCCAGGGCCAGCATGTACCAATGACTCCGCAGATGAAGCCAGAAGCGCTCTTGGCCAAGCACGTGCGCGGCCTCCAGGACCTTCCACCGGTCAGGTCCTCGGGATCTCGCCCGCTCCACGAGGTGAGCAAATGCTGCCCCGCGCTGCCGATCGTCTATGGCTGTCAGGTTCGTCATTTGAGACTCAGGATGCGCCGGGCACCGTTCAAGACGATCAGACCCACCACGGTGCCGATGACCAGATCAGGGTAGTTGGATCCGGTCATGGCCACCAGGAAGCCAGCCAGGATCACGCCCGCATTGGCGATCACGTCGTTGGCCGAGAAGATGTAGCTTGCCTTCATGTGCGCACCGGCATCCCGCTTCTTGGATATCAAGACCAGGCAGATGACGTTGGCGATCAGGGCCACCAGGCCCATCCCCATCATCAGGCCCGAGACAGGTTCGCTCCCGGCGATGAAGCGTCGAACGATCTCGCTGAGTGCCATGAGCGCAAGCGCCAGTTGCAACCAGCCCGCCGTGTGAGCCGCACGCGTCTTAAGGGCAGCTGCTCGGCCGACGGCAAACAGGGACAGCCCATACACCGCAGCGTCGGCGAACATGTCGAGCGAGTCGGCGATGAGCCCGGTCGATTGAGCGATGAAGCCCATCACGATCTCGATCACGAACATGGCCGCATTGATCGAGAGCAGTATCCATAGCAGCCTGGCCTCGGCCGCATTGTCAGGCGGGTCGATTTCATCGTCGTCACCCATGACCGCGTCCGATTCCAGCAGCTTGGCGCCCAGACCCAACGGCTCCAGGCGTTGCAGGACCTGCGCCACCGGAGCGCCATGCACTGCGGTCAGCTTGCGGTTGGCCAAGTCGAAGGACAGGGATTTCACCCCGGGAACGTCTTGCAGGGCCAACTTGATCATGTTCTCTTCCGATGGGCAATCCATCTTCGGGACATGGAAGGTGCTCTTGAAGCTGCCGGCGGCGCTATCGTCTACCGCGGCCGAATGCACCAGCTTCGCGCCCAAGCCCAGCGGTTCGAGACGCTGCAACACCTCGGCGACCGGCGCGCGATGCACGGCCACCAGCTTTCGGCCCGGCAGGTCGAAGGTGAGCGACTGCACGCCTTCGACGCTTTGCAAGGCCATCTTGATCATGTTCTCCTCGGACGGGCAATCCATCTTCGGAACGGCAAAGGTACTTTCGAATTTTGTGGTGGCGCTCATGGGTATTCCTCGGACTGCATAATTGGAAACCCTCTAGCAACTACAAAGTCAAGCCCGCTGCAAGGGCGGCTCATCCATGAAGATCGGCGACCTGGCCAAGGCCACCAATACGCTTCCCGAAACGGTCCGCTTCTACGAGCGCGAGGGACTGCTGCCGTCCCCCGCCCGGACCGAGGGGAACTACCGCAGCTACACGGCTGAGCACGCCCAGCGGCTCGCCTTCATTCGGCACTGCCGCAGCCTGGACATGACGCTGGCTGAGATCCGCACGCTGCTGCACTTCAAAGACGCTCCTTCCGAGAATTGCGGCGTCGTGGATGAGCTGATTGCAAGTCACATCGAGCAGGTCGTGGTCCGCATCCGGGAGCTGAAGGCGTTGGAAGCCGAATTGCGCTCACTGCACCGCAGCTGCTCGGTTGGCCGTGCCGCGGTCAACTGCGGCATCCTGGGTGGACTTGAGCGCGCGGCCAAGCAGAATTCAAAGAATGTGCGCTCGTTACCACTCGGTTCTTGACGCAGCGCGGCTGCGCGAATTCTTTCGAGCCATCCGCGACAGCGGCTTGGATGTTCTCGATCGAGATGTCTTTCCAGGACGCTTTGCGCCCATCGTGAGGCGCCCGCCCGAGCTCGAATCGGGCGACGAGGCGGTTCCTGAGCGCGAGGCCGTTGTCGCGCGGTTCGGCCTGATCCCTTTCTGGGCCACCGATATGCGCAAGGTGAAGCTGACGTACAACGCCCGCTCCGAAACAGTTGCCACCGCGAGGCCGTTCCAGGCCGCTTGGAAGAAGGCCCAGCACTGCATTGTCCCGGCTGAGGCCATCTACGAGCCAGACTGGCGCTCGAACGTGCACGTGCCCACACGTATCAGCGCGGCCGACGGCAGCCCCTTGGCGATCGCCGGGCTATGGAACACTTGGCATTCGCCTGCAGGAGAGCGCGTTCATACCTTCACGCTCATGACGGTCAACGCCGACTCCCATCCCGTCATGTGCAACTATCACCGCCCAGGCGAAGAGAAGCGTATGGTCGTCCTGCTGGACGAATCCCAGTACGACGCCTGGCTGGACGCGCCCGCCGAAGGCTCGATGGACTTCATGCAGGCTTGTCCGCCTGAGCGCCTGGCAGCCACCGGCGAGCCGGTCGAGCGAGCGCCGGCTAAGGCCGTTCCTCAAACAGCTTCCCTATTCGACTAGCGTGTCGGTGCCCCGGGCACGAAGCTCACGACCTTCGCGTGGCCGGTCGCATGCAGAATCCTGACCTCCTGCCGCAGCGCTTCGTTCACCGAGGCCATGGCCTGAAGCTGCTTGCGCAGGTCCAAGTTCTCGGCGCGCAAATCACGGGCAGTCTCCTGTTCGCGTTTGAGCGCCGCCTTGAGGCTGTCCTCGCTTGCGCCGGGCTCTCGGCCGCTCAGGCGGCGAACCTCCTTCGCGACATCCGGGTAGCGGTTGTGAATCAACGCTGGAGTGACGCCGACCTCGACCGCTAGGGCTGTGATCGTCGGAACGGCCTCGGCACGCTGCAGGCGTGCCAGAGCCTCCCACAGATCGGCGGTCGTTGTGTCTCGATTGCGCCCGCGAACCTCTTCGGGCGCCTGGCGTCGGTCCCATCTGGCTTTCATAGCGGTTCGATCCCCGGCCCCAGCTGCTTCAAGACGTCTTCGACCCGGTGGAGGTCTCGTTGCACGCGCTGGACCGCTGCCGGTCCCAACTCGCGGGCCTCCACTTGGAGCTCCAGTTGGTGGGCGTGTATTGCCTGCCACGCGATCCGCTGGGAACTGTCGATCACAGAGTCATTGCAGGCGCCGCACCGCCACGGCTCATACAGACCGGCCCCGCCACAGCCATCATCCTGGGCCAAGCAGTACGAATGGCCGGTGCTGCGGATATTGATCCAATCGGCCGTCTCCTCGATGAGAGTTTCGCGGCTAGGGAAGTCGTGGGCCCGCATGCTCACGATTCGCTGGCCGGCGCGCCCCGCCAGGGGCGTATCCGCGTGGAGCCAGCCTTCGATCAGCTCGACTTTTCGGGCACTGATCTCCGTGAACAGGTCTTCAAACAGCGCGTCATCTTGCATAGGGTTCGCCGCATACAGCTGCGTCATCTCGATGCTCGAGTGTTTGAACTGCTCCTTGAGGAAGAGGACATTTCCCAGGCGATGCCGCACGAAGGTCCAGGCGTACGCCCGGCGCAGTTGGTGAGGCGAGAGGCGCCAATCAACGCCGGCGTAGGCGGCAAAGCCTTTCATCCGGCCGGCCCAATGCAGGCCGGACACGGTCCGGATCTGCGGTGTCGGGCCTGCCCGGCCCAGGAACAGGCGGTTGCAGTCCGCCCGTGCGGCCGCAAGCACACGCATGCGTTCTGGCAGGCCGACGGGCGAGTGGTTGGCCTCCAGTTGAAGCACGCAACTCTGGAGCTCCTGGCGCAGCGGCGCCGACCAGCGCTCCATGACCTTCAGCACCCGGTGGCCGACGGCGGGCATCAGATACTCAACGCGCCCCTTTTTCGTCTTGTGTTCGATGCTTTGGACCCAGTTGTAGACGAGGCCCTCCTTGCGCTCCTTGCGGCCTGCGCCAACTTCAATGCCTGCGATCTCTTCGCATCGCATGCCAGTGAGCACGCCCAGCAGGAAGAAGCACGCATCCCTGAGTAAATTGAGCTCAGGATCGAATCCGGTGAGGCGCAAGCCGAGGTCCCGGTCGTTGAGCATGATGTCCGCCCGTGCCAGCAGGCCCTCGGCGGTGACGTAGAGCTGCTGGAGCACCGCCGGCGGGATCAAGGCCGTACCCCCAGTGGAGCGGGCCGGGCCGGTGTGGCCCGCCTGGTCACCCGCCGATGAGCCCGGCCAAGGATGGAAGCCCAAGGAGTCGACACCTTCTGAGCGGAATCGGTACAGCAGTTCGATTCCAAGCAAGTTGCGAACGAGCGTGCCTGACTTGACGCGGTCCACTGTGCGCCGGTGATGGATGAACCCCGATATGTGGATCGGATGCACCTGGCCCAGGCCGCGCACGCCGAGTTGCGCGAGATACTTGAACACCACGACCATATGCCACGTCAGCATCACGATTGAACGGGCAATCGGAGGAGTCGTTCCCGGCAAGCCTTCCTTCCAGTAGCGGTAGACCACCGCCTTGCACTCGGCCCTGAATTGCTCAGGAACGTTTGCCCAGTCGATGCGCTTGCTGCTGGGGGTCAGGTTCGACTGCTCGAAGTAGGGCCACAGCTCCCACACGTCGTCGCGGTAACGGCTCAGGACTTGGGTGGCGCCGGCCGGGCCCGGCGCAGAGCTGACGACCAGGTCAGCTGGCGCGCCGTCAGGGGCGGTTGCCGGGGCCATCGATGGTTGTGCGTGGCTAGGCAAGTGCGCCTCCCGAGATGCGGTACCGACTCCAGAATTTCAGAGGCTTGCTGCGGGCGGCCTCTCTGGACTGGGTCACCAGTTCCTCATCGAATTTGTCCATGGTGAACAGGTCAATTTGAGTGCGTATGAGCGTGAAGTATTCAGCCCATTCGCGGGACCTCGTGTTCCTGCTCTCGGCTTCCAGGAACCAGTAGAAGCTGAAGAGGCGGTGCAGGTCTTCACTGGTGCCGACCACGGTGTAGCTGCGACAGCTGAAGCAGCTCAAGAAATCGATGCAGTGCGTGCCGTCCTTGGGTGCCCGGTCGCCGTGAAGGCTGTCCTTGCAGCGCCCAGTTGGTGTGCGCTCCAGTGGCGGTGGCGTAGGCCCTTTTGCCGTGCGGTATGTGTCGGGCAAGGCCTCGCCCACGAAGACAGCGTTCGACCTCATCTCGTCGGTGACCGACAGGTAGCTCTGGTCAGCGACCTTGGGGTCGTGGCCCATGATGGCCGCCACCGTGAACAGGTCGCCATTGCTCAAACGCCACAGCCTGTTCTCCATCGTCTTGCGCAGGCGGGAGGCATTCAGAGCGAGCCGCCGGCCGTTGTCACCGAGAAGGCCGTGCCGGCTCACGAAGCCGGCGACGTTGTAGCCGAGTACCGATCCATCCAGTTTGGTCAGCGTACCCCAGTGGGCCTTGGCTTGCGCCTGGTAAAGCCAAACGCTGTCCTTGAGCTCCGCTGGGGCGATGGCCACCAGTGGCTCGGTGCGTTTGAGCAGATGCTCGAAGAGCGCGACGCCGTCCATGGGGATCGACGTGGGCACCTCGACGCTGCGCGTATATCGAAGGGCCTTGATCTGGGTGGCATTCCCCCGTCCTTTGAACGCCTCGATCAGGCGCATGCGCGGCATGAACGGATGCGGCTTCAGGCAGTCCCGCTTGAGTTCCAGCAGTGGCGTGGTGTTCAGGCCGGTTCGCATCGCGAGCGCCAAGGCATACACCGTCAGGGCTTGTCCGTTGGAGGCATTGAACGTCCCGTTGTGCAACGCGATGACGTCAGCTCGCAAGGCATCTGCCAGCCTGACTCGTTCGGCCTGAGACAGCGGAGTCTGGCCCTTTTTCTTGCTGTTGATCGAGGGGAAGGGGTTGGCCGGGAACAGGCCGTCCTGCGGTTCGATCACGCGCCGGTCGATCAACCCTTGTAGAACTGACTTAGTGTGGCTGTAGGCATTCTTCTGTGAGACCTCGCTACCGGGGCCTCTGCCAGCTTTCAGCCAGGCAACGTATTGGTCCAGCTGCCTACGGTCCAACCCAGCGGGACCGGCCAAGGCGCCTTCGGTCGCGAGATAGTCGAAGAAGTATCTCAGCGCCTTGCCGTAGGAGACGACTGAGGACGGCGCTACGGTTTTGGCTTGAATGAAGGCGCGCAGCTGCAGCGAGCAGCTGACCACCCATTCGTCAATACCCTTGCCCAGCCACTCGCCCAGGTCGATCTTGTGAGTACTGGTGGGGTTTTTGGGGAGCGCGACTTCCGCTGATGCTGGCTCCGTCGCTTCTGGACGCCCCGGTATCGCTACTGGATCTGCGGCCTTGAAGTTTTTCCTTTGTCGGCCCATGCTATCCCTCGATCCCGAACAGCGCATCGATTTCGTCTTCCCACAGCAGAACGAGTTGCGCCCCCAATTGATTGATTAGATGCAGGTAGATCGAAGTGGTGCTCACGCTGCTGTGACCCATCCGATCCCGCACGTAGAGCAATGGCTCTCCGTCGAAGCCGACCTTCCGCAGCTTCCACAGCGTGTACGTTCCATAGGTGTGCCGAAGCATATGGGGGCGCACCCTGAAGCCCACGCGCTTCTCCAGGGCCACGAAGATGTCGGTGAGGGCTGTGTCTCCATAAGGGGTCCCGTTCTGAGTGAGGAACAAAGACGTGCTGGTTGCGCCGGCACCAGCCGCCCGCTGACGTGATTTGCGGTGTCGCGCGGCATACCACCAAAGGTCTTCCATCAGGTCATAAGGGACGTCGATAGCGCGCGGCTTGTCATACTTGAGCTTCATGTCCTTGTTGCTCAAAGGTAAGCGGATCATTTGGCCCTGCACCAAGTCGCGCCGTCTGGCCGGGTCGAACAGGTACTTGACCGGGAAGGTCCTGCATTCGATCTGGCGCAATCCGCAGCGGACCATGAGCTCGAACATCATGCGGTGGGTTATGTTGCTCAGGACACCGAGGCACACCAGCACCTGTTCCATCGTGAGGAATTTAATTGGCGCCGACTTCTGAGACAGCATCGCACTGGGCACCTCGACCAGGTTCGCTGACGCGTCCACGTGCGCCAGGAACCCCGGTGTGCGCGCTACGCGGACGACCTGATAGCGGAAGGGCAATTGCTTGATGAAACCCATTTGCTGGGCCCATCGGTAGAACCGAGCAATCAGACGCAGCCTGGCGTTGATCGTGACCGAATCAAGACCGATCTCCCCCTTGGACCAGTCGCGATACCAGTCCACGACGCTCGGCATGCCTCTCGAGGGGACGGTCTGCCAATCCAGTTCGTTGGCGTCGAGAAACGCGAAGTAGTCGTAGATGTCCCGGCCATACTTGGCCCAGGTCAGTGGACTCTGCGCCCTCCCATTGGTTGTGAGCACGTCCCACAGGAAGCTTTGCGCGGGCTCCACGGCCGTGCCGTCTCTATGGACCAGCAGAGGGAAGCCCACGAAGGCGCGACCCTGCACGACTAGGCTTTCGTCCGAGAGAAACAACCTCACAGCCCGCGTTCCACCAGGAACGCCGCGGCGGGCTTGAAGTGGCAGCCATTGAGGTGCATCACCAGATCCACGGCACCGCCCCCACCACGGTTGGCCCGGGCATCCCAGAATTTCGGCCCGGTCAACAGCAGCTCGAACTCGCTCTGTCCGACTCGGGCCTGCCACCGCGTAGTCGCCGCATTTTTCGCCGGCACAAACGAACTGTCCTCCTTTGCGTAGTCCGCGACAGCAATAAGTACCTGGCTTGCATCCAGCTGTTGCCAGCGGTCGAGCACCTTGTTATCCACACGCATTGTCCCTCCCCCGGACCCCCTCCCGCTACTCGCCTCAAAGAGGCAATTCGGGGAAACCGGGGAATCTAGCAGGCGGGACAGCTAAGTAACGTGAGACCCCCCTAAGATCATCGTATAGCTCTCGTGCACCTCGCCCGTCGCCTTGTCGGTCCAGGTGTTCCACAGGCCCGCCAGGCCCCATGGATCGCCGTCCTCGCGCCAAAACCGCCACCACACGTTGTGGCCGCTCTCCCAGTTGGGCTCATCGAACGAGCTGGCCGGGATGATGCAGCGCTGGCCACGCGCCCAGGGCAGCTTGTACGAGGCCTTCTGCGACAGCTCTTCGCTGCGCGCGTTGTTGGTGCTGTACGGGAGTTTGGGTTCCTTGGCAAACCAGGGAATCAGGCCCCACTGGCCTGCGACCAGCTCACGCGCTCCCGTGCTGGCTCGATCCTGCCCGCCGCGCGCGCTGCGAATGAACGCGCCCTGGCGCCGTGGCGCGACGATCTCGTCCCACCAGCGGTTGGGCTGGTCGCGCCCCACGCGCCAGGCGCGCTCGATCTCGCGCTCAGTGGGTGACTCGTAGCGGTTGCACATCGTGCGCTGCTCCTACTGCGGCCAGGACAGGCCCCAGGCCTCGCAGATGGCCAGCACGCGCTCTCGGCCCCTGGGCACCAGGGTGTACAGATCCGCGCGTCCCCATCGCAGCGCGTCCAGGCACACGAGCATGTCGTCGCTGATGGGCACGTCCAGCGCCCGCAGATCGAACAAGTCGAAGGGGAAGGTCTGGCCGTCGAAGGTCGAGGCGACGAAGTGCGCAACGATGCGTGGCTGGCCACTGTTGCCCGCCTCGGCCAGGTGCAGCAGCCGCTCGTATGCCTGGGCCGCGCCCGCTTGCGCACGCTGCGCACGCGCTTGCCACTCGCGGTCCTGCTGCTTGATGTCGTCCCAGTTGCTCATCGCCTGCGCCCCTTGCAAAAGCTGCGGCCATTGTGCCCTGGGCCAGGCGCTGGAGTTGTCCACAAAAACCGTGGGTAACCCGCCCAGCCGCGCCGCGGCGGCCCGCGTCAGAACTGGCCTACGCTGGGTTGCCTAAAAATGCGGCAGCGACACCAGGGCGTGACGCTTGCAAGAAGGCTGGCGGCACGGCCATCCTTTCTCAGGCGACCCCTGCAGATCGACGGCTGCACCCGAAACAAGGTAGAAGGCCTCATGCAAGTGACCGTGACGCTCGAAGATGCGCTCTACCAAGAGGCGCTTTCCCTGGCGGATCCTGGCACCAACGCGGCCGACCTGGTGCAGGAGGCGTTGCGCACGTTCGTGCGCGTGCAAGCGGCCAGACGGCTGGCAGCCCTGGGCGGCCAAGCTGGGCAGATGCAGGACATTTCCCGGCGAGCAAACGACGCATCGCGTTCAGCAGCACAAGGGTGAGATGAACGCAGCAGGTGACCACCCGCGCGACAATGCCAGCTGCTCCATGCCCAAGAAAAAGAAGTCTTCCCGCTCGCGCCGCGCCTCGCGCATTCCGTCCTTTCGCCGCCTGCTGGTGCTGTCGTTCAGCGCCGCGCTTGTCGCGCTGCAGGCCAGCAGCTGCGGGTTTCATCCCACGCTGCCCGGGGGTGGCCAGGGCGCGCCCACGTCGCCCGCTTCCAGGCCAGCGCCCGCCCCTGGTCCTGCACCCGCGCCGGCACCCCTACCTGCTGGCCAGCAGGTGCACACGCGCTTTGCCGAGTGCCCGCAGTTCTTCGCCCCTGGTGGCATGCCGATCGTGCCTGGCCAGCGCGCCCTGCGTGAGCTGTGCTTCGACAGCTTTGCCGTGCTGCACAGCGGCAGCACGCGCACGCCCGTGCTAGTGGCCGAGCGGCTGAGCCGTGCAGTGCTGCAGCAAGGCAAGGGCCTGAAGCGCTCCGATCGGTTCTTTGCCGATGCCAGACTGCCTGCGGCCGAGCGCGCGCAGCTGGAGGACTATCGCGGCTCGGGCTACTCCAGAGGGCACATGGCCCCTGCCGGCGACATGCCCACGGCCGCTGCCATGGCGCAGAGCTTCTCGCTTGCGAACATGGTCCCCCAGGACCAGCAGCACAACGCCGGGGCCTGGGCCAAGATCGAGGCCGACACGCGCTCCTACGCCATGCGCGCGGCAGGCGACGTGTACGTGATCACGGGACCAGTGTTCGACGCCAATCCGACGCGCATTGGCGGCGGCCGGGTCGCAGTGCCCTCGCACCTGTTCAAGCTCGTGTACGACCCCGGCACCCGCAAGGCCTGGGCGCATTGGCAGCAAAACGCGCCGGGTACACGGCCTGGCCCGCCCATCAGCTACGACGAGCTCGTGCGCCGCACCGACATGCAGCTGCTGCCGGCGCTGCGCTAGCGCGCGGCAGCGGCGCCTGTCAGGGCTGCGCTTGTGCCAGCGGCGCATCACCAAAGAACGCCCCGTGCAGCTCGTGCAATGACACGCCTTCGCGCTCGGCCAGCGCTTTGAGCTTAGCGATCGCCTCGCGCTTGCGCTGCTCGCCTGCGATCGCATGCACCAGCGGTGCCAGGGCCTGGCCCGCTTGCTCGGGTTGCTGTAGCACGATGTGCATCAGGTCGATGAACGAGCGAGCACCGGCCGCGCGCACCATCGTCTGCAGGCTTGCCCGCTGCGCGCGCGCCAGCGGCACCGTCGCACGGTAGGTGCCAGACTGCTGGGAGTGCATATTCACGCGACTGCTCATCGCCGAGCCTTGCGGCCAGGCAGGTTCCACACGGGGCGCAGCTGGGCAATCAGCTGCCGCTCGGCCTGCACCAGGGCCTCGTCCTCAGGCAGCCCATCGTGCAAGCCCAGCGTGCCCGCGCAGCAGCGGCGCAGCTCCTGCAGGGACGTGAAGCGCAGCGCAAACGGGCCTTGGCCCTCATGCAAGCCACGGGCAATGTGAAACACACAGCCGCCGCTTTTGATGGAGTGCGTCCAGTAGTGCGTGGCGGGTCCTCCTGAATCGCCCCGGATTCCCTAGACACTTTTGAGCCGTTGGGAATGGCGTCGTTCGAACTCAACCGGGGGAGTATCTCCGGCAGTGGCGTGGCGCCGCTTTGGGTTGTAGAACATCTCGATGTAGTTGAAGACGTCGGCCTTGGCGGCATCGCGCGTTAGATAGATCTGGCGGCGGATACGTTCGCGCTTGAGCAACTGGAAGAAACTCTCGGCCACGGCGTTGTCGTGGCAGTTGCCCCGGCGGCTCATGCTGGAGATCAGCTTGTGGTCGCGTAGGAAGTCCTGCCAGTCATGCCCAGTGAATTGACTGCCTTGGTCCGAATGCACCGTGACTGGCTGCTCGGGTCGACGACGCCACAAGGCCATTACCAGCGCATCGAGCACCAGCCCGGTATCGATGCGGCTACCCATTGACCAGCCGACCACCTGACGCGAGAACAGATCGACCACCACGGCCAGGTACAGCCAGCCCTCATGGGTGCGGATGTAGGTGATATCAGTCACCCAGGATTGATTGGGCTGCGCCACGGTGAACTGGCGCTGCAGGTGGTTGGGCGCGACGACCGCGGGCTTGCCACCACGCATGCCAGGGCGACGGCGGTAGCCGGTCTGCGAGCGCAGTCCTTCGAGTTTGAGCAATCGGGCCACGCGGTGCTTGCCGCAGGACTCGCCTAGATCGCGCATGTCCAGGGTGAGCTTGCGGTAGCCGTACACGCCGCCGCTCTCCAACCACGCGTGCTTGAGCAGGCCCAGCACCCGTTGATCGTCCTGGGCACGTGGGCTCACCGGATCGGCCTTCCAGGCGTAGTAGCCGCTGGGGTGCACCGTCATGATCTTGCACATGCGGCGCACGCTGTGCTCGTGTTCATGGCGCTTGATGAATGCGTACTTCACCCGGACTGCTTGGCAAAGTACGCTGCGGCCTTTTTTAAGATGTCGCGCTCCTCGGTCACACGCTTGAGCTCAGCCTTCAGGCGGCGCATCTCGTCGGCTTGCGAGCACTGCGCTTGGCGCTGGTCAGGCGACATCTGCTTGACTTTGATCCATTGATACAGACTGTGCTGGCTGATGCCAAGCCTGGCCGACACATCGGCCACCTTGTGGCCTCGTTCGGTGATCTGCTTGACCGCTTCGATCTTGAATTCTTCGGGGTATCTCTGCTTGCTCATGGCACCTCCTATTGGGCCTCAGGTTTGAGGCTCAGAGGTGTCTAGAAAACCCGGGGCGATTCAACCGAACCAGAAGTGGGTGGCCGACTTCACCTACATTTGGACGGCCGTAGGCTGGCTATACGTGGCAGCGGTGTTGGACCTTTACTCGCGTCGCATCGGGGGCTGGTCGACCCAAGAGAGCATGACCTCGCAGCTCGTGGTGGACGCATTGAAGATGGCAGTGTGGGCCGGGGCAAGCCGGTAGCACTGCTTCATCACTCGAACCAGGGCAGTCAATACACCAGTGCGCAAATCCAGCAACTGCTGCGCGAGCAAGGCATTACCTGCAGCATGAGCAGAGCCGGCGAGGTCTGGGACAACTCGGCGATGGAGAGCTTCGTCAGTTCAATGAAGACTGAGTGCATCGCTAGGCGGGTGTACCGCAGCAGGGGGCAAGCTCGGGCCGATGTGTTCGACTACATCGAGCGGCTCTACAACCTGATGCGCCGGCATTCGACGCTCGGCAACGTCAGTCCCGTGCAGTTCGAACAAGCTCAAAAAGCTTAGGTTGGAATCAACGAAACTGGCAGCAGCCCAGATCAACGGCACTGCATCTCGCACAGTAGCGCTTCACTGCCTGGACTGCCCCAGCTATCCGCAACTTACGTTGTAGCCGCCTTGACTTGAAACATCACACGCCGGCGCTTGTCGCAGCCGGTGTTGTTGTGCAGACCTTCCCTAACCGCGATTCCAGGCGGCAATCAGCATCGTGCCGACTTCATCAGGGTCTGCATCTTTCTTTGTGCCAGTGCGCTGCGAAGTGGCTCGGCTTGCCCGTGCACTCCCATGAGCCGCCTTTTGGGTGGCTGAGTCGATCAATAGCCCACCTAGCAGCACCCGGTAGAACTCTTGGAATGCGTCCTCAAGGGTGAGATTGGCCTGGGCAAGGAAGGCCGGACGGCGCAGCCTCAGTGCGGCTCCAAGAATGAGTTCGGATACGACCCGCCCGTGGCAGGGTACGAAGACGCCCTGGTGCACGCCCTCGTCGATGAGTTGGGACAGCCTCAGGGTGCGAACCTGCTGATAGTGATCGAAGATGCCTCTGGCAACTGCTGAATCTTCGACGTCCTTCAGGAACTGGACACCTATGCGACTGGCCGCCTGGACGCCTACGTCCAAGTAGGTAGCGAGTGCCGTCGTCAAATCCTGTTCACGGTGGATCAGTGCTTCACCCTGCCTCAGCACGCTGTCGAAAAAGCGTTGCACGACGGCGCAGAAGATCTCTTCCTTCGTCTGCGCAATGTCGTAGAGGCGCCGCCGCGAGCAGTGCAGCCGTGCGGCGATTTCGCCCACGGTCAGACCTTTAACCCCCGCCGTCAGGAGCAGATGGGTCAGCGCATCGAAGAACTGCTCGTCTGTGAGCTTCTTTTTCATGCGGGTTTCTCCTAGTGCGGCATGGTACCAAATCAATTGACATGGTACCAACCATGCCAGTCTAATGGTACCAATTTAAACGAAATAGTACCGCTTGAACAGCATGCATGGCGCGTCACCGAATGCAGAGGCCTCCAGCTGAACGCCGCTGCTGCAGGCATGTGGATTGTTGGCGATAGCTGTTCCACCGAACCAGATTGACTTGAACGGAGAAGCACAGCAATGAATCTGCTGGACTATTTCGATGCTGGTGTTACCAGTCATCCGGATGCACCTTGCTTCGTGGACTGCGGGCGTGATACCCCGGCCATCACCTATGCACAAGCGGGAGCGCTCACCTGCCAGATCGCACGGGGGCTACAGGCCTTGGGACTTGCACCTGGTTTTCACGGCGCAGTGCTAAGCGGCAATACCGGGGCCGCTTTCGTTGCGCTGCTGGGGGTGCTGCGCGGAGGGGGTGTCTGGCTGCCCGTCAATGCGCGCAACAGTGTGGAGACCAACATCGAGTTCCTGCAGGATATGGACTGCGACATCCTTTTCTATCAGGCCCGCTATGTCGACCAGGTCGCCGAGATCCGCGGCAAGGTCCCACGCATTCGTCACTACATAGCTCTGGAAGAGGCCGATGGGGCGGATCTGTCGATTGCTTGGTTGATCCAAGGCCAGTCACCCGAGATGTACGCGGCGCCGCTGCAGCCGCAGGGGCTGGCCATGATCATGGGTACTGGTGGCACCACGGGGCGGTCGAAGGGCGTCATGCTCAGCCACCGCAACCTCACTGCGACCATGGCCAACCATATGTCGGCCATGAACATTACCGACTGCATGACCGTGCTGGCGGCGGCACCTATCACCCACACGGCGGGGCTGGTGTCGCTGCCCTTCATGGCGCGCGGTGGCCGCGTCGTCCTGATGGACGGGATTGATCCGCAGAACCTGCTGAAGGTGATCGAACAGGAGCGGGTCAACATGCTGTTCCTGCCCCCGACAGTCATCTATACGCTGCTGGCACAGCCCAACATCCGCGATTTCGACTTTTCTGCGCTGCGCTACCTCATGTATGGCGCCGCACCCATGTCGCCTGACAAGCTGGCGGAGGCCATCGAAGTTTTCGGCCCCGTCATGCTGCAGATCTATGGCCAGGCGGAAGTGCCTGGCGCGATCTCCGTGCTCCGGGTTGAGGACCATTTCGTTGATGGGCAGATCGCGCCTCGCCATCGCCTGTTGAGCGCGGGGCGCCGCTTCCCCTTCACTCGGGTGGCCATCATGGACGAAGGCGGAAGCTTGCTTACCGAGCCGGGGGCCGTGGGCGAAATCGTCGCGCAAGGCGACATCGTCACCACGGGTTACTACAAGAACCCGGAGGCCACGGCCGAAGTGCAGCGCCACGGCTGGCATTGCACGGGCGATGTGGGCTACTTCGACGAACAGGGCTTCCTGTTCATCGTTGACCGCAAGAAAGACATGATCGTCACAGGCGGTTTCAACGTTTTCTCGTCTGAAGTTGAAGCGGCTGTCATGGCTCATCCGGCGGTGAAGGACTGCGCCGTCATCGGCGTGCCCGATGACAAGTGGGGCGAGGCCGTCATGGCGGTCGTTGAACTGCGCCCTGGCCAGTCCGTGGAGCCTCAGACGCTCATTCAGTTCGTCAAGGATCGCCTGGGCAGTGTCAAGGCGCCCAAGGAGGTCGAGATCGTCGCGCAGCTGCCGCGCAGCGCGGTGGGAAAAGTCCTAAAGAAGGAAGTCCGCAAGAAGTATTGGCACACCCAGGAACGCATGGTTTCCTGAGGCACGTTTGGTGATTCAACCCGGAGGTATCGCAATGCAAGAACCCGTTCTCGTTGCCGGTGTCGGCATGACCCCTTTCAAGAAACCCGGAGACAACCTGCCGTATCCGGAGATGGCCGCACAGGCCATCCGCGAGGCGCTGCAGGACGCGGGCCTGGCCTATTCCGACGTGCAGGACGTCTACGCGGGCTACGTCTACGGCGACTCTGCCAGTGGCCAGCGCGCTGTCTATGAGGTCGGCATGACCGGGGTGCCGGTGATCAACGTCAACAACAACTGCTCCTCCGGCTCCACGGCCCTGTACCTGGCGCGCAAGGCCGTGGCCAACGGCTCGGCGGACTGCGCCCTGGCGGTGGGCTTCGAGCAGATGCCGGCCGGAGCCCTGAAGGCGTACTGGGACGACCGGCCCGATCCGCTCGACCGTTTCAACGGGGTCATGGATGAGGTCTTCGGCCACCCCGAGTTGCCCATGGCGATCCGCTACTTCGGCGGTGCTGGCCGTGAGCACATGGAACGGTACGGCACCCCGCTGGATACCTTCGCCAGGATTCGCGCCAAAGCGAGCCGCCACGCCGCGCGCAATCCGCTGGCGCTTTTCCGAAAGGAGGTGACGGTGGAAGAAGTGCTGGCCAGTTCGCCCCTGGTGCCCGGCGCCATGACCCGCCTAATGGCCTGCCCGCCGACCTGCGGCGCTGCCGCCGCCGTCTTCGTGAGCAAGAAGTTTGCCCAGAAGATGGGGCTAGCCGCCAAAGTGCAGGTGCTGGCCCAGTCGCTGGTGTCCGACCGCCCCGGTGCGTTCGCCGACAAGTCTGCGATTTCCGTCGTGGGCTTCGACATGACGCGTGAGGCCGCCCGCCAGGTCTACGAGGCGGCGAGCGTGGGGCCGCAGGACATCGACGTGTGCGAGCTGCACGACTGTTTTGCGCAGAACGAGCTACTCAGCTATGAGGGCCTGGGTTTCTGTGCCATTGGCGAAGGGCAGGCCTTCGTCGAATCGGACAGCAACACCTATGGCGGCGCGGTTGTCGTCAACCCCTCGGGCGGGCTGCTGTCCAAGGGCCATCCGCTGGGCGCGACCGGCCTGGCGCAGTGCTACGAGCTGACCCACCAACTGCGCGGCAGCGCCGAGGCACGTCAGGTTGAGGGTGCGCGCCTGGCCCTGCAGCACAACGCGGGCTTGGGCGGGGCCACCGTGGTGACCCTGTACGGGCGCGCGGATTGAGGGCGCGGTCATGGTGAAACGCCTGGAAGGCAAGGTGGCCCTGGTTACCGGTTGTGGATCGTCGGGGCCCGGCTGGGGCAACGGCAAGGCCATGGCCGTGTTGTTTGCCCGCGAAGGGGCGAAGGTCTATGGCTGCGACATCAACCTGGACGCGGCGCGTGAGACCGAGGCGATCGTGCAGGAAGAGGGCGGGGCCATGAGCGTGGCCCAGTGCGACGTGACCGACGCCGGCGCAGTGCAGGCGCTGGTCCAGGACTGCGTCGCTACCTACGGCGACATCGACATCCTGGTGAACAACGTCGGCACCGCCCGCCTGGGGGGGGTCGTCGAGCAGAGCCTGGAGGACTGGCGCTTGGTCTTCGATCTCAATCTCACTTCCATGTTCCTGACCTGCAAGCATGCAATCCCCTCCATGCTCCGGAAAGGCCGGGGGAGCATCGTCAACATCGGCTCGGTGGCCGGCGTGCGCGACAGCGGCGTGGCTTACGTGTCCTACAGCGCCTCGAAGGCCGCGGTACTCGGGTTCTCACGCAGCGTCGCCCTGGAATACGCCAAGCGGGGTATCCGCTCGAACGTGCTGATGCCCGGTCTGATGAACACGCCCATGGTCCGCCAGCCCGTGCTGTCGCTGGCGGACGGATACCGGGAGGCGTCGCTGGAGGAGACGATGGCCAAGCGGGACCGGCAGTGCCCCATGGGCCACATGGGAGAGGCATGGGACGTGGCCACCACGGCCCTGTGGCTGGCGAGTGACGAATCCAAGTACGTCACTTCCGCCGAAATCATGGTCGATGGCGGCATATCCGCCCGCATCGGCTGACCTGGAATGCATGGTGAACAACGACAGGAGACAAATCATGGGTAGCGTTGCGAAATGGTTCAAGAAGAGCATGGTGGTCGCCGCGGCGGCGGCCATGGGGCTGGTGTCCAACGGGTACGCCCAGTCCAAGCCCGAGAAGTTCAAGATCGGCGGCGTATTGGCGCTCTCCGGCCCCTATGGGCTGCTGGGTGAGGACATGCGCCGTGGCGTGCAGATCGCCGTCGAGGAGCGCGGCGGCAAGGTGCTGGGGGTACCCATCGAAGTCACCTGGGAGGACGACGAAACCAAGCCCCAGCCAGCCGTGCAGAAGGCCACCAGGCTGATCTCCGAGGGCTCGCACATGATCTTCGGTGCGATCAGTTCCGCCTCTACGCTGGCGATCATGAACGTAACCAAGCAGCGCAAGGTGCCCCACCTCGTCACCATCTCGGCGGACGACAAGATTACTGTGCCCGGCGGCTCCCGCTACACCTTCCGCACGTCGAACACCTTGGGCATGGAAAACCGCATGGCGCTTGCATACATGCAGGACAAGAAGCTCAAGAAGGTTTACGCCGTCACCGCCGACTACCAGGCCACCCGCGACGGCTACGAGTGGATCAAGCAGCAGGCAGCTGCCAGTGGCTTCCAGATCGTAGGCGAGGACTTCCCGCCACTGGGCAACCGCGACTATTCGTCCATCGTGGACAAGATCGCCAAGTCCGACGCTGACGGCGTGCTGCTGATGCTGACAGGTTCGGACGTGGTCACGCTGCTTAAGCAAGCCGGCCAGGTGAACTTGGGCAAGAGCAAGGTGATTTTCGGCCCTGTGGCTGCCGATGAAACCATGGCGGCGGCCGTGGGGCCGGCTTCGCTGGGCGTCAATTCCGGCTTGCGCTATGACCACACCATCGACACCGCCGCCAACCGCAAGTTCGTCGAGGCCTACCGTAAGAAGTTCGGCATCTTCCCCAGCATGACGGCCGGGGAGGCCTACGACGGCATGGCGTGGTGGCTGGACACGGTGGAAAAGACCGGCTCCTGGGACAAGGAAAAGTGGGTGGATGCTTTCGCCGCCAGCGTCCGCGAGAACTCCGTGGAAGGCAAGAAGACCATGCGAGCCTGCGACCACCAGGCCCTGCAGCCAGGCTTCTGGGGCGAGGTGGTGCAGGGCACCTCACCGGCTCCTGCGCTGACGATGAAGATCACCAAGATCTTTCCCGAAGAAAAGCTGTTCGAGGCCTGCAAGAACTGAAGACCGCAGCGGGGGGGGCTGCCTCGGCCTCCCGCGCTTGGTGAATTGCTATGTCAACTATCGTGATCGGCTTGAGTCTGGGTATGCTGCTGTTTCTGCTAGCGGCAGGCCTGACGCTCATCTTCGGCATGCTGGGCGTGATCAATTTCGCCCATGGTGCCATCTACATGTTGGGCGCCTACGTCTCTTATGAAACGGGGCGTCGCACGGGCTCGTTTCTCATGGGCGTGTTGGCCGCCACGCTCTTTACAGCCCTGGCGGGCGCAGTGATCGAGAAGCTGACGCTACGCCCGCTCTATGAGCGGCCGCACTTCTACCAGCTGATCCTGACCTTCGGCCTGATCCTGATCCTGAGCGACATAGTGCGCTTCGTCTGGGGCCCTGGCTACCAGGAAGTAGCGATTCCGCCGCTGTGGAACGGCACCGTGGACATGCTGGGCAGCACCATCCCGATATACCGGCTGTTCGTGATCGGAGTCGGAGTCATCGTCTCGGCAGGGCTGTACCTGGTGCTGGAGAGGAGTACGTTCGGCATGCTCGTGCGGGCCGCCAGCAGCGATGCGGAAATGGTGCGCATCCTGGGCCTGCCGGTGGGTGCGATCCGCATGGCCGTTTTCGCCACGGGCTGCGGCCTGTCGGGCATGGCGGGTGCGATCGCGGCACCCCTGTTCCCGATCGAGCTGAGCATGGCGACTAACACCATCATTGACTGCTTCATCGTCGTGATCCTGGGAGGGCTGGGGAACATCCGGGGGGCGATCGCCGCGTCAATGCTGATCGGCATGGTGCGCGCTCTGGGTTACGTGTATCTCCCCAGCTGGGTGGACATCATGATCTTCGTGCTACTGATCGGCACTCTTTTGACGCGCCCGCAGGGTCTGTTCTACCGCGCGGCGAGGACAGCATGAAACTCTCCCTGTTCGACATCTGCTTCGGCCTGCTGCTTGCAGCGGCGGGCATCCTGCTGCCCTTCATCCACCCAGGGGAGGCTCTGATCCAACTGGTCACCCTGGCGGCCATCTGGGCGATTTTCGCCATCGGCTTCGACTTCGTCTTTGGAGCCCTGGGCATGGTGTCTTTCGGGCACGCCACATTCCTGGGGGTGGGCGGCTACGCCGTGGCCCTGGCAACGCAGAAGTACGGGCTGCCGTTCTCTGCCGGCATGGGCCTGGCCATCATCGTAGGGGCGGCGTTCGCCCTGCTGTTCAGCTTCTTCGCCCTGCGGGTGTCCGGCATCTTCTTCGCGCTGGTGACCCTGGCGCTGTCCCAGCTGATCTTCATCCTGGCCGACAGCAAGCTGCGAGGCTTCACAGGCGGGTCGGACGGCATTTCGGGTGTGGAGCGTCCCGGCTTCCTGGGTATCGATTTCTACGACTTTGTCCACTACTACTGGTTCGTGCTGGGCGTGTATTTCCTGGTCATGCTGGCGGTGATCTCGCTGCGCAGCTCGCCGTTCGGCCGCGTGATCGCAGCGATCCGTGGCAACGAGACCCGCGCCGACCAGCTGGGCTTCAACGTTAACCGCTACAAGCAGATCACCTTCGTGATCTCGGGAGGCCTGAGCGGTCTGTCAGGGGCGCTGCTGGCCTCCCTGCTGATGTACATGAACCCGCAGATGCTGCATTGGACGACCTCGGGGGACGTGATCATCATGACCCTGCTGGGCGGCTCCGGATCCCTATGGGGTGCCACCGTCGGCGTGATCGCTTTTGAGGTGCTCAAGGAGTGGCTGAGCAGCTGGACTGAATACTGGTACGGCGTGCTGGGTTTGGTGTTCATCCTCGCAACCATCTTCTTCCCGCGAGGCATCGTCGGCGAACTGGAGAAGGGCTTTGCGGCGTGCCAGAAGAACCGAGGTGCCCGATGAGCCAGGCGGCATTGCGATGCGAGGGCGTGACCGTCAACTACGGTGCCCTGAAGGCGGTCAACGACGTCAGCCATGAATTCGAGGAGGGCCGCATCTACGGCCTGATCGGACCTAACGGCGCGGGCAAGACGACGCTGCTGAACGTGCTGGCCGGACGGCAGATGCGCCATTCCGGCAAGGTGTACTGCGGCGGCCGGGAAATCAGTCAGCACCCCGCCTACGAGCGGGCCCGCATGGGCATCGGGCGCAGCTTTCAGATCATCAAGATCTTCGGTGAGATGACTGTGGCCGAAAACCTGCTGGTCGCGGCCCAGTCGCGCAGGCCGGGGTTCCAGCCCTTCTGGATGAGCCGCCACTTCGACCGGCAGTTCCGCGAGCAACTGGATGCCATCCTGGAGCTGACGGGGTTGGAGGCCCACCGCGACGACGTCGCGGGCACGCTGCCCTATGGCCTGCAACGCTCGTTGGAATTGGGCGTGACCCTGCTGCCCGATCCCCGGATCCTGCTGCTGGACGAACCACTGGCCGGCATCGGCCATCACGAGATACAGGCCGCACTGGCCCTGATCCGCAAGGCCGCGCTGGGGCGCACGGTGCTATTGATCGAGCACAACATGGACGCAGTGATGTCGCTGTCTCAGGAAATCGTGGTCATGAGCAACGGCTCGGTTATCGCGTGTGGCGCTCCCGAGGACATTCGCAAGAACGAAGCGGTGCGGTCGATTTACCTTGGGGAGGACGGGCAGTGATCGAACTCGAGAAAGTCAGCGTCAAGTACGGCCAGGCCCTCGCTCTGGAAGAAATCTCCGTGCGGATCGACTTCCACGAAATCGTCGCCATCGTCGGACGCAACGGGGCGGGCAAGACCACGCTGCTCAAGACCCTAGTCGGCCTGATGCCACTGGTGGCCGGCCGACGCCTGCTGGGCGACCAAGACATTTCAGGTCTGGGCGTTGAGGCTATTGCCAAGCTCGGCGTGGCGCTGGTGCCGGATACGCGCCGCATCTTCCCCAACCTGACGGTGCTGGAGAACCTCAAGATCGGTGCGCTGGCCCACCAGCCGGGGCACTGGACTCTTGACCGGGTGCTGGACGTCTTCCAACGCCTGCGGGAGCGGCTGAACTTCGGCGGTGACCAGCTCTCTGGCGGCGAGCAGCAAATGCTGTCCATTGGGCGGGCTCTGTTGGGTAATCCGCGCATCCTGCTGCTCGACGAACCCACCGAGGGACTGGCGCCGGTCATCGTAGACCAATTGGTCCGGGTGTTCAGCGAGGTTCATCGCCAGGGAACCGGCATCGTGCTGGTGGAGCAGAACCTCAAGGTGCCCATGAAGCTGGCCCACCGCCAGTACGTGCTTGACCACGGCCAGGTCGCCTGGTCCGGCACAGCCCAGGAGTTGGACGCGCAGCGCGTCCACGTCGAGGGCCTCCTCACGACGGGTGCAGCGGCGTGACCGCGCCGTGCCCACGCAAACCCCAAAGCCAAGGCATGCCCATGAACGCCCACGCCGCCGCGCGCATCGCGCCCCTGCATGAAAACGATCCGCGCTCCAGCGACCCCGTGCTGGAGGAACTGGTGGATTTTGTCGGCTACCGCCCGAATGCGCTACTGACCATGGCGCGCAAGCCCGGCGTGGTGCCGGCGTTGCTCCAACTGCTGGGCGTGACGCTGCGCGGCGACGGGCTGCTCACGCAGGCGCTGCGCTTTCTAATCGCTGCAGAAACTGCGCGCGGCGCGCGCTGTCGCTATACGACGACGCACCTCGTTCATGCCGCCCACCACCTGGGCGTTGGCTGGGACAAGCTGGCCGCTCTGCCGTCCTACCCGGGCGACCCCCGGTACACCGAGCAGGAGCGCAAGGCACTAGCCATCGCCACCGCAGGCGGCAGCCTGCCGGTGTGCGAACCGGGCCAGGCCATGGAGCAGGCCCGGCAGGTCTTCACCGAGGAAGAAATCGTCGAGATCGTGTCCTGCGTGGCCATGGTCGGCTGGTTCAACCGCTGGAACGGCCTGATGGGTTCGGAACTGGAGCCCGTTCCCTCGGAGGCGCTGGCCCACGTTCCCTGGCTTCAGGATCTCGAAGTCTGAGCCTGCCGCGCATCGAAATTTCCTGCAATGGAGAAAGAGAAGGCCATGTACAGCCGCATCCACGAACCCCACTCTTGCACGCTGACCGATGCTCTGCGTGAGTGGGCCTCCAGCCGCCCCGGTGCGCCCTGGCTCGAAGACAGTCATGGCAACGCACTCACCACCGGACAAGCTTTCGAAGCCAGCCAGCGGTTTGCCGGCTTCCTGCACCGGTTGGGTGTGCAGCCCGAAGAGCGCGTCGGGGTCTTCATGTCCAACAGTTGCGCCATGGTGGCAACCACGTTCGGCATCGGCTACCTGCGAGCCACGGCGGTGATGCTTAACACCGAGCTGCGCTCCTCCTTCCTGCGCCACCAGTTGAATGACTGCCAGCTGGCCATCATCGTAGTAGACGCTGCGCTGGTCGAGCACATCGCCAGTCTGACGGATGAGCTGCCCCACCTGCGCACCCTGATCGTGGTGGGCGATGCACCTGTTGCCGTGCCCGGGCGCTGGCGCCAGGTGGCCTGGACGGATAGCAGCGCTTGCGCGCCGTGGGAAGGCCCCGCGCCCCGGCCCGAGGACATCTTCTGCATCATGTACACCTCCGGGACCACTGGGCCCAGCAAGGGCGTGCTGATGCCGCACTGTCACTGCGCCGTGATCGGGCTGGGGGCGATACGCAGCCTAGAGATCACCGAGGCCGACAAGTACTACATCTGCCTGCCCTTATTCCATGCCAACGGCCTGTTCATGCAGCTGGGGGCGACGGTGCTGGCGGGCATACCGGCCTTCCTCAAGCAGCGGTTCAGCGCCAGCACTTGGCTGGCCGACATCCGCCGCAGCGGCGCGACACTGACCAACCACCTAGGCACGACGGCCATGTTCGTCATCAACCAGCCGCCCACGGAGCAGGACCGCGACCACCGCCTGCGCGCCAGCCTGAGTGCGCCCAACCCGGCCCAGCACGAGGCCGTGTTCCGCGAGCGCTTCGGCGTGAAGGACGTTTTGTCCGGATTTGGCATGACCGAGGTCGGCATTCCTATCTGGGGACGCATCGGGCATGCGGCGCCGAACGCGGCCGGCTGGGCGCACGAGGACCGGTTTGAGATCTGTATCGCCGACCCCGAAACCGATGTGCCGGTGCCGGCCGGGCAGGTCGGCGAAATCCTGGTGCGGCCCAAGGTGCCCTTTGGCTTCATGGCAGGCTACCTGAATGTCCCGGCGAAGACGGTCGAGGCTTGGCGCAACCTCTGGTTCCACACAGGTGACGCCGGAACGCGGGATGAACAGGGGCTCATTACCTTCGTGGACCGCATCAAGGACTGCATCCGCCGCCGGGGCGAAAACATCTCGGCCACCGAGGTCGAGGCTGTGGTGGGCCAACTGCCTGGTATCCACGAGGTGGCGGCCTACGCCGTTCCGGCGCAGGGCGCGGGTGGGGAGGACGAGGTGATGCTCGCCCTGGTGCCCAGCGAGGGCGCGGTGCTGGATATGGCGGACGTCGTCCGCCAGGCCAGCGCTCAGTTGCCGCGCTTTGCCAAGCCGCGTTACCTGCGCCAGATGGACAGCCTGCCCAAGACGGCGACCGGCAAGATCCAGCGTGCCGTCCTGCGTCAGCAAGGCAGCGCTGGTGCCTACGATGCGGAGGCGGTACCCGCCCGGTAAACACAGGAAAACACCATGTCGGAAAAATTGCGCGGCAAGGTGGCCGTGGTCACAGGCTCGGGCCGGGGCATCGGCCGGGCAATGGCCCTCAAGCTCGCAGGCGATGGGGCCCGGCTCGTCCTCAACGATCTCGACGACGAGCCCACCATGGCCGTGCGCGATGAAATCATGGCACTGGGCGGCGAGGCCGTCGCCTGCTGCGGCAGCGTGGCTGACGCCGGCTTCGCCGATCGGCTGATCAGCACCTGTACCGGTGCATTCGGCGGGCTGGACATCCTCATAAACAACGCGGGCTACACCTGGGACAACGTCATCCAGAAGATGAGCGACGAGCAGTGGGACGCGATGCTCGACGTGCACCTGACCGCGCCGTTCCGCATCCTGCGGGCGGCGCGGCCGGTGATCCGCGCGCTGAGCCGCGCCGACGCCGAGGCCGGCCGCCGCGTGGTGCGCAAGGTGGTCAACGTCTCCTCGGTTTCAGGCGTCTTCGGCAACGCGGGGCAGGCCAACTACTCCGCCGCCAAGGCCGGTATCGTGGGCCTGACCATGACGCTGGCCAAGGAGTGGGGTCGCCTGAACACCACCGTCAACTGCGTGGCCTACGGCCTCATCCGGACACGCATGACGGAGGCCACCGCCAATGCCGATGCCGCTATCCAGGTCGAGGGGCGCGAGATCAAGGTGGGGGTGAATGTGGACCTGATGGCTGCGATGGAGCGTGGCATCCCGCTCGGCCGGGCCGGCACGCCCGAGGAGGCCGCTGGAGCTGCTTATCTGTTCTGCATTCCCGAGTCCGACTACGTGAGCGGCCAGACGCTGCTGTGCACGGGCGGTCTCACCGGCATCTGACCCCCCGCCATGGCAAAGCCCGACACCGCCACGCTGACTTACCCGTTCGAGCCGCCCGCGCCGCGCCAAACGGTTGAGGTCGCCACTGGCGTACGCTGGATCCGGCTGTCCATGCCGTTCCGGCTCAACCACATCAATGTCTGGGCCATCGACACGCACGATGGATGGGTGCTGGTAGACACCGGCCTGAACGACCCCGCCACCGTGGCCGACTGGCTGGCCCTCATGGCGCAGGGCCCGCTGGCCCGCCCCCTGCAGGGCGTGTACGCCACGCACATGCACCCCGACCACATCGGACTGGCCGGCTGGTTCACGCGCCGCGCCGGCGTGCCGCTGCACATGAGCCGGTTGGAATACCTGAGCTGCCGCGTGATGCACGCCGACACGAACCGCGAGGCGCCGCCAGACGGCGTGCTTTTCCACCGCCGTGCGGGTTGGTCGGATGCGGCCCTCGAGAGCTACCGCAGCCGCTTCGGTAGCTTCGGCAAGCACATCCACGCGCTGCCCGAGAGCTTTCGGCGCCTGCAGGATGGCAATCTGCTGCAACTCGGCCCGCACGGCTGGCGGGTCATCACCACCGGCGGCCATTCGCCGGAGCATGCCTGCCTGTACTGCCCTGGCCTGAAACTGCTGATAGCGGGCGACCAGGTGCTGCCACGCATCTCGTCGAACGTGTCGGTGTTCGCCACCGAGCCGCAGGCTAATCCGCTCAAGGAGTGGTATGAATCGCTGGACAAGTTGGCTCGCGAGGTGCCCCCCGACGTCCTGGTGCTGCCGTCGCACAACGAACCCTTCTACGGGCTGCACGAACGCCTGGGCTCGCTGCGCGCCGGGCAGGACCGGGCGCTGGAACGGTTGCGCCAGTCGCTGTCGGACGGGCCGCAGCGCATCGTGGATGTGTTCCCCGCCTTGTTCCACCGTGCCATAGGGGAGCAGGACGGGCAGCAACTGAGCCTCGCCACGGGCGAGGCCGTGGCTTGTATGAATTACCTCATCGCGGAAAGCGCCGTAGGGTGCACCGTGGATGGGAGCGGTGTCGCATGGTATGAGCTCAAGTAGTGAAGTCGCTCTGTCTTCAGCTGCAGCTACCTCATTCATTGCGAGAGCAGTCCACGCTGTTGTTTACGACTTTACATAGGCAGTGGCCTAGCTGAGCATTGCGAACAGCCGCATGGATGCTGGGTTGGTGTTTACGACTTTAATTTTTCAGAATAGCCGGTGCGCCACCGTGATGACCTGGCCTTCGCCTGCCACTACCGCGTAGATGTCCAACTCGCGCTCCAGCAAGGGCGCAAGCGGGCCTGCATAGGACTTCAACTGCTTGCGCGCGCGCTGGTCCAAAAACACTTTCTCCGCGCCCTTGCCTGCAGGCTCAGAGACGCCAAACCTCAGCAGTAGATCGATGAGCATGGGCGGGATGCAGCGCTGTTGGCTGCGAACGGCGGCGTGGTGCGTGAGCATGGGAAAGCCTCTTGGGGAGCGGTTGCAAACAAACGAGCGGGGTGCAGCGCCCTGTTGGCGCTGCCGAGCAATCAGCGCTGTGGCTGCTGCATCAACTGGGCGAGCTCTCGCTCGTACTGCGCGGCAAGCTCACGGGAGCGAAGCGCAGCGCTTTTCAAGGCCAGCAGCGCTGCGGGCAAGTCCAGCGCATCGCCTATTTGCTCCATGAAGATGCGGTCGGCGAAGTCGCTGTCCTTCAAGTCCAGGTAAGGCACCTGCGCCGCCTCGCTCCAGCCCACCAGTCCACTGCGAATGGCGTTCAGGCGCTCGCGCACTGCTTGTGCCTGGCTGCCTGCCAGCAAGAAGTGCAGCCGCGCATCGAGCCGCGTGGCCAGCTGCTGGCAGCGGTGGAACGTCTCGTTGTACAGATCTACGGACTCGCCCGTGCGGTCAATGTTGACCAGCGGGACGTACCGGCCCTTGCTGATGAGCCACTGCTTGGCATCCTCGCGCGCAATGAACGTGTTGCGCCCGCTGGTGTGCGTCTTCAAGGCATTGGCGCGCTTGGGGTTGGCCTGCGTGCGCAAACTGGCTTCGGGCATGCCAGACAGACGCTCCATCTGCATAAACGACAACCCTTCGTGCTGCAGCGGCAGGCTCCAGTCCATGAAAGTGTCATCTTCCTGAATGCCCTCCAGCGTGGCGCGCGCCTGCGCTGTCTGGCAGACCTCCACCAGTGCCTTGACCGCTTCAAGGCACGGCGCGTAGTTGTCCATTTCGGCGACGAAGTGCGAACCTGCCAAGTCCACCAAGATGCGCGAGACCCACGATGCGTTGCCCTCGCTGTTGAGCTCGGATGCCGAGCCCTTGACCGCACCCAGATAGGCAAAGTCGTACAACTCTTCCATGGTCTGTGCCAGCGAGGATGCGGACACATGGGCGTAGCTCAAGCCCAGGCCTTGCGCGTCCTCGATGTCCAGGTCCACATCGCCAATGTATTGCCCCATGCTGTCAGGAAGGCCCAGCAGTTGGGCCATCGCTGCCGAATTGGCGCTGCTGTTGCGACCAAGGACAAACTGGATTTGCCGCACCAGCAAGACGCTGACAGTAACGACGTGCCCATGCAGCTGCTCACGGGTCAAAGGGATGGGAAAGGCTTGGGGGGTAGAAAGTTCGGTCATGGCGGCGAGTGCTAGGTTGTTCATATCAACGGCGCGATTGTGCCAGAGATCACCGCTTGTTTTTATCGTTGATACAAACAATTAGTCATGGCGAGCTTTAGCCAGCTTGGCCTTCCTTTCTATCTATTCACCCGCTCAAGATTCGCCACAGGTACAGTGGCAAAAATCCGCTCAAGTATCTATTCATGCAACCATTCACGTTTGACTGGTTCGTCGCGTTTTTTTTGTTGTCCTCAACCAACACACACCGTCTTCATGCGTTAGAACAAGCGTTGCGTGCAGGCCCGCAGACGGCTCAAGCGCTGAGTCACCGCCTGGGTCAGGACAAGCCTGCCAGTCAGCCGACTGTCTCGCGCGCCCTCGCTGCAGCGGGCGCTCAGGTGGTGGCGATCGGCGCGGCGCGCTCAACGCGTTATGCCTGGGCCGACGCGGCGCGCGAGCACCTGCGCGCGGCGGTGTTCCGCGTCAGCGCCGAGGGCACGCTGCACGAGCTGGGCACGTTGGAGCCGGTGCTGCCAAGCGGCTTCGTCATGGTGCAGGCGGGCGGCAAGCGCATTCACAGCGACGGCCTGCCCTGGTGGCTCTACGACATGCGTCCGCAGGGCTACCTGGGCCGCGCGTACAACCAGCGCCACGGCGCGCGACTGCAGCTGCCCGCACGCTTGAACGAGTGGAGCGACCGCCACATCCTGCAGGCGCTGCTGCGCCACGGGGGCGATCTACCGGGCAACTTGCTGCTGGGCCTGGACGCGCACGATGCCTTCGTCAATGGACCGTCCCCGGCGCCTATCGCATTGGCCGAGCGCCCTGGCGCGTACGCGCAGCTGGCGCTGGCCGCGGCGCGCGGAGAGCTACCAGGCTCGTCGGTCGCGGGCGAGCAGCCCAAGTTCACGGCCTTCGCTGAGGTGCAGCCGGGACGCCGCGCGCACGTGCTGGTCAAGTTCACGGCCGCCACGCCGGGCCCTGTGAGCCAGCGCTGGCGAGATCTGCTGCTGGCAGAGCACGTGGCGCTGCAGTTGCTGCACTCGCACGGCATCCCCGCCTCCCACAGCGAACTGCTGGACCATGGCGGCCAGCGGTTCTTGCAGATCGAGCGATTTGACCGGGTGGGCGCGCGCGGGCGGCGCGCGCAGCATTCGCTGGCGGCGCTGGACGCCGAGTTCGTCGGCAGCGGCGAGCGCTGGCCGATCATCGTTCGCGCGTTGGCCCAGCAGCGTGTGGTGGTCCCTGAGTCGGTGCGCGCCACCGAGCTACTCTGGGCCTTTGGCACGCTGATCGGCAACACCGACATGCACACCGGCAACCTGGCGTTCGTGTCCGAGCACGGCAGGCCCTACCAGCTGGCCCCGGCCTACGACATGACGCCCATGGCATTCGCACCGACGGCAGGGGGAGAGGTGCTGGCCCGCACGCTCAGCCTGCAGGTGAGCGATCAGGTGCCTGGCGAGGTCTGGCGCCAGGCGCTACCCCTGGCGCAGGACTACGTGGCGCGCATGCAAGGCGAGCGGGCGCTGAGCGATGCATTCGCGCCATGCATGGAGCAGCTGCAGCTGCACGTGAGCGGCGCCGCGCAGCGCATTGCCCGATTGGCCTGAGGGACGCCGCACCCCAGCCTCGCCCTGTAACGAGATGCATCGGATTTGGATGCTTCTTGACCAGGATAAGAGCATAGCTATTGGGAGACTTCTCCCATGCACAGCTTCTCCACGGTGAACGACGCTCAAGCAGCTGGCTTTGTCTTCGCTGCCAAGCAAAAGGTGTATGTCACCTATCGCGGGTGCCTCATCGTCGGCGCAGATACGAGCGGCCCTCGCCCGATGGGCCTGTCTTTCGCCTTGCGTGTACAAATCAGCGAGGACTACACACGCAACTATCTGGGCGTTACGTCCGACCAGGTGTTCGGCGCCTCCGTGGGTGTTCGGCTCCTGAACACGGGCGGAAGGGCGCTGGGCGGCTTTGCGGCAGCGGGCGAGTCGGGCGGGGTGGTGCAGATGTTCGAGCCCAAGACGTTCTCCGAGGCGCTGCAGGACGCGCAGGGCTGGGCCGACCGGTGGTTCCGCTACAACCCCGACGCCCTCGAACGCTACCTGCTGCGCCGAGCGCAGAGCAGGCAGGCTGCGGCGCGCTGACGCCGGCCGCGAACCCACGCTGGCTGAGCTCTACGCGCGGCTGTCACCGCCTGCGCCAGGCCCAGCCACCGCGGGGTCACTGCAACGCCAGCAGCGCGCCCGTACTGCCCTGAACGGGCCGGTGCAGGCGCTCGCCTTGCGCAGCATCCCTGCCGGCCATGCGCGCCAGCTCGCTGCCGCGTGCGGGCTGGTTCCTGCGCACGAGCTCGTCGGGGGCGTCCTCGGTCACCTTGCCCTGGACATACGCGTCGATGGCGCGGCTCATCTCGTCGCTAAGGGCGAACTCACGCACCAGGCGCGCGATCTGCGCTACCCATCCCATCGCGAACTCGTTGCCCAGCAGCGTGGCCTGGCGCTTGCCTCCGGGCATCTCGGACAGCCCACCAAGCCGCTGGGCGATCCACGCGGCGCGCGCCCGCTTGCACCGCCTTACCAGCACCTGCGCCGTGTAGGCGGCGATCTCCACCTGCGCCTTCAGGCCGACGAAGATGTACCCGCCCTGGTTCAAGACGCGCCCGCGGCGGCCCATGCGCGCGCCTGTGTCCTTGGGCACGAGCGTGTTCACCATGAGCTTGCAGCCAAACGCCGAGCCGACGACCGAGGCCAAGGACGCTTCCCATTGCGCGGGCTTGTTGCGCGCCATCGTGCAGCTGTCCAGCCGCGCTTCGCCAATATCGGAGAGGTGGATTGCCTCGGCGCAAACGCCATGCTTGGCCATGAGCGCGTGGGCCTGGCGTAGCGCCGTGGCCGCCTCATTGGCATTGTCGGAGCTCGCCAGTGCCAGGCACTTCTTAATCTTGTCGAGGATCTTGGAGTCGGGTTGCGCAGACTGCATAGGGCTCAATGCAAGGGGGAGGAAAACCGATCAGCCGATGTTTCCCAGGAAACGGATGAAGCCTGGGCTCTTGGCTTTTTTCTCCAAGGTTGCCGGCGTTTCTTCGGCAAGAAAATCTGCGGGCGAATCGGCGGGAGATTCAGGGGGCAAATCCTGGGCGCTTTCTTGCGCAGTGCCACGCTGATTGCTGGAATGCGGCTCGGGCGCAGGCGAGGGCGCTGGCTTTTGGCGTTTGGGTTTGGCAGCGGGAGCCGCGGCAGATAGGGCGGGGCGCTCTGCAGTGGGAAGCAACGCAGCCTCAACCGAGGGGTATAAGCCAGCGCGGCTCACGCTTAGCCCCATGGTCGCCAAAGCACGCAGGCGCTCTGCGCGGGCTCGAGGACTGGTCTTGTTCATTTCCTCAAGCAGCTCTGGATTGGCGTCGGTCAAGACCACCACGATCCGTACGTCATTGCTCATGGAGCGGACTCCTTAAAGGATTTCCAGGAACGCAAATGGCCGGGAGACCCGGCCTTGCTGTGGATTGTTGCAATGATGGCAATTCAGGAATAGGCGCCCATCAGCCAAAACCCGCGGGCTGGCGAAAACACTGGCGCCTCCGGCATGACCACCTTGAGCTTGCTGAATGCTTCGCGCACTGCCTGCTCAAAGAACGTGGCGCCGCCGCCCACCATCACCACAATATCCGGCGACATGCTTTCCGTGCGAAGCGATTTTTGAATGGCGTCAGCCGTCACCGATGCCATGGCTTGGCTGGCGCGCTCGATATACGGCGCAATCTCCACGCGCTGGCCCATCACGAGAATGGAAGGCTTTTTACTACGCACGGCATTTTCCAGCGTTTCGGTGGTCGGAGTGCCGCCGTGGTCTTCGCCAATCAGGCGCGCCGCGTGCTCCAGCACCACAGAAGAAGCCTTCAGGCTCGTGCCACTGGATTGGCGTTGCAATTCGCCATTGGCCACCAAAACCCAGTCGAGCGAGAAAAAGCCCGGGTCCACGACCAGCACCCGAGCATCTTCCAGTAAAAAGCCATTCTTCTCTTCGTCCTGCTGGTTCATGTAGTCGATGAGCCCGCCCACTGGTTGGGCAATGACCTTGACCTTATTGACCTGCACGGAACGCTTGGGCGTGATCTGGTGCTTGCCCACGAACTTGCCTTCGAGCTCTGCCCGTTTGGCCGGGTCGTTGAATTGAGAAACGGGCAGGCCGGTGACCAATACATCGATTTCGTCCATGCCAGATACCAGCATGCCGGCATGCATCAGTGCTTTATACGAAGGCGTTTTGGAGTAATCCGCGTGCAAAGAGCGCTCCCACATTTGCGCGCGATCTGCACTCACGCCGGCAATGAAGGGCTCGCCATCCACCAGGACATGCAGAAAGTCCGATTGCGCGCCACCGTCGAACCGGCTGCCAAAGCGGTCTGCGGGCGCTGCACCTGCGGGCCGCAGGAGGGTCTGCGCCTCACCATCAGAAGGGCCAAAAGCCAGTTTGAGGTTGGAGTAACCGATGTCGATGCCAAGGATATTCACAAGGGTGCCTGTCTGAAAGAAAGGATTTAGAAAAAAGGGGGAGGGCGGCGCTGCAGGAGCGTCCAGGGCGATCCTCCCAGTGCACCGCTAGTGTACTGCTAGTGTACTGGAGAACGGCACGCTTGGATCAAAGTCGCTGCACCTTGTGTACCGCTAGTGCACCGCTAGTGACTTTCATCGGCAGGTGCCTCGGACCTCCTGGAGGCCTGCATGGGCGCGAAAACGGGGTGGGAAGCGCCACCAGCGAGGGCCTTAAGGGCGCGGGATCAACCCAGACGCTGGGCCTCCTTGCTTGGCTCGCGAGAAAACTCCGAATTTCTCGCTGTAGGCTAGCATAAGCAGCCGCTGACCCCGGTCTAGAGGCTGATGATAGCTCCATCCGGGCGTGAGAACGAACGTGTTTTCTTCTCTTTAGCTGCATATGCAGCTTTTACACCCCGTCTGGAGGCTGATGACGTGCTCGTCGGAGGCTCTTACGCCGCAAAAGACTGCTCAAACATGCCCACAGCGCAGATCGCTCTCGTCTCTTCGGCAGCATAAGCAGCCTCTGGGCACGGTCCAGCGGCCGTACAATTGTCCTGGCCGCCACCCCACCGATTCGCCGTGTTCGAAGGCTTCGCAGCTTGTCTTAGGCTGCATAAGCAGCCGCTGGATAGGGTCCAGTGGCTGACGAATCGTTGAAACCCATGCCGCATACAGCCTCTAGGGGGGGTTGAGCGGCTCAAAGCAAAGCAACCGCTATACCCATGGAACCACCCCACTACCTTGACGAAGCCATGGCCGCACTGCGCAAGTGGCAAGACCTCGTGTTCGCCGAGATGGAGGCACTCAGCACCAACTACCGCATGGAGTGCGAGAGGGTCAACGAGCAGGCGACCAGCTACAAGCAGCGAAGCGTGCTGCGACTGCAGACCTACCGACGCGTGGCCGGACAAGGCAAGAGCAACACCGATGGCAACCACCTGCAGGCCAAGTGGAACCGGGTGAGGTTCTTCAAGAGTGGCGGCAAACCAGTGCGGGAAATGCAGAGCATCAAAAAGTCAGAGGGGCAAGACTGTTACTCCATGACCCAACTAAAGGAATATGCCCAGGATTGGGAATGGCCAATTGTTGAAAAGCTGGAAAAGCAATTGGGATTGCTGCGCAGACAAGCATCCTTTATTGCGCAAGGCATCACGCAATTGCGTTACGCGAAGATGGCCGAGGACCGATACAACGAGCGCTACGTATATAACGACCCAGACGATAGCCCTTCTGAATAATGAGGCGCCTCCCTCGTCGCACCTGAACCCCAGATGGGCGCCCTGTGCGCTGTTCGCCGGCTGGCTGATGTACTGGGCATGCGTACAGTTAGGCGACATTCATACGTGGAACCACTAACAAGCTGATAGGGGTTTTTGCCCACTCCCATGGGGTTTGCCCGAAGTCTCCCTGCACCCCGGCTGTTAAAATTGGTTGCAAACAAGCCCCGCTTCCACGAATGGCTGCTGCTCCTGCATTGGCTGTACTCAAACCTGCTGACATGACCATTGATTCTCTTCCTCCCTACAGCAGCGCCGCTCAAGCCTTTATTGAGCGCGCCACCGCTGCTGCCCGCGGCTGGAAAGTCATCGGCTCCAATCAGCACGAGGTGGATGGCGAGCCCATGTACCTTTATGTGCATGATGTGGACAGCAGTTTTACCTGGATGGCCCGCGTCAACTTCGACGGGTTTATGGCGGCAGCTGCCAAAACCCGGGAAGACGGCGATGAAGTGCAGGCCACAGTGGCTGCACACCTGGGACTGGTGATTGCCGAACTGGTGGAAAAGCGTGCACAAGTTCCCACTCCGCGCAATACCGCTGCCATGGATGCGCTGATTTCTGGCGATCTTTCTGCTGGCCTACCCGGGCTGTTTCAACTCACCACTTTACAGGCTGGCGCTTCGAGCATGGTGTTTGAAGACGGCCTGCTATCAGTCGGCGGACACTTTGTTTTGCTGCGCTATTGCACGCCCCAGAATGTTCACCTGCGCACGCTCGTGCTTCCGCCAGAAGTGGCGGGCGGCAAAGGCATCATGGACACAGATACTCTGACCCAGGCGCTGTCCTCGATTATCCAGTTTGACCAGCAGCATCTGCGAGAACTTGGCGTTTGATTCGTGCCTTGTGCTTGAAGGCTGCCGTGGCCACTCGTTTGTTTTTGCCCTAACATGCATACTGATGCCCCGTATTCCACGGACCGCCTGAGAATGCTCATTGGCTGCATGCGCCAAAGCGGCCAAGCGGTTCCCGTCAACAGCCGCAAGCACGTCGGCTGGCACAGTCCAGAATATTTGTGGCGCGTGCAATTGCCCGCCGTATTTGGCACCCGGCAGGAGTATTTCTCCCCAACAACCTATGGCGGCGCGGAAGAGGCGCTGGTCGAAGCGCTTTTGTTCCGCGATCAGGCATTTGCCAGCGCTGGTCTTGAGCCACCAAACGCCGCTTCTCCCACGCATAGCCAGCAGGCCCGCGGCGTCACGCTCCCTGTTTCTGAATCCATAGACCCCAGACGTGGAGGCCTGTACATATCCGGTTATTGGATTGAAACCATCCACGGGAAAACGCGGCAACGCAGAGTCTCTCGCTCCGTGGAGAAGCACGGGTATGCACAGGCCCGCTCCGAAGTTGAAACGCTGGTGAGAAAGGGACTGGAACGAGAGGCCGATCGATTCAAGCTGTGGTGATGGACTGGGGCCATACGCACCCCTGGTGGATTTCAGGAATGCCTGAGCCAATGCAACATTTCTCGCCGCCCATGTGCCTGCATACCAGACGCAATGCGCACGCCCACCGCCAGCGCCTGGCTTCCCTGGCCCTGACCTGCACGGCTACAATGCGCTCCACCTGGCCCGTCGCCTTGCGCTGACACTGCCAAACCCAGCTGAGGAATAGCAGCAACACAGCCAGTCCGCTGGCACGAACATCTTAGGGATTCGCTCCCGCTTCAAAACGGCCTTCACAGGCCTTCTGCGCCGCAGCAGGGCCATGCGCACTGCCCAGGCAGCTCAAAGCAGATAGCAGCCGTGCTGTCTGCCACCCATCCCCTGTGGTCGCACCCTCTGCGCACAGCCGCTTGGCCTGTGCATGCCTTTGGCGGCTGGCGTACTGAACCTCCCCGTAGGGCTAGTCGTCTTTCCCAAGCTCCGATCTCCAGGCTTCGGAAAGCACGATTCCTGTCCCGCTCGGCGTAACGCTTTGCGGATCTTGAAAGCGGTAGCTGGCCGCGCCCTCGGGCACATCAGCATCCACCATGGCCACCCGGCCTTTTTTGAAACCCTGACGGGCACCTGTTGCCCCACGGGGCCGGGGTCCGTCTCTTCCACAGGAGATAGACCATGCACAACCAACTCGACGCCAAAGACCAGGCATTGCTGGCGGGCGCCGTTGCTGCTCGCGACCTGCAACCGGGGCCGCGCATCGGCGACTACGTGCTGTTCGCAACCGGGCAGCTGGAGCGCTTCAGCCACGACTGGGACGACGCGCTGCAAACGTCTCCGGGCGGATCGTTTTACCTATCCAGCCTGGGCGAGGGAAGTCTCAGTTGCGGCGCGCTCAATCCGCCCACGCCGAAGAGCCGCCTGCAGCTGAGCGAAGCGAGCCTGCCGGGAGCCTTCTGGTTCTTCCACCACGGCCTGGCCGGGGCTGGGCGCGGCATGCACTTCGAGATCGCCTGCAGGGTCTTCAAGACCGACGCGCCGTACACGGGCTTTCTGAGCAAGGACTTCCAGTCCAGCCGCATCGAGGAGCTCAAGACGCACTTGGAGGCACAGCTGGCATAGGCGCCTCAGGCAGGCCTTCCCCGGCCTGCAAGCGCTGCAGCCAGGCCCCGGGCCTGACTCGGCAGCGACAACCCCTGGCGCCACCGGTCACCACCGGTAGCGCTCAAAAGCTCCACCAACCCCCGCGGTGTTGGCGCCGATTGAATCTTGACAGTGTGTGCCGATCCAACTTTGATAGGGGGCGTGTAGCCAGTATCTGCTAGGCTGGCTGTGGATAACTATAGCCTCCTACTGGGCTTGCACCTCCAGACTGGTTTCTGTTTTTCTATTCATTTCTCTGGATTTGATCTTTCCCTTTGCCTCCTTGGAGCTGTGGCGGAAGCGGTAGGACTCATTGCCGGTTTCAACGATGTGGCAGTGATGGGTGAGCCGGTCCAGCAGTGCCGTGGTCATCTTGGCATCACCGAAGACAGCGGACCACTCGGCAAACGTCAGGTTGGTGGTGATCAGAACGCTGGTGTGCTCATAGAGTTTGGACAGCAGATGGAACAGCAATGCTCCACCGGCCTGGCTGAATGGCAGGTATCCAAGTTCATCCAGAATGACCAGGTCCATGCGCATCAAGCTCATGGCTATGCGCCCCGGATTTCCCTTGGCCTTCTCTTGCTCCAACGCATTGACCAGATCCACCGTCGAGTAGAACCGGACACGTTTGGAATGGTGCGTCAGCCCATTGATTCCCAGCGCCGTTGCCAAGTGGGTTTTGCCGGTGCCAGGACCACCAATCCGGACAACGTTCTGCGCATCGTCGGTGAAGCTCAGGTCCGCCAACCTCTTGATCAGCACCTTGTCCACGGGTGAGACCTCGAAGTCGAAGCCAGCAAGATCCCGGTGAATCGGGAAGCGTGCTGCTTTCATCTGGTGGGCAATCGAGCGCATATGCCGATCCACGTCTTCCGCTTGAAGCAGGTGCTCTATCAGCCAGCGCGAGCTCTGAATCGAGGAGCCGCCATCCTGCTCCATAAGGTCAGCCCAGGCACTGACCATGCCATTCAGGCGCAGTGCCTTGAGCCCGCTTTGCACATCGCGTTTGGATTCAGACATGGATGACCCCTTGGTTATCGTTGTGGGTAGGGCGCAAACGGTCGTAGCGCGCGGTATCGGCCAGCGGGAGGTTGGTCAGTTGCAATGTGGTTTTGGCATGCTCCGGCCTGGGTGGCGCATTCAGCCTAGCCAGCACATTGCGCACATGCTCAGCACTGACACTTCCATTGGGCGTGGCACCTTCAAGGACAAGATCAACCGCCACCAGTACTGCGTCCAAGCCCGCCTGCGGCACGCTCGCCAGCACCTGTGCCATGGTGCGGTCACCGCCAGGGTGCCTCAGAAGGGATTTGCGCAAGCGCTGCAAGGGCTCAGGCAAGTCCAGGAACGGCGCACCGTTGCGCAGTGCGCCGGGCTTGCGCTGCACGAGTTCAATGTAGTGCTGCCAGTCATAGGTGACTTGGCCACTGCCCGGCGTGCGGGCGTGGCTGGCGATGATGGTTTGCGCGCAGGCAATGTCCACCCGATTGGGGTACAGACGCGTGCTGACCAGGTGCCCAGCCCATTCGCAAGGAACGGAGTAGCGATTGCGCGCCACCGCCACCAGACATGTACTACTCACCCGCGCGGGCTTCTCCACATACCCATCAAACAGCACAGGCATGGACATGAGGTGGGGGCGCTCCAACTCCAACATCTCTGCCACCGTGAACTGCTTGTGGATCGGATGCACGGAGTCGGACCACACCGAGCGACACCGCTCGCCCAGCCATGCATTGAGTTCGGCAAACGATCCGAAGCGCCTGCTGGCGGCCTCGATCCAGATCCGCCTGCGACTGTCCTGCACGTTCTTCTCCACCACCCCTTTCTCCCAGCCCGAGGCGACGTTGCAGAAGTCCGGATCAAACAGGTAGTGGCTGCACATGGCCGAGAAGCGTGCGTTGACGATGCGCCCCTTGCCTTTCTTGACCTTGTCCACCGCCGTCTTCATGTTGTCGTAGATGCCACGCCTGGCAACGCCTCCCAATGCATGGAAGGAGCGGGTATGGGCATCGAACAGCATCTCATGGCCCTGCCCAGGGTACGCAACAAGCCAGAAGGCACGACTGGCGCAGAGCTTCAGATGGGCCACTTGCAGTTTGTAGAACACTCCACCAACCAGCAGTCCTTCCTCGCTCCAGTCGAACTGGAAGGCCTCGCCCAACTCGAAGCTCAGCGGCACAAAGGCCTTGGCGGGATCCTTGGCGCTATCCACCCGCCATGCTCGAATGAAGTCAGTCACGGCGCTATAGCCACCCCGGTATCCCTGAGCCTGGATCTGGGCAAACAGCGCCTTGCCACTGCGCCTTGCGTTCTTGGCCCGGTGCGCATCCGTGCGCAGGGCCTGCTCCAGCACCGCCACAAATGGCGTGAGCTTGCCATCAGCCTTCTTGCGCTCGTACTTCGGGGGTATGTCTCCGGGGGCCTTGAGTCACTTCTTGACCGTGTTTCTGGCCAGTCCCGTTCTTCTGCAAATCTCTCCGTCAGAGAGTTGGTCGCGCCACTTCATGCGCCTGACCTTGCCAATCATGTCCATGGTGATCACCTCTTACATCCCTGCTGAAAAATTCAGCAGGGCAGTTGAACACCCCTGTCAATTTTGGATCGGCACCAGACCTTTCAGACTGTCAGTTTTCGGTCGGCGACAACACAAAGATGCTTTGGATTCTAAGTAGAGCCTTGCTTGGCCACCACGGCGCTGCAGAGCACCATTGGTTCGGGCGCGACTTCACCTTCGGCAGTCAGCTGCGCGCCCTGGTTGGGCCTGGTGCCCGGCCAATATTGCTCGGGCGGCAAGCAGCACCTGGGGCGCATCACCAAGGCGGATTGTGACCCGGACCTGCGTAGCTCACTGGTGCACGGTGCCCGCGCGGCACTGGCAGCTGGTGCGGGACGCCCGCCTTCTGCTTCTGCTTCGGGTCGGGTCAAGTCGCTCGCTTCGGCGCAATGAGTCGATCTCGGCGGCCGAACTGGCGGTGTTGAGTAGCCGGTCATGGCGATTCAGCGGTCGTTTGACTCTTACATCCTCATTTCAGCTGACTGCGGCGGCCGACATTCAGACGTGCTGGTCACCGACAGCAACCAGACTAAGGCAGACTGATCGGTCAAACACAATGCTGTAGCGGCCAGCGCCTCGCCTGTCAGCTGGTAGATCGTGTTACCCGCAACCTCAGCGGGAATGAGCGCGCTCATTGGACTGCGAGCGGCCAGGTTGGACGGCTTCACCCCCTGTGCCGCGAAGTAGACGCAGGCCGTTGCCAACCACCAGCAGGCTCGCACCCATGCCTTCGCGCTCTTGGCTTTCGCATCAGCACATAGGCCGCAGGAATCACGAACAAGGAAAGCAGCGGCGCAGTTACCATGCCTCCCAGCATGGGAGCGGCGATGCGGCTCATGACCTCAGAGCCTGTTCCGCTGCTCCATACAATCGGCACTAAGCCCGCCAGGATCACCGCCACGGTCATGGCCTTGGGTCGTACGCGCAGCACGGCACCCTCTCGGATCGCGTCCAGCAACTCGTCCAGCGTGGGCGGTCTGCCGTCTGGACATTTCTCTGCCAGTGCTTGTTTGAGGTAGATGAGCATGACCACGCCGAACTCCGCTGCCACCCCCGCGAGAGCAATGAAGCCCACGCCCGTGGCAATCGACAGGTTGTAGTTCATCAGGTAGAGGAACCAGATGCCGCCCGTGAGCGCAAACGGCAGCGTCGCCATGATCAGTCCTGCCTCACCCAGACGCGAGAAGGTCAAGTACAGCAGCACGAAGATGATCAGCAGCGTTGCGGGCACCACCACCTTGAGGCGTGCATTGGCGCGTTCGAGGTATTCGAACTGACCCGAGTAAGCAATGCTGACACCAGGTTCGAGCTTGATCTGGCGACTCACGGCGTCGCGCAGGTCATTTGCCACGGACGCCAGATCGCGCCCTCGCACATCGACGTACACCCATCCCGATGGCCGCGCGTTCTCGCTCTTGAGCATGGGTGGTCCGTCGGTGATGGCGATGCGGGCGACCGTGCCCAGCGTGATCTGCTGGCCCATCGGGGTGGTGATGGGCAACTGGGCCAGCCGTTCCGGAGAGTCTCGCCACTCGCGTGGGTAGCGCACGTTGATGGGGAAGCGCGCCAAGCCCTCGACCGTTTCCGAGACGTTTTCACCCCCGACCGCCCCGGAGATCACCGCCTGCACATCGGACACGTTCAGCCCGTAGCGCCCTGCGGCCTTACGATCGATGGTGACATCGACATAGCGTCCCCCGGTCAGGCGCTCGGCCAATGAAGAAGACACCCCCGGAATGCCTTTGGCGACCTGCTCGACCTGCGCTGCGATCCCATCGATCACCTGCAGGTCGTTGCCAGTCACCTTGACCCCGATCGGACTCTTGATGCCCGTGGCCAGCATATCGATCCGGTTGCGAATGGGAGGGATCCAGATGTTGGACAGGCCGGGAATCTTGACGGCCTTGTCCAACTCCTCGATCAGGCCCTCGGGCGTCATTCCCGGCCGCCACTGGTCACGGGGTTTGAGCATCACCGTGGTCTCGAACATTTCCAGCGGAGCCGGATCGGTGGCGGTCTCCGCCCGGCCAGCCTTACCGAAGACGCGTTCGACTTCGGGCACCGTCTTGATCATTCGGTTGCTCAGTTGCAGCATTTCGGTCGCCCGCTGAGCAGACATGCCGGGGAGCGCTGACGGCATGTACAGCAAATCTCCTTCATCTATCCTCGGCAGGAACTCGCCACCCAATTGAGACATCGGCCAGATGGTGGTCGTTAGAGCCAGCACGGCGATGACCAAGGTGGATTTCGGGCGGTGCAAAACCCACTCCAGGGAAGGCCGGTAAACAGAAATCAGCGCCCGCGTAATAGGGTTCTTCTGCTCGTCAGGGATACGGCCCCGTATCCAGTAGCCCATGAGGACCGGGATCAGTGTGACGGAAAGACCCGCTGCTGCAGCCATCGCGTAGGTCTTGGTGAAAGCCAGCGGCCCGAACAGGCGACCTTCCTGCGCTTCCAGCGTAAAGACTGGCACGAAAGACAACGTGATGATGAGCAGGGAGAAGAACAGCGCGGGGCCTACCTCTTCGGCAGCACCGGTGATCACCTTCCAGCGCTCTTCTCCCACCAGGTTGCGGTCCGGGTTCTTGTGCTGCCAGAGTTCCAGCTTCTTATGGGCGTTCTCTATCATCACCACCGCTGCATCGACCATGGCTCCCACGGCAATCGCTATACCGCCCAGAGACATCATGTTGGCGTTGATGCCTTGATAACGCATCACCAGAAAGGCTGCCATGATGCCCAGCGGCAGTGAAATGATCGCGACCAGCGCGGACCGCAGATGCCACAGGAACACCACGCAGACCAGCGCCACCACAATGAACTCCTCCACAAGTTTGGTGGTGAGGTTCTGGATCGCGCGCTCAATGAGTGCGCTACGGTCGTAGGTGGTGATGATCTCCACGCCCTTGGGTAAGCTGCTTTGCAACTCGCTGAGCTTTGCTTTGACGGCTTTGATGGTTTCCTGGGCATTCTTGCCCGAGCGGAGAATCACCACGCCACCGGCCACTTCGCCCTCACCGTCGAGCTCGGCGATGCCGCGCCGCATCTCCGGCCCGATCTGGATCGTCGCGACATCGCCCAGGCGCACGGGGATCCCAGCGCGCGACACCAGCGGGATAGCGCGAAAATCATCCAGCGTTTTCAGATAGCCGCTGGCGCGCACCATGTACTCGGCCCCGGATAATTCCAGCACCGATCCACCCGTTTCCTGGTTGGCGCCCATGATGGCCTCTCGCACCTGCCCCTGGGTGAGCCCTTGCGCCGCCAGCTTGATTGGATCGAGCACGACTTGGTATTGCTTGACCATGCCGCCGACCGACGCCACTTCCGCGACGTTAGGCAGGCTCTTGAGTTCGAACTTCAAGAACCAGTCCTGCAGGGCGCGAAGCTGAGCCAGGTCGTTTTTGCCGGTGCGGTCCACCAGGGCGTACTGGAAAATCCACCCTACACCCGTAGCGTCTGGACCCAATGACGACTTGGCCGTAGCGGGTAGTCTTCCCTGCACCTGGTTCATGTATTCCAGCACCCGCGAACGCGCCCAGTACAGGTCCGTGCCATCCTCGAACAGGATGTAGACGAAAGAGTCGCCAAAGAACGAAAAGCCCCGCACCGTCTTCGCACCGGGGACGGACAGCATGGTGGTGGACAAGGGGTATGTGACCTGGTTCTCCACAATCTGCGGTGCCTGACCGGGATAGGAGGTGCGGATGATGACTTGGACATCCGAGAGGTCCGGTAGCGCATCCACGGGGGTGCTGCGCACGCCCCACACACCCCAGGCCGTAAGCATCACGGTGGCCAGGATCACCAGAAACCGGTTCGCCACCGACCAGCGGATCAATCGCGCGATCATGGCTTGATCCTTTCCACGGCGGTGATCACGAAGTCCTTGCCTTGCTGCTGGAAGGTGAATTTGACCTGCTGCTCGGGTTTCAAAGCCTTGGCCAGATCAGGTGTCGCCAGCTTGAACGGCATGGTCATGCCGGGCCACTTCAGTTCGGGGACAGCCTCGTGGGTGAGGGTCACCTCGGTCGGCGTCACTTCGTCAACCACCCCTCGCACAGTAAAACTCTTAGGCGCTGATGCAACAGGGTTCGATGCGCCCTGTTCGCCGGCGGCTTGCGCGCCGCTGGCTTGGGGTTGTGCGGGCATGATCCCCCGGAGACTGGCTTCTGAATCAATCAGGAACTGCGCCGAGGCGACCACCTGCTGTCCTGCGGTCAGCCCGCCTTGAACGACGAGGCGGTCGTCGATCTCGGCGCCGAGCTGAACCTGGACTGGGTTGTATCTGCCGGGGCCATCCACAACGTAGACCAGCGCACGCTTGCCCGTGCGGATCACCGCTTCGCTAGGAACCAACAGCGCGAGTCGCGTGCGCCCGGTCAGGACAATCTGCCCAGACATGCCCGCCTTCAGGCGCTGGTTCGGGTTGGGAAGCTCCAGGCGGACTCGCACCGTGCGGGTTTCCCGGTTGGCCTCTGGGAGGATGCTCACGACACGGGCTTTGAGGGTTTCGCCCGGAAATGCGGCCAGGCGCACCTGTGCGTCTTGCCCCAGTTGCAAGGGACCGCTTTGTGCTTCGGGAACGGCGGCTTCGATCCAGACACTGGCCAGTCCGTTCACGCGCACCAGGCTGGCGCCTGCGGAGACCGTCATGCCCTGGCGCACCATGAGTTCGGCCACCATGCCACTCTGGGGGAAGGTCACTGTGTAGCGGCCTTGGGGTTCGCCCGTGCGGTCCACTTGGGCCACGAGCGATGCTGGCATGCCCAAGAGAGACAGCCGCTGGCGTGCTGCCGCTGTCAGCGAATCATCCTTGAGGGCTCGGACCGCGAGGTATTCGCGCTGCGCAGCAACCCATTCGGGCAGCAGCAGGTCCGCCAATGGTGCGCCGGCGGCCACAACGTCGCCCGGGGCCCTGGCATACACGCGCTCCACAAATCCAGCCGAACGCGCCTGAACAATGCTCACGTCCCGGTCATTGAGCTGGACCGTACCCAGCACGTCCACGTCGGACCCGATGTCACGCTGTTCAACCGTGGCGGTACGAAGACCCAGTGCCTGCACCGCCTGCGCGGAGACATTCAAACCGGCGCCTGTTTGTGTGTCCTCATCTGCGTACTTGGGGACCAGGGCCATGTCCATGTAGGGGGACTTTCCGGGCTTGTCGAACTTCTGCGTCGGCACCATGGGGTCGTACCAGTACAGCACCTTTCGCCCGGTCTTCGCAGCTTCTGCCGATGGCGCGCTGTCGCCAGGTGCGTGGCCGCTTGTGAAGCGCCATTGAGAGACACCCCACCCAAGGGCGATCCCTGCAGCAACCAGTGCCACGGCCACAACAGACTTCTTGAAAACGGTATTTTTCATGTGCTTTCCCCTTCAGTCGGCGATCAGGCTGTTCAGCCGGGCAATCACGACGTCCCGCTGTGCCTGCAACTCAATGAGACGCCAGTGGGTCTCCAGCACCTGAGCCCGCGCAGACAGCACAGCGCTCAAGTCGCCCTTGGCTGCCTGATAGTTGCCAAGCGCAAGTTCGGCCCTGCCCTGCGCCAGGCTGATGCCTGCCGATTGCAGCCGTTCGATCTGACTGTTCAGTGCCGCCAGATCTGAGGCACTGTCCTCAAGTTCTTGCAGGTGCCTGCGGGTCACGTCTTCCTGCTCGGCCTCCAGGCGCTGCAGCTCCAATTGCTTAGCCTTGATCTGGGGCGCCTGGCGCCGCTCCTGTTGCCAGGGGAGGTCAAAGGTCACCTGAAAGGACACCATGTCGCCCCATTGGCGAGCACGGCGGCTGTAGGCAATCTCCCAGGACCAGTCGCCCCGGGACTCGGCCTGGGCTCCGCGCGACTCGGCCAAAGCCATGGCCTGCATGGCAGGGTACTGGGCGAGCTCTGCATGGCGATGTAACTCTGAGCGCAGCTGCTCCGGAGCCCGCCTCAACGGCCCGGGTGCTCCTTGCAGCGCCTCGTCGGCACGGGCACCTACCCAGCGCCGCAACATGGCCCTGGCCTTGGATCGATCTCGCTGCAGATCGTCCCTGCGGTCCGACAAGGCGAGTGCCTCTTGCCTAGCCGCGAGGAGATCGCTCGCCTGGGCCGTACCACCCGCGATACGGGCTGGCAGGCTGTCTTGCAGGCGCTGGTTCTGGACCAGCAGATCGGTAAGTACCTGGTCTCGCTGTTCGATGGCTTGGGCCATGATCCAGGCCTGGCTTAGCTCCTGGCGGATCTGAAGACGCTGGACCCCCAGGGCGGCGCGTTCGCGCTCCACCTTGGCCTGGGCACTGGCGATCTGCGCGTCGCGTTTGGCCCGGTTGGGCACTTCTTGCATCAGCGCCAGGCGCTGCATGGTCATGGATTCGCGCGTGAGGCTGAAGCGATCCATACCGCTGATGGGGAGATTCTCGACACCGACCGAGAGCTTGGGATCTGGCAGGGTTCCCGCCGACTTCTGAGTGCTGCTGGCCGCGTCAATCTGCAGTTGCTGGGCCGTGACCCGGGGACTGCGCTGCTCTGCCAGATCCAACGCCTCAGCAAAGCCAAGGGCGTGCGCCTGGCTACCTGCCAAGCCGATGCCGACAAGCAGAAGTCCGAGCGCGCTTAGCCGCGGATTGTTTAGGCTGCGCGCCTGAATGCGCCACGAAACGGGGGAAATGCGCCGGTGCGCGGACAGGCGCCCGCATGGAGCGCCGATGGAGACGATGGGCATGATGGTCCTCGAAATGATGGGGCACGAAGTCAAACTTGCGCACACGCTGCAGGGCAGCACGCACGTCGTGCACCATCAATTCCGAAAGACCTGGTGTGTCAGATAGATGGGAGGAGAGCCCGCTCGTCTGTCCAACTCTGCGTAGACAGCCCGAGGGTCGATACCCTGCTGTGAATCCAGCACAGCGGGCACTACATAGACGATCCAGATGGCATGCGCAGAGATTGCGTGCAGATCGAGACCTTGCAAGGAGGGGGCAGACTGGCTGTCGCCGTCGCAATGGGCCCGGCACAGTTGCGGATCCTGCTCATCCATCGTCCCAGCCATCGCGTGGCATTCGGGCATGGAAGGCATGCCTACAGCCTCCTCTATAGCCATGCCCGCTTTTTGCATCGCTACGGCATGGGCTGCGGAATCCACCTTGGGGCAGGCGTACGCGGCCAGTGCTACCTGCATTAGAAGCAATGCCGCCACCAAGACGCTGGCAACCCAGCGTCTCTGGCGCGATACGGTGCTTCTGGTGAAGATCATGATGCGAATAATATCTAGGGCTGCGCCCACGGACTTAACCTAGATCAAAACCATGCGCGCCGAACAATCTTATCCCTTGCGCAGCCGTAGGGCCGTGGGAATCACCGATGCCGTCTGCGAAAGCAGCGGATCCGCATTAAAGCCCTCCCTTCGCCTCCCCTCGCACTTTTAAGTGTAAAAATTGATAGATGGGGACTTTCTTGCAGTGCGGTGCACTGAGATTGGTCCAACACGTGCATCCCGCGGACAGGATCCTTGTTAGCTTGAGCGTTGCGTGCTCTCACTTGTCGATCGAGCCACTGCCATGCGAGCCGTGTCCCCCATGCCCGTGGAAGAGATGCATCAAAGGACATGCGAGCAAGAGCAGATACGGCCAGTAGCCTGCGATGTGTGACCAGTGTTCTCTGAGCAGGAAGAACCCTGCGATGAGCGCAAGCATGACTACGGCGCTCCGCACGTTCTTGGTCCCTGTGGCGGTGTTAGCCGCATCCGAATGCGCCGTGGTGTGGTCATGGTTCATGGTGTTCTCCTAAAAGGCCCACCGAGATTGTGATGAACCTTGCGGAAACGATAAGGCCTAACACGGAGGGAATGTCAAGCCTGAACATGCGCAGACTACGACTTGTCTTACCTGGACTTCGTGGATTTACTGCAACAAGACCTCAGACGCAATGCTGACGTTGCACCGCCCTGCATCTTGGAGGCACCGCCCAAGATGCAGGGCGGTTTTTATGTTGAACACAACACTATTTGGACGCTGCTGGGGGCGTCGTGCCGCTGCGGGCCAGAAACGCATCCAGCACGGCGATTTCCTTTTTCTGCGCTGCAATGATCTCCTTGGCCATCTTGAGCATTTGAGGATCCTTACCGTCGCGCAACTGGCCCTGGGCCATGTCGATCGCACCCTGGTGGTGGATACGCATCATTTGGCGAAGTCCACATCCGGGTTTCCGGACATCGGCACAGAGGCCATTTTTTTGTTGCCCTCTTCCATCATTGACTTCATGTCCATCTTTCCAGCTGGCATGGACGAGTCTGTGCCAGCGCTTTTCATGCCGCTGTGGGGAGCGGCTTGCGCATGCAAAACCAAGGGTGTGCCCAATGCACCGACAAGAAATGCCGTGGCAGAAAACGTGATCAGGGCGAGTGGTGATCTCTTCATGATGGCCTCCGGGATGTGCTGTCAGTAGCGTTCAGGTTGCCCGCGCCATAGCGGCACATTCCTGGGCGCATTTGTGGCATGCAGTGGCGCAAGCCTTGCAATGCTCGGCCTGGTGCTTTTCGCATTCGTTGCCGCAGGCGCTGCAGATTTCGGCGCACAACGCGCAGATAGCCTTGGCGTGTTCGCTGTTGCGTGCCATGGCATTGGCAGCAAAGCTGCACACTGCCGCGCAGTCCACATCCAGTGCGATACAGCGCGCCATCATCTTGACGTCCTCTTCCTTGAGGCAAGCTGCAAAGCACATATTGCAAGCCGCCGCGCATGACTGGCAAGCCTCAATGCATGACATGTATTGGTTTTGAGTATGGTTCATTGAATCTCCGTAAGGTACGTTGAAGGGCCCGTTAGACGAGCTGTGTCCTGCGCACTTGGATGCGAGGAGCAGTCATCTTTTGCCGTTCGAGACGCGGGTACTGTAGGCCGGCACCGCCGATTGACCTGGCATCGAGAGATATACGCCTGCTCCTGGTCGAAGATTACAAAGAGCTGTCAGGGCCGTAATCAGAACGTCACATATGTGCGAGCAATCGCTGGGCCAAGCGTGAACAGCATGTCAATTCTGGTGATGACCGTCTGTAGCGGCTTGCCAAAGCACTGTTGCTTCGTCGCGGCAATTGCGCGCCTGCACTCTGAAGCTCCGCTGGATTTGATAGAGACGCTCCCCACGCAACAGCGTCGGCGATTGGGTGCGTGTATCGCCACTTGCTGTCAAAAGCGTAATCCGGAAGTCACCTCCATGTGGGGCGGTGATTTCTAGACTCCTCTCCGTGGTGCATAAAAACGCCACCTGGATGGACCATATCGGGCATCTGGCGCCACAGGAGACCACCATGCAAGTTAGTACCCCAAGCTGCCAAGACGCGCCGACAAGTCCTGGATGTGTTGCAGGAGGTCAAGCGCAACTCTGATATCAGCGAAGCCATGCGCGACCTGGATGGCGAAGCGCATTGGGCCGCTGCCCTTTAACTGCCCTGAACCACCTCAACGATCGCCTTCAACCGAGTGCCTCTCCTAGACCGGCATGCGCTTGCAATCTCCCACCGTTTAGCCAAGAAGGAAAATTCATCATGAAAATCAAGTCCACCCTCATCGTTCTCTCTCTCTTCGCCGCCCCCGCATTCGCGTCTGACCAAGGTGTTAGCAAGACGCGTGAACAAGTACGGGCTGAACTGGCGCAAGCAATGCGAAGTGGCGACATGCTCGCCTCTGGTGAGTCGGGTCTGACGCTCAAACAGATCAACCCCGGTGCGTACCCTGTAGACGCCTCCGCGCAGGTCACAAAAACACGCGAGCAAGTGCGCACGGAGCTGGAGCAAGCGATCCGCACCGGCGATATCCTTGCGGGCGGTGAATCAAGCGCCAAGCTGAATGAGCTGACTCCTGGTCGTTATCCTGCAGTGGCCACCGCTCCTTCCAAGACCCGCGGTCAAGTCAAGAGTGAACTGGCGCGCGCTATTCGCGAAGGGGAGATTGTCGCGGGCGAAGACGGCCGCAAGCTCAACGAGATCTATCCCGACCGCTACCATGCCGCGCAGCATGCAGCGGCCAACGCGGGGCAGATCCCTACGACTCCCCGCTTCTGACGTTGCCTCCCGCTCAACCCGAAGCTATCTAATGCCCAGCAGTGGAAACCTACAGAAGCAGGCTTTCGGCACCAAAGCCGAGTGCGCGTTGGTGTCGAGCAGCTGGGTGGGGTGGCCTCAGTTCGATTCTTTTCGGCATAGGCAATAAATGAACTTCTGAACGGTGCCGAACGGCGTGTGGTGTTCTTCATGCTCTTGCTGCAAAAGCGTGAACGGAGCTCCGAACTCTGCATGCAAGCCGTTGGCGCTATAGCGCATGACTGGCAAACCGCTGCACTTCTCCGGACCATCCTCAGCAAATGTCGCCACGATCACATGACCGCCCGGCTTGACGGCGCGCAGAACCGCCAGAACGTAGGCTGCCCGCTCCTGCGGCAGGTGAGGAAATGAAAAACTGCTCTGTCATGCCACACGTCGTAGGCATGTCGTGGAAAATCAACGCCAGTTATATCCCCTACAAGCCAGGATACGCTGGCCCAGTCGGGACCGTGACGCGGCCAATGCGGCCTCGGAGAGGTCAAGGGCCGTGACCTTCGTGTACCCCTCATCGAGCAGATCGTCAACGAGAGTCGAAGCACCTCGTCCGACAACGATGATGCTTGCGTCGTTGACGACGGAAGTCTGCCGAATGAGCTGAACGGATTGCCGGGCGTGGTCCTGGAACCAACTCACACCGGAGGTCTCCTTCGTGGTGTAGTCCTGCTCCTAATGATCCTTTGGATTGCATGCACATCTCCAGTGCGAGTGCCGCATAGTTGCTTTCAAGGAAATATATCGGCTTGCTTCGTCGCATTACGCGAGAGGCTCCGACACGACACTGCGGCGACTGACGCTTGGAGTGCTCGATAAACGGTCGCATACACACTGGGCGCTCGAGCTCGCAAAACGTTAGTCAGCAAGGACTCCCCCGTGTGCCTTGACGTAGTGCCAGCTGCAGCACCGCGATGCTGGGGCCGTGTGGACATGGGATTGGGCACCAGCGCGCCATGGTTGAAACATGCCCCGCCATGAATAGCGCAGCTAGTGCCTGTGCTGATGGTGCGCATCGGGTGCGTGCGCGTGTGCGTGTGTCATCGGATCGTGCGCATGCCGATGGCTATGGCTGCCTTCAGGCATCACGTCGTGCGCGTGTAAATGGTGCCCGTCGTCATGGCGGTGGGCGTGCTCATGTTGTAACGCTTCGTGGGTGTGTTCGTGTCCGTGGCTCTCGGCCAGGTGAAGCACCACCCCCGCCAGCATGAACAAGCCACCCAGCAGCAGCAACCATCCCGCAGAGCGCTCCCCAAGCCCGAAGGCCACTGCCGCACCAATGAAAGGCGCGAAGGCGAACACCGAACCCGTCCGCGCCGCGCCGAATGCCCGTTGTGCCAGAAGATAAAAGCGCAGGCTCAGCCCGTAGCCTGTGGCTCCAATGGCAAGAAGCCCCAGTGCTGCAGTCCAGGAAGGCAAGGGCTCCCCTGTCAAGACGGCCAACGCTGCTGTTGCGGTAGCACCCAGGGTTGCCTTGGCCATCACCACCTGGCTCGGGTCATGCTCAGCCAGTCCTCGCGACAAGGTGTTGTCCACACCCCAGGCCATCGTAGCCACCAGCACTGCAAGCAGCCCAAGCAGCTGTACTCCGCCTTGCAGGCCCTGGTCCAGGACGAGAGCCATACCACCCGCGAGCAGCAAAAGCATGGCAGCCCATACGCGGCGGTCCATGGTTTCGCTGTAGAGCCACAACGCCAGCGTGGCTGTGAACAGCGCTTCCAAGGTGAGCATGAGCGATGCACTGGCTCCGCTGGTGTGCTGAAGGCCCCAGGCCAGGGCTACCGGCCCCAGCGCGGCGCCAAACCCCGCCATGGCAAGAAGTCGCGGGGTGTCAGATTTCTTGAGGCGTGCTTCGTGCGCAGCAGTCCGTAATGACAACGCTCCCACTACAGCGGCTCCCGCGTACAGCAGCGCCGCCGTCGTGAATGCCCCTAGCCCTGCGCCAAAACGCTGCACCAGAGGGGTGCTGATACCGAACAATGCTGCCGCCAGCAGGGCCAACAGACCGCCTCGCAGTGCCGGCAGATGCAGAAATTCGCGCGACAAGGGGGCGCTACTTGAACGTGAAGGGGACAGCGATTGTCGTCTTGTTGTGCATCAAGCGCATTGATAGCTCCCTTCATCTCTATCCAGCGTGTATGCCCAGAACAACTTGTACGACGCCAAGACGTACGGAGCGGAATCTCTTGGGCGCTGATCCCAGCTCGGACCTAACTTTCGGCAATCAACGTGGGTACCGGGAAAAACTTGCATCGGTCGTAAGATGTTCACCTGGGTGTACGGGGGAAGTACATCGAAAAGCAGGTCTTGCCGTTGGCAGAATTCGCAGTGATGCGGCCACGGTGCGCATGAACGATGGCCTGGGTGATGGACAGGCCAAGGCCCGCTCCATCAGAGTCCAGTTGCTTACGCGACTTGTCGGCCCGGAAGAAGCGGTCAAACAGGCGGGGGATCATCTGCTCGTCGATGGTAGGTCCATTGTTGATGACGTCCACCGTGGTTCCATGCAGGTCGCCCTTGATACTGACAACAACGTTCTCACCTGGCGGCGTGTACCGGATGGCGTTGGACAGAAGATTGCTCAGGGCTCGCCGGAGCATCAACCGGTCACCAGAGAGCTCCCCCTCTCCAGCCAGCGTCAGCCGCACCTGCTGTTCTTCAGCAAGTGCCTCATAGAAATCAAATAACGCCCGCGCCTCATCGTGAACCGCGATGATTTCTGGCCTGGGAAGAATGAGCCCGTGATCGGCCTTCGCCAAGAACAACATGTCGGCGATCATGCGAGCCAAGCGTTGGTACTCCTCGGCGTTAGAGGCAAGAATTTCTTGGTACTCCGTTGTAGAACGGGCCTGACTGAGCGTTACCTGCGTCTGAGTCATCAAATTATTGATGGGCGTACGCAACTCGTGGGCGAGGTCCGACGAAAACTCGGAGAGGCGGTCGAACTCCTCTTTAAGGCGCCGGAGCATTTCATTCAGGGTCGTGGCAAGGTCTGCCATCTCCACCGGAAACTCCTGGCTTGGCATGCCCTCGTCCAGCCGCTGAGCCGTAATGGACATTGCCCGGGACCGCATGGCCCGAAGGGGTGCCAGACCCTTCTTGGCGGCCCACCAGCCAAGGAACCCTGCCACCAGCGTTGCCAAAGTCACGTAACCCACGAGCACGCGAATCAGGCCATACATGAAGTGCTTGTGGTGAGCAATGTCGAGGGCCACCCATACCTGTAATGGTGGATCGGAGGATCCCGGCAACGGCACGGATTCGGACATCCCTCGATATTCACCCGACTTGGTTTGCCATGAAGCAACCCCCAAGCGCGCTGTTTGGGTCAGGGCGATCAGGTCCTTTGGAAACTGGAAGTCTGTGGTCGAGTAAAGCGATTCCGCGCCGCGAAGCACACTGACGTAGAGACCCTTATGGCTATGCAAAACATCATCCAGCCGTGTTTGCAGATCTTGTGGCGACTTGGATTTGCTGATGACTTCACGCGTCAGGTGGATTTTGTCGCGCAGGGCATCTCGGTCGAGTTCTACGAAATGCCTGTCAATGGAAACGGCGACAAGGGTCCCCAGGCAAATGAGCACCAGCCCAGATGCCAAGGTAAAAAGAACCGTCAACCGTGTCGTCAGCGAGTACCGGGCTTTCACGCGCCCTCCTGCGGGGCCTCAAGCACGTACCCCATGCCCCGCACCGTCTGGATCAGCTTGATGTCGTAGGCGTCATCGATCTTGGCACGAAGCCTGCGCATGGCCACCTCGATCACATTGGTGTCGCTGTCAAAGTTCATGTCCCACACTTGGGAAGCGATCAACGAGCGCGGAAGAACTTCCCCGTGGCGGCGCATCAGCAACTCAAGCAGTCCAAATTCCTTGGCCGTCAGGTCGATCCGTTTCCCGGCGCGGCTGACACGTCTTCGCAGAAGGTCCAATTCCAGATTGGCCACCTGCAGCACGGTCACCTCCGTGCCATTGCGCCCACGCCGCAGGATCGTTCGCACGCGCGCCAGCAGTTCGGCGAAAGAAAAAGGTTTGACCAGATAGTCATCGGCTCCCAGTTCCAGTCCCTTCACTCGGTCTTGCACTTGGTCCTTCGCCGTGAGGAACAGGACGGCCATCTCCAGACCGAGGCGGCGCAGATTGGTGAGAACCTGCCATCCGTCCATCCCCGGAAGCATCACATCAAGGATCACCAGGTCATAGTCGCCATCCTGGGCCAGATGCAGCCCGTCCACTCCGTTGTGGACCAGATCGGCATTGAAACCAGCCTCGCGCAACCCTTGGCGCAGGTACTCGCCGGTTTTGATTTCATCTTCCACGATCAATATTTTCACGGGAACTCCCAGGCACTGCGCGTGGTTGCAAGTGTGCCCGCAGATCGCTGGCTTTCTTCTAGATGACAAAGATGTAATGAAACTGTTATGTCCGCGGCAGGCATCGGCCCAGACAATGCGATGCATCAAAACAGATGGTGAATCTATGAACAATCGCTGGCTTTCACGACCTACCGCAAGCTTCTGGCTGGCCGCCGCGGTATTGGTTCCATCGCTGTCACTGGCGCAAATGCCTGAGGGTGAAACCGCGAAGGTGGACTATCAGTTTTCGTACCGATCTGCACTGTCGGGCTACGAAGCCTACAAGGAGCAGTCCGTCCAGCCTTGGAAGGCGGCCAACGACAAGGTGGGTGAGATCGGAGGATGGCGCGCCTATGCCAAGGAAATGCGCCAGACAGCACCCGCTACCGATCAGGACCAGCCCGCCCAGGGTCATGACGCACACCACGGGGGCAAACAATGAGCCGCCTCTTGCACTTGCCCCGCGCCAAGTTAGTGATCGCCGTGGCCGCTGTTGCGGTGTTGTCCGGATGCGCCAGCGTGAATCTGGAGCAGAGCCTCTCCAGCGCCAATGCAGCGACAAGCAGTTTCACGGACGGCCAGCTCACCGTGGCCCGGGATCAGAGCGAGCGTGAGGCCTTGCGCCAGCGTGCTTCGGATCTGCTGAGCAAGCCACTGGGGCAGAAGGAAGCTGTGCAACTTGCATTGGTCAACAGCCCGTCCATGCAGGCCATCGTGGCCCAAAACTGGGCGGACGCGTCGACGGCAGCGCAGTCCGGACGCATCGCCAACCCCATTTTGAGCCTGGAACGCGTGCGCTTGGGCAGCGAGACGGAGATCGGACGCCTCCTTTCCTTTGGACTGCTGGACCTGCTGACCTTGCCCACGCGCAAAGGCGTCGCCGAGCGGCGCATCCAGCAGGCTCAATTGCGCCTGAGCAGTGATGTGGTGGACCAAGTCACACAGGTGCGACAGTCCTGGGTACGCGCCGTCGCGGCGCAACAAATCCTGACCTACACACAGCAAGTTTTCGCCAGCGCCCAGGCCAGCGCCGAATTGGCCAAGCGCATGCAGGCGGTGGGCAATTTCAACAAGCTCGATCGTGTACGCCAGCAAGCGTTCTATGCCGACACAGCAACTCAGCTGGCAAGCGCGCAGCACCAGGTCACGGCGGCCCGTGAGGAACTTGTCCGATTGCTGGGCCTGGACGACGGTCAAGCCAAACAACTCAGGTTGCCAGAGCGTCTGCCCGCGCTTCCCAACGAGCCTTTGTCGCCCTTGGACGCAGGCCGCGAGGCGTCCAAGGGTCGGCTGGACCTGCAGATCGCGAAGGCAAACTATGACGCAGCTGCCCGCGCACAGGGCTGGAACACGATTACGACGTTCACGGATATCGAGTTGGGAGTCCGGCGCGACTCGGTCTTCGACGCTGCTGAGAACACCCACTCCACGCGGCGTGGTTTCGAGATCAGCCTGCAGCTGCCCATCTTTGACTGGGGTGGCATGCGGCGCAGCGCTATGAACGCGCAGACCCTGGCAGCAGCCAACCGCTTGGAGGCTACTGCCCGCGCGGCGGGGTCGAACCTCCGTGAGAGCTACTCCGCGTACCGCACAGCGTATGACATCGCGCGCCACCACCGCGACGAGGTGATCCCACTGAGAAAAATCATCTCCGAAGAAAACCAGCTTCGCTACAACGGGATGCTGATCAGCGTCTTCGAGTTGCTGGCCGACTCCCGCGACCAGGTGAACTCGGTGATGGCGGCGTTGAACGCTGAGCAACAGTTCTGGCAGGCGGACGCCGCACTTCAGGCCTCTCTCATCGGCAAGCCCACCAGTGCCGGTGTCTCGGTCGGCGGCGCAGCCGCTGCGGAGTCTGGCGCAGGTCACTGATCCCCAAAGGAAATCTAAATGAGTTCGAGAAGAGACTTTTTTCGCTTTGCTGGCATTGCCGGCGGGGCCGTGGCTGCAGCAAGTGTGAGCCGGGTGGCGATGGCGGCTTTGCCGGAGCCGGTTTTTCAGACAGGTCCCGACACCATGGCGCCGCTGGTTCCCAATTCCGGGCGCCCGTACAACCCAGTGGTCACGCTCAACGGGTGGACGCTGCCTTGGCGCATGAACCAAGGCGTCAAGGAATTCCATCTCGTAGCAGAGCCTGTGGTGCGCGAAATGGCCCCTGGCTTCAAAGCCCATCTTTGGGGTTACAACGGCCAGAGCCCTGGCCCGACCATAGAGGTTGTAGAGGGTGATCGCGTACGTATCTTCGTGACCAACAAGCTGCCCGAGCACACCAGCGTTCACTGGCACGGGCAGCGATTGCCCAATGGCATGGACGGAGTAACTGGCCTCACACAGCCCGCTATTCCAGCCGGGAAGACCTTTGTCTACGAGTTCGTGGCACGCCGACCAGGCACTTTCATGTACCACCCACATGGCGACGAAATGGTGCAGCTGGCCATGGGCATGATGGGTTTCTGGATCACCCACCCGAAGGCAAAGCACCCGCTCATAGACGAAGTGCAGCGGGACTTCTGCTTCCTTTTAAGTGCCTATGACATTGAGCCGGGCGCGGCCACGCCCAAGGTCGCAGAGATGACAGACTTCAACATTTGGGCTTGGAACAGTCGCATCTTCCCCGGTATTGACTCGCTGAATGTGCGTCTGAACGACAAGGTGCGCATTCGCATGGGCAATCTGACGATGACCAACCATCCGATGCATCTGCATGGGCACGAATTCCTGATCACGGGTACTGATGGAGGCCCTACCCCCAAAAGCACCCGCATGTATGAGGTAACAACCGATATTGCCGTGGGCCAGATGCGCCAAGTCGAGTTTCTGGCCGACGAGGAAGGCGATTGGGCGTTTCATTGCCACAAGAGCCACCACACGATGAACGCCATGGGGCACGACATTCCCACCTTGATCGGGGTCGACCACCGTGGCATAGGAAAGAAAATCAACAGCCTCATCCCGGATTACATGGTGATGGGCGAGCGTGGGATGGGGGACATGGCCGAAATGGAAATGCCAATTCCTGACAACACGATTCCGATGATGACCGGCGAAGGCCCCTTCGGCTCGGTAGAGATGGGCGGAATGTTCAGCGTCGTCAAGGTCCGTCGAGACCAAAAGCCGGGCGATTACACCAACCCCGGTTGGTACAAACATCCAGAGGGAACGGTTGCTTACGAGTACACCGGTCCTGTGGCCGAGCCGGCCCGCTTCAAGGCAGAAGGTGGCCAATCCATGCCGCGCAAGAACAGGTCCGCATCGGACACGGTTGTCAAAGTCAAAAAGCCTTCGTCCCACGGCGGTCACTAACAACGGATTCCACAATTTCACTCCACGAGGTACTCATGAAACGCACTCTCTCTCTGATCGCCGCTTCCGCCCTCACCGCCTTATCTTTCAGCAGCTTTGCAGCCGGAAGCCACGGTGGCGGTCACGGCAGCGCGGAATCCGCCATTGGTCAGCCCGGTAAGGCCGGCAAGGTCAGCCGCACCATCAATGTCGATATGGCCGACACCATGCGCTTCACGCCTGCAGCAATTTCCGTCAAACAGGGCGAGACCATCAAGTTCGTGATCAAGAACAGCGGCCAGGTCAAACACGAGTTCAGCCTGGGCACCGACGACGAGTTGAAAGAACATTACGAGACCATGAAAAAATTCCCGGATATGGAGCATGACGAGCCCAGCAAGGTATCGCTCGCGCCGGGCAAGCAAGGCCAGATCATCTGGCACTTCACGAAGGCTGGCGAAGTGAAGTTTGCCTGCCTCTACCCCGGCCATTTCGACGCAGGCATGAAGGGCCAGGTCACGGTGGTCAAAAAGTAAACGCGGAACACCTCCACGCTATTAGGACAAGGAATTCACATGAAAAACGCAAACAACCTTTTGATCGGCGCCGTGTTGTCGCTGACCACCCTCTTGCCGCTGTCGGCCATGGCACAGGCCACGGTTGACGCCAGCAAGCCCGCTGCTCTGGCTGCAGCCTCCATGACGGATGGAGAGGTGCGCAAGATCGATAAGGACGCTGGAAAAATCACCATCAAGCACGGTGACATCAAGCACCTAGAGATGCCGGGGATGACCATGGTGTTTAACGCCAAGGACAAGTTACTACTCGACAAGGTACAGGTCGGCGACAAAATCCGTTTCATGGTGGTCAGCGAGGGAGGAAAGATGTTCGTGACGTCCATCGAGCCTGCCAAGTAGCACGAAAATTGCGTGCAGCGTCTTTCTGAAATGAGGCGCTCTTCGGCATTCAGCAACGCGACGGGCCAGGCCGAGGCAAGCAGCGCCCAGCAGGTGGGCGCCACTTGAGCTAAATCAAGCGAGACCGAACGCGCAGTGTCAAGATGGTTTGGAGAACAAGAACATGACCCTGCTTGCACTGAACGCCGGCTCGACCAGCACTAAACTGGCACTGTACGAGCGCGACCTGCACCAGCTCTGGAGTGCCAGTGTGTCCGGACTTGCCTCGCCGAATGCGCGACTGCTGACCCGCGAACCTGGCGGGGATGCCGACACGCAGGAACTTGGACCCCTGCAATTCCGCTCCGCGACCGAACTATTGTTGGGCGAACTGGCGCAGCGCTGGCCGACGTTGCAGATAGAGGCTGTCGGACATAGAGTGGTTCACGGAGGCGACCTGCCGGTTGACAGCGTAACGATCGATGCACCGACTTTGGCCGCGATCACTCACTGGTCGTCGCTGGCGCCTCTTCATCAGCACCTGAACGTTGCAGCGATCAATGCAGCACGGCAGGCATTCCCGGGGGCGTTGCATGTTGCATGCTTCGACACGGGTTTTCACCGGACTCTCCCTGCGCGTGCGAGCCTCGTTGCTGTGCCGGAGCGCTTTAGATCGCTCGGAGTGCGCCGCTACGGCTTCCACGGCCTCTCATACGAGTCCGTGTTGCAACAACTGGCGGCCAGCGGCGAGCCGGTCTTCTCCGAGCGTGTCATTGCCGCGCACCTTGGTGGCGGTTCCTCACTGTGCGCCATTGCCCAGGGACGTAGTGTGGAAACGAGCATGGGCGTGACCCCGCTCAGCGGCGTCCCGATGACCACGCGCTGCGGCGATCTTGATCCCGGTGCGCTGCTGTTCCTGCTGCAGTCCGGCGAGACGGATGTCCGGCAGTTGCAAGCCGCCCTCTACGAAGAGTCGGGGCTCAAGGCCCTGACCGGCACCTCAGGCGACATGAAGTTGCTGCTCGACATTTCGGCACACTCGAGCGAGGCTCGCAAGGCGGTCGACTACTTCTGCTATCAGGTACGCAGGCATATGGGTGCGCTGGCAGCCGCTATGGAGGGCGTCGACCGGATCGTCTTCACGGGCGGAATCGGCGCCAACGCAGCGTTCGTCCGGCAAGCAGTGTGCGACGGCCTGCGCTTCCTGGGTGTCGAGCTCGATGCCAAAGCCAACCTGGCCAACGCCTCTAGCGTTCACACCTCACACAGCGGAATAAAGGTGAACGTGCTCGAGACCGACGAGGAATCCATCCTTGCCCGCAAGGCCGCTGCCCACGTGGACGGGTCGGGCGGCCATTAAAAGAAGGGACCATAAAGATGATTCAATCCGCAACCTTCGAGGTCGGCAATCTGCTGTCCCCGCTTTCTGCCCGCGGCGTCGAGAAGCGGCTCGCCGCGATCCCAGGCGTGGTGTCGGTGTCCGTAAACCCGGTGCCCGCGAGCGCCACTGTCTCGTTCGATCCGGCGCGGGTCACCCGTGAGCGGATCCGCACGACCATCGAGGACTGCGGCCACCATTGCGCCGGCGAACTGACGCCCAGGCACGTGTGCGAAGCAGCTCCGGACCCAGCAGCCCATGCCGCGCATGCCAATACCGGCCATGGTGCGCACGCGCAGCACGGCGGAAACGCGGCCGCGGATGCGAAGACCGCCAAAACCGGCGGAGAGCATCAAGACATGATGCACGAGATGGGCCACGGGAGCGGGCAGTCGATGGACGACATGGTCCGCGACATGCGCAACCGGTTCTTTGTGGCCCTGTTGTTCGCCGTACCGGTGTTCCTCTACTCCCCGATGGGGGCCATGGTCGGGGACTTCACCGTGCCGTTTGGCATGGACCGCAAGGTGTTCCTGTTCCTGGTCGCGTCGGCGGCGATCATCTATCCCGGCTGGCCGTTCTATGTGTCGGCCTGGCGGGCATTGCGCAATGGCGTGACCAATATGGCGACGCTGGTGGTTCTTTCGGTTGGCACAGGCTACCTCTTCAGCATCGGCGCCACCTTCTTCTACGAGGGCGAAGTGTTCTACGAGGCAGTAGCCACCCTGCTGGTGTTCATCCTGCTCGGGCATTGGCTGGAAATGCGCGCGCGTGCCGGTGCTTCCGACGCGATCCGTTCGCTGATGAACCTGGCGCCGCCCATGGCCACCGTGTTCCGCGACGGTGAGGAACAGAAGGTGCCGACGTCCGAGGTGGTCCTGGGAGACATCGTCGTGGTAAAGCCCGGCGACAGAGTGCCGGTTGACGGGGTCGTCATGGAAGGCGGCTCGCAAGTCGACGAGTCCATGCTGACCGGTGAATCCATGCCAGTGAAGAAGGGCACCGGCGACGAAGTGATAGGCGCGACCATCAACAAGAGCGGTAGCTTCCGCTACAAGGCGACCAAAGTCGGCGCGGACACGGCCCTGGCCCAGATCGTCAAGCTGGTCCAGGAGGCACAGAACTCCAAGGCTCCAGGGCAATTGCTCGCCGATCGGGCTTCGCAGTGGCTGGTGCTCGCAGCGATCGGCATCGGGCTCGCGACCTTCATCGTCTGGTACTGGGTGCTCGGGCAGCCGCTGCTGTTCGCAGTGACGCTAACCATCACGGTATTCGTCATAGCCTGTCCCGACGCACTGGGGCTCGCGACGCCCATGGCCGTGATGGTCGGTACCGGCCTCGGAGCCATGAACGGCATCCTGTTTAAGAACGCTGCGGCCCTAGAGAACGCCACCAAGCTGACCGTCGTGGTGTTCGACAAGACCGGCACCTTGACGGTGGGCCAGCCGGACGTGGTCGACCTCGTGAGCGCCCCGGGCACCGATACCTCCACCCTGCTGGCAACCGCGGCGGCCGTGGAGAAGTTTTCGGAACATCCGCTGGCATTGGCGATCCTGAAGAAGTCGGCCGATCTGCCTGTGGAGCACACGGTGGCGTTCACCAACATCGACGGTCAGGGTGCCCGGGCCGAACTGGCGGGTGACACGGTGCTGCTGGGCAACCGGCTGCTGATGGAAAGCCACGGGGTGGATCTGGCCGGCTTGTCGCAGGAAGCGGCGCGCCTGCAGGGCGCGGGCCGCACCGTGGTACACGTGGCGCGTGCCGGCCGGTTGCTGGGCCTGATCGCCATTGCCGACGCTGTGCGACCGAGTTCCCGGGACACCATCCAGGCGCTCCACAAGCGTGGCGTGAAGGTCGCCATGCTGACGGGGGACAACCAGGCCACCGCCGATCGCATCGGGCAGGAACTGGGCATCGACATCGTGCTCGCCGATGTTCTGCCCGGACAGAAGGCCGACAAGATCAGGGAACTTCAGTCGCAGGGACATAAGGTGGCGATGGTCGGCGACGGCATCAACGACGCTCCGGCATTGACGCAGGCGGACGTGGGTTTCGCCATCGGCGCCGGCACTGACGTGGCGATGGAAAGCGCACAAGTGGTGCTGATGAAGAGCGACCCCTTCGACGTGGTGGGTGCGATCGAGCTGTCGCGCGCCACGCTGCGCAAGATGCACCAGAACCTCTGGTGGGCGGTGGGCTACAACACCGTCGCCTTCCCTCTGGCGGCCGGCGTCTTCTACCCCTTCACCCTGTCGCCGGAAGTGGCGGCGCTGTCCATGTCGGGCAGCTCGGCCATCGTGGCCATCAATGCGCTGCTGCTCAAGCGCACCCGCCTGACCGGCATCCACAGATCACGCCCGGAGCAAGATGCCTCCTCTGGTGGCGCGCTGCCCGGCGCTGCAGGTTGAACCCGAGAGGAAAGGCACCCATGAGAATCCGAACGCCCGAAACCCGTATCCGCGTGGCCGTAGTCGGCTATGGCGTCATTGGAAAGCGAGTGGCTGACGCAGTCGCATTGCAGACGGACATGCAGCTGGCTGGCGTGGCAGACGTCGCCACCGACTGGCGGCTGCAGGTGGCCGCCGCTCTGGGTTTGCCGATCTTCGCCGGCGATGCCGCCTCCCTTGCATCTATGCGCTCGGTCGGGCTTCCGGTGGTGGATACCCTGGAAAACCTCCTACAGCAGGCCGACGTGGTGGTGGACTGCACTCCAAAGAAGGTGGCGGCGGGCAACGTCCCCCGCTACCGCAGCGCCGGCATCCGCTTCATCCTGCAGGGCGGTGAGAAGCATGAAATGGCGGGCCATTCCTTCGTGGCCGAGAGCAACTACGCGCAGGCGCTGGGACATGTCGCTACCCGCGTGGTCTCCTGCAACACCACCTCCATCGTGCGCACGCTGGGTGCGCTGCGCCGGGCCGGCCTGCTGCTGCAGGCGCGCGGCACGCTGATGCGGCGCGCGACCGACCCTGTGGACGGTCACCGTGGCGGGCTAATGAACACGCTGGTGCCGGAGGAAAAGGTGCCCAGCCACCAGGGGCCGGACGCCAAGACGGTCGACCCCGCGCTGGACGTGGTGACCATGGCGGTAGCGGTGCCACAGACCCTGGCTCACGTGCATTGCTGGAATGTGCGCATGACGCGTGCCGCCTCGCTGGACGAGGTTCTTGCAGCCTTTCGCACGTCCAGCCGCATCGCCCTCTTGCGCAGCAGCGACGGCCTGGGTGCGATCAACGTGGTCAAGGAAATGATGGGCGACCTCGGGCGGCCGCGGGCCGACCTGTACGAGGTCGGCTTGTGGGAGGACCTGGTGACACTCCAGGGCGATGAGCTGTTCTTCACGTACATGGTGGACAACCAGGCAATAGTCATCCCGGAAACGATCGACGCCGTCCGCGCGCTGGCCTGCACGCAGCCCGATGGGGCGACGTCGATCGCGGCAACGGACCGCAGCCTGGGCATTCCCCTACCGGCCAGCGTCCGATCGGGGAGCTGAGTCTCAAGACGGTTGGCCCCGGGGGTGCGCCGAATCGCGGCAGCCGCGACCGCTGAACATGACCCGGGGTAATCGTCCAGCGGCTAGGCAGCATCCCTGCGCAGTTTCTGTCGCTTTCTCCTGCCAACCGGCATGCGATTGCGGTTGACGTGTCGCTGCCCGCCTGTACCCGGTCGGGATTGGTACTGCTTTCTTCTCGTTAACGCGACGGCGTGGCGGCGGACGCCGCGGCGCGTTCCTTGTCGCGCTTGGTCACGACCATGGCGTTGGTTGCTCGATCGACCTTGACCATGCCCAGCTTGGGGTGCAGCCCGTAGTAGGTGCCGCTCCTGGACGCCGGGTCGGCGCGAGTGTCGGTGGCGGCGGACGCAACGCCCGCGAAGAGTGCGGCGCCCAGAAGGGTCACTGCGAGCTTGTTCACGTTGGTTCCTTTCGCCAGGGGCTCGAGCCGAACACCATGCGCGGCTTTGATTGCGACCTCTGATGACATCAATTCTGAAGACCACCCTCGGCCGGCCACTGACCGAACCATTACGAACTTGTCATGCGGCGTCGCAGCGCGCCGAAACCCGATGCAAATCCTCCTTGTCGAAAGACGAAACGCGTGCCGCCGATTGCTTGAGGCCGCCTTCGGCGAGCTGGTGTACGAATTCTCCACGATAAGTCACTGGTACAACTTCATCCCGCGCAGCAGGACAGTTGCGAGAGGTCCTTGGTGAATGTCTGCGCGGCGAGCTTCAGGCCCTCGACCATCGTCAGGTAGGGGAACAGCTGGTCGGCCAGATCGTGCACCGTCATGCCGGCCCTTATGGCCAACGCCGCGCTCTGGATCAGTTCCCCCGCATCTGGCGCGACCGCCTGAACACCGATCAAGCGCCCGGTCCGCGCTTGGGCCACCAGCTTGATAAAACCGCGGGCGTCGAAATTGACCACTGCCCGCGGCACGTTGTCCAAGGTCAAGGTGCGACTGTCGGTCTCGAACCCGTCGTGATGCGCTTTCGCCTCGCTGTAGCCCACGGTGGCAATCTGCGGGTCGGTGAACACCACGGCCGGCATTGCGGTCAGGTCGAGCGCCGCATCGCCGCCGGTCATGTTGATCGCGGCACGGGTGCCGGCCGCTGCCGCCACATAGACGAACTGAGGCTGGTCGGTGCAGTCACCGGCTGCGTAGATGTTCGGGTTGCTCGTACGCATGCCCTTGTCGATAACGATGGCACCTTGCGCATTGACGACAACACCCGCTGCTTCCAAGGCCAGGCTGCGCGTGTTCGGTGCCCGGCCGGTGGCGATCAGCAACTTGTCGGCGCGCAATTCACCGTGTCCGGTGGTCAGCACGAATTCGCCGTCCACATGGGCGACCTGGCTGGCTTGCGTGTTTTCCAGCACCTCGATGCCCTCGGCCCGGAAAGCGGCTGTCACGGCCTCGCCGATGGCCGGGTCTTCCCGGAAGCACAAGGTGTTGCGCGCCAGGGCCGTCACTTTGCTGCCCAGCCGGGCAAAGGCTTGCGCCAGTTCCAGCGCCACCACCGACGAGCCGATCACGGCCAGGCGTTCGGGAATGGCGTCGCTGACCAGCGCCTCGGTGGAAGTCCAGTAGGGTGAGTCTTTCAAGCCTGGAATCGGCGGCACGGCCGGACTGGCCCCCGTGGCGACCAGGCAGCGGTCGAACATCACGACGCGCTCGCCACCCTCGTTCAAACGGACGACAAGGCTCTGGTCGTCCTTGAAACGCGCTTCACCGTGCAGCACGGTGATGGCTGAATTGCCGTCCAGGATGCCTTCGTACTTGGCATGGCGGAGTTCATCGACACGTGCCTGCTGCTGGGCCAGTAGTTTGCTACGATCAATCGCAGGCACGGTCGCTTCGACCCCGCCATCGAACGGGCTTTCGCGACGCAGATGGGCGATGTGAGCGGCGCGGATCATGATCTTCGACGGCACACAGCCGATATTGACGCAGGTGCCGCCGATGGTCCCGCGCTCGATCAGCGTGACGTGCGCGCCTTGCTCGACGGCTTTCAGCGCAGCAGCCATCGCGGCTCCACCGCTGCCGATCACAGCTACTTGCAACAGACGTTCGTTGCCAATGTGCTTATCGGCGGCCCCCTTCCAGCCGCGCACCTTGTCGAGCAATCCGGCTCGGTTGTCTGTCGGTGGCGCATCGGCAAGCGTTGCCTGGTAGCCCAGTCCTGCCACAGCGGCAGTCAGCGCGTCCGATGACGTGCCCGGCAGGGTGGCGAGTTTCGCTGTGCCCTTCGGATAGGACACCAGCGCCGACTGCACGCCGGGCACTTTCTCCAGCGCGCCTTTGAGGTGCGCCGCGCACGAGTCGCAGGTCATGCCGGTGATTTTTAGTTGGGTCATGCAACAACTCCTATTTATCATGATCGCCGCAGGTTCAAGGTTCAAGGTTCAAGGTTCAAGGTTCAGTGGCTCACTGCTTGACGCTTGACGGATATCCCGCGTCTCCGGTTGCCTTTGTCAGCTTCTGCACGCTGGTCTTGGCATCATCGAACGTGACGACCGCGTCGCGTGTCTCGAAGGTCACGTTAATTTTGCTGACGCCTTCGACTTTGGAAATCGCCTTCTTGACGGTGATCGGGCAGGCGGAGCAGGTCATGCCCGGTACGGACAGCGTGACAGTCTGAGTGGCGGCCCACACCGGGGCAACAACGGCAGCGAGGACGAGGGCGGCAAACAGTTTTTTTCTCATGAAGAACTCCTGTGATTAATAGAAAAATGGCATGACGTACGGAAATCCCATCGCGACCAGGACCAGCGCGGCCACGATCCAGAAAATGAGCTTGTAAGTAGCTCGCACTTGGGGAATCGCGCAGACCTCACCCGGTGTGCAGGCTTGCGCCGGGCGGTAGATGCGCTGCCAAGCGAAGAACAGCGCCACCAACGCTGCGCCGATGAAAAACGGGCGATACGGCTCCAGCACTGTTAGGTTGCCGATCCATGCCCCGCTAAATCCCAAGGCGACCAGAACCAGCGGTCCGAGGCAACAAGCAGAGGCGAGGCTGGCGGCCAGCCCTCCAGCGAAGAGCGCGCCGCGCGCGTTTTGTGGCTCAGACATGCGTCTTGTCCTTTTCGAATTGAATGGGATAGGGCGTAACCTTAGGTCCGTAGTCATGTACGGAGTCAAGCGAAATGGCAAACAATTTGGAGTGTCTGACTATCGGCGTTTTTGCCAAGGCTGCCGGGGTCAACGTGGAGACCATCCGCTTCTATCAGCGGAAGGGCTTGTTGCCGGAGCCCGACAAGCCCTATGGCAGCATCCGCCGCTATGGTGAGGCGGATGTAACGCGCGTGCGGTTCGTGAAATCAGCCCAGCGGCTGGGTTTCAGTCTGGATGAAATCGCCGAGCTGCTGCGGCTGGAGGATGGGACCCATTGCGAGGAAGCCAGCAGTCTGGCCGAGCACAAGCTCAAGAACGTGCGCGAGAAAATGGCTGACCTGGCGCGCATGGAGGCCGTGCTGTCTGACTTGGTGTGTGCATGCCATGCGCGAAACGGCAACGTTTCCTGCCCGTTGATTGCGTCACTGCAAGACGGAACGAACCTCGCGATGTCAGTGCGGGGTGGTCACGGGGTGACTGCGCCTTAGCGTGCTTCGTTTTCCGAATTCTGAGACGACCCGATCATGCGCCCGCTGGTGGAAGCCGCCCTGCACGTGAACCCCGGCGGCCTTCTGCTAGCCGGCCCCAACCCGGTGGATGCACTCACGTTCTTCGCCCTGAACGTGTCCGGGCCTGCCTCCGGGCCAAGTGATGGGCTCCGGCACCGTTCGACTCGGCGCGGCTGCGGTCCGAACTGTCGGCGGCACTGCGGCGTCGTCGCGAGGAACGTCCATACCTACGTGCTCGGCGAGCATGGCGGCAGCGAAGTCGTGGTCTGGTCCGCGGCCACCTTGATCCGTGCCGCCATGCAGGCCGCAGGAATGGCTTGAGCCGTTCGGCGGCTGCCTCGCCTCAGCCTGCCGAGGAACTGCCGTCCACGCCTTCAGGCTTCGCCCAAGCGATTACGGCGCCGACGGCAAGCATGGCTCCAGCCAGCAGGAAGGGCGCGGGTGCCACCGCGGAGAACAGGACTCCGGTCAGCGCGGCACCGCCTGCCTGACCCAGGTTGCCGGCTGCAGCCTGCCTGCCCATCGCGCGCCCCTGTCGAAGCCCTGCTGCGGAGGAAATCCTGACGGCGAGTGCGGGGATCAGCACACCGAGGGCACTGGCCGCCAATACGAAAGCGACGGCGGGACTCCAAGGCGCCCGCCAGGACAGCAGGCCCACACCGACCGCCATCACTGCAAGGGAAATCCACACGAGCCTGTGCTCGCCGATCCAGCGTTCCAGCACTGGGTAGCCTACCAGTTGCATTGCGACCATGAGCACGCTGCACAAGGCAAAGTAAGGCCCCACAGGGCCGCCCTGGAGTGTCAGGCCGACTTCGGCTACCGTGATTCCGAACACCACTGCTGCGGTCAACAGGAGCGCCCGGCGCATCCGGCCCAAGGACACACTCGAATTCGCGATGGCCGGCCCCAACCCTGCGGCGTCCTCAGCACCCTGTACTCGTGGCAGGCGGGCGGCCAGCACTGCGGCCAGCAGGCACACGGATGCCACCAGGTCAAGCCCTGAAACCCGGTTGCCGAGCGCAGACGCTGCGCTGCCAGCCACGGGCCCGAGCAGGAAGCCGAGCGCCGTGGCCGAGGCCACCCAGGCGAAGCGGCGCTGGCGGCGCTCCGGTGCCGTTGTCTCCGCCACATAGGCTAGCACTGCCGGCATCACGGCGGCCGCGACCAGCCCGGCGCCGATGCGCGCGGCGTAGACACCTGCAAGTGAACTGACCGTACCGAGGAGTGACAAGGCGATGGCGGAGCCGGCGAGTCCGATGGCAATCACCCAACGGCGATCCAGAAAGTCGGATACGGCGCCCCAAACCGGCGAGCACGCGAACAACGCCACGGTGTAGGCGCCAGTCAGCCACCCGGTGTGGCGGGCGGCCACGTCGGCACCGCCACCCCGCACCCGCGGCACCAGCTCCGGAAGCACCGGCAAGGTCACGCCATACGACATGGACACGGCGAGCCCTGCGACAAGCAGCAGCACGAAGTGAATATCGCTGAACTGGCGCGCGGAAGCCGCCGCTGGACGGCGAACAGTCATCGAGCGTTCTCCACCAAGGCCGAGGTTTCGCCTCGCGCGGCGATCAGGTGCAGTGCAACAACGATGCTCATTGCCGCCGCGAAGAAGCACCAGACGGAGATGAACCAGTGGGCGTAGAAGGCGTACGCCGCTACGGCCGACCCTAGGCAAAGCACCCCGAACAGTCTGACCCAGCGGTGGCTTGAAAGAATCAGGCTTACGGTCGTCGCCGTCAGATAAAGGCCCATGGAGGCTGCGATGTAGAAATGCGGGGATGCGTAGTCGATGTGGCCTCCAACCGGGGTGGCGACGATGGGGTAGGCAAACATCGCGTACAGCAGATATGCCCCGACCCCGAGCCCGGCGAGGCAGACGGCGGCCAGGAAGCGTCGGCGGTTGCGGTCAGGCTCGATCAGCCATGCCGCAACAGGCACGTACACGGGCCAGAGCACGTGCGAGAAGAAGGAATACAGCTGCGTCGCCGCCGCTGTCACCGCGTCAATGCCCCAGCCGAAGCTGAGCCAGACCACGCCTTCGGTAAGCTGCTGGATAGCAAACAGCAGTGGGATCGCTGCGTAAGCCCGCTCTCCACCGGTGCGGGCCATGTGCGTGGTCACTATGCCCACGCCCATAAGGAAAGTGCCGGCTGTCAGGCTGGCGGTCGCCGAAAAGCACATCGATCAGGAACTCCGTGAAATCGTGGGGCGGCTGCGCACCATGCCAACGATCTGGGTCAGCCACGCCAAGTGGTCCCTAGATCCAAATTGTTTTTACAAGCGGGGCCCGGCGTGCGTGGCCGAACGAGGGGCTGCGCGCGATGATAATTGCAGTGCTTGAGTCCTGCTCTCGTGACGTTAACCGACAGTGCGGCGCAATCTGGACAAAGACAGTCGACACTTCACCATCTGAATCGCCCCGGATTCCCTAGACACTTTTGAGCCGTTGGTAATGGCGTCGTTCGAACTCTACCGGCGAAGTATCTCCGGCAGTGGCGTGGCGCCGCTTTGGGTTGTAGAACATCTCGATGTAGTTGAAGACGTCGGCCTTGGCGGCATCGCGCGTTAGATAGATCTGGCGGCGGATACGTTCGCGCTTGAGCAACTGGAAGAAACTCTCGGCCACGGCGTTGTCGTGGCAGTTGCCCCGGCGGCTCATGCTGGAGATCAGCTTGTGGTCGCGTAGGAAGTCCTGCCAGTCATGCCCAGTGAATTGACTGCCTTGGTCCGAATGCACCGTGACTGGCTGCTCGGGTCGACGACGCCACAAGGCCATTACCAGCGCATCGAGCACCAGCCCGGTATCGATGCGGCTACCCATTGACCAGCCGACCACCTGACGCGAGAACAGATCGACCACCACGGCCAGGT
>NZ_DAMATK010000007.1:0-102416 GCF_032079985.1 Pulveribacter sp.
GCGAAGGCGGCCGCACGGTCGGCGCCGGCGTCGTGGCCAAGATCATCGAGTAATCACGGCATCCCAGCCCAAGGAACACCATGTCCAAGCAAAAGATCCGTATCCGCCTGAAGGCGTTCGATTACAAGCTGATCGACCAGTCCGCTGCCGAGATCGTTGACACTGCCAAGCGCACCGGCGCCATCGTCAAGGGCCCCGTGCCCCTGCCCACGCGCATGAAGCGTTTTGACATCCTGCGTTCGCCGCACGTCAACAAGACCAGCCGCGACCAGCTGGAGATCCGCACGCACCAGCGCCTGATGGACATCGTCGATCCCACCGACAAGACGGTGGACGCGCTGATGAAGCTGGACCTGCCGGCCGGCGTGGACGTCGAGATCAAGCTGCAGTAAACCTGTAGCCATCGCACCGCCCGCCTGCACCTTCGGGTGCACCGGGCGCCTTTCTAACGCGGACTTGCTCAGCTGAGCAGTCCGCGTTATACTTTGCGGCTTCGCATTTTTGCGCCCTGCGTTTGCTCGCGGGGTTTGCCGGTGCGAAGTTTCATCAACCTTCTTTCGTGCGCGCTGGCGCCACTCGTGGACCACTCGCAACGCCTTGGCCAATTGAAGTCGGGGCGGCGGAAGTTTTGGAGAATAACCAATGAGTCTGAGCAACTCCCTCGGGTTGCTGGGCCGCAAGGTGGGCATGATGCGTCTGTTCACCGATGACGGGGACGCAGTGCCCGTCACGGTGGTGGATGTGTCGGGCAACCGCGTGACCCAGGTCAAAACCCAAGAGAACGATGGCTACGTGGCCCTGCAGGTCACGTTCGGTTCGCGCAAGGCCTCGCGCGTGACCAAGCCTGAAGCCGGCCACCTCGCCAAGGCGGGTGTCGAAGCCGGTGAGATCATCCGTGAATTCCGCGTGACGGCAGAAACCGCCGGCAAGTACGCCGCTGGTACCAGCCTGCCCGTGGCTGACGTGTTCGCCGTGGGCCAGAAGGTCGATGTGCAGGGCACCTCGATCGGCAAGGGCTACGCCGGCACGATCAAGCGTCACAACTTCAGCTCGCAGCGCGCGTCGCACGGCAACAGCCGTTCGCACAACGTGCCCGGCTCCATCGGCATGGCCCAGGATCCCGGCCGCGTGTTCCCCGGCAAGAAGATGACGGGCCACATGGGCGACGAGACCGTGACCACCCAGAACCTCGATGTCATCCGCATCGACGAAGCCCGTCAGCTGCTGCTGATCAAGGGTGCCGTTCCCGGCTCCAAGGGCGGTTTCGTCACCGTGCGTCCGGCCATCAAGGCCACTGTCTCCAAGGGGGCGAACTAAATGCAGCTCGAACTCCTGAATGAACAAGGCCAAGCCGCGTCCAAGGTGGACGTGCCCGAGACCGTGTTCGACCGCCAGTACAACGAAGCGCTGGTCCACCAGATCGTCGTCGCCTACCAGGCCAATGCCCGCCAGGGCACCCGTGCCCAGAAGGACCGCGAGCAGGTGCGCCACTCGACCAAGAAGCCCTTCAAGCAAAAGGGCACCGGCAACGCACGTGCCGGTATGACCTCCTCGCCGCTGTGGCGTGGGGGCGGTCGCATCTTCCCGAACCTGCCTGACGAAAACTTCACGCAGAAGATCAATAAGAAGATGTACCGCGCCGGCATGGCCTCCATCCTGTCGCAGCTGGCCCGTGAAGGCCGTCTGGCCGTGGTGGACTCGCTGAAGCTGGACAGCCCCAAGACCAAGGTCCTGGCCGACAAGTTCAAGGCCATGAACCTGCAATCGGTGATGGTGATCGCCGATGAGGTCGATGAAAACCTGTACCTCGCCTCGCGCAATCTGAAGAACGTGTTCGTCGTCGAGCCGCGCTATGCAGATCCCGTGTCGCTGGTGCACTTCAAGAAAGTGCTCGTCACCAAGGGCGCGATCGACAAACTCAAGGAGATGTTCGCATGAGCACACCCCAGTTTGACGAAGGTCGTCTGATGCAGGTGCTGGTCGCTCCCATCGTGTCCGAGAAGGCCACCATGGTTGCCGAGAAGGCCAACGCTGTGACGTTCAAGGTGCTGCAAAACGCCACCAAGCCCGAGATCAAGGCCGCCGTGGAGCTGCTCTTCAAGGTCGAGGTCAAGGGCGTTTCCGTGCTCAACACCAAGGGCAAGACCCGCCGCTTCGGCAAGACCGTGGGCCGCCGCGACAACGTGCGCAAGGCCTATGTGCTGCTCAAGGAAGGCCAAGAGCTGAACCTGTCCGGGGAGGCCGCGTAAACCATGGCTGTCATCAAACTCAAACCGACTTCTCCCGGCCAGCGCGGCGCGGTGAAGATTTCGCGCGACCACCTGCACAAGGGTGCCGCACACGCGCCTCTGCTGGAGCCCCAGTTCCAGAAGGCCGGCCGCAACAACAACGGCCACATCACCATCCGTCACAAGGGCGGTGGCCACAAGCACCACTACCGCGTGGTGGACTTCCGTCGCAACAAGGACGCCATCCCCGCTAAGGTGGAGCGCATCGAGTACGACCCCAACCGCACGGCCCACATCGCCCTGGTGTGCTATGCCGACGGCGAGCGTCGCTACATCATCGCCCCGCGCAACCTGGAAGTGGGCGCGACCATCGTCAGCGGCTCCGAGGCTCCGATCCGCGTGGGCAACACCCTGCCGATCCGCAACATCCCCGTGGGCTCGACCATCCACTGCATCGAGCTGAAGGCCGGTGCCGGCGCGCAGATCGCGCGCTCGGCTGGCACTTTCGCCACGCTGCTGGCCCGCGAAGGCGTGTACGCCCAGGTGCGCATGCGCTCTGGTGAAGTGCGCCGCGTGCACATCGAGTGCCGCGCCACGATTGGCGAAGTGGCCAATGGCGAGCACAGCCTGCGTCAGCTGGGCAAGGCCGGTGTCAAGCGCTGGATGGGCATCCGCCCGACGGTGCGCGGCGTGGCCATGAACCCGATCGATCACCCGCACGGTGGTGGTGAAGGCCGTACCGGCGAAGGCCGTCACGCAGTTGACCCATGGGGCAACCTGACGAAGGGCTACCGCACCCGTAACAACAAGCGCACGCAGACCATGATCGTGTCGCGTCGCAAGAAGTAAGAGGTAGCAAATGACTCGTTCTCTCAAAAAGGGTCCGTTTGTTGACCACCACTTGCTGGCCAAGGCCGAGAAGGCTGTCGCCACCAAGGACAAGAAGCCTGTCAAGACCTGGTCGCGTCGCTCCATGGTTCTGCCCGACTTCATCGGCCTGACCATTGCCGTGCACAACGGCAAGCAGCACGTGCCGGTCTATGTCACCGACCAGATGGTGGGCCACAAGCTGGGCGAATTTGCCCTGACGCGGACCTTCAAGGGTCACCCTGCGGACAAGAAAGTCCAGAAGAAATAAGGAGTAGACCATGTCTGAAACACGTGCAGTCCTCCGGGGCGTGCGCCTGTCGGTGGACAAGGGCCGCCTCGTGGCTGACCTGATCCGCGGCAAGAAGGTGGACCAGGCCCTGGACATCCTGACCTTCACGCAAAAGAAGGCCGCCGGGATCGTCAAGAAGGTGCTGGAGTCCGCCATTGCCAACGCCGAGCACAACGACGGCGCCGACATCGACGAGCTGAAGGTCAAGACCATCTACGTCGAGCAAGGCACCACGCTCAAGCGTTTCACCGCGCGCGCCAAGGGCCGCGGCAACCGCATCAGCAAGCCGACCTGCCACATCTACGTGACCGTGGGCAACTGAGGCCAAAGGAAGAATATGGGACAGAAAATCCATCCTACCGGCTTCCGTCTGGCGGTCAGCCGCAACTGGGCCAGCCGCTGGTACGCGAGCAACCGTGACTTCGCCGGCATGCTGGCCGAAGACATCAAGGTGCGCGAGTTCCTGAAGGCCCGCCTGAAGAATGCCGCCGTCTCGCGCGTCATGATCGAGCGCCCCGCCAAGAACGCCCGCATCACCATCTACTCGGCTCGTCCGGGCGTGGTGATCGGCAAGAAGGGCGAAGACATCGAGAACCTGAAGAAGGAACTCGCCACTCGCCTGGGCGTGCCGGTTGCAGTGAACATCGAAGAAGTGCGCAAGCCCGAAATCGATGCCAAGCTGATCGCCGACTCGATCACCCAGCAGCTGGAAAAGCGCATCATGTTCCGCCGCGCCATGAAGCGCGCCATGCAGAACGCGATGCGCCTGGGCGCCCAGGGCATCAAGATCATGTCCTCGGGCCGTCTGAACGGCATCGAAATCGCCCGCACCGAGTGGTACCGCGAAGGCCGTGTGCCGCTGCACACGCTGCGCGCCGACATCGACTACGGCACCTCCGAAGCCAAGACCACCTACGGTGTGATCGGCGTGAAGGTGTGGGTCTACAAGGGCGACACGCTCGGCCGTGGCGATCTGCCGGCTGTCGAGACGCCCCGTCCCGACGACGAGCGCCGTCCGCGCGGCCCGCGCCGCGATGGCCGTGGTGACCGCCGTGATGGCGATCGCCGCGGTGGCGGTGGCCGCCGCCCGATGGGCACCAACGCCGCACCTGCCGATGGCAGCGACAAGCCGCAGGGCGCAGGTGCAGATTCCGTTAAGCGCGTAGCCAAGGCCGCGCCCGCTGCTGCAGCAGCGGACGGTAAAGGAGAATAAACATGCTGCAACCCGCACGCCGCAAGTTCCGCAAGGAACAAAAGGGCCGCAATACCGGCATTGCCACGCGTGGCAATTCGGTGGCCTTCGGTGATTTCGGCCTGAAGTGCACGGACCGCGGCCGCCTGACGGCCCGCCAGATCGAAGCCGCGCGCCGCGCGATTTCCCGCCACGTCAAGCGTGGGGGCCGCATCTGGATCCGCGTGTTCCCGGACAAGCCCATCTCCACCAAGCCCGCCGAAGTGCGTATGGGCAACGGCAAGGGCAACCCCGAGTACTACGTGGCCGAAATCCAGCCCGGCAAGGTCGTGTTCGAGATCGTGGGTGTGCCCGAGGAGCTGGCACGCGAGGCGTTCCGCCTGGCTGCTGCCAAGCTGCCGCTGCGCACCACGTTCGTGGCCCGTCAGATTGGCGCTTGAGAAACAAGAGGATCGATATGACGAAAGCTGCTGAACTGCGCCAAAAGGACGAGGCCGGCCTGAAGGACGAAATCAAGTCGCTGCAGAAGGCCCACTTCGGCCTGCGCATGCAAAAGGCCACGCAACAGCTGGGCAACACGACCCTGCTGAAGTCCACGCGCCGCGACATCGCCCGCGCCAAGACCATCCTTGCCCAAAAGCAAGCCGCCAACGTGAAGGCCTAAGGAGCGAACATGACGGAAGCCAAAACATCCCTCAAGCGCACCCTGGTCGGCAAGGTGGTGAGCGACAAGCGCGCCAAGACCATCACCGTGATGGTCGAGCGCCGCGTCAAGCACCCCATCTACGACAAGATCGTGATCAAGTCGAGCAAGTACCACGCGCACGACGAGAACGGTGACTACAAGATGGGCGATACCGTGGAAATCACGGAAAGCCGCCCGCTGTCCAAGACCAAGAACTGGGTGGCTACCCGCCTGGTGCAAAAGGCCGGTCTGGTCTAAGCCCTTGCGGCTCACGCCGCAGCGCTGCCACAGGAAACGACCCACAATCGTGGGTCGTTTTTTTTCGTCCCTACTTTTCAGGAGATTCGCATGATCAAGATCGGTGACACGCTGCCCGCAGCCACGTTGATGGAATACCAGCACGCCGAGGACGGCACCTGCGCCACCAGCGGCCCGCAGCCCGTGAACGTGCAGGAAGCCGCCGCCGGCAAGACCATCGCCCTGTTCGCCGTGCCCGGCGCCTTCACGCCCACCTGCTCGGCCCAGCACGTGCCCGGCTACGTGGAGAACGCCGATGCGCTGAAGGCCGCCGGCGTGGACGAGATCTGGTGTGTGTCGGTCAATGACGCCTTCGTCATGGGCGCCTGGGCCAAGGACCAGAAGACCGGCCGCAAGGTGCGCATGCTGGCCGACGGCGACGCGGCCTTCGCCAAGGCCACCGGCCTGACGCTGGACCTGAACGGCAAGGGCCTGGGCCTGCGCAGCAACCGCTATTCCATGCTGGTCAAGGACGGCAAGGTGGCGCAGCTGAACGTCGAGGCACCGGGCAAGTTCGAGGTCAGTGACGCGGCCACGCTGCTGGGTCAGGCCCGCGCCTGATCGGCATCGAGTCACTCGGCAAACGCCGCATGGGCCCGCCGCCCGTGCGGCGTTGCTCTTTATTTGATAGCTGCTCGCGCTTGACTGCCAAGGGCTGAAGGCTAAAAAGGCTTGAAACCTCTGGCGGTCTGGCTCGCCCTCAGAAGATGTCGGCCTTGAGGTAGTGCGCCCCGGCGATGGGGTTGTGGTAGTAGGGCGGGATTTCCTCGAAGCCCAGCTCGGCGTACAGCGCGCGCGCAGACTCCATGCCGTCCAGCGTGTCCAGCAGCACGCTGGCGTAGCCGGCGCGGCGGGCGGCGTCCAGCATGGCCTCGGCCAGCTGCCGGCCCAGGCCGAAGCCCCGGAAGGCTTTGCGCACGTACAGGCGCTTCATCTCGGCGGCGTTGGCGTAGTCGGCCGTGTCCAACGGCCGCAGCGCGCAGCAGCCGGCCAGCGCGCCGTCCACCAGGGCCAAAAGGATGCAGCCGCGCGGCGGAGCATAGTCGCCGGGCAGATCGGCCAGCTCGGCCTGGAAGTTCTGGAAACCCAGGTCGATGCCCAGGCTGTCCGCGTACTCCTCGAAGAGCTCGCGTACCTGCGCCATCTCGTGCGCTTCGGTGGGGTAGAGCAGGGCGATGGAGGGCAACGGGTCCACGGCGCGGTGCGTTTCCTCGGTAGCGGGTGTCATACGGGCAGTGTATCGGGCGCTAGAAGCCGCCCGCATCCAGGCGCGACACCCACCAGGCCGCCAGCGCGCACAGCGCCAGCAGCACGGCGGCGCGGGCGCGGCTGGCGCCATCGTCGCGCGAGGGCGGCACGGCCTGGGGCAGCGCCTTGTCCCCGGTGAGCATGGGCCGCACGATGGCGCGCCGGCGCACCAGGGCATAAAAGGCGATGGCGAGCACGTGCAGTCCCACCAGCGCGTACAGCAGGTACTGCCCCACGTCGGCGTGGTACCAGGTGGCGCGGCCTACCCACAGGCCGGACAGGTATTGCGCCAGCGGCCCCGTGAAGGAGATCTCGTCGTCGCTGGCCAGCCCGCTGGCCACCTGCAGTGCCAGGGCCGCCAGCAGGGCGAAGACCGACAGCGCGCCCAGCGGGGAATGGCCGACCTCGTCCACCTGGGGCTGCCCGCGCCCGCGCAGATAGGGCAGCAGCCGCGCGGGCGCATACAGAAAGCTGGCAAAGCGCGACCAGCGTCCGCCTACGAAGCCCCACAGCAGGCGGAAGGCCAACAGCGCCAGCACCACGTAGCCCAGCCGCAAATGCCACTGCATGGCACTGCCGCCCAGCTTGGCGGTGACCACCAGGGCGACCACCGCGGCGGCCAGCGACCAGTGAAACAGGCGGGTGGGCAGATCCCAGATGCGTACCGTGTGCTGTTGCATGGAAGGTAGGGGAGATCAAAAAAGGGGTAGGCCTCGGACATTGTGCCGGGCGGGGCGGCCTGCCGCAGCCGCCCATACTCGAGCAAACCCCGGGTGCTTGGCGCGTGCGCGGCGGCGCCACCGCGCCATACTGGGCACCGGCCGGGCGGCGCTGCGCCAAGGCGTGGGCCGCCCGGCCGCCCCTGTTCCCGCCCCCAACCCACGGACCGACCAGACCATGCAATTCAAGGCCCTCGCCCTCGCGCTGACCGCCGCCGCGGCCGGCATGCTCGCGCTGCCCGCAGCCGCCCAGTTTGCCAAGCTCGAAGACGCCATCAAGTACCGCCAGAGCACGTTGTTCGTCATCGGCCAGCACTTCGGGCGCATCGGCGCCATGGTCAACGGCAAGGCGCCCCATGACGCGCGCGCCGCGCAGGCCGACGCCGAAGTCATCGCCACGCTGGCGGCGCTGCCCTGGACGGCCTTCGGCCCCGGCACGGACAAGCCCGCGCCGACCAAGGCCAAGCCCAACGTGTGGACCGAACAGGCCAAGTTCACCGAGCACGCGGAGAAGTTCCAGGCCGAGGCGCCCAAGCTGCTGGTCGCCGCCAAGACCGGCAGCCTGGACAACCTGAAGGCCGCCTTCGGCCCCACGGCCAACTCCTGCAAGGCCTGCCACGACAGCTTCCGCGCCCGCTGACGCGCTAGCCTTTTGATAGCTGCCCGCGCAGGCCGGGCAAGCGAAAAGGCCGGTTTTCTTGTGAAAACCGGCCTTTGTCCGTGCAAGGTCCGGGTTGCTCAGGCTTCTGCCAGCAGCCGCTCGATCAGCCGGTGCAGCTCAGGGAAGTCGGGCGCGCCCACGTAGCTCTTCACGATCTCGCCACGCTTGTTGACGATGAAGGTGGTGGGGGTCAGCTTGACGTCTCCCCAGGCCTTGGCCACGGTGCCGGTGTTGTCGATGGCCACCTTGAAGGGCAGCTTGCGCGACTCGGTGAAGTTCACGACATAGCTGGGCGGGTCGTAGCTCATGGCCACGGCCAGGGTCTCGAAGCCCTGGCCCTTGTACTTGTCGTAGGTGGCGACGATCTCCGGCATCTCGGCCACGCAGGTGGTGCAGCTGGTGGCCCAGAAGTTCACCAGCGTGACCTTGCCGCGCAGGTCCTGCGTTGTCTGTTGGCTGCCGTCCAGCAGCACGAAGGTGGACTGCGGCGCCTCGTGTACGTTGGAGCGCAGCACCACCGCCGTGCCCACGCCGGCGGCCACCACCAGCGCCCCCGCCACCAGCCAATTTTTCATTTTCATCACTTCGCTCTCCGCAGCCGCCGTTATCGCACCGGCGATTGTGCCGCAGGCCTCAAACCCCGCTGTGCGTAAGACCGGCCGCGCGCCGCGCGGTTCCCCAGGCCAGGGGGTGCGCTGGCGATAATGTGCGGTCAAGCCATGACCACGCGCCTACTCATCATCGCCCACGAGCCGCTGGCCCACGCCCTGCGGGAATGCGCACTGCATGTGTTCCCCGACTGCGCTCCCGACCTGCAGGCGCTGGACGTGCCACCCGACGAGCCGCCCGAGGCCACGCTGCTGGCCGCCCGCGCCCTGCGCGCCACGCAGGACGGCGCGCCGCTGCTGGTGCTGACCGACGTGGTCGGCGCCACGCCCGCCAATGTGGCGCGGCGCCTGGTGGACGACGTGCATTCCCGCCTGGTGGCCGGCGTCAACCTGCCGATGCTGCTGCGCGCCGTGAGCTACCGCGCCGAGCCTCTGGAGGCGCTGGCCGCCCGTGCGCTGGCCGGCGGCGCTCAGGGCGTGGTGCCCGTCGCGGCCGCCGAGGCGGCGCGGGGCTGAGTCCGCTTCTCTCCATCCCGGCAACTTCATGATCCAACAGACCATCACCATCAGCAACAAGCTGGGCCTGCATGCGCGCGCCTCGGCCAAGCTCACCAAGCTGGCGGGCAGCTTCGCCTGCAACGTCTTCCTGAGCCGGGGCGAGCGCCGTGTGAACGCCAAGAGCATCATGGGCGTGATGATGCTGGCCGCCGGCCTGGGCGCGCAGGTGGAGATTGAGACCGACGGCAGCGATGAGCAGGAGGCCATGCAAGCCCTGCTGGAGCTGATCAACGGCAAGTTCGGCGAGGGCGAATAGCACCACACACGGCACGAGGTCGATCGCATGACGTTTTCCATCCACGGATTGCCCGTCGCACGGGGCATCGCCATCGGGCGCGCCGTGCTGGCCGCGGCCAGCCGCATGGAGGTCGTGCACTACTTCATTGAAGCGGGCGATGTCGAGGCCGAACTGGCCCGCGCCCGGAGCGCGCGCGACGCCGTGATCCATGAATTGCAGCGCCTGCAGGCCGATATGCCGGCCGACGCACCGCAGGAACTGGCCGCGCTGCTGGACGTGCACATCCTGCTGCTGCAGGACGAGGCCCTGGTGGGCGGCGTGCGCCACTGGGTCACCGAGCGGCTGTACAACGCCGAGTGGGCGCTGACCACGCAGCTGGAAGTGCTCAGCCGCCAGTTCGACGAGATGGAGGACGACTACCTGCGCGAGCGCAAGGCCGACCTGGAGCAGGTCGTCGAACGCATCCTGCGCCACCTGCGCGGCGCGCACGTGGACGGGCCGGCGCGCCTGGCAGCCGCCGCCGGCGGGGGCAGCGCCACGCCGCTGGTGCTGGTGGCCTACGACCTGTCGCCGGCCGACATGCTGCAGTTCAAGCAGAGCGTGTTCGCCGGCTTCGTGACCGGCGTGGGCGGCAAGACCAGCCACACCGCCATCGTCGCGCGCAGCATGGACATCCCCGCCGTGGTGGGCGCGCGCGGGGTCAGCCAGCTGGTGCGCCAGGACGACTGGGTCATCATCGACGGCGATGCCGGCGTGGTCATCGTCGACCCTTCGCCCATCGTCATGGACGAATACCGCTTTCGCCAGCGCCAGGGCCTGCTGGAGCGCGAGCGACTGGCGCGGCTGCGGCACACGCCCTCGGTCACGCTGGACGGCCAGCCGGTGGAGTTGCTGGCCAACATCGAGCAGCCCCAGGACGCAGCCGCCGCGCTGCGCGCCGGCGCCGTGGGCGTGGGGCTGTTTCGCACCGAATTCCTGTTCATGGACCGCGGCGGCAGGCTGCCGGACGAGGAGGCGCAATACCTGGCCTACCGCGAGGCCGTACAGGGCATGCAAGGCCTGCCGGTGACCATTCGCACGGTGGACGTGGGCGCCGACAAGCCGCTGGACAAGTCGCACCGCGACAGCTCGCTCAACCCGGCCCTGGGCCTGCGCGCCATCCGGTGGAGCCTGGCCGATCCGGCCATGTTCCGCACCCAGCTGCGCGCCATCCTGCGCGCGGCCGCGCACGGCAAGGTGCGGCTGCTGTTTCCCATGCTGGCCCACCTCTCGGAGATCCGCCAGACGCTGGCCCAGGTGCAGCTGGCGCGCGCCGAGCTGGACGCGCGCGGCGCCGTGTACGGGCCGGTGCAGCTGGGCGCCATGATCGAGGTGCCGGCCGCGGCGCTGGTGGTGCGCCAGTTCCTGGCGCACTTCGACTTCCTGTCCATCGGAACCAACGACCTGATCCAGTACGCCCTGGCCATCGACCGGGCCGACGAGGCCGTGGCCCCGCTGTACGACCCGCTGCACCCGGCCGTGCTGGGTCTGGTGGCCGACGTGATCGCCGCCGGCGCGCGCGCCGGCAAGCCGGTCAGCGTGTGCGGCGAAATGGCGGGCGACGTGGCCATGACGCGGCTGCTGCTGGGCTTGGGGTTGCGCAGCTTTTCCATGCACCCCGCGCAGGTGCTGGCCGTCAAGCAGGAGGTGCTGCGCGTGGACGCACGCCAGCTTGCCGGCTGGGCCGCCCAGGTGCTGGAGGCTGACGAGCCCGCCGCGCTGCTGAATGCGCCGCAAGCCCAGCAGCATCAATTTTGATAGCTTTCTGCGCTTGCCTGGCGGGCGTTTGAGCCACTTTTTATATAAAAGCCAAACCGGGGGGCGCGCAGGGTCAAGCCAGGCCAGTGGGCCGGTGGCGGGGCGCCGCATACAATGACCGGCTGCCTGCTCGCCGGCCCTGGCGCCCGCGCACGGCCACTTTCCTATTTTTTCCTGCCGATTTCCGGAGCCTGCCCCGTGCTGATTTCTTCCGCCTTTGCACAGACCGCCCCCGCCGCTGCCGCCGAGGGCGGCATGATGGCCTCGCTCACCGGCATGCTGCCGCTGGTGCTGATGTTCGTGGTGTTGTACTTCATCATGATCCGCCCCCAGATGAAGCGCCAGAAGGAACACCGCGCCATGATCGAAGCCCTGGCCAAGGGCGACGAAGTGGCCACCGCCGGCGGCCTGCTGGGCCGCGTCACGCGCCTGGGCGAAGGCTCACTGCACCTGGAGATCGCCAACGGCGTCGAGGTGCAGGTGCAGCGCAGCGCCGTGACGCAAGTCCTGCCCAAGGGCTCGGTCAAGTAACCATCCGCCTGGCTGAACACGTTGAAGCCATTGCGACGGGGCGTGCCGACCAAGGCCCGCCCCGTCATCCGTTTGTGAGACGAAGAGCGCGATCATGAACCGTTACCCGGTCTGGAAGTACGCGATCCTGGGGATCGCGTTGCTCGTTGGGTTCCTCTACACCCTGCCCAACTTTTTCGGCGAGGCCCCTGCGGTGCAGGTCTCCTCGGCCAAGGCCACCATCAAGGTGGACTCCGCTTTGCAGGAGCGCGTGCAGCAGGTGCTGGAGGCGGCGGGCGTGACCTCCGACTCCATCGTGCTGGAAGGCACGTCGGTGCGCGCGCGTTTCGACACGCCGGACATCCAGCTCAAGGCCAAGGACGCGCTGGAAAAGGCGCTGATCCCCGACCCCAGCGACCCGCCCTACATCGTCGCCCTCAACCTGGTTTCGCGTTCGCCCGACTGGCTGACCGCGCTGCACGCGCGCCCCATGTACCTGGGCCTGGACCTGCGCGGCGGCGTGCACTTCATGCTGCAGGTGGACATGCAGGCGGCGCTGACCAAGAAGGCCGAGTCCCTGGCTGGCGACCTGCGCAGCAGCCTGCGCGAGAAGAACATCCGCCATGGCGGCGTCAGCCGCGAAGGCCAGACGGTGCAGGTGCGCCTGCGCGACCAGGCCCAGCTGACGGCCGCGCGCAACCTGATCGCCGACCAGTTCGCCGACCTGCAGGCGACCACCGTCACCGATGGCGACACCACGGTGCTCACCGCCAGCATCAAGCCCGAGGCCCTGCGCCGCGTGCAGGAACAGGCGCTCAAGCAGAACATCACCACGCTGCACAACCGCATCAACGAGCTGGGAGTGGCCGAACCGGTCATCCAGCAGCAGGGCCTGGACCGCATCGTGGTGCAGCTGCCCGGCGTGCAGGACACGGCCAAGGCCAAGGACATCCTGGGCCGCACCGCCACGCTGGAAGTGCGCATGGTCGATGAGGGCACCGAGGCGCGCGCCGCCGAGATGGGGACCGGCCCCGTGCCCTTTGGCGACGAGAAATACCTGGACCGCAACGGCCAGGCCGTGATCGTCAAGAAGCAGGTGGTGCTCACGGGTGAGAACCTGACCGACGCCCAGCCGGGCTTTGACAGCCAGACGCAGGAGCCCACCGTCAACCTGACGCTCGACGCCAAGGGCTCGCGCATCTTCAAGGACGTGACGCGCGAGAACGTGGGCAAGCGCATGGCCATCGTGCTGTTCGAAAAGGGCAAGGGCGAGGTGGTGACGGCCCCCGTGATCCGCAGCGAGATCGGCGGCGGGCGGGTGCAGATCTCCGGGCGCATGACCACCGTGGAGGCCAATGACACGGCGCTGCTGCTGCGCGCCGGCTCGCTGGCCGCGCCCATGGAGATCATCGAGGAATACACCATCGGCCCCAGCCTGGGCGCCGACAACATCGCCCGCGGCGTGAACAGCGTGGTCTGGGGCATGGTGGCCATCGCGGCCTTCATGTGCGTGTACTACATGCTGTTCGGCGTGTTCTCGACCATCGCGCTGTCGGTGAACGTGCTGATGCTGGTGGCCATCCTGTCCATGCTGCAGGCCACGCTGACCCTGCCCGGCATCGCCGCCATGGCGCTGGCGCTGGGCGTGGCCATCGACTCCAACGTGCTGATCAACGAGCGCATCCGCGAGGAGCTGCGCGCCGGCGTGGCGCCGCAGGCGGCGATCGCCACCGGCTACGACCGCGCCTGGGCCACCATCCTGGACTCCAACGTGACCACGCTGATTGCCGGCCTGGCCTTGCTGGCCTTCGGCACCGGCCCGGTGCGCGGCTTTGCCGTGGTCCACTGCATCGGCATCCTGACCAGCATGTTCTCGGCGGTGTTCTTCTCGCGCGGCCTGGTCAATTTCTGGTATGGCCGCAAGAAGAAGCTCAAGAGCGTCTCCATCGGCCAGGTCTGGAAGCCTGAAGACGCCTCGCAGCTGCGCTCCGTGGCCGGCCGCGCCAGCAACGACTAAAGGGAAGGATCATGGAGTTTTTCCGCATCAAAAGGGACATCCCTTTCATGAAGTACGCGTTGGTGCTCAACGCGATTTCCTTCATCACCTTCGCCCTGGCGGTCTTCTTCCTGGTCACGCGCGGGTTGCACCTGTCGGTGGAGTTCACCGGCGGCACCGTTATGGAGGTGGCCTACACACAGACCGCCGACACGGCCAAGGTGCGCGAGACGGTCGCCAGCCTGGGGTACCCGGATGTGACGGTGCAGAACTTCGGCACCTCGCGCGACGTGATGATCCGCCTGCCGGTGCAAAAGGGAGTGACCTCGGCGCAGCAAAGCGACCAGGTGCTGGCGGCGCTGAAAAGCCAGGATGACTCGGTGGTGCTGCGCCGCACCGAGTTCGTCGGCCCGCAGGTGGGCGAGGAGCTGGTGCACGGCGGCCTGATGGCGCTGGGCATGGTGGTGCTGGGCATCGTCATCTACCTGGCCTTGCGCTTCGAGTGGAAGTTCGGCGTGGCGGCCATCATCGCCAACCTGCACGACGTGGTCATCATCCTGGGCTTCTTCGCCTTCTTCCAGTGGGAGTTCTCGCTGTCGGTGCTGGCCGGCGTGCTGGCCGTGCTGGGCTACTCGGTCAATGAGTCGGTGGTGATCTTCGACCGGATCCGCGAGACCTTCCGCAAGTTCAGAAAGCTCAACACGCACGAGGTGATCGACCACGCCATCACCTCGACCATGAGCCGCACCATCATCACCCACGCCTCCACCGAGGCCATGGTGCTGTCCATGTTCTTTTTCGGCGGCCCCAGCCTGCACTACTTCGCTCTGGCGCTGACCATCGGCATCCTGTTCGGCATCTACTCCTCGGTGTTCGTGGCGGCGGCGATTGCCATGTGGCTGGGTGTCAAGCGCGAGGATCTGGTCAAGGCCGGCTCCAAGCGCGAAGGCGACCCGGACGACCCGAACGCGGGCGCCGTGGTCTGATACCCCCGGGCGGCACTCAGCCCTGGCTGGCGCTGCCCGGCAGCCGCTAACATGGCACGTTATGGACTTCGCGTCGCACCCCGCCGCTGCCCGTCGGCTCGCCCAGCTGGCGCGCCAGCATTTCGTGGACGGGCTGTGCGCCGGCCTGCCGGTGGTGGCGCAGGCGCTGGGGAGCTTTCTCACTGACCTCATGGGCCAGACCGGCACGCAGCGCGAGATGCAACTGCACCGGGACGCCTGGCAAGCCTTTCAGAACGGCCACAAGGACTGGACCGAGCACGCCGCCCGTGCCTGGCGCGCCGCGCTGGCCCCTGCCGCTCCCGCGCCGGTGCGGCGCCCCGCCCCCGGGCTGGATGGCCTGGCGCTGCTGGACGACGATGTGGTGGAGAACCAGATTGCCGCCTCGCGTATGGCCCTGCCCGTGCTGGAGCAGGTGGGCACCAGCTTTGATGCCGTGCGCCAGCGCACGCAGCAACTGGAAGGCGCCGAGCTGGCGTCCGGCGACATCCTGCGGCCCGAGTCCTGGTGCCTGGCCCTGGTGGATGCGTGGCTGCAGGCCGGCCTGAAGCGCGAAGTCTTCGCGCTGGTGCTGGATGCGCTGCAGCGCGAGCTGGCCGCGCTGGCGCTGACGCAATACCAGGCCGTGGTCAAGTTCTACGACAGCCAGGGCGTGGCCAGCGTCGGCGAAGACCTGCGCGCCCGTGTGCGTCGCCCGAACGCCGTGTCCGGCGGCAGCGGCCATGGCCCATCGACCGGGCCGGAGGCACACTCCAGCTCGCGCCCCTCGCACCTGCAGCCGCCCCCGTATGGCATGCCTGCGGGGGGGCGTCCCATGCCGGTGCCGCGCGGCAGCCACCCGGCGCCTTTCACCACGGGCGGCATGCCGCTGCCCACCGGCGTCACCATTCCCGGCCCGCTGATCCGCGCGCGCCAGCGCGCCTATGGCGTGATGGCCCAGGTGCGCCGCCTGCTGACCCAGCCGGCCATGGGCGGCTATGACATGGTCAAGGCGCCGCCGGCGTCCGCCGCCCTGGTGCACGCGCTGGCGGCCCAGCGCGTGTCGCTGGAGAGCTACTACGACAGCCTGACGGCCATGGCGCACCACGCCGGCCCGCAGGCCGTGGTGCGCGTGGCCGGCGTGGTACGCGAGCGCGCCGCCGAGTTGAAGGAAAAGGCCGCCACGGCCAGCGAGAAGGCCATCATCGAGGTGGTGGCGCTGATGTTCCAGAGCATCCTGAGCGAGGAGCGCATCCCTCCGGCCATGCGGGTGTGGTTCGCTCGGCTGCAGGTGCCGGTGCTGCGCGTCGCCCTGGCCGAGCCGGAGTTCTTCAGCAACATGGCGCACCCCGCGCGCCAGCTCATCGACCGCATGGGCGCCTGCGTGCTGGGCTTTGATGCCAGCAGCATCAATGGCAGCGCCCTGGAGGCCGAGGTGCGCCGCATCGTGCAGGTCATCGAGCAATACCCGGAGACCGGCCAGCGGGTGTTTGCCATCGCCCACGAGGAGTTCGAGGCCTTCCTGGCCAAGTTCCTGGCCGAACGCCAGGGCGGCACCACGGCGCGCATCGTCAGCGTGGCCCAGCAGGTCGAGCAGCGCGAGACGCTGGCCATCCAGTACACCATCGAGCTGCGCACCCTGCTGAAAGACATGCCGGTGCGCGACGAGATCCGCGAATTTCTGTTCAAGACCTGGGCCGAGGTGCTGGCCGTGTGCGCCGTGCGCCACGGGCCGCAGCATGCCGTCACCGCCGAGTGCAAGCGCGCCGCGGCCGACCTGGTGTGGGCCGCCAGCGCCAAGCCCAACCGCGCCGACCGCGCCCAGGTCATCCAGAGCCTGCCGGCGCTGCTGCAGTCGCTGCGCCGCGGCCTGACCCTGCTGGGCGTGGCCGGGGCCGAGCAGGACGCGCAGATCAAGCTGCTGACGGACACCCTGGCCGACGCCTTCCTGTCCAAGACCGCCACCATTCCCCAGGCGCACATCGACGCCATGGCGCGCCGCCTGGCGAACCTGGAGGACTACCTGAGCGACGAGGCGCTGGGCGAGATGCCGCTGAGCGCCGAGAACATCGAGCTGCTGCTGGGCATCGACGCCTCCGCCATCCACGTCTTTGCCGACAACGAGGCGCCGGTGCAGCCGGAGATGGTCGCGTGGGCCCAGCAGCTGCCCCTGGGCACATGGTTCACCCTGGACCACAACGGCGCCTCGGCCCAGGTGCAGTACGTGTGGCACAGCCAGCGCCGCCAGCTGCACCTGTTCGCCGCCTCCGACGGCGCCAGCTACCTGCTGCAGCTGCGCCGCCTGGGTGCCTACCTGCAGGCCGCGCTGATCGTGCCGCAGGAGGAAGAAAGCCTGACCCTGCGCGCCACGCGCGAGGCCCTGACCAAGCTGGACGCCAACCCCGGGCGGCTGCTGAGCTGAAGCCGTCATCGTCGGCCTGGGCCTACGCGCGCATCGCGGTGCGTCCCCTACCATGTTCCCCGCACGGCGACCTCCTTACAGGTCGCCGTGCCGTTTTCAGCACCTGACAAAAGTACCAACGGAAGAAAGAAAGGAAACCGCATCGCCATGGATTTCGCACGGGACTGGACCTGGCTGCACAGCGAAGCCCTGTGGGGCATGTCGGCCGCCAGCATGCTGCTGGCCGCCGCAGCCGCCATGGGCACCTATCTGCTGCTCACGCTGACGCTGCGCTGGGCGCAGCGGCGGGTGCGCCGGCACGACGAGGAGGGCGTGGCCCGGGGTGGGGCCGGCGGCCTGCTGGCCCAGCTGCTGGCCGGCACCAGCCAGCTGCTGATCGTGCTGGCGTCCGTACTGGTCGGCCTGGGTCTGCTGGATCTGCCGGACCGCTGGCACGGCCGCGTGGGTCAGCTGTGGTTCCTGGCCGTGGCGGTGCAGATCGGCCTGTGGGGTTCGCGCGCCACCAGCGTGGCGGTGCAGCGCTACCGCCAGCACCATGGCGTGGGCGCCACGGGCCAGGCCAGCGCCTCGGCCACGCTCATGTCCTGGGGTCTGCGCACGCTGCTGTGGGTCACGGTGCTGCTGGCCATTCTGTCCAACCTGGGGGTCAACATCACCGCCTTCATCGCCAGCCTGGGCGTGGGTGGTGTGGCGGTGGCGCTGGCGCTGCAGAACATCCTGGGCGACCTGTTCGCCTCCATGGCCATCGCCGTGGACAAGCCCTTCGAGGTGGGCGACTTCATCGTCGTGGGCGGCGTCGCCGGCACGGTGCAGCAAGTGGGCGTGAAGACCACCCGCATCAAGGCACTCAGCGGCGAGCAGGTGGTGATGGGCAATACCGACCTGCTCAAGCAGACCATCAACAACTACCGCCTGATGCGCGAGCGGCGCATCGTGTTCAGCTTCGGCATCGCCCAGTCCACACCTGCGGACAAGGCCGAGCAAGTGTCGCGCACCGTGGCCGAGATCATCCGTGCCGTGCCGCAGGTGCGCTTCGACCGCGCGCACCTCAAGGGCTTCGGCGCCAGCTCGCTCGACTATGAGGTGGTCTACATCGTCGAGGACCCAGGCTTCAACGTGTACATGGACATCCAGCAGCGCATCAATCTGCAGCTGCTGGAGCGCCTGCGCGCCCTGGACGTGCAGCTGGCCGTGCCGGTCAGCCGCCTGCAGTTCAACAGTCCGCCGGCCGGCGCCCAGCAGGCCGACGTGCTGGCCCAGGCAGCGGTCGCAGGCGGCGCGGGCCGGGCATAAAAAAACGCACGCCCGAAGGCGTGCGTTTCAGTGCAGGGTGGCCGGTCCGGTCAGGCGGTCACGCGCTGGGCCGTGGCCGGGACGGCAGCGCCACTGCGCCAACGATCCATCAGGGCGAACCACTTCTTGCGCGCGGCCGCCAGGTGGCGCTCCTTCACGTGGCCATAGCCGCGGATGTCTTCGGGAATGCGGGCGATCTCCACGGCCAGCGCCAGGCGCTCGGGAGCCAGGCCAGCCAGCAGCTCCTCGATGCAGGCGCGGTACTCCTGGATCAGCGTGCGCTCGGTGCGCCGTTCCTCGGTCTTGCCGAACGGATCCAACGCCGTGCCGCGCAGACCCTTGAGCTTGGCCAACAGGCCCATGCCGCGGCGCATCCACTCGCCATAGGACTGTTTGATGGGCTCGCCCCGGTCGTTCTTCTTCAGCGCGAAGCTGGGCGGTGCCAGGTGGTGGACGATTTTGTAGTCCCCCTCGAACATGCCCTCGATGCGCGCCGTGAAGGCCGGGTCGGTGTGCAGGCGAGCCACCTCGTACTCGTCCTTGTAGGCCATCAGCTTGAACAGGTAACGCGCCACCGCCTCGGTCAGACGCGTCGAGCCCTGGCTGGCGCGGCCCTCGGCCGCCTGCACCTTCTCGACGAAGGCGCGGTACTCGGCCGCATAGGCGGCGTTCTGGTAGCCGGTGAGGAACTCCACGCGCTTGGCCAGCATCTCGGCCAGGCCGGGCTTCTTCACGAACTCGATCACCTGCGTGGTGGCCAGCAGCGCCTGCACCTGCTGCGGCTCGTGCGCCAGGCGGCGGCCCCACTCGAAGGCGGCCTGGTTGTTGGCCACCTGCACGCCATTGAGCTCCATGGCGCGCATCAGCGCGGCGTGGCTCAAGGGAATGCGGCCCTTCTGCCAGGCGTAGCCCAGCATCAGCGGGTTGGTGTAGATGCTGTCGCCCAGCAGCTGCGTGGCCGCGCGCTCGGCGTCGATCACGCCCAGCAGCGCCTGGCCCACGGTCTGGCCGATGGCCGCCTCGCAGCTGCCGGCCGGGAACTGCCAGTCCGGGTTGTGCACGAAGGCTGCCGCCGGCGTGCCGCTGGTGTTCAGCGCCACGAAGGTGCGGCCCGGCTGCATCGATGCCAGCGTGACCTTGTTGGCGGCGACGATGGGGTCGCAGCCGATGATCAGGTCGGCCTTGGCCGTGTCCACCTTGGTGGTGTAGATGGCCTCGGGGCGGTTGGCGATCTGCACGTGGCTCCAGGTGGCCCCGCCCTTTTGCGCCAGGCCGGCCGCGTCCTGCGTGATGACGCCCTTGCCCTCCAAGTGCGCGGCCATGCCCAGCAGCGAGCCGATGGTGATCACGCCCGTGCCGCCCACGCCGGCCACCACGATGCCCCAGGCCTCTTCGGCCACCGGCAGCGCCGGCTCAGGGATAGGCGGCAGGCTGGCCAGGTCGCCCTTCTTTTCCTTCTTGGGTTTCTTCAGTTGCCCGCCTTCGACGGTCACGAAGCTGGGGCAAAAGCCCTTCACGCAGGAATAGTCCTTGTTGCAGGTGCTCTGGTTGATGCGGCGCTTGCGGCCGAACTCGGTCTCCACCGGCTCCACCGACAGGCAGTTCGATTGCACCGAGCAGTCGCCGCAGCCCTCGCACACCAGCTCGTTGATGACCACCGTCTTGGCCGGCGTGGCCAGCTTGCCGCGCTTCCTGCGCCGGCGTTTTTCCGTGGCGCAGGTCTGGTCGTAGATCAGCGCCGTGCAGCCAGGGGTGTCGCGCAGCTCGCGCTGGATGCGGTCCAGCTCGTCGCGGTGGAAGACCTCGATGCCGGCCGGCAGGTCGTTCAGCAGCTCGGGGCGGCCATCGCGGGAGCTGCCGGCGGCGTGGGTGCGGCCCTGGTACTTGGCCGGCTCGTCGGTCACCACCACCAGCTTGGCCACGCCTTCGGCGCGCAGGCTGTGCGCGATCTGCGCCACCGAATGGCCTTCCGGACGCTCGCCCACCTGCTGACCGCCCGTCATGGCCACAGCGTCGTTGTAGAGGATCTTGTAGGTGATGTTGGTGCCCGCGGCGATGGACTGGCGAATCGCCAGCAGGCCGCTGTGGAAGTACGTGCCGTCGCCCAGGTTGGCGAACACGTGCTTGTCCTTGGTGAAGGGCGCCTGGCCGACCCAGGTCACGCCCTCGCCACCCATCTGCGTGAAGGTGCTGGTGCTGCGATCAGGCATCCAGTTGGCCATGTAGTGGCAGCCGATGCCGGCCACGGCGCGCGAACCCTCGGGCACGCGGGTGCTGGTGTTGTGCGGGCAGCCGCTGCAGAACCACGGCGTGCGCTCGCCCGTCTGCACGGTCTGCGCGGCCAGGCCCTGCTCGCGCGCGTCGATGACCGACAGGCGCTCGTTCATGCGCGCCACGACGTGCTCCGGCACGCCCAGCTTGGTCAGGCGCCGGGCGATGGCGCGGGCGATCAGTGCCGGCGTCAGATCGGCCTTGGGGCGCAGCAGCCAGTTCTGGCTGGGGTTGGGCATGCCCCACTCGCCGCCGGAATGGTCGCCTTCGACCTCGTCGAACTTGCCCAGCACGTTGGGACGCACGTCGGCGCGCCAGTTGTACAGCTGCTCCTTGAGCTGGTATTCGATGACCTGGCGCTTTTCCTCCACCACCAGGATCTCCTGCAGCCCCTCGGCGAAGCCGCGCGTGATGTTGGCCTCCAGTGGCCAGACCACGTTGACCTTGTGCACGCGGATGCCCAGCTCGCGGCAGGTGTCATCGTCCAGACCCAGGTCAACCAGCGCCTGGCGCATGTCGTTGTAGGCCTTGCCGCTCGCGATCAGGCCGAAGCGGTCGCGTGCGCCGCTTTCGATCACGTTGTAGTTGAGCTTGTTGGCGCGTACGTACGCAAGAGCCGCATACCACTTGTAGTCCATCAGACGCGCCTCCTGCTCCAGCGGCGCGTCGGGCCAGCGGATGTGCAGGCCGCCGGGCGGCATGGCGAAATCCTCGGGCAGCACGATCTGCACGCGGTCCGGGTCCACCGAGACGCTGGCGCTCGACTCCACCACCTCCTGGATGGTCTTCATGCCCGACCACAGGCCGGAGAAGCGGCTCATGGCGAAGGCGTGCAGACCCATGTCCAGGATCTCCTGCACGCTGCTGGGGAAGAACACCGGCAGGCCGCAGGCCTTGAAGATGTGGTCGCTTTGGTGCGCGGCCGTGCTGCTCTTGCTGATGTGGTCGTCGCCGGCCACCGCGATCACGCCGCCGTGGCGCGCCGTGCCGGCCATGTTGGCGTGCTTGAACACGTCGCCGCTGCGGTCCACGCCCGGGCCCTTGCCATACCAGATGCCGAAGACGCCGTCGTACTTCTTGCTGTCCGGGTAGATGTCCAGCTGCTGCGTGCCCCACACGGCGGTGGCGGCCAGCTCCTCGTTCACGCCAGGCTGGAAGACCACGTGCTGCTCGGCCAGGTGCTTGCGCGCGGCCCATAGCGCCTGATCGTAGTTGCCCAGGGGCGAGCCGCGGTAGCCGCTGATGAAGCCGGCGGTGTTCAGGCCCGCGGCCGCGTCGCGCTGGCGCTGCAGCATGGGCAGGCGCACCAGGGCCTGCGTGCCGCTCATGAAGGCGCGGCCGTGCTCCAGGGTGTATTTGTCTTCTAGGGTGACAGTCTCGAGCGCGCGGCGCACGTGCTCAGGCAGGGGGGCGTTCATGGCGTTGTCTCCGTGGGGTGTGGCGTGTCCCTGGGGTGGCGGGCACGGCCGTGCATGGCCGATCGGCCATGAGAAGGGCAGTGTATGCGCGGCGGGCAGATATGTCTTTGCGTTCTTTGCCGCGTTAACCCTGATGCAAGAAAGATTCTTTCTAAAAACAATGAAAAAATGGAAACACTGGATCGCTACGACATTGCTATCCTGCAGGAGCTGCAGCAGGAGGCGCGCCTCACGAACACCGAGCTGGCCCAGCGCGTGGGCCTGTCGGCCGCGCCGTGCTGGCGGCGCGTGCGTGCGCTGGAGGAGGCCGGCTACATTCGCGGCTACCGCGCCGAGATCGACCGCCACAAGATCGGTCTGGGCGTGCTGGCCTTCGTGCGGCTGGACGCGGAGCGCAGCCGCGGCGACCTGACCCGCGCCATGGAGGAGGCCATTGCCCGCATCCCCGAGGTGGTGTCGTGCCACTACATCAGCGGCACGGGCACCTTCGAGCTGCAGGTGGTGGCGCGCGACCTGGACAGTTTTTCGCAGTTCGCCCGCACCGTGCTGCTGAACCTGCCCAACGTGAAGGACATGCACACCAGCTTCTCGCTGGGCGAGGTCAAGGCCGGCGGGGCGCTGCCGCTGGCGCACCTGGGCGGCGCGCGCTGACTACCATTTTGATAGCTGCCAGCGCTTGATTGGAAAGGGTTTGAACCCGATTTGGCTGCATTTTCAGTGCGGCGGCAGACTGCGCCGCAGCACGCCGCGCAGCACGGTCTGCAGCAGCGCCTGCAGCGCGCCCTGATCGCCGCCGGGCTGCAGTGCTGCGTGCAGCGCGTCCCAGTGCGCGGCGATGGCGCCCGTGACCTCGGCGCGCCAGCGCCCGGCCAACAGCTCGCCCTGGGCGGGCGCCAAGCGGGCCTGGTGGGCACTGACCAGGTAGAGCAGGCAGGCCACCTCGGCCATGTGGCGCAGCACCTCGTCGCTTTCCTGCCTCTTCTTCAGACCGCGGCGCCCCCAGGCCGCGGCCGCGCCCAGCAGGGCGCCCAGGGCCGTGCCGGCGCCCAGCGTAATGCCGCCCAGGCCCAGGTCCAGCACCGCGCCGGCCTTGGCGCCGGCGGCCGCGCCGGCCGACGAGCCCAGCGCCACGAAGGCGCCGTCGCCCCAGCGCCCGGCGGCCTCGGCGTGCGGGGCGGGGCTTGCAGGCTCGGCCGGCGGCGTGTCCACCTGGCCGTGCAGGCGGCCCAGCGCGGCGGCCAGCTGGCGTAGCTGGTCGGGGTAGCGCTCGGCCTGCTCGGGCCGGGCGGCCAGCGCCGCGCCGGCGCGCAGGTGGCTGGCCAGCAAGGCCAGGGCCTGGGCAAAGCGGTCTTCGTTGTGGCGCTCCCAGGCCTGGCGCAGGCGCTGCAGGGCGTCCTGGTGCGCTGGCAGCAGGGGCGCCAGGCGGTCGAACAGCGCCGGCTCCAGCACCCAGCTGGCGGCCCAGTCGTCCCAGCGCAGGGCCGGCGAAGGCGCTTCCCGCCAGGCGGGCGGGCGCGGCGCCTGCGCATCGGCACCGGCCAGCACGGCGTCCACCGGCTGCTGGGCGGCGGCGCCCGCGGGCTCGGCCCAGTGCAGCCGGTCGCCTGCCGGGTCGCTGGCATCCTGGCCGGCCAGGATGGTCTGCAGCGCCTGTGTCTGGGGCGCGCTCAGGCCCACCAGGCCCAGCACCACATCGCGCGGCAGGCGCGCCGCCAGGCTCTGCAGGGCGCGGCCCCGCGGGTCCAGCGCCAGGCGGCGCGCCAGCTGCGCCTCGCGCCAGCGTGCCCAGGCGGCCAGCCCCAGCCGCGGCAGCACCACGACCAGGGCCAGCAGCCCGACGTACATCCACACCCAGCGCTGGCCGGCGGCGCCTTCGCCGGCGAAATTCTGCGTGGCCTGGATCTCCTGCAGCGAAAACGGCTCCAGGCCGAACAGCGCCGTCAGCGGCAAAAATAGCACGCGCACCAGGGCGTGCACCGCTCCGGCGTCCATGAAGGTGCTCTCCCAGCCGAACTGGTAGCGCACGACCAGGCCGCGCAGCAGCAGCGACAGGGCGATGCCGCCGGCCCAGGCGGCGGCCGAGAGGTGCAGCACGCGCGCCACGCGCTGCGTGAACAGGCCGCCGGTGTGGGCGAACCAGGGGCCGTAGAACTGCTCGCCCACCTGCGCCGCCAGCGCCCGCTGGCCGCCCTGGCGCGGTGTTCGCGCGCGTAGCCACCGGCGCAGCGCCAGCGCCCAGCGGGCCGGCGCGGTGCGTCTCAGGCCGGCGCGCACGGCCAGCAGCGCATAGGTGGCCAGGTTCCAGCCCAGCACGGCCAGCAGCGGCAGCGACAGCAGGTCCACGCGGTGGGCGTTGGCGATGCGGTCGGTGACCAGCCCCAGCAGCAGGGCGAGGGCCGGCAAGGCCCCGGCCAGCCAGGCCAGGCCGGTGCCGTGGTGCAGCGCGGCCACGCCGGGGCTGCGCTCCGCGGCGCGCTGCACCACGGCGCCGGCCCAGCCGGCGGCGACGTCGGCCGCGCCCACGCGCTGCACGCCGCGCCCGCGCGCCGCGGCGATGGCGCCGCGCAGCGCCTCCTGGCGCTCGGGCTCGGAGACCAGCACGCCCTGGCGGTCGGCGTGCTCGATGGCATCGGCCAGCAGCACGGTGCGCAGCAGGCGCTCGTCTACCTGCATGCGGCCTCACGCGGTGAGGGGCGGGCCGGGCGCTTCATATTTAATAGCTGCTCGCGCTTGCTACGTAAGGGCTAGAGGCCGATTCGGCCATTATCTGGGCCACAGGGCCCACAGCCGCAGGTTCTGTTTCAGCCTGCCGGCCACGTCGCCGGCCTGCTCGCCCCAGCCGGTGAAGAAGTCCGCGCGCACGGCGCCGACGATGGCGCTGCCCGTGTCCTGCGCCAGCACCAGGCGCGACAGCTGCGCCGTGGGCCCGCTGGAGGCCAGCCACACCGGCGTGCCGTAGGGGATGCTGAGGCGGTCCACGGCGATGGAGCGTCCGGGCGTGAGCGGCACGCCTTGCGCGCCGCGCGGGCCGAAGGCGGCGTCCAGCCCGTCCAGAGGCTCCTCGCGGAAGAACACGTAGCGCGGGTTGGACCACAGCATCTCCTGCACGCGCTGCGGGTTGGCCTGCGTCCAGGCGCTGATGCCCGGCCAGGTGGCGTCGCGCACCAGGCCCTGGTCCAGCAGCCAGCGGCCCACACTCTTGTAGGGCTGGTCGTTGGTGCCGGCAAAGGCCACGCGCACCATGCGTGTGCTGCCATCGGGCTCGCGCACGGCCAGCCGGCCCGAGCCCTGGATGTGCAGCACCATGGCCTGCACCGGGTCACGCACCCAGGCGATGGCCCGGCCGGCCAGCTGCGCGCGTGCCTCGGGCAGGGTGTCGATCTGCTGGCGCGTGTACCAGGGCCGGCGCGTGGCCAGGTCCGCCGGCGGGCGGTACAGGGGCACATCGAAGCCGTTGCCGGGCTGGCGCGCGGCCTCCAGGTAGGGCTCGAAGTAGCCGGTCAGTAGGCCGTCGGTGGCGCCCTCCAGCGACTCGACGCGGTAGGGCTGCAGGCGCTCGACCATCCAGGCGCGCTGCTCCTCGGCGCTGGCGATCGACAGCCGGCGCACGTCGCCGCACAGGGGGACGAAGGCCGGGGCCGGGCGCTCGCAGCTGCGCAGCCAGGCGTTCCAGGCCTCGTGCAGCGCGTCGGCGTCAAAGCCCGGCAGCTCGCTCCAGGCCACCGGCACCCAGCGGCTCTTGTTCGGGGCGGGCTGGCCGGTCAGCGGGCCGGTGGGAGCGGGTGCCGGCGCGGGCGTGGCGGCCGGCGGCGCGGCAGGCAGGGGCGCGCGCGTGGAGCAGGCGGCAAACAGGGCCGCGGCCAGCAGGGGGGCCAGCAGGCGCAGCAGGCGGGACGTTGACGTCGTCAAGAATTCAGCTCCGGTAGGATCGCCCGCTGGTGTGGCGCAGGCGTCGCTTTTCGTCTGGTTTGTTTGGTTGAGTCATTTCGCCCGGCGACGGGCTCGGGTCGAGACATGGGGCTGATTTTGCTTGAAGCACTGCTGGCGTTGGCAATCCTGCTGGCCATCGTGTGGTGGACGATGTTTTCCGGCAGAAAGGGCGGAGAGCTGCACGTGCCGCCACCCGAGGACGACAAGCCTCCTTCGCCCGAGGCACCGCGCGACTGAACGAAAGAAGAAAGCAGGCGGCGGCGAGACTTGGGGTAAGGCCGCTTGACAGTTGTTTGCGCCGCCGGCTGGCGTGCTGTCCGCCGTCCTACAGAACACGCTTCCCAGGCTGGTTACGCTCCCCGAGCGGGTCTGCGGCACGGGCTCCTGAAGCCGCGCCGCCCCCTCAGTGTCTTCCACGCGAAAAGGAGCTTCCCATGCGCAAACCTCTCCTCGTCGCCAGCCTGTCGCTGGCCCTGTTCGCCGTCGGCTGTGCCGACATGTCCATGACCGACACCCAGCGCCGCACGGCCACGGGCGCTGGCGTGGGCGCCCTGGGCGGCGCCGCCATCGGCGCCGTGGCGGGCGGGCACGCCGGCAAGGGTGCAGTCATCGGCGCCGGCGTCGGCGCCCTGGGCAGCTACATCTGGTCGCAGCGCATGGAGCGCCAGCGCCAGGAGATGCAGGCAGCCACTCAGGGCACGGGCGTGACGGTGTCGCAGACGGCGGACAACCAGCTCAAGCTGGACATTCCCAGCGACATCTCGTTTGCCACCAACCGCTCGGACATCCAGCCCAACTTCCAGCCCATCCTGGAGCGCTTCGCTGCCGGCTTGCGCGACAACCCGAATGCCGAGGTGCGCATCGTCGGCCACACCGACTCCACGGGCACGGACGCCATCAACAATCCGCTGTCGGTAGATCGCGCCACCAGCACCCGCAACTACCTGACGGCACGCGGCGTGAGCGGTGCCCGCATCCAGGTGGAAGGCCGCGGCTCGCGCGAGCCCATCGCCAGCAACGACACGGCCGAAGGCCGCTCGCGCAACCGCCGCGTGGAGATCTACGTGGGCGAGCGCCAGGGCTGAGCCAAGTGTGCTGCCACGCAACTAACTACCCATGACATCGTGCCTTCGTACCCAGGGCGGCGTTGCCAATTCTCGCGATAGCTACAGCTATCGCTGCGGCTTGCGCCTTGCCCTGAGTGCGAATCCCTCGATCTCATTTCGTGCAGCTATCTGCGAGGCAGCACCCTAGCCCCCCGGCGACGCGCGCAGCAGGTTCGCCAGTTCCACCGCCGAGCGGACCTGCATCTTGTCGAACACGCGCGCGCGGTGCACCTCCACCGTGCGCACGCTGATGGACAGCTGGTCGGCGATCAGCTTGTTGGGCAGGCCCTCCACCACCAGGCGCATGACCTCGCGCTCGCGCTCGGTCAGTTCACTCTGGCGCTGGGTCAGCAGGCCGCGTTCGCGCTCGGCCTGCAGGTGGCCGGCCGAGCTGGCCAGGGCCGCCTGGATACGGTCCACCAGCTGGTTGTCAGAGAAGGGTTTTTCGCAGAAGTCGAAAGCGCCGCGCTTGACGCTGCTCACCGCCGTTGGCACATCTGCGTGGCCGGTCAGGAAGATCACCGGTATGGCGGCGGTGTCGCCGCGCTCGACCATCCGGTCGAACAGCGCCAGACCGCTCATGCCCGGCATGCGCACGTCCAGCAACAGGCAGGCGGCGTGGCGCTGGGGCAGGCCGCGCTCGGCCTGCAGGGCCAGCATGGCTTCGAACTCCTCGGCACTGGCAAACGGCTCGCTCAGCACCCGACGCGAACGCAGCAGCCACGCCAGGGCTTCGCGCACCTCGGCGTCATCGTCGACGATGTACACGGTGGCAGGGATTGCAGATTCCATCGATCGGTTCAGTTTGAAGGCCCCGACTGCCCGTCGCCAGGCAGCGTGAAGACAAATACCGTACCACGCGGCTGCCGCGCCAGCCAGGCCAGATGGCCGCCGTGCTGCTCGACCACCGTGCGGCACAGGCTCAGGCCGAGACCCATGCCTTCGGTGCGCGTGGTGTAGAAGGGCGTGAACAGGCGCGCGGCCACGTCCTCGGGGATGCCGCTGCCGTTGTCGGCCACGGAAAACTCCAGCCAGGGCCCGCCGGCAGGCGCACGGCGTACCTGCAGCTGCAGCAGCCGCGCGGCGGCGCCTTCCTGCTCGTCCATCGCCTGCATGGCATTGCGCGTCAGGTTCAGCAGCACTTGCTCGACCATGGTGCGGTCGCACAGGACGGGAGGCAGGCCGGGCGCGATCTCCACCGCCACCTGCACGGCCAGCTTGCGCGCCTGCAGGCGGATGATGGGCAGCACCGCATCCAGGAGCTCCTGGGCCGGAACCGTCTCACGCGTGTGTGGGCGCCGGCGCACAAAGTCGTGCACGCTTTTGATGACGCGCCCGGCGCGCTCCGCCTGGTGCGCGATGCGCTGCACGGCCACCTGCACCTCGTGCAGGTCATGGGCGTCGGGGGCGCTTCCGGGTAGCGGCGTCAGCAGGTTCAGCGAGCCGGTGGCATAGCTGGCGATGGCCGCCAGGGGCTGGTTCAGCTCGTGGCTGAGCAGTGAAGCCATCTCCCCCACGGTCGCCAGGCGGGCGGTGGCCTGCAGTCGTTCGTGCGTGGTGCGCGACAGCTCCTCGGCGCGCCGCTGCTCGCTCACGTCCAGGATGCAGCCCATCCAGCCGGTGTGCACGCCGTGGGCATTGATCAGCGGCGCCTCGTACACCATGACCGGGAAGCGCGAGCCGTCGCTGCGCACGAAAGACGTTTCGTAGCCGGCCGAGGACGGCCCCAGCCGCCCGGCCAGGCGCCGCTCCTGGCGCCCGCTGTATTCCTCCGTCAGCTCCGGCGGCCAGTAGGGCATGGGAGCGGCGCGGCCCACGAGCTCCGCAGCGGGAAAGCCCACCATGGCGCAGAACGCCGGGTTCACATAGGTGACGTGGCCGTGCAGGTCGCGTGCCCGCAGGCCCGTGACCAGCGAGTCCTCCATGGCCTTGCGAAAGGCCAGAGCCTCGGCCAGGTCGCGCTCGGCGCGCAGGCGCCGGCGGGTGTCGCGCACCAGCACCAACAGCACCGAGACCAGGGCGATCGACATGGCCGTGACCAGGGCGGTGAGCACGTTGGGAAACACGCTGGGCGCGGCGTGCCAGCCGTCCATGCGCAGCACCAGCGTGTTGCCCGGCAGGTCGAACAGCTGCTGCGCCGTGAACATGCGCGAACCGCGCCGCTGCGCCGCCACCCGTGCCAGCCGGGTACCGTCGGCTTCGGTGAAGGACACGCCCTGCGTGCGCTGCAGCTGGGGGCCCACCACATCGGCCAGCAGGGCCTGCAGAGAGTAGGTGCCCACCAGGTAGCCGCGCACGCGACCGGCCTCGACCAGCGGTGCGCACATCTCCATCAGCTCGGCGCCGGTGCCGCCGGGCAGCAAGTGGTAATAGCTGGCGGAGTACGACGGTGCCATGAGGCGGCGTGCATTGGCGCAGGCCATGGCGGCCTCGGAATGCGCGGTGTCCTGCTGCGTCGGTATGCCGGCCTCGGCCCGCACGCGCTGCTGCTCGTCGCGCCACTCCAGGCGCACCAGCTCGGGACGGCGGCTGAGCAACTCGTTGGCCTGGCCCTGCCAGGCCAGGATGCCGTCCGCGCCGCCGGGCAGGGCCAGCATGTCCTGCAGGTCGCGCGCCAGGGCGCGGCGCAGGTCGGCGGCCGCGTCCATGGCGTCGCGCTCCAGACGCTCCTGCACCTGGCTGGCCTCGTAGCGCCCCGCCAGCCACACCAGGGTGACCAGCACACCCGCCACCAGCGCGCCCAGCAGCACCCACAGCGACCAGCGCCGCCATGCGCCCAGCCAGCGCCGCGGCAGGCGGGCCCAGCCGGCGGGGCGGGCGCTGGAGGGTATGCCGGTGCTCACAGCACGCGGTGCGCCAGCGCGGGCAGCTGGGCGCGCACCTGGCGCAGCCGATCGGCGTCCAGCTGCGCCAGCACCACGCCCGGGCCCTCGGCCTGCAGCGCCATCACCTCGCCCCAGGGGTCCACGGCCATGCTGTGGCCCCAGGTGCGCCGGCCGTTCTCGTGCCGCCCGCCCTGTGCCGGAGCCAGTACGTAGGCCAGGTTTTCCACGGCGCGGGCGCGCAGCAGCACCTCCCAGTGCGCCTGGCCGGTGGTGTGGGTGAAGGCGCTGGGCACCAGCAGCAGCTGGGCGCCCGCCCGGGCATGGGCGCGGTACAGCTCGGCAAAGCGCAGGTCGTAGCAGACCGACAGCCCGACCTGCCAGGTGCCGGCGTCGCCCGCGTCCAGCGCCAGGCACACGGGCTGGCTGCCAGGGACGATGGTGCGGGCCTCGTCAAAGGCCTCGCGGCCGTTGTCGAAGCGAAAAAGATGGATCTTGTCGTAGCGCGCCACGCACTCGCCCAGCGGCGAATACACCAGTGAGCTGTTGTAGACGCGTCCCGGCTCAGCGCTGGCCAGCGGCAGCGTGCCGCCCACGATCCACAGCGACAGCTCGCGCGCGGCCCGGGCCAGGAACTGCTGCACCGGCCCGTCACCGAAGGCCTCGCAGCGCGTGAGCTTGTCGGTCTCGGCCAGGCCCATGCCGCTCCAGTATTCAGGCAGGGCGGCCAGTTGCGCGCCGGCGCGTGCGGCCTGCTCCAGCAGGGCGCGGGCGCGCCACAGGTTGTCCTGCACCTGCGCGCCGGAGACCATCTGAATGGCAGCCACTTTCATTGCTTGTCCTTTCCTTGCGCCTCGGGCGTGGTTGCGGCTCCCTGTGCGGGCACATCGGCACCGGCGCGGCCGCGTGGCAGGCGTTGCACGCGCGGCTCGGCCCAGGTGCCGTCGATGTGGAACTCCTGCGTGGCCGCCTGCATCAGCGGCCCGCGCAGGAAGACCTGCGCCAGGAAGCTGCTCAGCCCGATGACCGGGTTGATGGCGGTTGCCACCAGCGAGGCCGTCATGGCGTTGATCTCCGGCACCACCACCACGTGCAGGTCCTGCGTCTCGTGCTCCATGTCGGCGCTGCCTTCCATCAGCACGGCGGCGTTCACGCCCTTCATCTGCAGGTTGTTGGTGGCCGCCACGCCCTGCTCGATCTTCACATCGCCGCGCACGAAGTCGAAGGCGAAACCCTCGCTGAACACGTCGCGGAAGTCCAGCGTCAGGCGCCGCGGCAGCGACTGCAGGCTGAGCACCGACAGCAGCTTGGCCAGGCCCGGGTCGGCCTTCAGGAACTGGCCGGCCTGCATGTCCACGTGCATCTGCCCGGACATGGAACGCCAGTCCGGCGCCAGCGGCGGGCCCAGCCAGGCCACCTGGCCGTCGATGCGCCCCTTGCCCCGGCGCAGCACGCCGTCCATGCCGAAGCGCGCCAGCAGCGCGCCAGAGTCGCGGATGTCCAGTGCGAAGTTCATGGCCGTGCGGCGCCCGTGCGAGCCGGCCAGCAGCGCCCAGTTGCCGCTGGAGGTCAGCACCGCCTCGGGCGTGGCCAGGTTGAAGCGCGCCAGGCGCCACTCGCGCTGGCTGCCCTCGGCCGAGCGGTTGCGCGCCTCGATCTCCAGGCGCCCCAGGCGGCGTCCGCGCAGCTCGAAGTCCTGCACCACGATGTCCAGGGCCGGCAGCGTCTGCGGCTGCTCGGCGTCGGACAGCAGCGCGTCTATCTGCTCGGGCGGCGCCTCGGGCAGGGCCAGCCGCGCCAGCCGGGCGTGGACCAGACCGGGGCCGGTAGCCTCCGCGCCGCCGGGGCGGTATTCCACGTAGCCATTCAGCTCGGTCGCATCCACGTTGGCGCGCCACACCGCGCCCTGGCGCGAGGCGCCGGCGACCACGGCGTGCAGCGTGCGCCCACCGGCCGTCAGGGCGGCGGCGCGCAGGCCCAGCGAGGTGGGCAGATAGTCCTGCAGCACTTCTGTCGGTGCTGTCGTCGCCGCTGCGCCGCCGCCGGCGGGCGCGTTCGGCTGCAGCAGGGCCAGCCAGGCATCGGCGTCCAGCTGGCCGAACACCGCATTGGCCACCACGCCGCTGGCCGGCATGGCCGGTGGCTCGCGCGCGGCCTCGCCCACTGCCAGGGCGCCGCGCAGCACGCGGGCGTCGCCCGCCTCATCCAGCGCGCGTACCCACGACAGCCGGGCCAGCTCGCCCAGTTCCACCAGCAGCTCGTCCTGCAGCGGTGCGCTCGGGGAGGCAGCCGCCTCGCGTGTGAGCCGGCGCTCCACGCGCAGTGGCAACGGGGCCTGCGCCGCCTTGGCCAGGGGCGCGGGCGCCTGCAGCGCCAGGCCGGTCAGGTCGCTGCTGACCAGCAGCTCGGCCACGCCGCGGCGCACGCCCACCGTGAGGGTGTAGGGCGTACTGCCGCTGGCGTGGCCCGCCAGCTGGGTCAGGGTGTCCCACAGGCCTGCCGTGCGCAGGCCCTCTGCCGTGGCCGTGCCCTGGGCGCGCACACGCACCTGGGGCGGTGCGCCGGGGGCGGTGCGCATGCCGCCCTCCAGGCTGACGTCGCCACCCAGCGCGTAGCCTTGCACGCCCGCCAGCGTGAAGCCGCTTTCGGTGAACTGCACGGCGCCGCGGGCGCCGCTGACCGTGGGCGCCTCGGGCACGAAGCGCACATCGTTGCCCGCCAGCTGCACGCTGCCGCGCACGGTGGACTGGGCCAGCTCGGCCACCGGCAGGTTGAGTTTGAGTCTGAGTTCGGCCGCGCCCGTGGCGCTGGCCGCGTCCAGCGCGCCGTGGGTCAGCTCGGCCACGTGCGATGTGCGCACCAGCGCCAGCATGTCCGCCAGCGTGCCGTTCACTTGGCCGTCGACCTCCACGACCGGGTGCTCCAGGTCGGCGATGCGCGCGCGCGTGGGCTGCAGGCGCAGCCGCGGCGCGCCGGCCAGGCTGCCCGTGGCGCCCTGCACGGTCATGGTGGCGCGTTCGAAGATCAGCTCGCCGGCCAGTCCCGACAGCGCCGGCCAGGGCTTGTCGCCGGCGTGCAGCAAGCTGGCGGGCACGTAGGCGTATTCCACGTCCTTGACGTGGGCGCTGATGCGGAACTCGCCCGGCCCGCCGTGGGCGTAGGGAAATTCGTGCAGGTTGCCCTTAACGCGGAACTGCACCCGGTTTGCACTGCCACGGGTGACGGCATCGCGCACGTAGTGGCGCGCGCTGGCGGGCACGGCCAGCGGCAGGTAGCGGTGCACGCGCGTGCCGTCGGCGCGGCTGAGCGTGCCGGTCAGCTCCAGCACACCGGGAAAGCGCGAGCCGCCGCCGGCGTCCGCCGTGTGCCAGGACAGGCGCGCCTGCCCTTCGGCATCGGCGTTGGCAAAGCGCACGTCGCCCGTCTGCACGGCGATGCGCTGGCCTTCGACCTGCCAGTGCACGGTGGCGGCCAGGCGCTGCACGGGCACCACGGGCTCCTCGAACACGCCGGGCAGGGCCAGGTGGCCGTCATGGAGGGACAGCGTGGCCTGGCCGCCCGCCTGGGTCAGATCCACCTGCACGTCGGCGCCGGCCAGGCCGGCCACGCCGCGCGGGCCGCCGCGTGCGGCCAGGGCCAGGCCGCGCACCTGGGCGCGGGCCTGGTATTCGCTCGGCGCGTCCAGCGGGCCGCGCCAGCGCGCCGACAGGCCGTCCACCTGGCCCTGCGGCGCATAGGTGTCCAGCGCCGTGTGCACGGCCGGGCCCAGCGGCAGGCGGGCGGCGATTTGCGACAGTGCCGCCAGGTCGAGCCGGTCGGCGCGCAGCTCGCCCTCGCTGTCCTTGCCGCGGTCCAGGTGGCGCACCAGCACCCGGCCGCCGGGCCAGCGCAGGCCGGACTCGGTGGTGAATTCCAGACCGTCTGCGACGAACTCGAAGCCGCCGTCCAGCCGCCGCCCGCCGGCGCGCCCACGCACGCTGCGCAGCGCCAGCGGTTCCAGATCGCTGCCCAGGGTGGCCTGCACCTCGGACAGCGCCATGTCCACCGTGCCGCCCACCAGCTGGCCTCGGCGCACGTCGCCCCAGGCGCGCACGGCGCCGGCGCCGCTCGCCACGGACAGGGCGACCAGGTCCACATGGCGGTGCAGGCGCGAGACGTCGGCCCGCGGGAAGTGCGCGTACAGCTGCCCGCTCCACTGCTGCCACTGGCCGGGATGCGTGCTCAGCAGGGGCTGGCGGAACTGTCCGCGCAGCGTGAAGCGCTCGCCCCACTCGGGCGCAGGTGTGGCATCCAGGCGCACGGCGTGGCGCCAGCCGCTGCGGCGGATCACCAGGTCCACCTGAGTCAGGGCCAGGGGCTCTGCGCCGCGCAGCTCGTCCGAGTAGCGCAGCGTGCCGCCGCGGATGGCCACCTCGGGCTGGGAGAAAAGCCAGTCGGCGGCGCGGCTGTCCGGCTCGCCCTGGCCGCGAAAACCCAAGCCGGCGATGAACACCTGCCCGTCGGCGGCGCGGCGGATGTCCAGCTCGGGTGCGTCGATGTAGATCTGCTCGAAGCCGAAGCGCAGCAGCGAGCGTGGCGACAGCGCCACCACCACGCGCGGCAGGAGCAGGCCGGCGCGGCCCTCGCCGTCCAGCAGCGTCACGCCGCTCAGCTCCACGGTGGGAAAGATGCCGCCGCTTTCCGCGGCGATGGCGGCAATGCGCACCGGCACCCCCAGGGCCCGCGTGGCCTGCTCCTGCAGCTGCGGGCGCAGGCTGTCGATACGCGGCACAATCCAGCCATGCAAGGCTGCCCAGGCAGCCCCCAGGACGAGCCAGAACGCCACCGTCAGGCCCAGCGCCCACCGTGCGCAGCCCGCCATGAATCTCAACAGGCGGGAAGGATGGGCAGGCAACTCTGTCATTGGCGGGCGCAAACGGTGGCAGGAATTATGACCCGCCCCCTGCAGCCTGAAGCGCCGCTATAGCCGTTCGTTCCATGCCCCTGTCCTCCGCCCTGGCACTGCCCCATCCCCTGTCGCTGCATTCACGCTTTTGCCAACGGCTGGAGCGCCGCTACGAGACCCTGCTGGAGCTGCTGCCCCCCGGCGTGCCCACGCGCGAGGCCATGGAGGCCACCTGCGACGCGCTGCTGGCCCGCGGCCACGACCTGGGCGCCGCCCTGCGCATCCTGCGCCAGCTGGTCATGCACCGCCTCGTGGTGCTGGACTGCGACCAGGGCGCGCCGCTGGCAGACATCACCACCCCCGTGACCTGCCTGGCCGAGCTGGCCCTGGACCGCGCCAGCCGCCACGCCTGCGCCCAGCTCACGGCGCTGCACGGTGCGCCGCGCACCTGCGACGGCGGCGAGGCGATGCTGTGGATCATCGGCATGGGCAAGCTGGGCGCGCGCGAGCTCAACGTCTCCAGCGACATCGACCTGGTCTATGTCTATGAATGCGACGGCGAGACCGAGGGCATCGAAGGCGGACGCGGCAAGATCTCGCACCACGAATACTTCGCCCGAGCCGCCCGCTCCCTGTACGCCCTGGTGGGCGAAGCCACCGAGCACGGCTTCGTCTTCCGCGTCGATCTGGCCCTGCGGCCCAACGGCAACTCCGGCCCGCCGGTGTGCTCGCTGGCCGCGCTGGAGGAATACCTGCTGCTGCAGGGCCGCGAATGGGAGCGCTTCGCCTGGCTGAAAAGCCGCGTGGTGGCGCCGCGCGCGGCCATCGCCTCGCCGGGCGTGCAGGCCCTGCGCGAGGTGGTGCTGCCCTTCGTCTTTCGCCGCTACCTGGACTACGGCGTGTTCGACGCCCTGCGCGCGCTGCACCGCCAGATCCGCGAGCACGCGCTGCGCCGCGCCAGCGGCCACCCCGAGCGCGCCAACGACGTGAAGCTCTCGCGCGGCGGCATCCGCGAGCTGGAGTTCACCGTGCAGCTCTTGCAGGTGGTGCGCGGCGGGCAGTTTCCCGAGCTGCGCCGTCGCCCGACGCTGGAGGCGCTGGAGCGCCTGGCGCGCGCCGGCCTCATGCCCCAGGAGACGGCGCAGCAGCTGGCCGTGGCCTATACCTTCCTGCGCCGGGTGGAGCACCGCATCCAGTACCTGGACGACCAGCAGACCCACGTGCTGCCCACGCGCGACGACGACCTGGCCTGGATCGCCGCCACCATGGGCCTGTCCTGCTGCGACTTCCTGCGCGAGCTGGACGGCCACCGCGAACTGGTGGCCCAGGAGTTCGACCGCCTGCTGGGCGGCCCCGAGAAAAAGCAGTGCGGCGGCGGCGCCTGCCCCGGCCCGCGCGCCGGCAACGGCGTGGCCGCGGCGCCCGATCTGGAGGCACTGGCGGTGCAGCTGCCGCCGGCGCTGGCCACGCGTGTGCAGGGCTGGCGCATCCACCCGCGCGTGCAGGGCCTGCGCGAGCAGGCGCGCTCGCGCCTGGTGCGCGTGGTGCAGCGCACCGGCCAGTGGCTGGCCGAGGGCCTGGTGAGCGAAGACGCCGCCGTGCGCCTGCTGGACTGGCTGGAGCCGCTGCTGCGCCGCGAGAGCTACCTGGCCCTGCTGCTGGAGCGCCCGGCCGTGCACGAACACCTCTTGCACCTGCTGGGCGCAGCGCGCTGGCCGGCGCGCTATATGATGCTGCACCCCGGCGTGATCGATGAGCTGGCCGGCGGCGCCATCCTGAACGAGCGCTTCGTGCCCGAAGACTTCGAGCGCGAGCTGGGCCTGCGCCTGGCCGCCCTGCAATCAACCGGCGAGGACGACGACGAGAACCTGCTGGACCTGCTGCGCCGCGCGCACCACGCCGAGGTCTTCCGCACCCTGGCGCGCGACGTGGAAGGGCGCATCACGGTGGAGCAGGTGGCCGACGACCTGTCGCTGCTGGCCGACAGCGTGCTGCGCGTGACCAGCCGCTGGTGCTGGCAGCGCCTGAAGAACCGCCACCGGGACGAGCCGCAATTCGCCATCATCGGCTACGGCAAGCTGGGCGGAAAAGAGCTGGGCTACGGCAGCGACCTGGACATCGTCTTCGTTTTCGACGACGACGACGACCGCGCCCCCGAGGTCTACGCCGCCTTCGTGCGCAAGCTCATCAACTGGCTGGCCGTGAAGACCAGCGAGGGCGACCTGTTCGAGATCGACACCGAACTGCGCCCGAACGGCAACTCCGGCCTGCTGGTGACCAGCTTCCAGGCCTATGCCGACTACCAGCAGCAGCGCGGCAGCAACACCGCCTGGACCTGGGAGCACCAGGCCATGACGCGCGCCCGCTTCGTGCTGGGCGCGCCGGGCCTGGGCGAGCGCTTTGACGCCGTACGCCAGGCCGTCATCACCGCGCCGCGCGACCGGGCCAGCCTGGCCGGCGAGATCACCGCCATGCGCGAGCGCCTGCGCGGCGCACACGCCGCGGGGCCCGACTGGTTCGACGTCAAGCACAGCGCCGGCGGCATGCTGGATGTGGAATTCGCCGTGCAATACCTGGTGCTGGCCCACTCCAGCGCCCACCCCGGGCTGCAGGACAACAAGGGCAACATCGCCCTACTGCAGCGCGCGGAAGAAGCGGGCTTGCTGCCCGCCGGCGTGGGCCGGGCCGCGGCCGACGCCTACCGCACGCTGCGCCAGGTGCAGCACCGCGCGCGCCTGAACGAAGAGCCCACGCGCGTGCCCGCCGACGCCCTGGCGGACGAGCGCGCGGCCGTGCTGGCGCTGTGGCGTGCCGTTTTCGGCTAAAGCGGCTGCACTCTTTTTTTGATAGCTGCCAGCGCTTGCTACATAAGCGCTAGAGGCCTATTTTGTTCATAATTTTCGCGAGCGCCAAACGTGTAGCGTCACGTAAAAATCAAACAAACGTTTGATTCGCGTGCTGTAATGCGCGGCGATGCCTTCCGCTCCGCTGCTGCCCCCCGCCTGCCCCATCTGCCCCGAGGCCGGGCCGCCGCCCGCGCGCACGCGGCTGCTGCTGGCCGCGCTCAAGCTGTTTGCCGACCGCGGCTACGCCAAGACCTCCATCCGCGCCATCGCCGCCGAGGCGCAGACCAACGTCGCCGCCGTGAGCTACTACTTCGGCGACAAGGCGGCGCTGTACGCCGCGCTGTTCACCGACCCCTTCGGCTCGCTGGCCGCGCTGGTGCCGGACTTCACCCGGCCCGGCCTGTCCCTGCGCGTGGCGCTGCGGCGCTTCTTCCAGGGCTCGCTGGCGCCCCTGCACCACGGCGAATTCGCACGCCAGGTGGTGCGGCTGCACATCCGCGAGATGCTGGAACCCAGCGAGCAGTGGGAGCGCGAGCTGGAAAAGGACGTGCGCGGCCCCAACGAGGCCATGGCCCAGCTGCTGTGCCGCCACCTGGGGCTGCAGCAGCCCGACGACGACATGCACCGCCTGGCGCTTACCGTCACCGGCCTGGCCTTCCAGCTGTGGAGCCACCAGGAGGTGGTGCTGGCCATCCAGCCGCAGCTGCTGGCCTCGCCCGAGGCGGTGGACCTGTGGGCCGAGCGCCTGACCGACTACGCCCTGGCCATGGTGGCCACCGAGCGCCGGCGGCGCCGAGCGCTCGCCGCATCCTCTTCTTCTGCTCCTAACCCGTCCAGCCCCTTATGAAGCTGTCCCAGCCCCTGCGGCGCGCCGCCGCGCTCGCCGTCCTGCCCCTTGTGCTTGCCGCCTGCTCCATCACGCGCCCGCCGGCGCAGGTCCAGGCGAGCGTGCCGGCCGGCTGGCAGGCGCCGCTGCCCCACGGCGGCAGCGTGCAGCAGCTGGGCCAGTGGTGGCAGGGCCGGCTGGACGACCCGCTGCTGGCCGCCCTGATCGCCGACGCCCAGGCGCTCAGCCCCGACGTGGCCCAGGCCGCCTCGCAGCTGTCCCAGGCGCGCGCCCAGCAGGTGGCGGCGCGCTCGGGCCTGCTGCCGCAGCTGGACGGGCAGGCCACTGCCAGCCGCGGCTTCAACCAGCAGGTGGGCGGCCTGGCCAGTACCGCGCAGGCGGGCCTGCAGGCGGGCTGGGAGATCGACCTGTTCGGCGGCAACGCCGCGCAGTGGGACGCCGCGCGCCAGCGCACCGAAGGCGCCCAGGCCCAGTGGCACGAGGCGCGCGTCTCGGTGGCCGCCGAGGTGGCGCAGCAATACACCGGCTGGCACTACTGCATGCGCCAGCTGAGCGTGGCCGAGGCCGATGCGCGCTCGCGCGGCGAGACCGCCCGCCTGTCGCAGGAGAGCGAGCGCGCCGGCTTCACCGCCCCGGCCACCGCCGCCCTGGCCACGGCCAGCCACGCCGACGCGCTGGCCCGTGCCGCCCAGCAGCGGCTGCAGTGCGAGATCGGCGTGAAGACCCTGGTGGCGCTGACCGGCCGCGACGAGCCCGCGCTGCGCCAGCAGCTGGCCGCCGCGCCGGCCCTGCAGCCCCAGGGGGAGCTGTTCGCCATCGACAGCCTGCCGGCGCAGGTGCTGGCCCAGCGCCCGGACATCTACGCCGCCGAGCGCGAGGTGGCCGCCGCCAGCGCCGAGGTCGGCGCCGCCGAGGCCGACCGCTACCCGCGCCTGCAGCTCACCGGCTCCATCGGCCGCGGCTGGGTCAAGACCGGCGGGGCCAGCGTGACCAGCAACACCTGGTCCATCGGCCCGCTGGCGCTGAGCGTGCCGATCTTCGACGCCGGCCGGCGCGCCGCCCAGGTGGACGCTGCCCAGGCCCGCTACGAGGCGGCCGCCAGCCGCTACCGCGCCGCCGCCCGCGGCGCCGTGGCCGAGGTCGAGCAGGCCCTGGCCCGCCTGGCCAGCACGGCCGAGCGCAGCTGCGCCGCCCGACGCGCCGCCGAGGGCTACCGCCAGTCCTTCCAGGCCACGCAGGCGCGCTGGTCGGCGGGCCTGGCCAGCCTGGTGGAGCTGGAGGACGCGCGGCGCACCCAGCTGGCCTCCGAGACGGCGCTGGTGGCGCTGGAGCAAGAGCGCATGGCCGCCTGGATCGCGCTGTACCGCGCCGCCGGCGGCGGCTGGCGCCGCTCCTGACCCGCACAGCTTTCATCGCCCATTTCTTTCGCACACCGCACTTATCTTCCATGCAGCGTCCCAAGAAACTTCATCTCCTGGCCGCCCTGGCCGTGCTCGTGCTGCTGGGTGGCGCCTTCGCGCTGTCCCAGCGCGGCAAGGGCGAGGCCGCGCCGGCGACCGCCGCCGCGCCCGCACCCGTACGCCCGGCGCTCACCGTGACCACCGTGCAGCCGCAGAGCGTTGCCGTGACCGAGCGGCTGTCGGCCAACGGCAGCATCGCCGCCTGGCAGGAAGCCAGCGTGGGCGCCGAGGCCAATGGCCTGCGCCTGACCGAGGTGCGCGTGAACGTGGGCGACAGCGTGCGCGCCGGCCAGGTGCTGGCCACCTTCGCCCCCGAGACGGTGCGGGCCGAGGCCGCCCAGGCGCGCGCCAGCTTGGCTGAGGCACGCGCCGCCGCCGCCGAGGCCCAGGCCAACGCCGGCCGGGCGCAGACGCTGGCCCAGTCGGGCGCCCTGAGCCAGCAGCAGATCCAGCAGTACGCCACCGCTGCCCAGACGGCCCAGGCCCGGGTCGAGGCCGCGCAGGCCCTGCTGGACGTGCAGCAGTTGCGCCTGAAGCACACCCAGGTGCTGGCCCCCGACAGCGGCGTGATCTCCGCCCGCACGGCCACCGTGGGCGCGGTGGTGGGTGCCGGCACCGAGCTGTTTCGCCTGGTGCGCCGCGGCCGCCTGGAGTGGCGCGCCGAGGTCGGCGCCGCCGACCTGCCGCGCATTCGCCCCGGCATGACGGCCGAGGTAGTGGCCGCCAGCGGCGCCAGCGTGCAGGGCACGGTGCGCATGCTGGCGCCCACGGTGGACCCGACCACGCGCAACGCCATCGTCTACGTGGACCTGCCCCCGCACCCGGACCTGCGCGCCGGCGTGTATGCGCGCGGCGACTTTTTGCTGGGCCAGCGCCAGGGCCTGACGGTGCCGCTGGGCGCGGTGGTGGTGCGCGACGGTTTTTCCAACGTCTTCGAAGTGGTCGAGGGCAGCCGCGTGGCCCTGCGCCGCGTGCGCACCGGCGAGCGCAGCGGCGGCCGCGTGGAAGTGCTGGAAGGCCTGGCCGCTGGCGCGCACATCGTGCCGCAGGGCGGTGTCTTCCTGAATGACGGCGACCTGGTGCGCGTGGTCGACGGTTCTGAGCCAAATCAGGCTCCAGCGCCCGCCAGTCAAGCGCAAGCAGCTAGCAATTAAGGAGCGGTCATGAACCTCTCAGCCTGGTCGATCCGCAACCCCATCCCGGCGGCGATGCTGTTCGTGCTGCTCACGCTGGGCGGCCTGATGGGGTTCCGCGCCATGAAGGTGCAGAACTTCCCCGACATGGATCTGCCCATCGTCATCGTCACTGCCGCGCTGCCCGGCGCGGCGCCGGGGCAGCTCGAATCCGACGTGGCGCGCAAGATCGAGAACGCCATCGCCACCACGCAGGGTCTGAAGCACATCACCACCACGCTGGTCGACGGCATGGCCTCGATCGCTGCCGAGTTCGAGCTGGAAAAGCCCGTGCAGGAGGCGGTGGACGATGTGCGCTCGGCCGTCTCGCGCGTGCGCTCGGACCTGCCGGCCGACTTGCGCGACCCCATCGTCACCAAGTTCGAGTTCACCTCACAGCCAATCGCGGCATTCGCCATCGCCTCCAGCCGCATGGACGACGAGTCGCTGTCGTGGTTCATCGACGACACGCTCACCCGGCGCCTGCTCACCGTACCTGGCGTGGGCGCCATCACCCGCGTGGGCGGGGTGACGCGCGAGGTGCGGGTGGAGCTGGATCCCTTGAAGCTGCAGGCGCTGGGCACCACGGCGGCCGACGTCTCGCGCCAGCTGCGCCAGGTGCAGCTGGAGAGCGCCGGCGGCCGCGCCGAGCTGGCCGGGGCCGAGCAGCCGCTGCGCACCCTGGCCACCGTGCAGACGGCCGATGAGCTGGCGCGGCTGGACATCGCCCTGCCCAGTGGGCGCCACGTGCGCCTGGACCAGGTGGCCAGCGTGACCGACACCGTGGCCGAGCCGCGTACCGCCGCGCTGCTGGATGGCAAGCCGGTCATCGGCTTCGAGGTCACGCGCAGCCGCGGCGCCAGCGAGGTGGAGGTGGGCGCCGGCGTGCAAAAGGCGCTGGACGAGATTCAGGCCGCCCACCCCGATCTGTCGCTCACCCGCACGGTGGATTTCGTGCAGATCGCCCAGGACGAGTACGACAGCTCCATGCGGCTGCTGTACGAAGGCGCCATCCTGGCCGTGGTGGTGGTCTGGCTGTTCCTGCGCGACTGGCGGGCCACAATAGTCTCGGCCGTGGCGCTGCCGCTGTCGGTGATCCCGGCCTTCATCGGCATGCACCTGCTGGGCTTTTCCATCAACATCATCACGCTCCTCGCGCTGTCGCTGGTGGTGGGCATCCTGGTGGACGACGCCATCGTCGAGGTGGAGAACATCGTGCGCCACCTGCGCATGGGCAAGTCGCCCTACCAGGCGGCCATGGAGGCGGCCGACGAGATCGGCCTGGCGGTGATTGCCACCACCTTCACGCTGATCGCGGTGTTCCTGCCCACGGCCTTCATGAGCGGCATCGCCGGGCGTTTCTTCAAGCAGTTCGGCTGGACGGCGGCGCTGGCCGTGTTCGCCTCGCTGGTGGTGGCGCGCCTGCTCACGCCCATGATGGCCGCCTACATCCTGAAGCCCCTGGCCGACCAGGAGCGCGAGCCGCGCTGGCTGGCCACCTACATGCGCGCGTCGGCCTGGTGCATTCGCCACCGCGTGCTGACGCTGATCGGGGCACTGCTGTTCTTCGTCGGCTCCATCGCGCTCATTCCGCTGCTGCCCTCGGGCTTCATCCCGGCGGACGACAACGCGCAGACCCAGGTCACGCTGGAGCTGCCGCCCGGCACCCGGCTGGAGGACACGCGCGCCGTGGCCCTGTTGGCGGCCGAGCGGGCCATGGCCGTGGGCCACATCGAGAGCATCTACACCACCATCGGCGCCGGTTCCGCCGGGGCCGATCCGGCGTCGAGCAGCGCGGCATCGGCCGACCCGCGCATCGCCACGCTCACGCTGCGCATGGCACCGCGCGGCGAGCGCCCGCGCAAGCAGGTCATCGAGCAGGGCCTGCGCGACGCCATGCAGGGCGTGCCCGGCGTGCGCGTCAAGGTCGGCCTGGGCGGCTCCAACGACAAGTACGTCGTGGCGCTGGCCAGCGAGGACCCGCAGGCGCTGGCCAGCAGCGCCCGCGCGGTGGAGCGGGAGCTGCGTGCCATCCCCGGCATCGGCGGCATCAGTTCCACGGCCAGCCTGGTGCGCCCGGAGATCGCCGTGCGCCCGGACTTCGCCCGCGCCGCCGATCTGGGCGTCACCTCGCAGGCGATCGCCGAGACGCTGCGCGTGGCCACCATGGGCGACTACGAGCAGTACCTGCCCAAGCTGAACCTGGCGCAGCGCCAGATACCCATCGTGGTGCGCCTGCAGGATGCGGCGCGCGAGGACCTGTCGGTGCTGGAGCGCCTGGCGGTGCCCGGCAGCCGCGGCCCGGTGCGCCTGGGCGAGATCGCCACGCTGGAGCTGGCGGGCGGGCCGGCCGTCATCCGCCGCTACGACCGCTCGCGCAACGTGAACTTCGAGATCGAACTGGGCTCGCGCGGCCTGGGCGAGGTGACCGAGGCGGTGCACAACCTGGCCGCCGTCAAGGGCCTGCCGGCCAGCGTGCGCCTGATCGACGTGGGCGACGCGGAGATGATGGGCGAGCTGTTCGCCAGCTTCGGCCTGGCCATGCTGACCGGCGTGGTCTGCATCTACATCGTGCTGGTGCTGCTGTTCAAGGACTTTTTGCAGCCGGTGACCATCCTGATGGCGCTGCCGCTGTCGCTGGGCGGGGCCTTCGTGGCGCTGCTGGCGGCCAGCCAGAGCTTTTCCATGCCGTCGCTCATCGGACTGATCATGCTGATGGGCATCGCCACCAAGAACTCCATCTTGCTGGTGGAGTACGCCATCATGGCCCGGCGCGAGCGCGGCATGACGCGGCTGCAGGCCCTGCTGGACGCCTGCCACAAGCGCGCCCGGCCCATCATCATGACCACCCTGGCCATGGGCGCCGGCATGCTGCCCATCGCCCTGGGGCTGGGCGGGGCGGACATGAGTTTTCGCTCGCCCATGGCGGTGGCGGTGATCGGCGGGCTCATCACCTCCACCGTGCTCAGCCTGCTGGTGGTGCCGGCGGTGTTCACCTACATCGACGACCTGGAGCAGTGGCTGATGCACACCGTGCTGCGCCGCCCGCGTCCGGAGCCCCCCGCCGCACAGGCGGCGGCCGGATAACCCTGCGCCCCTCCAGGAGGTTGGCCGGCACGCCTTGCAGGGCGGGGCGGCCATGGTTGAATGGACGGGCTTGTTTTTTTCTGCCAGCCCCCTGGAACTTTGCCGGGCGGCACCTATCTACGTAACGTTGCCGCGGCGAACCGCGGGCACCGCGAGATGTTGTGAATAGGGAGAGGGTTCACCACCACACACCGACCAGTTTGCCGTTGCGAAGCCTTCCGGGCCCTGCCCGGCTGACACCCCTGGGGCGCTTCTCCTCCCTCCCTCTCTAAATTCGTTTCAGGGCGCTTCGCAACGTTTTTTATGCCAGCAAAAAGCGCGCACCTCCTTGACCGGAGGGCGCGCTTTTTTCTTGTCCGCCGGCTGGCCGATCAGGACTGCGGCGGCTGGGTGTCGATGAAGCTCTGGCGCTGCATCAGCCGTTCCAGCAGGCGCGCCAGCTGCGGGTGATTTTCGCCCCAGGGCTCTTCGGGGAAGCGCAGCTGCAGCCAGGCCAGCGCGCAGCCGGCGGCGATGTCGGCCAGGCTCAGGTGCGGGCCGCACAGCCAGGGCCGCTCGCCCAGGCCCGCCTCCAGCGCGGCCAGGCCGGCGTCGACCTTGGCGCGCTGGCGCGCCATCCAGGCGGCGCTGCGCTCGCCCTCGGAGCGGCCGGGCCAGGTGGCCTCCAGGCGCAGCAGCACGCCGGCGTCCAGCACGCCGTCGGCCAGGGCCTCCCAGGTTTTGACGGTGGCGCGCTCGCGCCCCTGCGCCGGGATGAGCCGGCCCACCGGCGAGAGGGTGTCCAGGTACTCCACGATCACGCGCGAGTCGTGGATGGCCTCGCCGCCCTCCAGCACCAGGCAGGGCACCTTGCCCAGCGGGTTGCTCTGGCCGATGGTGGTGTCCGCGGACCAGACGTCCTGCACCAGCAGCGGGCAGTCGAGCTTCTTCTCGGCCAGCACCACGCGCACCTTGCGCACGTAGGGGCTGGTCAGGGATCCGATGAGTTTCATGGCAGGCGTCGGTGCGGGGAAGAACGCGAGCGGCGGCCCGCGGCGGGGCGCAGATTCTAGCGGCCGGCGCAGGGGGCGGCCGCAGGCGGGCACCTACAATTGCGCCCCATGACGAGCCCGCTGTCCCCCATCACCGCCCTGTCGCCGCTCGACGGCCGCTACGCCGCCAAGCTGTCCACCCTGCGCCCCCTCATGAGCGAGCACGGCTACATGCGCCGGCGCGTGCAGGTGGAGGTGACCTGGTTCATCGCCCTGTCCGACGCGGGCTTTGCCGAGTTCAAGCCGCTCACCCCCGGCGCCCGCGCCTACCTGCAAGGCCTGGTCAAGCACTTCAGCGAGGCCGATTCGCAGGCCATCAAGGACATCGAGCGGACCACCAACCACGACGTGAAGGCCGTGGAGTACTGGATCAAGTCCAAGTTCGAGGCCCGCCCCGAGCTGGAGGCTGCCGCCGAGTTCGTGCACTTCGCCTGCACCAGCGAGGACATCAACAACACCAGCCACGCCCTGCAGCTGCGCGATGGGCGCGACCAGGTGCTGCTGCCGGCGCTCGATGCCATCGTGGACAAGCTGCGTGCCATGGCGCACCAGTTCGCCGCCGTGCCCATGCTCAGCCGCACGCACGGCCAGACGGCCAGCCCCACCACCGTGGGCAAGGAGCTGGCCAATGTCGTCGCCCGCCTGCAGGGCGCGCGCAGCAGCATCACCGCCGTGAAGCTGCTGGCCAAGATGAACGGCGCCGTGGGCAACTACAACGCCCACCTGTCGGCCTGGCCGGCCTTCGACTGGGAGGCCTTCTCGCGCCGCGTGGTGGAGTCGCCCGAGCCCGAGGGCCTGGGCCTGACCTTCCAGCCGTACTCCATCCAGATCGAGCCGCACGACTACATGGCCGAGCTGTTCGACGCCGTGGCGCGCACCAACACCATCCTGATCGACCTGTCGCGCGACATCTGGGGCTACGTGAGCCTGGGCTACTTCAAGCAAAAGCTCAAGGAGGGCGAGATCGGCTCGTCCACCATGCCGCACAAGGTCAATCCCATCGACTTCGAAAACGCCGAGGGCAACCTGGGCCTGGCCAACGCCCTGCTGCGCCACCTGTCGGAGAAGCTCCCCATCAGCCGCTGGCAGCGCGACCTGACGGACTCCACGGTGCTGCGCAACATCGGCGTGGCGCTGGGCTACGCCGTGCTGGCCTACGGCTCGCTGATGACCGGCCTGAACAAGCTGGAGCTGAACGAGGCGCAGCTGGCCGCCGACCTGGACGACAGCTGGGAAGTGCTGGCCGAGCCCATCCAGACGGTGATGCGCCGCCACGGCGTCGCTGGCGCGTACGAAAAGCTCAAGGAAGTCACCCGTGGCCAGCGCGTGACGCAGGAAGCCCTGCACGCGCTGATCCACAGCCTGGACATTCCGCAGGAAGACCGCCAGCGCCTGCTGGCCCTCACCCCCGGCAGCTACACCGGCAAGGCCGAGGAGCTGGCGCGGCGCGTCTGACGTCTGCGGTTTTTTCAGTCTTTTTGGCTGCCCGCCCTTGCCTGGCAAGCGCGGGCAGCTCTCTTTTCAGGAGTAAAACGTGGCCCTCAAGTCCACCATCTTCAAGGCGAACCTGGCGATCGCCGACATCGACCACGGCTACTACGCCGACCACCAGCTGACCCTGGCGCGCCACCCCAGCGAGACCGACGAACGCATGATGGTGCGCCTGGCCGCACTGGCCCTGCAGGCGCACGAGCTGCAGGACACCTGCCGCGGCGACGGCCAGCTGGCCTTCGGCGCCGGCCTGTCCGACCCGGAGGACCCGGACGTTTCCCTGACCGACTTCACCGGCCGCAAGCGCCTGTGGATCGAGGTCGGCCAGCCCGAGGACAAGCCCCTGGCCAAGGCCAGTTCCAAGGCCGATGCGGTGGTGGTCTACGCCTTTGCCCACGCGGCCGAGGTATGGTGGAAGGGCATCGAAACCAAGCTGTCGCGGCTGGACCGGCTGCAGGTCTGGCGCATCCCTGCCGACGAGGCGCAGGCCCTGGCCCAGCTGGCCGAGCGCAGCATGCAGCTGCAAGCCACGGTGCAGGACGGCGCGCTCACCCTGAGCGGCGCCAACGGCAGCGCGGTGGTCGAGCCGGTGCGCTGGAAGTGAAAAAACAGTAAAAACCGGCTCAATCGCTTAACAGGTAAGCGCAAGCAGCTATTGAATCAGGAGCAGAACTCAGGCCGGCATCAGCCGGCCGCAGTTCCAGCATTGCTCGAAGCCGCCCTCCACCTGCTCGCCGCAGCCCGGGCAGAACCACCGGCGCTGGGGCAGGCGTTCCAGTTCGCGCAGCAGGGCGCGGGCGCGATCGGCGTGCTCCGGGTGCTGCAGCCACAGCTCGGGCAGGCACTCGCCGGGCGGCAGATGGCCGGCGGCGGCGCCCAGGTGCTGGCGCTGCACGCTGGCGGGCAGGCCGGCTTCGCACAGCAGGTCGCGCCACAGCGTGGCGACGACGATGTTGGGGGCCTGGGTCAAGCGCAGCATGGTGCCGGCCACCATAGCCGGGCGGGGGCGGGCCGGCAAGCGGGCGCTATTTAGCCCGCCGGCCCTTCGGCCGCGCGCTCGGCATAGCGCGTGAAGCGCAGCGCCGTGCCCTGCTGCGTGATGCGCTGCCACACGGCGCGCTTTTGCACCGGCGTGAAGGCCAGCCAGTGCTGCACCTCGAAGAAGCTGCGCCCGCAACCCTTGCACCACTCGTCGCCCTGGCTGGTCGAGCAGATGGCGATGCAGGGCGTGTCCGGCGTGGTGTCGTACCAGGCCAGCCACGCGGCCATGGCGGCCGGGGGCAGGGCGGTCGCGGGCAGCTGGCGCGCGCCGCTGAAGGCCATGCGGCCGTAGACCTCGGCCAGCGCCGCCAGTTGGGGCGCCAGGCGGGCGCCGGCGTCGGCCGGGGCGCGCTGGCGCCAGAAGTTGATGGCGGCCTCGATGTCGGCGATGTGCAGGGTGGTGTCGGGGGCGGCGGTGTCGGCGGTATCGGTCATGGCGGCAGCCCCGCATCATAGGCAGCCGGCCGGGCGTGCCTGGTATGTGTTTTGTGTTCCAATGGCGCCCTTCAAGGGGGAGTAGCTCCCCGCTGGCGATGGGCTCTTCTTGGGGCCGGCGCCGGCGGACTGGCAGGTCGTCAGGACGAAGCCCACGGGCTTCCGGCGTGCCAGGGCGTGGCGGGTACCGCGCGCCGGGCAAGACCTTTGAGCGCCTGGGTGCGCGCGCCGCCAATGCCGCGGCGCGGCACGCCATGGCCGGCTCAAAGCGGTCGCCCCTTGCCTTGCGAAGGCGGGCGCCGCTGCCGTCCATGCACCCCGGGCATCACGTCAATGCATTTCGAGGTACCCCTTCATGGATTTGGACTTTCTCACCCACACACCGTTCTGGATCGCGCTCGGCCAGATCATCATCATCGACATCCTGCTGGGTGGCGACAACGCCGTCGTGATCGCCCTGGCCTGCCGCAAGCTGCCACCGGCGCAGCGCACCAAGGGCATCATCTGGGGCACGGCCGGCGCCATCGGCTTGCGTGTGGTGCTCATCATCTTCGCCATGACGCTGCTGAACCTGCCGGCGCTGAAGATCGTGGGCGCGCTGCTGCTGGTGTGGATCGGCGTGAAGCTGATCGCCCCTGAGGAAGACGGGCACGACAACATCCAGAGCAGCGACAAGCTGCTGGCGGCCATCAAAACCATCATTGTGGCCGACCTGGTCATGAGCGTGGACAACGTCATCGCCATTGCCGGCGCGGCGCAAAGCTCGGGCGAGCACCAGACGCTGCTGGTGGTGCTGGGCCTGCTGATCTCCGTACCCATCATCGTCTGGGGCTCGCAGCTGGTTATCCGGCTGATGGAGCGCTTTCCCATGGTCATCGTGGCCGGCGGCATGCTGCTGGGCTGGATCGCCGGCGGCATGCTGGCCACCGACCCGCTGTTCGTCAATCACCAGGAATGGCTGTGGGCGCCCAAGTGGGGCCACTTCGACGGCGAGGGCCATGCCGAGCTGCCGCGCAGCATCTACTGGGCGGCGCACGTGGCCGGCGCGGTGGTGGTTCTGGCCCTGGGCAAATGGGTGGCCGCACGCCGCGCCAGCGCCCAGGCGAGTGCCCAGCAGCAGGCCTGAAGACGGTTGCGGCCCGGTGCTATGCTGGGCCGCATGAAACTGCTCATCAAATGGCTGCTGAGCGCCGTGGCGCTGCTGTGCGTGGCTTACCTGTACAGCGGCGTGCAGGTGCACAGCTTCGGCGCCGCCATGCTTGCGGCCTTCGTCATCGGCCTGCTGAACGTGGTGCTGCGGCCCATCCTGGTCATCCTGACGCTGCCGGCGACCATCCTCACCCTGGGGCTGTTCCTGTTCGTCATCAACGCGCTGATGTTCTGGGCAGCGGCCGGGCTGCTGGGCGACGGCTTTCAGGTGCGCGGCTTCGGCGCGGCGCTGCTGGGCTCGCTGCTGTACTCGCTGATCGGGCTGGTGATCGAGTCAGCGCTCGGCGGCCTGTTCGCGAAGAAGTGACTCCACGGCGCGCAGTCGCGTGTCGATGATCGACGCCTCGATGTAGTCGGCCGCGCCGGCGCTCTTGCGCGCCAGGTCCTGGCCGGCCTTGAAGCGGTCCACCGCGGCGGCGTAGTCGTGGTGGGCGACCTGGGCCTCCGCCTCGGCGCGCACGGCGCGCAGGTTCTGCCCCTGCTGACGCCACACCTGGGCCAGCAGCAGCCAGGCGGCCGCGTCCTGCGGGTGCGTGGCCACGCGGGTCTGCAGCGGGCCGGTCATGGCGGCGGCGTCGCCCGTGCGCAGCAGCGCTTGGGTGCGCAGCACCAGCTCGGGCCGGGCCGGCGTGCCGGCGGTGGGCATCTCGTCCAACACAGCCAGGGCGGCCGCGGGGGCGCCGGCGGCCATCTCCACCTCGGCGCCCAGCAGGCGCGCCTGGCGCACGGCCGGCGCGTCGCCCTGCACCGCTTCGCGCAGGCCGGTCACGGCGCGGCGAGCGGCCTGCCAGTCGGACAGCTGCACGGCGCTCAGGGCGGCGGCATACCAGGCGGTGGCGCGCTCGCGCGCCGGGCGGGCGGCAAAGCCCGCGTCCTGCGGCGCGGCCAGCCACTGGCGCCAGGCATCCTGACCGGGGCGCATCAGCACGCGCGCCCGCGCCGCCATCAGCAAGTGCTCCATCGAGGCTGGAGCGGGGCGGGGCGCATCGTGAGCGATGCGGCTTTGCATGTCGGCGATGCGCTGCGTGGTCAGCGGGTGGCTGCGCAGATAGGGCCAGCTGCCGTTGTCGTTGATGCGGTTGGCCTGCTGCAGCTTGTCGAACATGCCAACGAAGCCCTGCGGCGCAAAGCCGCCCGGCTGCATCAGGCCATAGCCGATGCGGTCGGCCTCGCGCTCCATGTCGCGCGAGAAGTTCAGCTGGTTCTGCACCGCCAGCGCCTGGCCGCCCACCATCAGCGCCTGAGCGGCGTCGGGGCTCTTGCTGGCAGCCAGGGCGCCCAGGATCAGCGCGCCGATCATCAGCGGCGTCTGCCGGCCCTGCTGCGCGATCAGCCGCGAGATGTGGCGCTGCGTGACGTGGCTGAGTTCGTGCGCCAGCACCGACGCCAGCTCGTCGCGCGTGGCCGTCACGCCGATCAGGCCGAGGTGCACGCCGAAGTAGCCGCCGGGCAGGGCGAAGGCATTGACCGTGCGGTCGCGGCCCATCAGCAGCTCCCAGGCGAAGCGCTCGTCGATGTCGGCGCCCAGCTCGCCGCGCGCGCGGGCCGCCGAGCGCAGCGGCTGGAAGATGCCCACCAAATATTCGTGCAGCACCGCGTCGTCGATGTAGTCCGGGTCGCGGTACAGCTCGCGGATGATGCGGTCGCCCAGCTTGCGCTCGGCAGCGGCCGTCAGCTCCAACCCGTCGCCCAGCGTGGGCAGCGCCGCACGGGCCGCGGGGGCTGGCGCCAGGGCAGCGCCGGTTGCTATTAAAAGAGAAGCTGCCAGCGCTCTCCCAGATTGGGCTAGAGGCCTTTTTTGCTTGAAGTCCGGCACCATGCTCCTTTCACCGACCTGCCGCCATCACGGCCCCGTATGATGCCCGGGCCGCGGGATGGTTTCCCGCCCGGGAATCTTCGTTGCCGCTGTTGCCTGCCTTGCTTGCCATGTCCGACTCTGCTCCTTCTTCTTCTACATCGCCCCTGACCCACTTCGACGCCCAGGGCCAGGCCCACATGGTGGACGTGGGCGCCAAGGTCGCCACGCACCGCGTGGCCATCGCCACCGGCCGCATCACCATGCAGCCGGCCACGCTGGCGCTGATCGAGTCGGGCAGCGCCAAAAAGGGCGACGTGCTGGGCGTGGCCCGCATCGCCGGCATCATGGCGGCCAAGAAGACCAGCGACCTGATCCCTTTGTGCCACCCCCTGGCCCTGACGCGCGTGGCCGTCGACTTTGAACTGCTGCAGGGTGCGAGCAGCGTGCAGTGCACCGCCACGGTGGAGACCGTGGGCCCGACCGGCGTGGAGATGGAGGCGCTGACGGCGGTGCAGGTCGCCCTGCTGACCATCTACGACATGTGCAAGGCGGCGGACAAGCGCATGGTGATGGAGGGCGTGCGCGTGCTGGAAAAGCACGGGGGCAAGTCGGGGAGCTGGGTGAGCTGAGGGCCGTATTGCCGCCGTGGCGGCTCAAGCGTCGCCGTCGTCCGCCTGCTGCGCTGCCCGGCGCTTGCGGTCTACATGGTAGGCCGACAGTACCTGGGCGACCACCATGTCCAGCGCCGGGCGGGTGTTGCCGTCCCGGTCGGTCCACACCTTGGGCGTGATGCTGCCGGCCACGGCCAGTGCGTCGCCCACGTCCAGCGCCAGCAGGGCAGCCATGGCGGCGTGGTCGAAGGCGATGCAGTTGACGAACAGCAATTCACCCTCCCCATCGCCCGCCGCCGCGCGCAGCCGGGCGGTGACGTAAGGCTTGCCGTTGGCGCCCGTGCGCTGCTCGGGGCGGGCGTGCAGCTTGCCTGCGATGAGGGCGTCCATCATGGGTGGTTTGATCGAGGAGGAAGGATGGCCTGCCCGGAGGGACTCGAACCCCCGACCTATTGCTTAGAAGGCAATTGCTCTATCCGGTTGAGCTACGGGCAGTTGCGCGGCGGGTGCCCGCCGCAAGGGTAGGGATCATACTTGCCCGCTTGGGCTTCCATGCTCCCCAGGCTGTAAAGCATTCGGCCCCCAGAGCACGGTCGGATGGCCTTTGCCAGCACTCATGCGCTGAAGGCTCTGCGCGCTAGCGGCCTCCAGCCAGCGGGCATAGGGCGCCACAATGCTTCGTTCAACGCATCAAAACATCAGCGCGTACTGAAGTCAGCTGCCATGCCGCTCTACAGGAGGAAGCACCCATGCGCACTACCATCGACCTGGAAGACGACATCCTCATCGCGGCCAAGGAAATTGCCCGTGCCGAGAACACCAGCCTGGGTAAGGTCATCTCGCGGCTGATACGCCAGGCGCTCACCGGGAGCGCTGCCCCGCAGGCCACGAATAGCTCGGCTGCAGCGGCTGCTACGGGCTTTGTCCCTTTCGATGCGCGCGGAGTGGTCGTGAGCGACGAGCTGATCAACCGTTTGCGCGATGCAGAAGGCGTTTGAGCGATGCGCGCACTGTTGGACGTCAACGTCCTGATTGCCCTGCTGGACGCCGCCCACCTGCACCATGCCAAGGCCACGCAATGGCTGCAGCGGGAGATTGGCCGCGGTTGGGCGTCCTGCCCGCTGACGCAAAACGGCTGCTTACGCATCATGGCCCAGCCTGCCTACCCCCAGGCACTGCCGCTGGCTGCCGTTGCCGGCCGGCTGGCGCAAGCGGCTGCACATCCCGCGCACGCTTTTTTGTCTGACGATTACAGCTTGCTGGACGCTGGTACCCTGCATTGGCGCCATCTGCTGGGCCATCGGCAAGTCACTGACGCCTACTTGCTGGGCTTGGCCGTTCGGCACCAATGCCGCTTTGTGAGTTTTGATGCGCGGATTGATTTCAAAGCCGTTGCTGGTGCTGAGGCCGAGCATTTAGTGACCCTGTCGACTGGTTAAAGATTAAAGCTGTTATGACCGATGGTGGCTTGGCGGGAATTGGAATCTGGCTCCAATTTTTTGCTGCGCTTTTCGCTGAAGCAGCAGGTTTTGCCCGAATTCTCCGGGTGCACCTTGCCTATCGATACCGCTGTAGGCCAGCGCTGCGCCCGGCTGCACGTGCCAGACAAGCGAGGTAAGCGTGATGCGCTGATAGCGGTTACAGCGCTGGTGCATGGCATGGCAGTGGTCAAGCGCAACGTGGCCGATTTCATTGCGACGGGGGTGTCCATCGTCAACCCATGGGAGCCATCTCAATAACGCCGTGCACGGGCACTGATGCGAAAAATTGGAATCTGACCCCAATTTCCTCCACAATTTACTCCAATTTCCCCTAGAAGCCGTCTACCTCCGCATGGCCCACGATGTTGAGGTCTTCGTCCAGTAATGCGATCCAGTCCAGCGTTTTACTGCTGACCAGCGGTAGGTATTTCAGAGAGTCGATGGGATAACCGGTGTCATGCGCAGCAGCGCTTAGGATGGAAACATCTTCAGGGCGTCGATGGATCAACTCGGCAAGTGGCTTGGCCCTTTGTTTCATGCCTTCGTGCCCTTTGACCCAAGGCATCCACCAGTTGGGCTGCATGGCAAGAGAAATACCGGCAAGACCCAACTCCACGCTGCGCATCAATTCTTCGCTGTTGGCGGGTTTGCGTGTGGCAACTGCCATCACGCCGTACCACGGCAGTCGCTGCATTCCTATTGGCGCGTCGGGCAGGGCGTCTCTTTGGACCTCGTTGGCGGTCACCACGACCAGCCGGTCCACCTCGAAAGCCAGAACCACCGGACGGGCAATCCAGACGCTGTGCATGCCATAAACCAAGGCCAATACCTGGATGGTACCCACGAGCGAAAAGTCCAGCAGACGCTCCCTCTCCGATTTATCAGGGTTGGCGAGCACGACGGTCAGCAACGGGCCACACACCACATCTACCCCCAGGATGAGCAGGTAGATATGGCCCACCTGCAACAGCGCCCAATAAGGCGGTGGATACCACATACTGAAGACTACGGCAGTCGACAGCAAAGCGACCGCAACAGAAATCAGCAGATGAATGGCTGTATGTCGGCTGGCGAAGGAAAGCCGCTCGGGGAGAAAGCGCATCATTCGCAGGATATAAAAAGGGGGCGTCGCATTCCCGTTATAAGTAGATGGTTGACTTAATTAGGGTCTGTCTGTAGTTGTCTGGGGCGTTAAGAGCCTCTTGGTCTTGTCCGCACAGAATTTATCGACGCGCTGACTGCGGGGTTAGTCATATTAGAGGATCTTGCTGAAGGCTGATGAGGGTAGGGCTTAAACAGGTCATGGTGCGGACTTTAGAGGGTGGTGGATTCGTCAGCTAAGTGGGCACCCTTTATTTTATAAGGCAATAAAGCAATAAGGGCGCCGAAGCGCCCTCATTTGGATTTTGTATTTTACTTCACAAATCGGCAGTTTGCAGGAACATACTTGAATACCTTGCTATCCTTGACGCCGCAACCCCATACCACAGGGGCACCCTGGATCAAAAGACCGGAAGGGGTCGCAGTGTTATTTACCGTTCCGGAACCGGGTGTCATGTAAATTTCATTTCCGCCAGCCACAGCCTTAATCAAAGCAGCACCAGGAGCACCGGTTGCAGTGTAAACTACAGTAACCATGCCTTCACCTGCGGCAGGGGCTGTCACGTTAGCGATTGCGGCGATTTTAATATCAGAAACGTTGGTGCCCGAAGTGTATTCATAACCATAAGTGGCTTCATTAGCGCCGGGCGGAGTTTGCGCGCCGTTGCCGCCATAAGCAATAATTTTGCCCGTCGCCACGTTTGCAAAGGATTCGGCTACTGCCGTCTTTGCGGCAGTGGCCAAGCTCAGGCCTTCAGAAATGCGAGCGCGGATAGTGTAGTCTTGATAAGCCGGCAGAGCCACAGCAGCCAAAATACCGATAATCGCCACCACGATCATCAGTTCGATCAGGGTAAAACCTTGTTGCAGGGTACGCTTCATAAATCCTCCTCGGATGGGTATTGAGATTCCCCACGAAGAAGCCCCGTGGGTTGCACTGTTTCAAGCAGCTTCCATGCCATGGCCGGCGGGAAGGCCGCAGGAGTTTGTTAGAAAATGTTGTCGCCCGGGTGCTTGCAGAGTGTCGTAGAGCTTCTGTCCGGCGACGCTGGAGTTTCAGTAAAAAGCGGCTTCAACCCTTGCCCATTAATCGCTGCCAGCTATCAATACAGAAGCGCTAGCCGACTCGTCTGCCCGCGCCTCACCCCAGCACGAACTCCATCTCCGTCCCCGCCAGCGCAATCCGGTCCCCCGTCTTCAATGGCACCGGCTCGCCACTGACTCCCGCCCCGTTCAGTAGCGGCATGTCCCCACCCTCCACATGCGCCAGCACATAGCCGTGGTGGCGCTTGGTGATAGACGCTACCGCCACCCCGGGCTTGCCAATGGTGGTGACCACTTTGGTCAGCGCCACCTCGCGCCCCGCAGCGGGGCCAGAGATGACGCGCACCGAGGCGCTCAAGGGGACAGCGATAGGAGCGGGGGCCGGCGCGGCGGGCGGCAGCATGCCGGGCTTCAGGAAGACGGTCTTTTCGTAGTCCGGCGCGGCCTCGTCGGCCAGGTAGCGCAGCTTGTACTTGCCCACCTCCACCGTGTCACCGCTGCGCAGGGCGTGACGCTTGATGGCTTGGCCGTTGACGAAAGTGCCGTTGGTGCTGCCCATGTCCTCCACGTCGGCGCTGCCGCCGGCGGACAACAGGATCACCGCGTGCTCGCCGCTGACGGCCAGGTGGTCTATGACGATGTCGTTGTAGGGGCGGCGGCCTATGCTGGTGCGTTCCTTGGTGAGAGGGACTTCCTTGATGACGACTCCGTCAATCGTTACGACCATTCGGGGCATGCTTGTTGTTCCTTGGAGTGCGGCGGGCGGGCGCGTAGGCTTGAAAAGGCGTTTAGTTCGTTGCTCTGGACCGACCGTGGGTCTAAGCAATTTCCGGGCGCAATTTGTGTATAAAAGTTCGCTAAAGTTACGGATGGCCGCGTAACAGGCGGGCGACGATGCCGCCGCGCCGCATGTCGGCGGCCGGCCCCGGGCCGCTGGCCTGGGCCAGCACCACGCTGATGTTGTCGCGCCCGCCCAGGGCGTTGGCCAGGGCGACCATGCGGCGCGCCTTCTCGGCCAGGGGCAGGGGTTGACGGGCCAGGTGGGCCAACTCGTCGTCGGGTATCAGATCGGTCAGGCCGTCGGAGCACAGCAGGTACAGGTCGCCCGGCTCCACGGCAAATTCATTCACTTCCAGCGGCGCCACGGGCTCCACGCCCAGGGCGCGGGTGACCAGGTTGCGCATGCCGGTGCGTGCGGCCTGCTCGGGGGTGAGCAGGCCGGCGTCGATCTGCTCCTGCAGCCAAGAATGATCGCGCGTCAGCTGCTCCAGATTGCCTGCGCGCAGCCGGTAGCAGCGCGAATCGCCGATGTGGCCCAGCACCAGCTGGCTGCCTCTGAAGATGCCTGCCACCAACGTGGTGCCCATGCCTTCGTATTGCGGGTTGGACAGGGAGGCGCCCAGGATGGCGTGGTTGGCCTGCTCCACGCAGGAATCCAGCCGCTCGCACACCTCGGCGGAGCTGGCGCCCTGGGCTTCAGGGGCCTCCAGCCAGCGGGCCAGCTCGGCGCCCACCTGATCGATGGCCATGGCGGCGGCCACTTCGCCGGCGTTGTAACCGCCCATGCCGTCGGCCAGAAGCACCAGGCCGGCAGCCTCGTGGATGGCCACCGCGTCCTCGTTGTTGGTGCGTACGCGACCGGTGTCGGTCAGTGCGTAGAACTCGTAGCTCGGCATGGTCAGGAAGGAAGCGCGGAGGAAGACTCGGCGTCTTGGATTTGTTGCGTTATGTTACTTCATGGCTACACACTGCTCGCCATGAAGATGCGTCATTTTTGTCACGCGGTGCGTGCATTTGTGTCTGCAGTATCCGGGCGTTCAGCAGGCAGAAAAAAAGCCAGCGGGGCCGCTGGCTTTTTTGTTCTGACATGGCGCGATGCATATTGGGGGAGCGTCACGCCAAGCCACGTGAGGGCCCTGGTTTACAGCAGACCCTTGAGGATGCGGCCCATCTCCGACGGGTTGCGCGTGACCTTGAAGCCGCACTCTTCCATGATGGCCAGTTTGGCGTCGGCCGTGTCGGCGCCGCCGGAGATCAGCGCGCCGGCGTGGCCCATGCGCTTGCCGGGAGGGGCGGTGACGCCGGCGATGAAGCCGACGATGGGCTTCTTCATGTGGTCCTTGCACCAGCGGGCTGCTTCGGCCTCGTCCGGGCCGCCGATCTCGCCGATCATGATCACGGCGTCGGTGTCGGGGTCGTCGTTGAAGGCCTTCATGACGTCGATGTGCTTCAGGCCGTTGATCGGGTCGCCGCCGATGCCCACCGCCGACGACTGGCCGATGCCCAGCTCGGTCAGCTGCGCCACGGCTTCATAGGTCAGCGTGCCGGAGCGTGAAACGACGCCCACGCGGCCCTTCATGTGGATGTGGCCGGGCATGATGCCGATCTTGATCTCGTCCGGCGTGATCAGGCCGGGGCAGTTGGGGCCCAGCAGCAGCGTCTTCTTGCCACCGGCGGCTTCCTTGGCCAGCATCTTGTTGCGCACTTCCAGCATGTCGCGCACGGGGATGCCTTCGGTGATGCAGATCGCCAGGTCCAGGTCGGCCTCGACGGCCTCCAGGATGGCGGCCGCGGCGCCTGCCGGCGGCACGTAGATCACGCTGACGGTAGCGCCGGTTTCCTGGGCGGCTTCCTTGACGGATGCGTAGATCGGCACGTCAAAGATCTTCTCGCCGGCCTTCTTCGGGTTCACGCCGGCGACAAAGCAGTTCTTGCCGTTGGCGTACTCGATGCACTTTTCGGTGTGGAACTGGCCCGTCTTGCCCGTGATGCCCTGGGTAATGACGCGCGTGTCCTTGTTGATGTAGATCGACATGGGTGGTTTTCTCCGGGCGTGTGGCTTACTTGACGGCTTCGACGATCTTCGTGGCGGCTTCGGCCATCGTGTCGGCGCTGATGATGGGCAGGCCGGATTCGGCCAGCATCTTCTTGCCCAGCTCTTCGTTCGTGCCCTTCATGCGCACGACCAGCGGCACCTGCAGGTTCACGGCCTTGCAGGCGGTGATCACGCCGGTGGCGATGGTGTCGCACTTCATGATGCCGCCGAAGATGTTGACCAGAATGCCCTTGACCTTGGGGTTCTTGAGCATGATCTTGAAGGCTTCGGTGACCTTCTCGGGGGTGGCGCCGCCGCCCACGTCCAGGAAGTTGGCCGGCTCGCCGCCGAACAGCTTGATGGTGTCCATGGTCGCCATGGCCAGGCCGGCGCCGTTGACCAGGCAGCCGATGTTGCCGTCCAGGCTGATGTAGGCCAGGTCGAACTTGGAAGCCTCCACCTCGGCCGGGTCTTCCTCGTCCAGGTCGCGCAGGGCGACGATGTCGGGGTGGCGGAACAGGGCGTTGGAGTCGAAGTTGAACTTGGCGTCCAGGGCAATGATGTTGCCCTTGCTGTCGCGGTTCAGGGGGTTGATCTCGACCAGCGAAGCATCCGTCTCCATGTAGCACTTGTAGAGCTTCTGGCAGACGTCGATGAACTGGGCCTTGGAGTCGTCGGGCATGCCGACGCCCTTTGCCAGCTCTTCACCTTGTTCTTGCGTCAGGCCCTTCAGGGGGTCGACGAATACGGTGATGATCTTCTCGGGCGTGGAGTGGGCCACTTCCTCGATGTCCATGCCGCCTTCGCTGGAGGCGATGAAGGCCACCTTCTGCGTGCCGCGGTCGGTCACGACGGACAGGTAGTACTCCTTCTGGATGTCGGCGCCGTCCTCGATGTACAGGCGGCGCACCTTCTGGCCTTCGGGGCCGGTCTGGTGCGTGACCAGCTGCATGCCCAGGATGTCGCTGGCGCGGGCCTTCACGTCGTCAATGGTCTTGGCGACCTTCACGCCGCCACCCTTGCCGCGGCCACCCGCGTGGATCTGGGCCTTCACGACCCACACGGGGCCGCCGAGCTTTTGTGCGGCTTCCACGGCTTCTTGCACCGTGAAAGCAGGAATGCCCCGGGGAACGGGCACGCCGAAGCTGCGCAAGATTTCCTTGCCTTGGTATTCGTGAATCTTCATGAGTGAGGTCTCTCTCAGGGGAAGGGTGGGTTGAGGTACCCGTGCGCGACACGCGGCATGAGAAGACGACAACAACCAGAGGCAGTCGGACCGCAGACTCGGGACAGGCAGCCGGCGACTGTATCATGCTGCGACGCACCATTGTCTTAACGCAACTTGACAGCCGGCCGTGCTTTTCGCCGTGGCCGGGCAGGAGAACGGCCCCATGTCACAGGTTCACCAGGTCCACAAGGTCTTCATCGATGGCGAGGCAGGCACCACCGGCCTGCAGATCCGTGAGCGCCTGCAGTCCATGCCGCAGGTGGAGCTGGTCAGCATCGCGCCCGAGCTGCGCAAGGACCCGGCCGCCAAGCGCGAGCTGGTCGCCGGCGTGGACATGGTCGTGCTGTGCCTGCACGACGACGCCGCCCGCGAGAGCGCCGCCATGGCCGATGCGCTGCAGGCCGAGACCGGCCGCGCCATCAAGATCATCGACGCCTCCACCGCCCACCGCACAGCCCCGGGCTGGGTGTTCGGCTTTCCCGAGCTGTGCGCCGGCCAGGCCGATGCGGTGCGCAGTGCCACCCGCGTGTCCAACCCCGGCTGCTATGCCACCGGCGCCATTGCGCTGCTGCGCCCGCTGGTCGATGCCGGCCTGTTGCCGCCCGACCACCCGGTGTCGCTGCCGTCGGTGAGCGGCTACTCCGGCGGCGGCCGCACCATGATCGAGGCCTACGAGGCCGGCAGCGCCGCCCCTTATGAGCTGTACGCACTGGGCCTGTCGCATAAGCACCTGCCCGAGATCCTGAAGTACACCGGCATGCAGCGCCGTCCGATCTTCGTGCCCTCGGTGGGCAACTTCCGCCAGGGCATGCTGGTGCAGCTGCCCCTGCATCTGGACCTGCTGCCGGGCAAGCCCAAAGCCTCCGATCTGCATGACGCCCTGGCCGCGCATTACGCGAAAAGCAACACGCCTGAGCAGTGGGTCAAGGTGCTGCCGCCCACCGAGGACGGCAAGCTGGAGCCCACGGCGCTGAACGACACCAACCAGCTGGAGCTGCGCGTCTTCCCCAACGAGGGCCACCGCCACGCCCTGCTGGTGGCGCGCCTGGACAACCTGGGCAAGGGTGCCAGCGGCGCCGCGGTGCAGAACCTGAAGCTGATGCTGGGCCTGTAAGCTGCAAAAACAATAGCTGCCAGCGCTTGCCTAGCGCCGCTTTGAGCCCGATTTCATTCATATTGCCCCCGACCACCGCTCGTGCCACGCAACGATAGCCCCAGCCCTTCCACCGCCATGACGCGCGACGAGCGCCGCGCCAGCATCAGCCTGGCGCTGATCTTCGCGCTGCGCATGCTGGGCCTGTTCCTGGTGCTGCCGGTGTTCGCGCTGGAGGCGCGCAAGTACCCTGGCGGCGACGATCCGGCCCTGGTCGGCCTGGCCATGGGCATCTATGGGCTGACGCAGGCCTTTTTGCAGTTGCCGGTGGGCATGGCCTCCGACCGGCTGGGGCGCAAGCGCGTCATCGTGGCCGGCCTGCTGGTGTTTGCCGCCGGCAGCCTGATCGCCGCGCTGGCCGACACCCTCACCGGCCTGCTGGTGGGTCGCGCGCTGCAGGGCGCGGGCGCCGTGTCCGCGGCCGTGACGGCGCTGCTGGCCGACCAGACGCGCGACGCCGTGCGCACCAAGGCCATGGCCCTGGTGGGCGCCAGCATCGGGCTGATGTTCGCCATCGCCCTGGTGGCCGCGCCGCCGCTGGCCGCCCGCGTGGGCCTGGCCGGGCTGTTCGGGCTGACCTGCGCGCTGGCGCTGGCCGGCATCGCCGTGGTGCTGTGGGTGGTGCCGCCCGAGCCCGCGCTGCACCAGGACGTGCCGCGCGGCCGGCTGGCCGAGGTCTGGCACCACGCCGATCTGCTGCGCCTGAACGCCGGCGTGTTCGTGCTGCACACGGTGCAGATGGCCATGTGGGTGGCCGTGCCGGCCATGCTGCTGCAGGCGGGGCTGCCCAAAGCCGCGCACTGGCAGATCTACCTGCCGGCGGTGGTCCTGTCCTTCGTCGCCATGGGCGGACTGTTCGCCATGGAGCGGCGCGGGCGCCTGCGCGCGGCGCTGCTGACCGCCATCGCCCTGGTGCTGGCGGTGCAACTGGCGCTGGCGCTGCTATCGGCCGGCGGCGCGCAGCCCACGCTGTGGGTGCTGGGTGGGCTGCTCTTCGTATTTTTCTGCGGCTTCAACGCCCTGGAGGCGACCCAGCCCAGTCTGGTCTCGCGCATGGCGCCGGCCAACCTGCGCGGCGCCGCCCTGGGCGCCTACAACACGCTGCAGTCCCTGGGACTGTTCGCCGGCGGCGCCCTGGGCGGCGCACTGGCCAAATGGGCCGGCGCCACGGGCCTGTTCGCCGCCACGGCGCTGCTGACGGCGCTGTGGCTGGCCGTCACCTGGCCGCTCAAGCCGGTGGGCCGCGGCGCGCACTGAAGCAGTACGCAGCGGCTTGCAAAGGCCCCGCTGGCCCTCATTTTCAGGGGTGCGTTTGCACATTCGCGTCGTCAGGCGGCTATGCTGCGCACCGGTGGTTTGAGAAGCCACTTTTTCGCTTATCTGGCCCGAACCTTCTCTTCGTCATTCGGGCTGTCATCAACTCAACAGGAAATTTCTCATGGCATCCGTCAACAAAGTCATCCTCGTGGGCAACCTGGGCCGTGACCCGGAGATGCGCACCTTCCCCAGCGGCGACCAGGTGGCCAACGTGCGCATCGCCACCACCGACCGCTGGCGCGACAAGAACACGGGCGAGAACAAGGAAGCCACCGAGTGGCACAGCGTGGTTTTCAACGGCCGCCTGGCCGAGATCGTGGGCCAATACCTGAAGAAGGGCTCGCAGGTTTATGTGGAAGGCAGCCTGCGCACGCGCAAGTGGACCGACCAGAGCGGCCAAGAGCGCTACACCACCGAAATCCGCGCCGATACCATGCAGATGCTGGGCAGCCGCCAGGGAATGGGCGGCCAGGGCGGTGGCGGCGGCTATGACGACAGCTTCGGTGGTGGCGGCGATGCGGGCGGCGGCTACGAGGCCCCGCGCCGCGCCGCCCCGCCGCAGCGCGCTCCGGCGCCAGCGGCCCGCCCGGCCCCGGCGCCCATGGCCCCGCCCCCGCGCGCGGCCTCGGGCTTCGACGACATGGATGACGACATCCCGTTCTAAGCCGCAGGCAACTCGGCGTATCCGGCATACGCCGGGATTTCAAAGCCAAATCAGCTGCTAGCGCCCTTCCACCAAGCGCTAACAGCTATTTTTTTGATAGCAAAAGTTGGCGTAAATTGGAACCTGACCCCAATAAGAGGAGCGCGCGCCAAGCCAGCGGACGCCGTGGATCCGGCTTCGCCGGTCCAGTGGCGTCGTCCCCCTTCCCAGCGTGCGAAGCACGCGCCAGAGAGGCGGCGAGCCGCGCAGCGGCTCAGGGGGATGCCCCTACTTCAACCAGCCGCGCTTGCGGAAATACAGCATGGGCCCTACGGCGCTGGCGATCATCAGCGCGATGACGTAGGCATAGCCGTACTGCCACTCCAGCTCCGGCATGATGCGGAAGTTCATGCCGTAGACGCTGGCGATCAGGGTCGGCGGCAGCAGGGCCACGCTGGCCACCGAGAAGATCTTGATGATCTTGTTCTGGTTGATGTTCAGGAAGCCGACCAGCGCGTCCATCAGGAAGTTGATCTTGTCGAACAGGAACTGCGTGTGGCTGTCCAGTGACTCGATGTCGCGCAGGATTTGGCGCGCATCCTCGAACTGCTCGGCCCCCAGCATCTTGCTGCGCATCATGAAGCTGACGGCGCGGCGGGTGTCCAGCATGTTGCGACGGATGCGGCCGTTCAGGTCTTCCTGCCAGGCGATGTCGGCCAGCACGCTCTGCGCGTAGTCGTCGGTCACGTTGCCATCGAGCACCCGCACGCTGACGGTTTTCAGGTCGTCGTAGATGCCCTCCAGCGTGTCGGCGGAGTATTCGACGTCGGTGTCGAACAGCGCCAGCAGCACCTCCTTGGCGTCCTCGATCAGGCCAGGGGCGCGCCGCGCGCGCATGCGCAGCAGGCGAAAGACGGGAATGTCTTCCGCGTGGATGGAAAAGAGTACGCCGCAGCTTTTGAGCTCGGTGTTGTGCTGGTTCAGGATGAAGGCCACGCGCACGCTGCGTGGCTCGTCGTCGTCATCGACCAGGAAATCGCTGCGAAGATGCAGCTCGCCGTTGTCTTCTTCGTAGAAACGGGCGGACTCTTCGATGTCCTCGTCCATCACGTCCTCAGGGATGGACAGGCCGTAGTGCTGCTTGATCCAGCGCTTTTCTTCCAGCGTGGGCGACTGCAGGTCCACCCAGATGGGCTGGAAGCGCTTGAGCTCCTCCAGCGACTCGATTTCTTCCTGGACCAGCCGGCCGTTGGCGAGCGAAAAGATGTTGAGCATGGCTCGCACTCCTTGGTGTTCTTGGCGTTTGCGGGGGATGGGGTGGGGTGCTTTCAACCCCCTGCAGGCCGGCGGCAGTGCGGGAGGGTGAAAGCTACCGACTCGGGTAGCCTTCCATGGCGTCTGTCTCCTGGGTGATGGGCGTATCTGCCGCGGGTGCGGCGAGCTTGAAATTATGGCATCGGCACAGGTATCGCGCGGGCTGCAGAAAGTCCGTCACCGCGGCGTGTGCCGCGCCAGCGCCAGGGCGCCGCAAAGGTCGGCCCAGGCGGCCGCCTTGGCCTGCGGGGCGCGCAACAGGTAGGCCGGGTCGTAGCTGACCACGGCAGGCGTGCCGTCCGCCAGCCGGTGCGTGCCGGCGCGCAGCCGGGCCAGCGGCTCGGGGCTGCCCAGCACGGCGCGCGCCGCCCCCAGGCCCAGGAGCAGCACCATGGGCGGGCGCAGCGCGGCCAGAGTCTCGGCCAGGGTGGCGGCGGACTTGTCGCCCGCGGCCGGTGCGCGCACCAGGGCGGCCAGCTGCGTGCCGGGCTGGTGGTGCAGGCGCATGGCGCGCAGCATGTTGTCCAGCAGGCGGCCGGCGTCGCCAGACAGCGGGTCGGCGGCGTCGGCGCACTCCAGGACCACCAGCCAGCCGCTGCCGGGCGTGGCGCCCTCGCCGCCCTGTGCGTAGGGAGCGACGGGCGGGGCCAGCAGCACGGCGGCGTCGCTTGGGAGCGCTGCGGAGGCCGGTGCGGGCGCCAAGGCCTCCGGCGCCGGTGCAGGCGGGGGTGCGGGGCGGGGCGCAGTTACCGGGGAGGCGGGCGCGGCCACCGGAGCCGGCACCGGCGCGGGTGGCGGTGTGCGAGCAGGTGCAGGCGCGGTGAACAGGGTGATGCCCATCTCCTGCAGCATGGCGCGTTGGCGTTTGTCCAGGTGCAGGGTCATTGGATAACCTCCGTGCTTCGAACTGCAGTGCGAGCTTGCTTGGGGCGGCCCGGCGTGGCGCTCATAGCGGCAGGCTCATGACGATCGCGTCCTCGCGCTGGCCGTTCTCGGCCGGGTAGTAGTGCTTGCGCTCACCCACGCGGCAGTAGCCGTGGCGGTGGTAGATCTGCTGCGCACGCAGGTTGCTGGCGCGCACCTCCAGCCACAGCCACTGCGCGCCCTGGGCGCGCGCCCACAGGGCCAGCGCATCCAGCAGCAGATGGGCCCAGCCCTGGCGCTGGTGGCGGGGGGCGACGGTGATGTTGAGCAGGTGCGCCTCGTCCACGCCGCGCATGGCGATGAAGTAGCCCAGCAGTTCGTCCTGCGCCATGAGCAGCTGGCATTGGTAGCCGGCGGCCATGGCGTCGATGAAGTTGCCGCGTGTCCAGGGGTGGGTGTAGGCGCTGGTCTCCACGGCCATCAGCAGATCCAGCCGCGCGGGGGTGAGCGGCTCCAGGTGGGCCTGGATGGGCGCAGTGGCGCCAGTGGGGGCGAGAGCGCTCATGGCCTGGCTGCGGCGCGGCGCGCGGCCTCGCGCTCGGCGGTGGTTTGGGCCACCTTGTCGCGTATATAGCGCGGCAGGGCGGCGTCGGCCGCTACGTCCGCACCTTCAGCCAGCAGCGCGGGCGCCAGGCGTAGCAGGGCCGCACCGGTGGGGCGTGCCGGCAGGTGCGGCGCGTCAGGCGCCAGGCGTTCGCCATAGGCGGCCCGGGCGTTGCCGGCCACCACGAAGCCCTCGGGCACGGCGATGGCCTGGGGCGCGGACAGGCCGAAGTCCGGCGGGTACGACCAGTGGCCGGACAGGGCGTCGCCCAGCCATTCGCAGGGTGCCCAATACACCTCGTCCATGCGGGCATCCAGCGTGGCCAGCACGCGTGTGCAGCCGTGCTCGGCCCGAGCCTGCTCGGCCACGGCCAACAGCGTGTCCACCGGCAGCACCGGGACGCCCCGGCCGCCGCGCGCTCCGTAGGCCAGGCCCTGGGCCACGGAGCAGGCGGTGCGCAGCCCTGTGAACGAGCCAGGCCCGCGGCCGAAGACCACGGCGTCCAGCGTGTCGAAGGACAACCCGGCCTGCAGCAGCAGCGTGCGGATGGCCGTGATCAGCGTGGTGGAGGCCTGCGCCCCCCCGGGCGCCTCGTGCTCCAGCACCTGGCTGCCGTGCTGCACGGCAAGGGACAGGATGTCGGTGCTGGTATCGAAGGCAAGCAGATTCATGGCACTGCGATTATCGGCGGGCGTGTCGGCGTGCGCGCTGCGGGGGCTCTAGACTTTGTGCGTATGCACGTGTCCCGTTTCCTGTCCGCGCGCCGGTCTCTCTGCCTTGTGGCCTGCGCGGCCGCCTTCCTGACCCCGGCCCTGGGCGCCCGCGAGGCGCAGCCTGCGGCCCAGCCGTTGCCCGCGGCGGTGGAGGCCGCGCTGCAGCGCGCCAAGGTGCCACGCGAGGCACTGGCTGCCGTGGTCATCGACGTGGAGGGCGCCAAGCCGCGCCTGTCCCTGCAGGGCGACGTGCCGGCCAACCCGGCGTCGGTCATGAAGCTGGTCACCACCTATGCGGCGCTGGAGATGCTGGGCCCAGCCTTCACCTGGGAAACGCCGGTGTACCTGGACGCCCAGCCCCAGGGCGGCAGCCTGCGCGGCAACGTCTACATCAAGGGCCAGGGCGACCCCCGGCTGGTGGTCGAGCGGCTGTGGCTGCTGATGCGCCGCCTGCGGGCGCAGGGCATCTCGGTGATCGTGGGCGACATCGTGCTGGACCGCAGCGCCTTCGCCGTGCCGGCGCACGACGCGGCGCTGTTCGACGGCGAGCCCTGGCGGCCCTACAACGTGGCGCCCGACGCGCTGCTGCTGAACTTCAAGTCGCTGACCCTCGGCTTCGTACCGGATGAGGCCGCCGGCGTGGCCCGCGTGAGCCACGAGCCGCCGCTGGCGCAGCTGGAGCTGCCGGACAGCGTGCCGCTGGCACCGGCCGGCACGGCCTGCGGCGACTGGCGCGCCGGGCTGCGCGCCGACTTCACCCAGGCCACCCGCGTGGCCCTGGCGGGCAGCTACCCGGCGGCCTGCGGCGAACGCCAGTGGAGCGTGGCGCCTGCCGACCCGCAGGGCTATGCCGCCCGCGCCATCGAAGGCATGTGGCGCGAGCTGGGCGGCAAGCTCACGGGCCAGGTGCGAGACGGGCGGGTGCCGGCGGGCTTGGCGCCGGCGTTCTCCACCAGCTCGCCGGCGCTGGCCGAGGTCGTGCGCGACATCAACAAGTACAGCAACAACGTGATGACGCAGCAGCTGTTCCTGACGCTGGCGCTGCAGCGCACCGGCCAGGGTAGCCCGCAGGCCGCGCGCGACGTGCTGGGCCGCTGGTGGGACGAGCGTGTGGGCCTGCCCGGCACGCTGGTGGTGGACAACGGCGCCGGGCTGAGCCGCGAGGGGCGTATCAGCGCCCGGGCACTGGCGCGCATGCTGCGACTGGCCTGGGCCTCGCCGGTCATGCCCGAGTTCGTGTCCTCCATGCCCATCATGGGCGTGGACGGCACGCTGCGCCGGCGTCCAGGCCAGGCCTCGGGCACGGCGCACCTGAAGACCGGCACGCTGCGCGACGTGACGGCCATCGCCGGCTATGTGCTGGGCGCCAGCGGGCGGCGCCATGTGCTGGTGGCCATCGTCAACCACCCGAACGCTCCGGCGGCGCGTCCGGCGCTGGACGCGCTGGTGGACTGGGCGCGGCGCGACACGGAAAAATAAGGCGGCAAGCGGCCGTTTTTGGTGTTTTCCCGCTCCTGAGGGTTGCCGCGGGGCAGTATTATTTGGTGAAATAAACGAACGTTCGTGCTATTTTGCAAAAACAAACTTCCTCACAGGAGCATCTGATGAAATTTCGCATGCACTGGGCGGCCGCTGCCGCTGCCGCTACTTTGCTGGTCGCCTGTGGCGGCGGCGGTGCCGACACCACGCCTGTCGCGCAGGTAACGTCCGTCAAGGTGGCGGGCGACAGCCTGGCCGACAGCGGCACCTTTGGCATCAAGTTCACCGTGCAGGGCACCGCGGCCACGGGCGCGGGCTCCACGCCCATCTGGCCCGAGCGCGTGGCCACCAGCTACGGCCAGACGCTGTGCCCGCACTACGACCTGACCAGTGGCGCCGTCAACACCCGCGCCAGCTGCACCAACTACGCCGTGGGTGGCGGTGCCATCAACTACTTCAAGTCGCCCAATGCGCCGCAGTCCATCACGCGCCAGCTGGCCGACATGGGTGCGGCCGGCTACGGCGCTGGCGACCTGGTGCTGGTCGACGGTGGCGGCAACGATGCCGCGGACCTGATCGGCGCCTACCTGGGTGCGCCCAGGGATGGCGGAGCCGCCTACGCGGTGCTGCTGGGCACGGTGCTGGACGCGGCCACCGTGCAGCAGCTGCTGGCCGGCGGCGCCGCGGGCCTGGCGCAGGCGGGCGGGGCCTACATGCAGGCGCTGGCCGTGCGCTTTGCCGGCGCCATCAAGGCCCAGGCACTGGACAAGGGTGCGCCGCGCGTGGCCGTGCTGAACATGCCCGGCGTGACGCTGACGCCCAAGTTCCGCATGGTGCTGGCCTCCGTCGCCCAGGCCAATGGCCAGCCTGCCGCGGCCCAGGCCGAGAAGCTGTTCGACGGCTGGGTGCAGGCCTTCAACGCCAAGCTGGCCGAGCAGTTCGCCGGCGACAAGCGCGTGGCCGTGGTGGACTTTTATGCCTCCTTCAAGGACCAGTCCGAGCACCCCGCGCAGTACTCCTACGACAACGTGACCACGCCCGCGTGCCCGATCACCGGTGTGGACGGCAGCGGCCTGCCCACCTACACCTTCCCGACCTGCACGGCGGCTGCCCTGTCGGCCAACCCGCCGGCCGGCGCCACCGGGCCGGGCTGGTGGGAGCACTATGCCTTCTCCGACTCCTTCCACCCCACGCCGTATGCGCACCAGCTCATGGGCCAGCTCGTTTCGCGCTCGCTGTCACAGGCCGGCTGGCTGTGATGCTCTGACCTGACCCTCCAAGCAAGGCAAACTTTTTATGACCAAGCAACTTCTGCAGGCCGGCTGCGCGCTGGCCCTGCTGGCGGCTTTCGGCACCGTCCAGGCCCAGGTGGCCGGCACCTGGAGCGTGCGCGTGGGTGCCACGCGCATCATGCCGCAGACCCAAAGCGGCGACCTTTCCGAGCCCAGCTTTCCCGGTACCAAGGTAGACGTGGGCAGCGCCAACGCCCTGACCGGCGGCATCAACTACATGCTGACCGACCACTGGGCGCTGGACCTGCCCCTGGGCCTGCCCTTCAAGCACTCGTTCTATGGCGACGGCGCCATCGACGGCGTAGGCAAGCTGGGCCAGACCAAGGTGGTGCCCGCCACGCTGTTTGCGCAGTACCGCTTCGGCGAGCCGACCGCCGCCTTCCGCCCCTATGTGGGCCTGGGCGTGACCTACAGCAAGTTCTTCAAGAACCGCAGCACGGCGGCGCTGACGGGAGTGACGGGCGGCACGCCCGCCAACCCGACCACGGCGAGCATCGACAACAAGTTCGGCCTGACGCCCCAGGTGGGCTTCGTGTGGAACTTCAGCGAGCGCATGTTCCTGGACGTGGCGTACTACAAGAGCTTCCTGAAGACCACCGCGCACCTGTCCAGCGGCCAGAGCATCGACATGCGCCTGAACCCCAACGTGGTGGCGATCGGGGTGGGCTGGCGCTTCTGACCGGTTTTTTCATTACTCCAAGGCTTGAAAGGCCGGCTCCCTTGCGGGGCCGGCCTCTTTTTTTGGGGTCAGTCAGCGCGGCCCTTGCGGGCCTGGGCTTACCAACGCTGGCGCACGCGGTCGTAGGCGTAGTTGCCCAGCTGGCGCTGCGCGGACGGTGCCAGGTAGACCTTGTCGGCGAAGACGTAGCGATCGACGTTGGCGCCCGCGAGCAGGGTGCTGGAGGTGCACAGGGCCGAGTTGACCTCGCCCGCGCCGATGCCGATGCCCGGCCCCGGGTCCACCGAGGTGCACACGGGCCGTTCGCTGTCTTCGAAACCGTAGGAGCCGGGCGAGCCCTCGAACACGTTCACGTAGTAGGCCGCGTCGATGTACAGGACGTTCTTGCCCATGTCCTCGATGGCCACCAGCAGCGCCTGATTGAAGGCGCGGCTGGCGCGGCCGATCAGGTCTTCCTGGCCGATGGCCTTGGCCCAGGGCGAGCGGCTCAGGTCGTAGCTGCCGGTCATCAGCACGTACTTGGCGCCCGAGTCGACCAGGCGGTGCGCCTGCGCGGCCAGGTCCAGGCCGGCCTGGCGGGCATTGGCCACGTACTGTTCCTCGGTCTGCGTGCCGGCGCGCACGGCGGCCATGCCGGCGACGATGTCGGACACCCCGGCGCTCAGCAGCACCAGGTCCTTGTCGCCGAAGCGGTGCGTGGCCAGGAACTGGTCGATCTGCTGCGTCACCGTGGGCGTGGCGGCGTTGCCGGCCGCGTCCGGCGTGGCCGCGACGCGGGCATTGCCCTGCGCATAGGCCAGCCCGCCGCTGGCCGCGGGCGTCAGCGTGCGCTCGTAGTGCTCGGCCACCTGCAGCGTCCAGTTGTTCACGCTGCCGTCATTGACGGTGTAGCGCGAGCCGGTCTGGCCCACGTCGGCCAGGCCGTCGCCAAAGGAAATCAGGCGCTCGGGCGTGAGCGCCGACTCGGTGGAACTGGAGCCGCAGGCCGCCAGCAGGGCCGCCGAAGCGCAGGCCGCTGCCAGCAGGGTGCGACGCATCCAATGTGCTGCCATGGAGTTTTCTCCGAAAAAAAGTGGAACAGAGTTTAAGGGGCGGCCGCAGCCGCGCGGGCGAGGCGGTCGCGCACCCCTTCCCATTCGGGGGTGTCGGGGGGCGTTTCCACCCAGATCAGGCGCACGCCGGCGTCGTCGAAGCCGCGCAGCGCGGCGAACAGCTCGCGCGCGGCCAGGGCCGCGTCCTGCGGCATCGGGCGCAGCAGCACGCGGCGCGAGGGCGTGCGCAGCGGGGCGCGGGCGTAGACGGCCAGGTGGGCGGCGTCCGCGCCCAGCACGTCCAGGCCGGCCTGCAGCTGGCGCGCGTCCATCAGGCGCACCGGGGCGCTCGGGGCGTAATGTGCCAAAAGCGTGCCTGAGGCCCGTGGGGTATGCGCTGGCAGCTCATCTTTCGATAGCGGATGCAGGCCGCAGGCGCGCTCGATGGCGTCGCGCGAGATGCGGCCCGGGCGCAGCAGCACGGGCACGCCGCGGGTGCAGTCCACGATGGTTGATTCGATGCCCACTTCGCAGGGTCCGCCATCCAGCACCAGCAGCCCGGCGCCGAACTCATCGGCCACGTGGGCAGCGGTGGTGGGGCTGACACGGCCAAAACGGTTGGCGCTGGGCGCGGCCAGGCCGTGGATGGGCGCGGGCAGCTGGGCGCAGGCGGCCAGCACGGCCTGCGCCGCCGGGTGCGCCGGGCAGCGCAGGCCCACGCTGGCCTGGCCGCCGGCCGCGGCCGCTGCGCGTGCGGGCAGGCGCGGCAGGATCAGGGTGAGCGGGCCGGGCCAGAAGGCGTCGATCAGCGCTTGAGCGAACAGCGGCACCTCGCGGGCGTAGTGCGGCACGGCGGCGCTGCCGGCCACGTGCACGATCAGCGGGTGATCGGCCGGGCGGCCCTTGGCGGCGAAGATGCGCGCCACGGCCTCGGCGTTGTCGGCATCGGCGGCCAGGCCGTACACGGTCTCGGTGGGCAGGCCCAGCAGCTCGCCCCGGGCCAGGGCCTGCGCGGCAGCCTGCGGGGCGGTGGGGTCGGCAGCGTCCAGGATCACGATGGGCGGGCCGGTTTAAAAGGGCGCGATGCCCAGCAGCGCCGCCGCCTGCAGCGCCGTGGCGCGGGCGGCCTCCGGGCTGGCGGCGGTGACGTTCAGGTGGCCCATCTTGCGCCCGGGCTTCGGGCTGGCCTTGCCGTACAGGTGCAGGTGGCAGCCGGGCAGGCGCAGCACCTGGTCCCAGGGCGGCGTGACGGCGGCGCCGTCCGGGCCGCGCAGCCACAGGTCGCCCAGCAGGTTCAGCATGCAGCTTGCGCTGTGCTGGCGCGGCTGCGTGAGCGGCAGGCCGGCCATGCAGCGCACCTGCAGCTCGAACTGCGAGACGTCGGCGCCGTTCTGGCTCCAGTGGCCGCTGTTGTGCGGGCGCGGTGCCATTTCGTTGACGACCAGGCCGTCGCCTTCCAGCACGAAGAACTCGACGCACAGCACGCCCACGTAGTCCAGCCCTTGCGCTATGGATTTCGCAGCTGCCAGCGCTTGTCCAGCAAGGTGCGGAGGCACATTTCCTTCAAAAACCTCGGTCACGGCCAGGATGCCGCCCCGGTGTAGGTTGCGCTGCACCGGCAGGTGGACGATCGCGCCGTCCGCGCCGCGGGCGACGATGACCGAGCATTCCTGCGCCAGCGGCAGCATCTTTTCCAACACGCAGGGCACGCGGCCCAGCTGCTGCCAGGCGGTGGCCAGTTCGCCCGGCGTGGCCACGCGCACCTGGCCCTTGCCGTCGTAGCCCAGCCGGGCGGTCTTCAGGATGCCCGGCAGCAGCTTGCCGGCGTCGACGGCGGCCAGGGCCGCCTCGCCGTCGATCACGGCGTGCGGCGCCACGGGCACGCCGCAGCGCACGAAGTGGGCCTTCTCCGCCGCCCGGTCCTGGGCCACGGCCACGGCGGCGGCCGCTGGCGACACCGGCAGGCTGCGCGCCAGCGTCTGCAGCGCGGCGGCGGGCACGTTCTCGAATTCGGTGGTCACTGCCGCGCAAGTGGCGGCCAGCGTGGCCAGGCCCTGCGGGTCGTCGTAGGCGGTGCGGATGTGCTGGTGGCTGACCAGGCCGGCGGGACTTTCAGGGTCGGCGTCCAGCACCGCGGTGGCGTAGCCCATGGCCTGGGCGGCGTGGGCGAACATGCGCCCCAGCTGCCCGCCGCCCAGCACGCCCAGCGTGGCGCCGGGCAGGATGGGAGCGCCGCTCATGGCGCCACCGGCGGCAGCTGCATGGCCCGCGCGGCGGCCGTCTGCTCGGCGCGGAAGGCCGTGAGGCGATCGCGCAGGCCCGCGTCCTCATTGGCCAGCAGCGCCACGGCGAACAGGGCCGCGTTGGCCGCGCCGGCCGCGCCGATGGCGAAGGTCGCCACCGGTACGCCCTTGGGCATCTGCACGATGGAGTGCAGCGAGTCCACGCCCTGCAAATGCCGGCTGGCCACCGGCACGCCCAGCACCGGCACCACGGTCTTGGCGGCGATCATGCCCGGCAGGTGGGCCGCGCCGCCGGCGCCGGCGATGATGGCCTTCAGGCCCCGGCCGGCCGCGGCTTCAGCGTAGGCGAACATGTCGTCGGGCATGCGGTGGGCCGAGACCACGCGCGCCTCGTGGCGAATGCCGAACTGCTCGAGGATGGCCACTGCGTGCTGCATGGTCTCCCAGTCGCTGGAAGAACCCATGACCACACCGATCTGAATGGTTTGCATGACGTGAAAAGGCGCAGGCTGACAGCGCGCGCCGGGCTGAAACCGCACGATTTTAGGCGGGGCGGTGCAATGCCAGACAATCGGCTGCTCAACCCCACCCGCGCGCCCGGCGCGCCCACTCACAGGGTCACGAGAACATGATGGATGTCACCGTAGAAAATTTTGAAGCCGAAGTCATCGCTGCGTCGATGCAGGTGCCCGTGCTGGTCGATTTCTGGGCGCCCTGGTGCGGCCCGTGCAAGACGCTCGGGCCTTTGCTCGAGAAGCTGGAGACCGAGTACGACGGGCGCTTCAAGCTGGTCAAGATCGATTCGGACCAGCAGCAGCAACTGGCCGCCATGTTCGGCATCCGCAGCATTCCCACCTGCATCCTGATGATGGACGGCCAGCCGGTGGACGGTTTCATGGGCGCCCAGCCCGAGGGCCAGCTGCGCGCCTTCCTGGACAAGCACCTGCCCAGCCTGGAAGAGCTGGCCGGCCAGGCGCAGGAAGAAGCCGCCCACGAGGCCCTGGAGAGCGGCGACACCGAGGGCGCGCTGGAGCAACTGCAGCACGCCGTGGCCACCGACCCGGCCAACGACGAGGCGCGCTTCGACTACGTGCGCCTGCTGCTGCAGATGGGCCGCGAGGACGACGCCAAGGTCGCCTTCGCCCCGGTCATCGCCAAGGCCGAGGGCGTGCAGCGCCTGGGCGCCCTGAAGGTCTGGTTGGATGCTCTTGATTTCGTAGCTGCTGGCGCTTATGGGACGGGCGCTGAGGCCGAATTTGACGCAAAAATTGCGGCCAACCGCCGCGACTTCGACGCGCGCTTTGCCCGCGCCCGCTGGCTGATCGCCCAGCAGCGCTGGACGGACGCCATGGACGAGCTGCTGGAGATCCTGATGCGCGACAAGGCCTGGGAGAACGGCGCCGCGCGCAAGGCCTACGTGGCCGTGCTGGAGATCATCGAGCCGCCCAAGCCCAAGGTGGCCGAGGGCCAGATCCCACCCGAGGACCCGGTGGTGGCCAGCTACCGCCGCCGCCTGTCCAGCGTGGTGCTCAGCTGACCCCATGGTTCGCCGCGCTGCCGGGGCGCTGGCAGCGGCTGCGCTGCTGCTGGCCGGCTGCGCCAGCGCGCCGCCACCGCCCGATGCGCTGATCACCGGCACGGCCATCTCGCGCGAGCGCCTGTACGTGCCGCCCGAAGCGGCCTTCGAGGCCGCGCTGGTGGACGTGACGCGCGTTGGGGAGCCGCCGCTGGTGCTGGCACGCCAGCGCATCGGCGACGCGGGCGGGCCGCCCTACGCGCTGCGCCTGCCCTACCACCAGGCCGACATCCGCCCCGGCGGCCGCTACGAGGTGCGCGCCGCCACTACTTGGCAGGGCCGGCTGTGGCTGGACACGCCGGGCGTGCACCCGGTGCTGCTGAGCCCGCAGTTCCGCCACGTGGACGTGATCCTGGCGCGCGTGCCGCAACTGCAGGCCACGCTGGATGCCGCCGTGCCGCTGCGCCAGACCTGGTGGCGCCTGGTGGAGCTGGTGGATGGCCCGCCCGTGGGCGAGCCGGCGCAAGGGGCGGCCCCGGCCCATCTGGTGCTGGAGCGCGAGGAGGCGCGCGTGGCGGGTTCGGGCGGCTGCAACCGCTTTGCCGGCCGCTTCGCGCTGGAGGGCGGGCGCCTGCGCTTCTTCGGCCTGGGCTCGTCGCTGCGCCTGTGCCTGGACGGCGGCGCCAGCGAGTTGGCCTATCTGCAGCAATTGGCCGTCGTCACTTCGTACCTGCAGGAAGGCCGCACGCTGGAGCTGCGTGGCGACAAGGGCCAGCCGCTGCTGCGCTTCGTCGCTGCCGAACGCGGCGAGCCCCGGCTGGAAGACGAAGAGCCGGAAATGCTGCCGCAGTAGGAGGGGAAAGAGGCGGCCTTCAGCCGGCCAGGCGCTGCAGCGCCTCGCGGTACTTGGCGGCGGTCTTCTCGACCACCTCGCGCGGCAGGCGCGGCGCCGGCGCCGTCTTGTCCCAGGGCTTGCCGCCCACCTGGGCCTGCTCCAGCCAGTCGCGCACGAACTGTTTGTCGTAGCTCGGCGGGTTCTCGCCGCGGGCCAGGGCATCGGCATAGCCTTCCATCGGCCAGTAGCGCGAGCTGTCGGGCGTCAGCACCTCGTCCATCAGCACCAGCCGGCCGGCGGCGTCCAGGCCGAACTCGAATTTGGTGTCGGCAATGATCATGCCCTTTTCCAGGGCGATGGCGGCGGCTGTCTCGTACAGCTGGATGGACACGTCGCGGATGCGGGTGGCCAGGTCCAGGCCGATCATCTCCACGGTGCGCTCGAAGGTGATGTTCTCGTCGTGCTCGCCCATGGCCGCCTTGGCGGCGGGCGTGTAGATGCTGTGCGGCAGCTTGGCCGCGTTGGTCAGACCCTCCGGCAGCGGCACGCCGCAGACCGAGCGCGACTCCTGGTACTCCTTCCAGCCGCTGCCGGCCAGGTAGCCGCGCACCACCGCCTCCACGGGGATGGGCTTGAGGCGCTGCACCAGCATGGAGCGGCCGCGCACCTGGGGCGCTTCCTCGGGCGTGACCACGCTTTCGGGGCTCTCGCCCGTCAGGTGGTTGGGCACGACGTGGCCCAGCTTGTCGAACCAGAACAGTGCCATCTGCGTCAGCAGCTCGCCCTTGCCGGGGATGGGCTCGCCCATGATCACGTCGAAGGCCGAGAGCCGGTCGCTGGCCACCATCAGGATGCGGTCCTCGCCCACGGCGTAGTTGTCGCGCACCTTGCCGCGCGCCAGCAGGGGCAGCGAGGTCAGGGCCGAGGTATGCAGGGCGGGGGCTGAGGGCTGGGTCATGGCTTGGGGCGGGCAGGAGCTGGCCGGCGTGCGGCGCAGCGGGGCGGTCAAAAAGGGGAGGGGATGGGCGCCTGCAAGGCGGCGCGCGATTTTAGCGAGCGGCCTGCGCGCGGGGCCAGCGGGGCTAACCGAACGATTGTGCAGCCTTTCCCCGGCTTTGACATCTCCCTGCCTTATTCCTTGCGTAGCACCCGGCAATCGGTTTGCCTTTGCCCGGCCGCGCGCGCATAGTGGACTCAGATCTGGATGCATTCAAGTTCGCCAGCCGCACCGCCAGCCTGCAACGGGTTTGCCGGGCGGCGTTCTTCAACTGTGTAAGTCGCAGGAGGTTTCTTTTATGAACTTGACGATCAGCGGTCATCACCTGGAAGTGACCCCCGCCTTGCGTGCCTACGTGGTCACCAAACTCGATCGCATCACGCGCCATTTCGACCAGGTGGTCGATGTCAAGGTGCTCCTCACCGTGGAAAAGCAGAAGGAAAAGGACCGGCGCCAGCGCGCCGAATGCACGCTGCGCGTCAAGGGCAGCGACCTGTTCGTGGAAAGCAGCGACGCCGACCTGTATGCCGCCGTGGACGAGCTCATGGACAAGCTCGACCGCATGGTGGTGCGCTACAAGGACCGCATGCAGGACCATCAGGCCGGCGTGCGCCGCGCCACCCTGCAGGCCGCCGGCGCCAGCGCTGCCGCCTGATCTGCTTCGTGCATCGCCTGCCGCACGTAGGCGCATCGACCGCCCTAAGGGGCGGTTTTTTGTTGCCGTTGGATACACTCCAAGGGTTTTCGCCAGGGGGTGCATAATCCTCGCTCACTCACCATGAATCGACTTGCTTCCATACTCCCCGCCGCCCATGTGCTCGTGGGCGTCGATGCCACCAGCAAAAAGCGTGCATTCGAAGAGGCGGGGCTGCTGTTTGAAAGCCAGCATGGCCTGTCCCGGGCGCTGATCACGGACAGCCTGTTTGCGCGCGAACGGCTGGGCTCCACGGGCCTGGGCCACGGCGTGGCAATCCCGCACGGACGCATCAAGGGCCTGAAGTCGCCCATGGCCGCGGTGTTCCAGCTGGCGCAGCCCATCGGCTTCGACGCACCGGACGAGCAGCCCGTGGCGCTCCTGATCTTCCTGCTGGTGCCCGAGGCGGCCACGCAAAAGCACCTGGAAATCCTCTCCGAGATCGCCGAGCTGCTGAGCGACAGCGCCCTGCGCGAGCGCCTGAAGTCCTGCCAGGAGGCGGACCAGCTGCACGGCATGATCGCCCACTGGCAGTCCGCGCAGTCGCCCCTGCCGCGCGACGGCGCTTGAAGCGCGGATCACCGCCTTAAGCGCCCGCCGCCGTGAAGCCCAACGTCGTCAGCGCAGACGTCCTGTTCGAGGAGTTCCGCGGCCTGCTCAAATGGCAGTGGATCGCTGGCCTGGGCGCATCGGAGCGCCGTTTTGCCGAGGTGGCAGTGCGCGCCGCCCGCTCCAGCGCCGACCTGGTCGGCTACCTGAACTACATCCACCCCTATCGCGCGCAGATCCTGGGCGAGCGCGAGATCGCCTACCTGTCCAACGCCACGCACGAGGACTGCCAGCGGCGCATCGCGCGCATCGTCACGCTGGAGCCGCCGGTGTTGATCCTGGCCGACGGCCAGGAGGCGCCCGAGGAGCTGCTGTCCATGTGCGAGCGGGCGCAGATCCCGCTCTTTGCCACGCGCGACTCCGCGGCCTTCGTCATCGACGTGCTGCGCACCTATCTGTCCAAGCACTTCGCCGACCGCACCACCATGCACGGCGTGTTCATGGACATCCTGGGCCTGGGTGTGCTGATCACGGGCGAATCCGGCCTGGGCAAGAGCGAACTGGGGCTGGAGCTGATCTCGCGCGGCAACGGCCTAGTGGCCGACGACGCGGTGGACCTGTACCGCATCAACCAGACCACCGTCGAGGGCAAGTGTCCCGAGCTGCTGCAGAACCTGCTGGAGGTGCGCGGCATAGGCCTGTTGGACATCCGCGCCATCTTTGGCGAATCGGCCGTGCGCCGGCGCATGCGCCTGAAGCTCATCGTGCACCTGGTGCGCAAGGAAACGCTGGAGCGCGACTACGAGCGCCTGCCCTACGAGCCGCTCACGCAGGACGTGCTGGGCGTGCCGGTGCTGAAAGTGGTGATCCAGGTGGTGGCCGGGCGCAACATCGCCGTGCTGGTGGAGGCCGCCGTGCGCAACACCATCCTGCAGCTGCGCGGCATCGACACCTACCAGGAATTCATCGAGCGCCATCGCCGCGCGATGGAGCGCGGCGGCACCTGAGGCGTCAGGCGCCCGCGGCCTTGGCCGCGCAGGCAGCACACTGGCCGTACAGCGACATGGCGTGGTCGTGCACCACCCAGCCCTTTTGCTGGGCGATCAGCGCCTGGCGCTTTTCGATCTCGGGGTCGTAGAACTCCTCGACCCGCCCGCACGCGGTGCAGATGAAGTGGTCGTGGTGCTGGCCCTCGTTGAGCTCGTAAACCGCCTTGCCGCCCTCGAAGTTGCTGCGGATCAGGATGCCGGCCTGCTCGAACTGGGTCAGCACGCGGTAGACGGTGGCCAGGCCGATGTCCGAACGCTCGTCCAGCAGCACGCGGAACACGTCTTCCGCTGTCATGTGGCGCTGGGCGCCGCTTTGGAAGATTTCGAGGATTTTCAGGCGCGGCAGGGTGGCCTTCAGGCCGGTGCTCTTGAGTTCCTCGATGTTCTTCATGTCAAGCCCCCTGGGTATGCCAGTCGTGTGCCGGATGGCTGCGCGTCAAGGCCCGAAAAATCCTGCCGCTACAATGATTCGGATCATAGCCTTATGCCTGTTCCCATGTCTTCTGCCGCCCTTTGGCTCGCCCGCTGGGGCGCTCTCGTCGTGTTTGGTGCCGGGCTGGCCGGCTGCTCCGGCACGGCCCATCGCGTGGCCAACGCGGTGACCCCCTACCGCATCGACGTGGTGCAGGGCAACTTCATTTCCAGCGAACAGGTTGACGCGCTGCGGCCCGGCATGGGTCGCCAGCAGGTGCGCGAAATCCTGGGTACGCCCTTGATGACCAGCGTGTTCCACGCCGACCGTTGGGAATACGTCTTCACCCTGAAGCGCCCGGGCCTGGAGGTGCAGTCGCGCCGCCTCACAGTGTTCTTCAAGGACGGGGTGCTGGAGCGCACCGAGGGCGACGAGATGCCCAGCGAGGCCGAGTTCGTCGCCTCGCTGTCGTCCAAGGTGACCAAGCCCAAGGTGCCGCAGCTGGAGGCCACCGAGGCGCAGCTGGAGCGCTTCCCGGCCAAGCCTGCCACTGCGCCGGCACTGGACGCCCAGCCGCCCGAGCCGGCAGCGCCCGCCACGCAGTACCCGCCGCTGGAGTCGCCGCGCCGCTGAGCGCCGCGCGCTCCCCGCCCCCTCCCGCCTCGCTGCCGACATGACCGCTGCTGCTGTTGCTTCTTCTTCCTCCGCTCCCCGCCGCGTGGCCGTGGCGGGCGCCTCCGGCCGCATGGGCCGCATGCTGATCGAGGCCATTGCCGCCAGCGGCGACCTGGTGCTGGCGGGCGCCCTGGACCAGCCGGGCAGTCCCGGCATCGGCCAGGACGCCATGGCCTTCCTGGGCCGCGCCAGCGGCGTGGCCATCACCAGCGACCTGCGCACGGGCCTGGCCGGCGCCGACGTGCTGATCGACTTCACGCGCCCCGAGGGCACGCTGGCCCACGCCGCCGCCTGCGCCGAGGCCGGCGTGCAGCTGGTCATCGGCACCACCGGCTTTTCCGACGCACAAAAGCAGCAGCTGCAGGCCCAGGCGCAGCGTGTGGCCATGGTGCTGGCGCCCAACATGAGCGTGGGCGTGAACGTCACGCTCAAGCTGCTGCAGCTGGCCGCGCGCTCGCTGGATGACAGCTACGACATCGAGATCATCGAGGCCCACCACCGCCACAAGGTGGACGCGCCCTCGGGCACGGCGCTGAAGATGGGCGAGGTCATCGCCCAGGCGCAGGGCACGCAGCTGGCCGATCGCGCCGTGTACGAGCGCTATGGCCACACCGGCGAGCGCAAGGCCGGCTCCATCGGCTTTGCCACCGTGCGCGGCGGCGACATCGTGGGCGACCACACGGTGCTGTTCGCCGGCACCGGCGAGCGCGTGGAGATCACGCACAAGTCGAGCAGCCGCGCCGGCTATGCCCAGGGCAGCCTGCGCGCCGTGCGCTTCCTGGCCGGCCAGCGCACGGGCATGTTCGACATGTTCGACGTGCTGAATCTGCGCGACTGAACGCCAGCAACCCCATGGACGGCCTGCAGTGGTGGCGCCAGGGCGATGCGGTGACGCAGGCCACGGCGCTGCTGCTGCTGGCCATGTCGGTGGCCAGCTGGGTCGCCATCCTCTGGAAGCTGTACCTGACGGCGCGCGCCCGCGCCGACGTGCCGCGCGCGGCCGCCGCCTTCTGGCAGGCCGGCGCTCTGGACGAGGCGTCCGCCCGCTTGGCGCCTTTCGACCGCGCGGCGCTGGTGCTGCCGCTGGTGCAGGCTGCGGTGCAAGCAACCCAGCCGGCTGCCCGCAGCGCCGCCCTGGCCGGGCAGGGCGGACTGGAGCAGCGCCTGACGCGCAGCCTGCGCGGCGCCCTGCACGGCGTGCTGGCGCGGCTGCAGTGGGGCCAGGTGCTGCTGGCGACCGTGGGCTCCACGGCCCCTTTCGTCGGGCTGCTGGGAACCGTCTGGGGCATCCACCATGCGCTGCAGGCGCTGGCCGGCAGCCAGCAGATCACCATCGAGCGCCTGGCCGGCCCGGTGGGCGAGGCGCTGGTCATGACCGCTGCCGGCCTGGCCGTGGCCATCCCCGCCGTGCTGGCCTACAACTGGTTTGGCCGCTCCATTGCCACCATCGAGGCCGAGCTGGAGGGCTTTGCCCGCGACCTGCGCGCCCTGCTGCTGGGCAGTGGCGGCGCGGCGGACTGACGCACGAGTGAGCGGCACCATGGCATTCGGCCGCCTCGAACGCCCCCGCGCCAGCGCTCCCATGAGCGACATCAACGTCACGCCCCTGGTGGACGTGATGCTGGTGCTGGTGGTGATCTTCATCCTGTCGGCGCCGCTGCTGGCCAGCAGCATCCGGCTGCAGCTGCCGAGGGCCGACGGCGCCCAGGCCGCGGGTAGCGCCGCCCGGCCGTTGAGTGTGATGCTGGACGCCGCCGGCCAGGCCTACGTGCAGGACCAGCCGGTGGCCGACGCCGCCCTGGCCGATCGCCTGCGCGAGCTGGCCGCGCGCCAGCCGGATGCGGAAATCGCCCTGCGCGCCGACACCGCCGTGCCCTACGGCCGGGTGGTGCAGGTCATGGGCGCGGCGCACGCGGCCGGGCTGACGCGCATCGGCTTTGTGACGGAACCGGTGGCGCTACCAAATAAAGAGCTGCCTGCGCACTGAGTACGGGCGTTTGCGGTTGTTTTGAGGCTGAAATCCTCACCCAATCAGCGGCAGCAGCTATTGTTTTTGAAGACCGCCCCTCGCGGGGCATGGGCCTAGAATCGGGCACGACAGCGTCGCCGCGGGCCTGCCCGGCGCACGGATTTTTCTCTTCCCCCCAGCCATGCAAGACAAGTACAACCCCGCCGAGGTGGAGCGCGCCGCGCACGCCCACTGGAACGCACGCGACGCCTACCGCGTGACCGAGGACGCCTCCAAACCCAAGTTCTACGCCTGCTCCATGCTGCCGTACCCCAGCGGCAAGCTGCACATGGGCCACGTGCGCAACTACACCATCAACGACATGCTCACGCGCCAGCTGCGCATGCAGGGCTACAACGTGCTGATGCCCATGGGCTGGGATGCCTTCGGCCTGCCGGCGGAGAACGCGGCGCTGAAGAACAAGGTGCCGCCCGCCCAGTGGACCTGGGACAACATCGCCTACATGAAGCGCCAGATGCAGGCCATGGGCCTGGCCATCGACTGGAGCCGCGAGGTCGCCACGTGCGACCCGCAGTACTACAAGTGGAACCAGTGGCTGTTCTTGAAGATGCTGGACAAGGGCATCGCCTACCGCAAGACCCAGGTCGTCAACTGGGACCCGGTGGACCAGACCGTGCTGGCCAACGAGCAGGTCATCGACGGGCGCGGCTGGCGCACCGGCGCGCTGGTGGAAAAGCGCGAGATCCCTGGCTACTACCTGAAGATCACCGACTACGCCCAGGAGCTGCTGGACCACGTGCAGCTGGGCGGCGAGAAGGCCACGCTCACCGGTTGGCCCGACAAGGTGCGGCTGATGCAGGAAAACTGGATCGGCAAATCCAGCGGCGTGCGCTTTGCCTTCACGCATGACATCGCAGGCGAGGGCGGCGCGCTGATCGGCGATGGCCGCATGTACGTCTTCACCACGCGCGCCGACACCATCATGGGCGTCACCTTCTGCGCCGTGGCGCCGGAGCACCCCCTGGCCCAGCACGCAGCCAGCACCAACCCGCAGCTGGCCGCCTTCATCGAAGAATGCAAGAAGGGCGGCACGACCGAGGCCGAGCTGGCCGCGCGCGAGAAGGCCGGCATGCCCACCGGCCTGTCGGTGGCGCACCCGCTCACTGGCGAGCAGATCCCCGTGTGGGTGGGCAACTACGTGCTCATGGGCTACGGCGACGGCGCCGTCATGGGCGTGCCGGCGCACGACGAGCGCGACTTCGCCTTCGCGCTGAAGTACGGCCTGCCCATCAAGCAGGTCATCCTGGTCGACGGCGAGGAGTTCGACTTCCAGCGCTGGCAGGACTGGTATGGCGACAAGGAGCGCGCCGTCACCGTCAACTCCGACAACTTCAGCGGCCTGTCCCACAAGGACGCCGTGGCCGCCGTGGCCCATGCGCTGCAGCAAAAGGGCCTGGGCGAGCTCAAGACCACCTGGCGCCTGCGCGACTGGGGCGTGTCGCGCCAGCGCTACTGGGGCACGCCGATCCCCATCATCCACTGCGCCGACTGCGGACCCCAGCCCGTGCCCGAGAAAGACCTGCCCGTGGTGCTGCCCGAAGGCCTGGTGCCGGACGGCTCGGGCAACCCGCTGGTGCACAGCGAGGCCTTCCACGCCGGCGTGACCTGCCCGTGCTGCGGCAAGGCCGCGCGGCGCGAGACGGACACCATGGACACCTTCGTGGACTCGTCCTGGTACTTCATGCGCTACTGCGACGCGACCAACCACGAAAAGATGGTCGACGGCGGCACCGACTACTGGATGCCGATGGACCAGTACATCGGCGGCATCGAGCACGCCATCCTGCACCTGCTGTACGCGCGCTTCTGGACCAAGGTCATGCGCGACCTGGGGCTGGTCAAGGTGGACGAGCCCTTCACCAAACTGCTCACCCAGGGCATGGTGCTCAACCACATCTACAGCCGCCGCACGGCGCGCGGCGGCAAGGAATACTTCTGGCCGCACGACGTGGAGCACGTGCTGGATGCGGACGGCAAGGTCATCGGCGCGCAGCTGAAGAACGCCGTGGACAGCGCCGACGGCCTGCTGCCCGTGGGCACGCCCATCGACTACGAGGGCGTGGGCACCATGTCCAAGTCCAAGAACAACGGCGTGGACCCGCAGGACCTGATCGAGCGCTACGGCGCCGACACCGCGCGGCTGTACACCATGTTCACCGCGCCGCCCGAGCTGACGCTGGAATGGAACGACGCCGCGGTGGAGGGCAGCCACCGCTTCCTGCGCCGGGTCTGGAACTTCGGCGTGAAGCTGGCCGCCATCGACAAGGCCGCGGCCCAGGCCAGCGTGGCCGGTGCCGCCAGCCTGGCCGACGTGGCCTTCGGTTCGGCCGCGCGGGCGCTGCGCCTGGAGATCCACACGGTGCTCAAGCAGGTGCACTACGACTACCAGCGCATGCAGTACAACACCGTGGTCTCCGGTGCCATGAAGATGATCAACGCGCTGGAGCACTTCAGCGCGCACGACGAGCCCGGCGCCCAGGTGGCGCTGATCGAGGGCTTCTCCATCCTGCTGCGCGTGCTGTACCCGGCCACGCCGCACATCACCCACGCGCTGTGGAGCGAGCTGGGCTACGCCGCCGAGCTGGGCGACCTGCTGGACGCGCCCTGGCCCAAGGTGGACCCGTCCGCCCTGGTGCAGGACGAGCTGGAGCTGGTGCTGCAGATCAACGGCAAGCTGCGCGGCGCCGTGCGCGTGCCCTCCAGCGCCGACAAGACCGCCATCGAGGCGGCGGCCCTGGCCAGCGAGGAATTCGCCAAGTTCGCCGAAGGCCGCGCGCCCAAGAAGGTCGTGGTCGTGCCCGGCCGTCTCGTCAACGTCGTGGTCTGACCGGCCGCAGGACTGCCCGCCATGATGCACAAGCGCACCCTTCTCGCCCTGCTGGCCACTGCGCCGCTGGCCGCCTGCGGTTTTCGCCTGCGCGGCGTGCCGCAGTTCGGCTTCTCGTCGCTGTACGTGCAGGCGCCGGCCGCCTCGCCCCTGGCGCGCGAGCTGCGCCGCACCCTGGCCGGCGCCGGCGGCGACCTGACCGTGCTGACCGAGCCGCAGCAGCTGCCCCAGGCCCAGGCCGTGCTGGAGATCCTGGCCGAGCAGCAGGAGCGCGTGGTCGTCGGCCAGAACGCCTCCGGCCAGGTGCGCGAGCTGCAGCTGCGCCTGCGCGTGCGCTTTCGCCTGCGCGGGCAGGACGGGCAAGAGTGGATCGCCCCGTCCGAGATCGTGCAGCAGCGCGACATCAGCTACAACGAGACCATCGCCCTGTCCAAGGAAGGCGAGGAGGCGCTCTTGTTTCGCAACATGCAGACCGACGTGGTGCAGCAGCTGCTGCGCCGCCTGGCGGCGGCCAAGGTGCCGCGTTGACTATGCTTTTTTTAGCTGCCAGCGCTTGCTCCATAAGCGCTGGAGGCCGATTTGGCTGTAAGGCGGCAGGGCGGCCATGCAGCTAGCCCTGCCCCAGTTGGCCGCCCACCTGGCCAAGAGCGTGCAGCCGCTGTACGTGCTGCACGGCGACGAGCCGCTCCTGCAGCAGGAGGCGCTGGACGCCATCCGCGCCGCCGCCCGCGCGGCCGGCTATACCGAGCGAAGCAGCTTCACCGTCGCCGGCGCCCACTTCGACTGGAGCGCCGTGCTGGCCGCCGGCGGCTCGCTGTCGCTGTTTGCCGACCGGCAGATCGTGGAGATCCGCATCCCCACGGGCAAGCCCGGCAAGGACGGATCAAACGCGCTGCAGCAGATCGCCGAGGCCGCGCGCGGCAATGACGGCGTGCTCACCGTGGTCACCCTGCCGCGCCTGGACAAGCCCACGCGCAGCAGCGCCTGGTTCGGCGCGCTGGAAGGGGGCGGCGTGGCCGTGCAGATCGACCCCGTGGAGCGCGCCCAGCTGCCCGCCTGGATCGCCCAGCGCCTGGCCGCCCAGGGCCAGCGCGTGGCCGGCGGCGAGGCCGGCCAGCGCACGCTGCAGTTCTTCGCCGACCGGGTAGAGGGCAACCTGCTGGCCGCGCACCAGGAGATCAGCAAACTGGCCCTGCTGCACCCCGCGGGCGAGCTGCCCGAAGGCGCCGTGGAGTCCGCCGTGCTGAACGTGGCGCGCTACGACGTCTTCAAGCTGAGCGAGGCCGTGCTGTCCGGCCAGGCCCTGCGCGTGCAGCGCATGCTCGACGGCCTGCAGGCCGAAGGCGCGGCCCCGGTGCTGGTGCACTGGACGCTGGCCGAGGACATCCGCGCCCTGAAACGCACCCGCGACGCGCTAAATGCAGGCAAACCCCTCCCCGTGGCGCTGCGCGAAAACCGCGTTTGGGGCCCGCGCGAGCGGCTGTTCGCCGCCATCCTGGAGCGCGCCAGCGACGCCGCCCTGTCGCGCCTGCTGCAGTCCGCGCACACGGTGGACGGCATCGTCAAGGGCCTGCGCGCACCCGACTGGCCGCAGGACGCCTGGCAGGCCTTGCAGCGCCTGGCGCAGCAGGTGTGCTGGGTGGCGGGGGTCGCGCCGAAAAGAGCATGAAAAAGGCCCCCAGCCCTCGCGGGACAAGCGCTGGAAGCTATCAATAAAGAAGCGAACAGTCAGCCGGCGGCCAGCGCCGCCTGCGCCTTGTCCGCCCACTGTCCCAGCCCGTCCACCAGCGCCTGGTGGCTGAAGGAGCAGCTCTCCTCGGTGAACAGCGCGCCGGCCTCCAGCCGGTCCAGCAGACCCAGCAGCACCTCGCCATAGCGCGGCGGCAGGGCTGCCAGCAGCACGCCGTGGCCGCGGGCGGCCTGGCTGAAGGCGTGGTTGGTGATGCGCATGTCGGCCAGCTGGCGCAGGTCGGCCTGGAAGTTGTGCAGTTGCTGCTGGGCGAGGGTGGCGGTCATCGGGCCAGTCTAGAGCACGCTAGAGCACGCGCTTGCGAATCTGCAGCACCACCACCTCGGCCAGCGCCACCACGGCGAAGATGGCGACCAGCACCAGGGCCACGCGGTTCCAGTGGAACAGGTCGATGGCGGTGTTCAGCACCACGCCGATGCCGCCCGCGCCAACCAGGCCGAGCACGCCCGACTCGCGCACGTTGATGTCCCAGCGCAGCAGCGCCACCGACCACAGCGCCGGCTTGATGTGCGGCCAGTGGCCGTACCACAGCTGCGCGAAGCGCGATGCGCCTGCGGCCTGCAGCGCCTCGATGGGGCCGCGCGGCGACTGCTCCAGCGCCTCGCCTACCAGCTTGCCCACGAAGCCCACCGAGCGCAGCGCGATCGCCAGCATGCCCGCCAACGGCCCGGGCCCGAAGATGGCCACGAACAGCAGCGCCCACACCAGCGAGTTGACCGAACGGCTGGCCACCAGCAGCACGCGGGCGGTGAAGTTCAGCCATCGGCTGTGCGTGACGTTGGAGGCCACCATCACCCCCAGCGGCAGGGCCAGCACCAGCGACAGCAGCGTGCCCAGGGTGGCCATGTGCAGGGTCTCCAACAGCGCGGCGTGCACGGCCTCGCGGTAGTAGCCCCAGTCCACGGGCCACATGCGGCCCAGCATGTCGGCCATCTGCTCGGGCGCGTCGTACAGGAATTCCGGGATGACCTCGACCGTGCGCGCGGCCTGCACGATGGCGGCCACGGTGAACAGCCACAGGGCGTAGCGCAGCAGGCGCTGGGCCGGGCCGTGGCGCTGCCATGCCAGGTGTTGCGGCTCAGACATCCAGCGCCTTTCGCACGGCGTTCACCGCTAGTTCTCCCACCACGATGATGGCGATGACGGTGGCCAGGATGGTGCACACGAAGCTGTATTCGTAGCGCAGGAAGGCGGCGAACAGCGCGCCGCCGATGCCGCCCGCGCCCACGATGCCGACCATGGTCGAGTTGCGCAGGTTGGAGTCCAGCTGGTAGGTGGAAAAGCCCACGAAGCGCGAGATGACCTGCGGCAGCACGCCGAACAGCACCACGTTGGCGAACGAGGCGCCGGTGGCGCGCATGGCTTCGATGGGCTTGGGCGAGATTTCCTCGATCGCGTCGGCGAACAGCTTGCCGACGAAGCCCACGGTGGCCACCACCAGCGCCAGGATGCCCGCCAGCGGCCCGAAGCCCACGGCCTTCACGAACAGGATGGCGCTGATCACCGGGTGCAGCGCGCGGCAGGCGGCGATCAGCGCGCGCCCGGCCATGCGCAGCGGCGCCGGCGACAGGTTGGCCGCGGCGAGCAGTCCCACCGGCAGGCTCAGCAGCAGGCCGAGCGCGGTGGCCAGCACGGCGATCTGCAGGGTTTCCTTGATGCCCTGCCACAGCTCGTCCATCTTGCCCAGCTCGGGCGGGAACATGCGCGCCAGAAACCGGCCTCCCTGCTCCCAGCCGGCGGCCAAGCGCGCGGGCGAGACCTCCATGCCTGCCAGGCTCCAGGCGCCGTAGGCCAGCGCGGCGGCCAGCGCCGCCTTGTGTGCCAGGCTCCAGCCGAACGGCTGCCGGGCGTTGCCGGTCTGTTTCATGGCAGCCACCCCTGGCCGCCGTAGATGGACTGCAGCTGCTCGTCGCCCAGGCCGCCGGGCGCGCCGTCGTAGACCACGCGCCCGCCGGTCATGCCGATGATGCGGTCGCAGTAGCGGCGCGCCAGCTCCACGTCGTGGATGTTCACCACCACCGGAATGCCGCGCTGCACGCCCTGATCGCGCAGCAGCTGGATGATCTCCACCGAAGTTTTCGGGTCCAGCGACGAGGTCGGCTCGTCGGCCAGCAGCACCGAGGGTTGCTGCATCAGCGCCCGGGCGATGCCCACGCGCTGGCGCTGCCCGCCGCTCAGGGCGTCGGCGCGCTGGCCGGCGAAGGCGGCCAGGCCGACGGTCTGCAGCAGCGTCTGGGCGCGCTCGACGTCGGCAGCATCGAACTTGCGCTGCCATGCGCGCCAGGCCGAGAGATAGCCCAGCCGGCCGGTGAGCACGTTCTCCATCACCGTCAGGCGCTCCACCAAGTTGTATTCCTGGAACACCATGCCGATGTGCCGGCGCGCGCGCCGCAGGGCGCGGCCCTGCAGCTGCGCCATGTCCACCTCTTCGCCGGCCAGGGTCAGCAGGATGCGTCCCGAGCTGGGGGCGGCCAGGCGGTTGATGCAACGGATCAGCGTGGACTTGCCGGTGCCCGAGGGGCCGATGATGCCGGTCAGCCCCGTGCCTTCAATGGCCAGGTCGATGCCCTTGAGCACGGGCACGCCGGGGCGGTATTCCTTGGTCAGACGCTCGATGCGCAGCGTGCCCGGGAGGGCTGCGGTGGCTTGCATGCTTGGCTTGCCTTGTCGTATCTGGAAAACGAAGGCCCTCAACGGCCGCGCGGGCCGGCGCACCTGGGTGCGGGCCCGCGCAGGCGGCAGGAGGGGCGGAGGTTATTTCTTGCCGGCGGCGGCCTTGTCGAAGGCCTCGCGGGTGAACAGCTCGCCCGCCGAGGCGGCCACCGTGCGCACCAGCTCCCAGTCCTTTTGGTAGGTGATGGGCAGGAAGCGGTCGCCACCCAGGCCCTTGGCCATCTCGGGCGGCACCTTGTAGTCGAAGAAGCACTGCTTGATCTTGCCCTGCAGCTCGGGCGCGAGGTTGTGGGCGTACGCATAGGCGTCCGTGGGGAACATCTCGCTGGTGTAGAGCACGCGGAAGTCATCGGCCTTGACCACGCCGCGCTCGGTCATGTGCTGCAGCACGTCGCTGGCCACCGGCGCGGCGTCGTAGTCGCCGGTCTTCACGCCCAGGATGGACTGGTCGTGCTTGCCTGAATAGACCACCTTGTAGTCCGTGTCGGGCGTCAGGCCGATCTTCGGGAACAGCGCGCGCGGCGCCAGGTTGCCGGAGTTGGACGAGGGCGAGGTGTGCGCGATGCGCTTGCCCTTGAGTTCTTCCAGCTTCTGGTAGGGGCTGTCCTTGCGCACGATCATCTTCAGGTACATGCCCACCGGGCCCTGGTCGTTGCCGCGGATGGCGAACGGCACGGCACCAGAGAGGTTCACTGCGAAGTTCACCGGGCCCGGCGAGAACGCGGCGATGTGCAGCCGGCCCGAGCGCATGGCCTCAATCTGCGCGGCGTTGGACTGCACGGGGAAGAACACCACCTTCTTGCCCACGCACTGCGACAGGTGGCCCATGAAGGGGCGGAACAGCTTTTCGTAGATGGCGGGGTCCTCCACAGGCGTGAAGGCGAAGACCAGCGTGCCCGGGTCCTTCAGGCGCTTGGGATCGGTCGGGGTATCGGCCACCAGGTCGCGGTTGGCGTCGCAGAACTGCGCATCCAAGTCACCCCGGTGGGGGCAGGCGTCCTGGGCCTGGGTGGTGGCGGCGGCCAGCAGCAGGGCCGAGGCCAAGGCGGCGCGCAGGGCCGGCGCGGCGGGCATGAGCGAAGAGGGGAGCATGGCGTTCCTTGGCGCAAGTGCGTAGATCGCACTGACTATAGGAAGGCGGCTCCAGGGCCGTGGCGCTATCCTTTCGGGTTGCCTTCAGAAACCTTTCAATTGCCTTCCAAAATGGACCGGATTAACCCTGGGAACGTGCGCCAGCCGCGGACGCGCGCATGAGGGTGCTCGTTGTAGAGGATGACTTCGACCTCGGCGGCGCCCTGACCCGGCTGCTGACGCGCCGGGGCTTCCACGTCACGCACTGCACCGATGCCGCCGCCGCCCTGCAGCGGATGGAGCACGAACTGTTCGAGCTGGCGGTGCTCGACCTGGGCCTGCCTGGCATGGACGGGCTGCAGCTGTTGCAGCGCCTGCGCGGCCGCGGGCATGCGCTGCCGGTGCTGGTGCTCACGGCACGCGGCGGCGTGGGCGACCGGGTGGCGGGGCTCAATGCCGGCGCGGACGACTACCTGGCCAAGCCCTTCGATCCGGACGAGCTGGAGGCGCGCCTGCGCGCCCTGGCGCGCCGCGCCGGCGTGCACGACGAGCCGCGCTGCGGCGAGCTGCGGCTGGACCGCGGCGCCGGCGCCTTCTATTGGGGCGCCCAGGCGCTGGAACTGACGCCGCGCGAGAGCGCGCTCCTGGCCGGCCTGATGGAGCACCCGGGCCGTGCCGTCACCAAGGCGCGGCTGGCGGCCCTGGCCTTCGGCGCCGACACGCCCAGCCAGCCGGACGCCGTGGAGGTGGTGGTGCACCGCCTGCGCAAGAAGCTGGCGCACACGCAGGTGCAGATCACCACCCTGCGCGGCCTGGGCTACCTGATCCAGGAAGGCCGGCCGGCCGGGTGCGACGGCAATGGCTGAGCGCCCGCGCGGCGCCCGCTCGGTGCGCCAGCGGCTGCTGCTGTGGCTGGCGCTGCCCGTGGCCCTGTTCATCCTGGTGGACGCCTGGGCCTCCTACCGCGCGGCGCTGGACACGGCCCAGCGGGCCTTCGACCGGCTGCTGGTCACCTCGGCACACGCCCTGGCGGACCTGATCCGCCTGGAGGGCGGGGCGCTGCAGATCACCCTGCCGCACGCGGCGCTGGAGCTGTACGGCGACGAGGCCGGCGTGGCGGAGCGCCAGGGCGATGCGGACACCCGCAGCCGCATGATCTACCGGGTGAGCTACCTGGACGGCGAATACCTCGCCGGCGAGCGCGCCGTCGCTCCCTACCAGGGCCTTGCCCCCGTGCACCCGCGCTACGGCGTGCGCCTGGCGCTGTACGGCACCCAGCTCGCCGGCGAGCCGGTGCGCATGGCCGCGCTGTGGCAGCCCGTGGAGACCCACGAAGGCTTGCGCTACGTGGTGGTGCAGGTGGGCGAGCCCTCGGCCTACCGCGGCCGCATTGCGCGCGCCATTCTGTGGCAGACGCTCGCGCGCCAGGCGCTGCTGCTGGCGGTGTTGCTGGTGCTGATCTGGTGCGTGGCCACCGTGGCGCTGCGGCCCCTGCGCGAGTTCGCGCGCCGACTGGAGGTGCGCACCGCCGCCGATCTGCAGCCCGTGGCCGTGCAGCCGCAGGCGCCGCAGGAGCTGCTGCCCGTGGTGAGCGCCTTCAACGGGCTGCTGGAGCGCGCCCGCGACGCGCAGGCGGCGCAGCAGCGCTTCGTGGCCGACGCCTCGCACCAGCTGCGCACACCGCTGGCCGTGCTGAAGCTGCAGGCCCATGCCGGCCTGGCGCGCGAGGTGCCCGAGCGCGAGGCGCTGCAGCAGGTGGCGGCCACCATCGAGCGGACCAGCCGCGTGGTGCAGCAGCTGCTGACCTGGAACCGGGCCCGCTCGGCCGTGCCGCGCGAGCAGATGGGGCGCATCGACCTGCGCGACCTGCTGGAGGAGGTGGCGGTGGAGCTGTCGCCCCTGCTGGCGGCGCGGCACCAGGCCTTCCAGTTCGACGCCGAGCCCTGCTCCTGGGAAGGGCCTGGCTGGATGGTGCGCGAGATCGCCGTGAACCTGCTGCACAACGCCATGAGCTATGCGGCCGAGGGCGGCGCTCTGGGGCTGCGGCTGGCGCGGACCGGGCGGGAGATCTGCATCGCCGTGTACGACGACGGCCCAGGGCTGTCGGCGCAGATGGAGCGCGACCTGTTCGTGCCCTTCGTCAGCGGCGATGCGCGTGCACGCGGCGCCGGCCTGGGGCTGGCCATCTGCCGCGACCTGGCCCACGCCTGCGGCGGCCGGCTGCAGGTGTGCAACCGCCGCGTGGATGGCGTGGTCCATGGGCTGGACGCCATGCTCTGGCTGCCGGCAAGCCCGCACGGCCCTGCGGCGGGGTGCGATGCGTCAAAATCGCCTCATGAACGCGCTCAACATCGCTGAATACACCCAGACCCTCGGTTTGCAGGCAAAAGCGGCCTCGGCCCTTATGGCACGGGCGCCAGCAGCTATCAAAAACAAAGCATTGCTGGCCCTGGCGCGGCGGCTGCGGGACAGCGGCGCCGCGCTGGCCGAGGCCAATGCGCTGGACCTGGAGCGCGCCCGCGCTGCCGGCTTGGCCGAGCCCATGGTGGACCGCCTCAAGCTCACCCCCAAGGTGCTGGAGACCTGCGCCCTGGGCTGCGAGCAGCTGGCCGCCATGGCGGACATCATCGGCGAGGTCCAGGGCATGGTGCAGCAACCCAGCGGCATCCGCGTGGGCCGCATGCGCGTGCCCATCGGCGTGTTCGGCATGATCTACGAGAGCCGGCCCAACGTGACCATCGAGGCGGCCAGCCTGTCCATCAAGAGCGGCAACGCGGCGATTTTGCGCGGCGGCTCGGAGGCCATCGATTCCAACCGTGCGCTGGCCGCTCTGGTGCGCGAAGCGCTGGCCGAAGCCGGCCTGCCCGAGCACGCCGTGCAGCTGGTGGAGACCACCGACCGCGCCGCCGTGGGCCAGCTGATCGCCCTGCCCGAGTACGTGGACGTGATCATTCCGCGCGGCGGCAAGGGCCTGATCGAGCGCATCAGCGCCGAGGCCAAAGTACCAGTGATCAAGCACCTGGATGGCAACTGCCACACCTACGTGGACGAACCCTGCGATATCGATATGGCCGTCAGGGTGGCCGACAACGCCAAGACCAGCAAGTACAGCCCCTGCAACGCCACCGAGAGCCTGCTGGTGGCGCGCGGCGTGGCGGCCGAGTTCCTGCCGCAGATCGGCGCCGTCTACGCCGCCAAGGGCGTGCAGATGCGCGGCTGCCCCGAGTCGCTGGCGCTGCTGCGCGCCGTGCCGGGCGCCGACCTGGCCGAGGCCGCGGAGGCCGACTGGGGCGAGGAATACCTGGCACCCATCATCAGCATCAAGGTGGTGGCCGGCATCGACGAAGCCATTGCCCACATCAACCGCTACGGCAGCCACCACACCGACGCCATCATCACGCGCGACCACATGCACGCCCAGCAGTTCCTGCAGGGCGTGGACTCGGCCAGCTGCATGGTCAACGCCAGCACGCGCTTTGCCGACGGCTTCGAGTACGGGCTGGGCGCGGAGATCGGCATCAGCACCGACAAGTTCCACGCCCGCGGGCCGGTGGGCATCGAGGGGCTGACCTCACTCAAGTGGGTGGTGCTGGGCGAGGGCGACGTGCGCGGTTGACGCGCACGGCCAGGCCATGAAGATCATCATCCTCGGTGCCGGCCGCGTCGGCCAGAGCGTGGCCGAGAGCCTGGTGTCGGAGAAGAACGACATCACCGTCATCGACACCGACGCGCGCCGCCTGCGCGAGCTGCAGGAGCGCTACGACCTGCGCGGCGTGGTGGGCAACGGCATCGACCCGGCCGTGCTGGCCGAGGCCGGCGCGCGCGACACCGACCTGCTGATCGCCTGCGCCGCGCAGGACGAAACCAACTTGGTGTGCTGCAAGGTGGCGCAGCTCGCCTTCAGCATCCCCACGCGCATCGCGCGCGTGCGCTCCTCGGGCTTCGCGCTGGAGGAGGGCGGCGAGCTGCTGGGCAAGGACGGCTTCGGCGTGGACCGCATCATCTGCCCGGAGGAGTCGCTGACGCGCTACATCGGCAAGCTGGTGGAGTACCCCGAGGCGCTGCAGGTGCGTGAATTCGCCGGCGGGCGCGCCTGCCTGGTTTCGGTGCGCGCGCGTGCCGGCGCGCCGCTGGTGGGCATGCAGATCGGCACCATGCGCGAGTCGGCGCCGGACGTGGCCATGCGCATCGTGGCGATCTACCGGCGCTTTCCCGACGAGCCCGACCGCTTCGTGCCCTGCGACGGCTCCACGCGCGTGGAGCCCATGGACGAGGTCTTCGTGCTAGCCGGGCGCGAGCGCGTGGCGCAGATCCTGTCGTCGCTGCACTGCCGCGCCGGCCAACCCACGCGAGCCGTGCGGCGCATCATGATCGCCGGCGGGGGCCGCGTGGGCCTGCGCCTGGCGCGCCAGCTGGGCCAGCAGGGACGCTTCAACATCAAGGTGCTGGAGGAGGACTCCGAGCGCTGCATGCAGCTGGCTTCCGAGCTGCCGCCGCAGGTGCTGGTGCTGCAGGGCGACGCCACCGACGAGGACCTGCTCGCCGGCGAGGGCATCGAGGAGGTGGACCTGTTCCTGGCCCTGACGGACGACGACGAGGACAACATCATGGCCTGCCTGCTGGCCAAACGCATGGGCGCCAGCCGGGTGCTGGCGCTGATCAACCGGCGCAGCTATGCCGACCTGATGCACGGCACGCAGATCGACATCGCCCTGTCGCCGGCGCAGGCGATGCTGGGCGAACTGCTGGCCTACGTGCGCCGCGGCGACGTGCAGGCCGTGCACAGCCTGCGCCGGGGTGTGGCCGAGGCGCTGGAAATCGTGGCGCGCGGCGACCGCAAAACCTCGCGCGTGGTCGGCCGGCGGGTGGACGAGATTCGCCTGCCGCCCGAGGTGCACATGGGCCTGATCGTGCGCGGCCTGGCCGATCCGGTGGCGGAAGCGGCGGGCTCCGCCCCGGCGCCGCTGCCCGAGCCGCAGGTCATCATCCCGCGCAGCCACACCGTGATCGAGAGCAACGACCACGTGGTGTTCTTCCTGCCGCACAAGCGTCTGGTGCGCGAGGTGGAGCGGCTGTTCCGCGTCAGCGCCACCTTCTTCTAGACGACCCCCTTTCATGTACGACCTGCTGCCCGTCCTGCGCGTGCTCGGTGCGCTGCTGGCCATGTTCGCGCTGTCGCTGCTGGTGCCGCTGGCGGCGTCGCTGTGGGCGGGCGAGGCGCTGTGGCACGAATACGCGCTGGCCATGACCGTGACGCTGGGGGTGGCCGCGCTGCTGTGGTGGGGCCTGCGCGAGCACCGGCGCGAGCTGCTGCCGCGCCACGGCGTCATGCTGGTGTCGCTGGTGTGGGTGGTCACGCCGTTCTTCGCGGCGCTGCCGCTGCTGCTGGTCATGGATGCCATCGAGCGGCCGCTGTCGTTCACGCATGCCTACTTCGAGGCTGTTTCGGGTCTCACCACCACGGGCTCCACGGTGCTGTCGCGGCTGGATGAGCTGCCGCTGTCGGTCAACATGTGGCGCACCTTCATGCAGTGGATCGGCGGCATGGGCATCCTGATCCTGGCGGTGGCCATCCTGCCGGTGCTGGGGGTGGGCGGCAGCCAGCTGTTCAAGGCCGAGGCGGCCGGCCCGGTCAAGGACACCAAGCTGACCCCGCGCATGACCGAGACGGCCAAGGGCCTGTGGGGTGTGTATGTGGTGTTCTCGCTGACCTGCGCGCTGGCCTACTGGTCCGCCGGCATGACACCCGAGGACGCGGTGATGCACATGTTCGCCACGGTCAGCCTGGGCGGGCTGTCGCCGCACGATGCAAGCTTTGGCTATTTCTCTTCGCCGCTGCTGGAGTGCATCGCCCTGGTGTTCATGCTGGGAGCCAGCTGCAACTTCGCGCTGTACTTCGTTGCCCTGCGCAAGGGGCATTGGCGGGGTTTCTGGCGCGACGAGGAAATGCGCGCGACGCTGGGCGCACTGCTGGGCGGGGGGCTGCTGGTGGCGCTGCTGCTGTGGGCTAAGGGCATGTACGAACCACTGCAGGCGCTGCGCCTGGGACTCTTCCACGTCGTGTCGGTGGCCACGACCACGGGCTTCGCCACCACCGACTACCTGGCCTGGCCGGTGTTCGCGCCGGTGTTCATGCTGCTGTTGTCGGGCGTGGCCACCAGTGCCGGCTCTACGGGCGGTGGCATCAAGATGGTGCGCATGCTGATCCTGCTCAAGCAGGCGCGGCGCGAGATGACGCGCACCGTGCACCCGCGCGCCGTGCAGCCGCTGCGCCTGGGCCAGCGCGCGGTGGAGGACCGCATGGTGTTTTCGGTGCTGGCCTTCATGCTGATGTATGGCGCCACCGTGACCATCCTGAGCATGGTGCTGCTCCTGACCGACCTGGACATGGTGACGGCGTTCTCCGCCGTGCTGGCCAGCGTGCACTGCACGGGGCCGGGCCTGGGGCTGCTGGGGCCCTCGTCCAACTATGCGGTGCTGACCGACTTTCAGCTGTGGGTGTGCACGCTGGCGATGCTGCTGGGCCGCCTGGAGATCCTGAGCTTCATGGCGTTGCTGACGCCGGCGTTCTGGCAGCGCTGAGCGCACCGGAGAACTGCGTACGGTCCGGGCCGGCGTTGCTTCCTACAATGCACCGCTTGACCGTCTCACCTGGGCAACTATGGTTCCGCATCTCATCACCGCGCTCACCGGCCCGATCAACGAACTGGAACAGCGCATCCTCGACTCCATGCCGGCCATCGAGCGCTGGTTCCGCCTGGAGTGGATGGAGCACACGCCGCCGTTCTACAGCTCCGTGGACATCCGCAACGCCGGCTTCAAGCTGGCGCCGGTGGATACCAACCTGTTTCCCGGCGGCTGGAACAACCTGACCGACGAGATGCTGCCGCTAGCGGTGCAGGCGGCCATGGCGGCCATTGAGAAGATCTGCCCTGAAGCGCGCAACCTGCTCATCATTCCCGAGAACCACTCGCGCAATACCTTCTACCTGGCCAACGTCGCGCAGCTGGTGCGCATTTTCAACATGGCGGGGCTGCACGTGCGCGTGGGCTCCGTCAGCCCGGACATCAAGAAGACCACCACCGTCGAGCTGCCGCACGGCGAGAAGGTGGTGCTCGAGCCGGTGATCCGCACGCGCCACCGCCTGGGGCTCAAGAACTTCGACCCCTGCACCATCTTGCTCAACAACGACCTGTCGGCCGGGGCGCCGGGCATTCTGGAAGAGCTGTATGAGCAGTACCTGCTGCCGCCCCTGCACGCCGGCTGGAGCGTGCGCAGGAAGAGCCGCCACTTCCAGAGCTACGAGGAGGTGGCCAAGCGCTTCGGCAAGATGCTGGGCATCGACCCGTGGCTGATCAACCCCCTGTTCACCCGCGCCGAGGGCGTGGACTTCAACGAGGGGCTGGGCATGGAGGAGCTGCGCGGCGCCGTGGACGCCACGCTGACCAAGGTGCGGCGCAAGTACAAGGAATACGGCATCAACGAAAAGCCCTTCGTCATCGTCAAAGCCGACAACGGCACCTATGGCATGGGCATCATGACCGTGCGCGACGCCAAGGAGCTGGACGGCCTGAACCGCCGTGCCAAAAACAAGATGGCCGTCATCAAGGACGGCCAGGTGGTGCACGACGTGATCGTGCAGGAAGGCGTGCTGACCCAGGAGCGCGTGCACCAGGCCGTGGCCGAGCCGGTGGTCTACATGATGGACCGCTACGTGGTCGGGGGCTTTTATCGCATGCACGCCGAGCGCGGCACCGACGAGAACCTGAACGCGCCGGGCGCCAGCTTCGTGCCGCTGGCCTTCGAGCACAGCACGCGCCTGCCCCAGCCGGGCGCGCGCCCCGGGGCCAGCGCGCCCAACCGCTTCTATATGTATGGCGTGGTGGCGCGCCTGGCCATGCTGGCAGCCAGCTACGAGCTGGAGGCCACCGACCCTGAGGCCGAGGTCTACGACTAAGGCGCCAAAGCCCGTGCGCGCCGCGCGCACAATGGCGCCCATCGCAACAGCTGGCTGCCGGGCGCCTGACCCGTGCCGCGCTTTCCTGCCGTGCAAACCAACCAATCGTCGCTCTCGGCGCTCACCCTGGGGGCCGTCGGCGTCGTCTATGGCGACATTGGCACCAGTGTCCTGTACACGCTGAAGGAGGTGTTCGGCTCCGGCCACGTGCCCTTCACGCACGCCAACGTGTACGGCGTGCTGTCCATCGTCTTCTGGACGCTCACCCTGATCGTCTCGCTCAAGTACGTGACCCTGGTGTTGCGCGCCGACAACGAGGGGGAGGGCGGGCTGGTGGCCATGCTGGCGCTGGCGTCGCGCTCGGTCAAGGACAAGGCGCCGGCGCTGCGCAAGTGGATGCTGCTCATCGGCATCTTCGGCACCTGCCTGTTCTACGGCGACGGGGTCATCACCCCGGCCATCACCGTGCTGTCGGCGGTGGAGGGGCTGGATGTGGTTTCGCCCGGCTTTCGGCGGACCGTCATTCCACTGACTCTGGCCATCTTGCTGGCGTTGTTTCTGGTGCAAAAGCGCGGCACGGCGGGCATAGGCAAGTTCTTCGGCCCGATCATGGTCGTGTGGTTCATCGCCATCGCCGCACTGGGGCTGTACCACATCGGCGGCCATCCGGAGATCCTGGCCGCGCTCAGCCCGCACCACGCGCTGCGCTTCATCTGGCTGCACCCGGGCATCAGTTTCATTATCCTCGGCGCGGTGGTGCTGTGCGTGACGGGGGGCGAGGCGCTGTACGCCGACATGGGCCACTTCGGCCGCAAGCCCATCCGCATTGCCTGGTTCACCATCGTCATGCCGGCGCTCACGTTGAACTACTTCGGCCAGGGCGCGCTGCTGCTGGCCGAGCCCGAAGCGGTGAAGAACCCGTTCTTCATGATGGCGCCGCAGTGGCTGACGCTGCCGCTGGTCGGCCTGGCCACCGTGGCGGCGGTGATCGCCTCGCAGGCGCTGATCTCCGGTGCCTTCAGCGTGACCAAGCAGGTCATCCAGCTGGGCTACCTGCCGCGACTGAAGATCTGCCACACCAGCAGCCGCGACCGGGGGCAGATCTACCTGCCTTTCGTGAACTGGAGCCTGTTCGTGATGATCGTGCTGGCGGTGGTGCTGTTTCGCTCGTCGTCCAACCTGGCGGCGGCCTATGGCATCGCGGTGACGCTGGACATGACCATCACCACGGTGCTCACCTTCTTCGTGGTGCGCTACGGCTGGAGCTACCCGCTGGCCCTGGCGCTGGCGGCCACGGGCTTTTTCCTGGTCATCGACCTGGCGTTCTTCAGCTCCAACCTGCTGAAACTGGTGGACGGCGGCTGGTTCCCGCTGCTCATCGGCGGCGCGGTGTTCATCCTCATGACCACCTGGAAGGACGGGCGCGAGCTGCTCACCCGCACGCTGCGCGAGGGCTCCATCGACTTGCGGTCCTTCCTGGACGCGGTCTTCATCAGCCCGCCGGCGCGGGTGGAGGGCACGGCGGTGTTCCTGTCCGCCCAGCCGGGCCTGGTACCCAACGCGCTGATGCACAACCTCAAGCACAACAAGGTGCTGCATGCGCAGAACCTGTTCGTCACGGTGCGCAACCACGAGGTGCCCTGGATCGGCATGGAGCAGCGGCTGCTGGTCGAGCCCCTGGGGCGCGGCTGCTGGCAGATCGTGCTGAATTACGGCTTCAAGAACGACCCGGACCTGCCCAAGGCGCTGCAACTGCTGGCCGCCCGAGGCATCGCGCTGGAGGCGATGACGACCAGCTACTTCCTGTCGCGCGACATCGTCACGCCCACCCTGGGATCGGGCCTGGCGCCCTGGCGCGAGAAGCTGTTCGCGCACATGCACCACAGCGCCACGGCGGCGGCAGAGTTTCTGAACCTGCCCAGCAACGCCGTGGTGGAGCTGGGTTCCGTGGTGGAAATATGAGTCATTTTGGCCTCTATCCCTTGTTGGACAAGCGCTGGTAGCTATCAAATTTGAGACAGCCCGCGCCAGCGCGGCGGCGCGGCCGGTGCCACAATCGGCCGCCATGCGCTTTTTCAAAGACCTGAGCCTGTCGGCCGCCACGGCGGGATTCGTTGCCGTGCTGGTGGGCTTCACCAGTTCCGTGGCCCTGGTGTTCCAGGCGGCGCAGGCCTTTGGCGCCACCCCAGCGCAGATCACCTCGTGGATGTGGGCGCTGGGCCTGGGGATGGGGCTGTGCTCGCTGGTGCCCTCGCTCATCCTGCGCCAGCCGGTCATGGTGGCCTGGTCCACGCCCGGGGCGGCGGTGCTGGCGGCCGCCGGGGCGTCCGGCGCCTTCGGCATGGGCGAGGCGGTGGGCGCCTTCATGGCCTGCGCCGCGCTCATCACCCTGGCGGGCCTCACGGGCTGGTTCGAGCGCGTCATGAACCGCATTCCCATGGAAATCGCCTCGGCACTGCTGGCCGGCGTGCTGGCGCGCTTCGGCATGCAGGCCTTCTCGGCGCTGCAGACGGCTCTCGGGCTGGTGCTGGCCATGCTGCTGACCTATCTGCTGGCGCGCCGCCTGCTGCCGCGCTATGCCGTGGTGCTGACGCTGGCCGCCGGCATCGTATGGGCGGCCGCCGGCGGAAAGATGCAGTGGTCGGCCGTGCATCTGGAGCTGGCGCGCCCGGTGTTCACGGCGCCGGTGTTCACCTTCCAGGCCTTCATGAGCCTGGCGCTGCCGCTGTTCATCGTCACCATGGCCTCGCAAAACCTGCCCGGCGTCGCCGTCATGCGCGCCACCGGCTACCACCTGCCCGTCTCGCGCCTGATCAGCATGACCGGGCTGGCCACCTTGGTGCTGGCGCCATTCGGGGCCTTCGCGTTGAACTTCAGCGCCATCACCGCCGCCATCTGCATGGGCCCGGAGGCGCATCCCGAGCGCGAGCGGCGCTACGCCGCGGCTGCCTCCTGCGGGCTGCTGTATGTGCTGGTTGGTGTCTTCGGGGCCGTGGTCACCGGTCTGCTGACGGCCTTCCCGCCCGAGCTGGTGGTGGCCATCGCCGGGCTGGCGCTGCTGGGCTCCATCGGCGGCGGCCTGGCTTCCGCCCTGCAGGGCGAGGCGCACCGCGAGGCGGCGCTCATCACCTTCCTGGTCACGCTGAGCGGCGTGACGCTGTTCGGCATCGGCTCCGCCTTCTGGGGCGTGGTCGCCGGCAGCGCGGCGCTGCTCGTGCAGCACTACGGGCGCGCCCGCGCGTCCTCCGCGGCCTGATTCACTCCTCTTCTTCTAGCACCCATGAACATCCTCTTCGTCGCCGACCCGCTGGAACACTTCAAGATCAGCAAGGACACCACCTTCGCCATGATGCGCGAGGCCCAGCGCCGCGGCCACCGCCTGTCGGCCTGCGAGCCGCGCCAGATTCACTGGCAGCGCGGCGCGCGCGTGGCGGCGCAGGTGCGCGACATCACCCTGACGGGCCAGGACGCGGAGTGGTTCACCGAGGATGCGACCCACATGGCTGCCCTGGCGGACTTCGACGCCGTGCTGATGCGCAAGGACCCGCCGTTCGACAGCGAATACTTCTATGCCACCCACTTGCTGGAGCAGGCCGAGCGCGAGGGAGCGCAGGTGTTCAACCGCCCCCGTGCGCTGCGTGACCACCCGGAGAAGCTGGCGATCATGGAATTTCCCCAGTTCATCGGCCCGACGCTGGTGACGCGGGACGCCGAGGACATCCGGCGCTTCCACGCCGAGCATGGCGACGTGATTCTCAAGCCGCTGGACGGCATGGGTGGCGCCGGCATCTTCCGTGTCGGTCAGGACGGCCGCAACCTGGGCAGCATCATCGAAACGCTGAACCAGCACGGGCGCCAGAGCGTGATGGTGCAGAAATTCCTGCCGGAGATTGCCGAGGGCGACAAGCGCGTGCTGATCATCGGCGGCCGACCGGTGCCGTATTGCCTGGCGCGCATTCCGCAGGGCAACGAGGTGCGGGGCAACCTGGCGGCCGGCGGCCTGGGCGTGGCCCGGCCATTGACTGCCCGCGATCGTGAGATCGCAGAGCAGCTCGGCCCGGTGCTGTACGAGCGCGGCCTGCTGCTGGCGGGGGTGGACGTAATCGGGGATAGCATCACCGAGATCAACGTGACCAGTCCGACGTGTTTCCAGGAAATCCACGAGCAGACGGGGTGCGACGTAGCGGCACTGTTCCTGGATGCGCTGGAAGCAGACATGCGCCGCTGAGCGCCGTCTATTTTTCAAAGCTCCCGAAAATGCCGTTTTTTTGACGCTATACTTGCCGGCTTGCTGCAGCGAGGGCGTTGAATGAAACGCCCTTGCCGC
>NZ_DAMATK010000008.1:0-81667 GCF_032079985.1 Pulveribacter sp.
TGCACGAGCAAGAAAGGAAGTCGCCCGCCGGGGCGAGTCCCGGCCAGCCACATCAGCAATAAAAACAATAGCCAAAATAGCCTGCAACGCAAGCCAGCCAATCGCCACAAGCTACAAAAGAAAGAGCACTCTCAGCATCAAGGCAGATCCTTGCTTGGATCCTCCCCCGCCGCATCCCGCGGCCCCACCACCCCCAAATGGCTCTTGAGCGACTGCGGCTGCCCCGTCAGCAGCGCCGCGTAGTTCACGGTGTTCGCCAGCACCTTCTTCACATAGTCGCGTGTCTCGCCAAACGGCACGTTCTCGGCCCAGATCGCCGCCTCCAGCACCGGACCGTTCCTCCAGTTGCGCGGGCGGCCCGGGCCGGCGTTGTACGCGGCGGCGGCCAGGGGCATGGAGCCCTGAAAGTCGTCCAGCGCCAGCTTCAGGTAGGCCGTGCCGATGGTGATGTTGGTGTCGGTGTCGTTGATCTGGTCGGGCGTGAAGCCGTCCAGGCCGATCTTGCGCGCCGTCCAGCGTGCCGTGGCGGGCATGACCTGCATCAGCCCCGAGGCGCCCACGCCGGAGCGCGCGTCCATGATGAAGCGGCTTTCCTGGCGGATCAGGCCGTAGACATAGGCCGTCTCCAGCCCGATGGCCCGGGTGCGCGCCAGCACGGCGTCGCGGTAGGGCGTCGGAAAGCGCTGCGCCATGTCGATGGCCGAGCGCGTGCGCTCGCTGGTGTTGATGCAGCGGTCCCAGACCTGGCGCTGGCAGGCGAAGTCGGCCGCGGCCAGCAGTTCGCGCTCGGCCATGCCGCCGGGGGTGTGCAGGTTGGTAGCGTAGTTCCACTCGCGCACGCCCTCGCTGCGCAGGCCCAGCAAGATGGCGTACAGGCCGCGGTTCAGGCTGGGGTTGGCGCGGGCGGCGGCCTTTTCCTCGGCCGTCAGCGGCGCGGGTGCGGGCGGCAGGGTGATGCGCGCGCCCAGCTCTTCCAGCGCCAGCTGCTCGTAAAAGCCCGTGGTGCCGGCGATGCGTTCATACAGCTTCCTGGCGTGGGCGCGGTCCTCGTCGCCGGGGCGGTCGGACATGTAAGCACGGGCGCGCCAGTAGGTCCAGGTGGGCTCCTCGCGCGCAGCGGGGCTCATGGCATCAATGCTCTTGGCCACCAGCTTCCACTGTCCGGCGCGCAGGGCGGCGCGGGTCTTCCAGCCCAGCATGTCGTCGGTCAGGTCGGCGTCGCGGCTGGCGTGGGCGAAGTAGCCCAGGGCGTCGGGGGACAGGCCCACGGCCGCCTGCTTGCCGATCAGGCCCCAGAGCCAGTTGCGCTCCTCGGCCGACAGATGCACGCCCCACTTGGCCTCCAGCAGCCGGGCGGCGCCGGGCGTGTCGGACACGGCCATGCGGGTCAGCGCCAGCACCACCAGCTCCTGGCGCTCGCGGCCGGTGGCGGTGGCGCGCCCGGTGAGGAATTTGGTCGGCGAATCCAGCGCCGCGCGCAGCGGGGTCAGCGCCTCGGGGGCAACGATCTCCACCGCCCGGCGCACGGCGCGCGGGCGGTTGGCCTCGGCGGCCAGGCGCGCCTTGCGCCACACGTCGATGGGCTTGATGCGGCCGGCGGCCAGCAGCTCGGAGGCGGCATAGGCGCAGCCGTCATCGGCGTCGCGCTGTGCGTACCAGTTGCTCAGCACCTGCTCGCCGGCATCGGCCGGGGCGCTGCCCTTCAGGTGCTCGATGGTCAGGGCGTAGCAGCGCACCTCGCGGTCGTCGCCCATGCGAAAGCGCGGGTGGTGCTCGGCAAAGCGCTCCCAGTCGCGCCGCTGGCCCAGCAGCAGCAGCCAGTCGTTGCGCAGGCGGTCTTCCTGGTAGGTGCCGGCCCAGCGCTGCAGGAAGGCGTCGACCTCGGGCGGGGTGGCTTCTTCAAGCCGCGCGCGCAGCTCCCAGTACGCGGCCCAGGGCTCCAGCGCATGGCCGCGCGCGGCCGGCAGCAGCTGCGCCAGGCGCAGCTTGTCGCCCTTGCGAAAGGCCTTTTGCATCTCCAGCACCGCCTCGTCACCCGACAGGGCCGCCGCGCCCGGCTGCTGCGCCTGCACCGCCGCGCCACCGCCCAGGGCGACAGCCACCAGCAGCGGTGTCAAAATCCCGAACCACTTTTTCATCGACAACACACTCCGGCCCGACTCCGCCCCCGCCAGGGGACAATGCGCCTGGAAGAGGCATGGCCCCCACCCAAGCTGTTCCGCCCGGTCAAGGGCATGGATAGAAACATCCGGGAAATTATGTGATGGACAAAGCAGCCCTGCGCCGCGCACTGGTGAATGAGCGCCTGCAATTACCCGACCGCATGGCCCGTGCCGAGCAGCTGCAGCGCGTGTTGCGCATTTGGCTGGTGGACAAGCCGCACACGGTGATCGGCGCCTATTGGCCCATCAAGGGCGAGTTCGACCCCCTGCCCGCGCTGCACCGCTGGAAGGAGGACGGCGAGCTGCTGGACGAGCCTCAGCGCCGGCGCATCGGCCTGCCGGTGGTGGACAAGGTGCACAAGACGCTCACCTTCCACGCCTGGTACCCCGGCTGCCCGATGGAGGAGGACGCCTATGGCATCCCCAAGCCCAAGGACACCGAGCCACTGGCGCCCACGCTGCTGTTCGTGCCCTGCGTGGGCTACGGGCCGGGGGGCTACCGACTGGGCTATGGCGGGGGCTTCTACGACCGCACCCTGGCCACGCTGCAGCCGCGCCCGGCCACGGTGGGGCTGGGCTACACGGCGGGCTACCTGGCCGAGTTCGAGCCCGAGCCGCATGATTTGCCGCTGGATGCCATCCTGAATGACAACGGGGTGGTCTGGCCGGTGGCCGGGACAACCCCCTGAGCGGCTGGCGCCGCTTCGCCCTTCTCTGGCGCACGCTACGCACGCTGGTAAGGGGGACGACGCCACCGGACCGGCGAAGCCGGATCCGCGGCGCCTGCTTGCACGGCCTGCTCCGCGGCCTTCTGATCGGATAACGCAGCTTCTCAACGTACCGAAGGGAATTTCCATGCTCCAGCTCTATATCGGCAACAAGAACTATTCGTCCTGGTCCATGCGGCCGTGGGTGCTGCTGCGACAGGCAGGCATCCCGTTCGAGGAAGTGCCGGTGCGCTTCGACAGCTTCGACGCCAGCTCGCAGTTCAAGCGCCAGCTGCAGGGCGTCTCGCCCACGGGCAAGGTGCCTGTACTGGTCGACGGCGACCTGACGGTGTGGGACACGCTGGCGATCGCCGAATACGTGGCCGAGACCTTCCCCGACAAGCAGCTGTGGCCGCAGGACATGGCCACGCGCGCCCACGCGCGCAGCGTGGTGGCCGAGATGCACAGCGGCTTTGCCCAGCTGCGCAGCCACTGCCCCATGAACATCGAGGCCCACCTGCCCGAGGTGGGCGCGCTGGCCTGGCGCGACCGCCCCGGCCTGCGTGCCGACGTGCAGCGCTTGGTGGAGATGTGGAGCGGGCTGTTGACGCGCCACGGCGGGCCGCTGCTGTTCGGCGCGCAGTTCACGGTTGCCGATGCTTTCTTCGCCCCGGTGTGCATGCGGCTGAAGACCTATGCCTTGCCCGTGCCCGCGGAGATCACTGCGTACGTCGAGCGCGTCTGCGCCCTGCCGGGCGTGAAAGCCTGGATCGACGGCGCCCTGGCCGAGGCCGACTTCCGCGAGTTCGAGGAGCCCTACCGCCTGCGGCGCGATTGAACGGGCCATGCAGATCCACCTTGTGGGCGGCGCGGTGCGCGATGCGCTGCTGGGCCTGCCGGCTGGCGACCGCGACTGGGTGGTCGTCGGCGCCACGCCCGAGGACATGGCCGCGCGCGGATACCTGCCCGTGGGACGCGACTTTCCCGTCTTTTTGCACCCCGAGACGCGCGAGGAATATGCCCTGGCGCGCACCGAGCGCAAGAGCGGGCGCGGCTACCGGGGCTTCACCGTGCAGGCATCGCCCGACGTGACGCTGGAAGAAGACCTGGCGCGGCGCGATCTCACTATCAATGCGATAGCTGCTCCCGCAGACTGGACGGGCGTTGGAGCCGTTTTTGACCCCTATGACGGCGTGGCCGACCTGCGCGCCGGCATCCTGCGCCACGTGACCGATGCCTTCCGCGAGGACCCGGTCCGCATCCTGCGCGTGGCCCGCTTTGCCGCGCGCTTTGCCGACTTCTCCGTCGCGCCCGAGACCATGGCACTGATGCGCGAGATGGTGGACGGCGGCGAGGCCGACCACCTGGTGCCCGAGCGCGTCTGGCAGGAGCTTTCGCGCGGCCTGATGGAGCGCACCCCCTCGCGCATGTTCGAGGTGCTGCGCGAGTGCGGAGCCCTGGCCGTGCTGCTGCCCGAGGTGCAGCGCCTATGGGGTGTGCCCCAGTGCGCCGAATACCACCCCGAGGTGGACACCGGCGTGCACCTGATGATGGTGCTGGACATGTCCGCGCGCCTGGAGGCGCCCCTGGCCGTGCGCTTTGCCTGCCTGACGCATGACCTGGGCAAGGGCACCACGCCCCGGGATGAGCTGCCGCGCCACATCGGCCATGAGCAGCGCAGCAGCCGGCTGCTCAAGGCTGTGTGCGAGCGCCTGCGCGTGCCCACCGACTGCCGCGAGACGGCCGACGTGGTCGCGCGCGAGCACGGCAACATCCACCGCAGCGGGTCACTGGGCGCCGCCGCCCTGCTGCGCCTGCTGGAGCGCTGCGACGCGCTGCGCAAGCCCCGGCGCTTTGCCGACGTGCTGCTGGCCTGCGAATGCGATGCACGCGGGCGCGGCGGCCTGCAGGAGCAGCCCTACCCGCAGCGCCAGCGCCTGGCCGCAGCGCTGCAGCAGGCCCTGGCCGTGTCCACGGCGGAGGTGGCGGCGCAGGCCGCCGAGCGTGGCGCCACCGGACCGCAGGTGGGCGAATGGATCCGCCGCGCCCGTGAGCGCGCCCTGGCCGCCTGGCTGGGGGATGCCGGCGGCGCGCCGCCCTCAGACGTTTGACTGCACCCAGCGCACGATGTCGGCGGCGCCCAGCGCACCGGAGATGCGCGCCACCTCCTGCCCGCCCTTGAAAACGATCATGGTCGGGATGCTGCGGATGGCATAGCGCCCGGCCACCTGGGGATCGGCCTCGGTGTCCAGTTTGGCCAAGCGCACCTGCGGCTCCAGCTGCCGCGCCGCCTGGGCGAAGGCCGGCGCCATCTGCCGGCAAGGCCCGCACCAGGGCGCCCAGAAGTCCACCACCACGGGAATCTGGCTGCGGCCCACGTGCCTGTCGAAGCGGGCACCGTCCAACGCCAGCGGCTCGCCGGTGAACAGCGGCTGGTGGCAGCTGCCGCAATCCGGCTGCGAGGCCAGCTGCGCGGACTGCACGCGGTTGGTGGTGTGGCAATGCGGGCAGACAACGTGCAGCGCCGTGGCGGAGGTGGGGTGGGCGGTCTGGGTCATGGCTTTTGCGGATCGGAAGGTGGCCCTGCAGCTGCAGGCCGGGCAGGGCTTTTTCAACCGGCCGGCCCCGCTTGGCCGGCAGACACCAGCTTGGGCCCCCGGCCTACACGGCGAGCGCGTACGTCCTGATACGGTTCCCGGCGATGCTGTTTCCACCTCCGCTCACACGGCGCCACGCGCTGTTTCTCGACTTCGACGGCACCCTGGCCGACCTTGCGCCGCAGCCCGACGCCGTTCGCCTGGCCCCAGGCCTGGCGCAGGATCTGCGCACACTGCACCACGTGCTGGGCGGGGCGCTGGCCATCGTCACCGGGCGCACCCTGGCCGACATGGACCGCTTCCTGGGCACGCTGGACTTGCCTCTGGCCTGCGAGCACGGCGCACAGCTGCGGCTGTCCACGGCGGACGGCCCGGCCGTGCCCACGCTGCCGCTGAGTGCCCTGCTGCACACCCTGGACGGCCTGGCCGCCCGCCATCCCGGCCTACTGGTGGAGCGCAAGAGCGCCGGCGTGGCCCTCCACTACCGCCAGGCGCCGCACCTGCGGCAGCTGTGCCACGACACGGTGGCGCAGGCCGTGGCCGAGCTGCCCGGCGCCGAGCTGCTGGCCGGCAAATGCGTGTACGAGATCAAGCCCGCCGGCACCGGCAAGGGCCGGGCGATTGCCCGCCTGATGCAGCAACCGCCCTTTGCCGGCCGGGTGCCGCTGTTCGTGGGCGACGACGTGACGGACGAAGACGGTTTCGCCGCCGTGCAGGCCCTGGGCGGCACGGGGCTAAAAGTGGGCGCCGGCGAGACGGCAGCGCGCACGCGCATTCCCTCGCCCGCGGCGGTGCGCGACTGGCTGCACGGCGCCGCACTGGCTCTGACCACCGACGCCTGCGAGGCCACGCCATGACGGCTACCGCGGACGGCGAGAACGCCCCCCACGCGCCTGGCACGGCCACGCCCTCGCTGGCGCTGGGCATGATCGGCAACTGCACCATCAGCGCGCTGGTGGACGCACGCGCCGCCATCGTCTGGGCCTGCATGCCGCGCTTTGACGGCGACCCGGTGTTCAACGCCCTCATCCATCCGGGCGCGGACGCGGGGCGCTTCGCCATCGAGCTGGAAAATTTCGCCTCCAGCGAGCAGTGGTACGAGCCCAACACCGCCGTGCTGCGCACGCGCATGACCGACACCGCCGGCAACTGCCTGGAGGTCACGGACTTCTGCCCGCGCTTTCACTCGCGCTCGCGCTTTTTCCGGCCGGTGTCGCTGGTGCGGCGGTTGCGCGTGGTGCGCGGCTCGCCGCGCATCCGCGTGCACTTGAACGTGCGCTACGACTGGGGCGAAACCACGCCCACGCTGACCCGCGGCAGCCATCACATCCGCTACGTGGGCGGCGCCCTCATCCTGCGTCTGACCACCGATGCGCCCGTGCCCTACGTGCTCTCGGGCGAGCCGTTCATCGTCTCGCGCGACCACAACTTCATCCTGGGCGCGGACGAGACATTGAACGAGGGCATCGCCGACACTGCCCGCTATTGGGAGCAGGAGACTGTCAGCTACTGGAAGCACTGGACCATGCGGCTGCACCTGCCGCTGCAGTGGCAGGAGGCGGTGATCCGCGCTGCCATCACGCTGAAGATGAGCCTGTTCGAGGACACCGGCGCCATCGTCGCGGCCATGACCACCAGCATCCCCGAATCGGCCAACAGCGGGCGCAACTGGGACTACCGCTACTGCTGGCTGCGCGATGCCTTCTTCGTGGTGCGCGCGCTCAACAGCCTGTCCGAAGTGGGCACCATGGAGGACTATCTGCGCTGGCTGGCCAACATCGTGGTCAAGGCGGGCGAAGGCCACATCCAGCCCCTGTATGGCATCGGGCTGGAGCACGACCTGCCCGAGTCCTTCGTGCCGCACATGGCCGGCTACCGCGGCATGGGGCCGGTGCGCGTAGGCAACCAGGCGGCCGAGCACTTCCAGCACGACGTGTACGGCAACATCGTCCTGGGCTCGGCCCAGGCCTTCCACGACCGGCGGCTGCTGCAGCCCTCGGGCGCGGCCGAGTTCTCGCGGCTGGAGCGCATCGGCGAGCTGGCCGTGCAGGTCTACGGCACGCCCGACGCCGGCATGTGGGAGCTGCGCACGCGCGCGCGCATCCATACCTCGTCGGCCCTGATGAGCTGGGCCGCCTGCGACCGGCTGGCAAAGATCGCCCACGCCCTGCTGCTGCCCGAGCGCGCCGCCTACTGGGCCGCTCACGCGCAGCGCATGCAGGAGGAGATTCTGGCGCGCTCATGGAACGCCGAGCGCGGCGTGTTCGCCGAAAGCTTCGGCGGACGCGAGCTGGACGCCAGCGTGCTGCTGATGGCCGAGGTCGGCCTGGTCAATGCGCGCGACGAGCGCTTCATGCGCACCCTGGACGTGATGGAGCAGGTGCTGTGTGACGGCCCCTTCATGCGCCGCTACGAGGCGGCGGACGACTTCGGCAAGCCCGAGACCTCGTTCAACATCTGCACCTTCTGGCGCATCGATGCCCTGGCGCGCGTCGGCCGGCGCGATCAGGCCCGCGAGATCTTCGAGTCCATGCTGGCCGTGCGCAACCCGCTGGGCCTGCTGTCCGAGGACACGCACGCCGGCACCGGCGAGATGTGGGGCAACTTCCCACAGACGTACTCCATGGTGGGGCTGATCAACGCCGCCATGCGCCTGTCCGCTCCCTGGGATAGCGTCATATAGAGGGCATCCCCGTGAGCGCCTGCGGCGCTTCCCCCTTCTCTCGAATGGCTACGCCTTTCGGGAAGCGGGACACCGCCAGTGCTGCGGGGCGGCCCTTGCACGGCGGTCCGCGCCTGGCGGGCGCGATTGCTGAGCTTGCGGTTGATGCGTACCTGGAAAGGGTCATCCCATGCGCCCGCAGTACGACGAACAATACCTAGGAGGATGTGTATGAGCCGACTTGTAGTCGTTTCCAACCGGCTGGCCGACCCGCGCCGCCCCGCCGCCGGCGGGCTGGCGGTGGCGCTGGGCGATACCTTGAACCGCACGGGCGGGCTGTGGTTTGGCTGGAGCGGCACGGTGGTGCCGGGCGGCGCGCCCGGTGAAGGCCAACTGCACGAGCGCCAGGCCGGGCGCGTCACCCTGGCCACGGTGGACCTGGCCGAGGAGGACTTCGCCAGCTACTACCAGGGCTACTCCAACAGCGTGCTGTGGCCGGTCTTTCACTACCGGCTGGACCTGGCGGACTTTCGCAGCGACTACGTGGAGGGCTACCGCCGCGTGAACCGTCTGTTCGCGCGCAAGCTGCTGCCGCTGCTGCGGGACGACGACGTGATCTGGGTGCACGACTACCACCTGATCCCGCTGGCGGCGGAGCTGCGCGCGCTGGGGTGTCGCCAGCGCATCGGTTTTTTCCTGCACATCCCCGTGCCGCCACCGCTGATCCTGGCCGCGTTGCCGCACCACGAGTGGCTGATGCGCTCGTTCTTCGCGTATGACCTGGTAGGCCTGCAAAGCCAGGCCGACGTGGCCCACTTCGGCCGCTACCTGCAGGACGAGAGCGAAGCCGAGCGGCTGGGCGAGAACCGTTTTGCCAGCCATGGCCGGCAGCTGCAGGTGGGCGCCTTTCCCATCGGCATCGACGTGCAGGAGTTCGAGCGCCTGGGCCGCGGGGCGGACGCCGTGCAGACCTACGAGGCCATGCGCCAGGAGTATTCGCGCCGCCAGCTGCTGCTGGGCATCGACCGGCTGGACTACTCCAAGGGCATCCCGCAGCGCGTGCGCGCCTTCCGCGAGCTGCTGGAACGCTACCCCGAGAACGAGCACAGCGCCACGCTGATCATGATCGCCTCGCCCTCGCGCGACGACGTGCACGCCTACGCCGACCTGCGCCAGGAGCTGGAGGGGCTGTGCGGCGCCATCAACGGCGACTTCGGCGATCTGGACTGGATGCCGCTGCGCTACATCCACCGCACCGTGGCCAGAAAGCGCGTACCCGGCCTGTGCCGCGTGGCGCGCGTGGGTCTGGTCACGCCGCTGCGCGACGGGATGAACCTGGTGGCCAAGGAATACGTGGTGGCGCAGGACCCCCAGGACCCCGGCGTGCTGGTGCTGTCGCGCTTCGCCGGCGCGGCCGAGCAGCTCAAGGAGGCGCTGCTGGTCAATCCCTACGACACCCAGGGCATGGCCGAGGCCATCCAGACCGCCCTGCGCATGCCCTTGCCCGAACGCCAGCAGCGCCATGCCCGGCTGATGGAGCGCATCCGGCAACAGGACGTGCACTGGTGGCGCCGCAGCTTCCTGGGCGCGCTGGGCGTGCAGGACGAGGTGCTGTCCGCCCCGCCCGTCGCGCCCCGTGCGGCGCGCTCGCACAGCGGCACGCGCTAGCGGGTGCCGCTGGCCTGCCCTGACAGCAGCGCCAGCGCCGCGTAGTCGCCCACCTGCGCACCCAGGCCGGCGGGCACGAGTTGCACGCCGCGCGTCAGCACGGGAAAGTGCTGGTGCAGCTGTTCGCGCAGCAGCGCCAGCAGCAGCGCCTGGTGGTGCAGAAAGACCGCACCGCCCAGGCTGATGCGCGCCAGGTCCAGCGTGGCCACCAGGTTGTAGAGCAGCCGCCCCATCAGCGTGCACAGGCCGCGCACCTGGGCCAGTGCCTGCGCGTCGCCCCGCTGGGCGGCAGCCAGCAGCGCCGGCCCCTCCACGCCCAGCCGGGCGGCCAGCGAGCCGCCGCCCACCAGCGACTCCACGTCGCCGCGGTTGCCGCAGCCGCACACCGGGGCACTCCCGGACACGTCGCCCACGAAGGTATGGCCCGCGTGGCCGGCGTTGCCGTTGCGCCCGGCCAGCACGCGGCCGTCCACGCACAGGCCCACGCCCACGCCGGTGCTCCATGTGACATAGGCGCAGTCGTCCACGCCGGTCAGGGCGCCCCAGCGGCGCTCGGCCTCCAGGGCGGCGACGGCGTCGTTGGCGATGTGCAGCGGTGTGCCGCCCAGGGCCTGGGCCAGCGGGGCCTGCAGGGGCACCTGCACCCAGTCGTTGTCCTGCGGCCCATCGGCCGCGCCGGCCAGGCCGCCGCAGATGTTGGGGTTGGCCACCTCGATGTGCCCCCCCTGCTTGACGAAGGGTCCGCAGCTGGAGACACCCACGCCGGCCAGCTGCGCGCGCCCCAGCTGCTGGCGGGCGCAGACCTCATCGAGCAGCGCCAGCGCCTGGCGCGCCAGGGCGTCCGGGCCGCCCGTCTTGGCGGTGGGCTGGTGCACGCGGTCCAGGATCTGCGGCGCGGCACCCGCGCCACCCGGGCGAGCCAGGCACACGGCCACCTTGGTGCCGCCGATGTCGATGCCGGCCAGCAGGCCGTTGGAAGAGGAGGAAGCGGGAGTCTGCGCCATGCCGCCATCATGCGGCGCGCCGGCCGGCGGCGCTGTCAGCCAATGGCACCAGCGCGGATCACTCCGTTTTTAATAGCTGCCGGCGCTTACTCAGCAAGGGCTGGAGGCCAAAAACACTCAAACTTTCACAGCCACTTCACGGCCAGCGCCACCAGCGAGCTGAGCACCACCGTGCTGGCCAGCGGCACCGACCATTCGCGCCCGAACAGGCGGAAGTGGAAATCCCCCGGCAGCCGCCCCAGCCCCAGGCGGCGCAGCCACGGGGCCAGCCCCTCGATCAGCACCAGGGCCAGGAAGACGACGATGAGCCAGCGCACCATGCGGCCAGTGTAGATGCCCATAATCGCCCGCCATGCGTCTGCGCCACATCGAAGTGTTCAACGCCATCATGCGCACCGGCAGCGTGAGCGCTGCGGCACGCACGCTGAACGTGACGCAGCCGGCCGTCAGCCGCACGCTGCAGCACGCCGAGCTGCAGCTGGGCTTCGCCCTGTTCGCGCGCACCGCCGGGCGGCTGCAGCCCACGCCCGAGGCGCTGGCCCTGCACCCGCATATCGAGCGGCTGTTCGACCAGCTGGACGACGTGCAGCGCCTGGCCGCCGGGCTGAAGGCCGGGCGCGGCGTGCTGCGCGTGCTCACCGTGCCCAGCCTGGGCCATGAGATCTTTCCGCGCGCCATGCAGCTGTTCCGCGCACGGCATCCGGACGTTCTGGTGCAGCACCAGGCGCTGCACACGCCGCAGATCATCTCAGCCCTGGTGCTGCAGGAGGCGGACGTGGGCTACACCCTGCACGCCGCCAGCCACCCGGCACTGGCGCAGGAGCGGCTGGCCGAACGCCGCCTGATGTGCGTGGCGCCCAAGGGCATGCTGGACGCCGCCACGCTGCAGGGCCAGGCCGTGGAGCTACCGGCCCTGGCCGGCCTGCCGCTGATCGCCCTGGACGGCCGCGACCCGCTGGGCATGGTGCTGGAGCACGCCCTGGGCGAGCAGGCCGCGCCGCTCGTGCCGGTGGTCACCGTGCAGACCTACCACGTGGCCCTGGCGCTGGCGCAGCACGGCATGGGCGTGGCGCTGGTCGATGGCTGCACCGCCGCGTCGGCCGACCGCACGCGGGTGGACGTGCTGCCCGTGGTGCCGGCCATCACCACCGGCGTGCACGCCCTGCGCGCGGCCCAGCGGGCGCAGCCGCTGACGGTGCGCGCCTTCACCCGCAGCCTGCAGCAGGCGCTGCAGCAGGTAGGGGCGGCGTAGCGCCGGTCGCTGTCAACCGCGCAGGCGGACGATCTGCGCGGCCACGCGCTGCGCGCTGCCGAAGGCCAGCGTGAAGCCCAGCGCGCCGTGGCCGGTGCTGGCGAACAGGTTGGCCGGCCCGCCGTGCAGCCGGCCGAGCACCGGCGTGCCCGTGGGCGTGGCCGGGCGCAGGCCGGCCCAGGGCTGGGCGGATCGGTAGTCGCCGCCGCCGGGGAAGACGTCCTGCGCCGTGGCCTGCAGCGAGGCGATGCGCCGCGGGTCGATGGCCCAGTCCTGCGCGTGCGTCAGCTCGGCCATGCCGGCCACGCGCAGGCGATCGCCCAGCCGCGCGAACACCACCTTGCGCGCGGCGTCGGTCACGTTCACCCGGGGCGCTGCACCCGGCAGGGCGCTGGCGGGCGCGGTGAAGCTGTAGCCCTTGAGCGCCTGCACCGGCACCTGCCAGGCCGCGCCCAGGCCCAGCGGCCGCAGCAGGGCCGGCGAGTCGGTGCCCAGCGCCAGCACGAAGGCGTCGGCCTGCAGGCGCGTGCCGCTGGCCGTCTGCACGTAGGCGATGCGCCCGCCGCCCTCGATCAGGGCGGTGGCCTGCTCGCCTAGCAGGAACTGCACGCCCCGCGCGCGCAGCACGCGCTCCAGTTCCAGGCAGACCTTGTGGCAGTCGGCCGCGCATTCGCCGGGCGTATGGATGGCGCCGGCGATGCGCGGCGCGTAGTGCTGCAGCGCCGGCTCGACCTGCACGCACTGCGATGGCGTCAGCGCCTGCTGCACGCTGCCCAGCTGGCGCTGCAGCTCCATCTGGCGGCGGGCGCCGGCAAAGGATTCCTCGCTGGCATACAGCACCAGCTTGCCCGTGGCGGAGAAGTCGCAGGCGATGCGCTCCTCGCGCAAAAAGGCATCGAAGCCGGCGCGGCTCTCGCCGGCCAGCTGCAGCAGCGCCTCGGTGCTGCGCCGCGACACGCTGGCGCGGCAGGCCGCCAAAAAACGCAGGCCCCAAGCCCACTGCCAAGGGTCCAGCCGCAGGCGCAGGGTGAGCGGCGAGTCGCGTGCCAGCAGCAGCTCGGGCAGTTGCAGCCACAGGGAGGGGTCGGCCAGCGGCTGCACGTAGGCATAGCTCAGCTGCGCGCCGTTGGCGCCGCTGGTGCCCTGGCCGGTCCCGGTGGCGCGGTCCACCACGGTCACCGTCATGCCGGCTCGCACCAGCTCCCAGGCCGCCGCCAGCCCGGCAATGCCGGCGCCCAGGACGCAGACATGCAGGCGGGGGGAGGACTCGGGTATGTGCATGGCTGCCACTGTAGGCAGCACAGCGCCCGCGCGCCCATGCCGATTGCAGGCCGACCCATGCCTGCAGGTTATGGCCAGGGCGCGCCGGCGGGCGGCGGCACCCGGCGTGCAGACGCACACCCGGCTGCTGGTTTACCCGGTGCGGCGCGGGCAGGGTCGGCAGCTATGGTCAACCGTACCCGGGCACGGCACGGGCCGCCCACCTGTTGAACACGAAGAAAGGACTGCCTTCCATGACCGCCCATCCTCTCGCCAAGACAGCCCTCAAGGCCCTGGCCCCTCTGGCCCTGGCCTGCGCCTGCCTGGGCGCCACGCCCGCCGCGGCCCAGCAGAAGTTCGTCACCATCGGCACCGGCGGCGTGACCGGGGTGTACTACGCCGCCGGCGGCGCCATCTGCCGCCTGGTCAACAAGGACCGCGCCAAGCACGGCACGCGCTGCTCGGTGGAATCCACCGCCGCCTCGGTCTTCAACGTGAACGCCATCCGCACCGGTGAGCTGGACTTCGGCTTCACCCAGTCGGACGTGCAATACAACGCCGTCAAGGGCCAGGCCCAGTTCAAAGACAGCGGCCCCGTGGGCGACCTGCGCGCCGTCTTCGCCGTGCACCCCGAGCCTTTCACCGTGCTGGCGCGCAAGGAGGCCAACGTCGCCAAGTTCGAGGACTTCCGTGGCAAGCGTTTCAACGTGGGTAACCCGGGCTCGGGCACACGCGCGTCCATGGAGGAGCTGCTGGCCGCCATGGGCTGGAAGATGTCGGACTTCTCCCTGGCCTCTGAGCTGAAGGCCGACGAGCACGGCCCGGCGCTGTGCGACGGCAAGATCGACGGCTTCGTCTACGGTGTGGGACACCCGAGCGCCAACATCCAGGACCCCACCACCACCTGCGGCGCCAAACTGGTACCCCTGGCAGGCCCGGTGGTGGACAAGCTGGTGGCCGAGCGGCCCTACTACGCCAAGGTCAATATCCCCGGCGGCCTGTACCCGGGCAACCCCGAGCCCACCGCCACCTACGGCGTGCTGGCCACCGTGGTCGCCTCAGCCAAGACGCCGGCCGACACCGTCTACGCTGTAACCAAGGCGGTGTTCGATAACTTCGACGAGTTCAAGAAGCTGCACCCGGCGCTGGCGCACCTGACGCCCGAGAGCATGGTCAAGGACGGCCTGTCCGCACCGCTGCACGAAGGCGCCGCCCGCTACTACAAGGAAAAGGGCTGGATCAAGTAAGCCGCGGCACGCCGCCCTTCGGCCTTTGACCGCCCCCAGGGGCGAAGCCCCGCCGCTTCGCCCCTTTTTGCATTCTTGAAGGACCGCACCATGGCCTCTGAAATGGACAAGGCCCCCGAGGCCCTGCAGCAGCTCGTCGCCGACACCGACACCGGCGGGCGCCAGCCCCGGGGGCTGGTCAGGCACCTGCTGTTCGCCGTGGCACTGGCCTGGGCGCTGTTCCAGTACTGGTATGCCTCGCCCCTGCCCTTCGCCCTGGGTTTCGGCATCCTGAACGACACCGAGGCGCGCGCCGTGCACCTGGCCTTCGCCATGTTCCTGGCCTTTCTTGCCTGGCCGGCGTTCAAGCGTTCGCCGCGCCAGCGCGTGCCGCTGCTGGACTGGCTGTTCGCCGCGGCCGGCGCCTTCGCCGCGGCCTACGTCATGCTGTTCTACGCCGAGCTGGCCAACCGGCCCGGCAACCCGACCACGGGCGACATCGTGGTCGCCTGCACCGGCCTGGTGCTGCTGCTGGAGGCTACGCGCCGCGCCGTGGGCTGGCCCATGGCGGTGCTGGCGCTGGTCTTCATCGGTTACAGCATGGCCGGGCCCTGGCTGCCGGAAGTCATCTCGCACAAGGGCGCCTCGCTCAACCGCATGCTGACCCACATGTGGCTGACCACCGAGGGCGTGTACGGCATCGCCCTGGGCGTGTCGGCCAGCACCATCTTCGTGTTCGTCCTGTTCGGTGCGCTGCTGGACCGCAGCGGCGGCGGCAACTACATGATGCAGGTCAGCTTTGCCGCCCTGGGCCATCTGCGCGGCGGGCCGGCCAAGGTGGCGGTGGCCTCGTCGGCGCTCAACGGCATGATCTCCGGCTCGTCGGTGGCCAACGTGGTGTCTACCGGCATCTTCACCATCCCGCTGATGAAGAAGGCCGGCTACGGCGGCTTAAAGGCCGGAGCCATCGAGACCATGTCCTCGGTGGACGGACAGATCATGCCGCCCGTGATGGGCGCCGCGGCCTTCCTGATGGTCGAGTACGTGGGCATTCCGTACTCGGACATCGTCAAGCACGCTTTCCTGCCCGCCATCCTGTCCTACCTGGGTCTGTTCTACATCGTGCACCTGGAGGCCCTGCGCATGGGCATGGAGCCCATTGCTCAGCGCCGCCACCGCCCCTGGCGCGATCGCATCGTGCGCAACCTGTTCGGGGCCTTCGGGACCGTCATCGTGGTGGGCGCGCTGTACTACGCCATCGGCGCCATGAAGGCGCTGCTGGGTGCCGCCGCGCCCTGGGCGGTGGGCGCCACGGTGCTGGCGCTGTACCTGTTCGCCGTGAAGCAGGCGGCCAGTTGCCCCGACCTGCCCACCAGCATCGAGGGCGCGTCCGAGGGCGGCCACCTGCGCGACACCTGGCCCACGGTGCGCGCCGGGCTGCACTTCATCATGCCCATCGGCATCCTGGTGTGGTGCCTGATGGTCGAGCAGATGTCGCCCTCGCTGTCGGCCTTCTGGGCCGTCACCTCGCTGGCCGTGCTGATGCTGACCCAGCACCCGCTGACGGCGCTGTTTCGCGGCCGGTCCACGGCCGGCACCTGGGGCGAGAGCGGCCAGGCCGTGGTGGAGGGCTTTCACAACGGCGCGCGCAACATGATCGGCATCGGCATCGCCACGGCCACCGCGGGCATCGTGGTGGGCGGCATCACGCTGACCGGCCTAGGCCTGCGCATGACGGAATTCGTGGAGTTCATCAGCCAGGGCAACGTCATCGTCATGCTGCTGTTCGTGGCCTTCACCTGCCTGGTCATCGGCCTGGGCGTGCCGACCACGGCCAATTACATCCTGGTGGCCACGCTGATGGCCCCGGTGGTGGTGGAGCTGGGCGCGCAGTCGGGCCTGGTGATCCCGCTGATTGCCGTGCACATGTTCGTTTTCTATTACGGAATCATGGCGGACATCACCCCGCCGGTGGGGCTGGCGACGTTTGCCGCCTCGGCCATCTCGGGGGAGAGCTCGCTGGCCACCGGCATCCAGGGCGCCGTCTACGCCTCGCGCACGCTGATCCTGCCCTTCATCTGGATCTTCAACCCGCAGCTGCTCTTGATCAACATCGACGACGGCTTCGAGGCGCTGCGCTTGATCGCCGCCAGCGCCCTGGCCATGCTGCTGTTCGCCGCGGTGACCATGCGCTGGTTCCGCGTCAGGAGCCGCTGGTGGGAGACGCTGGCGCTGCTGGCCGCGGTGGTGCTGCTGTTCCGCCCCGACCTGTTCATGGACCGCATCACGCCCGAGTACCGCACCGCACCGGCCGCCAGCGTGTACGACGTGGCGCGCGAGCAACCTGCCGGCGGGCGTCTGGTCATGCGCATCGAGGGCATGACGCTGGAGGGCGAGGACCGCAGCAAGACCGTGGCCGTGGTGCTGGGCGGCAAGCCGGGCGACGACGGGCGCAAGCGCCTGGCCGACGCCGGGCTGCAGCTGGTGCCGCTGGGCGATGCGCTCCAGGTGGGTGCCGTGCGCTTCGGCTCGCGCGCGGCCAAGAGCGGTTTCGAGCAGGGCTGGGACGTGCAGGACATCCAGGTGCGCACCGACCGGCCCTCGCCGCACTGGTTCTACCTGCCCGCTCTGGCGCTGGTGGTACTGGTGTGGTGGACGCAGGGTCGGCGCCGGCGCGGCGCCACGTTGCCGCCCGCGGCGGGCGTGGGGGTGGCTGGTTGAGCCGGTGAGTTAGCGCGGCGCGGCCAGGCGCGCCGCCTGCGGCTGCTGCTGGCCGGCGAGCTGGAACACGGCCACCGTTTGCACCAGCACCTGCGCCTGTTGGTTCAGACTGACGGCGGCGGCCGCCATCTCCTCGACCAAGGCGGCGTTTTGCTGCGTGGCCTGGTCCATCTGCGTGATGGCCTCGCCCACCTGGCTCACCCCCGAGCTCTGCTCCCGGCTGGCGTCGCTGATCTCGCCCACGATGTCCGTCACCCGGCGGATGCTGTTCACCACCTCCTGCATGGTGGTGCCGGCGCGGTCCACCAGCTGCGCGCCCTGCTCGGCGCGCTGCACGCTGTCGGTGATCAGACCCTTGATCTCCTTGGCCGCGGAGGCAGAGCGCTGCGCCAGCGTCCGCACCTCGCCGGCCACCACGGCAAAGCCGCGGCCCTGCTCGCCGGCGCGGGCCGCCTCCACGGCGGCATTCAGCGCCAGGATGTTGGTCTGGAAGGCGATGCCGTCGATGACGCCGATGATGTCCTGGATGCGCTGCGAAGCGGTGTTGATCTCGCGCATGGTGTTGACCACCTCGCCAACGACCTCGCCCCCCTGCGCCGCGACGGCGCTGGCATTCACGGCGAGCTGGTTGGCCTGCTGCGCGTTGTCGGCGTTTTGGCGCACGGTGGCGGTCATCTGCTCCATGGAGGCCGCGGTCTGCTCCAGGGCGCTGGCCTGGCTTTCCGTGCGCGCCGACAGGTCCTGGTTGCCCTGGGCGATCTCGCTGCTGGCCGTGGCCACGCCCTCGGCATTGCGGCGCACGTCGGTGACGATGCGCGCCACGCTGTCGCGCATGGCCTGCACGCCGTGCAGCACGCTGTCCGGGTGCTGCACCCGGGGCATCTCGACGCCCAGGTTGCCCTGCGCGATTTGCTGGGCGATGGCGTTGAGCGTGCCGGGCTCGGCACCGAGCTGGCGCAGGATGCTGCGGCTGATGAGCCAGCTGGCGCCTACCAGCAGGAGCAGCAGCACCAGGGTCACGCCCGCCGCCTGCAGCAGCCGCTCCATGAACACGGCCTGCACGTTGTCCACGTACACGCCCGATCCGATCACCCAGCCCCAGGGGGCGAACCCCTTCACGTAGGACACCTTGGGCACCGGCTTGTCGTGCCCCGGCTTGGGCCACAGGTAGTCCACGTAGCCTTCCCCGGCTTGCTTCACCACGTTGACGAACTCGACGAAGATGCGCTTGCCGTTGGGGTCCTTGCGCTCGCTCTGGTCCTTGCCCTCCATGTCGCGCACGATGGGGTGCATGAGCACCTTGGTCTGCATGTCGTTGACCCAGAAATATTCGTTGCCGCTGTATCGCAGCGTGCCCACGGCCTCCAGGGCGCGCTGCTGGGCCACCGACTCCTCCAGCAGGCCGTCCTTGGCCAGGCCGTGGTAGTAGGCGACGATGCCGTGGGCGGCGTTCACCACCGCGCTCACGTTGGCCGAGCGCTCGCGCATCAGCATGCCGCGCTCGCTCACCAGCAGGGTGGTCAGCAGAGCCGCCACCACCACCAGCATCAGCACCAGCAGCAGCGCCAGCCGCCGCACGATGGTCAGCCGATTGAGAAATTGCATGGTCTCCCCTGTGTCAATATGTAATTGACGCCATCTTGCCACCGCCGGCGCGCCATTGGATAGGGGATTTATCCAAGCAAGTTTCTCGCCGAACGGCCGGTGGGTGCTCCTACAGCCGGTGCGTGCGATCGCCCTGGACGAAGCCCAGGGGCTGCCAGTGCGCATCGGCCGCGCCCAGGGCCAGCACCTTGAACAGCTCGCCCATTTCGTGCTCCATGATCAATTTGGCCGCTTGCGCCCGCCCCGCCTGCGGCAGCAGCTCCAATTTTTGTAGCAAGCCGCAGTTGATCAGGAAGTGCCCCTGGGTGGTGTAGCCCAGCACCTGCAGGCCGGCGTCCTGCGCCGCCAGGGCCGCGCCGGTGAAGTTGACGTGGGCGGTGATGTCCTTGTGGCCCACGTCTGCCAGCGGGTCGGAGTCCACCCGATGCGCGCGGTGGCACACCAGCGTGCCCATGTGGCGCTGTGGGTGGTAGTACTCGCCCTCGGGAAAGCCGTAATCGATGAGAAAGGCGGCGCCACGCACCAGATGCGCCGCCAGGGTGCGCACGAAGCCCTCGGCCTGCGGGTGGATCTCGGTCAGGTAGTCGTGCTCGCCCTCTACCTCCACGGGCGGGCGCAGGTCGGTGGGCCGGTCGGCCCAGGCAAAGGCACCGTCCTCGGCCAGCGCCACGCCGCGCTCGTGCCACACGCCGGCGCTGCGCTGCAGCAGCTGCACGGGCATGGCGTCCAGCACCTCGTTGCCCACCACCACGCCCTCAATGGCCGAGGGCAGCCGGTCGGCCCAGGCCACGCGCTCGCCCCAGGGCGCCAGGCGCTCGCGCTGGCGCGCGCGCAGGCTGCCCGACACGTCGACGATGGTGTAGCGGTGGACCTGCCCGCCCAGCGCGCCCAGCAGCTGCGCGGCCAGGGCGCCGCTGCCGGCGCCGAACTCCCAGACTTCGTGGGTGCCCGTGGCCTGCAGCGCCTGCGCCACCTGGCGCGCCAGCAGCTCGCCGAAGACCGGCGATAGCTCGGGCGCGGTGACGAAGTCGCTGCCGCTGTCCGGCATGGCGCCGAACTTCGGCGTCTCGCGGGCGTAGTAGCCCAGGCCCGGCGCGTACAGCGCCAGCTGCATGAAGCGGTCAAAACCCATCCAGCCGCCCGCGTCATGGATGGCGCGGGCGATGAGCGCGTGCAGGGGGCTCGGTAAACTCGGGCGTTCGGTGGCGGCAGTGTTCGTCTGTTTCACGCGCCGGATTGTCGCGCCAATGCCTTCCACTCCTCCCTCCCGCCCCCGTACCGTGCTGGTCACCGGCGCCGCCCGGCGCCTGGGCCGCGCCATCGCCCTGTATCTGGCGGGCGCGGGCTGGCAGGTTGCCGTGCACTACCGGTCCTCCATCGAGGATGCTATTGAAACAGTAGCTGCTTGCGCAGAACTGGCGGGCGCTAGCGCCCATTTTGATGCAGATTTCGAGGACGAGGCCGCGGTGCGCGCCCTGCTGCCGCGCGTGGCAGCGCACTTCGGCGCCGTGGACGCAGTGGTCAACAGCGCCTCGCTGTTCGAGCATGACGAGGCCGCCAGCTTCGGCTACGCCCTGGCCGAGCGCCATCTGCGCAGCAATGTCGGCGCGCCGGTGCTGCTGGCGCAAGCCCTGCACGAGCACCTGCAGCAGCGCGCGGGCGCTGGCGAGTCCGACGCCAGCGGCGCCGTGGTCAACTTGCTGGACCAGAAGCTGTGGAACCAGAACCCGGACTTCGTCAGCTACACCCTGTCCAAGGCCGCGCTGGAGGCCGCCGGCACCATGCTGGCGCTGGCGCTGGCGCCGCGCGTGCGCGTGGTGGGCGTGGCCCCGGGCCTGACGCTGACCAGCCACATGCTGAGCGAGGAGCGCTTTGCCCAGCTGCACACCCTGAGCCCGCTGGGCCGCTCGTCCACACCCGAGGACGTGGCGGGCGCCGTGCGCTTCGCGCTGGACAACCGCTCGATCACCGGTACCACGCTGCTGGTGGACGGCGGCCAGCACCTGATGCGCTTCCCGCGCGATTTTTCCCTGATGTGAGCGCTTTGCTCGTCGCACCATGCACCACGCCGCCGGCACCCAGATCCTGACGCTCACCGGGCTGCGCTTTGACGCCAACCTGGGCATCCTGTCGCACGAGAAGGCGGCGCCCCAGCCCATCCAGGTGGATGCCGAGCTGAACCTGGGCACGCAGCCCCTGGCGCCGCCCGACGACGACATCCTGCATGTGCTGGACTACCGCAAGGTGCGCCAGATCATCATCGACGAGTGCCAGGCCGAGCACGTGAACCTGCTGGAGAGCCTGATCGGCAAGCTCAGCGCCCGGCTGATGCAGCTGCCCGGCGTGCTGGGCGTGCGCGTGCGCATCGCCAAGCTGGAGATCTTTGACGATTGCGAGGTCGCCATCCGCGTGGAAAGCGGGCAGTGGTGAGCGCCCTCAGGCCAGCCGGGCAGCCGCATCGCGCTCGCTCAGGAACGCCTCCAGCTGCACCGCGGGCAGCGGCCGGCTGAACCAGTAGCCCTGGTAGAGGCGACAGCCCCACTGCGCCAGCAGGTCGCAGTGCGCCTGGGTCTCCACGCCCTCGGCGATCACCTCCAGCCCCAGGCTGTCGCCCAGGGCGATCACGGTGCGGGCGATGGCCGCGTCGTTGTGGTCCTCCAGGATGTCGCGCACGAAGCCCTGGTCGATCTTGAGCTGCTGCAGCGGCAGGCGCTTCAAATAGGCCAGCGATGAAAACCCGGTGCCGAAGTCGTCCAGCGAAAAGCGCACGCCCAGCCTGCGCAGCTCCTTCATGCGCTCGATGACGGGGCCGATCTCGTACAGCATCAGGCTCTCGGTCAGCTCGATCTTCAGCCGGTCGGCCGGCGCGCCGGTCTGCGCCAGCACCTCCTTGACCTGGTCCACGAAGTCGTCCTGCTGGAACTGCCCGGCGCTCACGTTCACCGCCATGTCCAGGTGGCGGCGCAGCGGCTCGCGCGACCACTGCGCCAGCTGGCTGCAGGCGGTGTGCAGGATCCAGCGGCCCAGCGGCACGATCAGCCCGGTCTTCTCCGCCAGCGGAATGAACTCAGCCGGCGACACCATGCCCTGGCCCTGCAGGGGCCAGCGCACCAGGGCCTCCACGCCGACCACGGCGCCGCGCTGGTCCAGCTGCGGCTGGTAGTGCAGCTCGAAGTTCTGCTGCTGCAGCGCCTCGCGCAGGCTGCGCTGCAGCCGCGCCCGGCTGCTGACCTCGTCCTGCATCTGCGGCTCGAAGAACAGCACCACGCCCGGGCCCGTGGCCTTGGCCTGGTTCAGCGCCAGGGCCGCGCGGCGCAGCAGCTCGCGCGACTCCTGATGGCTCTCGTCCAGCACCACGATGCCCACGCCCACGCTCAGGCTGTGGCGCGTGCCCTCCACCTCCAGCGGCTGGCCCAACAGCTCGGCCAGTCGGTGGGCCATGGCCTCGGCGGCGCGCGCGGCAGCGCCCAGCGGCCCGGGCAGGTCGGACAGCAGCACCAGGAATTCGTCGCCCCCCAGGCGCGCCAGCGGGCCCTGGCCGGCGATCTCGGCGCCGATGCGCCGCGCCACCTCGCGCAGCAGCTGGTCACCGTGCTCGCGGCCCTGGCTGTCGTTGACGGTCTTGAAGTCGTCCAGATCCACACACAGCAGCGCCGCCAGGCGCTGGCCCAGCAGGCAGCGGCCCTGCGCCTGCTCCAGCTGCTGCAGAAACTCCTGCACGTTGGGCAGGCCGGTGAGCTGGTCGGTGGAGGTCAGGCGCCGGATGTGCTCGCTGGCGGCGCGGTCGGCCGTCACGTCGTGGGCCACCCAGAGCATGCAGGGCTCGCCAGCCACGTCCAGCAGGCTGGCGCTGAGCAGCACCGTGACCGGCGTGCCGTCGCGCCGGTACAGGCGCTGCTCGATGTCGACGGCCATGCCCTCAGTCAGCACCTGCTCGACGAACTGCGCGCGGATGGCGGCGTCGCCCTCGTTCCACACCCCCAGTTCCAGGCCCGAGCGGCCCAGCACCAGCTCGCGCGGCCAGCCGAACAGCCGCTCGAAGCCGGCATTCACATCGATGTGCACGCCGTCGGACACGCGCGTGATGTCCAGCGAGTCCGGGCTGATCTGGAAGGCCGCCTGGTAGCGCTGCTGGCTCTCGCCCAGCGCCTGCTGGCGCTGGCCCAGCTCGGCCAGCAGGTGGTTGCAGCCGCGCACCAGCTGGGACAGCTCGCGCGTCTTTTGCGGCGCCAGGGGCTGCAGCGGCGCGCCGTCCTCGGCCATGGCGGCCAGCGTGTGGCCCATCTGCTCCAGTGGCTGCAGCGCGCGGCGCAGCATCCACCACAGCCCGCCGGCGGCCAGCAGTGTGAGCACCAGCGCCGCCAGCAGGATGTGCTGGCGCATTGCGTCCAGCGGGGCCGTCAGCTGCGCCAGCGGCTGCGAGACCACGACCAGCCAGGGCACGGCCGTCAGGTGGCGTACCGAGGCCAGCCGGGTCTGTTCGCCGATGGGCCGGATGATGCTGCCGTCGCCACCGGCCAGGATGCCGTCCAGCTGCGCGTCCTGTCCGGCAGCCGGCAGCGATTGCAGCACCAGCTGCTCGGCACTGGCGGCCACGACGGTGCGGGTGCGCCGGTCGATGACGGCGTAGTCCTGTCCCTCCGAGCCGGGCAGGGGCTGCAGCAGGCCGTCCTCGCGCAGCTTGACCACGCCCACCAGCGTCCCCGCGGGCCGGCCGTCGGCCCCTGGCACCGGCGCGGCGATGGCCACCTCGGGCCGGTTGGCCACCAGGCCCGGCATGGGGTCGCTGACAGCGATCTGTCCCGCCAGGGCCTCCTGCACATGGCGCCCGGGCGCGTGGCCGCGCCGCTGCGGCGCCAGCTGCGGCGGGTAGGCGGCGATGGCCTGGCCCTGGATGTCGGTCACGTAGTAGCCGGCGGTGAACATCTGCTGCAGCACCGGCTGGCGCGCCAGCAGCCCGGTCAGCTCCTGGGCGCTGCCGTGCAGGCCGCGGGCCACTACCTCCAGCGCATTGCCGCGCTCGCGCAGGGTGCGCTCCACCTCGCGCCCCAGCAGCGCGGCCACGGCCTGCTGCTGCGCCTGCAGCTGCTCGCGCATGTCCTGGCGCAGCCGGTGGTCGGCATACCAGGCCAGCGACCACATGCCCGCCAAAAGGAAGACCAGGACCAGCGCAGCGATGCGCGTGGTCAGCGAATGCGGAAGGGGCTGGCGCATCGACATGGGCGCTGGCTTGTTTGTTTCCGGATGCAACAACATTACCATGCACCGGCAACGCAGCGCGGCTGCGAAAACCCTGCGGCGCACCGCTACGGCGCCAATGCAGGGAAAATCCCGACCTTTGGCCGCCGTGGGCGGCCAGCTGCCTTTTCTCCCTCCCTGCCGCCATGAACGCCGCCACCGAATCCCCCTGGCTTGCCGAAGCCACCCCACCCACTGCCACCGAAACCGCCGGCGCCAAGCCCAAGATCGAGCGCGAGGCGCACAAGCTGGAAAAACGCCTGTGCCGCGAAGTGGGCCGCGCCATCATGGACTTCAACATGATCGCGGAAGGCGACCGGGTCATGGTCTGCATGTCCGGCGGCAAGGACAGCTACACGCTGCTGGACATCCTGCGCAAGCTGCAGCGGCGCGCCCCGGTGCAGTTCAGCATCGTGGCCGTGAACCTGGACCAGAAGCAGCCCGGCTTTCCCGAGCACGTGCTGCCCGACTACTTCAAGAGCATCGGGGTGGACTTCCACATCGAGAACCAGGACACCTACAGCGTGGTCAAGCGCGTGGTGCCCGAGGGCAAGACCACCTGCAGCCTGTGCTCGCGCCTGCGCCGCGCCATCCTGTACAAGGTGGCGGACGAGCTGGGTGCCACAAAGATTGCCCTGGGCCACCACCGCGACGACATCGTGGCCACGCTGATGCTCAACATGTTCTACGGCGGGCGCATGAAGGGCATGCCGCCAAAGCTGGTCAGCGACGACGGCAAGCACGTGGTGATCCGCCCGCTGTGCTACGTGCCCGAGAAAGATACGGCGCGCTGGGCGCAGTACCAGCAGTTCCCCATCATCCCGTGCAACCTGTGCGGCAGCCAGGACGGCCTGCAGCGCGTGGCCGTGAACGAAATGCTGCGCGAGTGGGACAAGAAGTTCCCCGGCCGCATCGAAAGCATGCTGCGCGCCATGGGCCACGTGGTGACCACCCACATGATGGACCCGCGCCTGCACGACTTCCAGAATGCCAAGGCCACGGGTGTGGCCAGCCCGGATGGCGACATGGCCTTCGACCATGAGGAGTTCCCCGTTGCCCCCGGCCTGCCAGGCCTGCAGGTGGTGCAGTTGGGTTGACCGCCGCGGACACGCCTGCGGCGCTCCGTCCGGCGCCGCGCCGTCGCCCCAGTTCGTAGCATGGATTGCCAAGGAGCCACTGCCATGTCCTACCTGCGCCGCCTGTTGTCCACCACCCTGGTGCTGTGCGCCGCGGCCTTGCTGGCCGCCTGCGCCGGACCGCGCCTCGTCGAGAGCGACGTGCGCAGCTTCTCCACCCTGGCCACCCTGCCCAGCCCGCCCACCTACCGCATCGAGCGCCTGCCCTCGCAGCAGGCCCGGCCCGATGCCTTCGCCGCCATCGAGGCCGAGGCCGTGCGCGCGCTGGCCCGCGTCGGCCTGCAGCGCGACGAGGCCCGCGCCAGCCTGGTGGCGCAGATCGGCGCGGAGGGCGGCTATGCCGTGCCGCGCGACTGGCCGTACTACGCCACCGACCCGTTCTACGGCCGCTTCGGCTGGGGCCTGGGCTGGGGCGGGCGTGGCATGGGCGTAGGGCTGGGCATGGGCTGGATGATGGACGGCCCGCCCACGCTGTACCACCGCAAGGTCACGCTGGTGCTGCGCGACGCGGCCAGCCAGCAGGTGGTGTACGAGACCTCGGCCGTGTACGAGGACGTTTGGACCAGCGACCCGGCCATCTACGGCGTGCTGTTCGACCAGGCCCTCAGTGGCTTTCCGCGCCCGCCCGCCACCGAGCGCCGCGTGCGCACCGAAGTCATGCCGCCGCGCTGAACGCGCCGCACGTCCCGCCCGACCGCCGATGGAGCAGCAGCAAGCCACGCGCATCATCGCCATCCGCCATGGCGAAACCCCCTGGAACGTGGACACCCGCATCCAGGGCCACCAAGACATCGCGCTGAACGACACCGGCCAGCGCCAGGCCCGCCGCGTGGCCGCCGCCCTGGCCGGCGAAAGCGTGGCCGCCATCTACAGCAGCGACCTGCAACGCGCCTGGGCCACGGCCCAGGCCATCGCCCAGGCCACCGGGGCGCCCCTGGCGGCCGATGCTGGCCTGCGCGAGCGCGGCTTTGGCGACTTCGAGGGCCGCACCTTTGCGCAGATCGAGAAGGAATCGCCGCAGCACGCCCTGCTGTGGCGCAAGCGCGACCCCGACTTCACACCCGCCGGCGGCGGCGAGTCGCTGACCGCCCTGCGCGAGCGCGTGCAGGAGACGGTGCACCGCCTGGCCGCGCGCCACGGCGGCGAGCAGGTGGTGCTGGTGGCCCATGGCGGGGTGATGGACGTGCTCTACCGCCTGGCCACCCGGCTGGATCTGCAGGCCCCGCGCACTTGGCAGCTGGCCAACGCCGCCATCAACCGCCTGTTGTGGACACCCGGCGGCCTGTCGCTGGTCGGCTGGGCCGACACCCAGCACCTGGAGGACGGCGGCCTGGACGACGAGGCCCACGCCTGATCTTCTAGCCCTGCGCCGGCCACGGCAGCGCGCACAGCTCCTGCAGCATCTGCGCCAGCGCCTGTCCTGCCGCCTCCACCACCGCCCGGCCCTTATCCGCGGTGGCCGCGGCGGCGTTGCCCACGGCGCCGCTCGGGTGGTAGTCCTGCATGGCCCAGCCCATCTTGGCGCTGCGGCCGTTGCCCAGCAGGGCCAAGCGCTCGGCCCGGTCCTGCGAGGACGAGCGCCACTGGTCCGCACGCTCCATACGAACCGCCTGGGGCGCCAGGTGCAGCATCATCGAAGTCTCGATCTCCCCGCCGTGGATGCCGAAGCGGAGCTCCTCGGCGCTGAACAGCCCCTGCACGGCATCGGGCAGCGGCAGGCTGAACCAGCTGCTGCTGTAGACCAGCAGGCCGCAGCGCTGGCGCAGCTCGCGCGCCGCGATGTCCATGGGCGCCACGTTGCCGCCATGGCCGTTGAGCAGCAGCAGCTTCTGCACGCCGGCGCGCGCCACGCATTCGCCCAGTTCCGTCCACAGCGCCAGCAGCGTGGCCGGTGCCAGCGTAAGCGTGCCAGGATAGGCCAGGTGCTCGGTGGACAGGCCGATGTTCTGCGGCGGCAGCAGCAGCACCGGCAGCTCGTGCGGCAACAGCGGCAGCGCCGCGCCGATCACGCCCTGCAGCAGCGTGGCGTCCACATGCAGCGGCAGGTGCGGGCCGTGCTGCTCGACGGCGGCCACGGGCAGCACCGCCACCGTTCGCGCCGCCAGGCCCGAGACCATGGCCTCGGAAAAGTCATGCGTGGACAGGTCGGACCAAAAGCGTGAGGGGTATGGCATGGGGTGGATGTTAGGCGGCACGGGCCTGGCCGATGGCAAACCTGCCCGCTGCCCGCCATCGGTGGTCGGCATCTGCCGACAGCCGGGGCCACGGCCTGCCGCCAGCATCGCGCGATGCCCAGCTCTCCCGCTTCCGTCGCCCGTGGTGCCACCGGCACGCGCGACCTCACGCACGGCGCCATCGCTCCCACCCTGCTGCGCTTTGCCCTGCCCATCCTGGGCGGCAACGTGCTGCAGTCGCTCAACGGCTCGGTCAACGCCTACTGGGTCGGCGGACATCTGGGCGAGGCGGCACTGACCGCCACGGCCAACGCCAACAACATCCTGTTCCTGCTGATCGGCGCGGTCTTCGGCATCGGCATGGCGGCGACCATCCTGGTGGCGCAGGCCGTGGGCGCGCACGACCTGCGCCAGGCGCGCTGCGTCATGGGCACCAGCGCCACCTTCTTCGGCGCCGCGGCGCTGCTGATCGCCGCCGTGGGCATGCCGCTGTCGCGTCACATCCTGGCGGCCATGGGCACGCCGGCCGAGGCGCTGCCGCTGGCGGAGAGCTACCTGCGCATGCTGTTCCTGTCGATTCCGTTCCTGTACCTGTTCACCTTCGTCTCGGCGGTGCTGCGCGGCGCGGGCGACGCACGCACGCCGTTTTTGTTCCTGCTGCTGGCCGTGGCGCTGGACGTGGTGCTCAACCCGCTGCTCATCTTCGGCATCGGGCCCTTCCCGCAGATGGGTATCGCCGGATCGGGCCTGTCCACGGGCGTGGCCAACGCGTTGGCGCTGGCCGCGCTGCTGGGCTGGCTGCGCTGGCGCCACCATCCGCTGTGGATCGCCCGCACGGACTGGCGGCTGTTCGTGCCGCGCCGGGCCATCGTGCGCACGCTGTTGGCCAAGGGCCTGCCCATGGGGGCGCAGATGGTGCTGATCTCGGTGTCCATGCTGATGATGCTGGGCTTGGTCAATGCCCATGGCGTGGCCACCGCTTCGGCCTATGGCGCGGCGCTGCAGCTGTGGACCTACGTGCAGATGCCGGCCATGGCCATCGGCGCGGCCTGCTCGTCCATGGCGGCGCAGAACGTGGGTGCACAGCGCTGGGACCGGGTGGCGGACGTGGCACGTTGGGGGGTGGGCTTCAACTTCCTGCTCACCGGCGCGCTGGTCGGCGTGGTGCTGGCGGCCCAGCGCCCGGTGCTGGCGCTGTTCCTGCCTGCGGGCAGCCAGGCGCTGGAGATCGCACGCCACCTGAACGTCATCGCGCTGTGGTCGTTCCTGTTCTTCGGAGTGAGCTTCGTGCTCACGGGCGTGGTGCGGGCCACAGGCGCCGTGCTGGCGCCCCTGGCCATTCTGGCCGTAGCCCTGTGGGGCGTTCGCGTGCCGCTGGCCTGGGGCCTGCAGGACCGGCTAGGCACAGACGCCATCTGGTGGAGCTTCCCGGCCAGCGCCCTGGTCGCCATGGCCATGACCATGGCCTATTACCGCTGGGGCCGATGGCGCCGCGCCCGGCTGCTGGCGCCGGGCGAGGAGGAAGAACTGGCCACGCCCGCCGAAGTGGGCGGCCTGCCGCCCGCACCGGTGTGCGCCACGGCCGGCGACGTGCCGCACCAGGTGCCCCGGCCGGTGCCTGCCTGAGACAGGCGGCTCTGGCTAGTGCTGGTGCGCCGGCGCATGCGCGCCGCCCGGCGCTACCTGGCGCACCTCGGCCTGCAGCGTGCGCTCGGTGCGGGCGCCGGCGGCGTCCTCGAAACGCAGGGTCAGCGGGATGCTGCGGCCGGCGGCCAGGGGCTCCTTCAAATCCATCAGCATGACGTGGTAGCCGCCGGGCGCCAGCTGCACGCTCTGGCCGGGCGGCAGGTCCAGCCCGGCGATGGGGCGCATGCGCATGGTGCCGCCGTCCATCTTCATCTCGTGTACTTCAGCCACGCCGGCAACGGGGGATGAAACCCCCACCAACCGCGCGCCGGCCGGGGCCTGCAGCGTCATGAAGGCGCCGGTGCCGCCCTGGCCGGCGACGGTGGCGCGCACCCACGGGTTCTTCACGTCCACGGCGGCGGTGCCGGCCGCCAGCACCTCCAGGCGGGCGGCGGGTCGGGCCAGCTTGGCCGTGTCGCCGGCGGCGGGCACCTGGTCCCAGCGCACCTCGCCCACGTCGCACACCTGGTGCACGGGGATGTAGAGCACGCCCGGTGTGGCGGGCAGCACGCCGCGCACGGTGAAGGCCCCCTTGTCATGGCCGCGCAGCGCGCTGGCGGCGGACGCCGCCGTCCAGCGCACCTCGCCGCCCTGGCTGCCGGCCGGGGGCGCGGTCAGCGTCCAGCCGGGGCGCGGCACGGCTTCGGTGATGCGAAAGCCGGCCGGCAGCTGCACGGCCAGCGCCGTGGTGGCCTGCGCGCCCTGGCAGGCGTGGCCGACGGTGAAGGTGGCGTCGTAGCTGCTGCCCGCGGGGGCGCCGCCCGCAGGCAGGCCGACATGGGCCACGGCGCCCGGTGCGGCCAGGCACAGGGACGCCAGGAGCTGGAGGGAGAGGTGGATGCGGTTCATGGAAATCTCGTACGAAAAAAAGAAGGCGGCGCCATGCGCCGCGCGCCCGCTCCGAAGCAGGAAGCGGTGAGGGCGCGAGGATCAGGAAAGGCGTGCCCGGGGCACGCGAAGCGGCGTCAGGCGGCCGCTGGCGGGCCGCGCGCGGCCAGCGGCGCCGCCGTGGTGATGGCGATGGGCGCGGTCGGGGCCGGCCGCAGCACCCGCGACACCACGGGGCGCGGCGGGGGCGCGCCGTGCGGCGCGGGCGGCAAGGGCGCGGCCAGCGGCAGGCACAGGGGACAGTCCAGATGGGCCGCGCTGGCCGTGCGGGGCACCCCGCCGGCATCGGCCACCGCCAGCTCCACCATGCCGGCGCTGGTGCAGACCATATCCAGCGACCCGGCGGCCGCCGCCTGCGGCTGGGCCAGGGGCGAGGCGATGGCCACAGCCAGCGACAGCGCGAACCACGCCAGCGCCACCCGGCCCGCCAGGGCGCGGGCCATCAGGCGCAAGCGGTGAAGGAGCGGCGTGCCGTGCATGGGTGGATAGAGCGTTGGAGCGCTGGAGCCGGGCATGATAGACGCCGGCCCGCGGACCCGCCTGGGCACGGCCACACGCATGGGAGCGCGTCGGCCCCGGCCCGCCGCAGGCAAACCCTGTCGCCCCGAGCCCGAGGTTGCTCTTACAGTCATAGCACCAAGAAACCGACCTGGAGACGCGCATGGCTGGTGCCGGAGGGGACTGGAAAGACTTTTACGCCGCCGCCGAGCGCGGTGATCTGCATTGCGTGCGCTACCACCTGCGCAACGGTGTGGATGTCGACTACCAGCATCCGGAGGTGATGCAATCCGCCCTGTTCATCAGCGTGCTGCACCGCCACGAGGCGGTCGCCCGCGCCCTGCTGGAGCACGGCGCCGACCCGAACCTCCCCGCGGAACTGGGCAGCGTCACCCCGCTGCAGGCCGCGCGCCAGGTCCGCAGCGAGGCGCTGCAGGCGCTGCTGCTGGCCTTCGGCGCCCGCACGAGCCGCCCGGCAGCGCGCAGCCCGTGGTGGCTGCGCTGGCTGCCGCAGGTGTGAACGACGCGGCACTACCATTGCCGCCACCATGACCCAGGATCTCTTTCGCCAAGACGGCTACCTGCGCGAGTGCAGCGCCCGCGTGACCGCCCTGACGCCGCAGGGCGGCGTGGTGCTGGACCGCACCGTGTTCTACCCGCTGGGCGGCGGCCAGGCAGGCGACGCCGGCACGCTGGTGCGCGCCGACGGCAGCCTGCTGGCCATCGCCGACACCCGCAAGGGCCAGGACGCCGAGGGCCGCCCGACGGCGGACATCGTGCACCTGCCCGCTCCCGGCCAGAGCCTGGGCCTGGCGGTGGGCGACGAGGTGACCGCGCGCATCGACTGGGAGCGCCGCCACCGGCTCATGCGCTTTCATACCACCACCCACCTGCTGTGCCATGTGGTCGCGCAGCCGGTGAACGGCTGCTCCATCACCCCCGAATACGCGCGATTGGACTTCCACATGGACGGCGCGCTGGACAAGGACGCGCTCACCGCCGCGATCGCGCGCCTGGTGGCCGAGGACCTGCCCGTGGCCATCGGCGAGATCACCGACGCCGAACTGGACGCCAGCCCGCAGCTCGTCAAAAGCATGAGCGTGCAGCCCCCGCGCGGCACGGGCGTGGTGCGCACCGTGCGCGTGGGCGGCCCCGGCACGCAGATCGACCTGCAGCCCTGCGGCGGCACGCACGTGGCGCGCACGGGCGAGATCGGCGCGGTGGTGGTGACCAAGATCGAGAAGAAGGGCGCCATGGCGCGGCGCGTGGTGCTGGGCATGGCCTGAGGGCCGCCCAGGAACCAAAGCCCCTCCCCGCCGCTCCCATCCCTGCCATGTTCCACTGCCTTCCCCGGCGCCTGCTAGGCGCTCTGTTTTTCATAGCTGCCAGCGCTTTATCCACGGGCGCTGGAGCCCAATTTCTCTTAAAGTCCTCGGGCAGTGCCGGCGCCAGCGTGGTGACCACGCCCTACGTCAGGGCCGAGCTGGTGGCCCATGCGCCCCAGGGCATCGCGCCGGGCCAGCCGCTGCAGCTGGGCCTGCTCATCGCCCACCAGCCCGATTGGCACACCTACTGGAAGAACCCCGGCGACTCGGGCCTGCCCACGCAACTGGACTGGCAGCTGCCTGCCGGCCTGGACGCCAGCGAGATCGCCTGGCCGGCGCCGCGCAAGTTCCCCATCGGCAACCTGGCCAACTACGGCTACGACGGCCAGGTGCTGCTGCCCGTGGCGGTCACGGTGCCGCCCGGCTGGCGCGCCGACCCGCTGGCCACCGAGGCCACCTTCCAGCTGCACGCCTCCTGGCTGGTGTGCCGCCAGGAATGCATCCCCGAGGAAGGCCGCTTCACCCTACAGGTGCCCCTCCAGGGCACGACGGCGCTGCACGCCGCCGCCTTCCAGGCCGCGGCCGAGGCCCATCCGCGCCCGCTGCAGCCGGCCGACGGCAGCAGCGCCCGGGTGCAGGACGGCGCCCTGCTGCTGCGCGTGGCCGGCCTGCCCGCCGCCTGGCAGGGGCGCGAGCTGGGCGTGTTCCCCGAAACCCCCGGCGTGGTGCAGACCGCCGCCAGCCCCGCCCAGCAGTGGCAGGACGGCGGCGTGTGGACGGCCAGCGTGCCCCTGTCGCCCCAGCGCAGCGAGGGCCCCGAGCCCCTGCCCCTGGTGCTGACCGAGGGCGGCGCCGGCGTGCAGCTGGCGCTGCCCGTCGAGGGCGGCTGGCCACCCGCGGCGGCACTGGCCACCGTCTCGCCGGCCCTGGCCGCGGCGCTGGCGGCCAATGCCCAAAACGCCCCGGCGGCGCCAGCGGGCGCCGGCGTGACGGCCGCGCCGCTGCCCACCTGGCTGGCGGCGCTGGCCGGAGCGCTGCTGGGCGGGCTGCTGCTGAACCTGATGCCCTGCGTCTTTCCCGTGCTGGCCATCAAGGTGTCCGGCTTTGCCCGCCATGGGCAGGACCTGCGCGCGCAGCGCCTGGGCGGCCTGGCCTACGCCGCCGGCGTGGTGCTGTCGTTTTCGCTGCTGGGTGCGCTGATGCTGGCCCTGCGCGCCGCCGGCGAGGCCGTGGGCTGGGGCTTTCAGCTGCAGTCCCCGGCCGTGGTGGCCGGCCTGGCGGCGCTGTTCACGCTGATCGGGCTGAACCTGGCCGGCGTCTTCGAGTTCGGCCGCATGCTGCCGTCTTCGCTGGCCAGCCTGCAGGCGCGCCACCCGGTAGCCGACGCCTTCCTGACCGGCGTGCTGGCCGTGGCCGTGGCCTCGCCCTGCACGGCGCCCTTCATGGGCGCCTCCCTGGGCCTGACGGCCACGCTGCCGGCGGCGCAGGCGCTGACCATCTTCGCCGCTTTGGGCGTGGGCCTGGCCCTGCCCTACGTGCTGGCTGCCTGGCTGCCGGCCGTGGCACGCGCCCTGCCGCGCCCGGGCGCGTGGATGGATACGCTGCGCCGGCTGCTGGCCTTCCCCATGTTCGCCACCGTGGTCTGGCTGACCTGGGTGCTGGGCCAGCAGGTGGGCATCGACGGGGCGGCGGCGCTGCTGATCCTGCTGGTGCTGCTGGCGCTGGCCGTGTGGACGCTGACGCTGCGCGGGCGCACGCGGGCCGTGCTCGCTCCTCTTTCGATAGCTGCCGGCGCTTGCGCAGCATGGGTTTGGGCCCCAAAACTCGTTGAAATCCAACCCCTGCCCGTTGCCGCCGCTGCGGCGCAGGCCGACGGCACCTGGCAGCCCTGGGCCCCTGAGCTGCCGGCGCAGATCGTGGCCAGCGGCCGCCCGGTCTTCGTGGACTACACCGCCGCCTGGTGCGTGACCTGCCAGTACAACAAGCAGACCACGCTGTCCGACGAGGCCGTGCTGCAGGACTTCGCCGCCAAGGGCGTGACGCTGCTGCGCGCCGACTGGACGCGGCGCGACCCGGCCATCACCGCCGCCCTCGGCGAGCTGGGCCGCAGCGGCGTGCCGGTGTACGTGCTGCACGCCCCGGGCCGCGCGCCGGTGGTGTTCAGCGAGATCCTGGGCCGGCGCGAGCTGCGCCAGGCGCTGGCCGCGCTGTGACGGGCCGCCCCGCGGCGGCGCCCCTGCGCGTCGTCGACTCCATCACCGAGCTGCGCCCCGGCGACGCCGGCTGCGTGGCCGTGAGCGGCTCTCACGGCGGGCACAGCGCCGCGCAGTACGCGATCGCCGCCCGGCCGCTGCTGTCGGTGTTCAACGATGCCGGCGTGGGCCGGGACGATGCCGGCATCGCGGCGCTGCATCTGCTGCAGGCCCAGCGCCTGGCCGCCGCCCTGGTCGGCCACGACAGCGCCCGCATCGGCGAGGCACGCAGCACGCTGGAAGACGGCGTGATCCGCCACGCCAACGCGCTGGCGCGCGCCCTGGGCGTGCGGCCGGGCATGCGCTGCAGCGAGGTGGTGCGGCTGCTTTGTGGCTGAGGTCGCGCGCTTGAATCCGCGCCTGCCGGTCAGCCCTTGAAGCTGTCGGAGAACTCCGGCCCGATCTTGAACACGCCGCTCACGCGCGCGCAGGGCGTGCCGTCGGCGCTGACCAGGCCCTGGGCGAACACCAGCGAGCGCGTGGCGCGCAGCAGCTCGGCCGTGCCCTCCAGCCAGCAGCCCAGCGGCGAGGGGGCCAGGTAGTCGATCTGCAGGCTGATGGTGGGCAGGAAGCGGCCCTTAACCGGCCCCGGCTGGCCCAGCACCGCCATGGGCAGCAGCATGTCGCAAAGGCTGGCCATCATCCCGCCGTGCAGGATGCCCATGGGGTTGCAGTGGCGCTGCTCCACGCGCAGGCCAAAGCGCAGCTGCGCCCCGCCCCGGCGCACGTACAAGGGGCCGTTGGCCTGCATGAAGGGGCCGCCGGCCTCGAAGGCCTCGAAACCGGGCGGAATGGCGGGGGCGGTCATGCCTGGGTCTCCTGGCGCACTTCGGCGGTGAAATCGGCGCCCGCCAGCTGGGCCTGGTCCATGAGGCCGGGGTACAGGCGGGCGAAGTCCGCGGCGATGTCGGCCAGCGGCAGGTCGTCGAAGCTGCCGCGCTGGTGCACGTATTCCATGTGGCGCTGGCCGGCGCGGTCGTAGGGGTGGTAGATGGAGTCCTGCCGGCCGTCGAACTCCAGCGGCAGCAGGCCGAAGCGCTGGCACAGCTCCACGTTGAAGGCCGGCGTGGCCTTGACCCAGCGGCCCTCCAGCCACAGCTCGGTGTAGCCGTGCCAGTAGAAGACGTCGGTCTGTATGACGCGGCGCATGCGCTCGGTGCTCAGGTGGTTGCGCACATCGGCAAAGCCCAGCCGCGCGGGGATGCCGGCGGCCCGGGCGGCGGCGGCCAGCAGCACCGCCTTGGGCACGCACCAGCCGTAGCCCTGGGCCAGCGCCTGGCTGGCGGACATGCCGCGCGTGCTCAGGTCGATGCGGTAGGGGTCGTAGCGCAGGCCGTCGCGCACCGCCAGGTACAGGGCCACGGCCTGCGCGCGGGCGCCGTCGCCCTGGGCGTGCCGCTGCGCGAAATCGCGCACGGCGGGGTGGTCGGCATCGATGGCCGGGGTGGGCTGCAGGTGTTCGGGGCGCGGCGTGTCCATCGGCCCACGATAGCGCACGCCGCCGGCGCCGCTGTCGTGCGTGCGACTGGGCGGTCAGCAACCCCACGCGGCGCTGTATCGCAGGCGCGCTGGCACACTTCGGTGCAGGTTTGCACCGACGATCATGACCCGCCGCCTTCTCCCCCGCTCCCTCCTCGCCTGCGCTGCCGCGCTGCTCGCCCTGCCGCTGCTGGCCGCGCCGTCCACCGGCAACGGTGCGCCGCTGGCGCAGCAGCTGCGCTTCAAGATGCAGTCGCCCCAGGTGCGCGAGCTGCAGGTGCGCCTGCGCCAGGCCAAATACCTCGCGGTGCTGGACGTGGAGGACCGATTCGGCATGCTCACGCGCGAGGCCGTGCGCAAGCTGCAAGGAGACAGCGGCCTGCCCGCCACCGGCGTGGTGGACCAGGCCACCTGGGCAGCGCTGGCCGCGCGCTCGCGCGCGCCTACGCAGGCCGAGCTGAACAACACCGACATCGGCCCCTGGTTCGTCGCACCCGCCGAGCCGGGCTTCATGAGGGAGCTGCAGCACCGGCTGAAGCAGGCCGGGCTGTACCAGGGGGCGCTGGACGGCGCCTTCGACGACGCCACGCGCCAGGCCATCGCCGCCTGGCGCACGCGCATCGGCCTGCCGGCCAGCGAGGTCATGGACGAGCGCGCCTGGACGCCCCTGATCCGCCGCACCCGCCTGCCGCGCTACGCCGAGCTGTTCGACGCACCGCCGCAAAGCAGCCTGACGCAGGAGCTGCACGCCAGGTGCGCCACCGGGCGGGTGGTGTGCATCTCCAAGCAGCAAAAGAAGATGTCCTATGTGGAGGACGGCCGCGTGCGCTTCACGCGCGAGGCACGCTTTGCCATGCCGGGCTGGGACAGCCCCGAGGGCGAATTCCGCATCTGGTACATGAACCACGAGACGGTGTCGAAAATCTTCGGCGAGCGCACGCCCATGCCCTATGCCATGTTCTACCAGGGCAACGTGGCCATCCATTTTTCGCAGGACTTCGCCGACAAGGGCTACGGCGGCGGCTCGCACGGCTGCAGCCAGCTGCGCGACTACCAGGTGGCCAAGTGGCTGTACGAGCAGGTCAAGGTGGGCGACCGGGTCGTCGTCTATTGATTGACGCCGGTCAAGGGCTTGCATGGCGGCGAGCACAGGGCCGCTGCGACAATCCCGGGCCATGACGACTTCCAGCTCTTCCTTCGCGCCCCTGACGAACGACACCTTCCTGCGCGCCTGCCGCCGCCAGGCCACCGACTACACCCCGCTGTGGCTGATGCGCCAGGCCGGGCGCTACCTGCCGGAGTACAAGGCCACGCGCGCCCGGGCCGGCAGCTTCATGGGGCTGGCGACCAACGTCGACTACGCCACGGAAGTCACGTTGCAGCCCCTGGAGCGTTTCGCGCTGGACGCTGCCATCCTGTTTTCCGACATCCTCACCGTGCCCGACGCCATGGGCCTGGGATTGAGCTTCGCCGAAGGCGAAGGCCCGCGCTTCGCCCGGACGGTGTGCACCGAGGCCGACGTGGCTCAGCTGGCCGTGCCCGACATGGACAAGCTGCGCTACGTGTTCGACGCCGTCACCAGCATCCGCCGGGCACTCAACGGCCGCGTGCCGCTGATCGGCTTTTCCGGCAGCCCCTGGACGCTGGCCTGCTACATGGTCGAAGGCCGGGGCTCGGACGACTACCGCCACGTCAAGAGCCTGATGTACGCCCGCCCGGACCTGATGCACCGCATCCTGGCCGTGAACGCCGATGCCGTGGCGCAATACCTGAACGCGCAGGTCGATGCCGGTGCCCAGGCGGTGATGGTCTTCGACAGCTGGGGCGGCGTGCTGGCCGACGGGTGCTTCCAGCAGTTCAGCCTGGCCTACACCCGGCGCGTGCTGGCGCAGCTCAAGCGCACCGGCGTGGACGGTCAGGACGTGCCGCGCATCGTCTTCACCAAGGGCGGCGGCATCTGGCTGGAGGACATGGGCCAGCTCGACTGCGAGGTGCTGGGCCTGGACTGGACGGCCAACCTGGGGCGCGCCCGCGCTGCCGTGGGCGGCCAGGCTGGCGGCCCCGGCAAGGCGCTGCAGGGCAACCTGGACCCGAACGTGCTCTTTGCCCCGCCCGAGGCGGTGGCGCGCGAGGCGCGGGCGGTGCTGGACAGTTTCGGCAAGCCCCACACCGACCCGGCCACCACCGGTCCCACGCACATCTTCAACCTGGGGCACGGCATCAGCCAGTTCACCCCGCCGGAGCACGTCACGGCACTGGTCGAGGCAGTGCACGGCCATTCGCGTGCCATGCGCCACGCGTAACGCCAGTTATGCACACCAGGGCCGGCGCGGGCCGGCCCGACACGGGAGGTGACAGATTTCTGCTCAGCCGTGGGAACTCTGTCCGAAGCAGCGCTAAGTCCTTGATTTGCAATGCCTTCCCCGGCCTGCCTTTTTCCTGTGCAGCCTAAGCAAAGCACGGCCTGACAAGGGTTTGCGGGCCTCGCCCCGCAGCTATCAACAAAGTTATCCACAGATAATCTGAACTTCTGTGCAAACACTTGCAAAATCAAGCACTTGTCGCCGGATGTGCATGCGTTTTCCGGATTTGGCTCGGGGGGCCTAACATAAAAAGAGTCGACCAAAAGCCCTTGACAGCGCACTTGTTCACATGTTTAGCGGAGCGGGCGGCTCGTGCAGCCTTGCAGAGGCAGCCCCGGGGATTTTTTTGCACCGCAACATAGCTCTTTGATTTCATTGGCGTTTTTACGCGCTTGCAGGCGCTTCGCCATAGCACGCAATGCCCGCCCCACAAGGCCTGCAGGCGTTTGACGGCCTGCTTTCCACAAAGTTATCCACAAGCAGGCGCGGCGCCGGCGTGGCAGCCGGCACAATGCAGGCTTCGCACACGGCGCCGCCGATTCACGTTCCCGTCTTGTCCTCCTCCCCGCCTCCGCCCGACGACGCTCCCTACCTGGTGCCCGTGGCCGTCAGTACGCCCGCCCACAGCAGCGTGGGCGAGCCGCTGAGCTACGCCAGCAGCGCCCCCCTGGCGCCCGGCACGCTGGTGCGCGTGCCCCTGGGCGCGCGCGAGGTGCTGGGCGTGGTGTGGGACGCGCCGGAGCAGGCCGCGCCCCTGCCGCCCGGCGTGCAGCCCCGCGCCGTGGCCGGGGTGCTGGAGGACATCGACCCGCTGGCGCCGGCCTGGCGCCGGCTGGTGGCCTTTGCCGCGCGCTACTACCAGCGCGCCGTGGGCGAGGTGGCCCTGGCCGCCCTGCCGCCGCAGCTGCGCGACCTGGGGCCGCAGCAGCTGGCACGCCGGCTGCGCCGCGCGCCGGCGCCGGCACACCAGCCAGGTGCTACGGAAAGCGTAGCGCTCAGCGCAGAACAGGCAAGCGCCGTGGCCGAAATTCATGCCCAACCCGGCCCCTTCCTGCTGTTCGGCAGCACGGGCAGCGGCAAGACCGAGGTCTACCTGCAGTGCGTGGCCCAGGCGCTGGCCACCGACCCGCAGGCGCAGGCCCTGGTCATGGTGCCGGAGATCAACCTCACGCCCCAGCTGGAGTCGCGCGTGCGCCAGCGCTTCGCGCCGCTGTACGGCGACGCGGCCGTGGTCGCCATGCACAGCGGCATGACACCGGCGCAGCGCCTGAAGAGCTGGCTGGCCGCCCACACCGGCGCCGCGCGCATCGTGCTGGGCACGCGCATGGCGGTGTTCGCCAGCCTGCCGCGGCTGGCCATCATCGTCGTCGACGAAGAGCACGACCCCAGCTACAAGCAGCAGGAGGGCGCGCGCTACAACGCCCGCGACCTGGCGCTGTGGCGCGGGCGCGAGCAGGGCGCGCGCGTCATCCTGGGCAGCGCCACGCCGTCGCTGGAGAGCTGGCACGCCAGCCGGCCGCCCTCGGCGGACGACCCGCGCGGCGGGCGCTACCAGCGCCTGTACATGCCCAGCCGCATCGGCGCCGGCCAGCTGCCGCGCGTGTGCGTGGTGGACATGGGCCAGCAGCCGCGCGGCGCCGTGTTCTCGCCGCCGCTGCTGGCCGCCATCACCGAGCGCGTGCAGCGCGGCGAGCAGTGCCTGGTGCTGCTCAACCGGCGCGGCTTCGCCCCGGTGCTGCACTGCCACGCCTGCGGCTGGAAGAGCGACTGCCCGCACTGCAGCGCCCACCAGGTGTTCCACAAGATCGACCGCACGCTGCGCTGCCACCACTGCGGCGCGGCCAGCCGCGTGCCGCGCGCCTGCCCGGCCTGCGGCAACCTGGACATCGCCCCCATCGGCCGGGGCACCGAGCAGCTGGAGGAGCAGCTGGCCGCCCTGCTGCGCAACGTGATCGTCGAGCCCGCCGGCCGCGCCGTGCGCGTGGGCCGCATCGACGCCGACACCACCCGCGCCAAGGGTGCGCTGGAGGAGCAGCTGGCCCAGGTGCATGCCGGCGAGGTGGACGTGCTGGTGGGCACGCAGATGATCGCCAAGGGCCACGACTTTCGCCGCATCACCCTGGTAGCGGCCGTGCAGCCGGACGGCGCCCTGTTCAGCAGCGACTTCCGCGCCCCCGAGCGGCTGTTTGCCCTGCTGATGCAGGCCGCCGGCCGGGCCGGGCGCGACGCGCGCTACGTCGCCGCCCAGGGCCAGGGCGCGGAGATGTGGATACAGACCTGGCACCCCGAACACCCCGTCTACGCCGCCCTGCGCCGCCACGACTGGCCGGCCTTTGCCGCCCAGCAGCTGGCCGAGCGGGCGGATGCCGGCATGCCGCCCTTCGCCTACCAGGCACTGGTGCGCGCCGACGCGCGCACGCAGGAGGCCGCCCAGGGCTTTCTCACCGCCGCGGCCGAGGCGGCCCGCGTGGCGCAGCTGCAGGGGCTGGAGCAGGTCTTTTTGTTCCCGCCCGTGCCGCTGACCATCCAGCGCGTGGCCGGCGTGGAGCGCGCGCAGATGCTGCTGGAAAGCCCCTCGCGCGCGGCCCTGCAGCACTTCCTGGCCGCCTGGCAGGCCCTGCTGCACGCCGAGCGCCCGCGGCACAAGGGGCTGGTACGCTGGCTGGTGGACGTGGATCCGCAGGCGATTTAATAAGCGTTTTTTGCCTCCAGCGCTTATGCAGCAAGCGCTGGCAGCTATCAAAAACGCAGCGTCAGGCCAGCAGCGCCACGGCGGCCGAGAAGCTCACGAAGGCCAGCGCCGTGCTGGCCAGGATGATGCGGGCGATGCGCCCGCCGTGGGCCTCGAAGCGCTCGGCCAGCAGCGACACGTTGCTGGCGCTGGGCAGGGCGGCCACCAGCACCAGGGTGGTCACGGCCAGCGGCGGCAGGGCCAGGCCCAGGGCCAGGGCGGCCTGGCAGGCCAGCCACATCAGCACCGGGTGGACGAGCAGCTTGGCCAGCGCCAGGGGCAGGTAGTCGCGCACGGCGACGCGCTCGTGCGCGTTCATCTGCGAGCGCGCCAGCACGGCGCCGATGGTGAACAGCGCCACCGGCGAGGCGGCGTCGGCCAGCATGGCCACGGTGCGATCCAGGGGGCCGGGCAGCGTGAACGAGGCGGCCGAGGCCAGCGCGCCCAGGGCGATGGACCAGGGCAGCGGGTTGGCCAGCACGCCCTTGAGAGCCATGCGCAGCGCCCGCCCCGCGCTGCCCCCGCCCAGGCCCAGGCGCGACAGGGCAATGCACAGCGAAGTGGTGACGATCATGTCCAGCGCCATGGTCGGGATGACGGTGCCGGCGCTGGCCTCGCCCAGCAGCGCCACCAGCAGCGGCACGCCCATGAAGCCCGAATTGGGGAAAGCCACCACCAGCGCGCCGAAGGCGGCGTCGTTCCAGCCCCAGCGCCGCCGCGTGGCGGCGACGGCCCCGGCCACCAGGGCCAGGCCGCACAGCAGATACACCAGGGCCACCACCGGGTCCAGCAGCTGCCCGATGGGCGTCTGTGCGCCAAAGCGGTACAGCATGCACGGCAGGGCGAAATACAGCACGAAGCTGTTCAGCCCGGCGATGGCAGGCAGCGGCAGCAGCCCCCGGCGCGTGGCGGCAAAGCCGGCCAGCACCAGGGCGAAGAAGGGAAAGGTGACCGACAGGACCGACAGCACGGCCGCGATTGTCGCAGCCGCACGGGCCCAATGGGCCCTCGCTATCATCGTGCGCTCCGCGCCCGTTCCTCCTCTCTTCTCCCCCGCCTCTGCCTCCCCCATGTCCGGTCTGAATCTGGCCCAGCTGCAAGCCGTGCACTACACCGAAGGCCCCTGCCTGGTGCTAGCCGGCGCCGGCTCGGGCAAGACACGGGTCATCACGCACAAGATCGCGCGGCTGATCGAGACCGGCTTGGCGCCCCGGCGCATCGCCGCCATCACTTTCACGAACAAGGCCGCGGCCGAGATGCGCGAGCGCGCCGCCGGCCTGATCGGCCGCCAGGCCAGGGACGTGCTGGTGTGCACCTTTCACGCCCTGGGGGTGCGCATGGTGCGCGAGGACGGGCACGTGCTGGGCCTCAAGCCCAACTTCAGCATCCTGGACCAGGACGACGTGACCGGCATCCTGAAGGACTGCGCCGGCGGCACCACCGACGCGGCCACGGCGCGCCAGTGGCAATGGACGATCAGCGCCTGGAAGAACCAGGGCTGGGACGCGCGCAAGTCGCTGGCCATGGCCAAGGACGACCACGAGCGCAGCATCGCCCTGATCATGCAGCGCTACGAGGAGCGCCTGGCCGCCTACCAGAGCGTGGACTTCGACGACCTGATCGGCCTGCCCATGCGCCTGCTGCGCGGCCACGCCGAGGTGCGCGAGAAATGGCAGCGCGTGCTGGGCCACGTGCTGGTCGATGAATACCAGGACACCAACGCCACGCAGTACGAGTTGCTGAAGATGCTGGTGGGCGAACGCGCGCGCCTGACGGCGGTGGGCGACGACGACCAGAGCATCTACGGCTGGCGCGGCGCCACGCTGGACAACCTCAAAAAACTGCCGGTGGACTTTCCGCATTTGAGAGTCATCAAGCTGGAGCAGAACTACCGCTCGACCAGCGCCATCCTGCGCGCGGCCAACCACGTGATCGGGCCCAACCCCAAGCTGTTCCCCAAGACCTTGTTTTCCGAACTGGGCGAGGGCGAGCCGGTGCGCGTGCAGGACTGCGACAACGAGGAGCACGAGGCCGAGCGCGCCGTGGCGCGCATCCTCAGCCTGCGCGCCGCGGCCAATCCGCCGCCCAGCTGGAAGAGCTTTGCCATCCTCTACCGCGCCAACCACCAGGCCAAGCCGTTCGAGAAGGCGCTCAGGAAGGCCAACATCCCGTACAAGGTCTCGGGCGGCACCAGCTTCTTTGACCGTGCCGAGATCCGCGACCTGTGCGCGTGGTTCCGGCTGTGGATCAACAACGACGACGACCCGGCCTTCCTGCGCGCCGTGGCCAATCCGAAGCGCGGCATCGGCCACACCACGCTGGGCGCGCTGGGCGCCTTTGCCGCGCAACACCGCACCAGCATGTTCGGCGCGCTGTTCAACGGCATGCTGCCGGCCGCCGTCCCCAAACGCGCGCTGGACGGCCTGACCGAGTTCGGCCGCGCCATCAACGACCTGGAGTACCGCGCCCGCCACACGCACGGCTTTGAAGACGCGCGCGCCTTTCTGGCCGACTGGCTGAAGGACATCGGCTACGAGCAGCACCTGTACGACGCCGAGGACAGCGAGAAGGTGGCCGCCGCCCGCTGGAGCAATGTGCTGGAGTTCTGCGACTGGATGGCCCAGCGCGCCGGCGGCCAGATAGAGGACGCTGCCGGCACCACGACCCAGAAGGAAACCAAGAGCCTGCTGGAAGTCGCCCAGACCATCGCCCTGCTGTCCACCATCTCCGAGCGCGAACAGGAGCAGGACATGGTGGTGCTGTCCACCCTGCACGCCAGCAAGGGCCTGGAGTGGCCGCACGTCATCCTGGCCGGCGTGACCGAGGGCATGCTGCCCTTCAAGCTGGACGACGACGAGGGCCGCCAGCAGAAGGTGACCGAAGACATCGCCGCCCGCCTGCAGGAAGAGCGCCGGCTGATGTACGTCGGCATCACCCGCGCCCAGCGCACCCTGGCCGTGAGCTGGACCAAGAAGCGCAAGCGCGGCCGCGAGATGGTCGCCTGCCAGCCCAGCCGCTTCATCGCCGAGATGAAGCTGGACGCCGCCACCGCCCGCGAGGACCCGCGCGAAAAGCTGCGGCAACTGCGCGCAGAATTCGCCGCCCGGGCGGACGCGGCCAAGGTGTGATACCGCCACTCCCCTATTCATAGCTGCCAGCGCTTGCCCAGCAAGCGTTTGAGGCAGAAAACACCACCAAACATACGCCATGAACACCTTCACCCCCCTGGGCGCCGCCGCGCTCGCCGCCCTGCTGCCCCTGGCCGGCCACGCGCAGGCCGCACCCGCCGCCGGCACTGCCGACGCCGGCTGGCGCCAGTGCTCTTCCCTGCAAGACGGGCAGGCGCGCCTGGCCTGCTTCGATCAATGGGCCGGCCAGCTGGCCTGGGCCGCGCCCGCGGCCAGCGCCAGCATGGGCACGGGCGGCGGCGACGCCGCCACGGCGGCCGCGCTGGCGGCGCTGCCCGCGCCGGAAAGCGCGCCACAGCCCGAGCCCCAGATCACCGTCAAGGCGGCCGCCGGCTGCCGCGACGGCGACTACACGACGCTCTCGCGTTTCTGGGAGCTGGAAGAGGGCAGCGACTGCGGCATCTTCCGCTTCCGCGGCTACCGGCCGTTGAACGTGTCGGTGGTGGGCGCAGACACCGTCAACCGCCAGCCCAGCTCGGACAACCCCAACAACAGCGCCAGCAGCCCGGTGGACTACCGCCGCGCCGAGATGCGCGTGCAGCTGTCGGTGCGCACCAAGCTGGCCAGCGGGCTGCTCACCGGCAACGACCAGCGGCGCGACTCGCTGTGGGTGGGCTACACGCAGCAGTCGTACTGGCAGCTGTTCTCGCACGAAATCTCGCGGCCGTTTCGCAACACCGACCACGAGCCGGAAGTCATGTACGTCTACCCGACCGATGCCCAACTGCCCTTCGGCTGGCGCTGGCGCTACAGCGGCATTGGGCTGGTGCACCAGTCCAACGGCCAGAGCGATCCGCTGTCGCGCAGCTGGAACCGCGCCTACCTGATGACCGGCTTCGAGCTGAACGACCACTGGAGCCTCACCGCCCGCGCCTGGAAGCGCCTGCACGAGAGCGCCGAGAGCGACAACAACCCCGGCATCAGCGACTATGTCGGCCGCACCGAATTCGCCCTGGGCTGGAACGTGAACAAGGACAACCGTGTGACGCTGACCACGCGCCACAGCTTCGGCCACAGCGACCGCACCTCCGCGCGCCTGGACTGGCTGAGCACGCTGGGCACGCAGCTGGTCGGCCCGCGCAGCAACCTGCGCCTGCACACGCAGCTGTTCTCGGGCTACGGCGACAGCCTGATCGACTACAACAGGAAGCGCACCGTGTTCAGCATCGGCCTGAGCCTGGTCGATTTCTGAGAACGGCCTCCGCACCTGACACCCTGTTACGCCTTGGCGCCGCCATTGGCTTGTGGCAGGGGGGTACAGCTTCCACAATCGGCCCCCAGGCACCGATAGCACCAGCCTGGTGCGTGCAACTGGCGCCCCAATACGGCCGTATTCGGCGCATTGGCGGGTGGCGGGCTTCGCACAATCGGTCCCGGAGGAGATCGACCATGGAACTGCAATACCAGCTCAGGGCCGGCAGCTACTACCTGTACGACCTGCGCGACACGCCCAGCGCCGTCACAGGCGAGCGCCGCTTCAAGCTCAAGACGGACAACGTGGCCATTGCCTTTGACCGCCATACCGGCCACGTGCACCAGCACGGCAGCCCGGCGCGCATCCAGTCCTGGGCCACGCACACGCGCCGGCGCCTGCGCGCGGCCGGCCTGCTGCAGGACGCCAACGACCTGGTCGTCGTCTCCGGCCCGCTACCGGTCGAGGAGATCAACAAATGCCTGTGGGTGGCCGGCTACTGCCGCCGCCTGCTGACCCGCTTGGCCAGCCTGCCGCACGGCAAGCTGCAGCGCGCGGGCGATCCGGCTTCCGCATGGAAAAAAGCGGCCTGAGCGCACACCAGACAAGCGCCAGCAGCTAGCGAAAACATAGCAACCACACATAAAAAACGCCGGGCAAACCCGGCGTTTTTGCGTGGTAGGCCGAGCCGCTTCAGACTTGCGCGTCCGCCTCGGCGTGCTTGACCACCGTGACCGGCACCGGGCTCATGTGCACCAGCTGCTGCGACACCGAGCCCAGCAGCGCCCCGCGCAGGCCGCCCAGGCCGCGCGCGCCGATGAACAGCGCGTCGCAGCCGCAGCGCTCCACCATGTCCACCAGCGTGGCGGCCACCGGGCCCAGGCCCAGCTCGGTCTCGTAGGGCACGCCGGCCGCCTCCACCAGCGCCACGGCGCTGGCCAGCAGGTGGCTGCCGGCCTCGACGCTGGCCTCGGCCACGGCGTCGGCGCCCTGGGTGGCCAGCTCCAGCAGGGTGGCTTCTTCCTGCACGTGGCCCAGCACCAGCGTGGCCTGCAGGCCGCCTCGGCGCACCAGCTCCAGGGCGTGGTGCACGGCATCCAGCGCCAGGTCCGAGCCATCGACGGCGATCATGATTCTGAGCATTCGTTCTCTCCTTGGGGTTGCCACTGATGCGGCCAGTGTAGGGGGCCCCGCTCTGGGACAATTCAAACCCTATGCTGCAATTCGACCTGCTCGCCACCGACCCCGCAAGCCACGCCCGGCGCGGCGCCCTGACGCTGAACCACGGCGTGGTGCAGACCCCCATCTTCATGCCCGTGGGCACCTACGGCACCGTCAAGGGCGTCATGCCGCGCAGCCTGCACGAGATGGGCGCGCAGATCATCCTGGGCAACACCTTTCACCTGTGGATGCGCCCCGGCCTGGACGTGGTGAAGGGCTTCGGCGGCCTGCATGCCTTCGAGCAGTGGGACAAGCCCATCCTGACCGATTCCGGGGGCTTTCAGGTCTGGAGCCTGGGCGCCATGCGCAAGATCACCGAGGAAGGCGTGCACTTCCAGAGCCCGGTGAACGGCGACAAGCTGTTCATGTCGCCCGAGGTCAGCATGCAGATCCAGACCACGCTGAACTCCGACATCGTCATGCAGCTGGACGAATGCACGCCCTATGAGACCAACGGCCACCTGACGACCGAATCGGAAGCGCGCAAGAGCATGGAGATGAGCCGGCGCTGGGCCCTGCGCTCCCAGGCCGAGTTTGAGCGCCTGGGCAACCCGAACGCGCTGTTCGGCATTGTGCAGGGCGGCATGTTCGAGCACCTGCGCCAGGAGTCGCTGGAGGCCCTGGTGGCGATGGACTTCCCCGGCTACGCCATCGGCGGCGTGAGCGTGGGCGAGCCCAAGGACGAGATGCTGCGCATCATGGCCCACACGCCGCACCGCCTGCCGGCGGCGAAGCCGCGCTACCTGATGGGCGTGGGCACGCCCGAGGACCTGGTGGAGGGCGTGGCCCAGGGCGTGGACATGTTCGACTGCGTCATGCCCACGCGCAACGCGCGCAACGGCACCCTGTTCACCCGCTTTGGCGACCTGAAAATCCGCAATGCCCGGCACAAGGACGACCACCGCCCGCTGGACACCACCTGCACCTGCCACGCCTGCGCCGGCAGCACCGGCGTGAGCTGGGACGACGGCGGGCGCGGGGGCTTCTCGCGCGCCTATCTGCACCACCTGGAGCGCTGCGGCGAAATGCTGGGGCCCATGCTCACCACCATCCACAACCTGCACTACTACCTTCAGCTGATGCAGGAGATCAGGGACGCGCTGGACGCCGGCACCTTCGCCCAGATGCGCGCGCGCTTCAAGGCAGAACGGGCGCGCGGCGTATAAAGCGCCCTTCCCTCCTCGACAAGACCGCTCATGCTGACCGTCCACCACCTCGAAACCTCGCGCTCGCAGCGCATCCTGTGGCTGCTGGAAGAGCTGGGCGTGCCCTACGAGATCAAGCGCTACCAGCGCGATCCGCGCACCCGTCTGGCACCGCCCGAGCTGAAGGCGGTGCATCCGCTGGGCAAGTCGCCAGTGATTGAGGACGACGGCGAGGTGATCGCCGAGTCCGGCGCCATCATCGAATACCTGGCCGAGCGCTACGGCGCCCAGGCCGGCGGCGACCTGGCGCAGCTGGTGCCCGCGCCAGGCACGCCGGCGCACCGGCACTGCCGCTTCTTCATGCATTACGCCGAAGGGTCACTGATGAACTGGCTGGTCATGAAGCTGGTCTTCCAGACCCTGCCGCGCCAGCCCATGCCGTTCTTCGTGCGTCCCATCGCGCGCCTGCTGTGCGCAGGGGTGCAGCAGAAGCTGGTCGATCCCAACCTGGCGACAGCCACGGAGTTCCTAGAAGGCCACCTGTCACGCAACAGCTGGTTTGCCGGTGAGCAGCTGAGCATTGCCGACTTTCAGATGAGCTTTGCCGTGGAGGCCCTGCTGGCGCGCAGCGCAGGCACTGCGCGCCAGCCCCATCTGCTGGCGCTACAGGAGCGCATGCACGCCCGCCCGGCGTGGCAGCGCGCCATTGCCAAGGGCGGGCCGGTGGTGATGGGCTGACCCCACCGCCCGCCCGGGCCTCGTCAGCGGGGCGCGACCTCCAGGATTCGCCCGCTGCGGTTGCCCACCAGCAGCAGGTTGCCGTCGTCCGCGCGCACCCAGTGATAGCCGCGCGGCGGCTGGCGCAGGCGGTAATGGCGGTAGTCGCGCACCACGCTCACCGGGCCGTGGTAGCGCTGGCCGCGCTCCCAGCGCGGTCCGTGCCCATGCGGGCCGCCCTGCCTCTCGCGCCAGGCTTCGGCGCGGCGGTAGGTCTCCTCGTCGTGGCGGCGCTGTTCGCGCAGCGCCTGGCTCAGGTCCGGTTCGCCGTGCCGCGGATGGTATTGGGCATAGCGCTGCGGCGCTTCGCCGCGCCAGCCGTTCGGAGCCGGCTGGGCCACGGCACTGGCGGCCAGGGCGGTGGCGGTCAGCGCCAGGCCCCAGTGGATGAGTCGGGAGGGACGGTTCATGGTCGATGCTCCTGCGGTGGTGGCCTGCCGGCTTGGCGGCGGGCCGTTTTTCCTAAAACGGCGACCAGCATCCCCCCGCCGCCGGCCTTGCCGCGTCAGCCAGCAGGCCTTGCTTGTGTCCCACAGGCGTGACAGAAGCGGGCGAAGGCGCTCTTGCGTGTGCTGCAGGCGCCGCAGCGGTCGAACAGGCCGATGCCGCAGTGCGGGCAGAAGTCGATGGCCTCATTCTTCAGGTCCACCGGCCGCTCGCAGCCCGGGCACACGCCCTTGGCCAGGCGCGCCAGGGCCACGTCATAGCCCAACTCCTGGCGGCGCTGCTGGTCGGGCAGGCTCTCGGCCTGGCGCTGGCGCTCCAGGTAGCGGTTCAGCGCCACGATGGCGTAGCGCCCGACCAGGGCGGTGACGATGATGCCTACCACGTAACGCACGTAGCCGCCGTAGCTGGGCAGATAAGGCACCAGCTCGACGAAGAAGGCAAACAGCGCGAAGTAGATGAAGCCCCAGACAAAGGGCCACCAGGTGCTCTGGCGCTTCTTGGCGAACAGCCAGCCGGCCACGGCCAGCAGCGGCAGCGTGAGCGCCAGGCGGTACAAAAAGACGCGCAGCTCCACGCGGCGCTGCTCGGCGGCCATGCGCTGGTAGCCGGCGTCCTCCAGCTTGGACAGCTGGGCGCGGGCCTGGCTGGCGCTCTGGCGCGCGTCCAGCAGCGCCTGCTCCTGCGCCTGCACGGCTTGGCGGGCGCGCTGCTCGCCGGCCTTCAGGGCGTCCAGGCGCTGGGTGCGGGCGATGACCTCGGGGTCGTGCTCGGCGCGCTGCGTGGCGCTGCGCGCGGCCAGCCAGTTGTTGAAGGTCTCGCGCTCGGCCTGGGTTTCGCTGCGCGCCTTGGTCAGCTGCAGCCGGGCCTGCTCCAGCGCGGTGCGCGCCTCGTCCTCGGCCTGGCGCGCGGACTGGGCCTGGGCACGCAAAGGCCCCACGGCCGCCGGGTCCAGGAAGTCGTCCAGCGCCAGCGGCGCCTCCACCTTGGGCAGGTCGCCCACGATGGTGCCGCCCAGGCCGATCAGGAAGCCGGCGAAGACGAAGGCCACCAGCCACAGGCCGCGGCGAAACCATTTCTCGGATAGGCGCAGTGCCTTGCTCATGGGAGTTCTCCTGCTGTTTAACTATTGTTTTGATAGCTGTCAGCGCTTACCTGACGGGCGCTGGAGCCTGTTTTCTTCATAAAACCGGCTCAACCCAGCGCCAGCAGCCCGGCCACCCGCTCGCGCAGGGGTTCGGGCTGCACCTGGCTGGCTGCCAGCTGCGGGCCGACGTTCAGCCCCACGCGGCTGAGCACGCCGCGCCTGAACGGCCGCACCATGGCCCCGCCGTTTTCGATGCGGCTGAAGAACGAGCCCCACAGGTGGGTGAGCGCCATGGGCACGACGGGCACCTCCAGGCCATCGGCGCGGGCGCGTTCCAGGATCTTCATGATGCCGCCCTTGAAGGGCTGCAGCTGCCCGTCGCGGGTGATGCCGCCTTCGGGGAAGATGGCCAGCAGGTCGCCGTCCTTGAGCACCTGCGCGGCGCGCTCGAAGGCGGCTTCGTAGGTGGCCGCGTCCTCGCGCTGGGGCGCGATCGGGATGGCCTTGGCCAGGCGGAACAGCCAGCCCAGCACCGGCACGCGGAAGATGCGGTGGTCCATGACGAAATAGATGGGCCGGGGGCTGGCGGCCATGAGCAGCACGGCATCGACGAAGCTCACGTGGTTGCAGGCCAGGATGGCGGCGCCCTGCGTGGGGATGTGCTCGTCGCCGCGCACCTTGAAGCGGTACACGCAGCGCGACAGCACCCAGGCGACGAAGCGCAGCAGGTATTCCGGCACCAGCAGGAAGATGTAGAGCGCCACCACGGCGTTGGCGATGCCCGTGAACAAAAAGATCTGCGGCACCGTGAAGCCCGCCGACAGCAGCGCCCCGGCCAGCACGGCGCTGGCGATCATGAACAGCGCGTTGAGGATGTTGTTGGCCGCGATGATGCGGGCGCGGTGCGTGGGCTGGCTGCGCAGCTGGATCAGCGCGTACATGGGCACGCTGTACAGGCCGGCGAACAGGCTCAAACCCGCCAGGTCGGCCATCACGCGCCAGTGCGCGCGCTCGGCCAGGAAGGCGGCCAGGCCCATGACCGGCCCGCCGGCCGGCGCCGCCAGCCCGCGCGAGGCGAAGTACAGGTCGATGGCGAAGACGCTCATGCCGATGGCGCCCAGCGGCACCAGGCCGATCTCCACGTGCCGGCGCGAGAGCACTTCGCACAAGAGCGAGCCGGTGCCGATGCCGATGGAAAACACCACCAGCAAAAGCGACGCCACCTGCTCGTTGCCGTGCAGCACCTCCTTAGCGAAGCTGGGGAACTGCGACAGGAACACCGCGCCGAAGAACCACATCCACGAGATGCCCAGCAGCGAGCGGAACACCACCGGGTTGCCGCGTGCCAGTTGCAGGTTGCGCCAGGTCTCGCTCACCGGGTTCCAGTTGATGGCCAGGTGCGGGTCGGTGGCCGGCGCGGGGGGAATGGCCTGCGCCACGGCGCGCCCGGCCAGGGCCAGCAGTACGCAGGCCGCGGCCACGGCGCCGTGGCCGACGCCGGGCAGGGCCACCAGCAGCCCGCCGGCCACGTTGCCCAGCAGGATGGCGACGAAGGTGCCCATCTCCACCATGCCGTTGCCGCCCGTCAGCTCGCGCTCATTCAGGGCCTGCGGTAGGTAGGCGAACTTCACTGGCCCGAACAGCGTGGAGTGCAGCCCCATCAGGAACACGCAGGCCAGCAGCACGGCCGCGCTGCCCGCCAGGAAGCCGGCCGCGGCCACCAGCATGATGGCGATCTCCAGGTTCTTGACGAAGCGGATGATGCGCGTCTTTTCCAGCTTGTCCGTGACCTGCCCGGCCGTGGCCGAGAACAGCAGGAACGGCAGGATGAACAGCGCTCCGATCACCAGGCCCGCCAGTGAGGGCGGCAGCCACGCTACCTGCAGCTGGTAGGTCACCATGACGGTGAAGGCGAACTTGAACAGGTTGTCGTTGGCGGCGCCGGCGAACTGCGTCCAGAAGAACGGCGCGAAGCGGCGCTGGCCCAGCAGGGCGAACTGGTTGGGGTGGGGCTGCGCGGTGTGCTCGGTCATGGAAACGGGCCTGGAGGTGGCAGGAAGGTGGCGCATTGTGCAAACAAAGCCGGCCGGCGCCGGTGCCGCCATGCGCCGGGTGTCTGCGCCACGCCACCTTTGGTATCGCAATGCGATACTTTGGCCCCCATGAGCACTACCGCAGACCTGGTCGCCGCCCTCAAGCAGGAGCTGAAGGCCGCCCGCATGACCTATGCCGACCTGGGCCGCGCGCTGGGCCTGGCCGAGTCCAGCGTCAAACGCATGCTGGCGCGCGGCGAGATGCCGCTGTCGCGCGTGGACGCCATCTGCCGCGTGTTGAAACTCGACTTCGCCGACCTGGCGCGGCGCGTGGCCGACAGCCGCCCGCTGCTGAGCGAGCTGACGCAGGAGCAGGAGCGCGCCGTGGTGGCCGACAAGAAGCTGCTGTTGATGGCGATCTGCGTGCTCAGCCAGTGGACGCTGGCCCAGGTGCTGGCCACCTACCGGCTGAGCGAGGCCGAGGGCGTCAAGTACCTGGCGCAGCTGGACCGCATCGGCATCATCGAGCTGCGCCCGGGCAACCGCTACCGCCTCAAGCTCGCCAAGACCTTCCGCTGGCGCCCGCGCGGCCCGGTCATGGACTACTTCCGCGAGCACGCGCTGCTGGACTATTTCGGCGGCGCCTTCGACGGCCCCGGCGAGGGCGTGCTGCTGGTGCACGGCAGCATCGCCCGCGGCCAGCTGGCCGCCTTCACCGAGCGCCTGCAGCGCGTGGCGCAGGATTTCGCCCAGCAGCACCTGGCCGACCAGCGCCTGCCCGAGGCCGAGCGCGAGGGCTGCACGCTGCTGATGGCGCTGCGCGGCTGGGAGTTCGAGGCCTTCACCGCCATGCGCCGCGTGGCGCCGCCGCCGCCCGCGCCAAGCCGGCAGGCGTAAGCAAACGTCTATCAAAACAATAGCTGCCCGCGCTTGACCAGCAAGGGCTGGAGGCCTTTTTGACCCTTATCACCCGCTGCACGCGCAGCGCGTGTGTGACGTCTGCTCACAAACATTTGCGCAGTCGCTACCAAGGCTGCCGCCGGCCTTCACGCAGGCGCGGGACCATGGCCTCCATCGGGCAACCGAGTCCAACAAGGAGGATCACCATGAACCGCATCACCCCCGCCCTCGCCGCCGCAGTCGCCGCCCTCGCCCTGGGCCTGGGCGCCAGTGGCGCCGCGCACGCCGCGCCCAGCGCCACCGTCGTCATCCAGACCGGGCCGCAGGCCGTGCAGCCGGCCTACGTGGTGCAAAGCGCCCCGCCCCCGCCGCGCTATGAGCGCGTACCCGCCCCGCGCCGCGGCATGGTCTGGTCGCAGGGCCACTGGGAATGGCGCGGCCACCTCTACCACTGGGTCCCCGGCCAGTGGATGCGCGTGCGCCACGGCCAGCACTATCGCCAGCCTCGCTGGGAACAACGCCATGGCAAATGGCAGTTCAACCAGGGCCGCTGGGACCGTGACGGCGACGGCGTGCCCAACCGCTACGACCGCCGTCCTAACGACCCGCGCCGCCACTGATGGCGCATCCTGCTACGATGCGCGCCGCAGGAGAGCCAGCGGCCGGTCACGGCTGCTGCACCGAAGGCGCAAACTCCCATACACGCTCAGGTACCGTACTGCACACACAGCAATAGCCGTCTGGAGAGCCGCCCCCGCACACGGGGCGCACCGAAGGAGCAAGCCCACCGCACAGTGCGAGGGCGAATCTCTCAGGTCACAAGGACAGGGGGAGCGGCAGCCAGACCTCTTGGCGCGCCCTGCTTCCCCGCTATTTTTTCGATAGCCGCCGGCGCGCGCCTGGTCTGCGCAAACCTTGAAAAAGGCTTGTAGAACCATGCGCGTTATCGTTCTGGGCGCCGGCGTCGTCGGCACCGCTTCCGCTTATTTCCTGCAGCAGCTCGGCCACGAGGTTACCGTCATCGACCGCCAGGCCGTGCCCGGCGCCGAGACCAGCTTTGCCAACGGCGGGCAGATCTCCGTCAGCCACGCCGAGCCCTGGGCCAATCCGTCGGCGCCGCTGAAGGTGCTGTCCTGGCTGGGCAAGGAGGATGCGCCGCTGCTGTTTCGCCTGCGCGCAGACATGCGCCAGTGGCTGTGGGGCCTGCAGTTCCTGCGCGAATGCACGCCGGCGCGCACGCGCCACAACATCCACCAGATCGTCCAGCTGGGCACCTACAGCCGCGCCGTGCTGCGCGAGCTGCGCGAGCAGCTGGGCCTGCAGTACGACCAGCGCACGCAGGGCATCCTGCACTTCTACACCAGCGAGCGCGAGTTCGAGTGCGCCCTGGGCCCGGCCGAGCAGATGCGTGCCCTGGGCTGTGAGCGCCAGGTGGTCAGCGCCGAAGAGGCCATCCGCATCGAGCCGGCCCTCGCCGCCATGCGCGAGCAGCTGGCCGGCGCCACCTTCACGGCCGAGGACGAGTCCGGCGACGCCCATCTGTTCACGCGCGAGCTGGCCCGCGCGGCCGAGGCCGCCGGCGCGCGCTGGCGCATGGGCTGCCACATCACGGCCCTGCGCGAGACAGGCGGGCGCATCGACCACGTGGAGATCACCAACGAAGAGGGCCGCTACGAGCGCGTGCAGGCCGATGCGTACGTGTTGGCGCTGGGCTCGCACAGCCCGCTGCTGGCGCAGCCGCTGGGCATTTCGCTGCCCATCTATCCGGCCAAGGGCTACTCGGTCACGCTGCCGGTGCGCGACGCCGCCCTGGCCTACCAGACCAGCCTGACGGACGACGAATTCAAGCTGGTGTTCTCGCGCTACACGCGCCCCGCGCAGGGCGGGCAGGAGGCGCGCGACGTGCTGCGCGTGGCCGGAACGGCGGAGCTGAACGGCTATTCGCGCGCCCTGAGCGAGGTGCGCTGCGCGGCCATCGTGCGGCGCGTGGCGCAGCTGTTTCCCGGCGCCGCCGACACGGCCGCTGCGCAGTACTGGTCGGGCCTGCGCCCGGCCACGCCGAGCAACGTGCCGCTGATCGGCCGCACGCGCGTGTCCAACCTGTTCCTGAACACCGGGCACGGCACGCTGGGCTGGACGCACGCCTGCGGCTCGGGCCGCTCCATCGCGCGCATCGTCAGCGGCCTGGCGCCGGAGCTGGACTTCGCCTTCTGCGGCCCGCGGGGTGCGGGCGCCACCCTGCAGCCTGCGCAGCTGCCGGTCTGAAGCGGAACTTCAAGCGCCGCGGCCTCTCACTTTTTGATAGCTGCTGGCGCTTGACTGGCGAGCGTTAGAGCTACTTTTTAGTAGTTTACTTGGCCGCCGCCTTCTTGGCCGCCGCCGGCTTGGCTGCGGCGGGAGCGGCGCGCGGGGCACGGGACTGGGCCGGCGCGGCGGCATCGCCCCCGGCCGCCTGCACCCACTGCGTGGCCATGTCGCTGGCGGTCTTGAGCGCGCCGCTGGCCATGTCGCGCGTGGCATCGAACGCCGCCTGCTGCGTGGCCGCGTCCTGCATGGCGTGGGCGGCGATCTGCTGGAACTGCTGGGTCAGCGCGCCCCACCACTGCAGCGGGTCGGCGGCGGCGCCGGGCGCGGCCTCGGGCTTTTCGCTGCCCGCTTCCTGCTGCGGCTGCGGGGCGGGTGCAGGGGCCGGCGCGGCAGCCGGTGCGGGCGCTGCGGCCGCAGCGCCCAGGCCGCCGAAGGCCGCCGCCACGTCGCCCATGGCGACGTTCATGCCCTGCAGCGTGGCCAGGGTCATCTTTTGCACCTCCAGCGCCTGGACCGTGGCGGTGAGCGCGCGGGCGTTCTGCTCCAGCCAGAACTGCACGGCCTTCAGCTCCTGGATGCGCTTGTCCAGCTCCTGGACGCTGGCCGTGGGCGCCACCCAGCCGGGCATGCCTGACACGCCGCCGGACGCGCCCTTGGCGAGGCTTTGCAGGAAGTCGAACCCCGGCACGAAGCGTGCGAAGCCGAAGGGAGAGTTGTCGCTCATGGCCGTTGCTCCTTGGTTTGGCTTTGTCCTGCGCGATGCGCCGGCGCCGACAGCTTAGCGCCGATGCGCGCGCACTCCAACAGCGCTGCAGCAGCGCAAATGCGTGGTTTTCTGACGCACGCAAGCGCACAGGGCTGCACCAGGCGCGGGATACCGCCCTAGAATCCGCTCACCAGCACGGGCTGGGCCTGTACAGCAACTTCAGACAAGCAATCAACCACATCATGGCAACTGCAAAGAAAACCACCGCCGCACCGGCAAAGAAGACTGCTTCGGCCAAGTCCGCAGCACCCGCCAAGGCCGCGGCCGCCAAGAAGGCACCCGCCGCCATCAAGCCGGTGAAGGACGTCTTCAACAAGACCACGCTGGTCGCCCACCTGTCCGAGCAGTCGGGCGTGGAAGCCAAGAACGTGCGGGCGGTGCTCGCGGCCCTGGAAGGCGCCATCCTGGCCTCCGTGCACAAGAAGGGCTCGGGCGAGTTCACGCTGCCCGGTCTGCTGAAGATCAATCTGCACCAAGTCGAAGCGCGCAAGAAGCGCCTGGCCAAGGACCCGTTCACGGGCGAGGAGCGCTGGTTCGCCGCCAAGCCGGCTTCGGTCAAGATCAAGACCCGCGCCCTCAAGAAGCTCAAGGACGCCACGGCCTGAGCGCCCCCACGCGATGAAAAAAGCAGCCCTCGGGCTGCTTTTTTTGTGCCTGCGCCGCGCTATGCGCTGGCCGGTGGCTGCAGGTACAGCTGCGCCAGCCGTTCGCGCGCAGCATCGTCCAGCTGCAGCTGCTGCACCAGGTAGCGCGCCAGGCCGCCGTGGTCGCGCTCCACGGCATCGAAGGCGGCCTGCAGGAAGTCGGCCTGCACGCGCCAGATCACGTCCAGCACCTCCTGCGGCGCCGAGCCCTGCACCGCCTGCGGGCGGCGGTACAGGCCATTGGTGAGCAGATAGTCCTGCATCACCACGTCCTCGGGCACACCCAGGGCGCGCAGGATCAGCGCGGCGGCAAAGCCGGTGCGGTCCTTGCCGGCGGTGCAGTGGAAGACCAGCGGCGTGTCCTCGTCCAGCAGGTGCGCAAACAGCGCGGCGAACTGCGGCGTGTTGTCGGAGACGAAGGCGCGGTAGGTGTCTTCCATCAGGCGGCGAGCGATCGGCGCGGTCATCTGCTGGCCGGCCTGCGCCATTTCCTTGGCGCGCTGCACCACGGTTGGCTCGATCGGCAGCGAGTGGTAGCGCACAGTGGACAGGGAATAAGACTGGGCAGCGCTTTCCTGCTGCCCGCGCAGGTCCACGGCACGGGCCAGGCCCAAGTCGGCCAGGGCCTGCGCGTCCTGCGCCGTCAGGCCGGCCAGGTGGTCGGAGCGAAACAGCCGACGCCAGCGCACCAGGCGCCCGTCCTGTCCCGCATAACCGCCCAGATCACGAAAATTGGATGCCCCAGATAGTGCAACGCTGCGCGTAAAAACAGTCATGCATTGCACTGTAGTGCATGGACATGAAGAAGGGGCGAGAGAGAAGGAAGTGGCGCGGCTGGCGGGGATCGAACCCACGACCCTTGGCTTCGGAGGCCAATACTCTATCCACTGAGCTACAGCCGCTTGGAAAAGGCACCGGCTGGCGCGCTGCACCAGCCAAGCCGCGCATTATCGCACGGCAGTCAGGTGGCAAAGCCCAGGCCGCGCAGGTATACGTCCACCAGCTGCCGGCCCGTGGCGCGCAGTGCGAAGGGCGCGCCGTTGAGCACCCAGGTCTGCAATAGGCCATCAAACAGCGCCCCCAGCCCCGTCGCTGCAGCAGCCGTCTCCAGCGGCAGCGTGAGGCCCTGCTGCTCGGCGGCATCGCCCAGTTCGCGCGCCAGCATGGCGTGAAAGCGTGCCTGTGAGGTCAGATGGCGTTCGCGCACGCCGCTGAGTTCGTTCACGTACTCCACACGGTACATGGCGATCTCGAAGACGCGGCGTGTGTGCTCGTCGTTTTCGATGCTGCCCAGCAAGTGATCCACCAGGGCGCGCAGCCGCTGCAGCGGTGAGGCCGCCCGGCACGCGGCGTCGCCAGCGTTGCAGGCCACCTCCAGCGGCAGGGTGACGCGGTCCATCATGGCATTGAACAGATGGGCCTTGTCTTTGAAGTGCCAGTAGATGGCTCCGCGCGTGGCGCCGGCAGCCTGGGCGATCTCGCCCAATGAAGCGCGGGCCACGCCCTTGTCGTAGAACACGCGCTCGGCCGCATCCAGCAGGCTGCTGCGCGTGGCATCCGCGTCGTCCTTCGTGCGTCGTGCCATGGATGTAGACCTCCGAATCCAGCGCTGATTATACATTCACGAATGTATGTACAATCCCCCACCTCGCAAAGTTGTCATTGACCGGTGTCAGCATCTGGGGCTTTGCCTGCAGCATCCGCCAGTCATCAAAAGCATCACGCCCTCCAAAGGACCTTCATGCCACGCCAGAACCACGCGTCCGTTCGCGCCGCCCGCAAGCCCCTGACCCTTCTGTCTCTTGCGCTCGTCGGCGCGCTCGCCCTGAGCGGCTGCGGCAAGAAGGGGGGCGACGCCCCCCAGTCCGCCGGGGGCACCCCGCCCCCGCCGCAGGTGGGCGTGGTGACCGTGCAGCCGGGCAGCATCGGCTTGGTAACGGAGTTGCCTGGCCGACTGGAAGCTTCGCGCGTGGCGCAGGTGCGAGCCCGCGCCGCAGGCATCGTGCAAAAGCGCCTGTTCACCGAGGGCAGCGACGTCAAGGCCGGCCAGAAGCTGTTCCTGATCGACAGCGCTCCCTATGAGGCCAGCCTGGCTCAGGCTCAGGCCAGCGTGGCGCAGGCCCAGGCCTCGCTGGCGCAAAGCAAGGCGCTGGCCGAGCGCTACAAGCCGCTGGTGGAGGTGAACGCCATCAGCCGCCAGGAGTACGACAACGCCGTTGCCGCGCAGAAGACGGCCGAGGCCAACGTGGCCGCTGCCCGCGCCGCCACGACGACCGCCAGCATCAACCTGGGCTATGCCACCGTCACCGCCCCGATTTCCGGGCGCATCGGGCGGGCTCTGGTGACCGAGGGCGCACTGGTGGGACAGGGCGCTGCCACCGAGCTGGCCGTCATCCAGCAGATCGACCCGCTCTACATCAACTTCACGCAGTCCGCCGCCGACGCCCTGAAGCTGCGCGCAGCCGTGGCCAGCGGCCAGTACAAGCAGACGGACAAGTCCAGCGCCGACGTGAGCCTGGTGCTGGAGGACGGCAGCGTCTACAAGCACCAGGGCCGACTGCTGTTCACCGACCTGTCGGTGGACCCGACCAGCGGCCAGGTCACGCTGCGCGCCGAGGTACCCAACGCAGAGCGCTCGCTGCTGCCGGGTCTGTACGTGCGCGTGCGGCTGGAGCAGGCCCAGGTGGGCAATGGCGTGCTGCTGCCGCAGCAGGCCGTTACGCGCTCCAGCAGCGGCGACACGGTGATGGTGGTAGGCGAAGGCAACCAGGTCGCGCCGCGTCCGGTCAAGCTGGGCCCCGCACAGGGTTCGGACTGGGTGGTGCTGGAGGGGCTGAAAGCCGGCGAGCAAGTGATGGTCGATGGCTTCCAGAAGCTGCCCCGCGCCAAACCGGGTTCGCCTGTCGTCGTCACGCCCGTGCCATGGAAGGCCGCTGGCAGCACACCCGCTGCAGCCGCAGCTCCCGCCGTCAGCCAGGCCGCCGCATCCGCAGCCCAGCAATAACAACAACCAAGAAACGCCCAAGAAGCAGGAGCGCGGTCCATGGCCAAGTTCTTTATCGAGCGCCCCATCTTTGCGTGGGTGATCGCCATTTTCATCATGGTGTTCGGCGCCGTGTCCATCACCAAGCTGCCGATTGCGCAGTACCCAGCGGTGGCGCCTCCGACCATCCAGATTTCGGTGGCCTACCCGGGCGCCACGGCCCAGACGCTAGAGGACAGCGTGCTGTCGGTCATCGAGCGCGAGATGAACGGCGCCACCGGCCTGGCCTATGTCGAGGCCACCAGCCAGGCCAACGGCACGGGCTCCATCGTGCTGAGCTTCGAGCCGGGGACCAATGACGACCTGGCCCAGGTGGACGTGCAAAACCGCCTGGCGCGCGCCACGCCGCGCCTGCCGGCGGCCGTGACGCAGCAAGGCGTGCGCGTGGAAAAGTCGCGCTCGAACTTCCTGCTGTTCTCGATGCTGACTTCGGAGTCGCCGGACGTGAGCATCGAGGCGCTGAACGACTACGCCGCGCGCAACGTGGTGCCCGAACTGCAGCGCCTGCCCGGGGTGGGCGCGGTCACGCAATTCGGTGCCGAGTTGGCCATGCGCGTGTGGGTGGATCCGGCCAAGCTCAAGGGTTTCAACCTGTCGCTGGACCAGGTCAACGCCGCCATCCGTAGCCAGAACGTGCAGGTGTCCGCCGGCAACCTGGGCGAGCTGCCCAGCACCGCGGATCAGACCATGACCGCCACCATCGTGGTCAAGGGCCAGCTCACCACGCCCGAGGAATTCGGCAACGTGGTGCTGCGCGCCAATACCGATGGCTCCACCGTGCGCCTGCGCGACGTGGCCACCATCGAGCTGGGCGCGCAGAACTACAGCACCAGCGCGCGCCTGAACGGCAGCCCCGCCGTGGGCCTGGGCGTGCAGCTGACGTCCTCCGCCAACGCCCTGGCCACGGCCAAGGCCGTCAAGGCGCGCCTTGCCGAGCTGGAGCGGTACTTTCCGCAGGGCGTGAAGTACGCCATCCCTTACGACACCTCCACCTTCATCGCCGTGTCCATCGAGAAGGTGGTGGAGACGTTGCTGGAGGCCGTGCTGCTGGTGTTTCTGGTGATGTTCCTGTTCCTGCAGAACTTCCGCTACACCATCATTCCCACCATCGTGGTGCCCGTGGCGCTGCTGGGCACTTTCGGCACATTGCTGGCGCTGGGTTTTTCCATCAACGTGCTGACCATGTTCGGCATGGTGCTGGTGATCGGCATCGTGGTGGACGACGCCATCGTGGTGGTGGAGAACGTCGAGCGCATCATGAGCGAGGAAGGCCTGCCGCCGCTAGCCGCGACGCGCAAGGCCATGGGCCAGATCTCGGGCGCCATCGTCGGCGTGACGGTGGTGCTGATCTCGGTGTTCGTGCCGCTGGCGTTCTTTGCCGGCTCCACGGGCAACATTTACCGCCAGTTCGCCGTGACCATGGGCACGTCCATTGCCTTCTCGGCCTTCCTGGCGCTGTCGCTCACGCCCGCGCTGTGCGGCACCCTGCTCAAGCCCATCGCCGAGGGCCATCACGAAAAGAAGGGCTTCTTCGGCTGGTTCAACCGCGTCTTCAAGCGCACCACGCATCGCTACGAATCGGGCCTGTCGCGCCTGGTGCGCCGCGGCGGCCGCATGATGATCATCTATGCGGCGCTGATCGGCGCCTTGGCCCTGGTGTACAACCGCCTGCCCAGCTCCTTCCTGCCCAACGAGGACCAGGGCTTCGTGATCACCAACGTGCAGCTGCCACCCGGCGCGGCGCTGGGCCGCACTCAGGCGGCCATGACCAAGGTCGAGGAATTCATGCTGGCCCAGCCCGAGGTGGCCAACATCGTGACCGTGGCCGGCTTCTCCTTCTCCGGCCAGGGGCAGAACGCAGGCCTGGCCTTCGTGACGCTCAAGGACTGGAGCGAGCGCCGTGGCGCCGAGCATTCGGCCGAGGCGCTGGCAGGCCGCGCCACCGGCGCGCTGTACGGCTTCCGCGATGCCTTCATCTTTGCCTTGAGCCCGCCTCCCATCCCGGAGCTGGGCGTGGCCTCAGGCTTCACCTTCCGCCTGCAGGACCGGGGCAGCAAGGGCCACGACGCCCTGGTGGCGGCACGCAACCAGCTGCTGGGCATGGCCGCGCAGAGCAAGGTGCTGGCCGGCGTGCGTCCGGACGGCATGGAGGACGCGCCGCAGATGCAGATCGACATCGACCGCGACAAAGCCAGCGCGCTGGGCGTGTCGTTCGACACCATCAGCAGCGCGCTGTCCACCGCGCTCGGCTCGTCCTACATCAACGACTTTCCGAACCGGGGCCGGCTGCAGCGGGTAGTGGTGCAGGCCGACGCCCAGGCACGCATGCAGCCCGAGGAAGTGCTGGACCTGCCGGTGCTCAACAGCCGTGGCCAGGTTGTGCCGCTGTCCACCTTCGCCACCACACGCTGGATCACCGGCGCCATGCAGACCGTGCGCTACAACGGCTATCCGGCCATGAAGATCGCCGGCGGGGCCGCGCCCGGCTACAGCACGGGCGAGGCCATGCAGGAAATGGAGCGTCTGGCGGCGCAGCTGCCCGAGGGCTTTGGCTTCGAATGGACCGGCCAGTCGCGCGAGGAAAAGCTCGCCGGCGCGCAGGCCACCATCCTGTATGCCTTCTCGCTGCTGGCGGTGTTTCTGTGCCTGGCGGCGCTGTACGAGAGCTGGTCGATTCCGTTCTCGGTACTGCTGGTAGTGCCGCTGGGCGTGCTGGGCGTGCTGCTGGCCACGCTGTTGCGAGGCATGTCCAACGACGTGTACTTCCAGATTGGCCTGGTGACCATCATCGGCCTGTCGGCCAAGAACGCCATCCTGATCATCGAGTTCGCCAAGGACCTCCAGGCTCAGGGCAAGAGCGTCATCGAGGCAGCGCTGGAAGCTGCGCACCTGCGTTTCCGCCCCATCGTCATGACTTCGCTGGCTTTCACGCTGGGCGTGGTGCCGCTGTTCCTGGCCTCAGGCGCCAGTTCGGCCAGCCAGCGCGCCATCGGCACCGGCGTGATCGGCGGAATGATTACTGGCACCCTGCTGGCCGTGATCTTTGTGCCGGTGTTCTTCGTGTTGGTGCGCAGCTTCTTCAAGGGCAGCAGCCGCCAGCACGAGCATGACGCCAAGATGGCCCAGCAGCACGTCAGCGAAGGCTGAACAAGACACATCCTTTTCATCATGCGCAAACACACCACCTCTTTCCCCGCATGCAGCGCGCGCACCCTGGCCCCGCTCACCGCCGCCCTGGTGCTGGCCGGATGCAGCTTCATCCCCACCTACGAGCGCCCGGCAGCGCCGGTCCCCCCGGCATACGGGCTGGCCGACAGTGCCGCGGCCACGGCCCAGGAGCGGGCCGCCGCCGACATCGACTGGAAGGACTATTTCACGGATCCGCGCCTGCAGCGGCTCATCGGCATCGCCCTGGGCAACAACCGCGACCTGCGCGTGGCCATGCTCAACGTCGAGCAAGCGCGCGCGCAATTCCAGATCCAGCGCGCGGCCGAGTTCCCGACCATTGCCGGCGTAGCCAGCGCCACGCGTCAGCCCAGCACCGCCACGGGGCAGTACGGCAACGTCTTCCAAGTTGGCCTGGGCGTGACAGCCTGGGAGATCGACTTTTTCGGCCGCGTTGCTGCCCTGAAGGAACAGGCGCTGGCGCAATACCTGGCCACCGACGAGGCCCGCAAGGCCGCACAGATCAGCTTGGTGGCCGCGGTAGCCTCTGGCTGGCTGAACCTGATGGCTGACGAGGAACTGCTGGACATCTCCCGCCGCACGCTGGCCACGCGCGAGGAGTCCGTGAAGCTCACGCGACTGCGCCTGGAGCACGGGGTGAGTTCAGAGCTGGACAACCGCCAGGCCACCAGCCTGGCCGAGGCGGCCCGCGCCACCTACGCACAGCAGCAGCGCCAGCGCCTGCTCGACGAGAACGCGCTCGTACTGCTGCTCGGCCAGGCGCTACCGGATGACATTCGTGCCAGCCTGCCGTCGTCGCGCCTGCAAGCCGCTGCACCCATGCAGCCGCTGCGCGCAGGCCTGCCTTCGGATCTGCTGGAGCGGCGGCCCGACATCCGCCAGGCAGAGCATCTGCTGATCGGCGCCAACGCCAACATCGGCGCAGCACGCGCGGCGTTCTTTCCGCGCATATCGCTCACGGCGACGATGGGCACCGTCAGTCCCGAGCTCTCGGGCCTGTTCAAGAGCGGCTCCTGGGCTTTCTCACTGGCACCGCAGCTGGCTGTCCCCCTCTTCGACGCCGGTCGCAATCAGGCGGGCCTGGAAGCCGCGCGCGCGGGCCGCGAGATTGCCGTGGCGCAATATGAGAAGGCCATCCAGACAGCCTTCCGGGAAGTCTCCGATGCCCTGGCCGGCCGCGCCACGCTGCAGGAGCAACTGGATGCACAGCAGGGCCAGGAAGCGGCCGACGCCAAGCGTCTGGAGCTGTCCGACCTGCGCTACCGCAACGGCGTGGCCAGCTACCTGGACGTGCTGGACGCGCAGCGCTCGCTGTTCCTGACCCAGCAGTCTCTGGTTCTCACGCAGCTGCAACAGTTGCAAAACCAGGTTTTGCTGTACAAGGCGCTGGGGGGTGGCTGGAGCGAGACCGGCTCCTATAATGGAAAGCTGTCTGCCACGCACCTCTCTACACAATAAATTTCCGAGGACCCCTTCATGAGCGACACCCACGACGCAGGACACACCGGGCCCATCAAGAGCCCCAAGCAGCTGCTGACCACCGTCATTCTTGCCTTCGTTCTGCCCGTGTTCGCCATCATCGGACTGGTGCTGTTCGTCACGGCGGGCAACAAGCCCGCGTCCGGCGCCGCCAATCCCGAGCTGGCCGTGGCTCAGCGCATCCAGAAGGTGGGTCTGGTGGAGGTGCGTGATGCCAACCGTCCCCTGCGCTCGGGCGAGGAGGTGTTTAAAGGCCAGTGTGCTGCCTGCCACTCTACCGGCGCAGCCGGTGCACCCAAGCTGGGCGACACCGCTGCCTGGGCGCCGCGCATCCAAACGGGCTTTGAGGCACTGGTGCATTCGGCACTGCAAGGCAAGGGCGCCATGGCCCCTCAGGGCGGCGGTGACTTCAACGACACCGAAATCGCCCGCGGCGTGGCCTACATGGCAGATGCAGCCGGCGCCAACTTTCCTGAGCCTGCAGCTCCTGCCGCCGAGGGCGCCAGCGCCCCGGCATCGGAAGCCTCGGGCAGCTGAACACCAGCCACTCATCTTCTGTCGCATAAGAAACGGCCTGTCCCTCTGGACAGGCCGTTTTTCCTTTGCCCAAAGAGACGCACATGAGCGACGAACAAAAAAGCCCCGGTGGAATCACCGGGGCTTCTTGTCAGACTGTTCTGGTGGCCTGGGACGGAATCGAACCGCCGACACAAGGATTTTCAATCCTCTGCTCTACCGACTGAGCTACCGGGCCTGAGCCACTGATTGTAGCCCGAAAAAGTAGGCGAAATGGAAAAGATATGATTTTTTCCGGCGCTCAGCCATTGCGCCGGTTGCGCCCCAGGTCCACGCCCAACTGGCGCAGCTTGCGGTACAGGTGGGTGCGCTCCAGCCCCGTCTTCTCCGCTACGCGCGTCATGGACCCACCCTCGCGGGCCAAGTGAAATTCGAAGTAAGCCTTCTCGAAACCGTCACGTGCCTCACGCAGGGGACGGTCCAGGTTGAAGCCCTGATGCGCGAGCGGGCCCTGCTCCAGGTGCGGTGCCAAGGGCGCCGCCGCTTCCACCGCGCCATTACATCCATCAAGCAGCAGGGCCGCCGGTGTTGGCGCCTGAGGCGTGAGAGCATCCGCCTTGCTCTGGGAGGAGGCTACCGCAGCAGATGCATTAGCGGCGCTGCGCGTTAAGCCCTGCTCCACGGCCTTGAGCAGCTTTTGCATGGTGATGGGCTTCTCGAGGAAGGAGAAGGCACCGATGCGCGTGGCCTCCACCGCCGTCTCGATGGTGGCATGGCCGCTCATCATGATCACGGGCATGGTCAGAGTGCCCGCCATGGCCCACTCCTTGAGCAGGGACACGCCGTCGGTGTCCGGCATCCAGATGTCCAGCAGCACCAGGTCGTAGCCGGCAGCCAAGCGTGCGTTGCGCGCCTGTGTAGCGTTTTCCGCCACATCCACGCTGTGGCCCTCGTCGTTCAGGATTTCGGACAACAGATCCCGGATACCCAGTTCGTCGTCGACCACCAGAATGTTTGCCATGTGTTGAAGTACGCGATTACTGACATGGTGGTGTTGCTAAGACGCCACCCTCGATACAGGGGCGAATGATAGCGACACTTGTGCCCCCCTCACCACACCCTCTTCCACCCGGTTGCTCAGCTCGATGCGCGCACCGTGCTCCTCGGCGATCTTTTTCACCACCGCAAGCCCCAGTCCCGTGCCTCGCGGCTTGGTCGTCACATAGGGCTCAAATGCACGCTGCAGGATGTGCGGCGGAAAGCCTTGTCCCGAGTCTGTAACGATAAGACGCACGCGCTGCGAGGCCTCGCTCCAGCGTGTGCAGATGCGGACCACTGGTTCGGTCGCCTGCAGAGCCGCGTCCTGGGCGTTTTGCAGCAGGTTGTGAACGACCTGGCGCAGCTGCTGCGCGTCGCCGGCGATCCAGGGGCACTGCGGATCGAGGTCCACCTGCACGGGCACCTGGGCGCCCTCGGCCTCGTACAACTGCAGCACGTCCACTAGCAGGGCATTCAAGTCCATCGGCTGCAGCTGCGCCGCAGGCAGCCGGGCGTAGTCGCGGAATTCGTTGACCAGCCGCTTCATGGCCTCCACTTGGTCCACGATGGTCTTCACCGACTTGGCCAGTATGGCCTGCTCGGCCTCGGGCAGTTTGCCCCCCAGCCTGCGCTCCAGCCGCTCGGCCGACAGCTGGATGGGCGTGAGCGGATTCTTGATCTCGTGGGCCAGGCGCCGTGCCACCTCGCCCCAGGCCTGGGCCCGCTGACCCGAGACGATTTCGGAGATATCGTCGAAGACGAGAAGGCGCATGCGGTCGGGCAGTTCGGCGCCGCGAACCACCAGGCTGGTGCCCTGCTGTCCCGGGCCCTCGCCGGCATTCAGCTCCAGAGGATGCTGCCAGTGGTCCAGTCCATGGTGGTCGGCACGGTCGGACGCAAAGGCATCGAAGTGATGCTGCACTGTGGCGGCAAACTCCTCCAGGCCTGCCACGCCCGCCAGCGGCTGGCCTTCATGGGCTGCCAGGGGTGCGCGCAGGATGCGCGTGGCGCCTGGGTTGCTGGACTGGATGACGCCCTGGTCGTCCAGCACGATGACCCCCGCCGTCAGGTTGTCCAGGATGGTCTGCAGATTTCCGCGCGCCGCATCCAGCGCACCCATGCTTTTTTGCACTGCCGCGCGCGCGTCGGCCAGCTGCTGGGTCATCCAGGCGAAATCGCGTGTCAGGCCGCCCAGCTCGTCGCGACCCTGCAGCGCCGCCTTGGGCGCAAGGTTGCCGGCCGCCACCTCGCGCACCCCTTCGGCCAGCACCAGCAGCGGTCGCACCAGCTGGTTGCCCAGTACCACGGCCAGCAGCACCGCCCCGAAGACGGCCAGGAACAGGCTCAAGGTGAGAGTGCCTATGTACATGCGCCGCAGGCCGCCGCGCGCCAGCGCCCGCTCCTGATACTCGCGATTGGCCTCCTGCACGGCGACGGCATTGGCCACCAGCGCCTGCGGCAGTGGCAGCGTGGCCTGCACGTAGCGCGGCTCGACCAGCAGGCCAACGGCCGGATTCACGGCGAGCACCAGCACGCGCACGCGCGCGTTTTCCAGTGCACCGGGGTCCGTCAGGTCATCCAGGCCTTCAATCTGGAAGGCCACCCGGTCCTGCCGGACCGTGCGCAGCTGCTGGGCAGTCGGCCGCTCCGGGTTGAGCGAGAAGCGCGATTGCCCGGTGCTGGCCAGCGGCTGGCCAGCAGCGCTCCACAGGACCATGTCGGTGGCGCCCAACTGGTCGCGCATGCGCTCCAGCACCAGGCCGGTAGCGGCATCGGGCACCTGGGCCAATTGGCTGCTGGCGGTGCGCGTCTTGGTGGCCATGTCGGCCGCAATGGTGTCCAGGGTCGCCCGACCCAGGCTGACGCCGGCGCTCAGGGCGCCTTCCACCTTGACGTCGAACCAGCTCTCGATGGAGCGCGAAACGAACTGGTAGGACACGACGTAGATCAGCAGCCCCGGCACCACGCCCACCAAGGTAAAGATACCGGCCAGCTTGACCAGCAGCCGGGTGCCGAAGCGCCCGCGCCGCAGCCGCACTGCCAGCCGCACGGCGCCCCAGGCCAGCGCCGCCAGCAGCACGGCGGCCACCAGCGCGTTCACCCCCAGCAGCCAGGCGAAATGCCGCTCGTAAAGGGCGCGGTTATTGGTCGCCTGCGTCAGCAGGAACAGCAGCACCACGCCAATGGCGCACATGAAGCCCGCGCCCAGGCCGAGCGCCCAGCGCACGGCATGGGCGCGGCTGGCCTCGCGCCGCGCGGAACCCGCGGGGCGCGCCGGTGTGCCCGTCATTGCTGTGCCTCCACGGCGGGAAGCTCCAGACGCTGCGACAGCGAGACCGCCCAGCTCGGCTTGCCCAGCGTGCCGAATTGCAGCGGCCGCGGCAGCTGCGACGTGTCGAGCCGGAACTGGAAGTTCACCTCATAGGCCCGGCCATCGTCCAGGTCGTGCGCTTCGGCGATCTTCCAACGCGCCAGCCGCTGCATGGCGGCCAGAGCCTCGGGCAAATCGTCGAAGCTCTGCCCCAGGGCCATGCCCAGGCCGGTCAAATCCTGCGCCGAGGAGGCTTGCACCAGCCGCCAGCGCCGCGTGAGCGGCTGGTAGCTCAGGCGCAGGTAGCGCGTCGCGCGGGCCACCGTCTTGTCGGACCAGTACCAGCGCGGACGCACCACCTGCGCCTCGGCCACGAAGTGCATGGCGATACCCTGGTACAGGGCGTTTTCCACCAGTGCTGACAGCTCCATGCGCCAGGCCGCGCTCAGCAGCAAGCCCTCGGACGTGCGCTCCACGCGCATCTCGGTGATCTCCCCATGCTGCTGGGCGGCGGCCACGCGGCCCGGCGGACCGGACAGCGCCAGTGCGGCGGCCAGCAGCCAGAGATACAGGACGGTGCGCAGCCAGGAGCCGGAGAGGTTCGAAGCGAAAGTCACGGCAGCCATTGTCCTGGAGCCGGCAGCGCTTGTCCGCCCCGGCAGGCAAATCAGTCCATCACAGGCCGTGCCGTGGGCGCGCTTACAACGCCTGGGCCTTTCTGAAGTCGAACAGCCAGGCCAGCACGCTGGCCGGGAACTGCGCCACCGCGGCGTTGTATTGCGCCACGGCGTCGTTGAACTGCTGCTGCGCCGGCGCGCTTTGCAGTGCCAGCTGCTCACGCTGCTGTACCCAGGGAGCCAGCGCCGGCGGAGCCACTCCCTCGCTTTGCAGCGCTGCGGATTGCACCAGTGACTGCCAGGCCGTCTCTAGCACCTGGGCGCCAGCGGCCAGGGCAGCGGCCGCGCCGGCATCCAGCGGATGCGCGCGCACCACCGCCAGCGCGGCGGCGAACTGCCCCCCGGCGGCTGCGACCGCCGCCTGGGCGTGGTCGCCCACGGCCGCGCCCGCCGCCGCCTCGTATTCACCCAGCAGGGCCAGCCAGCGCACCAGGTGTCCGTCCAGCACTGCGAAGGCCTGGAGAGCGGCCGAGCGCAGGCGGATCAACCGGTTGTAGGCGCCCACGGCCCAGAACACGAGCACGGCAAGAACGATTGCGGTGGTCCACATGAATGCTTTTCCTCGCCAAAGAAGCGGCCGCCTGGCCGGGCGCGCCCGCTTCGGCAAAAGCACGCGCGCATAAAAAAACCCGGCCTGCCGCCAGGGCAGGCCGGGAGTTTAGACCGGACGCGCGCCGGGTCAGTCGGCGGTGCCAGTGTCCAGGTCGGCGCCGGCTTCCACTTCGCCGGCACTGGCCAGCTCGGCGGCCTCGGCCTCGGCGATGGCGCGGCGCTCGGCCTCATCCATGGCGTCCTTGACCTTGCGCGCCTGGTGGTAGGCCAGGCCCGTGCCGGCGGGGATCAGGCGGCCGACGATCACGTTTTCCTTCAGGCCGCGCAGCTCGTCGCGCTTGCCCATGATGGCAGCCTCGGTAAGCACGCGGGTCGTTTCCTGGAACGACGCAGCGGAGATGAAGGAGTCGGTGGACAGCGAAGCCTTGGTGATGCCCAGCAGCACGTTGGAGTAGGTCGCCGGGATCTTGTCCGCAGCCTGGAGCGCCTCATTGGTGTTGAGGATCTCCGAACGCTCGACCTGCTCGCCGGCGATGTAGCTGGACTCGCCCGGGTTCTCGACCACGACGCGGCGCAGCATCTGGCGAACGATCACCTCGATGTGCTTGTCGTTGATCTTCACGCCCTGCAGACGGTACACGTCCTGCACCTCGTCGACGATGTAGCGTGCCAGCTCCTCGATGCCCAGCAGGCGCAGGATGTCCTGCGGATCGGCCGGGCCGTCGACGATCAGCTCGCCCTTGTTGACCACCTGGCCTTCGTGGACCAGCATGTTCTTTTCCTTCGGCACCAACTCGTCCCAGACCTTGCCGTCCGGGTCGGTGATCTGCAGGCGCACTTTGCCCTTGGTTTCCTTGCCGAAGGACACCGTGCCGGTGATCTCGGCCAGCATGCCCTTGTCCTTGGGGCTGCGGGCTTCGAACAGCTCGGCCACGCGCGGCAGACCGCCCGTGATGTCGCGGGTCTTCTGGCCTTCGACCGGGATACGGGCTAGCACCTCGCCGGGGCCCACGTCCTGGCCGTCGCGCACCTGGATCAGCGCGCCCACGGGGAAGCCGATCGTCACCGAGTGGTCGGTGCCAGGGATCTTCACTTCCTGGCCGCCGGCGTCGATCAGCTTGACCTGCGGGCGCACCACCTTGGTGGAGCCACGGCGCTTGGGGTCGATCACCACCAGCGTGGACAGGCCGGTGACCTCGTCCACCTGCTTGGCCACCGTGAGTCCTTCCTCGACGTTCTCGAACTTCACCTGGCCGGCAAACTCCGTGATGATCGGGCGGGTCAGCGGGTCCCAGTTGGCCAGGATGGTGCCGGCCTTGACCTGCTGGTCGGCCTTCACCGTCAGCGTGGCGCCGTAGGGCACCTTGTGGCGCTCGCGCTCGCGGCCGTGCTCGTCCTGGATGATGATCTCGCCGGAACGGGCAATCACCACCAGCTCGCCGCGGGTGTTGCTCACGTAGCGCATCGTGGCGTTGAAGCCGATGATGCCGTTGGACTTGGCTTCCACGCTGGACGCCACGGCGGCGCGCGACGCGGCGCCGCCGATGTGGAACGTGCGCATGGTCAGCTGCGTGCCGGGCTCGCCGATGGACTGTGCGGCGATCACGCCCACGGCTTCGCCGAGGTTGATCAGGCCGCCTCGGCCCAGGTCGCGGCCGTAGCACTTGCCGCACAGGCCGTAACGCGTCTCGCAATTGAGCGCGGTGCGCACCTTGATCTCGTCCACGCCGGCGGATTCCAGCGCGTCCAGGGTGTTCTCGTCCAGCAGCGTGCCGGCCGGTGCCACCACGGCGCGGGTCTCGGGGTGCAGCACGTCCTCGGCTGCCACGCGGCCCAGCACGCGCTCGCGCAGGGACTCGACCACCTCGCCGCCCTCGACGATGGCACGCATCAGCGAGCCGTTGGAGGTGCCGCAATCCTCTTCGGTCACCACCAGGTCCTGCGTCACGTCCACCAGGCGGCGCGTCAGGTAGCCGGAGTTGGCCGTCTTCAGCGCCGTGTCGGCCAGGCCCTTGCGGGCGCCGTGCGTGGAGATGAAGTACTGCAGCACGTTCAGGCCTTCACGGAAGTTGGCCGTGATGGGCGTCTCGATGATGGAGCCGTCGGGCTTGGCCATCAGGCCGCGCATGCCGGCCAGCTGGCGGATCTGCGCGGCCGAGCCGCGGGCGCCGGAGTCGGCCATCATGTAGATGGAGTTGAACGACTCCTGCTCCACTTCCTTGCCGTTGCGGTCGGTGGTCTTTTCCTTGGCCAGCTGGGCCATCATGACCTTGGAGACTTCGTCGCCGGCCTTGCCCCAGATGTCCACCACCTTGTTGTAGCGCTCGCCGGCCGTGACCAGGCCCGAGACGTACTGCTGCTCGATTTCCTTCACTTCCTTCTCGGCGCGGGCCAGGATGTCGGCCTTTTGCGGCGGCACCAGCATGTCGTCCACCGAGATGGAGATGCCGGCGTGCGTAGCCAGGCGGAAGCCGTTTTGCAACAGCTTGTCGGCAAACACCACCGTCTCCTTCAGGCCGCACTTGCGGAAGGAGGCGTTGATCAGGCGCGAGATTTCCTTCTTCTTCAGCGCCTTGTTCAGGTTGGAGAAGGCCAGGCCCTTGGGCAGGATCTCCGACAGCAGGGCACGGCCCACGGTGGTCTGCACCAGGCTGGTGGTGGAGTGCCACTCACCGCTGTCCTGGTCGCGGGTCCAGTCGGGCAGGCGCACGCTGATCTTGCTGGTCAGCTCGACCTCGCCCGCGTCCAGCGCGCGCTGCACTTCGGCGATGTCGGTGAAGACCATGCCTTCGCCCTTGCCATTGACCCGCTCGCGGGTGGCGTGGTACAGGCCCAGCACCACGTCCTGCGAGGGCACGATGGAGGGCTCGCCCGAGGCGGGGAACAGCACGTTGTTGGAGGCCAGCATCAGCGTGCGGGCTTCCAGCTGCGCCTCCACGGACAGCGGCACGTGCACGGCCATCTGGTCACCGTCGAAGTCGGCGTTGAAAGCGGCGCACACCAGCGGGTGCAGCTGGATGGCCTTGCCTTCGATCAGGATGGGCTCGAACGCCTGGATGCCCAGGCGGTGCAGCGTGGGTGCGCGGTTGAGCATCACCGGGTGCTCGCGGATCACCTCTTCCAGGATGTCCCACACCACGGGCGTGCCGGCTTCCACTTCCTTCTTGGCGGCCTTGATGGTCGTGGCGATGCCCATGGCCTCCAGGCGCGAGAAGATGAAGGGCTTGAACAATTCAAGCGCCATCAGCTTCGGCAGGCCGCACTGGTGCAGCTTGAGCGTCGGGCCCACGGTGATGACCGAGCGGCCCGAGTAGTCGACGCGCTTGCCCAGCAGGTTCTGGCGAAAGCGCCCGCCCTTGCCCTTGATCATGTCGGCCAGCGACTTCAGGGCGCGCTTGTTGGCGCCCGTCATGGCCTTGCCGCGGCGACCGTTGTCCAGCAGGCTGTCCACGGCTTCCTGCAGCATGCGCTTTTCGTTGCGCGCGATGATCTCCGGAGCCTTCAGCTCCAGCAGGCGGCGCAGACGCGAGTTGCGGTTGATGACGCGGCGGTACAGGTCGTTCAGGTCGGACGTGGCGAAGCGCCCGCCATCCAGCGGCACCAGCGGACGCAGGTCCGGGGGCAGCACGGGCAGGACTTCCATGATCATCCACTCGGGCTTGATGCCCGACTTCTTGAACGCTTCCAGGACCTTCAGGCGCTTGGCGTTCTTCTTGACCTTGACTTCCGAGCCCGTGAGGTCGCCGCGCAGGCGCTCGATCTCGATCTCCAGGTCGATGCCTTCCAGCAGCTCCTTGATGCCCTCGGCGCCCATGTGCGCGACGAACTCGTCGCCGTACTCCTTGCGCTTGGCGTCGTAGTCGTCCTCGCTCATGATCGAGAACTTCTTGAGCGGCGTCATGCCCGGGTCGGTGACCACGTAGGCCTCGAAGTACAGCACGCGCTCGATGTCGCGCAGCGTCATGTCCAGCACCAGGCCCAGGCGCGAGGGCAGGCTCTTGAGGAACCAGATGTGCGCGCAGGGCGCAGCCAGGTCGATGTGACCCATGCGCTCGCGGCGCACCTTGGTCTGCGTGACTTCAACGCCGCACTTCTCGCAGATCACGCCGCGGTGCTTCAGGCGCTTGTACTTGCCGCACAGGCACTCGTAGTCCTTGATGGGACCGAAGATCTTGGCGCAGAACAGGCCGTCGCGCTCGGGCTTGAAGGTGCGGTAGTTGATCGTCTCCGGCTTCTTCACTTCGCCGAAGGACCAGGAACGAATCTTCTCGGGCGACGCCAAGCCGATCTTGATGGCGTCGAAGTGCTCGTCTGGCGTGAATTGCTTGAACAGGTCGAGTAGCGATTTCATGTGACTCTTTCCCTTTTCATCAAAAATCATAGCTGCTGGCGCTTGTTTGGCGCGGTTTTGCGATAGAAATCATTCGCAAACCCGCACAATTACAGCGGCGCCAGCTCACTTTTTAATAGTACGACCCGTGCTCTCTCAGGAGCGTTCCAGTTCGATGTCCAGGCCCAGCGAGCGGATTTCCTTGACCAGCACGTTGAACGACTCCGGCATGCCGGCCTCGATCGCGTGCTCGCCCTTGACGATGCTCTCGTAGACCTTGGTACGGCCCTGCACGTCGTCGGACTTCACCGTCAGCATCTCCTGCAGCACGTAGGCGGCGCCATAGGCCTCCAGCGCCCACACTTCCATCTCGCCGAAGCGCTGGCCACCGAACTGCGCCTTGCCGCCCAGCGGCTGCTGCGTGACCAGCGAGTACGGACCCGTGGAGCGCGCGTGCATCTTGTCGTCCACCAGGTGGTGCAGCTTCAGGTAGTGCATGTAGCCGATGGTCGTCGGGCGCTCGAAGCGCTCGCCGGTGCGGCCGTCGTGCAGGAAGGCCTGCGTGCGCGGATCGGTCAGGCCCTTGGCGCTGGCCACCTCGTCCGGGTAGGCCAGCTTGAGCATTTCCTTGATCTCGGCCTCGGAGGCGCCGTCGAACACCGGCGACGCAAAGGGCACGCCCGTGGTCAGCTCGCGCGCCATGGACAGCACCTCGTCGTCGGACAGCAGGGAGAAGTCTTCCTTGTGGCCGCGGGTGTTGTAGACCTGCTCCATGAACTTGCGCAGCTCGGCCACCTTGGCCTGGCGCTGCAGCATGTCGCCGATGCGCTGGCCCAGGCCCTTGCCGGCCCAGCCCAGGTGAACCTCCAGCACCTGGCCGATGTTCATGCGCGAGGGCACGCCCAGCGGGTTCAGCACGATGTCGACCGGCGTGCCGTCGGCCATGTAGGGCATGTCCTCGACGGGCACGATCTTGGAGACCACGCCCTTGTTGCCGTGGCGGCCGGCCATCTTGTCGCCGGGCTGCAGGCGGCGCTTGACGGCCAGGTAGACCTTGACCATCTTCAGCACGCCCGCGGGCAGCTCGTCGCCCTGCGTGAGCTTCTTGCGCTTTTCTTCAAACGCCAGGTCGAAGCTGTGGCGCGTCTGCTCCATGGCGTTCTTCATCGATTCGAGCTGCGCGGCCACGGCCTCGTCGGCCGGACGGATGTCGAACCAGTGGAACTTCTCCACGCCGGCCAGGTATTCCTTGTCGATCGTGGCGCCCTTGGCCAGCTTTTGCGGGCCGCCGTTGGCCTTCTTGCCCACCAGCAGCTTCTCGATACGGTCGTAGGCGTCGGCCTCGACGATGCGCAGCTGGTCGTTCAGGTCCAGGCGGAAGCGCTTCAGTTCGTCGTCGATGATCTGCTGCGCGCGCTTGTCGCGCTGGATGCCTTCGCGGGTGAAGACCTGCACGTCGATCACGGTGCCCTGGCTGCCCTGGTCCACGCGCAGCGAGGTGTCCTTCACGTCGGAGGCCTTCTCGCCGAAGATGGCGCGCAGCAGCTTCTCTTCAGGCGTCAGGGTGGTCTCGCCCTTGGGCGTGACCTTGCCCACCAGCACGTCGCCGGGCTGCACTTCGGCACCCACGTAGATGATGCCGGACTCGTCCAGCCGGCCCAGCTGCTGCTCGGACAGGTTGGGGATGTCGCGGGTGATTTCCTCGGCGCCCAGCTTGGTGTCGCGGGCCATCACCACCAGCTCCTCGATGTGGATGCTGGTGTAGCGGTCCTCAGCCACCACGCGCTCGCTGATCAGGATCGAGTCCTCGAAGTTGTAGCCATTCCAGGGCATGAACGCGATCAGCATGTTCTGGCCGATGGCGATCTCGCCCAGGTCGGTCGAGGCGCCGTCGGCGATCACGTCGCCCTTGGCCAGCACGTCACCGCGCTGCACGATGGGGCGCTGGTGGATGTTGGTGTTCTGGTTGGAGCGCTGGTACTTGATCAGGTTGTAGATGTCCACGCCCACTTCGCCGGCCACGGCTTCGGAGTCGTTCACGCGGATCACGATGCGGGTGGCGTCCACGTAGTCCACCACGCCGCCACGGCGCGCCGTGACCACGGTGCCGGAGTCCACGGCCGCCACGCGCTCGATGCCGGTGCCCACCATGGGCTTTTCCGGGCGCAGCACGGGCACGGCCTGGCGCGACATGTTGGCGCCCATCAGCGCGCGGTTGGCATCGTCGTGCTCCAGGAAGGGCACCAGCGAGGCGGCCACCGACACGATCTGCGCGGGCGACACGTCCATGTACTGCACGCGGTCTGCGGAAACGAGGGTCGACTCGCCCTGCTCGCGCGCCGAGACCAGGTCGCCGGTCAGGCGGCCGGAGTCGTCCAGCGTGGCGTTGGCCTGGGCGATGATGTACTTGCCTTCCTCGATGGCCGACAGGTAGTCGATCTGGTCGGTCACCTTGCCGTCCACCACGCGGCGGTAGGGCGTTTCGATGAAGCCGTACTCGTTGAGCTGGGCGTACAGGGCCAGCGAGTTGATCAGGCCGATGTTCGGGCCTTCAGGCGTTTCGATCGGGCACACGCGGCCGTAGTGCGTGACGTGCACGTCGCGCACCTCGAAGCCGGCGCGCTCGCGCGTCAGACCGCCCGGGCCGAGGGCCGAGACGCGGCGCTTGTGCGTGATCTCGGCCAGCGGGTTGGTCTGGTCCATGAACTGCGACAGCTGCGAGGCGCCGAAGAACTCCTTCAGGGCCGCGGAGATCGGCTTGGAGTTGATCAGGTCGTGCGGCATCAGAGGGTCGTTCTCGGCCTGGCCGAGGCGCTCCTTCACGGCCTTTTCGATGCGCGCCAAGCCGGTGCGGTACTGGTTCTCGGCCAGCTCGCCCACGCAACGCACGCGGCGGTTGCCCAGGTGGTCGATGTCGTCCACCTCGCCACGGCCGTTGCGCAGATCCACCAGGATCTTGACTACGGCCAGGATGTCGTCGTTGGACAGCACCATGGGACCGGTGGCCTCGTCGCGGCCGATCTTGGCGTTGAACTTCATGCGGCCCACGCGCGACAGGTCGTACGTGTCCGGGTTGTAGAACAGGCGCTGGAACAGGGCCTGCACGGCGTCTTCCGTCGGCGGCTCGCCGGGACGCATCATGCGGTAGATGGCCACGCGGGCGGCGAACTCGTCCACCGTCTCGTCGATGCGCAGCGTCTGCGAGATGTAGGCGCCCTGGTCGAGTTCGTTGGTGTAGATGACCTGCAGGTCCTGCACACCGGCCGAGCGCAGCTTCTTGAGCAGGGCTTCGGTCAGCTCCTCGTTGGCCTTGGCCAGGATCTCGCCGGTGTCGGAGTCGACGATGTTGCGCGCCACCACGCGGCCCAGCAGGAAGTCCTCGGGCACGCTCACGTGCGTGGTGCCGGACTGCTCCAGTTCGCGCGTGTGGCGGGCAGTGATGCGCTTGTCCTTGGCGACGATGACCTTGCCCGACTTGTCGGTGATGTCAAAGCGCGCCACTTCGCCCTTGAGGCGGTCGGCGACGAATTCCATCTGCGCCCCGCTGTCCATCAGGCGCAGGTTGTCGTTGATGAAGAAGTTCGCCAGGATGGACTCCGGCGTCAGGCCGATGGCCTTCAGCAGGATGGTCACCGGCATCTTGCGGCGGCGGTCCACCCGGAAGTACAGGATGTCCTTGGGGTCGAACTCAAAGTCCAGCCAGGAGCCGCGGTAGGGAATGATGCGGGCGGAGAACAGCAGCTTGCCCGAGCTGTGCGTCTTGCCCTTGTCGTGCTCGAAGAACACGCCGGGCGAGCGGTGCAGCTGCGAGACGATCACGCGCTCGGTGCCGTTGATGATGAACGAGCCCTTGTCGGTCATCAGGGGCACTTCGCCCATGTAGACCTCCTGCTCCTTCACTTCCTTGACCACCTTGGACTGCGAGGTCGAGGACTCGCGGTCGTAGATGATCAGCTGCACGCGCGCGCGCACGGCGGACGAGAACGTCAGGCCGCGCGTCTGGCATTCGCGCACGTCGAAAGCCGGGCGGGCCAGGTTGTACTCGACGAACTTCATTTCCACGAAGCCGTTGTGCGAGACGATGGGGAAGGCGGAATTGAAAGCCGCCTGCAGCCCTTCGTTGGCGCGCTTTTGCGCGGGCGCATCGGCTTGCAGGAAAGCGGTGTAGGCATCGCGCTGCATCTGCAGCAGATAAGGCACCTTGAGCACGCTGTCGCGGCGGCCGAAGCTCTTGCGGATGCGCTTGCGTTCGGTGAAGCTGTACGTGGATGTTGAGGCCATGAGATCTCCGGGCAAAGACATTGGATGGGGTCTTCGACGACTGCCCCGCAAGGCGGCCACCTTGCAGGCTTGGCGGGTTGGCCACTACCAACCATGGCGGACGGCGATGCGTTGCACATCGCCCGAACCAAGGCGTCTTCTGCTGTCGGCAGGTCAGAAAACACTAGGAAACAGTCCCCTTGGGACCGCTTTCTGGTGCGCTCTGCTGGGCCGGGCCCATAAGCACCAAAGGCTGGAGGCCTTTTGCGAAGACCTCCAGCCCACGGAACCGGTCGGATTACTTCAGCTCGGCCTTGGCGCCAGCGTCCACCAGCTTCTTGACAGCGGCTTCTGCGTCAGCCTTGGGCAGGGCTTCCTTGACGTTCTTGGGAGCGCCGTCCACCAGATCCTTGGCTTCCTTCAGGCCCAGACCGGTGATTTCGCGCACGGCCTTGATCACGGCAACCTTGTTGGCGCCGGCTTCGGTCAGCACCACGTTGAACTCGGTCTTCTCTTCGGCTGCAGCAGCGCCGCCGCCGGCAGCGCCACCAGCTGCGGGAGCTGCCATGGCGGCAGCGCTCACACCGAACTTCTCTTCGATGGCCTTGACCAGGTCATTGAGTTCCAGCACGGTCATGCTGTCCAGAGCGGTCAAGAATGCGTCTTTGTCGAATGCCATTTTGATTTCCTAACAATTGGTTGGTTTTGGGATTGCGAATGCGTGTGCGCCTGATCAGGCGGCCGCGGGTTCGCCCTCGCCTTTCTTGGCCGCCAGGGCACCCAGCACCACGGCGGTGCGGGAGATAGGCGACATCAGCAAGCCACACAGCTGGGCCAGCAGCACTTCCTTGGAAGGAATGTTGGCCAGTTGCTTCACGCCGTTCACGTCCAGGGTCTTGCCCGCGAAGGCGCCGCCGCGAATCACCAGCTTGTCGTTGGTCTTCGCGAAATCGGCCACCACCTTGGCGGCGGCCACAGCGTCTTCGGAGAAGCCATAGATCAGCGGACCGGTCATCTGCTCGGCGGCCACCTCAAACTGGCTGCCAGCCACAGCACGGCGTGCCAGGGTGTTCTTCAGAACACTCAAGGACACACCCTTGCTGCGGGCATCGACGCGCAGTTTGGTCAGGTCGGCCACCGTGATGCCACGGTATTCCGCGATCACGAGCGTTTGAGCTTTAGCGGCGAGGCTGGTCACTTCGTTGATGACCGCTTCTTTCTCACTGCGATTCAGACTCAAGGTCTACTCCTTCGTTTGCGCACTTTGGGCAGGCCCGCCGTGCGCGCTCTTGGTTTGCAGCGACCAACTGTTTCGGAAAATTCTTTCCATCTTCAGCGGGATCGCCATCTGCGTTGGCCCAGAGGATTTAAGTGCAGCCAGTGTGCACACCAACGGTCTTGGATGGCTCGGCGCGGAAAACCGCACCGACCCACCACCGGGACACCCTTTCGGGCATCCCAAGATCTCGCAATTACGCCGAGATGGTCTGCGTGTCCACGCGCACGCCCACGCCCATGGTCGAGGAGACCGCGACCTTGCGCAGGTACACACCCTTGCTCGTGGCAGGCTTGGCCTTGTTCAGCGCATCGATCAGCGCCACCAGATTGCCCTGCAGCTTGTCGTCGCCGAACGAGCGGCGGCCGATGGTCGAGTGAATGATGCCGGCCTTGTCGACACGGAATTGCACCTGGCCAGCCTTGGCGTTCTTCACGGCCGTAGCGACGTCGGGAGTCACGGTACCCACCTTGGGGTTGGGCATCAGGCCGCGCGGGCCCAGAATCTGGCCCAGCGTACCCACGACGCGCATGGCATCGGGAGCGGCGATGACCACGTCGAAAGGCATGTCGCCGGCCTTGACCTGAGCGGCCAGGTCGTCCATGCCGACGATGTCGGCGCCAGCGGCCTTGGCTTCTTCAGCCTTGGCGCCCTGAGCGAACACGGCCACGCGGGTCGTCTTGCCGGTGCCGTTGGGCAGCACCACGGCGCCACGCACCACCTGGTCGGACTTCTTGGCATCCACGCCCAGTTGGACGGCCACGTCGATGGATTCATCGAACTTGGCGGTAGCGCCCTCCTTCACCAGAGCCATGGCTTCGGCAAAGGGGTACAGCTTGGTGGAGTCCACCTTGCCCTGCAGGGCTTTTTGCTTCTTGGTCAGCTTAGCCATTTCAGAGACCCTCCACCGTCACGCCCATGGAACGGGCAGAGCCGGCCAACGTACGCACTGCGGCGTCCACGCTGGCAGCATTCATGTCCTTGAGCTTGGTCTTGGCGATTTCTTCCAGCTGCTCACGGGTGATCTTGCCGACCTTGGTGGTCAAAGCGCTCGAGGAGCCCTTGTCCAGCTTGATGGCCTTCTTGATCAGCACGGTTGCCGGAGGCGTCTTGATGATGAAGGTGAAGCTCTTGTCCGCGAACGCCGTGATCACCACGGGCAGCGGCAGGCCAGGCTCCACGCCTTGCGTCTGGGCGTTGAAGGCCTTGCAGAACTCCATGATGTTCAGACCGCGCTGACCCAGCGCCGGACCGATCGGAGGAGAGGGGTTGGCCTTACCAGCTGGCACTTGCAGCTTGATGAAGCCGACGATTTTTTTCGCCATGATTGCTCCTTGCGGGTATTGACGCCTGCCTGTTTGCAGGCCGGCTCCCCGGGGTTGTCGACTCGTCTTGTAGAAAGCGCCGAGTCAGTGAAAGCGCTTGAATTGCTAGCTGCGGAAACGGCCTTCGGTCAGGTCTTCTCGACTTGGCTGAACTCCAGCTCGACAGGCGTGGAGCGACCGAAGATCATCACCGAAACGCGCAGGCGGCTCTTTTCATAGTTGACCTCTTCCACCGTACCGTTGAAGTCGGTGAACGGGCCCTCCTTGACGCGAACCAGTTCGCCCACCATGAATTCCACCTTGTGGCGCGGCTTGTCCGTGCCCTCTTCCATTTGACTGACGATCTTCTGGACTTCTTCTTCCGAGATCGGCGCCGGACGGTTCTTTGCACCACCCACGAAACCGGTCACCTTGCTGGTGTGCTTGACCAAATGCCATGTATCGTCGTCCATGACCATCTCGACGAACACGTAGCCGGGGAACAAGCGCCGCTCCGTAGTCTTGCGCTGGCCATTCTTCATCTCGACGACCTCTTCGGTCGGCACCAGAATCCGGCCAAACTTGTCCTGCATGCCGGCGCGGGTGATGCGCTCGAGAATGTTGCGCTCAACGGCCTTTTCCATACCCGAATAGGCATGAACGATGTACCAGCGCATGTCAGACGCAGGGACCGTCTGTGCAGACGCCTGCACGCCACTGGAATCCTGTGCGTCCGTCATTACTTCCTCCAACCCAAGACCAAGTCGTACAGAACCCATTCAAGAGTTTTGTCCGTGAACCAGAGAAACAGCGCCATCAGCACCACGAAGCCGAACACATAGCCGGTCATCTGCAGTGTTTCTTTGCGCGTCGGCCAGACCACCTTCTTGACTTCACGCCATGCATCGCTGCCGAATCCGACGAGTTGACGCCCGTGCTCGGACACCAGAAACACGGCTGCCGCACAGGCCAACCCCAGCAGCAACGCGCCCCACTGAATCAGAGGGCCCTGCTTTGCCAGGAGGTAGAAGCCAGCAATGGAAGCCACGACGAGCGCCACAGCGGCAAACAGCTTTGCCTTGTCTGCACCAGTGGTGACCGTTTCAACCGAAGAGGTGGCCATAACGAGTTTTTTGCCTTATTCGCCTGGCGTCATACAAGACGCCGAAGCCCGCCAGGAGGTGGCGGGCTTGAGGTTTACCACGTCATTTCGTGGCAGGGGCAGTAGGAATCGAACCTACAACCTTCGGTTTTGGAGACCGACGCTCTGCCAATTGAGCTATACCCCTTCTGAAAACCCTCGATTACTCGATGATCTTGGCCACGACGCCGGCGCCGACCGTGCGGCCGCCTTCGC
>NZ_DAMATK010000009.1:0-79814 GCF_032079985.1 Pulveribacter sp.
CGAGAGACGCCATTCCCAACGGCTCAAAAGTGTCTAGGGAATCCGGGGCGATTCATAGAGACCACCTTCGAGTTCGCGAACCAATTCCAGGGTCCGCTGGCCGTGCCTAAGCGTTAAGCCAGTTTGCAAAGCGAATCGCATGGCAGCCCTCCTCGTTGTACATGGTGGGCAGGCGAACGATCGCATCGTCGCCGATGTCCAAGTCCGGGCAGACCTGCAATTGCTGGTGGCTGACCATGTGCAAGAGGGTCGCCTTCTGAACACCAAGGCCAAGAATGACTTGGATCGGCAGACCAGCTGCAACGCAGCGCAGCGCGCCGAGGACAAGCTCTTGCTCTGAATCTGGGTATCGACCCTTGGCATACCGACGGATCTGCTGTGCGCGCTGTGCACGGCTGTCGCGACGGAGCATCTTGTCGTGCGCGACGATCAGTTTGATTGAGTGCGAGGCAAGCTTGGCCTCGGCTTGTGCTAGTTTCTCGGCGAAGCCATCCAACTTGGACATGGGTTTCACCTCTACGACGACCTTTGAGCCGTCCTTGAACTGGACAAGGAAGTCAGGGGTGTAGCGGCCGGCTCCCAGTTCCAGCTGAAAGGGCTGATGCGTAATGGTCTTGAGCTGGGCAAATGCGAGCGCGACATAGACGAAGTCGCGCTCGAGCGAGCTGTCTGCCTCAATGACAGCCTGCTGCAGATGAGGCAAATGGATGGCGCGAACTGTGTGCCCCGGGGATCGGGTTACGACCTTCCGGGTAGATGAGGCCACGCCACTTGCATTGAGTGCGGCGTGCGAGGTCTTTCTTGACATAGGTACTCCTGTAGGGGTGAGGCAGGCCACGCGCGTAACAAAAAAGTTACGCGCGCAGCTTGACGTCGCCGCGGCCTCAGGAGTAAATTTGAGCTAAGGGGCCTGAATCCTTAGGTGGCTACTGCTGCTGCCGGCGACGCCGACTATTCGAAGGGATGGTCGGCTTTTCGTTTTTTTGGGGTGTTTTTCTCCTCTGCGACTGTGACTGGAATGTGCTCGTCAAGCGGGCACAGCTACTGTTGATCACTGGTACCTGGCTTGAGCCGCAGGGCAACGGCGATCTGGTGCGACTGGCCTCGCAGACATTTGCGTTTTCCCGCCAGAACCATTCTTGTCAGTTCCTTGCTGAAACCGTGTTGCCGGGCCCAGTCAGCGATGGTGGTCCCCGCCGCCACGAAGGCAGCTTTGGCTTCCGCCTCTGTCCTGAGCCCACTTTCTGGTGTTACGGAAGACGGCTGACCAGCTAGTTGCTTGTTCACTTGCATAGCCTGAAGCATGAATGCGGGGGGGTACAGCTAATTGGCTGGATTGTTCTTTTTTGTTCTGTCACTGCCTAGTCCGCACGAAAATCACGTCGCTATGAATTTCTCGACGTGTCCGCCCAGTGATGACCAAGCGATGGATCCAGCTTCGCAGCGCCGATCAAGGGGGCGACCCAAGCGGTCAACGCTCGAATCGCTTCGCGTAGCGCTAGCGTTCAATGTGCTTAAGCAGGAAAGCGGCCTCTCCTGGGTGCAGCTGGAGCGCGCCTACATCCAAGACACCAATCCAGTACGCTTCCTGACGATGGTTCGAAAACCAGATGCTTTTCTACGCTATGCGAGAGGGGGGCAGGTGCCGAAGGGGGTGGGGCACGAAGGCAGCCCAGTTAGTTGGGCTGCCGCACGCTATCCCATTTTTAGCCGCTGGCATGCCTCGCCATTCTTTGACGCGTTACTGCTCAATGAAGAGAGGGAAACACTGATCCAGTTCACCCGCGGGCTATGGGCGCAAAGAAGCATACGTGATGAAATCATCTATAAAACGATGCGGAAACCAGCCCTTGCAGTGAGGCTGCGGTTTCATGTCCCGATCTGGAGCTCGCCCAGGTGTGTTGTTACCCTCAGGCAGGTCGTTGACCTGGATGCTCTTTGCCTGATTCTGATTGCATTGAAAGCCAATTTAGGGCGCCCCGATGAACGTCAATGCTTGCTTATCTGTGCAGAGTGGCTGCAGAGTTGGTTCGAACAGTCTCAGCCGCACGAGCAGCTGAAGAAGATGATGCTGCAGGTGCTAGCCGCGCATGTACCCGCCTTGGCACGGTTATTCGCTGACCCATCACCATGGGACACACTCAAGGTGGATCTGGCAGATCCGTGCTTCCATTCCCGCTGGCCTGAAGAGCTCACCAGACCATAGCACTTCGATCAGGCGCCTGTGGCTACGGTATCCAGCGAGGCATGATTACTGAGGCACCTTTCTGCACAGGCTATATCAGAGCTTGGCCTTCTCCTCCGAACGCTTTTGCCGATCCTGGTTTTTCACCCCGTCCTGCCACGCCTTGACGAAAACCGGCGTCATGTAGCTGAGCTCCATCTGGAAACCCATGTGAGGCGCACTGATGTCGATGATGGCATCTGGAGCGCTGAACTGCGCGTACTGGTCCCCGACGAAAGGACGTGCTTGCTTGACCAGCTTGTACTTGCTGGCCAGCAGATTGAAGATGTCTTCGAATCGAGTCTTGCCCATGGTCATCAACACGCAGGCTAGCTTGCCTGAAGCGTCGAAGATGTACTGAACCGACTGCAGGCCTTCGATGCCGTAGTTGCCTTGCTGGACAAGCAGGGATTGCCCTTTGGTCCAACTGTTGATGCCGGCATCCTGCACCTTGCCAGCGGCAGATGCGATCTTGCGCACCTGCTCAACCGTAGACACCCCCACTTCGACATCAAGGACTTTGACGCCAGCTTGGGCGCAGACCCATAGCAGGCTTGCGACGACAAAGACCAGACAGCGCTTGACGGACATGGACCCTCCCTAGTTATCAAGGTGATTGCGCATAATTATGCGTGGCTTTTGATGATACATCAGCTGATCCTCAAGCCTATGTCGGGCGAGCCGAAGATCAGCAAAGGAAGGCCTTTCGGCTCACGCAGTTTCGAGCCCAAGTCCGTGCTCGCCTTCGGTCAGGTCGTGCGAGAACTGCGTCTAGTGGCGGGTGTATCGCAGGAGGATTTGGCCCATCGCTCCAGCCTGGAACGTGCGCATGTGGGGCGAATCGAGCGCGGGGAGAATCAGCCGACGCTGTGGGTGATTCTCAAATTGGCCGAAGGATTGGGCGTGACGCCTGGCGTGTTGTTGGACCAGACGGTGGGGAAGATGCGGAACGCCGATAGAGCTGCTTAGCCGACCCGCTCAATCCTTCCTTGAGTGCAGTTGTCTCGTCTGATCATGTAAGCGTCGTAGCACGCGAACCGACTGATCGCTGAAAGACAGCCCTTCTGCTGAAAGGTATTCAGCGGCGCAAATCACCTTCACGCAATGGCCAGCCCAGCTGCTCAGCTGTTTTGAGCATGATCCATATGCTTTGTTCGGCCGTGCACCATTTCTTGTTCAAGAGGCCCTGAAAAACGGCCTTCGCAGTGGCGCGCTGATCGCCTCCGAATTCGGCCAGTTTGCGCTGGCAGTACGGAGCCAATTGTGTGACCAGGTCATCGCACACCTCGAAAGCCGCAAGTACCTCAGAGGGTGACGTTCCCGGGGCGTAAAACTTCCCATCCTCCTGCACCAGGCTCAGCTTGGGTTGCGCACCACCTACCGCAGAAATCGTCGGCGTGATGGGAAAGTCATGTGGTATCTGCGGGTAGTCGGCACGATCGATGGGCATGTCCGTCGCTCCTTTGCGATGTTTCCAACATACGTTGCCTTGCTCTCAGGCATACGCGCCACTATGTGCTTGCGCCAACAACTGTGCGACCATCGCCTGGCCTTCTGCCGTGTCCATGAATTCGGCGGGTGTGCGCCCACCCAGAGCGGGCAGCACTTGCTCCAACCAGCCTGCCAACCATGCAGCCGCATCGAATGGCTCAGGCTCTCCTGATTCATGGACCATGAGCTGTACCTGTCCAATCATCCGAACCAAGCCCAGCACTCGGGAGGACTCGGACGTCGTCAGGGACCGCTGTTGCGCAACCTTGCGTTGCACACTGGCCTGCGAGAGGCCCAACGTGTCCGTCAATCGTTTTGGTGGAATGCGCATGTGCTCCGCCAGCTGGGCAATCACCTCAGCAGGAATGCCCAGCTTGACCATCTCCACCAAATCGAAGAGCGGCGTCTTATAGGCATCGACAAAGAGGCGCTCGTGCTGAGACGGCGAGCGGCCAGATGAGCGTAGCGAGGTGGGCCATGCAAACACCGCCATCGGATAACGGCTCGCTCGGCTATTGGAAGGGTTTCGCTTGGCCATTCCGATGACCCTTAGGGAGGATGTGGCCTGCATCATGCGTCCATCAAAGTCCCATTCTTGCGTATGACTCGTAGCCTCGGCAAGCCTTTGCTCCGCTACTTTGAGCAACTGCAGGTTGAAGATCCGGCTTGGCTATTTTTTGGCAAGGATGCCACCTATAGATTGCTGCCGTGGGCTGGCAGGCCATCCTGTCGGTAGGGGGCATGGAGTCGCTACCCCAGAGAACTGCGTGCGCCGTGAGGAGTCGAGGGGCAAGCCTTTCATGCGGCCGCACATTGCTGCAGCTTGTACCGTAGCTCACGCCGGACTTCAGGGTCGGACAGTCCGGTGGTGCCCTCGCAAGCTACCAAGTTACCGATGGCATCCTGGGGCCAGTACTCAATGTCATCGTCCAGGGCGACCCAGTGGCGCGGCTTTCTGCGCTGCACGTCGGCCAGGATCTGCATGCCACGCGGGGTGCTGCGGAACGATGCCAGGCTCCACGGATCGGCCCCATGGACACGCTTGTGGTACGTGCCTCCGATGAATCGCGCTCGCAGTTGCTCGGGCAGGCGCTGGAGCGTCTTGGCATAGCCGGGGCGGATACACCAAGTGCTGCTGAGCACCAGAGCCACAGAAGGGTGCGGGGCTAGTTCCTCTTCCAGGATAGGAAGCCACTCGAACAGCGCATGGTCTGTGGCCTTGTAGGGGCTCATGTAGATGCCGTGGCGGGGGTGCCAGAGCACGGCCTCGTGGTGAACCACGCCATCGAGGTCAAGGTACAGAACTACATCAGCGCTGCGAGGAGCGGAGGCCGGGATGTAGGGGGAAAGGGGGCCTGCGGGCGTGGTCGCCATGAGGGTATTTTCCGGCAACCGGCGGGACTCAGCATCTTGTGGAGTGACGTCGGAGGTCGTTTGGGCGATCTTCTACGAGAAATACAAGACTCAGTGAAAAAATCTTAGGAAAGTACAACACTCAGCGAAAAATCAGTACAAAGATGCGCCCCTCAAGTCGATCTAGGTAGTTGATTTTGCTAGTTGGCTAGTACAACGCTCAGTGCACATCGACAGCTGTCCGGTGTCCTGCCCGTTTATTCTTGTTCTTTTTGGCCTCCAGCGCTTATCAGGAAAGCGCAGGCAGCTATCAATTTTGATGAGGAAAACCCCATGGCCGGCGACGAAGCCACCATCGCCATCGTGACCACCACAGTCCCCAGCCAGGCCGACGCCCGCCGCCTGGCCGCGGCCGCCGTGCAGCAGCGCCTGGCGGCCTGCGTGCAGGTGGAGGCGATCGTCTCGCACTACGCCTGGCAGGGCAGCCAGTGCGAGGACGCCGAGTTGTGCCTGGTCTGCAAGACGCTGCCGGCGGCGGCCCCGGCGCTGCGCGCCTGGCTGCGCTCGCAGCACCCCTATGAGGTGCCGCAGCTGCTCACGCACACCGTGCAGGCTGAGGCCGACTACGCGCAGTGGATGGCGCAGCAGGTGGACGGGTAGGGCGGCGGCGTCCCAGGCCTCAGGCCAGCAGCGCCTGCGCGAATTCGCGGGCGTTGAAGGTTTCCAGGTCTTCCACGCGCTCGCCCACGCCGATGAAGTAGACGGGCACGGGACGTTCCTGCGCAATTGCCGCCAGCACGCCGCCCTTGGCCGTGCCGTCCAGCTTGGTGACGATCAGGCCCGTGAGCTGCAGCGCGTCGTCGAAGGCGCGCACCTGGGTCAGAGCGTTCTGGCCGGTGTTGCCGTCAATGACCAGCAGCACCTCGTGCGGCGCGCCGGCGTCGGCCTTGGTGATCACGCGGCGGATCTTCTGCAGCTCCTGCATCAGGTGCAGCTGCGTGGGTAGCCTGCCGGCGGTGTCCACCAGCACCACGTCCTTGCCGCGGGCGCGGCCGGCGCTCACGGCGTCGAAGCTGACGGCCGCCGGATCGCCCCCTTCCTGGCTGACGATCTCCACCGTATTGCGCGTGGCCCACACGCCCAGCTGCTCGCGCGCCGCGGCGCGGAAGGTGTCGGCCGCGGCCAGCAGCACGCTCTGGCCGTGGTCGGCCAAGTGCTTGGTCAGCTTGCCGATGGAGGTGGTCTTGCCCGCGCCGTTCACGCCGGCAACCATGACCACGGTGGGCGTGTGCTCGCCGATGATCAGGGGCTTTTCCAGCGGGCGCAGCAGGTCGGCCAGGGCGTCGGCCAGCAGCGCCTTGACGGCGGCGGGTTCGGTGGTCTTGGTTTCCTTCACCCGGCGCTTGAGGTCTTCCAGCAAGTGCTGCGTGGCCTTGACGCCAGTGTCGGCCATCAGCAGGGCTTCCTCCAGCTCCTCGTACAGCGCGTCGTTGATCTGCGTGCCGGTGAAGACGGTGGTGATGCTGGTGCCAGTCTTCTTCAACCCGGTCTTCAGGCGCTCCACCCAGTGCTGGCGCGCAGTGCCTGCGGGCAAGGGCTTGTCCACGGGCTCGGCCACGGCCGGCGGGGCGCTCGGGGCGCCGGCGCCAAACGACTTGCGCAGCCAAGCCATGGCGCCGCCGCTCTCAGGCTCAGCAGGCGCAGCAGGCGCTGCTGGCGCGATAGGCGCCGCTTCAGGAACAGGTGCGGCGGCCGGGGCGGGCGGCGGGGGCGCCTCGGCGGGGGTGACGGGGGGTGTTTTTTTCTTGAAGAAGCTGAACATTGGCGGGTTCTTAGAATCGCAGCCATTCTATGAAACGCGCTCTTTCCCTCCTTGCCCTGCTGGCGGGCATGCATGCCCTGGCCCAGCAACCCGCTCCCACCGCGCCCGTCCACACGCCGGCGTCCGAATCGGCCAAGGCCACGGGCGCGCAGCAGTTCACCTTGAAGAACGGCATGCAGCTCATTGTGCAGCCCGACCGGCGCGCGCCCACGGCGGTGCACATGGTGTGGCTGCGCGTGGGCTCCATGGACGAGGTGGACGGCACCTCGGGCGTGGCCCACGTGCTGGAGCACATGATGTTCAAGGGCACCAAGACGCTGCCCCCGGGCGAGTTCTCGCGCCGCGTGGCGGCCCTGGGGGGGCAGGAGAACGCCTTCACCAGCCGCGACTACACGGGCTACTACCAGCAGATCCCTGCCAGCCGGCTGGAGGACGTGATGCGGCTCGAATCCGACCGCTTCGCTCACAACCAGTGGCCGGACGAGGAGTTCAAGCGCGAACTGGAAGTGGTCAAGGAGGAGCGCCGCATGCGCACCGAGGACCAGCCGCGCGCCTCGCTCATCGAGCAGCTGTACGCCAGCACCTTCATCGCCTCGCCCTACCGCCGCCCCGTGGTGGGTTGGATGAGCGATCTGGATTCCATGACGCCCGAGGACGCGCGCGCCTTCTACGCGCGCTGGTATGTGCCGGCCAACGCCGTGATCGTGGTGGCGGGCGATGTGGAGCCGGCCCAGGTGCTGGCCTTGGCGCAAAAGACCTACGGCGCCATTCCCGCGCGCGCCGTGCCGCCGCGCAAGCCGCGCGAGGAGCCTGAGCAAAAGGGCATGCGCCGCATCGAGTTCAAGGCCCCGGCCGACCAGGCCTACGTGGCACTTGCCTTTCGCGTGCCCGGCCTGCGGCGGGTGAACGAGCTGGCTGCCACCGACCGCGACGCGCTGGCGCTGATGGCGCTGTCGGCCGTGCTCAGCGGCTATGACGGCGCGCGGCTGCAGCGCGCGCTGACCCAGGGGCCCGACCGCGTCGCCGACAACGCCGGCAGTGACGCCTCCGTCGTCGGGCGCGGGCCGTCGCTGTTCCTGCTCAGCGGCGTGCCCGCCGCGGGTAAAAGCGCGCAGGACGTGGAAACTGCCCTGCGCGCCGAGGTGGCGCGCGTGGCGCGCGAGGGCATTGGCGCGGCCGAGCTGTCGCGCGTGACCACGCAATGGGCGGCCGGCACCATCTATGCCCGCGACTCGCTGCAGTCCCAGGCCAGCGACCTGGGCCACAACTGGGTGCAGGGCCTGCCGCTGGACGCGGACGAACGCCTGCTGCAGCTGCTGCGCGGCGTGACGCCCGCAGAGGTGCAGTCCGTGGCCGCGCGCTACTTCGGCGACGACCAGCTGACCGTCGCCACCCTGGTGCCCCAGCCCATGGCCGCCCGCCCCCGCAAGCCCGCTCCGGACGCCGCCGCGCCCGAAGGCCGCTTGCACTGACACGAAAGAACAAGGGCGCCTGCCATGTCTCTTCTGAAAACTATCAAAACAATAGCTGCTCGCACTTGTCTGGTAAGCGTTGGAGCCATTTTTTATACCCAATCGGCCTGGGCGCTGCTGCCCATTGAACACTGGAGCGAGCCCAGCGGCGCGCGTGTCTGGCTGGTGCAAAGCCCGGCCATTCCCATGGTGGATGTGCAGGTGGACTTCGACGCCGGTACGCGCCGCGACCCGGCGGCGCAGGCCGGCCTGGCGAGTGCCTTCGCTTTGATGAGCGGCAAGGGTGTGCTGGCCGGTGGCGCGGACGAGCCGGCGCTGGACGAGAACGACTTGGGCGAGGCCTGGGCCGACCTGGGCGCGAGTTTTGACGCCGGCGCCGAGCGTGATGGCCTGGCGTTTTCGCTGCGCTCGCTGACCGAGGCCGACTTGCTGGAGCGCGCCGCCCGCCTGGCCGCGCGCCAGCTGGGCCAGCCCAGCCTGCCGGCCGCCGTCTGGCAGCGCGAGCGCGCCCGCTGGCAGGCCAGCATCCGCGAGGCCGATACCCGCCCCGGCACGGTGGCCGCCAAGGCCTTCGGCAAGGCCGTCTTCGGCAGCCACCCTTACGGCCAGTTCGCCACCGCGCAGACGCTCTCGGCCATCGAGGTGGCCGACCTGCAGGCCTTCCAGTCGCGCTACCTGCAGGCCTGCCGCGCCCGCGTGTCCATCGTCGGCGCCGTCACCCGCGCGCAGGCGCAGGGCCTGGTGCAGACCCTGCTGTCGCGTCTGCCCGCCGGCAATGCCGCCGCCTGCGCGCCGCTGCCCGAGGTGGCGCCGGTACAGCCCCTGACGCAGCCCGTGCAGGAGGACATCCCGTTTGCCTCGGCCCAGGCGCACGTGCTCATCGGCCAGCCCGGCTTCGTGCGCAAGGACCCGGACTTCCTGGCGCTGCTGGTGGGCAACCACATCCTGGGCGGCGGCGGCTTCACCTCGCGCCTGACGAACGAGGTGCGCGAAAAGCGCGGCCTGACCTACGGCGTGTACAGCCAGTTCAGCCCCGGGTTGAACGCCGGCGCCTTCGCCATCGGGTTGCAGACGCGGCCCGACCAGGCCGCCCAGGCTGTGCAGCTGACGCGCGAGGTGCTGGCGCGCTTCGTCGCCGAAGGCCCGACGGAGGCCGAGCTGCGCGCCGCCAAGGACAACCTGGTGGGCGGCTTCGCGTTGCGCATCGACAGCAACCGCAAGCTGCTGGGCAACGTGGTCAACATCGCCTGGAACGACCTGCCGCTGGACTACCTGGAGCACTGGACCGACCGCGTGGAGGCGATCACCGTGGCCGACATCCGCGCCGCCATGCAGCGCAAGCTGCAGCCCGACCGCATGGTCACGGTCATCGTCGGCGCGCAGCAGCCGGGGGCCAAGCCATGAGCGGCGCACGCAAAGCCACGCCGTCGGCCAAGCCGCGCCCGCCCGCTCGTGCGCCGGGCGGCGTGCCGGGCGAGATCCGCATCATCGGCGGGCAGTGGAAGCGCAGCCGCCTGCCCGTGGCCGACCGGCCCGGCCTGCGCCCCACGCCCGATCGCGTGCGCGAGACGCTGTTCAACTGGCTGGGCCAGGACCTGTCCGGCTGGCACTGCCTAGATGCCTTCGCCGGCACCGGTGCCCTGGGGCTGGAGGCGGCGTCGCGCGGCGCCGCCAGTGTGCTGCTGGTCGAGCACGACGCTGCCCTGGCCGCCCAGCTGCGCCGTGCGGCCGAGCGCCTGGGGGCAACCACCGTGCGCGTGCAGCGCGGCGACGGCCTGGCGGCGCTGGGAACCTGCGCGCCGGCCAGCCTGCACCTGGCGCTGATCGACCCGCCCTTCGGACAGGCGGAGTTCTTCGAGCCGGCCCTGCGCGCGGCGGCCCGCGCCATCGCGCCGGAAGGTTTCGTCTATCTGGAGGCGCCTGCCGCCTGGAGCGACGAGGCGCTCGCGCCGCTGGGACTGCAGGTGCACCGCCACCTGAAGGCCGGGGCGGTGCATGCGCACCTGCTGCGGCCCGGCGCATAGAGCGGTCGGCATAATCCTCCGGCACCAGCTATAGGAACAGGAGAACCACCGCCATGGCGCACGTGCTTGCCGTCTATCCCGGAACCTTCGACCCCATCACCCTGGGGCATGAAGACGTCGTGCGCCGCGCCGTGCAGCTGTTTGATGAGGTCGTGGTGGCGGTGGCAGCCGGCCACCACAAGAAGACGCTGTTCTCGCTGGAGGAGCGCATCGCCATGGTGCGCGAAGCGGTGGCGCCCTATCCGCAGGTCAAGGTGGAGAGTTTTTCCGGGTTGATGCGCGATTTCATCGTGCAGCGCGGCGCCAAGGCCATGGTGCGCGGTCTGCGCGCGGTGACCGACTTCGACTACGAGTTCCAGCTGGCCGGTATGAACCGCCACCTGATGCCCGAGGTGGAGACGGTGTTCCTCACGCCCAGCGACAAGTACCAGTTCATCAGCAGCACCTTCGTGCGCGAGATCGCCTCGCTGGGCGGCGAAGTGGACAAGTTTGTCTCGACCCAGGTCGAGCAGCGCCTGCGCGACAAGCTGCGTGCAGCCTAAGGGTCGATTCGGATAAAAAAACGCCACCCCAAGGGGTGGCGTTCTGCTAGTCGAGCTGTGTGCCGTTTACGGGCGAACCACAACGCTGTTGCGCACGTCGCGGACATGCTTGGTGTTGCGTGCAATGGCTTCAGCGCGGTCCTTTTCCGCTTGCGTCTTGGCGAAACCCGACAGCTGCACCGTGCCGTTGAGCGTCTCCACGCTGATGGAGGTGGCGGACACAGACTTGTCCTCCGCCATCTTGGCCTTGATGGCGGTGGTGATGCCGGCGTCGTCCACGTAGGAGCCAACGGTCTGCTGGTTGCGGGCCACGGAGCAGCCGGTGGAAACGATGGTGGCGCCTGCCAGCATGGCAAAGGCAATGGCACGTGCGTATTTCATGGTTCTGGTTCCTTGTCGGTTTGAAAAGACACGGGTGCTTGGGGTTTCCGCCTCGGCCTGTTGCACCCTCCGCTGGCCGGACAGCTTGGTTTTCTAGATAAAAAGATCAGCGCTGCAGCCAGTCCCTGATCTCGTCGGCGTGCTCCTCTTCGTCAGCCAAGATGCCTTCCAGCATGCGCCGCGTGGTGGGATCCTTGTCGCCGATCAGCTCCACCATCTGACGGTATGACTCCACAGCAATGCGCTCGGCCACCAGATTGGCATGCAACATGTCGCGCAGGTTCGACGACTCGTCGTAGTCGGCGTGGCTGCGTTCCAGCAGCGTATTGGGCGAGAAGTCGGGCGAGCCGCCCAGTTGCACGATGCGTTCGGCGATCAGGTCGGCATGGGCCGCTTCCTCGTTGGCATGCACCAGCAGCTCCTCTGCGATGGCGGGGGACTCCAGACCCTCGGCCGTGAAGTAGTGCCGCTTGTAGCGCAGCACGCAGACCAGCTCCGTTGCCAGGGCGCTGTTGAGCAGCTTGATGATGTCCTCGCGCCAAGGGCCATAGCCGGGGGTGACGGGACCTTCATCCAGATCGGCGGTAGCCGCCTTGCGCAGTGCTTCCTCGTCCAGTTTCAGGGGCACGTATTGCCCGTTGGCGGCAGCGTCTGCGCCGACCGTTTTTTCGTGGGTTTCGTTCATTGGTATATGCCTCGCCAGGGGTATGAGAGACGAGGCCTTAGCGGTCGCTGCGGCGCGTCATCATCAGTGCCGTAGCCACGGCGGCACCAGCGGCGGCGGCCATCAGCAGCGAACGGCCGGGCTGGTCCGACACGTAGCGGCAGGTGGCCTCGGCAGCCTGGTTGAATTGGCGCCGCGCACGCTCGCTGGTCTCGGCGGCGTAGTTGATGCTGCGGCTGGCGAATTCCTGAGCGCGGGCGGCCATGTCGTCGATGGCCGGGTTGACCTCGTCGCGCAGGCGCTGCACGCCGCTTTCCGCCTTGTCGAGCGCATCGTTGGCCATGCGGCGGGTGGACTCCACAGCCTGCTCGGCGCTGCTTGTCATGCTGTCGGCAGCGTCGCGCGCCGTTGCAGCGGCCTTCTGGGTGGCGTTTTCCACGTTGTTCTGTGTGTTCATGGATGGTTCCTCGCTATGTCGTTGGTGGTTAGGAGACAGGCTGCTGTGGAGGTCAGCCCCTGCGCATCAGGCTCAGGATGAAGGTCACCACAGCCATGATCACGAAGACGAAGAACAGCACCTTGGCGATGCCCACGGCGCCCGCCGCAATGCCGCCGAAGCCGAAGAGGGCGGCCACCAGGGCGATGACCAGAAAAACCACTGCGTAATGCAACATGAGACCTCCTGTTTGTCTTTGCCAGACACCCGGTGCGGTGGGTGTGTGATGGGACTGTAGGAGTGGTCAAAAGCCGCAGGCGCCAGTGGCGGGCGTGCGGCTGTGTAGGACGCTGCCGCCGCGCAGCGGCACGCCCTTTGCAAGGGTCAAGAAGCCTTTGCGGGGATCGGGGTGACGTGCGGCAGCACGGCGCTGACGAGCGTGCCCTCGCCCGGTGCCGAGCTGACGGTGAGGCGCCCGCCTTCGGTTTCCACACGGTGGCGCATGCCGCGCAGACCGTGTGCTTCGGCGCCCACGGCCGCGGTGTCGAAGCCCGCGCCGTCGTCGCGCACCTGCACCGAGACGTGGTTGGCGTAGTTGTCCACGGACACCAGCACGTGGGCGGGATTTGCGTACTTGCCGATGTTGGTCAGTGCCTCCTGTACCAGCCGGTAGACGGTGAGCTGGGCCGATTCGGACAGCTGCACCTGCTCCAGCCGCACTTGCACGGGGATGCCACTGCGTTCGGAGAACTCCCGCGCCAGGATCTCCAACGATGCGGTCAGGCCGAGGTTGGACAGCGACGAGGGGCGCAGGTCTTCGATGATGCGCCGCTTGAGCGCGATGCCGCTGTTGAGCGTATCGACCAGGTGCTGGAGCCGCTCGGCGCTTTCGGGCGTGAGAGGCTCCAGGCGGGCCTTCAGGCGCGCCACGTCCAGCTTGGCCGCGGTAAGCAGGGCGCCCAGTTCGTCGTGCAGTTCACGCGCCAGGTGGGCGCGCTCCTCTTCGCGCACCTGCTGCAGATGGTGCGCCAGCTCCGACAGCGAGGCCGTGCGTTCGCGCACCAGTTGCTCCAGCCGGTCGCGTTCGCGTGCCAGGACCCGCTGCTCACGCTCGTCGGCCTCGCGCAGCGCGCGGCTGTTGCGCAGGTACAGGTAGAACGCCAGCAGTCCCACGGCCGCCGCGGTGGCGATGCCCATGCGCGACAGCGTCAGCGAGTGCAGGATCTCCTCGGTGCTGTGCATGGTCTGCTGCGTGCTGCGCTCCAGCATGCGCGTGGCAACGCCGCGGATGGCGTCCATGTCCTCACGCCCCGCGTCGGTGGACAGGACGAAGCGCCACGCCTCGGCTTCCTGGTCCTGGTCACGCAGTTTCAGCGTCAACTCCATCTCGGAGAGCTTGCGCTCGATCAGCTGCGACAGCTCTGCCAAGTCCTTTTGGCCGACATAGGAGCCCTGCAGAGTCCGCACGCTGGCGTTGATGGTGGAGACGGCCTGTTCGTAAGGGCGCAAGTAACTTTTGTCACCAGTCAGCAGATAACCACGCAGACCCGTCTCGGCGTTGAGCATGCCCTGCAGCACCTGGTCCAGAGAGGCGCGTGCCGTATGAGAGCGCCCCAGGGCTTCTACCGCCTCGGCAGAACGCTTGTAGCCCATCTCGTTGACACCCACCAGGACCAGCACCGCCAGCAATGCCAGCGGCAGGCTCACGGCAATCGTGCGCAGCCGAGCCCAGTTCATATCGGGCCTTCTTCAGAATGCAGCGGGGCAGAGGGTAGAAAGTGCATATCATTGACCTGCGCTGCCATGCTAGCTGCAAGCGCGTGGCGGCAAGCGCACCTGAAACCATATCTCACGCGGGAACCTTCGGGTAGCCCAAGAAAGAAGGCTCAATGATCAATATAGGCATTGTGGATGACCATGCAATCGTGCGTTCGGGATTGCGCCAGTTCCTGTCGGAGCACGTGGATCTACGTATCGTGGGCGAGGCGTCCAACGGCCGGGAGGCCATCGACCTGGTGCGTGCCCACGAGATCGACGTGCTGGTGATGGACCTGTCCATGCCGGGGCAGAGTGGACTGGACGCGCTGGCCATGCTGCGCGCCAAGGCGCCGGACATGGGCATCCTCATCCTGAGCGGCTACCCTGAGGAGCACTACGCCATCAGCCTGATTCGCCAGGGTGCCAGCGGCTACCTGAACAAGGAGTGCGAGCCCAAGGAGATAGTGGAAGCCATCCGCACCATCTCGTTGGGCCGGCGCTATCTGACGCCCGCCGTGGCCGATCTGCTGGCCCAGCAGCTCAACCGCAAGGACGATGCGCCGCCGCACGAGCAGCTCTCCGAGCGCGAATTCCAGGTGTTCCTCAAGCTGGCCAAGGGCGAGACCGCGGGTGAGATCGCCAAGGCACTGTCGCTGAGCGTCAAGACCGTGAGCACCTACCGCACGCGGTTGATGGAGAAGATGGGCTTGTCTTCCAATAGCGACCTGACCTACTACGCCCTGAAGAACAAGCTGATTGATTGATCACTGAAGGGGGCCGCAGGCCCCTCAAGCAAAAGGGCCAGCATGCGCTGGCCCTTTTGCTTGAATGCAGACGTTCTAGCCAGCCATGCTTCTGGAAGGGGCTTGCTGAGGGGGCTGCTGAGACGTCTGAGACGCGCCGTGGGCGATGCAGTAGTCCACCAGAGCTTCGATCTCATTGGATTTATCGAAGACCGCGTCCACGCCCAACTGGGCGCATCGCATGCGCACGTCCGGCGTGGCGTAGTTGCTGAGCACCACCATTTTCTGGCTGGACAGACGGTTGCGGCAGGCTGCCAGCACACCCAGGCCGCTGCCCTGGCGCAGAAAGAGATCAACGATGGCCAGATCCCACTGCGAAGCATGCGCGGCGAGCCAGGCCTTGCCATCGTCTTCAGTTTCGGCAATGCCGACGGGTTCGATTTGCGCCAGCTCTTGCAGCGCGCCGATCAGGTTCTCTCGGATGGTGGCGTTGTCTTCGACGATGTACGTACGCAATTTCACAGGGCTCCCTTTCGGTCCGCCATCGAGGCGGCGAACCTTGTCCCAATGTAGAGACGGGTTGGCGGGGATTTTGCCAGTGGCGGCTTGCTGGCCTCGTAGGAGACGGGCTACCGCGGTTCAGTGTGGTGCGTGTGACACACGGGGCATTGTGGATCGCGCGCCACGCGAACCTGTGTCCACTCCATGCTGCGCCCGTCCAGCAGCAGCAGGCGTCCCGTCAGGGGCTGGCCCATGCCCACGATCAGCTTGAGAGCCTCGGCCGCCTGCATGGTGCCGATGATGCCCACCATGGGGGCGAACACGCCCATGGTGGAGCACTGCACTTCCTCGAACTGCGCCTCGGGAGAGAACAGGCAGGCATAGCAGGGCGAGCCCTCGCCACGCGGGTCGTACACCGAAACCTGCCCGTCCAGGCGAATGGCCGCGCCCGCCACCAGCGGTCGGCCCGCGCGCACGCAGGCGGCGTTGATAGCCTGGCGCGTGCGGTAGTTGTCGGTGCAGTCCAGCACTACGTCGGCCTGCCGGGCCAGGCGCACCAGCGCCGCCTCGTCCACCCGTTCGCGCACCAGGTTCAGGCGCACGTCGGGGTTGATGGCCCGCACGGCCTGGGCGGCCGATTCCACCTTGGGCAGGCCCACGCGCGCCGTGGTGTGGGCGATCTGACGCTGCAGGTTGGTCAGGTCCACCACGTCGTCGTCCACCAGGGTCAGCGTGCCCACGCCGGCCGAGCCCAGGAACAGCGCCGCGGGCGAGCCCAGACCGCCCGCACCCACGATCAGCACGTGGGCGGCCAGGATGCGCTCCTGCCCCTCGATGCCGATCTCGTCGAGCATGATGTGGCGCGAGTAGCGCAGAAGCTGTTCGTCGGTCATGGTGCAAACACGGAAAAAGAAAAAAGGCCGGGCCTGCGGCAGGTCCGGCCTGGTGGTGCGCGTGGGCGCAGGAAGGCGTCAGTTCTCCTTGGGCTCTTCCTTGCGCTCCGTCAGCGTCTTGCTGGCGACCACGGTGCGGCCCTTGAGCTGGTTCAGCGCCTGGGCCAGCTGGAAGTCCTTGTCCGTACCGAACTCGGGCAGCTTGCGTTCGGCCAGGGGCTTCTTGGCTTCTTCCTCCAGCCGCTTGCGGGCTTCCTCGCGGGCCTTCTCGCGCGCCGGGTTCTGGGCTTCCTCGCCCTGGCCGCTGGACAGGTGCTTTTCCAGGTCGGCCTCGCGCATGCGCAGCGAGGCGAACAGGTCGCCCTCGGCCGTCTCGTCCAGCATCACGTCGGGCACGATGCCCTTGGCCTGGATGGATTTGCCGCTGGGCGTGTAGTAGCGCGCCGTGGTCAGCTTGATGCCCGTGTCGGGGCCCAGCGGGCGCACCGTTTGCACCGAGCCCTTGCCGAAGGTCTGGCTGCCCATGACGGTGGCGCGCTTGTGGTCCTGCAGCGCGCCGGCCACGATCTCGCTGGCGGAGGCCGAGCCTTCGTTGACCAGCACCACCAGCGGCACCTTCTTCAAGGCTGCGGGCAGGCGCTTGAGCGGGTCGCCCTGGCCGCGGCGGGCGTAGAACTCGGGCGAGGCCTTGAAGGTCGCCTTGCTCTCGGCGAGCTGGCCGTTGGTGGAAACCACGGTCACGTCCTCCGGCAGGAAGGCGGCCGAGATGGCCACGGCCGCGTCCAGCAGGCCGCCCGGATCGTTGCGCAGGTCCAGCACCAGGCCCTTGAGGTTGGGGTCCTGCTTGTAGACCTCCTCGACCTTGCGCACGAAGTCGTCCACCGTGCGCTCCTGGAACTGCGACAGGCGGATCCAGGCGTAGCCGGGCTCGACGATCTTGCCCTTGACGGACTGGGTCTTGATCTCCTCGCGCGTGATGGTCACCGGGAAGCTGCGGCTTTCGTCGCGGCGCAGGATGGTCAGCGTGACTTGCGTGTTGGGCTCGCCGCGCATGCGCTTGACGGCATCGCTCAGCGACAGGCCCTTGACGGCCGTGTCGTCGATTTTCGTGATCAGGTCGTTGGTCTTGAGACCGGCGCGGAAGGCGGGCGAACCCTCGATGGGCGAGACCACGCGGATCAGCCCGTCTTCCTGTGTGATCTCGATGCCCACGCCGACGAATCGGCCGGTGGTGCCCTCGCGGAATTCCTTGAACGACTTCTTGTCGAAATACTGCGAGTGCGGGTCCAGGCTGGAGACCATGCCCGAGATGGCATCGGTGATCAGCTTTTTGTCATCGACCGGCTCGACGTAGTCGGTCTTGATCAGACCGAACACGGCCGACAGCTGCTGGATTTCCTCCAGCGGCAGCGGCGTCATGGCGCCGCGCGCCACCGTTTGCAGCGAGACGGTGGTCAGCGCCCCGGCCAGGGCACCGGCTGAAATCCATCCGACGATCTTGAGTTTTTGGCCCATTGCACACCTCTGGCGCCTGATGCGAGCGCCTCAATTCAATATACCGCTTGGAGAAAGCCCCGTGCTGCCGGTTCCCAGGGGTTTGCGCTGTGTCGTCAGGCCTTGCCCTGGGAGGCCACGGCTGCAGCGGCGCGCGCGGCGGCTTCGGCGTCACCCAGGTAGTAGCTGCGCAGGGGCTTCAGGTCGGCGTCCAGTTCGTAGATCAGCGGGATGCCGTTGGGAATGTTCAGACCCACGATGTCGGCGTCGGAGATGCCGTCCAGGTACTTGACCAAGGCGCGGATGGAGTTGCCATGCGCGGCGATCAGCACCCGCTGGCCGGCGCGGATGGCCGGGGCGACGGTCTCGTCCCAGTAGGGCAGCACACGCGCCACCGTGTCTTTGAGGCACTCGGTCAGCGGCACCTGGCCTGGTGCCAGCTGGGCATAGCGGATGTCGCCGCGCTCGCTGCGCGGGTCGCCGGCCTCCAGCGCCGGCGGCGGCGTGTCGTAGCTGCGGCGCCAGACCAGCACCTGCTCGTCGCCGTACTGCTTGGCCGTCTCAGCCTTGTTCAGGCCCTGCAGGGCGCCGTAGTGGCGCTCGTTCAGGCGCCAGCTGTGATGCACGGGCAGCCAGGTGCGGTCCATGGCGTCCAGGCAGTGCCACAGCGTGTGGGTGGCGCGCTTGAGCACGCTGGTGTGGCACTGGTCGAACTCGAAACCCTCGGCGCTCAGCAGCCGGCCGGCGTTCTTGGCCTGCTCGATGCCCGTTGCCGTCAGCTCCACGTCCGTCCAGCCGGTGAAACGGTTTTCCAGGTTCCAGGTGGATTCGCCATGGCGGATCAAAACGAGCTTGTGCATTGGTGTCCTTGGGGCCTTCGGGTCAAAACCCGTCATTCTAGAATCCAGGGTTTGCTCTCTCCTGGGACACCCCGTGAATTTCGTTCTCGACAACTGGTATTTGATCTTCATCGCGCTGGCCTCGGGCGGGCTGCTGCTGGTGCCCGTGCTGCGCGGCGCCACCGCCGGCGGCGTGAGCGCAGCCCAGGCCGTGCAGCTCATCAACCGCGAAAAGGCGGTGGTGATCGACGTCTGCGAGCCCGAGGAATACGCTGCCGGCCACGTGGGCGGCGCCAAGAACGTGCCGCTCGGCCAGTTGCAGGAGCGCCTGCCGCAGGTCGTCAAGAACAAGGCCGTGCCGCTGGTGCTGGTGTGCGCCAAGGGTCCGCGCTCGGCGCGCGCCGCCGCCATCGCCAAGTCGCTGGGCTACGACAGGGCCCAGCCCCTCAGCGGCGGCCTGGCCGCCTGGCGCGAAGCCGGCATGCCGGTTGAAAAAGGCTGACCCCGCCTGCACCTGCCCTTTCGTGCAACGCTCATACAAGGACCCGCCCATGCAAGCCGTCAAGATGTACACCACCGCCGTCTGCCCCTATTGCATCCGCGCCAAGCAGCTTTTGAAAGCCAAGGGCGTGGAGCAGATCGAGGAGATCCGCGTGGACACCGACCCCAGCGCGCGCCAGCACATGATGGACATCACCGGCCGGCGCACCGTGCCGCAGATCTTCATCGGCGACAACCACGTGGGTGGCTTCGACGACCTGGCGGCCCTCGACGGCCGCGGCGGCCTGACGCCCCTGCTGCAGGGCTGAGCCGCTAACGGCCATTGCATAATGGCAGCCCTGTCGCCCGCTGCGGGAGCTTCCTCCCGGGCGGGCTTTGTTTTGATTTGACCGGACATTTCCCCGACCATGGCCACCGAAGAAACCCCCGTGTTCCAGATCCAGCGCGTGTACCTGAAGGACCTGTCGCTGGAGCAGCCCAACTCGCCGACCATCCTGCTGGAGCAGGAGCAGCCGAGCGTGGACATCCAGCTGGGCGTCGAGGCCACTCCCGTGGTGGACGGCATCTTTGAAGTCGCCGTCACCGCCACCGTGCAGACCAAGATCAAGGACAAGACCGTGTTCCTGGTCGAGGCCAAGCAGGCCGGCATCTTCGAGATCCGCAACGTGCCCGAGGACCAGATGGGCGTGGTGATCGGCGTGGCCTGCCCGCAGATCGTCTACCCCTACCTGCGAGGCAACGTGGCGGACGTCATCACCCGCGCCGGCTTCCCGCCCGTGCACCTGGCCGAAATCAACTTCCAGGCCATGTACGAGCAGCAGCAGGCCGCCGCGGCCGAGGCCGCCGGCAACACGGCCCAGTAAGCAGACGGGGACGGCCTTGCCGCCTGCCCTGGCGGCGCGGCCCGGGTCTGGGGTTTCATAGTCTTTTTGGCCTCCAGCGCCCGCCACATAAGCGGTAGCAGCTATGAAAATCGTAGTGCTTGGCGCCGGTGCCTGGGGTACGGCCGTGGCCATCGCCGCAGCCTTGCACCCGGGCGGCCACGACGTGCAGCTGTGGGCGCGCGATGCGCAGCAGGCCCAGGCCATGCAGTCCGCACGCGCCAATGCCCGCTACCTGCGCGACCTGTCCTTTCCTCCTTCCCTGCATGTCGCTTCGGGCGATGCGTCGGCGCTGGTGCGCCAAGCCGATTTGGTCATCCTGGGCACACCCATGTCCGCGCTGCGCGGCATGCTGCAGACGCTGCATGGATGCAGCGCCCCCGTGGCCTGGCTGTGCAAGGGCTTCGAGGCCGGTACCGGTCTGATGGCCCACGAGGTCTGCGCCCAGGTGGCGCCACAGCTGGCCAGCGGCGCCTTCAGCGGTCCCAGCTTCGCGCAGGAGGTGGCGCTGGCCCAGCCGACGGCGCTGGTCGCCGCCAGCCGCAATGCGCGCGTGCGTGAGGCGCTGGTGGCCGGCTTTCATGGCCCCGCACTGCGCGTCTATGCCAGCGATGACATCGTGGGCGTGGAAGTAGGTGGCGCCGTGAAGAACGTGCTGGCCATCGCCACCGGCCTGTGCGACGGCCTGCACCTGGGCCTGAACGCGCGCGCCGCGCTGGTCACGCGCGGCTTGGCGGAGATGACCCGCCTGGGCCTGGCGCTGGGCGCACGGGCCGAAACGTTCATGGGACTGTCGGGACTGGGGGATCTGGTTTTGACGGCCACTGGTGACCTGTCGCGCAACCGCCGCATCGGCCTGCTGCTGGCCGAGGGCAAAACGTTGGAGCAGGCGGTCGACTCACTGGGCCATGTGGCCGAGGGCGTGTACAGCGCCCGCACCGTGGTGCAACGCGCTCGGGTCCTGGGGGTGGAAATGCCGATCGCCGAATGTGTGGTGGCCCTGCTGGCGGGACAGCTGCGGGCCGAGGAGGTGGTGGCGCTGCTGATGGAGCGCGACCCCCGGCCGGAGACGCAGTAGCGCGGTGGGCGGCGCCGCTGCGCTCCGGGCCAGGTGCTTACAGCACACCGAACAGCATCAGCAGCAGCACGATGGACAGGGGGACGCCGAGCAGCCAGAGAATGATGGGCATGGAAAACTCCTTTGATTTGCTGGTGGTTAGGAGGCTCCAACCTTACGCAGCCCTCTGTGGCAGCCCTGTCCGTCGAAGCTCATGCGCCGCGTAGGCCTGGGTTGACGCGGCGTGTGGCCTTTTCCCCGGCCTGTGCCCGGCAGCCAGGCACGCCAAAGCCGCTATTCAAAGAATAGCGGCTAGCGCTTGACTGATAAGGGCTGGAGCCCGATCGGGCTTGAAACTACAGGAAGCACTCGCGCCGAAACAGCTGCGTGGCGCGCAGGCCCACAGGCGTCCAGTGCTCGCCGGGGCCCATGGCCCGCACCAGCGCGGCGCGGCGCTCGGCGCCCTGCAGGGTGCGCAGCGCTTCTTCAAAGGCCGGCACGTCTGAATCCAGTGGAGTGCGGACGCTGTCCGCCTGCGGCGTCACGCCAGCCCCACGCGCCTTGGCGGCCCGCGCAAGGGCACGAAAACTCGGCCGGCGGCGCGGCGACTGGTTGGCGGCGCCGCGCTCGTCCCAGGCCTGGCCGTCGGCGGCATCTTCGCCGCGCAGCCAGTCATGGATAACCTGCAGCTCATACGGGCTGAACACGCCGAACATCTCGGCGTGCTCGCCCTGCAGCAGCTGCCAGAAGCGGCTCTGGTGCGCCGGCGCGCCCGGGCGCACCCAGCCGGCGTCGGCCAGCGCCTGCAGGAAGGCGGGCATCTGCTGCGGATCGGCCAGCCAGTCGTTCACGCTGCGCCCGGCCACGCGGCAGTAGTTGGAATGCGCGCCGTGCCCGGCCGGCGCCTTGTCCTGCAGGATGCGCAGCACCTCGGCGCCAATGTCGAAGTCCGCGATCACCTGTGTGGTGCCCACGCCGGCGTCGGCCAGGCGCGCGCCGGCGCGCACGCGCTGCCAGAAGGCATCCGGGTCGCCACGGCGCGGCAGCAGGCCCAGCACGGCGTCGCAGGCCTGGCGGGCATGACCGCTGTGGCCGTTGTCCACCGTCACGTGCAGGGTGAAGTAGTAGGGGTCGATGCCCAGCTCGTTCAGCTCGTAGCTGGTGATGAGCAGGTGCAGCGGCAGCTGCTCGTAGGCCAGGTTGAAGCCAATGACTTCGGGCAGAAAGTCCGCGGCGTTCCAGGCCAGGCACAGCTGGATCAGACCCTGCTCGTACAGCGCATCGGGCAGGCTGCCGTCGTCTTCGGCGGCGATGCCGTGCTGCGCCAGCAGGCGGCGGTACAGCAGCACGTGGTTCTTGTCAGCGGCGCCGTCGCCCAGCTCTTCCAGGTAGGTCGTGACCAGCGGGGCCAGGCGCACATTGGCCGCGTGCTCGGCCAGGCCGTACAGCCAGGAGCCGTCGACCAGCTTGGTGGGGGCCACGGCGCGCAGAAAGTGCAGCGCGTGCGCACGGCTGCTGAAATAGCGCCGCGCGCCGCCGTCCTGTCGCTCGGCCAGGTAAGCGGCGTAGTCGCGAGCGACGTGGGCGGCGCCGGCATCGCGCCAGGCATGCAGATCCTGCGGCGTCTCGGGCAGGTCACCCGGCCGGCTGGCCGATTCGAGCAGCTTGCGGCGCAGGTAGTGCGCGGCGCGGGTGCGGGTGTCCGCATCCGGCGAGCCCTGCTGCAGGGCGTGGTAGAGGGCGCGCGGGGCACTGGAGCATCGCAGGCGCGGCGCGGTGGCGTGGGGCGTTGCCAGGGCGGGGGAGGAAGACATGTCTGGGCGGGCGCGAAGGCGCCATGTGTAGTGCGATGCCCCCATGCTCGGCGCAGCGTGCCCGGCCGGCTATCAATGCGTGCCGTGCATGCCGGTCGGCGCCCTCCTACCCGTGTCGGCGTCGGCGCGCACCCGCTCGCCGGGCCTGTCCGACGCGGGTGGTCAAATCTCCAGGGTGTCGATCAGCCGCATGCGGGCCCAACACCGGCCGTGCCCGGAGCGACCGAATCGGTCACGTCAAGGCTTTGAGCTTGGCGGGGCTGCAGAAAAAATACCCACGAATCCGTGGGCCGTGCTGCAGCCAACGGCCGCGTGCGCGATGCGGCTATGCTTCGCGCCCCATGAAGACGCCCTTTGGACCGCTTGCGGACGCCCGCGTTCTGCATGCGCCCAGGCAAGCGTGCATGGAGGGCGAGGGCTCCTGCGGCAGGGTGCCCGGCTTGATTGGCACCGCACATGGAGGCGGTCTAACGACTGGATTCACATCCATATTGATAGCTGCCAGCGCTTGATCCATAAAGGCTGGAGGCCGATTTGACTCATAAAACCACCACGGCACTGATCGACTTCTCCGACCCATGGGACGCCTCGGCCCCGCGCCTGCGCCATGCCTTCGGCGCGCCGCTGCGGGTGCTGCAGGCCCTGCGGCCTGACGAGGTGCCGGCCGTGCTGGACGCCGTGGAGCAGGCGGCCCGCGCCGGCCTGTGGTGCGTGGGCGGGCTGCGCTACGAGGCGGCGCCGGCCTTTGACGCAGCGCTGGCCGTGCACGGGCAGCCGGCCGGCGATGCGGCGCCGCTGGCCTGGTTCGCCGTCCACGCCGCCCCGCAGCCCCGGCCGCAGGACGAAGCAGATGACGCGCAGGACGCTCCTCGCATCGTCTGGGAAGCGCCGCTGCCGCGCCCGGCCTTCGACGAGGCGCTGGCCCGCATCCAGCAGGGCATCGCCGAGGGCAGGTACTACCAGGTCAACTACACGGCTCCGCTCACCGGTCGTTTCACAGGCGCGGCGCAGGCGCTGTTCGCCGCCCTGCAGCGCGCCCAGCCGGGCGGCTACGCGGCCTGGATGGACATGGGCGCGGCGCAGGCGCTGTCGGTCTCGCCCGAGCTGTTCTTCGACTGGCGCGCCGGCGCAGACGGCCGCGGCGCCATCCTCACCCGGCCCATGAAGGGCACGGCCGCGCGCGGCGCCACGCCCGAGGAGGATGCGGCGCGCGAGCAGCAGCTGCGTGCGTCCCCGAAGGAGCGTGCCGAGAACGTGATGATCGTGGACCTGCTGCGCAACGACCTCTCGCGCGTCGCCCAGCCGGGCAGCGTGCAGGTGCCGCGCCTGCTGCACACCCAGGCCCTGCCGACGGTGTGGCAGATGACGTCGGACGTGCGGGCCGAGACGCGCTCCGGCACGCGGCTGGCCCACGTCTTCGCGGCACTGTTTCCCTGCGGCTCGGTCACCGGCGCGCCCAAGGTCGAGGCCATGCGCGCCATCCGCGCGCTGGAGGCCGGCCCGCGCGGCATCTACTGCGGCGCGCTGGGCGTGGTGCGGCCCGATCCCGAGGGCGGCGCAGGCGCCATCGCCGCCACCTTCAACGTGCCCATCCGCACGCTGGAGCTGCACGGCGACCAGGTGCGCTGCGGCATCGGCAGCGGCATCGTCTGGGGGGCGCAGGCCCCTCAAGAATGGCGCGAGTGGGCGGCCAAGCGCGCCTTTGTGGAGCGCGCCAGCGAGCCCTTCGACCTGCTGGAAACCCTGGCGCTGGTGGACGGCCGCCTGCGCCACCGCGCCGAGCACCTGGCGCGCCTGCGGCAGGGCGCGGCGCACTTCGGCTACCCCTGGGATGCGCACACGCTGGACGAGTGCCTGGACGACCTCGTCCGCACGCACAGTGCCGGCCAATGGCGTGTGCGCATGCTGCTGGACGCCCGGGGCCGCCCGCGGGCCGAGGCCTTTCCGCTGGCGCCCACGGCCGGGCCCGTGGTGCTGGCGCTGGCCGACCGGCCCTTTGCCGCGGCGCATGGCGAATTCGTGCGCCACAAGACCACGCGCCGCGCCCACTACGCGGCGTTCGCGCCGCAGCCGGGCAGCGGCGTATTCGACACCGTGCTCTACAACGAGGCCGGCGAGATCACCGAGACCACCTTCGGCAACCTCGCCGCGCTGCTGGACGGCCGCTGGATCACCCCGCCCCTGGCCTGCGGCCTGTTGCCCGGCGTGGGCCGCGCCGCGCTGCTGCGCGAGGGCCGGGTGGAAGAGGGTGTGCTGCGCCTGCAGGACGTGGCGCGGGTGCAGGCCTGGGCCTTCGTCAACAGCCTGCGCGGCTGGCTGCCGGCGCGGCTGGACGGACAGCCGCGGCGGCCGACGCCTGATTGCTCCTGAAATAGGAGCTGGTTGCGCTTATCAGAAAAGGGCTGAGGCCGATTTCGGTGTTGAGAATCGCGCAGCGTCCGGTGCTGTGGAATCCCGGGTGTGCCGCGCGCTTGCTGGACACTCAGAACGCCGGAATCTGCCAGCGGTCCTGGTCCTTCTGCGTCAGCTCGCGGGCGTAGATGTAGTGGTAGTTGCCGGGCACAGGCTGAGACAAATCGGGCTTGCCGGCCTTCGACGGCCGTCTTGCCACGTAGGAGGGCTGGGATTTATTGGCCAGGTCGAAGACGCGATAGCCCTGATGCACGTAGGCCATGTGCAGGCAGGTGCCCCGCGAGCTCTCCCTGAGACACGTGTGCAGTTGGACATCCTCATTGAGCAAAAAAATCGCGTCCTTGCCAGTGCCCTTGAGGTACTCCGGGGCGCCCGCGGCGACTACCGCCTCGCCGATCGCCTGGTTGCGGCTCTTGGCGTAGTCCAGGAAATCCCGGTACAGCCACTGCGTCGCTTTCTGCCCCGTGGCATTGCTGATGCCGGCCTGCTGTTCGTAGTACTTGGTCGTCGGCATGAACCACTCGACTCCGCCCAAGCGAAACTGCCGCAGATGTTCCAGGCGCTTTTCCGCCGGGCCATAGCCCTGCACGCCCGAATAGACGATGCGATGCGTCTTGCCGATGAACATGCGCTCGTGGTCCAGGCGCTGCGGCCACGTCTTCAGGTACTGCTTGCGGCGCTCGCCGAACTCCTCGGCTTTGGTGGCCAAGTTTTCGCTGAGGTCCTGCGGCGCTTCAGGGTCGGCCACCTCCAGCCCTCGGTAGTAGTTGGCATACAGCAGGTACAGGGCGCCGTTGAGCGCGTCGTAGTAGTCCAGGAAGGTCAGGATGCGCTCCTGGTGACGCCAGGAATAGAACTTTTGCGAGGGCTCGGACCACACCAGGTCCATGAAGTCCTCGGCCAGGGGTCTGTCTGAGCCACCACCGAGCAACGCGGAGGAAAAGACTCCCGTGTTGTTCAACAGTCCCTCGACGATGTTGTTGAATTCCCGTGCAGCCTGCCGGCGGCTGCCCTCGTTCTTGTAGCCGGCTATCGCTTCCAGCAGGCTCTGGGCAGTGCGTATCTTTCCCGCGAAGTGTTCCAGATCACGCGTGCGCTGGCGCAGATGACCTTCGCGGATCATCTGCTGGGTGTTGTCCATGGCCGATTTCAGGGCGTCGAGCTTGCGGTTGATCTGCTGCAGTTGTGCGAGCACCCTGGCGTCGGAGCCAAAGCCCAGCGAGGCCAGCACGGCGCCGATGTCCGAATCGCTGCCGGCTGCCTTGTTCAGCGCTGCCTTGGCAGCCGCCGCGGCGATGTCGCCGGCGAACGGCAGGCCCTGTAGCCGCGGTGGATCGTCCCAGGCAGGCTCGTTCATGGCGCGCACGAAGCGGTGCCGCGCCTGAGGCTCGGCCACGATCTGTGAGGCCAGGCGGTCCAGGTATGCGTCCATGGTCAGCCCGCTGTCCACCTGCGCCTGCCGCAGCGCGGCATGGTCGAACACCGTGACGTCCGCGAAGCTGCTGTCGTCGGAAATCTCAGCGCCCAGTTCCAGGCTGGCGGCGACCTGTGCCCGGGCTTGGTCCAGTGGCAGGCGCGCCAGCCGGCGCACGCGGTCCACCAGGGTCGAGACGGCGTTGACCTGCAGGACCGTTTGCGACGGGTCGGCCGCTTCCGTGTACGCCGACAGCAGCCCCCATAGGGCGCCTTGCGCGTCGATCCCCTGCGCCGTGACGCGCACGGCGGAGTGAGGCGGCAGGTCGGCGGGAATGCTGAACAGGCCCGTTTCGGTCGCCGTGCCGGCGCCGGCAGCCTGGCCGGCCCCCGTGCGCGCGTCGACGCTTTCGACCTGCACCGTGGCACCCGCCAGCACGTCGGTGGTCTGTACGCGCCCGATCAGCGAGGTGCGCTCGACGGCAGGGGTTTCTTCGGCACCGCCGCCTCCGCCGCAGGCGACCAGCAGCAGGCTGCACAGGCAGGCCAGCGCCGGCCAGCGCCAGCGCAGCAGGGCAACAAGGAGAGGCGGCGGATACAGTGCAAAGCGGGAGAGGGATGTCATGACGCAGCAGGAGGGGTTGTGAAACACAGCAAATGAAGGGACACGAGCAAGCACGGCACGGCCGCGACAACACTTGGTTACGATAGGCAAAACGTCGCCCGGGTGCTAGCGCAGGCGTCCCAGCGGCCATACCGTCCGTCCCATTGCGGCGCAAGGCCCGCCCTGGCGCGACAAACGGCCCGAACGTCCTGCTGCTGTCTGCCCGAGACCTGCCCATGCCCCCTGACCACCCCGCGCACCGCGCCGCAGAGATGCTGCACACCCGTTACAGCACGTCGCACACCTGCGGCGCCCGCCGCTTCGAAGGCTGGCGCGAGGCCATGGGCGCGCTGATCGACGTCCATCCGTGCGGCAGCGCCGAGGCCTTTGTCGGCTCGGTGAGTGCCTACGCCGTGCCGCTGGCGACCGGCGCCGAGGCGCGCATCGTGTTCAGCGACTGCCGCAGCGCCGCCATCACGCTGGACCGCAGCGCTGCGCGCATCGCCCGCGACGGGCTGGGGCACTACGCTTTCCAGGTGCTGTGCCAGGGCGGGGCCAGCCACCAGCGGCTGCGCGGGCGCGAGTGCCACACCGAGGCCGGCGGCCTGGTGGCGCTGGACATGCGCCAGCCCTTTCACATCCGCCGGGCCGACTACCACGCCCTGGCGCTGTTCGTGCCGCGCTGTGCGGTGGAGGCCCAGGTGCCTGACCCGGAGCTGCTGCACGGCCGCACGGTGCCCGCCCACTCGCCTCTGGTGGGTCTTGCGCGCGAGTACCTGCAGGCGCTGGCCGGGCGCGCCGGCAGCCTTGCTCCGCACCAGCTGCAGGCCGCCCTGCAAGCCGCGCTGCAGTTGCTGCTGGCCGCGCTCGACTGCGGACGCGAGGAGGGCGGAGCGCACCGCCAGGCAGCCCTGCTGGACAAGGCCAGAGCCTGCGTCGACCAGCACCTGGAACAGCACGGGCTGGATGCCGACTTCCTGGCCGCGCGGCTGTGCGTGTCGCGCTCGGCGCTGTACCGGCTGTTTGCGCCTTATGGGGGCGTGATGGCCTACCTGCGCGCGCGCCGCCTGCGCCATGCCCTGGTGGCGTTGCAGCGCGGCGACGACCGCACTGTGACCACGCTGGCGCACGATCTCGGCTTTGGCAGCGCCTCCGATTTCTCACGGGCGTTTCGCCGGCGCTACGGCATCAGCCCGTCGCGGCTGCACGCCGGCGGACCGGCTGGGCGCGCGGTCAGCCCCTTTCCGTACGCCGCGGTCATGCGGCCCCTGGCCACTGTTGCGGCTTCGTAGGGACAACGAGCTGCCGCCGCCTCAGGTGGCGCGGGTTCGCGGCCCGGCAGAGCCAAAAAAAAGGGGGGCGGAAAGGAGAAGGAGTCGAACCTTCCGACCACGCGTGGCGCAGTCCACCGGGTTTGAAGCCCGGGCGCCCCACCAGGGACGCTTCCCTTCCTCAGGAGAAGATGCCTGCGCCGCAAGGCCGGGCGCAGGCGTGGATGGTACAGCCTCCTACCCCTGCTGCTGGCCGAACAGGGCCGTGTCCGGGCGCAGCAGGTGCGCGTCCTTCACGCGGCGGGTAAAGCCCACGCGGTTGAAGAACTCCAGCACCTGGATGGCGCGCTTGCGGCCCAGGCCGGTGGCGTCGCGGAAGGTGGCGGCGTTCAGGCCGCCGTCCGCCTCCTGACAAGCACGCGCCAGGACGGCCAGGCGCTCCAGGGTGGGCAGCGGGTAGTACAGGTCCTTGACCACCTGGAACGCCTGGCCGCGCCGCGCCAGGCTGGCCAGCGTCTGGCGCACCAGGGCCTCGGGCGCGGACAGGTCGGCGGCCAGGGTGCGCACCCAGGGCGGGTCGAAGCCGCCGTCCAGCAGCCGAGGCAGCAACTGTTCGGCCAGGGCCTGCTCGGCGGCGTTCAGCCGCGCGGCATGTTCGGGCAGGTGCAGCCAGTGGCCGGTGCGCGCCACCGCGCCGGTGGCCAGGAGGTGCTGCACCACGTAATGCCACAGCGCGTCGCTCGCGCGGGGGGCGGCCAGGCGGCGCAGGCGGCGCGCGTCCGGGCCGATCTCGTCCGGATTGCCGGTGTGAAAGGCGCGCAGCCGCTCCAGCGCCAGCGTGCACAGGCCCTGCAGAGCGGCCGGCGACAGCGCCAGGGCGCCTCCATCAATGAGCAGCGCCTCGGGCGGCAGGGGCAGGGCGGCTGCGTCGGCCAGGCCTTCGGCGCGGGCGGTCTCCGCCAGCGGCAGGCCCAGGGGCGCGTGCTGCAGCAGCGCGGCGATGCGCTCGGCCCGCCTGGGCAGGGCCAGCGCGGCCAGCTGGGCCAGGCGTTCGGGCGTGCGGCGCCAGCGCTGGGGCGCGAAGGGGTCGAGCACGCGCACGCCCGCCAGGGTGCGGGTGGCCGAGGCGTCGCGCAGCACGCCGCGGTCGCCATGCCAGGCGGCCACGCTGGCGTGCAGCACCAGCTGGGCCAGGGCGGTACCGCCGGGCAGCAGCTGGTCCTGCTGCAGCAGCACGATGGAGCCGACCACGTCGCTGGTGCCCAGGTGCACGTGCACGGGCGTGCCCGAGCGCAGGGCGTGTTCCTCGTGCGGCCACAGCTGGCATTGCACGTCGATGCGGGTGGTGGCCAGGGCGACGCTGGGCGTGCAGGCCCAGTGGCCGCGGTGCACCTCGTCCTTGGCCACGCCGGCCAGGGCCAGGGCGCAGCGCTGGCCGGCGCGGGCCGACTCGGCGGGCTGGTTGTGCGCGTGGATGCCGCGCACGCGTACGCTGCGCGGCGCGCCGCCGGGCCCGGGCGTGATGCTGAGCTCGTCGCCCACGCGCACCTGGCCGCTGGCGACGGTGCCGGTGACCACCGTGCCCACGCCGGCCAGGGTGAAGGCGCGGTCGATGGGCAGCCGCAGGGCCTGGGCGCCGGCGCTGCCCTGCGGCGCGCGGGCGGCGGCCTGCAGGTGGGCGCGCAGCGCCTCCACGCCCTCGCCGGTAGTGGCGGAGACGTCGAACAGCGGCGCCTGGGCCAGCGCGGTGCCGGCCAGCAGGGCGCGTACCTGGCGATGCACCTCGTCCAGGCGGGCGGCGCGCGCGGCGGGCTCCAGCCGGTCGATCTTGGTGACGGCCACCGTCGCCTGGGTGACGCCCAGCAGGGCCACCACGGCCAGGTGCTCGCGCGTCTGCGGCATGACGCCGTCGTCGGCCGCCACGACGAGCAGGGCGTGGGCGACGCCGGTGGCGCCGGCCAGCATGGTGTGCAGCAGCCGCTCGTGGCCGGGCACGTCGACGAAGCCCAGCGACGGGGCGCCGTCCTCGTCCTGCAGGTAGGCGTAGCCCAGCTCGATGGAGATGCCGCGGCGCCGCTCCTCGGGCAGGCGGGTGGTCTCCACGCCGGTGAGGGCGCGCACCAGCGAGGTCTTGCCGTGGTCGATGTGGCCGGCGGTGCCGATGATCATGGTGGGCGGGAAAGACTATGATTTTGATAGCTGCCAGCGCTTGTGCCATAAGCGATGTAGGCCGATTTGGCTCGTATTCATGCCGCGCCCGGCGGCTGCGCCAGCAGGGCCAGCTGGGCGGTGAACGCGGGCGTCTCGTGCGCCTGCAGGCAGCGCAGATCCAGCCACAGCGCGCCGCCCTCGATACGGCCGATGACGGGGCGGGGCAGGGCGCGCAGCGCGCCTTCCAGCTGCGCCAACAGGCGGCCTCCGCGCTTGGCGTTGACGGGCTGCACGGCCAGCGCCCAGCTGGGCAGGATGCCTTCGGGCAGGGCTCCGCTGCCGATCTGGCTGAAGCAGGGCGCGGTGCGCACGCTGTAGCCGGCGCCCACGGCGGCCTGCAGCGGCGCCAGCAGGTCCTGGGCCTGGGCCTGCATGTCGGCCTGGGCGCGGGTGAGCAGGTGCAGGGTGGTCAGCCGCTCGGGCAGGCGCTCGGGCGCCAGGTACAGGCGCAGCACCGGCTCCAGCGCCGCCAGGGTGAGCTTGCCCACGCGTAGGGCGCGCTTGAGCGGGTTTTTCTTGATCTTGGCGATGAGGTCGCGGCGCCCGACGATCAGGCCGGCCTGCGGGCCGCCCAGCAGCTTGTCGCCGCTGAAGGTGACGATGTCGGCGCCCGCGGCGACCACTTCGCGCACGGTGGGCTCGTGCGGCAGGCCCCACTGCGCCAGGTCCACCAGCGTGCCCGAGCCCAGGTCGACTGCCAGCGGCAGGCCGCGGGCGTGGGCGATGGCGGCGACCTCGGCCTCGCCCACGCTTTTGGTGAAGCCGGTGACGGCGTAGTTGCTGCAGTGCACCTTCATCAAGAGGGCGGTGCGAGCGCCGATGGCGTCTTCGTAGTCGCGCGGATGGGTGCGGTTGGTGGTGCCCACCTCGACCAGCCGGGTGCCAGCGCGGGCCATGATGTCCGGGATGCGGAAGGCGCCGCCGATCTCCACCAGCTCGCCGCGCGAGACGACAACCTCGCGGCGCGCGGCCAGGGCGTTCAACGTCAGCAGCACGGCCGCGGCGTTGTTGTTGACGATGGTGGCGGCCTCGGCGCCGGTCAGCTCGCGCAGCAGATCCTCCACCAGGTCGTCGCGGTCGCCCCGCCCGCCGGTGGACAGGTCGTATTCCAGGTTGGCCGGGGTGGTCAGGGCCTGCACGACGGCCTGCACGGCGGTGTCGGGCAGCAGGGCGCGGCCCAGGTTGGTGTGCAGCACCGTGCCAGTCAGGTTGAACACGGCCTTCAGGCGCGAGGCCTGGCGCTGCGCCAGCGCCGCCTGGGCCTGGGCGGCCACGGCCTCGGGCGCCAGCGCCTCCTGCGCCAGTTCGCCGGCCAGGGCCGCCGGGCGCAGCGCGTCGATGGCGGCGCGCACGGCGGCGGTGGTGGCGCTGGCGCCGTGCTCCTGCGCCAGGCTGCGCGCCAGCGGGGTGGACAGCACGCGGTCCACGCCCGGCAGGCGCGCGGCGGGCGTAGTGGCGCCGGCGGCTATCACGGCAGCGGGTCGGCCGAGGGGTCGGCGTCCGACAGCGGCAGCAGCGGGTTCATGCTGGCGCGGGCGTAGTCGGTCTCGCCCATCAGCAGGTCCAGCATCAGTGTGGCCAGGTCGTCGGCCAGGGGCTCGGCCAGCGGGTCTTTTTCCTGGTTCACCAGCTTGCGGTAGGTGTGGCAGCCGTCGCAGGTTTCGGCCAGCACGGTCTGGTCGGCCTGGGCCGCGCCGGGCTCCAGCTGCTCCAGACCCTGATAGCGGATGCCCTGGGTGGATTCGCAGTGGCTGCACTTGACGCGCACCATGTGCCATTCGGTGGCGCAGGTGCCGCAGTGCAGATAGCGCAGGCCGCTGGCCTGGCCGCCGATGCGCAGCACGCTGGCCACGGGCGCCGTGGCGCACACGGGGCAGATGGTGGCCGGCTCGGTGTAGGGGATGTCGGCCTCGCGCAGGCGGCTGGCGCGGTGCGCGAAGACCACCTGCAGCGCCGCCATGACCAGGGGCGCGGCCGCCAGGTCTTCGCCCTCGCTCAGCAGGCCGACCAGCACGCGCCGCGCCAGCGTGTCGCGCTCCTCGCGGCCCAGGGTGCGCAGGCGCTCCAGCACCGGCGCCAGGGCCTCGGGCAGGGCGGGCGCGGCGGCGCAGGCCTGCACCAGCTGGTCCAGCACCGCGTGCCAGGCCGGATCGACGTGGCTGGCGGCGGGCAGCAGCGGCATGGAGTGCTCCTGCGCGCGGGCAATCAGCTCGGCATCGGGCGCGGCCGTCTGCACGCTGGCCGCGGCGTGCTGCTGGGCGCGCGCCAGGTGCGACAGGAAGCGCAAGTAGTCGCCAATGGGGTTGCCCTCGGCCTTCTGCGCCAGCCGCGCGGCGCGCTCGGCGAACAGGCTGGCCGGCTGCGGCAGGCGCACCCGCGGCGGGCTGGTGCGGTCCAGGGCTTCGATGTCGCCCGGCTGCAAGATTCGTTGCATGGAAAAACAGCTCCAAAAATGAAACCGCCGCCGGTCGGCACAGGCCGGCGGCGGCGGGGACAAGGGTAGCAGCTAGGGCTCGCTAAAAGCAGACACGTCTTGTTCGGACGCTGTCCCAAGCCAGCAGGCGCCGCGGATCGGGCTTTGCCCGGCCGCTGGCGTCGCCCCCTTGAGGGGGAGGCGCCGCAGGCGCCTCGGGGGTGGTCGTCAACTGTTATCCCCGGTTACCTTGCGGTACCAGCCGCGGTGGTGCTGCTTGGCCCAGGCGCGCGTAACGGTGCCGTACAGCATGGCGCGGATGGTGCCGCGCGTCCAGATGGCCGCGTACACGTGCAGGATGAAGATGGCCAGCATGATCACGGCGATGGCCGCATGCACTACCGAGGCCAGGCGCACCATGTCCACGGGCGGTGTCCACCAGGCGCGCCACATGACCACACCGCTGACGATGAGCAGCAGCATGCACAGCACGAAGCCCCAGAAGACGAGCTTCTGGCCGCCGTTGTACTTGCCCTGCTCGGGCATGTCGTGGTCGTCGCCGTCCACCATCTTGCCGACGTTCTTCAGCCACTCCAGGTCGCGCCGCTCGATCAGGTTGAGCGCCGCGAAGCGGACGATCATGACCAGGAAGAACAGGAACATCACCACCCCAATGTAGGGGTGCAGGATGCGCGCCCAGGGGCCGCCGCCCAACAGCTGCACCAGCGGGTAGAAGGCCGGGTGGAAAAACGCCAGCCCGGACAGCGCCAGCAGGATGAAGCAGATGCCCACGATCCAGTGGTTCAGCCGCTCGGAGGCGGTGTAGCGCTGCAGGTCGCGCGGGTTGCGTCTCATGGCTGGCTCTCCTTCGCGGCCGCTTCGGCCTCACGGTCCTGGCGCTCCATCTCGTCTTCCAGGTCCTTGGAGACTTCGTTGGGGCCCTTGGCGATGAAGTGGAACAGGCTGCCCACGGCGGCCGCGCCCAGGGCCAGCATGGCCAGGGGCTTGGCGGCGCCCTTCCAGAGGCTGACCATGGGGCTGATGCGCGGCGCGTCCGGCAGGCCCTGGTACAGCGACGGCTTGTCCGCGTGGTGCAGCACGTACATGACGTGCGTGCCGCCCACGCCGACCGGGTCGTACAGGCCGGCGTTGGCGTAGCCGCGCTCCTTCAGGTCGACGATGCGTTCGGACGCGTGGTCCTTCATCGCCTGCTTGGTGCCGAACACGATGGCGCCAGTGGGGCAGGTCTTGACGCACGCCGGCTCCTGGCCCCCGGCCACGCGGTCGGAGCACAAGGTGCACTTGTAGGCCTTGTTGTCCTTCTGCGAGATGCGCGGCACGTTGAACGGGCAGCCGGTCACGCAGTAGCCGCAGCCGATGCAGTGCTCCTCGTGGAAGTCCACGATGCCGTTGGTGTACTGCACGATGGCGCCGGGCGACGGGCAGGCCTTCAGGCAGCCCGGGTCCTCGCAGTGCATGCAGCCGTCCTTGCGGATCAGCCACTCCAGGTTGCCGGTCTGCTCGTTGTCGTATTCGGTGAAGCGCATCACCGTCCACGCATTGGGCGTCAGGTCCGTGGGGTTGTCGTAGGTGCCGTGCGTGGTGCCCGGCTCCTGGCGCAGGTCGTTCCATTCCATGCATGCCGCCTGGCAGGCCTTGCAGCCGATGCACTTGGAAACGTCGATCAGCTTGGCCACGTCGCCCGAGTGCGGGCTGCGCGCCTGCGGCGCGGGCGATGTGGTGGCCGACACGCGCTGGATGTCAAGGGATTGCAGTGCCATCTCGTGACTCCTTTAAGCCTTCTCGACCTTCACGAGGAAGGTCTTGAATTCCGGCGTGTTGGTGTTGCCGTCGCCCACGAAGGGGGTCAGGATGTTGGCCAGGTAGCCTGGCTTGGTCAGACCCTTGAAGCCCCAGTGGATGGGGATGCCCACGTGGTGCACGGCCTTGCCCTCGATCTGCATGGCCTTGATGCGCTTGGTCACCACCGCCACTGCCTTGATGTGGCCGCGCTTGGAGCTGACCTTGACGCGGTCGCCCGCGACGATGCCCAGCTCCTTGGCCAGCGCCTCGCCGATCTCGACGAACTGCTCGGGCTGGGTGATGGCGTTGACCAGCGAGTGCTTGGTCCAGTAGTGGAAGTGCTCGGTCAGGCGGTAGGTCGTGCCCACGTGGGGGAAGTCCTGCGCCTTGCCAAAGGTGTCCCAGATGTTGTCGAACACCCGCGCGGCCGGCGAGGACGTGGCCTTGGGGTTGTCCGGGTACATCGGGTTGCGGCCGATGGGCGTGTCGAACGGCTCGTAGTGCGTGGGGAACGGCCCTTCGGCCAGGCCCTTGCGCGCAAAGAAGCGCGCCACGCCCTCCGGGTTCATCAGGAACGGGCCATTGCCGGTTTCGGGGGCGATGGCCGCGCCGGTGTCGGGCACGTCCGCGCCCACCCAGGCCTTGCCGTTCCATTCCACCAGCTTGCGCCGGGGGTTGAAGGGCTTGCCCTGCACGTCCGCCGAGGCGCGGTTGTAGAGCACGCGGCGGTTGGCAGGCCAGGCCCAGGCCCAGTTCAGCGTGTTGCCGATGCCGGTCGGGTCGGAGTTGTCGCGGCGCGACATCTGGTTGCCTGCCTGCGTCCAGCAGCCGGCATAGATCCAGCAGCCGCTGGCCGTGGTGCCATCGTCACGCAGCTCGGCAAAGCCGGCCACCTGCTGGCCCGCGGCGCGCAGCACCTTGGTCGGGTCCTTGGGGTCCACCAAGTCCACCAGCGCGCGGCCGTTGTATTCCTTGGCGATCTCCTCGGAGGTCGGGTGCTGGGCCTGGGCGTACTTCCAGTCCAGGTTGACGATGGGGTCGGGGAAGGCGCCGCCGTCCTTTTGGTACAGCGCCTTCAGGTGCAGGTGCAGCCCGGCCATGATGGCCACGTCCGTGCGCGCCTCGCCCGGCGGCTCGGCGGCCTTCCAGTGCCACTGCAGCACGCGCGACGAGCTAACCACCGTGCCTTCTTCCTCGGCAAAGCAGGTCGTGGGCAGGCGGAAGACCTCCGTCTGCACGCTGGCCGTGTCGATGTCGTTGAACTCGCCGTGGTTCTTCCAGAACTCGGACGTCTCGGTGGCCAGCGGGTCCATGACGACCAGGAACTTCAGCTTGGCCAGGCCGTCACGCACGCGGTGGCTGTTGGACAGCGCCGCGATCGGGTTGAAGCCCTGCGCGATGTAGCCGTTGACCTTGCCCTCGTTCATGAGCTGGAAGATCTGCAGCATGTCGTACTGCTTGTCGAGCTTGGGCAGGTAGTCGAAGGCCCAGTTGTTCTCGGCTGTGGCCGCCGCGCCGAAGAGCGACTTCATCAGGCTGACGTGGAACTTCGAGTAGTTCTGCCAGTAATTCATCTGGCCGGGACGCAGCGTCTTGGGCGTGCGCGCCTCCATGAAGGCGGCGTAGTCCTGCTCTTTTTCGTTGGGCAGGGTGAGGTAGCCCGGCATGCTGGACGACAGCAGCCCCAGGTCGGTCAGGCCCTGGATGTTGGAGTGCCCGCGCAGCGCGTTCATGCCGCCGCCGGCCACGCCGATGTTGCCGCACAGCAGCTGCACCATGGCCGCGCAGCGCAGGATCTGCGAGCCGATGGAGTGCTGCGTCCAGCCCAGCGCGTACATGATGGTCGCGGCGCGGCCCGGCACGGCGGTGGAGGCGAACTTCTCGCACACGTGCAGGAACTTGTCCTTGGGCGTGCCGCAGACGCTCTCCACCTTCTCGGGCGTGTAGCTCTCGTAGTGCTTCTTCATGAGCTGGTACACGCAGCGCGGATGCTGCAGCGTGGGGTCGGTCTTCACATAACCGTCCTCACCAAGCTCGTAGTCCCAGCTCTTCTTGTCGTAGGTGCGCTTTTGCTCGTCGTAGCCCGAGAAGATGCCGTCCACGAACTGGTAGTCATCGCGCACGATGAAGCTGAAGTCCGTGTAGTTGTGCACGTACTCGTGGTGGATCTTGTCGTTGGACAACAGGTAATTGATGATCCCGCCCAGGAAGACGATGTCGCTGCCCGAGCGGATCGGGGCATAGAAATCGGCGACCGAGGCCGAGCGGTTGAAGCGCGGGTCCACCACCATGAAGTGCGCCTTGTTGTGCGCCTTGGCTTCGGTGACCCACTTAAAACCGCACGGGTGTGCTTCGGCGGCATTGCCGCCCATGATCAAAATAACGTCCGCATTCTTGATGTCGACCCAATGGTTCGTCATCGCTCCACGGCCAAACGTCGGGGCAAGACCTGCCACCGTCGGGCCGTGTCAAACACGTGCCTGGTTGTCGAATGCGAGGATGCCCCAGGAGCGGGCAACCTTATAGGTCATGTAGCCGGCCTCGTTGCTGGAGGCCGAGGCCGCCAGCATGCCGGTGGTCAGCCAGCGGTTGACGGTCAGCCCGTCATCCGTCTTGGCCTGGAAGTTGGCGTCGCGGTCGTCCTTGAGCAGCTTGGCGATGCGGTTCAGCGCATCGTCCCAGGACAGGCGCTTCCACTCGTTGCTGCCCGGCGCGCGGTACTCGGGGTACAGCAGCCGGTTGGGGCTGTTGATGAAGTCCAGCAGACCGGCGCCCTTGGGGCACAGCGTGCCGCGGTTGACCGGGTGGTCCGGGTCGCCTTCGACGTGGATGACCGAGCTCCTGACGTTCTTGCCGCCGTCGCCCAGCGAATACATGAGCAGGCCGCAGCCAACGGAGCAATAAGTGCAGGTCTGGCGGGTGACCGTGGCGGCGGCCAGTTTGTACTGGCGTACCTCGGCAAGCGCGGTCGCGGGCGAAAAGCCCATGGCGACCAGGCTGGAGCCCACCAGGCCTGCCCCGCTCACGCGGAAGAAGTGCCGGCGGTTCATGTCCATGATGGAACCTCCTGTCGTGGGGAAATCTGTCGTGTTGTCGTGCCATCTTCCCCGCTAACGGCGCAAAGCCGGTGCGGGTTAGCACTTAGTCCTGGGAGCGAGGGGGCGGCGGGCTTGCCCTGCATCAACCATCATAGTGCCGTGGTCTATTTCCCAGTGGGGCGCTGGGGCGGCCGCAGGCGGCCCCGCAGGGCGGTGGCGGCGGCTGGTATCGTGCGGACCATGTCCGCGATCGAGTTTCTTGCCGCAGCGCCCGTGCCGCCCGCTGCCGCCACCGCCGCCGCGCTGCACCCCCTGCTGGCACAGCAGTGGCGTGCCGGCGGCGCCGCCGTGCAGGCGGTGGAGGTGGCCGCCGAGGTGCCGATCGCGCTGGTCTTCAACGGCATCTCGCACGCCGTGATGATGGCCACGCCGCTGGACGTGGCGGAGTTCGCGGTGGGCTTTGCGCTCAGCGAAGGCGTGGTGGAGCAGGCGCACGAGTGCCGCGACGTGCAGGTGCACACGCACGCCGAGGGCACGCCGGAGGAAAGCCGCGCCGTGCACATCGAGATCCCGCCGCGCCACTTCATGCGCCTGAAGGAGCGCCGCCGCGCCCTGGTGGGGCGCACCGGCTGCGGCGTCTGCGGCATCGACAGCCTGCAGGCGCTAGACCTGCGGCCCGAGCCCGTGCCCGCCCCGGCCTGGCGCGACGCGCTGGATGCGCAGACCGTGCTGCGTCCCTTCGGCGACCTGCCCGGGCGCCAGCCGCTCAACGCCCGTGCCGGCTCGCTGCATGCCGCCGGCTGGGCCACGCCCCAGGGCGAGCTGACCGAGGTGCTGGAAGACGTGGGCCGGCACAACGCGCTGGACAAGCTGTTTGGCCGCCTGGCGTTGACCGGGCGCCTGGGCGAGCCGGGCTTCGTCGTCATGACCAGCCGCACCAGCTACGAACTGGTGCGCAAGTGCGCGCGCCTGGGCGTGCCGGCCTTTGCCACCATCTCCGCGCCCACCACGCTGGCGCTGCAGCTGGCGCGCGAGTCCGGCATGCACCTGTGGGGCCTGTGCCGCCCGCCCACGGCGCTGCGCTATGTATGAAGCGCCCCGGGGCCCGTCGCGGCGGCCCGGGCCCGGCGCGCAGCGCCGCGCATGACTATTATTTTCATAGCAGCTTGCGCTTGACTGGCAAGCGCTGGAGGTCGAAAACACCATGAAACCCTCCTCCCTCACCCTGGCCTGGCGCGCGCTGTGGCGCGACCTGCGCGCGGGCGAGCTGCGCCTGCTGATGGTGGCCGTCACGCTGGCCGTGGCGGCGTTGACCTCCGTGGGCTTCTTCGCCGACCGGCTGCAGGGCGGCCTGGCGCGCGACGCGCTGCAGCTGCTGGGCGGCGACGTGGTCGTGGCCAGCGACAACCCCACGCCGCCGGCCTTCGCCGAGCAGGCCCGGGCGCTGGGCCTGGCCAGTGCCACCACGCTGAGCTTTCCAACCATGGCCCGCGCCAGCGACGCTCAGGGCGGCGCCAGCCGGCTGGTGGCCCTGAAAAGCGTGGAGCCCGGCTACCCGCTACGCGGACGGTTGCAGGTGGCGCCCGCCGCCGGGGCGCCCGGCCAGCCCACCCGGGAGATTCCCGCGCCCGGCCAGGCCTGGGTGGACGGCCCGCTGCTGGCCGCCCTGGGCCTGCAGGTGGGCGACGCGCTGCTGCTGGGCGATGCGCGCCTGGCGATCGCCCGCGTCATCACGCTGGAGCCCGACCGCGGCGCCGGCTTCATGGCCTTTGCGCCGCGCGTCATGGTCAACGCGCAGGACCTGCCGGCTACCGGCCTGGTGCAGCCGGCCAGCCGCATCACCTGGCGCTTCGCCGTGGCCGGCGAGCCGCGCGCCGCGCGGCGCTACGCCGACTGGGCCGCGCAGGAGGCGGCGAAGGAGGGCGTGCGCGGCGTGCGCGTGGAGTCCATCGACAGCGGCCAGCCCGAGATGCGCCAGACGCTGGAGCGGGCGCAGAAATTCCTCAACCTGGTGGCCCTGCTGGCGGCGCTGCTGTCGGCCGTGGCGGTGGCGCTGGCGGCGCGCGCCTTCGCCGCCCGGCACCTGGACAGCGCCGCGCTGTTGCGCGTGCTGGGCCTGCCCCAGCGCAGCATCGCCCTGGCCTATGCGCTGGAGTTCCTGGCCGTGGGCCTGGCCGCCAGCACTGTGGGCGTGGCCCTGGGCTTTGCCGTGCACCACGTCTTCGTGCAGCTGCTGGCCGGCCTGGTGGCGGCCGACCTGCCCGCCGCCACCGCCTGGCCGGCGGCCGTGGGCCTGGGCGTGGGCCTGGCGCTGATGCTGGCCTTCGGCCTGCCGCCGCTGCTGCAGCTGGCGCAGGTACCGCCGCTGCGCGTGCTGCGCCGCGACCTGGCCGGGCCGCGCCCCGCGTCCCTGGCCGTGCTGGCGGCGGGGCTGGCCGGTTTCGGCCTGCTGCTGCTGGCCGTGGCCCGCGACGTGAAACTGGGCGCCATCGCCCTGGGCGGCTTTGCCGGCGCCGTGCTGCTGTTCGCGCTGCTGGCCTGGGTGGCCGTGCGGCTGCTGGCGCGCCTGGTGCCCGAGGCCACGGCGCCGCGCTGGCTGGTGCTGGCCACGCGCCAAATCGCCGCCCGCCCGGCCTATGCCGTGGTGCAGGTCAGCAGCCTGGCCGTGGGGCTGCTGGCCCTGGTGCTGCTGGTGCTGCTGCGCACCGACCTGATCGCCAGCTGGCAGCGCGCCACGCCGGCGCAGGCGCCCGACCGCTTCGTCATCAACATCCTGCCCGAGCAGGCGCAGGATTTTCGCGCCCGCCTGGCCGCCGCCGGCGTGGCCGACTACGACTGGTACCCCATGTTCCGCGGCCGCCTGGTGGCCATCAACGGGCGCGAGGTGCACCTGGCGGATTACCAGGATGAGCGCGCCCGCCGCCTGGTGGACCGCGAGTTCAACCTCTCGCACAGCGCCCAGGCGCCGACGCACAACCGCATCAGCGCCGGCCGCTGGACGCCGGACGAAGCGGGCGCCATCAGCGTGGAGGAGGGCATCGCCCAGACCCTGGGCCTGCGGCTGGGCGACGTGCTGCGCTTTGACATCGGCGGCGTGGCCAGTGAGGCGCGCATCACCAGCCTGCGCCATGTGGACTGGGGCTCCATGCGCGCCAACTTCTTCGTCATGTATCCGCTGGCCGCGATGCCCGATGTGCCGCTGACCTACCTGGCGGCCTTCCGCGCGCCGCAGGATGCGCAGTTCGACAACAGCCTGGTGCACGACTTCCCCAACATCACCAGCGTGGACATGGGCGCCACGCTGGCGCAGGTGCAGGGCGTGCTGGCGCAGGTCATCCGCGCGGTGGAATTTCTCTTCGTCTTCACGCTGGCGGCCGGGCTGGTGGTGCTGTTCGCCGCCGTCACCGCCACGCGCGAGGAGCGCGCGCGCGAGTTCGCCATCATGCGCGCCCTGGGCGCCCAGGGCCGGCTGCTGCGCCAGGTGCAGCGCGCCGAGCTGGCCGGCGTGGGCCTGCTGGCCGGCCTGCTGGCCAGCAGCGTGGCCGTGGCCATGGCCTGGCTGCTGGCGCGCTACGTGTTCGACTTCGCCTGGGGCGCGCCGCTGTGGGTGCCGGCCGCGGGTGCACTGGCCGGCGCGCTGCTGGCCCTGGCCGCGGGCTGGTGGGGCCTGCGCGAGGTGCTGCGCCGGCCGGTGGTGCAGACGCTGCGCCAGGCGGCCTCTTGAAACTCACTTATTGATAGCTGTCAGCGCTTGTTTGGCGCGGTTTTGAACCACTTTTCATTCATATTTTTACCATGACCGAATCGCCTGCCATCCCGTGGACACCCGACTGGTCCCAGGCGCCCGAGGGCTGGGACTGGCTGGCCCGGGACGCCGACGGCAAGTGGTACTGGTACCGCACCGAGCCGCAGCTGGGCTGGGCCGGCGGCGTCTGGCGCTCCAACTCGCGCAACCAGCAGTACGCCGGCCAGGGCGTGCCGGACGACGAGGGTTGGGCCGATTCCCTGCAAACGCGGCCTTCCTACAATCCGCCGCCATGACGGACCCGGCAGCCCCACCCACCACCCCCTTTGAATGGATAGGCGGCGAGACCGCCGTGCGCACGCTGGTGGACCGCTTCTACGACCTGATGGACCTGGAGCCCGGCTACGCCGAGCTGCGCGCCGCGCACGGCAGCACGCTGGCCGATGCGCGCGACAAGCTGTTTTGGTTCCTGTGCGGCTGGCTGGGCGGGCCCGACCATTACCAGAGCCGCTTCGGCCACCCGCGCTTGCGCGCGCGCCACATGCCGTTTTCCATCGGCATCCTGGAGCGGGACCAGTGGGTCGCCTGCATGGACCAGGCCATGGGCGAGGTGGGTGTGCCCGACGACCTGCGCGCGCGCCTGAACGAGAGCTTCATGGGCACGGCCGACTGGATGCGCAACCGCGGCGGTTGAAATAGCTATTGATTCAATAGCTATTGGCGCTTGTGGCAAGCGCGGTGAAGACGGATGCGACATGCGGACCCGCGGCGTCACATGCCTGTCAAACCCGCCCCACAGACTCTGGCGTTTTATCCACCACCAGGGTCTTCCATGCAGGACACTTTCTTGCGCGGCCAGGCATTTGCCGCGCGCCTTGCCGTTGTTTTCCCCCGTCGCCATGCGCTGGGCGCGCTGGCCTGTGCCGCGCTGCTGGCCGCCTGCGGCGGCAACGACGACGATGGCGACAGCTCCGCCGCCACGCCCGCCACGGCCACGCTGGCCGTGCTGGAAACCACCGATCTGCACTTCAACGTGCGCAGCTTCGACTACTTCAAGCTGGCTGAGGACAAGACCTATGGCTTCGAGCGTACGGCCACGCTGGTGCGCGCCGCGCGCAAGGAGTTCGCCAACACCCTGCTGGTGGACAACGGCGACACCATCCAGGGCACGGCCCTGGCCGACTACGAAGCCACGGTCAGCCCCATCCCCTGCACGCAGCAGCTGTCCATGTACAAGGCCATGGGCGCTTTAGGCTTTGACGCGGGCACGCTGGGCAACCATGAGTTCAACTACGGCCTGCCGTTCCTGAACCAGGTGCTGGGCGGCGGCCTGGAGGTGGACGGCGTGGACGCCACCAAGAAATGTGCGGGCAACGGCTATCCCGCCGTGCTGGCCAACGTGTACAGCAGCAAGACCAAGAAGCCCCTGGTGCAGCCCTACACGGTGCTGGAGCGCACGCTGGTGGCCAAGTCCAGCGACGGCAAGGAGGTCCAGCTGCCCATCAAGATCGGCGTGATCGGGTTCACCACGCCGGGCATCATGAACTGGGACAAGCGCTTCCTGGAGGGCAAGGTCTACACCGAAGGCGCCGTGGAGGCCGCGCAGAAGTACGTGCCCGAGCTGCGTGCCAAGGGTGCCCAGCTGGTCGTCGCGCTGCTGCACGGCGGCCTGGACGCCAGCAGCTACTCGCCCACCATGGAGAACCCGGGCCTGCACCTGTCCAAGGTGCCGGGCATCGACGCCATGGTCATGGGCCACCAGCACAGCGTGTTCCCGGACCTGTCGGCCCAGCCCGCCTTCACGCAGGCTGGCGTGGACAACAAGGCCGGCACCATCAATGGCGTGCCTGCCGTGATGGCCAGCTCCTGGGGCAAGGCGTTGGGCGTGATCCAGCTTGCGCTGAAGTGGGACGGCAAGGCCTGGAGCGTGGACAAGGCGGCCAGCAAGAGCGAGCTGCGCAACATCCAGACCAAGGACGCCGCAGGCGCCAACGTATTCGTGGCCGCCGACCCCGCCGTGGCACCGCTGATCGAGAGCCAGCACCAGGCCGCCATCAACTACGTAAAGACGCCGATCGGCAACACCGACTTCCGCATGAGCACGCTGTTTGCCGACGTGGGCGACCCCGGCGCGATCCAGATCGTGAACCAGGCGCAGCAGGCCTACGTGGCGGCCTACATCCAGGCCAACCTGCCGCAGTACGCGCAGCTGCCCGTGCTGTCGGTGAGCGCGCCGTTCAAGTCGGGCTTCCAGGGCGGCAAGGACTTCACCGACGTCGCGGCCGGCCCGCTGGCCATCTACAACGCGGCCGACCTGTACCTCTACCCCAACACCGTGTACGCGGTGAAGGTGAACGGCGCCGACATCAAGGACTGGCTGGAGGCCGCCGCCAAGCGCTTCAACCAGATCGACCCCGCCAAAGCCGGCGAGCAGGCGCTCATCAGCACCTTCCCCGGCTACAACTTCGACATGTTCACCACCGCGGACGTGCAGTACGAGATCGACGTGACGCAGCCCGTGGGCAGCCGCATCAAGGGCCTGACCTACAAGGGCCAGCCCATCGATCCGGCGCAGGAGTTCGTGATTGCCACCAACAACTACCGCGCCACCAGCGGCAAGAGCTTCATCCCGAAGCTGGACGGTTCGGCCACCATCTGGGCCTCGCCGGATGCCAACCGTGATGTGGTCATCGAGTACGTCCGCAAGAACCCGCAGGTCACGCGCGTGGCCAACGGAGCGGCCAAGAGCTGGCGCTTCACCCAGGTGACGACCGCGGGCGACGTGGTGTTCAGCTCCGGCGCGGACGCGCTGCCCGTGGCCCAGGCCGCGGGGCTGGCCGGCGTGTCGCTGCTCGCGGCCGATGACGGCTCGGGCAAGGGCATGGCCAAGTACAAGATCGACCTGTCCAAGTAAGCGCGGCGTCCCCCCGCATGGGGGCTGGCCCACGGTGGTGCACGCCCCGTGGGTCTTTTGCTTCTAAAACAATAGCTGCTGGCGCTTGATGGGTAAGCGCTGAAGGCTGTTTTGGCTTGAAGTGCTGGTCGTCAGCCGCCCGGCCTGCGCCGCCCGGGCTGCAGCAGCACCACCAGTGCGCCCGCGCCGCCGTCCAGCGGCCGCGCCTGCACGAAGGCCAGCACCTCTTTCTTTTGCACCAGCCAGCGTTGCACCCGGCCCTTGAGCACCGGTGTGCGGCCCGGCGACCCCAACCCCTTGCCATGCACCACGCGCACGCAGCGCAGGCCCGTGCGGTGCGCCAGCCGGATGAACTCGCCCAGCGCCTCGCGCGCCTCGTCGGTGCGCAGGCCGTGCAGGTCGAGCTGGCGCTGGATGCTCCAGGCACCCGAGCGCAGCTTGCGCGTCACGTCCAGCCCCACGCCGGGACGGCGAAAGCTCAGCTGGTCGTCCACGTCCAGCAGCGTGGTCACGTCGAACTCGTCGCTGAGCGACTCGCGCAGCACGCGCTCCTCGTCCAGCTGGCGCTGTACGGGCAGGGGTTCGGGTGGCTCGGGCACGTGCCACAGGCGCGCGTCCTGGCCCTTGAGCGGGCGCACCGCGCCCACGCTGGCGGCGAACAGGTTGCGCTCGGCCTGCAGGCGGCGCTCGTGCTCGCGCCGCTCCCGCTCGCGCGCGGCCTGCTGCGCGGCGGCCTCGGCCAGGGCGCGGCGCAGCGGCTGGAGGTCGGCCAGGCTGTGGACAGTGAGGCGGGCGGCGGCGTTCATGGGCTGGCTTCGGTTGTACCGCAGGGGGCATTCCCGCCGCCTGGCGGGCGGTACTCGGCGGCGATGAACTGGGTCGCCTGCGCCGGGTTGAAGTTGTCATCGCTCACCAACACCAGCACGCAGGCGCCGCCGGCCAGCGGCGCGCCCCACGTCATGCCTTCCAGGTTGTCCACCGCCAGGCCCAAGGCGGCGAAGTCGGCCACCAGCGTCTTGGGCGTGGGCGTGTGGTTGCCCGGGCGCAGGCCGGGCAGGACCAGGGTGTCGCTGCCGCGGCGTGTGTCGATGCGGTACAGCCGCGCAGCAAAGCCGCTGCCGGCGGCGTAGGCGCGCTCGAGCACCAGCAGGTGGTGCGCGTCCTCGGACAGGATCTCGCTCACGCCGTTCAGCTCCGGCCCGAAGGGCAGGCGGCGCGGGCGTGGGGCGGCGTCCGGCTGGTAGGCGATCTGGCGCAGCGGCCGGCCGCTTTCCAGCTCGATGGCGGTGATGCGCACCGGCGCGCCGGCGCTGGCGTGCCGGGCGGCGGGGCCGTCCTGGCGCCAGGGCAGCTCCATGGCCAGCCAGGCGGTGGCGCCGCCGGGCGACAGCGCCAGGCCTTCCAGCGTGCCGTTGCGGCGCGGGCCGCTGCCGTGTGGCGCGGGCTGGAAGGACGCGGGCAGGGCCCAGGTGCGCGCGTGCGTGCCGTCGGCATGGGCGGCGCGCAGCTGCGGGCCGAAGCCGCGGGCGAAGTCGCCTTCGCTGGTCCAGAGGAACTGCGCGCCGCCGGGCAGCCAGCGCACGGCTTCGCCATCGGGCACGTCCATGCCGGGCTGCGGGGCGCGGGCGCCGGCGAAGGGCTGGCCGCTGGCGTGGCGCAGCAGGCGCACGCCGGTGATGCGCGGCGGCGCCAGACCGGCCGGGCCCAGGGCCAGCCGCGCGGTGTAGACGCGGGCCGGGGCATGGGCGGAACGGTCGTCGCTGATGAGCAGGAACTCGCCCGACGCCGGGTCGCTATCGATGCCGGAAATTCCGCCAAACAGGCTGCCGCCCCATTCGGAGCCGGGCGCGATGGCGGCCGTGCCCAGGATGCGCAGCGAGGGCGCACCGGGCGCTGCAGCAGGCTGGGGCGGCAGCGGCGAGCACGCGACCAGCAGCAGCGCCGCTGCCGCCGCCAACGCCAGGCGCGGCGGCGTCACATCAGGCCCTGCTCGGCCATGGACAGCGAGGCCCCGGGCGCAACGATGACGTGGTCCAGCACGCGCACGTCCACCAGCGCCAGCGCGCTCTTGAGGGTCTGCGTCAGCGCCTCGTCGGCGCGGCTGGGCCGCACGCTGCCGCTGGGGTGGTTGTGCGCCAGGATGACGGCCGAGGCCTGGTGGTGCAGGGCGCGCAGCACCACCTCGCGCGGGTACACGCTGGTCTGCGTGAGCGTGCCCCTGAAGAGCTCCTCCATGGCGATCAGCCGGTGCTGGCTGTCCAGCAGCAGCACGGCGAACACCTCGTGGCTGCGCGCGGCCAGGTGCAACTGCAGGTAGTCGCGCACGGCCTGGGGCGAGTCGAACACGGCGCGCTCGGCCAGCTGCTCGGCCAGGGCGCGGCGCGCCAGCTCCAGCACCGCCATCAGCTCGGCCCGTTTGGCCGGGCCCAGGCCCTTGATGCGTGACAGCTGCGCGGCGTCGGCGTGCAGCAGGCCGGCGATGCCGCCAAAGCCGCCCTGCGCGGGCGGCGACAGCAGCTCCTGCGCCAGCTGCAGCACGCCCTTGCCGGCGAGGCCGGTGCGCAGCACGATGGCCAGCAGTTCGGCGTCCGACAGGGCGGCGGGGCCGCGCGCGAGCAGTTTCTCGCGCGGCTGGGCGTCAGGCGGAAGGTCCTTGAGCGGCATGGGGTTGTGGGTGGGTTCCTACAATGGCGGGCAGTTTATCCAGCGCTCTTCGGCGCATTTTTTCCATGACTGCATCCCTTGAGAGCACGCCCGTCGTGCAGCCCGGCTCCTTCCTCACGCTGCACTACCGCCTGGCCGGCCCCGCGGGCGACGTGATCAACACCTTCGAGGACAAGCCGGCCACGCTGTCCGTGGGCACGGGCGAGCTGTCGCCCGCGCTGGAGCAGCGCCTGATCGGCCTGCCCGAGGGTGCGCGCACCACCTTCGAGCTGGCCTCCGGCGAGGCCTTCGGCGAGCGCAACCCCGACATGCAGCAATGGGTGGCCAAGAAGCTGCTGGACGAGCTGGGCGACCCGCACGAGGAGTACACCCTGGGCGACGTGGTGCAGTTCCCCACGCCCGACGGCCAGGGCCAGTACGCCGGCGTGGTGCTGGAGGTGCGCGGCGACGGCGCCGTGCGCTTTGACTTCAGCCACCCGCTGGCGGGCGTGCCCGTCACTTTTGAAGTCCAGATCATCGGAGTCTTGTGAGCCATGCAGGACCCGCGTGAAATCCTGCTGGCCGAGCCGCGCGGCTTTTGCGCCGGCGTGGACCGTGCCATCGAGATCGTCGAGCGCGCGCTGGCCAAGTTCGGCGCGCCCATCTACGTGCGCCACGAGATCGTGCACAACACCTACGTGGTGAACGACCTGAAGGCCAAGGGCGCGATCTTCATCGAGGACCTGGCCGAGGTGCCGCCCGGCGCCACGCTGGTGTTCTCGGCCCACGGCGTCAGCCGCGCCGTGCAGGACGAGGCGCGTGCCCGCGGCTTTTCCATCTTCGACGCCACCTGCCCGCTGGTGACCAAGGTGCACGTCGAGGTGGCCAAGCTGGCCCGGGAGGGCTACGAGTTCATCATGATCGGCCACAAGGGCCACCCCGAGGTCGAGGGCACCATGGGGCAGCTGGACAGCGGCATCCACCTGGTGGAGGACGTGGCCGACGTGGCGCTCGTACAGCCTTCGCAGACCGACAAGCTGGCCGTGGTGACGCAGACCACCTTGAGCGTGGACGACGCGGCCGAGATCACCGCCGCCGTGCGGGCGCGCTTTCCCAGCATCCGCGAGCCCAAGCAGCAGGACATCTGCTACGCCACGCAAAACCGTCAGGATGCGGTCAAGCTGCTGAGCCCGCAGGTGGATGTGGTCATCGTGGTTGGCAGCCCCACCAGCTCCAACAGCAACCGCCTGCGCGAGCTGGCCGCGCGCCTGGGCCGGCCAGCCTACATGGTGGACAGCGAGCAGGAGCTGCGCCATGAGTGGTTCGACGGCGCGGCGCGCGTGGGCCTGACGGCTGGCGCCTCGGCGCCCGAGGTGCTGGTGCAGGCGGTGATTGCCCGCATCAAGGAGCTGGGTGCCGTGGCGGTGCGCAAGATGGATGGCATCGAGGAGACGGTGAAGTTTCCGCTGCCCAAGGGCCTGAAGCTGGACACGCCGCCCGTGGCCCAGGACTGACAGCCAGTGGCATCACTGCACCTTTGATAGCTGCCCGCGCTTGATCGGCGCGGGTTTACTGCCCATTCGGCATGTAAACCGACAGCGGCGCACGGCGTGGGCGCAGGGACCGGGCGACAAGTCCTTGCACAATGCAGGACTTCATACAATCTGCGCCCCGCCACACCATGGGAGCACGACGGGCTCCCCGACTATGGAAATCGCCATACTTTTCGCCCTCATCGTGCTCAACGGCTTGTTTGCCATGTCCGAGCTGGCGCTGGTCTCCGCGCGCCGCGCCCGGCTGCAAAAGCTGATCGACGAGGGCGACAGCGGCGCCATTGCCGCAGCCAAGCTGGGCGAGGACCCGACACGCTTCCTGTCCACCATCCAGATCGGCATCACCTCCATCGGCGTGCTCAACGGCATCGTCGGGGAGGCCGCGCTGGCCAAGCCGCTGGGCGACTGGCTGATCGGCCTGGGGGTGGACGCCACCACCGCCGGCTACACCGCCACCGGCCTGGTGGTGGTTCTGATCACCTACTTCTCCATCGTCGTGGGCGAACTGGTGCCCAAGCGCCTGGGACAGAGCTATCCCGAGACCCTGGCGCGCCTGGTGGCGCGGCCCATCAACTGGCTGGCCATCGCCACCAAGCCCTTCGTACGGCTGCTGTCGGCCTCCACCCAGGGCCTGCTGAGCCTGCTGGGCGTGAAGGAAAGCGCCAGCACCGTGACGGAGGCCGAGATCCACGCCGTGCTGGCCGAGGGCACGAGCGCCGGCGTGATCGAGACGCACGAGCACATGATGGTGCGCAACGTGTTCCGCCTGGACGAGCGCCAGATCGGCTCGCTGATGGTGCCGCGTGCCGACGTGGTGTTCCTGGACGTGGCCGCGCCGTTCGAGGACAACCTGGCGCGCATCGAGGCATCCGACCACGCCCGCTTCCCCGTGGTGCGCGGCGGCATGGAGAACATCCTGGGCGTGCTCAACGCCCGCCAGTGGCTGTCGCGCACGCTGCGCGAGCCGGCCGCGCGCGACCTGGCGAATGTGCCGCTGCAGACGGCGCTGTACGTGCCCGAGACCATCAACGGCATGGAGCTGCTGGACAACTTCCGCCTGTCGGATGTGCAGATGGCCTTCGTCATCGACGAGTACGGTGAGGTGCAGGGCATCGTCACGCTGCAGGACCTGGTGGAGGCCATTACCGGCGAATTCAGCTCGGTGGACCCGGAGGACGCCTGGGCCGTGCTGCGCGAGGACGGCAGCTGGCTGCTGGACGGCCACATCCCCGTGCCCGAGCTGAAGGACCGCCTGCAGCTCGACTCCGTGCCCGACGAGGAACGGGGTCGCTACCACACGCTCAGCGGCATGGTCATGCTGCTGACCGGCAAGCTGCCCAATGTGACCGACACGGTGCAGTGGGAGGACTGGCAGTTCGAGGTGGTGGACATGGACGGCAAGACCATCGACAAGGTGCTGGCCACCCGCCTGCCGGCCGTGCAGGTGAGCGCCGATCCTGCTGCGGAGATCTAAGAACGTGCTCACGCTCTCCGCGCGGGTGTGCGGTCGCGACCTCGGGCGCCCTGCAGCGAAAGCAAATCCTCGCGATAGCACGCGCTATCGCTGCGGTTTGCGCCTCGCAGTCCATCCCGATTCGCATCCCGCACCCCTCCGCGCCGAGAGCGTGAACACGTTCTAAGCCAAATCGGCCTCCAGCGCTTATGGCGCAAGCGCTGACAGCTATTGAATCAATAGCAACCTAGCTCCACAGGTCCAGCGGCGGATCGGCCGCCACGGCGCGCAGGATGTCGGTGCGCGAGATGAAGCCGGCCAGCCGCCCGCCCTCGTCCGTCACCGGCAGGCCGGGCAGGCCGGTGTCCAGCAGCACGCCGGCCACGCGGCGCAGCTCGGTGTCGCCCGTCACGGTGGGCACGGGGCTGACCATCACCTCGCTCACCGGGCGGCGCGCCAGGGCAATGGCGTCCTTGATGGCGCCCGGCTCGGGCAGCAGGTCCAGCGGCGCCATGTCGGCGCGCAGCAGCAGGCCCACCACGGCACCGTGGGCGTTGACCACTGGCGCCTGGGCGATGCGGTGCTGCGCCAGGGTCAGCCAGGCATCGTTGACGCGCACGTCCGGCGCCACGCTCAGCGAGCCCTCGGTCATCACGTCGCGCACGCGCGTCAGCGGCTGGCGCGGCTCGGTGGGGCCTTGCACGGTCTGCACGTAGGCCGATACGGCGTCCAGCACCCGCAGCGGCATGGAGGGCTGCGCCGGGGCCGGCGCGGGCGCGGGGGGCTTTTCTTGAGCCTGCACGTCCGCCGGACGGGTGCGCAGGGCCTGCGGGCGCTGCACCCGCCGCACGGGCGCGACCTGCGACAGCTGCTCCGGCCCGCCGCGGTACATCTGCCCCGAAGGGCCGAACACGAAAAACATCGCCTGACTCCTTCGCCTGCTTGGATCCACCGATGGTATCGGCAGCGGCGGGCACGGCTGAAGGGTGCGGGCGGCATCCTAAAATCGCGGGCTATGCTCGATATCCTCCTCCTTCGCAAAGACCTGCCCGCAGCCGTGGCCCGGCTGGAAACCCGCAAGAGCCCCCAGCCCTTCCTGAACGTGGAGGCCTTCCAGAGCCTGGAGGGTGAGCGCAAGTCCATCCAGACCCGCACCGAGGAGCTGCAGGCCCAGCGCAACCAGCTGTCCAAGCAGATCGGCGCGCTGATGGGCAAGGGCGAGAAGGACGCGGCCGAGGCCGCCAAGGCCCAGGTGGCGGCCTTGAAGGACGAGCTGGACGGATCGGCCGCACGGCTGGAGCAGATCCAAGTCGAGCTGCAGGCCATGCTGACTGCCGTGCCCAATCTGCCGCACGAGAGCGTGCCCGTGGGTGCGGACGAATCGGCCAACGTCGAGGTGCGCCGCTGGGGCCAGCCGCGCGAGTACGGCTTTCCCGTGCGCGACCATGTGGACCTGGGCGAGCCGCTGGGCCTGGACTTCGATATGGGCGTGAAGCTGTCGGGCTCGCGCTTCACCGTCATGAAGGGGCATATCGCCCGTCTGCACCGCGCCCTGGCGCAGTTCATGCTGGATGTGCAGACGCTGGAACACGGCTACACCGAGTGCTACGTGCCCTACATCGTCAATGCCGAGTCGCTCAAGGGCACGGGCCAGCTGCCCAAGTTCGAGGGCGACCTGTTCGCCGCCAAGAAGGGCGGGCAGGAGGGCGAGCCTGTGCCGGACGACGCGGCCCTGTACCTGATCCCCACCAGCGAGGTGCCGCTGACCAACATGGTGCGCGGCCAGGTGCTGACCGAAGCCGAGCTGCCGCTGCGGCTGACGGCGCACACGCCGTGCTTTCGCTCCGAGGCCGGCAGCTACGGCCGCGACACGCGCGGCATGATCCGCCAGCACCAGTTCGACAAGGTGGAGATGGTGCAGATCGTGCATCCGCAGCAGAGCTACCAGGCGTTGGAGGAGATGGTCGGCCACGCCGAGGCGGTGCTGCAAAGGCTGGGCCTGCCCTACCGGGTGATGAGCCTGTCCACCGGCGACATGGGCTTTGGCGCCGCCAAGACCTACGACCTGGAGGTGTGGCTGCCCGCCCAGGGCACCTACCGCGAGATCAGTTCGGTCAGCAACTGCGAGGCCTTTCAGGCCCGCCGCATGCAGGCGCGCTTCAAGAATGCCCAGGGCAAGAACGAGCTGGTACACACACTGAACGGCTCGGGCCTGGCTGTGGGCCGCACGCTGGTGGCGGTGCTGGAGAACTACCAGAACGAAGACGGCAGCGTCACCGTTCCCGAGGTGCTGCGGCCCTACCTGGGTGGGCTGGCGGTGCTGACGCCCTGAGCGGCGCGCAGCCAGGTGGGCAGCTCCACACAGACCGCCTGGCTGTCCACAATGGTTTTCTGTACCGAAAACCGGAGAGATTCGTATGAAGCGACGGGCCGTTTTCTCGCTGCTGGCTGTCACTGGCCTCTCCGCGTGCGTTAGTGGGGGCCGTGGGCGGGGTGATTCCCGCCCCATCGTCATCGCCCATCGGGGCGCCAGCGGCTATCTGCCCGAGCACACCCTGGGCGGCTATGAGCTGGCCATGCGCATGGGCGCGGACTACATCGAGCCCGACCTGCAGCTGACCCGCGACGGAGTGCTGGTGGCCATGCACGACGAGACGCTGGGGCGCACCACCGATGCGGCAACGCTGTTCGCCCCGCGCAACGGGGGCTACAAGGTGGCCGATTTCACGCTGGCGGAGATCAAGACGCTGACGGTGAAGCCCACGGGCACGGGCAAGACCAGCTACCCCGGCTTCACGCCCAGCGCGGCCAACCCCTGGAGCATTCCCACCTTCGACGAGGTGATCCGCCTGGTGCAGTCCTCGCCATCGCTGGTCGGCCGCGAGGTGGGCATCTACCCGGAAGCCAAGCAGGCAGATCCGGCGATGGAAGACGCCATCCTGCAATCGCTGGCGCAAAGCGGCTATGACGCCCACAGCAAGGTGTTCATCCAGTCCTTCAGCGACGAGACACTGCGCAGCATGCATGCCAAGGAGCAGGCCCGGGGCAAACCCCTGCCGCACTTCCTGCTGGGGGCCGCCGTCATGGGCGACGATGGCGTGGCGCGCCTGGGAATAGGCACCCGGGGGCCCGAGCCGCGACTACTGACCTTCCAGGACGTGGCCAGCTTCGCCCAGGGCGTGGGAGTCTCCATCCACTACCGCGCCTATCCGGTCACCAAGCCCTACATCGACCAGGCCCGCGCTGCCGGACTGAAGGTGCACGGCTGGACCTTTGCGCAGGCCGAAGCCGACGCGGCTGCCGCGCAGTACCGCCGCTATCTGGACCTGGGCATGGACGGCATGTTTTCCAACTACGCAGACCTGGCCGTCAAGGCTCGCGACCAGTACGTCCGCGGGCGCTAGATCGACCGGGCGGCGCCCGGCCCGCCCGCTCTGGCAGGCCAGAAACTGCTGCTACAATCGCCGGCTTCGACACACAGGAGAGGTGGCAGAGTGGTCGAATGTACCTGACTCGAAATCAGGCGTACGTGCAAGCGTACCGTGGGTTCGAATCCCACCCTCTCCGCCACGAACGACGCCCGGTAGCCCGCAAGCTACCGGGCGTTTTTTCTGGATGCGCGGCCTGGGCAAGCCACTGCATCGGTTGGGATTTTGCTCCTGAATTGATAGCTTTTAGCGCTTGTTGGTAAAGCGCTGCAGGCATATTTCATTTAAATCCTGTGACAGTCCACCCCAGATGCGCACGCCTGCGATGGGTCTGGCAATACGAGGCGGCATCTTGTTACCCGCTAGCGTGGGGCGCCTACCGTCGTGTCGGACGGGGATTACCGGATGGCCTGGGGCTGCGGCGCAAATTCAAGGCCGCACGTTGGAATTCGCCAGCATGCTTCTTTGTTTGGAAATCCATAGGAGATCGCAATGCCCAACAACAATCCCCAAGGCCACAACCAGTACTCGAACAGCAACAGCGGCCAGAGCAACCAAAGCAACCAGGGTGGTAACCAAGGCGGCCACAACCAGTCCAACAACAGCAACCAGTCCAACAGCAACCGGGGCTTTGCTTCGATGGACCGTGATCGCCAGCGTGAGATCGCTGCCGAGGGTGGCCGTGCCGCGCACGCTTCGGGCAATGCCCACGAGTTCAACTCGCAGGAAGCACGTGAGGCAGGTGCCAAGAGCCACGGTGGCCAGGGCTCCTCTTCGCAGGGCTCGGACAACAGCCGCGGCTCGTCCAACAGCAACCAATCCAACAACTCCAACTCCAACTCCGGCAACACCCGCGGCGGCTCCATCGAGCAGCACGCACGCGCCGGTGCACAGAGCCACAAGAACGACCGCTAAGCGATCATGCTTGTAAAGCAGCCGAAGGTCCCTCAGGGACCTTCGGCTTTTTCATGCGTTCAGCGATTGCGTCAGGCGCCGTCGCCCGCGTTGCCCGTGATGGGCAGGACGATGCCGGTGATGTAGCTGGAGCAGCTGGGTGCCGCCAGGAAGACGTAGGCCGGGGCGATCTCTTCCGGCTGGGCGGGCCGGCCCATCTGCGTGCTGGCGCCGAATTCCACGATGTCTTCCGGCGGCTGGTCGGCGGGGTTCAGCGGAGTCCACACGGGGCCGGGCGCCACGGCGTTCACCCGGATGCCCCTGTCCACCACGTTCTGCGCCAGGGCCTTGGTGAAAGCGTGAATGGCTCCCTTGGTGGCCGAGTAGTCCAGCAGCTTCTTGCTGCCGCGCAGCCCGGTAACCGAGCCGGTATTGACGATGGCGTCGCCCCGCTGCAGGTGTGGCAGCGCGGCTCGGGCCATGTGGAAGTAGCCATAAATGTTGGTGCGGAAGGTTTCGTCGAAACGCTCTTCGCTCAGCTCCTCCAGCGACGCTGCGTGTTCCTGGAAGGCGGCGTTGTTCACCAGCACGTTGAGCTTGCCGAAAGCCTTGAGAGTGGCCTGCACGGCACTGGCGCAGAACTTCGCGTCCTTCACATCGCCGGCAATGGCCAGGCTGCGTCCGCCCTCGGCTTCGATCAGCTTGCAGGTGTCCCGGGCGTCTTCGTGTTCATCGAGATAGGCGATCGCCACATCCGCTCCCTCGCGGGCGAACAGCACGGCAACGGCTCGGCCTATGCCCGAGTCGCCTCCAGTGATGAGCGCCGCCATCCCCTTGAGCTTGCCGCTGCCCTGGTAGTGCGGTGCCTGAAAGCGCGGCTGCAACTCCATGTCGCGCTGCACGCCCGGCTTGTCCAGGTGCTGGCGTGGCATGGGCGGTGCGGGCTCGCTGCGGCCCGGTCCTGGGGCGGGCTGGGCCTTCTCGTCCTTGTCTGCTTTGCCCGCCTGGGCAGTTTTTCTGTCTTGCTGCTGCTGCAGCTTGCGCTGCTTGTCGGCAGCGTCGGAACTGGAGGAGGATTTCATGGGTCGGTCTCTTTCAGGACAATGGAAGAAAGAAGCGGGATGCGCCGGCTGACTAGCCCAGCGGCTTCCACAGGGGTGGCTCGGGCTGGGGAAACTGCAGGGGCCGGCGCTGATTAGCCTGCATGGCTTCCTGCTGGCGCAGGCGCTTGAGCGCCCTGGGTTTCAATGGCTTGTCATTGCTGCGCTGATAGGCATTCATCATGGTCAAACTCCCGCTAAGGTGTAGTGGCATTCGACCAGCCGCTCCCCGTGCACCGTGTCGGACGCGCTCGATTGATGGAGGCGGTGCAATGGAAGCTTGAAATCGGGCCGGGTGGCCAGGAACTGTGATTGGCAACCCTGGAACCCTGCAGCTACAGCCATGCCTTGGACAGCGTTGGCAAATGGAATGTGTTGCTCCCCGTGGCCTGTGTTGCAAGACGCATCAGGCTGAAAATTCATGACAACCCAGGAGAAAAAGAAAATGAGCCCTTTTGACAATCTGCGCAGCAAGGCTATCGCCTGGTGTCGTGATTTCGAACAATACAAGGAGGAATGCCGGATTTTCGGCGAGCGGCTACGTATTGAATACATAAGCTACCTGGGCGCCAAATCCACCGATGTGGAGTTTTACAAAATGGATGAGCGCCTGGAGCGGCTGGCATCTGAAGGCACCACGCTTTCGCCGCGCCTGCAGGTGGGCGACGACGGCTATGTTTACTTTGGCCTCACGATTTTCATTCGTGAAGGTTGCCATTGCCTGGAGGAGCACGCCCGCATTGGCGTGCAGCGTGCCCAGGGAAAATGGCGCGTGCGCTGGAATCAAATGGAAAGCGGCAGCACCAACGACAAGGTGCCTCAGGCGTTTTTTGACAAGGTCACGGCCGCCATGCTGGAGAAGTACTCCACCCCGTTCTACAAAATTCGCGGGCAGCTCGGATTCATTCCCACCTTTAGCAACGACCACCTGGTACTGGTCCCCGCCGGTGAGGTGCTGGCGGCGGGTGAGGAAAAGCAGTCACAGACGGGCACCAGCGGGGCAGCCTGAACACGCCGGCCGTCCGGATGTGAGCGCCTGCTCAGGATGCAGTTGGGGCTGTCTGTGGCAGGCCGCTTTGGAGCAGGGGCGCCTCCGTGGCCACGGCATTGAGGCTGCCGTCGCCGCCGATGCGGAAGTGCGCCGAAGGGCAGTTGATGAACTGGAGAATGGCGCTGAAGCAGTCCGCCGGTAAGGTCAGCGTCCCCAGCGCAATGGATTCGTACAGCTCAAAGCTGGGAGGCGGTAGATCGCTTTCCTTGGAAAAACCTATCCTCAGCGCCGTGCGCAGCGCTCCTGCGCGCGAACCCAGCAGTTCAATGAATCCCACGGCCTGGGGGACGCTGTAATTGTCTTCCGTGAACGTGTGCAGGCCGGACAGCGCAACAGCCCTGATGCTCTTGACCTTGATGGTCACGTAGTTGTCCCAGTCATGGCTGAAGTCTTGCGCTTTCATGACCGTTTTTGCCCAGGGGCGGGTAGAGCTGGGGGAGGTCATTCTTGGTTCCGTCATGGATTGGTTATCCCGAGAAGATAAAAAGAGAGTTCAAGACTGGAGCTTGTCCGGGCTTGGGACAGGATTTTCTGGATAGGGCCGGGGAAAGGAAGGTTTTATTTCCCCAGGGTCTTCCGGAATGCTCGCTGGAGCGGGTTGTTGGGTTCTTCCATCCTCTTCTTGATAAGGATTGGAGGGCTGGGGTGGCAGGGAAGGGATATTCATCTTCGGATATACTTGAAAAGATATTGATACAAGTATTTCAATAAATGGCGTATTGAAAAAAATGGAAGCTTTTTACGCTATGGCTTTCAATTATCAGCACCTCCCTTGGAGGGGCGATAAAGCCAATGCCTGCCCGCATGTAGGAAAACACCTTTAGATGTTGCTTGCTGAAAAGTGGACGCCTACAGCAGGGGTCGAATAACTGGTGGCAGGATGACGCGCGTGTCAGTTAAAGCCTACGTAAGTCACGTAGTGCGGCTTCGAATATGAGTGGCCGCGAGGGGAATTCGCCCCACGCGCCGATGATTTTCGAAGCAGCTTTTTTGGGAGATTGCAATGGCTCAACGTGATTACGGTGACGACAACAACCAAGCCCGCCAGGGGCGCAGCTATGACGACGAGCGCTACGGCTATCGCAACGAAGGCTCCGGCCGGGGGCAGGGTGGTGGCGACATGCGTTCACACGGCTCTTCCGACCAGTCCCAACACTATGGTGGTGGTCAGGGCTATGGCGGCCAGGGTGGCTACGGCGGGCATGAGCGCCAAGGCCAGCAGGGCGGCGGTTACGGCACCAGCCAGTACGGCGGCTATGGCGGTGGCCAATACGGCGGCAGCCAGTACGGTGGTTTCGGGGGTGGTCAGCACAACGACTACCGAGGCGACAACCAATATGGGGGCCAGCGCGGCGGCTACGGTGGCGGTCAGGGCGGCTACGGCGGCCAGGGCGGCTACGGCGGTCAAGGCGGTGGCTACGGCGGCCAGGGCGGCTACGGCGGTCAAGGCGGTGGCTACGGTGGCCAGGGCGGCTACGGCGGTCAAGGCGGTGGCTACGGTGGCCAAGGCGGCTATGGCGACCAAGGAAGCTATGGCGGCCAGAGCGGCCAATACAGCGGCAGCTATGGCGGCGGCCAGCGCGGCGGCACCTACGGCCCCGGCGGTCAAGGTGGCTACGGTCGCAGCCATGCCGAGCAGTCGGGCGGCTTCTACGGCGACTCCAGCCGCTTCAGCGAAGGGGGTAGCCAGCAGCGCTCGCGCCACCATGACGATCCCGAGTACCAGCAGTGGCGCAGCGAGCAGCTGCGCAACCTGGACAACGACTACGAGAGCTGGCGCGGTGAGCGCTACAAGAAGTTCTCGGAGGATTTCAACAACTGGCGCAGCTCGCGCAGCCAGAGCGACAACAACACCACGGGACACGGCACCAGCAGTGCCCATGGCAATGACAAGAGCGGCTCGGGCAGCACCGGCAGCTCGGGCGGTTCTGGTAGCACCGGCTCCAGCAGCTCTGGCAGCCACGACAGCAGCGGCAGCAGCAAGTCCCGCTGATCGGGCTTAGCCCCTTAGAGGAATGAAGGCGGCGTAAGGCCTTGTGCCGACGCCGCCTTTGCCTTTGCCACCTGCGGTAGCCATAGCTGGAACTGTGCGCCTGCGCCCGGGCGGCTTGCCACCTGCACCCGCCCGCCGTGGCGCAGCACCACGGTACGTACGAAGGCCAGGCCCAGCCCCACGCCCTCGGTCCGCGCACTGCCCGCCTCCGGCTGGCCCGGCAGGCGGTTGAAGGGCTCGAAGATCTGCTCCTGCTGCTGCGGGCCCATGCCCGGACCTTCGTCCCGTATGCCGACGCACCAGAAGCCCTCCTGTGCCCGCAGCGTGCAGTGCACGGTGGCGCCCCTGGGACTGAACTTCAGCGCATTGCCCAACACGTTGGTAATGGCGCGCTGCACCCGGCCGGGGTCACCCGTGAAGGGCGCGGCCCGTTCGCTGGATTCCAGCCCCAGCCGCACCTGGCACTGTGCGGCGGCGGCCCAGGCGTCTTCCATGGCCTGCTGCAGCGCATGCAGCAGGTCGAAGGTTTCGTGCCGGTAGCTGTCGGCCTGGGCGCTGGCCAGACGCACGAAGTCCTGGGCCAGGGTCAGCGAGGCCTGGGCCTGGCGCTCGATGCGCGCCAGCAGCTCGTCCTGCGGCATGCGCCCGGGAAAGGCGTGATGCATCTCCAGCAGCGTGATGATGGACGCGACCGGGGCCCGGATGTCGTGCGAGATGAAGTGCAGCGCTTGGTCGCGCTGGCGCTGCGCGCGGCGCATGTCCGACAGGTCGACCAGGGTGATAAGCCAGATGGCGCTGCCGTCCAGCGAATAGTGCTGGCGCAGCAGCAGCACGTGCCTGTGCTGCCCATCACGCCACTCCCCGGGTGCAGGCGTGTCGCCGGTGGCCCAGTGGACCAGCGGTGGCAAGGCCTGGCCGTCGCGCGCGTCAGCCAGGTCACCCAGCAGCTGTTCCACCGGCAGGCCGGGCAGCGGGACGGTGATGGCTGGCTGGAAGTGCTGCTGGGCCGCAACGTTGGCCAGCAGCACCCGGCCTCCTGCGTCGCACACCAGGGTGGGCGAGGGCAGATGCTGCAGGCTGGCACTGACGAAATGATGCAGCCGGCGCAGGCGGGCGGAGGCTTCCTCCACCGTGGCGATACGCCGCTCCAGCGCGTCGCTGTACAGCGATGCGCGGTCCGGGCCGGGCAGGGGCACGTCCTGCTGCAGGGCCTGCATCTGCAGCTGCAAAAAGCGCGCGGCGGCGCTCAGCCGGCGCCAGCTCCACAGCGGATAGGCCAGGGCGATGCCGGCCAGGGCCGGCGTGCCGGCCAGCTGCCAGCCGCCCAGGGCCGGCGCCAGTGCCATGGCCGCCAGCACGGCCAGCGCCAGCAGGGCGCAGGCCAGCAGCCCGGCCAGCGGCCCCAGCATGACCATGGCCAGCAACGCCAGGGCCACGGGCGCCAGGTTGAACAGCAGCTGGGCGCCGCTGCCGGCCGGCTGCACGTGGGCGCCAGCCAGTTCGGCGTGCAGCGCGTGGGCGATCCATTCCACGCCGGGGATGCGCTCGCTGTGCAGCCCGGCCGGCGCGGCGAACATGTCGCCCAGGCCCACGGCGGTGGCGCCCACCAGCACGAACTTGCCGCGCAGGGCCTGCGGCGGCAGCCGGCCCTTGAGCACGTCCACATACGAATAGCGGGCAAACGGCGTGGGGCCGCCGGTGAAGGTGACGCTGCGCGGCTGGCTGCGAACCCAGGGCCCGTCCGCCGGGGCCGCGGCGCCGCGGCAGCCCGGCCGGGCCTGGCCGGCGGCGCACAGCAGCGCCGTGCCGATGTGCGGCCAGGGGCCCTGCGCCGGGCCTTCCAGCCCGAACAGGCGGCGCGCCACGCCGTCCTCGTCCAGGGCCACCTGCACATGGCCCAGCTGGGCGGCGGTGCTGCGCAGCAGGGGCAGGGGCGCGTCCACGCCGCTGGAGGCCAGGCTGCCGCGCCGGGCCACGGGCAGCACCACGCGGGCCGCGCGGCGCAGGGCCTGGGCCAGCAGCAGGTCGTCGCCGGGGTAGTCGGCGTCGGGCTCGCCGAACAGCACGTCCAGCGCCACGGCGCGCGGCTGCTGCGCACCGATGTGCGCCAGCACCTGCGCATGCAGGGCGCGGCGCCAGGGCCAGCGGCCGATGGCCTCGATGCTCTCGTCGTCGATGGCAATGAGAACGATGTCGCTGCTGGCCGGCAGGGCGCGCGCGCGCATGGCCAGGTCGTTGACCAGGTGGTCCAGCCGGCGCAGCGCGCCGCCGCTGCTCCACCAGGCCACCAGGGCCAGCAGCACCAAGGACAGCGCCAGCCATTCGCGCCGCAGGCCGGCGGCGCGCCTGCCGCGCATGGCGAAGGCCGTCAGGGCGCCGACAGCGGGCGGCCGTCGGCGGAGGTGATGGGCAGGCCGGTGCCGCTTTGCACGGCCGGCGGCAGCACGACCTGGCGCGGGGTGGAGAAGGCGCTCTCCAGTCCCGACGGATCGCGCGTGCGGATGCGCACCAGGTAGCTGCCGGGCGCCAGGGCCGGCGCCGCCCAGGCAGGCTCGGCCAGCTCTTCGTCCACCAGGGGATGCGCGAAGCCCGCTTCATCCGGCGCCAGCTGCAGCCTGAAGCGCTGGCCGGCGGCGCCCGGCCAGGACAGGCTGATGCGGCTGCCGCTTTCGCTGGCGGCGATGGCCTGCGCGCCCAGGGCGGGCGGTCGCTCGGCCACGGCAAAGGGCTGGGCCGGGCCGAAGGGGCCCTGGTCCAGCGCGCCGCCGGCCAGCTCGCGCACGCTGGCCGCGCGCCACTGGTAGCGGCCGGGTGCCAGTGTGGCCAGGGCTAGCGCGCACTGGCCAGCGCGGGTCTCGTCCAGCAGCGGCGCGGCGAAACCGGCCTCGCCCGCCACCTGGATGCGGTAGCGCGCTGCGCCCTGCACGGGGGTGCAGGCCAGCGTGCCCTGGCCGTGCGCCAGCGTGGCGCCGCCCAGCGGCGCCTGGGCCAGCGGGGCGACCGGATGCGCCTTCACGCGCACGGCGCGCTGCGCCCGCTGGCCGGGCAGGCCGGCGGCATCCATGGCGCGGGCGGCCAAGTAATAGTCGCCATCCGGGACGGCCGGCAGGCGCACTTGCGGGCCGGGCGCGGTGACGCTGCGCACGATGGCGGCGAACTGCGCGTCGCGCGCCACCTGCACCTGGTAGGCCGCGGCGCCTGGCACCGGCGCCAGCGCCAGCGTGAGGAAGTCGGCGTCCTCCAGCGTGGCCGGTAGCGCGTCCAGGGCGGGCGCGGGCAGCAACGGAGCGGGCGCGCCTACGGCGCCAGCCGCAGACACGACCACGCCGTGGCCCTGGGAGACCACCTGGGCACTTGCGTCTGCATCCGCCGTGCCGGGCGCCACGGCCAGCGCGCCCTCGGTCACGGCGGCCAGCGTGCGCCCGTCCGGCGCCAGCTCGACCAGGAAACGCGTGCCGCGCACGGCGGTACTGGCTGACGGGGTGCGGATCTCGAAGCGGCGCTGGCGCTGCGGTGGCTGCGGCGGCACGCTGGGCTCGACGCTGCCGCGCTCCAGCTGCAGCACGGACTGCGCATCGCCAGCCCGACCGCGCCGGCGCAGCTGCTCGATCTGCACCTGCGAGTCGGCCTGCACGCGCACCAGCGTGCCGTCGGCCAGCCGCACGGTGATGAAGGAATCGGTGCCGGCCTGCACGCGTGCGCCCTCGGGCAGGGGCTGGCCGGGCCGGGGCGCCTGGGGCTGGCCCCCGGGCAGCTGCACGCGCACGTCGCCCTGCGCGAAAGCCACCTCTGCGCTGCCCGCGGGCAGCAGGTGCAGGGGGATGCGCAGCCGCGAGCCGGGCCGCAGCCGGCGCGGGTCGGCCACGTGGTTTTCCTGCTGCAGTCCGGGCCACAGCCGGGCGTCACCCAGGTAGTGAGTGGCCAAGGCCTGCAGCGTGTCGCCGGGGCGCACGGTGTGCTCGATGGCGCTGGCGGGCTGGGCAAGGGCCGGGCCTGGCAGCGCCAGCAGCAGCGCCCAGGGCAGCAGGCGGCGCAGGGCTGGACTAGTCGTTGTCGTTGTTGTCATGGGCAAGGGCTTCCTGGGGGGCGTCCAGGGGCTTGACGGCCTCGAAGCGATAGCCCACGCCGTACACCGAGGTGATGGCGAAGCCGCTGGCCGGGCGCAGGTCCAGCACGGTGCGCAAGCGCGAGATGTGGGTGTCCAGCGAGCGCGAGATGACCTCGGCGCTGTGCCCCCAGATGGCCTCGCGCAGGTGGTCGCGCGACAGCAGCCGGCCCAGGTTCTGGAACAGAAACAGCGCCAGCTCGTATTCGCGCGCCTTCAGCGCCACGGGCTGACCGTCCATCAGCAGCTCGTGCGTCTCGGGCAGGAAGCGGTAGCGGCCGAACTCCAGGGGCCCGCCGGTGGCTGGCGGGTAGGCACGGCGCAGCAGGGCGCCGACGCGCGCGCCCAGCTCGGCCACGCGCACGGGCTTGGTCATGAAGTCGTCGGCGCCGCAGGCCAGGCCCTCGACGATGTCGGCTTCTTCCTGACGATGGGTGACGAAGAGGATGGGCAGCTGCGGCGCCAGCTGCTGGCGCACCTGGCGAACGATGTCCGGGCCGCTGGTGTCGGGCAGCTGCCAGTCGACGATGAGCAGGTCGTAGGTTTCGCGGCGCAGCGACTTGAGCAGCGCCGCCCCGGTGGCGAAGGTGTGGCAGGCATGGCCCATCGCGCCCAGTGCGTGCGTGAACAGCTCCAGCTGTAGCGTGTCGTCGTCCACTGCGGCGATGCGCATGCCCGTGCTCCCTTCTGCGATTATTGGTGTTTTCGGCCTCTAGCCCTTGCCAGTCAAGCGCAAGTAGCTATTGTTTTGATAGTCTTCATTCGTCCCTGGCCGCGGCCAGGGCCCGCAGCGCCGCGGCGGCCTCGCCGGGCTGCACGCCCTCCACGGGTGCCAGCTGGCCGGCCAGCTGCGCCAGGGCGTCGGGCTCGGCCTGCAGCCGGGCGATGGCTTGGCCGGCCTCGCGCGGGGCCTCGAAGCCGGTGCTTTGCAGCAGCACACGGCCGTCGGCGGCCACCAGCTTGAAGTAAAAGCGGCCGTCCTTTTCGCGGTACTGCTTGAAGCTGGGCAGGGCGGCAGCAGCGGCCGGCTTGGTCTTGGGCAGCGGCGTGGCGATGGCCGCGCTCAAGGGGCGCAGGCCGACGGCGGCGCGCAGGCGCTGCAGGAAGGGCTGGGCCTGGGCGCGGGCGCGCTGGGCACCTTGCTGCAGCACGGCCTCGACCTTCTCGGGGTGGGCCATCAGGTCGTCGTAGCGCGCGCGCATGGGCGCGATCTCGCGGTCGATGCGCTCGAACAGCTGCTGCTTGGCCTCGCCCCAGGCGATGCCGCCGGCGTAAGCGCGGCGCATGGCGTCCGTTTCCTCGGGCGTGGCGAAGGCCTGGTAGATCTGGAACAGGGCCGAGCCCTCGACCTGCTTGGGCTCGCCCGGCGCGCGCGAGTCGGTGACGATGGAGCCAATCAGCTTCTTCAGCTGTTCGCGCGGGGTGAACAGCGGGATGGTGTTGTCGTAGCTCTTGCTCATCTTGCGCCCGTCCAGGCCGGCGAGCAGGGCCACGTTGTCCTCTATGGCCGCCTCGGGCAGCGTGAAGTGGCTGCCGTACAGGTGGTTGAAGCTGGATGCCATGTCGCGCGCCATCTCGATGTGCTGCACCTGGTCCCGGCCCACGGGCACGTGGTGGGCGTTGAACAGCAGGATGTCGGCGGCCATGAGCACCGGGTACATGAACAGGCCGGCGGACACCCCGTCGTCGCCGTCGCGGCCGGCTTCGTGGTTCTTGTCCTGCGCGGCCTTGTAGGCGTGGGCGCGGTTGAGCAGGCCCTTGCCGGTCACGCAGGTCAGCAGCCAGTGCAGCTCGGGGATCTCGGGGATGTCGGACTGGCGGTAGAAGGTGACGTGCTGCGGGTCCAGCCCGGCGGCCAGCCAGCTGGCGGCGATCTCTAGCGTGGAGCGGTTCACGCGCTCGGGCTCCTGGCACTTGATGAGGGCGTGGTAGTCGGCCAGGAAGTAATAGCTCTCCACGCCGCCCGAGCGGCTGGCGGCCACGGAGGGGCGGATGGAGCCGACGAAATTGCCCAGGTGCGGGGTGCCCGAAGGGGTGATGCCGGTGAGAAAGCGCGTGGGTTCTTGCATGGATCAGGACAGGGAGGGGGTCAGCGCAGCAGCGCGACGAAGGGGGTCAGCAGCAGGTTGATGGCTTCGTAGCCCAGCGACATCAGCGGGCGCAGCCACAGCGAGCCCACCACGCCGGCCAGCACCAGCGCCAGCACGATGAAAAAGCCGTAGGGCTCGATGCGCGACAGCCACATCGCCTGGCGCATGGGCAGTAGGCCGGCCAGCACGCGCCCGCCATCGAGCGGCGGTAGCGGGAACAGGTTGAAGGCCCACATGACCAGGTTGACCAGGATGCCGGCGCGGGCCATCTGCGTGAAGAAGGGCTCTTCCACACCCGCGGCCACCAGCGCCACCAGCAGCAGCGCCCAGGCAATGGCCTGCACGAAGTTGGAGGCCGGCCCGGCCAGCGCCACCCAGACCATGTCGCGCTTGGGGTGCCGCAGGTTGCCGAAATTGACCGGCACCGGCTTGGCATAGCCGAAGACGAAGGCGCCCGAGGTGGAGAAGTACAGCAGCAGCGGCATCAGGATGGTGCCGATGGGGTCGATGTGCTTGATGGGGTTGAGCGTCATGCGCCCCAGCATGTAGGCCGTGTTGTCGCCGAAATAGCGCGCCACGTAGCCGTGCGCGGCCTCATGCACCGTGATGGAGAACAGCACGGGCAGGGCGTAGATCAGGATGGTCTGGATGATGTCGGAGGAGGGCACTCGCCGATTGTCGCGCATGGCGCCTGTCAGCCACGTCCCACAGGGCATGGGCGCTTGTCCGACAAGGGCTGGCGGGCCCCAGGTCCAACAATGCCGCGTAAGGCTCGGTGTGCAAGGCACCGGCTCAGACAAGAACAACCGGAGGTCCACGATGCACGCTTGGTACGCCCCCTTGAAAATTTTTGCGCTGGTGGTGGTGCTGCTCATGGCGGTGGCCATGGTCTACGCCGGCACCATGGCCATCACCTACTGGACCGGCATCAGCGTCTGAAGGCAGGGAGGCCACACCATGAACAAGCGCCAGACCCGGCTTTTCGCCATCGTCGCCACCGCCCTGTCGGCTGCGGCCTTCATCGGGCTGACCCTGGACAGCCACCGCCAGTTCGACCGCCTGACCAACGCCGAGTCCATCACGCCCGCCGTGACGCACGGCAAGAACGTCTGGCACAAGAACAACTGCATCAACTGCCACACGCTCTTCGGCGAAGGCGCCTACTACGCGCCCGACCTGACCAAGATCACCAAGCTGCGTGGCGAAGCTTACCTCACGGCCTATCTGAAGGACCCGTCCAAGTTCTACGACGAGCAGCGCCACCGGCGCCTGATGCCCAAGCAGGACCTCAGCGACGATGACATCGCTGGCCTGATCGCCTTTTTCGACTGGGTCAGCAACGTGGACAACCAGGGCTGGCCGCCGCGGCCCATTCTGGTCACCGGAGCGGCGCTGCCCGGCAGCGACCGCAGCGTGGAGCAGCAGACCAGCGGCGCCAAGGTCGAGCGCGGCGGCATCGAGCCGCCGCCGGGCGCGCGGCCGCTCGCCGGCGACGAGAATCCCATCGCCCTGGGCGAGCGGGTGTTCCGCACTGCCACGCCAGCCTGCACCGCCTGCCACTCGACCGCCCCGGGCGTGAACATGGCCGGCCCGTCGCTGGCTGGCGTCAAGGGTCGCACCGAGGCCCTGCTGGCCTCGCAGGACTACAAGGGCAAGGCCAAGGATGTGGAGGGTTACCTGCACGAGTCCATCGTGGAGCCCAGCGCGCACCTGGTGCCCGGGCCCATGTACTCGGCCGACGGCACCTCCTTCATGCCGACCACCTACGCCAAGGACCTCACGCCCGAGCAGATCGACCAGCTCGTGGCCTACCTGATGTCCCTGAAGTGAACGACCGACGCCGGAGCCCACCATGAGATACAAATCCCAATCCGTCGCCTACTGGTATTTCGCCGTCGCCGTCGCGCTGTTCGGCCTGCAGATCGTCTTCGGCCTGCTGTCGGCCACCAAGTACCTGGGGCCGGACCCGCTGCTGTACATCCTGCCGTTCGACGTAACCAAGATGATCCACACCAACGTGCTGATCGTCTGGGTGATCTGCGGCTTCATGGGAGCCACCTACTGGATGGTGCCCGACGAGTCGCGCACCGAGCTCTACAGCGTCAAGCTGGCCTACATCCAGCTCGTGATCTGGGTGGTGATGGGCGTGGCCACGGTGATTGGCTACCTGTTCCGCTACGGCACCGGCAACAAACTGTTGGAGCAGCCGCTGCCGTCCAAGCTGGCCATCGTCGTCGCCATGCTGATCTTCCTCTACAACATCGGCATGACGATCAGGAAGTCTGGCCGCTTCACCACGCCCGAGGGCGTGCTGCTGGGCGGACTGGGTTTGGCTGCGGTGCTGTATGTGCCGGCGCTGCTGGAGTACCACAACTACACGGTGTCCATCTTTTACCGCTGGTGGACCATCCACCTGTGGGTGGAGGGCGTGTGGGAGATGATCCAGGGCGGCTTCCTGGCCTACCTGCTGATCCGCCTGTCCGGCGCCGATCGCGAGGTGATGGAAAAGTGGCTGTACGTCATCGTCGGCCTGGTGTTCATCGCCGGCATCCTGGGCACGGCGCACCACTACTACTGGGTCGGCGTCCCGGCGTACTGGCTGCCCATCGGCGGCGTGTTCAGTGCACTGGAGCCGGCGGCCCTGGTCGGCATGGCCATGTACGCCTACTACGCCATGCGCCGCTCGGGGCTGGCGCACCCGAACAAGCTGGCCCTGCACTGGACGGTGGGCAGCGCCGTCTACACCATGTTCGGCGCAGGCCTGCTGGGCCTGGCCCACACCTTCCCGAGCGTGAACAAGTGGACGCACGGCACCCTGATCACCGCCATGCACGGCCACGCGGCCTTCTATGGCGCCTACGCCATGATCGTCATGGCCATGATCAGCTACGCCCTGCCATCGTTCACGCGCCGTCCGGAGGAGGGCACCTCCATGGGCTACACGGCCTTCTGGATGCAGCTGGCCGGCATGTTCGGCATGACGCTGTCGTTCGCCACCGCGGGCATCGGGCAGGTGTACCTGGAGCGCATCATGGGGATGGGCTACCTGGACGCGCAGCTCAAGATTCAGGTGCACTTCGTCATGCTGATCATCACTGCCTCCATCTTCGCCGTGGGCGTGGCGCTGTTCATCATCGACTTCTTCCGCTACCCGCTGCGCATGGAAGTGCGCACCGACGACCCGGCGCCGCGCCCCGTGCCGGCCCGGCCCGCCGCGGCGGTGGCCTGACGCGTGGTGGACGCGGCCACCTTCTCGCAGCAGCAGCCCGCGGGCGGCATCCACCCGGATGCCGCGTCCGAGCCTTACTACCTGCCCGGCGCCGACGAGGTCGAAGTCTTCGCCCAGTGCCACGCGCAGGGGCTGGCGGTGATGCTCAAGGGACCCACGGGCTGCGGCAAGACGCGTTTCGTCGAGCACATGGCGTGGCGCCTGGGGCGTCCGCTCATCACCATCTCCTGCCACGACGACCTGAGCGCGAGCGACCTGATCGGGCGCTTTCTCATCACCCACGACGGTACGGTGTGGCAGGACGGACCGCTGACCCGCGCCGTGCGCGAAGGCGCCCTGTGCTACCTGGACGAGGTGGTCGAGGCGCGCCAGGACACCGTGGTGGTGCTGCACCCGCTGACCGACCACCGCCGCCAGCTGCCCATCGACAAGACCGGCGAGCTGCTGCAGGCCGCGCCCGGCTTCGGCCTGGTGGTGTCGTACAACCCCGGCTACCAGCGCATGCTGAAGGACCTGAAACCCAGCACGCGCCAGCGCTTCGTGGCGCTGGACTTCGATTTTCCTGCGCCCGAGGCCGAGGCGCGCATCGTCGTGCGCGAAAGCGGTATCGCCGAGCCCGATGCGCGTGCGCTGGTGCAGCTGGCCGGGCGCCTGCGCGCGCTGCACGACCGCGGCCTGGCCGAGGTGCCCAGCACGCGGCTGCTGGTCGCTACAGCGCAGCTGGCGGTGCGCGGCGTCGAGCTGCGGCGGGCCTGCGTGCACGCCATCGTCGCGCCTCTGTCCGATGATGCCGCGCTGGCGGCTGCCATGCGTGACCTGGTGGATGCGACGTTTGTGTGAGCGGTGCACTGCCCTGCGGCTGCCTGGCGGTCTCCGGCCCCGGCACGCAACGCCTGCAGGAAAGGACAAGGCAGGGCAGCGCTCCACCCCACGTCCGCTATCCTTCGGCAGGCACGGTGCGCGCCTGCGTGGGCCGGAGCCCGCCGTTTCAGAAACGCGCGGAAAGAACGGCGCGCGCGGGCCGTGAAGCTATCGAAAATGGTGGCCAAAGGCCCTTTGAACGTCACAGCGGTGATCGCTTTTTTCCCCATGAAGCACCATGGCTGAAGCCGAAGACGTCATCACCGATGTCGCTCGCCACGCCACCGTTTATGCGCAGCGGCTGTGGCGCCGCCATCGCCCGCCGCCGCCCGGCCCGCCGGTGCTGCTGCTGGCCGACGTGGCGCCGCGGCTCGATCTGCTGCTGGCCGCTGCCCTCGGCCCGGGCCTGCGCCTGCGCCCGGCCCAGCTGCCGGCACCGCCCACCTTCCTGTCGCGCTGGCTGCAGCGCGGCGAGCCGCCGCCGTCCACCCGCCCCCTGCCGGCGACCGACGGCGCCAACCTGTGGCTGCCGCCGCAGCTGCCGGCCGACGCTGGGCCGGATGCCGCTGCCGGTGACTACCGCATCCTGGCGCTGGTGCACGGCCTGCGCGCCCAGCGCGGCGCGGCCCGCCATCTGCGCGATCTGCGTGACCCGCTGGAGCGTGCGCTGCTGACCTTGCTAGAGGCGCATGCCGCCGACCACGCGCTGCTGCACCACCTTCCCGGGCTGGGCGCCGCGCTGGCACGGCTGCGCGCCCAGGCCCTGGCGCAGCGTCCGCACAGGACCCAGCTGGCAACGCACCTGCGCCCGCTGGAGGCGCTGTTACAGGCACTGCTGCGCTCATCCGCCGACCAGCCATTGCGCCTGGCTGCCGTGGATCTGCCCACGGGCGCTGCCGGCGCAGACGAAGTGCTGCTCGCGCTGCCGGCTGACGTGACCCAGGTACGCGCGCGCGCGCTGGCGCTGGCGCCACGGCTGCGCCCGCCTGGCACGCCCGTGCGCCAGCAGCGCTGGCTGGTGGCCGACGCCTGGCTGGGCGAACTGCGCCCCGCTGCCAGCGCGCCCAGGGTGCACGGCACGGCTGGAGCGCAGGAAGACGTCGAGGGCCCTGGCGCTCCGACCCGCGCTGCCCGCCTGGCCCGTCGCCCGCAGGTGCGTGACGCGCTGGAGGACGAGGACGATGATGAGGGCCAGCCCGGCGCGTGGATGGTGCAAACCGCGCAGCCGCACGAACAGGCGGCCGACCCCATGGGCCTGCAGCGCCCTACCGACCGTGACAGCGACACGGCGGCCGAGGAGTTCGCCGACGCGCTGTCCGAGCTGCCGGAGGCGCGCCTGGTGGCCACCGCCGGCCGGCCCAAGGAGGTGCTGCTGTCCGACGACCCGCCCGAGGCGCTGGCGCGCCGTGCCGGCACGGCGGCCGCCGACACCGCAGCCGCCGACGACGCGCTGCCCTACCCGGAGTGGGACTGGCGCACCGGCACCTACCTGCCGCACGGCGCGACGGTGCGCCTGCGCGCCGCCGTGCCCGGTGCGCCCGAGTGGCTGGAGCAGACGCTGCAGGCGCACCGCGGCCGGCTGCACGAGGTGCGCCGGCGCTTCGAACTGCTGCGTAGCCGGCGTGTGCCCGTGCGCCGCCAGCTGGACGGCGACGACATCGATCTGGAGGCCTGCATCGAGGCACGCGCCGACTTCGCCGCCGGCCTGCCGCTGGCGCAGCGTCTGTATCGCAGCGAGCGCCGGCAGCGGCGCGACCTGGCCGTGCTGGTGCTGATCGACGTCAGCGGCTCGACCGATGCCTGGCTGTCGCCGGGGCGGCGCGTGATCGACGTGGCGCGCGAAGCGCTGCTGATGGTTTCGCTGGCGCTGGACGGCATGGGCACGCCGTTTGCCGTGCAGGCGTTCTCGGGCGAGGGGCCGCAGGGCGTCGTGGTGCGCAGTGTGAAGCGCTTTGGCGAGGCCTATGGCCAGGAGGCCGCGCTGCGCATTGCCGGGCTGGAGCCCGAGCACTACACCCGCGCCGGCGCTGCCCTGCGCCACGCCACCGCCACGCTGATGAAGGAGCCTGCGGCGCACCGCCTGTTGCTGCTGCTGTCGGACGGCAAGCCCAACGACGTGGACCAGTACGAGGGCCGCTACGGCCTGGAGGACATGCGCCAGGCGGCGACCGAGGCGCGGCTGCAGGGCATCGCGCCGTTCTGCCTGACCATCGACCGGCAGGCCGCCAGCTACCTGCCCGCCGTGTTCGGCCCGCACCACTACGCGCTGCTGCAGCGGCCCGAGCGCCTGCCCGAAGTGCTGCTGGAGTGGCTGCGCCGGCTGGTGCTGCAGTAGCTTGAACTACTGTTTTGATAGCTGCCCGCGCTTGACTGGCGGGCGCTGGAGGCCAAAAAGGCCTTGAATCAGAGCCCCAGCCTGGCCAAACTGCCCAGGCCCTCGCGCACCACCACCGGGTCGCCGCCGGTGTTCATGGGCGTCAGGTCCAGCACCGTGGTCTGCTCCAGCGGGCAGCCGCCCGCATCCACCACGCCATCGATGACCTTGCCGAAGCGCTCGCGGATCTCGTCGGGATCGTTCAAGGGCGCGGTCTCGCCGGGCGGGATCAGCGTGGTGGCCAGCAGCGGCGCGCCGTGCAGCTCCAGCAGCAGCTGCAGGCCCTTGCGGTCGGGCACGCGCAGGCCGATGGTCTTGCGCTGCGGGTGGCTGACGCGGCGCGGCACTTCCTTGGTCGCTTCCAGGATGAAGGTGTAGGGGCCGGGCGTGCCCAGTTTCAGCAGCCGGAATTGGCGGTTGTCCACCTGGGCGTAGCTGGCCAGCTCCGACAGGTCGCGGCACAGCAGCGACAGCAGCTGCTTTTCGTCGATCTGGCGCACGCGGCGCATGCGATCCACCGTGGCCTTGTCGTCCAGGCGGCAGACCAGGGCATAGCTGGAATCCGTGGGCACGGCCAGGATGCCGCCGCCGGCCAGCAGCTTTTGCGCCTGTTGCAGCACGCGTGGCTGTGGGTTGTCGGGGTAGACCTCGAAGAGCTGTGCCATGTCTGCTTTCGTCTTTCGTTCTTATTGCTGCAGCGCTTCATGCGGAGGGCGGGGTGCGCGCAGGATGCGGTCGTCCAGCAGCTTCCACACGGGCGTCAGCTGCCCCGGCAGGTCGGGCAGGGCGCCCAGGTCGGTGTGCGATTCGTCGGGGCTGTGGAAGTCGCTGCCGCGCGAGGCCACCAGGCCGAACTCCTGCGCCATGGCGGCATAGACCGGGTATTCGGAAGGCATGTGGCTGCCCGTGACCACCTCCACGCCCTGGCCGCCGTGCTGCTTGAACTCGGAAAACAGCGCGTATTCCTCGGTCGGCGTGAAGCGGTAGCGCCCAGGGTGGGCGATGACCGCGACGCCGCCGGCTTCGTGGATCCAGCGCAGCGCGTCGCCCAGGGTGGCCCAGCGGTGCGGCACGTAGCCCGGGTGGCCTTCGGTGAGAAAGCGGCGGAAGACCTCGCTGGTGTCGCGGCACACCCCGGTCTCCACCAGGTGCCGGGCGAAGTGCGTGCGCGAGATCAGCTCGGGGTTGCCCACATAGCGCAGTGCGCCTTCGTAGGCGCCCCGGATGCCCACCTGGGCCAACTGGCGCGCGATCTCCTGCGCGCGCTCGCCGCGTCCGCCGCGCGTGGCCGACAGGCCTTGGGCCAGCTGCGCATCGTCGGCGTCGAAGCCTAAGCCGACGATGTGTACCGTGGTGTCGGCAAAGGTGACGGAGATCTCCACCCCGGTCAGATAGTCCATGCCCAGGGCGTGGGCGGCGGCCATGGCGCGGTGCTGGCCGCCGATCTCGTCGTGGTCGGTGAGGGCCCACAGCTGCACGCCATTGCCATGCGCTCGTGCGGCCAGCGCTTCGGGCGTGAGCGTGCCGTCGGAGACGACGGAATGGCAGTGCAGGTCGGCGTTGAGGAGGAGAGTCACGAGTGCATTGTAGGGACGGGGTGCCAGAGGGCGGCTGTCAGCCAATGCTGGCGACGGATGCGCGGAAATGGGTCTGTTTGTAAATTAATGTTTAATGGTGAGACACTATGTGTAGAAGCTTGCCCGGTACCCATGCTGCGCGCGCCCCGGGGCCGTTTTGCGAAGAAGGTGACGTTTCCGATGAACATTCGACAGTTCTCATTGCGCCATAAGTTGTGGGGCATCATCTTGGGCCTGATGGCCACCATGCTGTTGCTGCAGGGTGGCCTGCTGTTCTACACGCTGGGCGTGCTCGACCGCTCGGCGCAGCGGGTCGATGCCGCGGAGCGGCAGATCAGCCTGGCCACGCGCTGGCAGGGCGCCACGGCACTGGCCATGCACCAGGCCGTGATGGCCGTGAGCGTCACTGATAGCGACTTGGAGAAGCGCACCCGGCAGGAGTCGCGCGCAGGCATCGAGGTGATGGACCAGCTGCGCCAGGAGGTGTCGGCCAGCGCCACCGCGCCCGAGGCGCAGGCGCAGCTCGAGCGCATCGGCCAAGCGCATCAGCAGGTGCTGGAGCTGAACACGCAGGCCGAGAAGCTGCGTGGCGACGCGGATTTCTCCGGCGTCGAGGCCCTCGCCGAAGGCCAGCTGCGTCCGGCCGTGCAGCGCTACGCCGCGGAGCTGGATGCGTTCGTGAAGCTGCAACAGGGCGAGCGCGATGCGGCCCGCGATGAGGCGGCCCGCCAGCGCACGCGCACCCTGGCCATTGGCGCGGTGGTAGCACTGATCGTGGTGGCCATGGGTCTGGTGCTGGCCGGGCTGCTGGTGCGTTCCATTACCCGGACGCTGGACCGCGCAGTGGGTCTGGCCGACGCCATCGCCGCCGGAGACCTGACGCAGGACATGCGCGAGGAGCGCTCCGACGAGCTGGGCCAGCTGCTGCGCGCGCTCTCGGCCATGGGCGCGCGGCTGCGCGGCGTGGTGGCCGAGGTGCGGTCGGGAGTGGAATCGATATCCAGCGCCTCCAGCGAGATCGCCAGCGGCAACCAGGATTTGTCCTCGCGCACCGAACACGCGGCGGCCAGCCTGCAGGAGACAGCGGCCAGCATGGAGCAGTTCACCTCCACCGTCACCCAGGCCGCCGACACCGCACGCCAAGCCAACCAGCTAGCCGCCACCGCCGCCCAGGCCGCCGAGCGCGGCGGCGAGGTGGTGGGCCAGGTGGTGGGCAGCATGCAGCAGATCACCGACTCCAGCCGCAAGATCGCCGACATCATCGGCGTGATCGACGGCATCGCCTTTCAGACCAACATCCTGGCGCTCAATGCTGCGGTGGAGGCGGCCCGCGCCGGCGAGCAGGGCCGGGGCTTTGCGGTGGTGGCCGGGGAAGTGCGCAGCCTGGCCCAGCGCAGCGCCGAGGCGGCCAAGGAGATCAAGCAGCTCATCACCACCAGCGTGGACAACGTGCAGACCGGCTCCGCCCAGGTGGAGCAGGCAGGCCAGAGCATGCAGGACATCGTCACCAGCGTGCGCCGCGTAAGCGACCTGATCGGCGAGATCACCGCCTCCTCCACCGAGCAGCGTGATGGCATCTCCCAGGTCAACCAGGCCGTGGCCAACCTGGACCAGATGACGCAGCAAAACGCCGCCCTGGTGGAGGAGTCCAGCGCCGCCGCGGCTGCCATGCACGAGCAGGCCCAGCGCCTGGCGCAGGTGGTGTCGGTGTTCAACGTGGGCGCGGGCGCTCCGGCCCCGGCTCCAGCCCCCCGCCGCATTGCAGCGCCCGCATCCGCGCCTGCAGCACGGGTTGTGGCACCCGCCGTGGCCCGGGCCAGGCCTGCTGCCAGCCCGATGCCCACACCGGCTCCCGCCCCGCGGCCAAAGATCGCTGCGCCCAGTCGCTCCCCGGTAGTCGCGGGCGCCGAGGACGAATGGGAAAGCTTCTGACGGCGAGCCTCCCCAGCGGCCCAAGATGAGAGCTGCCGGCGCCCGCTCCATGGGCACCGGCAGCTCTTTTAGGTGCAACATTGCCGCAGGCTCTGGGGATATCTACTATTCTTGTCAAATTGTTAACGCATTGTGGCCGCCGGGGAGAACTGACATGGATTTGGGTATTGCAGGCAAATGGGCCTTGGTGTGCGGCGCCAGCAAGGGGTTGGGCCTGGGCTGCGCGCAGGCGCTGGTGCGCGAAGGCGTGAACCTGGTCGTGAATGCGCGCGGCGCCGATGCGTTGCACCAGGCTGCTAGCCGATTGATAGCTGCCGGCGCTGATGGGGCAAGGGCTAGAGGCCAAAACAACTCTCAACCGCAAGTCATCGCCGTGGTCGCCGATATCACCACACCCGAAGGTCGCGCCGCCGTGCTGGCCGCCCCCGGCGGGCCGGGCGCGCAGCTGGACATCGTGGTGACCAATGCCGGCGGCCCACCGCCTGGCGACTTTCGCGACTGGGACCGCGACGCCTGGCTGGCGGCCGTAGAGGCCAACATGCTCACCCCGATCGAGCTGATACGTGCCGTGGTGGACGGCATGGCGCAGCGCGGGTTCGGGCGCATCGTCAACATCACCTCCAGCTCCGTGAAGGCACCCATCGACATCCTGGGCCTGTCCAACGGCGCGCGCAGCGGGCTCACCGGTTTTGTCGCCGGCGTGGCGCGCAGCGGCATCGCCGCGCGCGGGGTGACCATCAACAACCTGTTGCCTGGCCGCTTCGACACCGACCGCCTGGCCGCCACCCTGCGCGCCGCCCGCGCCCAGTCCGGCCGCAGCGACGATGAAGAGCGCCGCGTGCAACAGGCCCGCATTCCCGCCGGGCGATTCGGCACGGCCGAGGAGTTCGGCGCCATCTGTGCCTTCCTGTGCAGCGTGCACGCCGGCTACATCGTCGGGCAGAACGTGCTGGCCGATGGCGGCGCCTACCCCGGTACGTTCTGACACCCACCGCCGGGAAGCGCCCATGCACGAGCCACGCCCTTGCACGCTGGCGCGCCGCGCCGGCCGGGCGCTGGCCGGGGCGCTGCTGGCGCTGACGACCGTCCTGGGCGGCCCGGGCGCAGCGGCCGTCGCAGCCGCAGAGGCCCCTTTCAAGATGCGCGTCGTCGGCGGGCTGGCCGGCATCACGCAGTACACGCAGCTGGAGGCGCCCTTCTGGACGCGCGACCTGGCGCGCCTGAGCGGCGGGCGCTTCACCGCCGAGATCGTGCCCTTCGACCGGGCGGGCGTGCCCGGCAACGAAATGCTGCGGCTGCTGCGCCTGGGCGTGGTGCCTTTCGGCACCGTGCTGGTCAGCTCACTGTCGGCCCAGTACCCCTTCTACACGGCCCCCGACCTGCCGGGTCTGAACCCCGACATGGCCACCCTGCGTGCCAACTTGGCGGCCGTGCGCCCGGCGCTGGAGCGGGCGCTGCGCGACGAGCAGGGCATCGAGCCGCTGGCCCTGTACGTCTACCCGGCGCAGGTGCTGTTTTGCCGCGACCCGCTGCGCGGCCTGGCGGACCTGCGCGGGCGCTCGGTACGCGTGTCCTCGGCGGCGCAGGGCGACTTCGTGGCCGCGCTGGGCGCCAAGCCGCGGCTGGTGCCCTTCGCCCAGATGGTGCAGAGCGTGCAGGGCGGCGCGCTGGACTGCGCGTTGACTGCCGCCATGTCCGGCAACGCCATGGGCCTGCACCAGCACACCGGCTACCTCTACCCCATGCCCATCACCTGGGGGCTGGCCATCTTCGGCGCCAACCAGGCGGCCTGGCAGGCGCTGCCGCAGGAGCTGCGCACGCTGCTGCGCACCGAGCTGCCGCGCCTGGAGACGGCCATCTGGCTGAGCGCCGAGGAGGAAACCAGCCGCGGCCTGGCCTGCAACACCGGTAGCGCCAGCTGCACCAGCGGGCGACGCGGCGCGATGGCGCTGGTGCCCGTCAGCCCGCAGGATGATGCGCGGCGCCAGAGCATTCTGCGCACCTCCGTGCTGCCGCGCTGGCTGGAGCGCTGCGGCGCACCCTGCGCCCGGCTGCCCGTGGGCAGCGGCCGTTCGTCCGGGGCCGCCGCCCCGCAGGGCCCGCCATGATGAAAATCGCCGCCGCCGCGCCCGGCCGCCGTCCCTATGCCCTGGTCTGGGCCCTGGTCGTTGCCCTGGTGCTGGGGCTGGCCCTGGCCGTGACGGCATTGTTGTGGAGCCAGCGCAACGCCCAGTTGGCCGAGGCCGAGGCCCAGCTGGGCCGCTTCGCCACCGGGGCCGAGGTCGGCATGAACCGCGCGCTGCTGGCGCTGGACGTGCTGCTGGCCACTCTGGAGCAGGTGGTCCCCGCCGCCGAGGCGCCGGACGCCCCCGTGTCCGCCCAGCTGCTGGCCGCCATGGCGCGCCAGAACCTGATGGTGCGCGAGGTGGCGCTGCTGGACGGGCAGGGCACGCCCGTCCTCGTACCGGTGCCGGGTGCCTCCATGCAGGTGCCGCCGGACTTCGTGGCTGCGGCCCTGGCGCCGGCGGTGCCCATGCTGGTTGTCAGCAACCCCCTGGTCAGTTCGCGCAGCGCCGAGCGCGTGCTCTACGTGGCCCGCGCCCTGCGCGCCCCGGGCGGCGGGCGCTGGCTGGCCGTGGCCCAGGTGCCGGTGGACGCGCTGGTGGCCGTGCTGCTGCAGGGCATGCCGCTGACCGGGGCCGAGGTGACGCTGGAGCGTGGGCGGGGTGACCTGCTGGTGGGCCTGGCTCCTGCCCAGGGCCTGATGGAGGGCGAGCGTGCCAGCGGCCCGCCGCTGGCCCGAGTGGCCTTGGAGGGCGGCTTGCCGTCCTGGCATGGCAGCACGCGACTGCTGAGCACGCCAGGCCTGGTGGCCATGCGCCCGCTGATGTATGAGGACTTGTGGGTGACCGCCAGCCTGCCGCGCGAGGCCGCGCTGGCCGACTGGAGTGTGCAGTCGCAACTGATCATCGGCGCGGCGCTGGCCCTGGGCCTGACCATGGTCGCGGCTGGCGTACTGGCCACGGTCCACCTGCGGCGCATGCACCGCGCGCGCGCCGTGGTGGCGCAGTCCAAGGCGCTGCTGGACGAGGCCCTGGGGGCCATGCTCAGCGGCTTCATGCTGCTGGACGCACAAGGCAACGTGGTGCAGTGGAACCAGCGCTTCGAAGAATTCTTTCCCTGGCTGGCCGGCGTGGTGCGCCCGGGCGTGTCCTTCCAGCGCGTGTTGCAGACCACGGTGCACTACCACCTTCCAGGCGCCAGCCCGGAGGACAAGCGCGCCTGGGTGGAAGAGCGACTGCGCCGCCACGGCAGCGCCAGCGGCACGCTGGAGCAGCGCCTGCCCAGCGGGCGGCACGTGCAGGTCATCGAGCAGCCCACGCCCGACGGCGGCCTGGTCATCCTGTACCACGACCTGACCGAACTGCGCCGTGCCACGGCCGAGGTCGAGCACCTGGCCTTCTACGACCCGCTCACCGGCCTGCCCAACCGCCGCCTGCTGCTGGAGCGTATCGAACAGGCCTGCGTCGCCGCCCAGCGCGCGGGCAGCCACGGGGCCGTGCTGTTCATCGATCTGGACCACTTCAAGACCCTGAACGACACCCTGGGCCACGAAACGGGTGACGAACTGCTGCGCCAGGTGGCCCGCCGGCTGGAGGCCGGCGTGCGCGCCGGCGACCTGGTGGCACGCCTGGGCGGCGACGAATTCGTGGTCATGCTGCTGGATCTGGCCGGCGACGCGCCTACCGCCACGGTCCAGGCTCGCGCCGTGGCCGAGCAGATCGTGGCGCTGCTGGCGCGGCCCTATTCGCTGACCGGCCAGCTGCACCACGGCGGCGCCAGCCTGGGTGTGACGCTGTTCGGCGCCGAAGTGCAGACCGCCTCGGAAGTGCTCAAGCAGGCCGACATCGCCATGTACGAGGCCAAGGCCCGCAGCGGCAACGGGCTGTGCTTCTTCGACCCCTCCATGCAGGTGGCCCTGAGCGAGCGCGCCCGGCTGCTGGCCGACCTCAAGCGCGCCCTTCCTGCCGAGCAGTTCGTGCTGCACCTGCAGCCGCAGCTGGACAACCAGGGCCAGGTGGCCGGTGCCGAGGCCCTGCTGCGCTGGCAGCATCCCGAGCGCGGCCTGGTGCCGCCCGGCCAGTTCATCGCCGTGGCCGAGGACAGCGAACTCATCGTGCCCATCGGCCGCTGGGTGCTGGAAAGCGCCTGCCGGATGCTGGCGCGCTGGCAGGACGACCCGGCGTTGCGCGAGCTGTGCCTGAGCGTGAACGTCAGCGCCCGGCAGTTCCGCCAGCCCGACTTCGTGGACCTGGTGCTGTCCAGCCTGGCCGCCAGCGGCGCGCGCGCTCACCGCCTGGAGCTGGAGCTGACCGAGTCGCTGGTGTTGGAGGACGTGGACGACTCCATCGCCAAGATGCACCGCCTGCGCACCCGCGGTGTGCGCTTCGCGGTGGACGACTTCGGCACCGGCTACTCATCTCTCGCTTACCTGACACGCCTGCCGCTGCAGCGGCTGAAGATCGACCGCTCCTTCGTGCAGCACCTGGGCGAGAGCCACAGCGACGACGTGGTGGTGCAGACCATCCTGGGCATGGCGCGCAACCTGGCGCTGGATGTGGTGGCCGAAGGGGTGGAGACGCAGCAGCAGTGCGATTTTTTAGCGGTGCATGGGTGCGAGGTGTACCAGGGGTACTTGTTTGCGCGGCCCATGCCGGTGGGGGAGTTCGAGGAGTACGTGAAGGGGCGTGCGCGGTAGGAGTTTTTTTGATGTCGCTGGCCGGGTCTCGCCCCGGCGGGCGACCTCCTTTTCTTGC
>NZ_DAMATK010000010.1:0-72375 GCF_032079985.1 Pulveribacter sp.
GAGAGACGCCATTCCCAACGGCTCAAAAGTGTCTAGGGAATCCGGGGCGATTCAGGGCGCGGTACGTCGCTACGCGACTACCAGCGCCTCAAAGCCGCGCTGGATCGTCTGCAATCCACGACCGTGGCCACGTCGATCCGCGAGACGAGCGGGCGACGACTGCACCGCTTCTCGTGGATCAACGAGTGGAAGGAACTGGCGGATGCCAAGGGCACGCCGCTGGGTCTCGAATTGATCCTGCCGGACTGGTTCTATGCGGGCGTGCTCGATGCCGCTCTGGTGCTGACCATCGACCCGGCGTATTTCCGGCTGACTGGCGGCATCGAGCGGTGGCTGTATCGGCTGGTGCGCAAGCATGGCGGGCGACAGCCGGGCGGCTGGCAATTCGACTTCCAGCATCTGTACCGCAAATCGGGCAGCGTGGCGCGGTACTACGACTTCGCCGCCGACCTGCGGGCGCTGGTAGCGCGGCAAGCCTTGCCTGGCTACCAGTTGGGCATCGAGTACGTCTCGGGTATTTCCTCGCCGCTGCTGACGTTCCGACCCGTGCCGTCCACGGCACGGGGATAACTGTTGCGCAGCCTGTGGACGGACTCGTGCTATCAGGCAACAGAGGTATCGTGCTATCAGGCAACGAATCCTCGTGCTATCAGGCAACAAAATCGGCCGCAAAGCCAATGCTGGCGCGGGTTTCGGCCTCTCCTAACTTCCCTAACTTAAATTCTCTAACTTTTAGTAGAAGCGCCGCGCCTCGGTGGACAACCACCACGCGGCCCGAAAAGCAGCAGCAACAGCCAGGCTTTCCGACACGGAGGGCCAGGCCATGATCGTTGCCATGCTCAACCAGAAAGGCGGCGTGGGCAAGACCACGCTCGCCACCCACATCGCGGGCGAGTTGGCGATGCGCGGGCAGTCGGTCATCCTGCTGGATGCCGACCCGCAGGGCTCCGCGCTGGATTGGACACAGCGCCGCAGCCAGCAAGGTTTGCCGAGGCTGTTCAGCGCCGTGGGCCTTGCACGCGAAACGCTGCACCAGGAGGCGCCAGAACTCGCCAGGCGGGCCGATCACGTCGTCATCGACGGGCCGCCGCGCATTGCCGCCTTGGCGCGCTCCGCACTGCTGGCGGCCGAGCGCGTGCTGATCCCAGTGCAGCCCAGCCCTTACGACTTGTGGGCCAGTGCCGAGATGGTGGCACTGATTCGCGAGGCGCAGGTCTTCCGGTCTGCGCTGCGCGCGGCCTTCGTCATCAATCGGCGAGTCAGTGCCACTGTGATTGGGCGCGAAGCACGCGGCGCGCTGGCCGAGCAGCCGCTTCCTGCGCTGCGCTCGGAAGTGCATCAACGCATCGTGTTCGCCGACAGCGTGGCAGCTGGCCGGCTTGCACGCGAGACGGCACCCGACAGCGCCGCCGCGCGCGAAATCACCGCGCTGGTGGACGAACTACTGCGGTGGCCGTCATGAGCAGTTCTGCCAGCAAACGCACGAGCAAGCGCGTCGGCATCGGCGCACGCCCGCCCGCGAATCCACACGCCGAGGCGTGGATTCGCCAGGGCAGCGCCGACGACCTTCAGAAGGGCGACCTCTACACGGCTCGCCTGACCCTCGACATCACGCCCGCCATGCGCTCGCGCATCAAGGTGTCGGCCTTCACGCAGGGCGTGACGGTGGCCGACCTGCTGCGCGCGCTGCTGGAGCGTGAATTCCCGGAGAGCAAACCATGACTGCATCCGCTTTGCCTGCCATCCCACCTGTTGCCATCGCGGCCACGGCTGCACCGTCGCAGCCACTCCCAGCGCACGCGGCGCGGCCTCCCTCAACGCCGCTGACGCGCGTTTCGCTGGCCTTCCTGGAGCACCGTTTCAAGCTCTACCTGCGCTTCGGCGAACCGGCGCGCACGCTGCGGCTTGACCGCTGGCGCAGCGTGGCTGTGTTCACGCCGAGCGCCGTGTTCTGCCGCATTCGCTGGCAGGCCAACGACTACGGCACGATCCGCTGGCAACTCATGGTGATGCAGGCGTGTACGCCGATGGATGACGCTCAGCGCATCCCCGGTGTGCGACCGGGCGCGCGCCTGCTGCTGCACGCCGAGGGCGAGCAATCGGTGCGCGCCGTGCTGGCACGCATCGACGCCATCGAGGCGCAGGGCATCACGCCTGATGGCGCCTCGCCCGCGTACTGGCGCACGCTGGGCAACCGGCTCGCGGCGCGCTTGCCGCTGCCCGAATACAGCGCCGAGCGGCACGCCGCCTGGCTGACCGGGAGAGCGTTGTCATGACCGCTGTTTCCATTGCCGGCACCGCGCCGTGTCCTCGCCCGCACACCCGTTCAGGGCTGCGTGCTCGCCTCGTGCTGGCGGGGCTGTCCGCCTGCGGCCTCGGTGCGCTGGCCTGGGCGTCCTTCGTGCGTCCGCTGCCGCGTCTGACGTACAACCCGTCCGACAGTGTGGCGGTGGGCTGGTATCGCGTCGATCCGCTCGACCATCGCGCCAGCTCGCCGCCACGTCCGCTGTCCGTGGGCAGCATCGTGCTGGTTCCGCTGCCCACCGAGGCTGCCGCGCTCGCTGCGCAGCGCGGCTACCTACCGACGCGCATCCCGCTGCTCAAGCGCGTGGGCGCGATCGCACCGCAGGAGGTGTGCATTGCTAACGGCAGCGTCCGCATCGACGGCGTGCCTTCGGCCGCCGTGCTGCACGCTGATCGCTGGGGCCGGCCGCTGCCATCCTGGCAGCAGTGCCGCCGCCTTCGGCCTGGCGAGCTGTTCCTGCTGAGTAGCACCAACCCGGCGTCGTTCGACAGCCGGTATTTCGGGCCGGTCAGCGTAGTTGCCGTGATCGGCGTTGCGCGTCCGATCTGGCTGGAGTCACGCCCATGATGGCCGCCGATTCACTGCACGTTGCCGTGCATTTCATCGTGCTATCGGGCGTGTCGTTCCGGCTGCTGTCGCCGCGTCGTCGCGCGTGCAGTGCGGGTGCCAATCCTGCGCATTGGGCACCGCACTTCGCGCTGCCTCCGGCGCAGCCTTCCTACGTGCAGGCGTCTTGCCTCTAACGCGGCGGGCCTGCGGCCATCGCCGTGTTCGCAGGGGTGCAGGGGGAGGCAAATGCGGAAGGCAAGACAAAAGGGTGCGGCACCTGTCGGCCCGCAAAGCCAGTCTGCACGTGGGGGTGGCGCGGCACGGCGCGGCTTCGCCGCCGTGCCGCTTGGGGCGCGAAGCCCGCGCCAATGCAGGCATGTCCGCGTGCTTCGCACGACCGGACACGCCAGAGCTTGCAGGGAGCGCAGCCATGACCGACCGCCGCGACGATGATTTCCGCATCCGCCCCAGTGCCCCGAAGAACCGGGGCCAGGGCTTCGTCTCCAAGGTGCTCAAGCAGGCAGGCAAGGCCAGCAGCGGCAAGTCGGCGGTGCGCCGTCCTGGCGCCAGCGGCAACGGGCAGCACGCCGGCCAGCGGCCCGGCTCGCGCCTGGGGCGCGGCCACACGGCGGCGCGCTTCGCGGGGGCGAAGCTCACGCCCATGTCGCGGCGCGTGACCATCAAGACGCTGCTGGTCAATCAGCAGCGGGCCAGCCCGCAGTCGCTCGCCAAGCACCTGCGCTACATCGAGCGCGACGGTGTGGGCCGCGATGGCGAACCAGGCCAAGCCTACGGGCCGCAGACCGATGCCGCCGACCTCGACGCCTTCAAGGAACGCTGCGCCGATGACCGGCACCATTTCCGCTTCATCCTCTCGCCGGAGGATGGCGCGGAGCTGGAAGACCTGCGTACCTATACCCGGCACCTCATGGGCCGCATGGAAGCCGACCTGGGCACGCGGCTGGAATGGGTGGCCGTCGATCACTGGAACACCGACAACCCGCACACTCACTTGATCGTGCGCGGGTGCGACGACACCGGCAAAGACCTCATCATCGCGGGCGACTACATCGCCGATGGCTTCCGCCATCGCGCCGCCGAACTGGCGACCGAATGGCTGGGGCCACGCACCGAGCTGGAGATCCAGCAGACCTTGCAGCGCGAGGTGGAGCAAGAACGGTGGACAAGCCTCGACCGCACGCTGCAACGTGAGGCCGGCGAGGACGGCCGGGTACAGATCGAACAGTTCAACGAACCGCGGCTGCAACGCCAGCGCCTGCTGCTGGTCGGCCGCCTGCAACGCTTGCAGCGCCTGGGCCTGGCCGACGAGATGCAGCCGGGCACCTGGGCCGTCCATGCCGACGCCGAAAAGACCCTGCGCGCCCTGGGTGAGCGTGGCGACATCATCCGCACCATGCGGCGGGCCATGCGCGGCGAGCCGCGCGAGCTGGCGGTGTTCGAGCCGGGAGACGATGGCCGAACCATCCTCGGCCGCGTGGCCGCGAAGGGGCTGGCCGACGAGCTGCGCGACCGGGGCTATCTGGTCATCGACGGCGTGGACGGCAAGGCCCATTACGTCGCGCTCAATGCCCGCGACGAACTGGCGAACTATCCGGCCGGCGCGGTGGTGGGGGTGAAGGGATCGGCCGATGTGCGCGCGGCCGACAAGAACATCGCCGCGCTGGCGAGCGATGGCCTGTACCGCACCGACCATCACCTTGCGATCGCCCAGGGTCAGGCCGTACCGGGCCGTGATCCGCAAGAGGTGGTAGCCACCCACGTCCGCCGACTGGAAGCCTTGCGCCGGGCAGGCATCGTGGAACGTGTGGCCGAGGGGCTATGGAAGGTGCCGGACGACCTGCCCGAGCGTGGCCGCCAGTACGACGCGCAGCGCCTGGGCGGCGTGGCGGTAGAACTGAAATCGCACTTGCCCATCGAGCGGCAGGCCCGCGTGATCGGGGCCACCTGGCTCGACCAGCAGTTGATCGGCGGCGGCTCGGGGCTGGGTGACCTGGGTTTTGGCAGCGAGACCAAACAGGCGATGCAGCAGCGCGCCGACTTCCTGGCCGAACAGGGACTGGCCGAGCGGCGCGGGCAGCGCGTGATCCTGGCGCGCAACCTGCTGGGCACGCTGCGCAATCGAGAACTGGCGCAGGTCGCCAAGGACATCGCTGCGGAAACTGGCTTGGAACACCGCCCGACGGCGGACGGGCAGCGCGTGGCTGGCATCTACCGCCGGAGCGTGATGCTCGCCAGCGGACGGTACGCGATGCTGGACGACGGCATGGGGTTCAGCTTGGTGCCGTGGAAGCCAGTGATCGAGCAGCGACTGGGGCAGCAGCTTGCGGCGACGGTGCGTGGCGGAGCGGCCTCATGGGAAATCGGGCGTCGGCTTGGAGTTTCTTTGAGCTAGTCACTTGAGGCTATGCGCCCCATGAACATGACCCCTGCGCGTTGCTGGCTCGTGCACCTGGCGCGATGCTGAGGACAGTTCGGTCAAGATGCCGCACTGACTGGCCTGCTGGGATTCCCGGCAGCTTTCCCGCAAGGTCTTGAGTTGTCGTTCCAGCGCTTTCAATTCCTTGATGCGAGTAGCCACATGGTCTATGTGCTCGTCGAGCAGGTCATTCACCTGGGCGCAGTTCTCGTGCGGAGCATCCTTGAAGCGCAATAGAACCCGGATTTCATCCAGTGTCATGTCCAAACCCCGGCAGTGCCGGATGAAGGACAGTCGGTCAACGTGTTCTTCTGCGTACATGCGGTAGTTGCCATCTGTACGGGCCGTTTCTGGTAGCAAGCCTTCACGCTCGTAGTACCGGATCGTCTCTACCTGGGTATGTGCGGCCTTAGCCAGTTCGCCGATTTTCATAGCTTCATCTTGAGCGGTCGCGGGTTTTTCTCCAAGGCTCATTGTAGGCGCTTGACTCTGTAGTGGGTACAGGGTTTCCAATTTGCCTGAAAAGGAGAATTTCATGAACTCTGCCCGCCAACGCCAACACGCTGACCCTGCCTGCTGCGGGAGTGGCTGTGCAACAGTGCCTGCGGTGCCCGAGCCAACAGCGTCTGATGGAACGACTATCGAGCCGCAACGCTTTCGCATAGCGAACATGGACTGTGCCTCGGAGGAGTCGGAAATCCGCCGGGCGCTGGAAGGCATGGCGGGGATTCGCAGCCTGCGATTCAACCTGGGGGATCGAGAGCTTGCCATTGCCGCCGATGACCACGCGCTGCCCCAGGCCCTGGAAGCGATCCGCAAAGCGGGTTTCAAGCCAGAACCCCTCGGCGCGAAGAATGTCCAGCGCTTCCGCATTGCGAATATGGACTGTGCCTCGGAGGAGTCGGAAATCCGCCGGGCGTTGGACGGCATGGCGGGAATTCGTAGCCTGCAATTCAATCTGGGCGAACGCGAGTTGGCCATTGCCGCCGATGATCCTGTCTTGCAGCAGGCGCTGGACGCAATCCGCAAGGCAGGCTTCAAGCCGGAACCTCTTGGCGACACAGGCTCGTCGGCTGCTGCGGTTGCCTCGCCAACGGGCTTCTGGACGAGATGGGGCAAATCGCTGGGCGCCCTTGGGTTGGCTGTGGCGGCCGAGGGCTTGGCATTCGCCTTTCCAGACAGCGTACCTGTCAAGGCGCTGGGAATGGCGCTGGCCGCGGCGGCCATCGCGCTGTCGGGTTTCTCGGTTTACGGCAAAGGGCTGGCTGCACTGCGGCAGGGCCGCTTGAACATCAATGCCCTGATGACCGTGGCCGTGACCGGCGCTTTCCTGATCGGCCAGTGGCCCGAAGCGGCGATGGTGATGGCCCTGTATGCGATTGCGGAAGCCATTGAGGCCCGCGCCGTGGATCGGGCGCGCGGCGCCATCAAGAGCCTGCTGGCGCTCGCGCCGGAGCAAGCTGAAGTGCATCAAGGTGATGGCAATTGGGTGCGCATCGGCGTCAAGGAAGTCACTGTGGACGCGACCGTGCGCATTCGCCCCGGCGAGCGCGTTCCGTTGGATGGCATCGTGACCTTGGGCCAGAGCGCCATTGATCAGTCCCCCGTGACCGGCGAAAGCTTGCCGGTGGACAAGAGCCCTGGCGATGAAGTCTTCGCCGGCACCATCAATCAAGCTGCGGCGCTGGAAATCCGAGTCACGGCCCCCGCCTCCGACAGCACGCTGGCGCGCATCATCCATGCCGTCGAGCAGGCCCAGTCTTCCCGTGCGCCCACTCAGCGATTCGTGGATCGCTTTGCGGCCATCTATACGCCTGCGGTGTTCGTCCTGGCCGTTGCTGTTGCGGTGTTGGCGCCGTGGCTCATGGGATTGACCTGGATGCAGGCCGCCTACAAGGCCCTGGTGCTTCTGGTCATCGCCTGCCCCTGCGCCTTGGTGATTTCCACGCCCGTCACCGTAGTTAGCGGTTTGGCCGCCGGGGCGCGGCGAGGCATCCTGATCAAAGGCGGCGTGTACCTGGAAGAGGCGCGCAAGATCAAGGCCGTGGCGCTGGACAAGACCGGCACCATCACCGAAGGCAAGCCCAAGCTGGTGGCTTTCGAGCCCGTGGACGCGAGACTCGGCCAGCAAGCCCTGGAGGGGCTGGAGAAACTGGCCAGAAGCCTCGCGGCGCGGTCGGATCACCCGGTGTCCAAGGCCATCGCGGACGGCGTGTCGTCCGCCGCGCAAGAAGTAGACGAGTTTCAGGCTGTTGCCGGGCGCGGCGTGGAGGGGGTGATCGACGGCCATACCTACGTGCTGGCCAACCACCGCTGGATTGAAGAGCGCGGGCAGTGTTCTGCCGAACTCGAAGCCCGCCTCGCGGTGCATGAGCAATCTGGCCGCACCGTCACATTGTTGGCGAGTAGCGAACGGGTCATCGCCATCTGTGCGGTGGCCGACACCATCAAACCCTCATCCGCGCAGGCCGTAGCCGACCTGAAGGTGCTGGGCGTGACGCCGGTGATGCTGACGGGGGACAACCTGGCGACGGCGCAGACCGTCGGCACCCAGGCGGGCATCGCCGAGGTGCGCGGCAACCTGCTGCCCGAAGACAAGTTGCAGGCCATCGGCGAGCTTCAGCAGCGCCTGGGCGTCACGGCGATGACTGGCGACGGCATCAACGACGCCCCCGCGCTGGCGAAGGCTGACATCGGCTTCGCTATGGGCGGCGCGGGCACCCACACCGCGATGGAGGCCGCCGACGTGGTGGTCATGAATGACGACCTGCGCCGCCTGCCCGAAACTATCCGGCTGTCCAGGCGCACCCACGCCGTGCTATGGCAGAACATCGCGCTCGCGCTGGGCATCAAGCTGGTGTTTCTGCTGCTGGCGATCTTCGACGACGCCTCCATGTGGATGGCCGTGTTCGCCGACATGGGGGCGAGCTTGCTGGTGGTCTTTAACGGGCTGAGGTTGCTCAGGCAGCGGGCGGGTCGATAAACCAAATGTGGAGTTTGAAAATGGGAATTTTTGATCGAATTTTTAGCAGACACGGCGGAGGCCATGGCAGTTCCCACGGGTATGGCAATAGCCACGGCAGCTCCAGCGGTCATGATTGGGGGCGCAATCCAGCGCCTTCGGCCAGCGGCATCACCTGCCCGCAATGCAAAGCGATCAATCCGCAAGGCGCTCGCTTTTGCGGCCAGTGTGGGACATCGCTGGTGCCAGCATCGTGCACGAAGTGCAGTAGCGTCATTCAGATCGGCGCGAAATTCTGCGCTCAGTGCGGCAACCCGGTAACTTGAGTCATGGTGATCTCGGCTTGGATCTACACCTTGATCCCGGCAGCGGCCGCCATCATCGGAGCTACGGTCGCGGTGAACGTGCGGCCGGGGCCGACACTGGTCAGCGCGATTCAGCATTTCGCCGCTGGCGTCGTGTTCGCGGCGGCGGCCGGCGAAATCTTGCCCGACATCATGCACCGGGCCTCGCCTTGGGCGACGATGATCGGCGGCGGAATCGGCGTCGCCACCATGCTGCTGGTGAAGCATCTGGAAGCGTTGGCGAAGGGGCCAGCCGGCCTCCTGACTGTGATCGGCATTGACATCCTGATTGATGGCTTGGTGCTGGGTATCGGGTTTGCGGCTGGCCCAAAGGTCGGCTTGCTTCTGACCATTGCCCTGACCATCGAGGTTCTGTTCCTGGGATTGACGGTGGCGACGGAACTCGGCGAGAGCGTCCGTTCCCGTGCCAAGGTCATTTCGATCACGTCCGCGCTCGTACTCCTGCTGCCGATCGGAGCCTTGCTCGGAGCGCCGGTGGCGCTGCTGCCCAGCCCTCTTCTAACCGGCTTCTTCGCGTTTGGTCTGGTTGCATTGCTCTACCTCGTGACCGAAGAGCTGTTGGTCGAAGCGCACGAAACGCCAGATCGTCCCTGGGTGACGGCGATGTTCTTTGTCGGCTTTCTGGCGCTTCTCCTGCTGGAAGAAGTAATTGGCTAGTGGGGCCAGCCTGTTGGTGGTGCTCGACCCGTTGAACTATTGTGTGTTCGGAGTAGGCACCGCGAGCCCGATAGACGTGACGCCGTCGCTCGAATCGACCATAGTCCGCCCTCCGTGCATGCGGGCGATGGCGGCCACGATGGCCAAGCCCAGCCCATGATTGCGGGCGGCATCCGACCGTGCTGCATCTGCCCTGTAGAAGCGATTGAACAGATAGGGTAAATGCTCGGCTGAGATCGTCTGCCCCTCGTTCACCACCCGCAGGGCGATCTCGCCGTCCAGCCGGTCGATCTGCACGAATACGGTGCTGTGCGGATGCGCGTGCCGGGTTGCGTTGCCGATCAGGTTGGATAGCGCGCGCTGCAACAGGCGCACGTCGGCCAAGCCGGTGGCATCGCCGTCGATACGAACCTTCAGCCCGGCCTCTTCAATGGCCGCCTCGTGTAATTCCACCACCGTGCGCGCAACCCCAGCCAGACTGGCGACATGCTCGCGGCGGGCTTCAGCTCCTCGGTCGGCTTGCGACAAGAAGAGCATGTCCTGCACGATCATCGACATGCGCTGGAGATCTTCGAGGTGCGAGCCCAACACATCCCGCAGCGTATCGGCATCGCGTGCCTTGCGCAAAGCGACCTCGGTGCCCCCCATCAGCGTCGCCAACGGCGTGAACAGTTCATGCGCAACGTCGGCATTAAAGGCTTCCAGTTGCTCGTAGGCTTTGTGCAGGCGCTTCAGCAATTCGTTGACGTGGGCCACCAGCGGAGCCAGTTCGTCAGGTTGAGCGGAGCCATCCAGAAGCCGGTGCAGAGTATCGGCCTCCAGTGCCTGGATCTGAGCCGAGAGGTCACGCACGGGACGCAGCCCGATCTGCACTAGCGCAAATCCGCCAGCAGCAATCACTACTGCGCCCGCGAGGGCGGCGGCGATCAGCGTGCGGGCCAGACGTTCCAGCACACGATCGTCCTCGCTGACATCAAGACTCAGCACCGCCTGGATAGGGGTGGTGCCGGTCGTGGCCTCGAATCGCATGCTTATGGTGCGGTGATGCACTGGAATGCCGGCGCTGGCATAGATGACGCTGCCGTCGGCACGGGTCAGGATCAATTTCATGTCCTGTCGGCCGACCATGCCATCGTCGAGCTTGTGTGCGAGCGTGCCGCCTCCCAACTCTGCTGCCTCGGCAATGAGATGGTTTACTTGGGCCTGTTGTTGCCGCAGCGCGTCCCTCTGCCGCTCCTTGAAGCTCAGTGCGGTGACGGTGTAAATGCCCAGGCAGGTCAAGGCCAGACCGACCAGTGTGAGAAGTGCGAGCCAGCGTGCGAGCCGCCGTCCCAGCGATCCGGCACGCCTGGGTCTCACGGCTGACGATCTTCGAGTACGTAGCCCATGCCACGGACGGTGTGCAGCAGCGGGTGCTCGAAGGGCAGGTCGAGCTTGCTCCGAAGGCGACGCACAGCGACGTCGATCACGTTGGTGCCGTGATCGAAGTTCACGTCCCATACTTGTTCCGCGATTTCGGTACGTGACAGAACCTCGCCCTTGCGGCGCAAGAGCAGCGTCAGCAGTTGGAATTCCTTTGCGGACAGATCGATGCGCTGGCCGGCCCGAGTAGCGCGCCGCCTCACCAGGTCCATTTGCAAGTCCCCCAGGCACAGTACCAGCGCATCAGGCGCGGGCGCAGTACCAGCGGTGCGGCGCAGCAGCACCTCGATGCGTGCCACCAGTTCGGAAAAGGCGAACGGCTTAACGAGGTAGTCGTCCGCTCCTGCCTTCAGCCCGCGTACGCGATCCTCGATGCGATGGCGGGCAGTCAACATGATCACCGGCGTCTGCTTGCTCTGCCGCAGTGCAGCCAGCAAGCCGAAGCCATCGATGCCCGGCAGCATGGTGTCGAGAACGATCAGGTCGTGGTGGCCGTCAGAGGCCATGTGGAGGCCATCGATGCCGTTGGCAGCCACATCGATCACATAGCCTTCTTCAGAGAGTCCCTTGCGAAGATAGTCCGCGAGCTTGGCTTCGTCTTCCACGATCAGCAGCTTCATGCGCAGCGTTCCTGCTGCGGTCTCTCGCAACATGTCCAAATTGTCATCTGCACGTTTTACTCCCGTTCGGTGCCGGTTCTTACATTGTGCTCATGCCTTCGGGCATATCGATTTTCTGCAAATCACACTGGAAAGGACCATGTAATGAAACTGACCCATCTTGTCGCCATGAAAGCCATTATCCTGGCCACGGCACTGCCCATGGCGTCCTAGGCCGATTCGCTCTGGCACCCCGCGTCCAATGAGAAGGGCTTCACGTATCACCCCGATCATTTCAAGAGTCCCAAGACCCGTGCCCAGGTACTGGCCGAGGTCGAGGCAGCCCGCAAGGACGGCACGCTCATGCTGATGCAACGTGGACTGCCGGTGCCCATCAAGAGTTCCGCAGCACCGAAGACGCGCCAACAGGTTGTCGATGAGATGCGCAGCGAATCACCAGAAGCGCGGCGTGCGCGGCTCGAAATGTATTCCGGCGGTTGACACTGCTGCCAATGCCCTGCGCTGCCGTGCCCCTCGTGTCGCTTCGTTGCGTCAAGCGACCACAGCTATTCGAATATAGAAGCGGTCCTTATTTCATTCTGGATGAACCCGCGAGGAGGCACGCTACGCGGAGAGGACTCTGAAACAAACCCAAGCAGCGAGGAATGGCGGATTGAAGCCTGTAGCTGCTACACTGTTACCCCTATGTGCAAATGGCTGGCCATCGTCTTGCTGGTGTTCTTGCCGCTCCAATTCAGTGGGGCGGCTGTGGCCAGTTATTGCCAGCATGAAACCGGGGCTGCGGCCAAGCACTTCGGCCACCATGCGCACCAGCACAAGGCGGCCGACGGCAAGGACGCCAGCCCTGATTCGGCCAAGACCCTGGGCGGCGATCCTGATTGCGCGTCCTGTCATGCCGGGTACTTCTCGGTCTTGTCAAGGGATGTCAAGCTGGCGTCGCCGGTCAGCCCGTCCCTGGATACGGGGTACCGCCCGGAACACCTCGCTGCGCCTCCACCCGAACGTTTAGAGCGCCCTCAGTGGCGTGTCCTCGCCTGATCGGCGGGGAGCGCGTTCCTCTCCCTTCGTCCTCACCCCTGCCGTCGCGCATGGCGCGCTACGGTATCCAGCCGGCTTCGCGCGGCTGATGTGATGACGTTGCTGGCGATCATCTGGATCGCCCCCGCCGATTCCCTTGTGTATTTCAAATCACTGGAGAATCGGATGCTGAAGGATATTCACAATTACAACGCGAGGGCGGTTGCGGCAGGCTTGCTCCTTGCGCTCATGACGGGGACGGCTTTCGCTCAGTTATTGCCGACGGCATCAGCTCTTGGGCAGAGCGCCAACGGCGTAGAGCAGATTGAAGCAGCAGCGCCCCTGACCCTGCAAAAGGCCGTCGCGCTGGCTTTGGAGGCGAATCTTGACCTGACCGTCGCCCAACGGGAAATCGAGGCCGTGGAGGGCCAGGTAATTCAGGGACGAGTACGTCCCAATCCCGAGCTGGCGTACTCGCTCGAAGACCAACGCACGCCAACCCGCACGCAAAGCGTCCAGATCAATCTGCCTATAGAACTGGGGGGCAAGCGCGCTGCCCGCATTGCCGCGGCAGAGCGAGGGCGTGACGTCGCAGTTGAAGAACTGAACACGCGGCGCGTCGAAATTCGCGCCGCTGTGGTTGCCGCCTTCTTTGAGGCGCTGGCCGCCCAGGATCGCACGGCCTTGGCCCAGGACAGCGTTGACCTGGCTAAGCAAGCGACGGATGCCGTTGCCAAGCGCGTGACTGCGGGCAAAGTGTCCCCGGTCGAAGAAACCAAGGCTCGGGTGGCCGAAGCCGGCGTGCGGGTCGAACTGGCGCAAGCGCAGAGCGAACAGCGCAGTGCCCGCGCGCGGCTGGCCAGTTTGCTTGGGGCCAACCCGCCGCGTTTCACCCAGGTAGCGGGCAGTGTGGACGATCTTCCCAACCTCCCTTCGCTGGATGACATCCAGCAGCGCCTGTCGGCCTCTTCGGCACTGCGCCGGGCGCAGTTGGAGATCGAACGCCGCCGGTCGCTGGCCGACGTGGAGCGCAGCAAGCAGACGCCCGATGTCACGGTCAGCTTGGGCGTGAAGCGTCCGAACGAGTTAGCGCGCAATCAGTTGATGCTCGGAATTTCCGTGCCGCTGCCTTTGTTCGACCGCAATCAGGGCAATCTGCAGGAAGCGTTGAAGCGTGAAGACAAGGCGAGGGATGAACTCCAGGCGTTGAATCTGCGCCTCAGCACAGAGGTGTTGCAAGCCCGCGAGCGGCTGGCGTCGGTTCGCGGCGAGATTGACATATTGCAGCGAGAGGTGCTGCCAGGGGCCAAGAGCGCCTATGACGCGGCCACCGTGGGCTTTGGTTACGGCAAGTTCAACTATCTGGAAGTGCTGGACGCGCAACGCACCTACTTTGCCGCCAAGTCCCAATACCTCAAGGCGCTCGCCGATGCGCACCGCGCGGCGGCGGACATGGATCGCGTGATCGGCGCGTCCGAATCCACGACCACCCTGCCTGCAAACAAGGAATGAACATGAAACCTGAAACGAACAAACTGAACGTCGGCAAGAAGCAGTGGTTCGCCATCGCCGTGATCGCCGCAGTGGGCATAGGACTGGGCAGCGCCATTCTCGGCGGCAAGACGGATAAGAGCGCTGAGGGCGAGGGCCACGGCAGCCACGTGGAAGCCAAGGCCCACAGTGATGGTGAGAATCATGGCAAGACGGGCGCAGACTCCCACGAGGACGACAAAGGCCATGCGGACGGCGAGCACCACGAGGGGTCAAGCAAGGGGCCGCATGGCGGCAAGCTGTTCAAAGAAGGGGACTTCGGATTGGAAGCCTTACTCGCTGAGGACGGCGGCGAACCACGCCTGCGAATCTGGCTCTACGAAAAGGAAAAGGCGCTAGCCAGCAGCGCCGCCAAGGTCAGCGCTACCGTTACACGCCTGACTGGGGAGAAGCAGGTGCTCAACTTCACGCCCGACAAGGACAGCCTGTTGAGTCGAGAGATTGTCCCGGAACCTCATGCGTTCGAGATCAGCATCGTGGCTCAGACAGCCAACGCGCTTTTCACGTTCAGCTTCAGCCAGGAGGAAGGAAAAGTCGAACTCAGCGATGCGCAAATCAAGGCTGCATCCATCGGCATTGACACCGCAGGGGCTGCAAGCATCAAGTCTGCCCTGCAATTGCCGGGTGAGATTAGGCTGAATGAAGACCGCACCTCGCACGTTGTTCCGCGCATTGCGGGTGTTGTCGAAAGTGTGCAGGCCAGTTTGGGGCAAACGGTCAAGAAGGGACAGGTGCTTGCCGTTATCGCCAGCCCTGCCGCATCCGAACAGCGCAGCGAGTTGCAGACGGCACAAAAGCGGCTGGCCTTGGCCCAGACAACTTTTGAACGCGAGAAGCGGCTGTGGGAACAGAAGATTTCCGCCGAGCAGGACTACCTGCAAGCCGGCCAGGCGCTGAACGAGGCGCGGGTCGCCATGGCCAACGCGCAGCAGAAGCTGTCGGCCGTGGGCTTGGCCCCAGGTTCCTCGGGCGGGCTGAACCGCTTCGAGTTGCGTGCGCCCTTCGATGGCGTGGTGATTGAAAAGCACCTCAGCCTGGGCGAGGCCGTCAAGGAAGACGCCGCCGTGTTCACGGTGTCCGAACTGGGCCAGGTCTGGGCAGAGATCAACGTGCCCGCCAAGGATTTGCCGCTGGTCAGAGTGGGTGAAAAGGTCAGCATCAAAGCCACGGCATTTGATGCCAGCGCACAAGGGATCATCACTTTCGTGGGTGCACTGATCGGCGAACAAACCCGCATGGCCAAGGCTCGTGTGGTCTTGGCCAATCCCCAGGGCGCGTGGCGTCCCGGTCTGTTCGTCAATGTGGAAGTGATCGCGTCCGAAACCGCCGTGCCAGTCAGCGTGGCTAGCGACGCTATTCAGAGCCTGGGGGACAAGCCGGTCGTTTTCGTCAAGGTGAAGGACGGCTTTGTGGCCCAGCCTGTGCAGTTGGGTCGCAGCGATGGCAAGCGGGTCGAGGTACTGCAAGGTCTTCAAGCAGGGGCGGCATATGCGGCCGCAGGCAGTTTCGTCGTCAAGTCTGAACTCGGCAAAGCCTCTGCCGAGCACACCCATTGATACCGGAGCTACGCCCATGTTTGAAAAACTTATTCGCGCGGCCATCGAGCACCGATGGCTAGTGCTGTTAGCCGCCATTGGCATGGCCGCCGTCGGCGTGTTCAGCTACCAGAAATTGCCCATCGACGCCGTGCCGGACATCACCAACGTCCAAGTGCAGATCAATACCCAGGCGCCGGGCTATTCACCGTTGGAGACCGAGCAACGGGTGACTTATCCCATTGAAACCGTGATGGCGGGTCTGCCCAACTTGGAGCAAACCCGCTCTCTGTCGCGCTATGGCCTCTCGCAAGTGACCGTGATCTTCAAGGACGGCACCGACATCTACTTTGCGCGCCAGTTGGTCAATGAACGCATCCAGGAGGCACGGGATAAGTTGCCGGTCGGCATCACACCTGCGCTGGGGCCAATCTCCACCGGCCTGGGGGAGATTTACCTGTGGACAGTCGAGGCGAAGGACGGCGCGAAGAAGCCCGACGGCATGCCCTACACGGCGACAGACCTGCGCGAGATTCAGGATTGGATCATCAAGCCGCAGTTGCGCAACGTGCCCGGTGTGACTGAAATCAACTCGATTGGCGGTTATGCCAAGGAATATCAGATCGCACCTATACCTGCTCGCCTGGCTTCACTCGGCGTCACCCTGCAAGACATCGTGACGGCGCTGGATCGCAACAACGGCAACGTGGGTGCGGGCTATATCGAGAAGCGCGGCGAACAGTACCTGATCCGTGCACCAGGACAAGTCAAGACCCTGGAGGACATTGGCAACGTTATCCTCAGCAGCGCGGGCGGCGTGCCGATCCGGGTGCGTGACGTGGCGGACGTGGGGCTGGGGCGCGAACTGCGTACCGGCGCGGCCACGGACAACGGACGCGAAGTGGTGCTGGGCACTGTGTTCATGCTCATCGGCCAGAACAGCCGTACGGTTTCGCAGGCCGTGGACAAGAAGATGGTGGAGATCAACCGCAGCTTGCCCGAGGGCGTGCATGCAGTGACGGTCTACGACCGCACCGTGCTGGTGGACAAGGCCATCGCCACGGTGAAGAAAAATCTGCTGGAAGGCGCGATCCTGGTGATCGTGATCCTGTTCCTGTTCCTGGGCAACATCCGCGCGGCCATCATCACGGCGACGGTGATTCCCTTGTCGATGCTGTTCACCTTCACTGGCATGGTGCATTACAAGGTGAGCGCCAACCTGATGAGCCTCGGGGCGCTGGACTTCGGCATCATCATCGACGGAGCGGTGGTGATCGTCGAGAACTGCGTGCGCCGCCTGGCCCATGCGCAGGCGCACTACGGCAGGCCCTTGACACGGGCGGAACGCTTTCATGAGGTGTTCCTGGCATCCAAGGAATCGCGCCGCGCGCTGCTGTTCGGACAGCTCATCATCATGGTGGTGTACTTGCCAATCTTCGCCCTGACGGGCGTGGAAGGGAAGATGTTCCACCCGATGGCGTTCACGGTGGTGGCTGCGCTCGTGGGGGCCATGATCCTGTCGGTGACTTTCATTCCGGCAGCGGTCGCCCTGTTCATCGGCCATCGGGTCAGCGAGACGGAGAACTTCCTGGTCGTGCAGGCCAAGCGCTGGTATGGCCCGCTGCTGGATCGCGTGATGGCGGCCAAAGCGGTGGTGCTGGCGGCAGCCGCCGTGGCAGTGGTGCTGTGCGGCCTGATCGCCACCCGCATGGGCAGCGAGTTCGTGCCCAGCCTGAACGAAGGCGACTTCGCCATCCAGGCCCTGCGCATTCCCGGCACCAGCCTGTCGCAATCTGTCGCGATGCAGCAGCGCCTGGAAGCGACGCTGAAGGCTAAGTTCCCTGAGATCGACCGCGTTTTCGCGCGCACCGGCACGGCGGAAATCGCGTCCGACCCCATGCCGCCGAACATTTCCGACGGCTACATCATGCTCAAGCCCGTGTCTGAGTGGCCGGAGCCGCGCAAGTCGCGCGACGAATTGCTGGCGGCCATTCAGGAGGTCGTGGGCAAGGTGCCGGGCAACAACTACGAGTTCTCGCAGCCGATCCAGTTGCGCTTCAACGAACTCATCTCAGGGGTTCGTAGCGATGTGGCGGTGAAGATTTTTGGCGACGACATGGATGTCCTGAATAAGACAGGTGAAGAAATCTCGTCCATGTTGCAGAAGATTCCCGGCGCGTCCGAGGTCAAGGTGGAGCAGACCACCGGCTTGCCCATGCTGACCGTGAATATCGACCGCCAAAAAGCTTCGCGCTATGGGCTGAACGTGGCTGACATCCAAGATACCGTGGCCACCGCCATCGGCGGGCGTGAGGCTGGCACGCTGTTCGAGGGTGACCGCCGCTTCGACATCCTGGTTCGCCTGCCAGAGTCCTTGCGCAACGACTTGGAAAGCATGAAGCGCCTGCCGATTCCGCTACCGCGCGGAACGGGTGGCACCGGTAGCGCCGAAGGACAGACGAACTTCATCCAACTGGCCGAGGTGGCGAGCTTCGAACTGGCACCTGGCCCCAACCAGGTCAGCCGCGAAAACGGCAAGCGCCGCATCGTGGTGAGCGCCAACGTGCGCGGCCGTGATGTGGGCTCGTTCGTGGCTGACGCCGAGGCGGCGCTGGCACAGGTCAAGATTCCCGCGGGCTACTGGACGAGTTGGGGCGGCACTTTCGAGAACCTGCAATCAGCCACGCAGCGTTTGCAGATCGTCGTGCCGGTGTCGCTGCTGCTGGTCTTCCTGCTGTTGTTCGCCATGTTCGGCAACGTCAAAGATGGCTTGCTGGTCTTCACTGGCATTCCGTTCGCGCTGACCGGTGGCATCTTGGCGCTGTGGCTGCGCGACATTCCTCTGTCGATTTCCGCTGCCGTGGGCTTCATTGCGCTTTCAGGCGTTGCCGTACTCAACGGTCTGGTGATGCTCTCCTACATCCGCAGCCTGCGAGAGGCTGGAACGCCGCTGGATGAAGCCATCCGCGAGGGCGCGCTGACACGCTTGCGGCCGGTGCTGATGACGGCCTTGGTGGCATCACTGGGCTTCATTCCGATGGCTATTGCCACGGGAACAGGCGCGGAAGTGCAGCGCCCCCTGGCTACCGTGGTGATCGGAGGCATCTTGTCTTCCACCGTGCTGACGCTGCTGGTTCTACCGATTCTGTATCGGCTGGCCCATCGCCCGGACGAGCAGGAAGAGGATGTCACGGCAGAGCCAGTACATGAGGGCGTAACCGCTTGAAAGGAACAACGATGAACGCCGTTACGGCACCCCGACAGACTCCTTCAAGCTTTACAGGGACATCGACTCATGGAATTGCGTCACCTCCGGTATTTTCTGGCCGTTGCCGAGGAACTTCACTTCGCCCGCGCTGCGGAGCGGCTGCATATCGAACAGTCACCACTGTCGCGCGCCATCAGGGAATTGGAAGAAGAATTGGGCGCACAACTGTTCGTGCGTACCAGCCGCAGCACACGCCTGACGCTTGCGGGCAAGCTGCTGATGGAGAACGCGCCTCGCGTGCTGCTGGCGCTGGACCAGGCGCGTGAGAGCGTGAAGGCGGCGGCCAATGGCTTTCACGGCCGGTTGCGCGTGGCGCTGTCCGACGGCATCACCCCCTCGCGCCTGCCGGCGCTGCTGGCGCGCTGCCGCGAGGAAGACCCGGAGATCGAGATCCGCCTGTTCGAGGTTCCGCTGGCCCAGCAGCTTAGCGGCCTGCGTGACGATCTATACGACGCGGGCTTCTCGATGGCCGACGAGGTGGGCGACGGCATCATCATCGAACCCGCCTGGGAGGATGAGCTGATGGTGGCCATGCCCGCGCGCCATGAACTACTGGCCCACAGGCGGGTACCGCTGGATGAAGTGCTGCAACATCCCCTGGTGCTGGGCGACCCGGCAGTTTGCGAAGGCCATGCCAAGCAGATCGACCGGATCCTGCGCAAGCAGGACCGGGAGCCCTTGATCGAACAGTACGTCGCCACGTTCGACGTGATGATGACTTTCGTATCGGCCGGCCTGGCACTGGGGCTCGCAGGCGCTGCGCACATCGCTTCCAGCCGCGAGCCGGGTGTGGTGGGCCGACCGCTCGCGGGAAAGTCGCCTATGCTTACTACCTATCTGCTGCGCCGCGACGCCGAGCCGTCGCAGGCGCTGGCCCGCTTCATCGAGCGGGTCGAATCCCTGGGGCCGGGAGACGCTTAGCCGTTGGCCCCGCTTCACTTCGGAGGATTCAAGCCATGAACCTATCCGAGATCATCGCTATGTCGTCGCTAGCAGTTCTGCTGGTCGCCTGCGGCAAGTCTGAGCCGTCCAAGCCCGCCGCCGTGCCCAGCGTGGAGGAACTGGCTGCTGACCCCGTACGTTTGCGAGAACTGCGCCAGCAGTGCAAGACGGATCGTCCGACGATGGGCGACGTGCTGTGCAACCGAGTGGCCGAGGCGACGAACCGGCGTTTCCTGGGTGACGGCAAGGTGCCTTATACGCCGCCGAAGGAACCGCCGAAGTTCTGATGGTCGGTTTGCCGCAACGCACCTGCGCGTGCCTGCGCCTTTTTGCGCGCTGCGCAGCAGCGCGCCCGTTGTGGCGGTCTTTCGCCCCAGTTCTTCCCTGCCGGAAACCATGCTTTTTGTGGCATCAACCTGCCGATAACGGTCTTTGACCGGCACGCCCAGCGGCACTGATCCTCACGAGGGCGGCACATGCCTGTGCCGCGATCGGAGGCTGGACGATGCAGGGAACGAACGTGCTGTTCGGTCAGATTGCCGTGGTGTTCGGCATCGTGATCGCCGGCGTGTGGGGCGCCACACAATGGACCGCAGCCGCCCTTGGCTATCAAGTACGCCTTGGCTCGCCCTGGTTCGACTTCCTTGGCACGTCGATCTACCACCCCTGGAAACTGTTTGAGTGGTGGTTCTTCTTCGGGGCCTATGCAACGGAAGTATTCGACACCGGCGGCGCCATCGCCGGCGCCAGCGGCATGGTCGCCGTGGGCGTTGCCATCGCCATGTCGGTCTGGCGCTCGCGCCAAGCTCGCCTCGTCACCACCTACGGCTCTGCGCGCTGGGCTAAGGCGCAGGACATTCTCAAAGCGGGCCTCACGCAACCGGCCGGCGTGTTCCTCGGCCAGCACGACCGCCAGTACCTGCGGCATGAAGGCCCGGAACACGTCCTGACCTTCGCGCCTACGCGCTCGGGCAAGGGCGTCGGCCTCGTGGTGCCGACGCTGCTTTCCTGGCCCGCGTCCGCCGTCGTCCACGACATCAAGGGCGAGAACTGGCAGATCACCGCAGGCTGGCGCTCGCGTTTCTCGCATTGCCTGCTGTTCAACCCGACCGATGCGAAGTCGGCGGCCTACAACCCGCTGCTGGAGGTTCGGCGCGGCGCGCATGAGGTGCGCGACGTTCAGAACATCGCGGACATTCTGGTCGATCCCGAAGGTGCGCTGGAGAAGCGCAACCATTGGGAAAAGACCAGTCATGCGCTGCTGGTCGGGGCCATTCTGCATGTCCTCTACGCAGGCGAAGACAAGACGCTGCGCGGCGTCGCCAACTTTCTGTCCGACCCGGCCAGCCCGTTCGAGCTGACCTTGCACCGGATGATGACCATGCCGCACCTCGGCGCTGGGCCGCATCCGGTCGTCGCATCGGCGGCGCGCGAGGTACTCAACAAGTCGGACAACGAGCGTTCCGGCGTGTTGAGCACGGCCATGTCGTTCCTCGGCCTGTACCGCGACCCTACGGTGGCCAAAGTCACGTCGCGCTGCGACTGGCGCATTGCCGACCTGATCGCGGCAGAGCATCCGCTGTCGCTGTATCTGGTCGTGCCGCCTTCGGACATTTCGCGGACGAAGCCGCTCATCCGCCTGATCCTCAACCAGATCGGCCGGCGCCTCACCGAATCGCTCGATGGCTCCGACGGCATCGAGCGCCGCCACAAGCTGCTGCTGATGCTCGATGAGTTCCCGGCGCTGGGACGCCTGGACTTTTTCGAGACGGCGCTGGCCTTCATGGCGGGCTACGGCATCCGCAGCTTCCTCATCGCGCAGTCGCTCAACCAGATCGACAAAGCCTACGGCCAGAACCATTCGATCCTGGACAACTGCCACGTTCGGGTGACGTTCGCCACGAACGACGAACGCACGGCCAAACGTATTTCCGAAACGCTCGGCACAGCCACCGAACTGCGCGCCCAGCGCAACTACGCGGGCCACCGGCTCGCGCCGTGGCTGGGCCACCTGATGGTGTCGCGCCAGGAAACCGCGCGCCCGCTGCTGACGCCGGGCGAAGTCATGCAGCTTCCGCCTGATGAGGCGGTGGTCATGGTGTCCAGCGTGGCGCCGATCAAGGCCAAGAAGCTGCGCTACTACGCGGACAGCAATTTCAAGCATCGCGTGCTGCCGCCGCCCACGCTGGCAGACGGGCAGCACGCCGACGCGCCGCCGGCCCGCGCCGATGACTGGAGCGGGCTGGCGATTCCTGCGGTGCCCGCACCTCTCGTCGCGGAGACCGTTGGCGACCTTGGCAGCGCCGATGACGGCGGCCCGCGTCGCCAGCCCGAACTCTCCGAAACCGTCGCCTACGACCCCGAACAGGCCGCTCCTATGGCCGATCTCGACCTACTCGATGACGACGACCCGCTTCCCCTTTCTCGCCAGCTCGATCCAATCATGCAGCGCACGGCACGGCTGGCTTCCCTCGACCCTGACGACGGAATCGAGCTATGACCCAACACCGCCTCAACGTGTTCATCCAGCCTGAGCATGGCAAGCGGCTCGACGAGCTGGCCGCCAAGAAAGGCGTATCCAAGTCCAGCATCGTCGCTGCTGCCTTGGCATCGTGGCTGTCGCCCGATGCCGCCGACCAGCGCGAAGCAGCGATTGCCAAGCGCCTGGATCGCCTGGCACGCCACGCCGAGCGCCTGGAGCGCGACCAGAACATCCAGATCGAGACGCTGGCACTGTTCATCCGCTACTTCCTCACGGTGAGCACGCCCGTGCCCGAAGCGCATCAGGACGCAGCGCGCGCCCAGGGCAAGGCGCGCTTCGAGCAGTTCGTGGAGCAGTTGGGCCGCCATCTGCTACGCGGGCGCAGCTTGGTACGCGACGTTGTGGAGGAGTTGCATCCAGACCTCTCGCGTATGAATACCGCGAAGGAGCGCACGTCATGAGTGCCGCTCCTTCCTCCTTTGCGGCCACGTCGCTGGATCGCCGCATCCAGATGCTGCGCACGGCGATGGGGCCGCTGATCGCCGCCGCGCTGGAAGACCCGGACGTGGTGGAAATCATGCTCAACCCGGATCGCACCTTGTGGATTGACCGGCTTTCGTCGGGCCGCACGCCGATGGGCGTGGAACTGTCCGAGGCCGATGGCGAGCGGATCATCCGCCTCGTGGCCGCCCACGTCGGCGCGGAAGTCCATCGCGGCCAGCCGCTGCTGTCCGCCGAATTGCCCGAAACCGGCGAACGCTTCGAGGGCATCTTGCCGCCAGCAGCGCCGGGGCCGGCCTTCGCGCTGCGCAAACGGGCCATCGGCGTCATTCCTCTATCGCGCCACATCGAGAACGGAATGATGACCGCCGCGCAGGCGGGCTTGCTGGTGCGCGCCGTGCGCGAGCGCCAGAACATCCTGATCGCCGGTGGCACCAGCACGGGCAAGACCACGCTCGCCAATGCCTTGCTCGCCGAGATCGCCGCCACCGGCGACCGCGTGCTGGTGCTCGAAGACACGGTGGAGCTGCAATGCGCTGCGCGTGACCATGTGCCGCTGCGCACGCGCGCGGGCGTGGTGTCGATGACCGAGCTGGTGCGTTCGTCCATGCGCCTGCGCCCCGATCGCGTCGTCGTCGGCGAGGTTCGCGGCGCCGAGGCGCTGGATCTCATCAAGGTGTGGGGTACAGGTCATCCAGGCGGCATCGCCACCATCCACGCCGGCTCCGCATTGGGCGCATTGCTGCGCCTGGAGCAACTGATTCTCGAAGTGGCGGTGAACCCGCCCCGTGCGCTGATCGCGGAAGCGGTCAACGTGGTCATCCACATCGCTGGGCGCGGGCGCAAGCGCCGCATCGAGAGCATCGCCCGCGTCGTCGGCTTCGATGGCGCTGGGTATCACCTGGCGGATGCGCTGGAGGCTCCATTCCCGGAGCTGCTGCCGCAGTCCGACCTTTCCTCCCTGTCCCCTGACCACTCTGGAGAACTTCCATGACGCACGCTGATGCTTTCCGTATTTCCGCAAATCCGTTTCCTCGGCCCGCACGGCTGGATGGCCTGGCTTGCCCGGCCATGCCGGGCTTGATGCTCGCGGCGCTGATGTTGCTGCTCGCAGGCACCGCGCAGGCCGCGGGTTCCTCGATGCCCTGGGAAGGGCCGCTGCAATCCATCCTTGAATCCATCCAGGGGCCGGTGGCGCGCATCGTTGCGGTCATCATCATCATCGCCACGGGCTTGGCGCTTGCCTTCGGCGATACCTCGGGCGGGTTCCGCAAGTTGATCCAGATCGTGTTTGGCCTGTCCATCGCGTTCGCCGCTTCGAGCTTCTTCCTGTCGTTCTTCAGCTTCTCCGGTGGGGCCGTCGTATGAACGGCTCACACGATGGAATGCCCGGCTTCGAGGTGCCGCTGCATCGGTCTCTGACCGAACCGATCCTGATGGGCGGCGCTCCGCGCACCGTGGCCATCACCAACGGCACCTTGGCCGCTGCCGTGGGCCTGGGCTTGCAGATGTGGATTCCAGGCGTGGTGCTCTGGATCGTCGGCTATTCGCTGGCGGTCTGGGGTGCGCGTGTCGATCCGCAGTTCATGGCCGTGTTCGCGCGGCACATCAAGCACCGGCCGCTGCTGGACGTGTGAGGTGATGCCATGCTGAACCTTGCCGAATATCGCCAGCGCCCGGCCTTGCTCGCCGACTGGTTGCCCTGGGCCGGGCTGATCGCACCGGGCGTCGTCTTGAACAAGGACGGCAGTTTCCAGCGCACGGCCCGGTTTCGCGGGCCTGACCTCGATAGCGCAACGCAAGGCGAACTGATTGCCACGACGGCGCGCTTGAACAACGCACTGCGTCGCATGGGTTCGGGCTGGGCGCTGTTCATCGAAGCCGAGCGCCGGCCCGCAGCCGACTATCCGCACTCGGAGTTTTCCGAGCCGCTGTCGTGGCTGGTGGACGAGGAACGCCGCGCTACGTTCGAGGACTCGGGCAACCACTTCGAGAGCGGCTACCACCTGACGCTGGTGTACCTGCCGCCCGAGGAATCACGCGCCCGCGCCGCCGGGATGCTGTACGAGAACCGGCCCACCGAAGGCGTGGACTGGCGCGAGCGCCTGACGGCCTTCGTGGCGGAAACCGATCGCGTCTTCGACCTCCTCGATGGCGTGATGCCGGAAATCGCCTGGCTCGATGACGGCCAGACGCTGACCTATCTGCACTCGACCATCTCCACGCGGCACTACCGCGTCAGCGTGCCCGAAGTGCCATTCCACATCGACGCGCTGCTGACGGATTCCGCACTGGTTGGCGGCCTGGCGCCCATGCTGGGCGATCAGCACCTGCGCGTGGTGTCGGTGCGGGGCTTCCCGACCTCGACCTGGCCGGGGATTCTGGACGACCTCAACCGCCTCGGCTTTGGCTATCGCTGGTCAACCCGGTTCCTCTGCATGGACAAAGCCGATGCGGAAAAGGAACTTTCCCGCCTGCGCCGCCAATGGTTCGCCAAGCGCAAGAACGTCGTCGCGCTGCTGCGCGAAACCATCTTCCAGCAGGAAACCCCGCTGGTTGATACCGACGCCAGCAACAAATCAGCCGATGCCGATGCCGCGTTACAGGAACTGGGCAGCGACCAGGTGGCCTTCGGCTATGTCACCACCACGGTGACGGTGCTCGACGCCGACCCGGCGAAGGCCGACGAGAAGCTGCGCATGGTGGAGCGGGTGATTCAAGGGCGCGGCTTCGTGACGATCCCCGAAACCTTGAACGCGGTGGAGGCGTGGCTGTCGTCGATTCCCAGCCACGCCTACGCGAACGTGCGCCAACCCATCGTCTCAACGCTGAATCTGGCGCACATGATGCCGGTGTCGGCGGTATGGGCCGGCCCGGCGAAGAACGCGCATCTTGATGGCCCACCGCTGATCGTGACCCGCACCGAGGGCGCGACGCCGTTCCGGCTGGTCACGCACATCGGCGACGTGGGCCATACCTTGGTGGCCGGCCCGACCGGCATGGGCAAGTCGGTGCTGCTCGCCACGTTGGCGATGCAGTTCCGCCGCTATCGCGGCTCGCGCATCTTCGCCTTCGACATGGGCCGCTCCGTGCGGGCCACCATCCTCGGCCTAGGCGGCGAGCACTACGACTTGGGCACGGATGGAGAGATCGCCTTCCAGCCGCTGGCGCGTATCGACCGTGAGGGCTACCGCACCTGGGCCGCCGAATGGATCGAGGGTCGCTTGCTGCACGAAGGCGTGGCAGTTGGCCCCGACGAGAAGGCCGCCATCTGGTCGGCGCTGGGAAGCCTGGCCGGTGCGCCGGTGGAGCAGCGCACGATGACGGGGCTTTCCGTGCTCCTGCAATCAAACACGCTGCGCCAGGCGCTTGCGCCTTACGTTCTGGGTGGCGCGCACGGCAAGCTGCTGGACGCCGACCATGACCGTCTCGGCATGGCCGACGTGCAGTGCTTCGAGATGGAGGAGCTGATGCACAGCAAGGCCGCCGTCATGGCCGTGCTGCATTACCTCTTTGCGCGCTTCGACGAGCGTTTCGACGGTGCGCCCACGCTGCTGATCCTTGATGAGGCGTGGCTGTTCCTCGATGACCCGGTATTCGCGGCCCGCATCCGCCAGTGGCTCAAGACACTGCGCAAGAAGAACGTCAGCGTCATCTTCGCAACGCAGAGCCTCGCCGACATCAAGGATTCGAGCATCGCGCCCGCGATCATCGAGAGCTGCGCGAGTCGGATTTTCTTGCCCAACCCGCAGGCGACCGAGCCGCAGATTCGCACGATCTACGAGGGCTTCGGCCTCAACAGGCGGCAGATCGAAATCGTCGCCACCGCACAGCCCAAGCGCGACTACTACTACCAATCCCGCCTCGGCAACCGCCTGTTCGACCTCGACCTGGGGCCGGCGGCGCTCGCCTTCGCGGGCGCGTCCACGCCGCAAGACCAGCGCGACATGGACGCGATGCTAGCCGACGCCGGCGCACCCGGCTTCGCGGGCGCCTGGCTGCGCCATCGCGGCCTCGATTGGGCGGCCGATCTGCTGCCCTCGTTCCCCGGCCACGTGCCGGGTTCCCTCGCCAACCAACCCCTGGAGAACCTGCCATGAAGAAGCGCCTTCTTGCCGCTGCCGTCGCGGCCATGCTTTGCACCGCCACCGCCCATGCGCAATGGGTCGTGATCGACCCCACGAACCTCGTGCAGAACACGCTGACCGCGATCCGCACGCTGGAACAGATCAACAACCAGATCCAGCAACTCCAGAACGAAGCGCAGATGCTGATGAACCAAGCGCGCAACCTCGCCAGCCTGCCATCCAGCGTGGTCGGCCAGTTGCGCGCCAATCTGGCGACCACGCAGCGGCTGATCGCCCAAGCCAGAGGACTGGCCTACGACGTGACGAATCTGGATCGGGAGTTCCAGCGCCTGTATCCCGAGCAATACGCCGCCACCGTCAGCGGCAACCAGATGTACCGCGACGCGCAGGAGCGCTGGAAGAACACGCTCAACGGCCTGCAAACCACCATGCAGATGCAGGCCCAGGCGTCGCAGAACCTGAATGATGACGAAGGCGTGCTGGCTGACCTCGTGGGCAAGAGCCAGTCGGCAGTTGGGGCCTTACAGGCAATGCAGGCCATGAACCAGTTGCTGGCCCTGCAAGCCAAGCAGTCCATCCAGACGCAGCGCCTGAGCATCACCCAGGATCGCGCCGCTTCGTTGGAGCTGGCGCGGCAGGCCGCCGCCGTGGAGCGGGGCCGCGAGGTGAACCGGCGCTTCCTGGGTGAAGGCACGCCGTACACGCCGCAGTCCGTCGATTTCTACGGCCATTGACGAGTGCTGCCATGACACGCGCGCCTGCTCTCTGCGGTTTTGTGCTCCTGCTGGCCGGCTGCGGCCAGCAGGAGGTGCCTTCGGTTGATGCGCTCGCGGCCCATCCGGCGCGGCTGCGCTTGCTCAAGGAGCAATGCCGCGCGGGTCAGCTCGGCGGCGCGTTATGCGCGCAGGTGGTCAAGGCCGACCTACGCCGCTTTTTCTCCGGCAAGGCCGGGCCTGATGAGTACCGGACGCTGGCCGAATTGCCGCCGATTCCGGCCAGCTTCGATGAACCCACCGAAGACGGCGGGGCGGTGGCAGCGGCCTTGCCGTGGCAGGAGGACTCGCCATGAATGACATTTCGATCATTGATCGCTTCCTTGATGTGTTCTCGCGCTACATCGACTCGGGCTTCGGGCTGCTGCACGGGGAGGTGGCGTTCCTTACGGCCACGCTGATCGTCATCGACATGACGCTCGCCGGGCTGTTCTGGGCCATGAGTCATGCCAGCGGCCAGGGCGAGGACGTGATCGCCAAGCTGATCCGCAAGGTGCTTTATGTCGGTGCCTTCGCCTACATCATCGGCAACTTCAACACCTTGGCGAGCATCGTGTTCCGCTCGTTCGCCGGGCTGGGCCTGACGGCCAGCGGCTCGACCCTGAGCATGGGTAACTTCTTGCAGCCGGGACGGCTCGCCAAAGTGGGCATCGACGCCGGGGCGCCCATTCTTGAGCAGATCAAGGAGATGGCGGGCTTCCCCGAGGTGTTCATTCACATCATGCCCATCGTCGTGCTGTTCTTCGCATGGATGGTGGTCATCGTCAGCTTCTTCGTGCTGGCGGTGCAGCTCTTCGTGACGCTGATCGAGTTCAAGCTGACCACGCTGGCGGGCTTCGTGCTGGTGCCGTTCGCCCTCTGGAACAAGACGGCGTTCCTGGCCGAGAAGGTGTTGGGCAACGTGGTGTCCTCGGGCATCAAGGTTCTGGTGCTGGCCGTCATCGTTGGCATCGGCTCGGGGCTGTTCTCCGAGTTCAACATACCGGCCGGTTCGGAGCCTTCGATCGACCGGGCGTTGGTCATCATGCTGGCCTCGCTCGCCATGCTGGCCCTGGGCATCTTCGGGCCGGGCATTGCGACTGGGCTGGTGTCCGGTGGCCCGCAGCTCGGCGCGGGCGCGATGGCTGGTGCTGCTATCGGCGCAGCCGGAACCGCCGTGGCAGTCGGTGCCGCGGCTACGGGCGTCGGCAGTGCTGTGGCGGCTGGGGCACGCATGGCACCCGCCGTCGCCCGCTCGATGGCATCGACGGCCAGCAGCGCCAGGTCGGCGTACCAGGCGGGCTCCGCCTCGGCCGGTGGTGGCCTCAAGGGCGCCGCCGCTGGTGTGGGCAATGTGGCCAAGACCGGTGCGCAGGCGGCCGGGCAGAAGGTGGCCGACGGGGCGCGCTCGATGAAAGAGCGCATGGCGGCGGCTTTTCGGCCTGACGACACGCCGGCATCCGGCGCCGCACCCGCCGGGCCTGACGCTGCCGGCTCATCTCCGTCCGCCGAGCAACCCGCCTGGGCCGAGCGCCTGCATCGCAAGCAGCAGCTTACCCATGCCGCAACCACCGCCGCCCACACGCTGCGCGGCGGCGATGGTGGCAGCTCCAGCCAGGGGCCGAGCCTGCGCGATTCCGATTCCTGATCCTCAAGGAGAACCCCCATGCGATTCAAACGACCGCAGGTGCGCTACGCGGACACGCCGCAGCCTGCCACCCCGTACCAATCCGCCGCACAGGTCTGGGACGAGCGCATCGGCTCGGCCCGCGTGCAGGCGAAGAACTGGCGTTTCATGGCCTTCGGCTGCCTCACCTTGGCCGTGCTGATGGCGGGCGGCCTGGTCTGGCGCTCGGCGCAGTCCATCGTGACGCCCTACGTGATCGAGGTGGACAACGCAGGCCAGGTGCGCGCCGTCGGCGAGGCCGCCACGCCGTACCGGCCTAGCGATGCGCAGATTGCCTACCACCTCGGCCGCTTCATCGGCCTGGTGCGCTCGCTGTCTATCGACCCCATCGTGGTGCGGCAGAACTGGCTCGATGCCTATGACTACACCACCGACAAGGGCGCCGTGGTGCTCAACGAGTACGCCCGCGTGAACGATCCGTTCGCGCGCATCGGCAAGGAGTCGGTAACGGTGCAGATCACCAGCGTGACCCGCGCCAGCGACACGTCTTTCAACGTGCGCTGGACGGAGACGCGCTTCGTGAACGGAGCGCTGGATCGCACCGAACGCTGGAACGCCGTGGTTTCCATCGTGCAGCAGACGCCGCGCACCGAGCAGCGTGTGCGCAAGAACCCCTTGGGCATCTACGTCAACGGGCTGTCGTGGAGCCGTGAACTGGAAGGAAACGAAGGAGCAAAGCCATGAATGATCTTTTCCGTAAATTCGCCTTGCCGATCATGTTGCTTGCCCTCGCGGGCTGCGCCACGCAGGGCAAGCCGCCGCCGTCCATTTCGCTCGACGAGCCGGTGCAGGCCCAGCCGCTACCGGAGCCGCCTGCGCCGGTGGAGGTGGTGGCCATGCCGCAAGTGCTGCCGATGCCGGCTCAGATGAAGCCTGTGCCGGATGCCAAGCCCGCCGCAGAATCCGCCGATGAAACCGTGCGGGTGTCCCGCGCCAACGCCGAGGCGCGTATCGCGCCCACGCGCGAGGGCTACGTCAACGCGATTCAGGTGTGGCCCTTCACTGATGGCGCGCTGTATCAGGTCTATGCGGCCGTGGGCCGCGTGACCGTGATCGTGCTTCAGCCAGGCGAGGAACTGGTGACGGTGGCTGCTGGCGACACGGTGCGCTGGATCGTGGGCGACACATCGAGCGGCAGCGGCGATGCGCTGCGCGTCAATGTGATGGTCAAGCCGATCCGCTCGGGCCTCAAGACCAATCTGGTCATCACGACCAGCCGGCGCACGTACCTGATTGAGCTGACTTCGACCGAGAAGACGTGGATGGCGTCGGTGTCCTGGGAGTATCCGAAGGACAAGATGCTGGCCTTGCAGCGCCAGGCGCAGGCGGCCAGCGCCGCCGCGCCGGTCGATAGCGGGCTATTGCTGGAGAAGATCCGTTTCCGCTACGCGGTCAGTGGCAGCAACCCGCCGTGGAAACCGCTGCGCGCCTTCGATGATGGCGAGAAGGTCTATATCCAGTTCCCGCCGGGCATCGCCCAGGGCGAGTTGCCACCGCTGTTCGTCATCGGCGCGCAAGGTGACGGGCAACTGATGAACTACCGTTTCCGCTCGCCGTACTACATCGTGGATCGCCTGTTCGGCGCGGCCGAACTGCGCCTGGGCGGGGACAAGGGCGACGTGGTGCGGATTGAGCGCACGGACGGCACAAGGAAGAATTGACATGAGCCAGGACGATTCCCCTGACCTTGCACCGCAGGCGGGCAAGGTCGTGCCCGAGGCGGTGGCGCTGCGCGCCCAGCCGCGCCCGGTCACACGCCTGAACCGGCGCACGCTAGTCATGCTCACCGGCGGCCTGTCGGTCGCCGTGCTCGGGGCTACGATCTGGTCATTGCAGCCGCACCGGCGCGCGGGTGAGCAGACCGAGCTGTACAACGTCGATCGCGTGTCGAAGTCCGAAGGGCTGGATGGCTTGCCTTCGGATTACTCCAAGCTGCCGAAGGTGCCGGAACTGGGGCCGCCGCTGCCGGGCGACCTTGGCCCGGCCATCGTGAAGTCGCAGCAGCCCGTGGCGCCCACCTACGCGCCGCCGGGCCACGACCCGGAGGATGCACGGCGCAAGGAAGCTGAAGCGGCAGCAGCTTCCTCGGTGTTCTTCCGCTCGGGCACGCCTGGCAAGACCGCCGCGCCAGCGACTGCGCAAGTCGGTGCGGCTGGCCAAGCATCGGCCTTGGCGGGCTTCGACCCGCTGGCCGCCGGGCCAGCCTCGACGGCGGCTCAGCCTGCCGACCCGACCGCTGTGCAAAACCGGCAAGACCAAAAAGAGGCGTTCCTGAAGGGCGGCTCTACGGAGACCCGCAATTCCGGGAATCTGAAAATGCCGTCCTCGCCGTATCAGGTGATGGCCGGGACGGTGATCGCCGGCGCGCTGGTGACGGGCATCAAGTCGGACTTGCCGGGCGACGTGATCGCCACGGTGACGGAGCCGGTCTATGACACGGCCACGGGCAAGTTCCTGCTGATTCCGCAGGGCTCGCGCATCCTGGGCAAGTACAACAGCCAGGTGAGCTATGGGCAAAGCCGGGTTCAGGTGGTTTGGAACCGCATCATCCTGCCCGACACGTCCTCGCTGACGCTAGACAACCTCGTGGGCACCGATCCGGCCGGCTATTCCGGCCTGGAAGACGGGGTGGACTACCACTGGAGCCGCATCGTCGCCGGTGCCGCGCTGACGACGCTGCTGGGCGTGGGCGCCGAGCTGGCCGCGCCGGAGAACCGGCAGGACGGTAATCGCATCATCATCGCCGGCCGCGACAGCGCGCAGGACAGCATCAATCAGGTCGGCCAGGAGATGACCCGGCGCAACATGAACATCCAGCCGACGCTGACTGAACGGCCCGGCCTGCCGGTGCGGATCATCGTCAACCGCGACTTGGTGTTGCGGCCGTACCAGCCGATGTTCTTCCAGCGGGGAGCGATGCAATGAGCACGACCAAGAAGCTGCGGCTCGGGCCGCTGCCCAAGACCGAGAGCGTCAAGCTGACCTTTGCGTGCCCGGTTAGCCTGAAAGCTGACCTCGATCGCTACGCCGCGCTGCACGCGCAGGCGTATGGCGAGACGGTCGATGTTATGACGCTGATCCCGCACATGCTGGAAGCCTTCATGGCGGGGGATAGGGCGTTCAGGCGCAGGCAGGCCAAGAACGAAAAAGCCGCCCCTGCGTGAACAGGGGCGGCTTTCGAATTGGTGCCCGAGGCCGGAATCGAACCGGCACGCCTTGCGGCGGGGGATTTTCATCCCACTTCGGCTTTCGCCGCCGCCGTCTCCGAAGAAACGACGTTCGTGGGCTGGAGCACGCCTTCACCATAGCCTTTCGGCTTTAGGTGCCCGCCGTCTGCTCTCTACACCTTCCGAGGAACCTTTCGGCTCCAGGGCTTGGCTCGGTATTAGCTCGGACTGATCGTCCAGGGCCTTCGCCGAGTTTGACGGGCTTCACCTCGGGGGTTTCCCTCCGAGGGCTCAAATTTGGTCTGAGTCCCCTGCGTCTACCAATTTCACCACTCGGGCATGACGCGCGATGCTACTTCAACTATCTACTCCTCACTGGGAGCCAGCTTGCATCGTCCTGGCTCCTAGCTGACTCCTGGCTCGAAATGCAGGCATCTCGATCAAGAGGCGATTTATCACTCAATCCCTTGTCCCATGCGGCTTGGCAGGCAGTGGCCTCAAGCAAGAACTACGTAGAAGTCCCTATTTTTGAGTCCCCTGCGTCTACCAATTCCACCACCCGGGCAGGCGCAAAAACGAAGTCGCAAATTATGGCACAGTAGTACCGTATGACGACCTACCAGACGATTGAAGACGCCATCGGGCGCACGCCGCTCGTGGCTTTGCAGCGCATCGGCGCCGAGTCCAACGCGGCGCGCGGCAACGTGGTGCTGGGCAAGCTGGAGGGCAACAATCCCGCCGGCTCGGTCAAGGACCGGGCGGCGCTGTCCATGATCCGTGGGGCGGAGGAGCGCGGCGCCATCCGTCCGGGCGACACGCTGATCGAGGCGACGTCGGGCAACACCGGCATCGCCCTGGCGATGGTGGCGGCCGTGAAGGGCTACCGCATGCTGCTGATCATGCCCGAGGACCTGTCGGTGGAGCGTGCGCAGACCATGAAGGCCTATGGCGCCGAGCTGATCCTGACGCCCAAGAGCGGCGGCATGGAATACGCCCGCGACCTGGCCGAGCAGATGGTGGGCCAGGGCAAGGGCGTGGTGCTGGACCAGTTCGCCAACCCGGACAACCCGCGCATCCACTACGAGACCACCGGCCCCGAGATCTGGGAGCAGACCGGCGGGCGCGTCACCCACTTCGTCAGCGCCATGGGCACCACGGGCACCATCACCGGCGTGTCGCGCTACCTGCGCGAGAAGAACCCGGGCGTGCGCATCATCGGCGCGCAGCCGGCCGAGGGCGCGCGCATCCCCGGCATCCGCAAGTGGCCCGAGGAATACCAGCCCAAGATCTATGAGCCGCAGATGGTGGACGAGCTGGTGCTGGTCGGCCAGGACGATGCCGAGGACATGGCCCGGCGCATGGCGCGCGAGGAAGGGTTGTTCGGCGGCATCTCCGCCGCCGGCGCCTGCTGGGTGGCGCAGCAGATCGCCGAGCGCGAGCAGAACGCGACCATCGTCTTCGTGGTGTGCGACCGGGGCGACCGCTACCTGTCCACCGGCGTGTTCCCGGCCTGAGTCCGGTTTTGGATGCCAAGAGTGCCTGAAACCCGCTCCAGGCAAGCGTGAGCAGCTACCAATAACAAAGCATGCAATACGAATACCGCTTCTGCCCGCACTGCGCCACGGCGCTGGCGCCCATCGTGCAGATGGAGGACGGCGGGCCCAAGGAGCGCCTGCGCTGCCCGGCCTGCGGCTTCACGCACTGGAACAACCCCACACCGGTGCTGGCCGCTATCGTCGAGGTGGACGGACGCGTGCTGCTGGCGCGCAACGCGCTGTGGCCGCCCAAGATGTTCGCGCTGATCACCGGCTTCATGGAGGCCGGCGAGTCGCCCCAGGAGGGCGTGGCGCGCGAGGTGAAGGAAGAGACCAACCTGGACGCCCAGTCCGTCACCCTGGTGGGGGCTTACGAGTTCCTGCGCATGAACCAGCTCATCATCGCCTACCACGTGCAGGCCACGGGCCAGGTGCGGTTGTCGCCCGAGCTGATCGACCACCGCTTCTACGACCTGCACGAGCTCAAGTGCTGGCCTGCGGGCACCGGCTACGCGCTGGCCGACTGGCTGCGCTCGCGCGGGCACGAGCCCGTGTTTTTCACCGACGAAGAAAACGCCGAGCGCCGCCGCGGGCTGGACGCGCCGGCATCACCGAAGCATTGAGACGACGATATGCAGATCGACCAGGAAGTGGACGCGCGCGGGCTGAATTGCCCGCTGCCCATCCTGCGCGCCAAGAAGGCCCTGGCCGGCATGGCCAGCGGCCAGCTGCTGCGCGTGGTGGCCACCGACACGGGCTCGCTGCGCGACTTCCAGGCCTTCGCCAAGCAAACGGGCAACGAGCTGGTGGAGCAGCGCACCGAGGGCGGGGAGTTCATCCACGTCCTGCGCCGGCGCTGACCGGCCACGGCCGGGCCCCGGACTTTTTCTCCCATGTCGCGTGCCGAACGGCTGCTGCAGCTGATGCAGGCACTGCGCAGCCGGCGCCACCCGGTGCAGGGCAGCGTGCTGGCGCAGGAGCTGGGCATCAGCCTGCGCACGCTGTACCGCGACATCGCCGCGCTGCAGGCGCAGGGCGCGTGTATCGACGGTGCGCCCGGCCTGGGCTACGTGCTGCGCCCGGGCTTCACGCTGCCGCCGCTGATGTTCTCGCCCGAGGAGATCGAGGCGCTGGTGCTGGGCTCGCGCTGGGTGGCGCGGCATGCCGACGAGGCGCTGGCGCAGGCCGCGCGCAGCGCCCTCGACAAGATCGCCCACGTGGTGCCCGCGCCGCTGCGCGAGGCGCTGGACAGCAGCCCGCTGCTGGTCGGGCCCGCCGCCGCGACGCGCCGCGGCGCCGACCCGGTGCTGGCCGCGCTGCGGGCCGCCCTGCGCGCCGAGCACAAGCTGCAACTGGTCTACCGCGACCTGCGCGAGGCCCAGACCGCCCGCACCGTGTGGCCCTGCGCCCTGGGGTTCTTCGAGCAGACCAACGTGCTGGTGGCCTGGTGCGAGCTGCGCCAGCAGTTCCGCCACTTCCGCACCGACCGCATCGTGAGCGCGCAGCCGCTGGCCGAGCGCTACCCGCAGCGCCGCCACGCGCTGCAGGCACAGTGGCGCGCGCACCAGGCAGCGACCGCGGCCGGGCGCGCGGGCGGTATCGACACCGCTGCCGCTGCCGCTGCCACTGCCGCTGCCGACGCCGTGGGTGGTGCCGCTGCTGACAGGAACTGACACGCGCGCCCCGCACCATGCCGGCACCGGCGCCGCAACGGTGCGGCCCGGACCCCACCCCTGCCTTAGGAGCCGTCCGTGACGCAACCCAGCTATGTCCTTCTGTACGTCGACCAGCCCACCGCCAGCGCCGATGTGTACGCCCGCCTGTTCGGCTGCACGCCGGTGGAGCGCAGCGAGACGTTCGCCCTGTTCGTGCTCGACAGCGGCTTCAAGCTGGGCCTGTGGGGGCGCAGCGGCGTGCAGCCGCCTGCAGCGCCGGCCGGCGCCAGCGGGGCCGGGGCGCACACCGAGCTGTGCGTGGCGCTGGCCGACAACGCCGAGGTGGACGCCTGGCACGCCCGCTGGTGCGCGCTGGCGCCGGCCCTGGGCCTGACGCTGCTGCAGCCGCCCGTGCACCTGGACTTCGGCTACAACTTCGTGGCCGCCGACCGCGACGGCCACCGGCTGCGGGTCTTCGCGCCCAGCCAGCCCTGAGCGGGCGGCCGTCTCCAGCGCCCGGACCGCCGGCGCGCGCTGCCCTGGGCGGCGGCCGGCCGGTGCGCCGGCCTACAGGGCCAGCGTCTTGAGGTATTCGCGGAAATGCGCCCCGACCTGGGGGTGCTGCAGCGCCAGCTCCACGGTGGCTTCCAGGAAGCCCTCTTTGCTGCCGCAGTCGTAGCGCTTGCCGGCGTACTGGTAGGCGTACACGGTCTCGTGCTGCATCAGGCGGGCGATGGCGTCGGTGAGCTGGATCTCGCCGCCCACGCCGCGCGGCTGGTTGCGGATCTCCTCGAAGATGCGCGGCGTCAGCACGTAGCGGCCGGCCACGCCCATGCGCGAGGGGGCCTTCTCGGGCGCGGGCTTTTCCACGATCTCGTCCACGCGCAGCAGCGCGCCGCCGGCGTTCTCGCCCTTGACGATGCCGTAGCGGCGCGTGTGCTCGGCCGGCACTTCCTGCACGGCGATGAGCGAGCGGCCCTGCTTCTCGAAGGCGGCGGTCATCTGCGCCATCACGCCGGGGCTGCCGTTCACGCCCACCATCAGGTCGTCGGCCAGGATGACGGCGAACGCCTCGTCGCCCACCAGCGGCTCGGCGCACAGCACGGCGTGTCCCAGGCCCAGCGAGCGCGGCTGGCGCACGAACAGGCAGTTCATGTCGGCCGGGCTCACGCTGCGCACCAGCTCCAGCATTTCCTGCTTGCCCGCGTTCTCCAGCTCGTTCTCCAGTTCGTAGGAGGTGTCGAAATGGTCCTCGATGGCGCGCTTGCTGCGGCCGGTGACGAACACCATGTCGCGGATGCCGGCCTCGTAGGCCTCCTCCACCGCGTACTGGATCAGCGGCTTGTCCACCACGGGCAGCATCTCCTTGGGAGAGGCCTTGGTGGCGGGCAGAAAGCGCGTGCCGAGTCCGGCGACGGGGAAAACGGCCTTGCGGATGCGGGTGGGAGCGCTCAAATCGGATACCTCGCGAAAAGGGGCTGGAAGGGGCGCCGCGTGCATGGCACGGGCGCCCGGCCAGGGCAGCCGAGGATGTTAGCCCAGGCGTGCCAGCTGTTCGCGGATGCGCGCCAAGGTCGCGCCAAAGTCTGACACGCGCTTTTTCTCCTGCTCGATCACCGCCGGCGGCGCCTTGGCCACGAAGGCCTCGTTGGACAGCTTGGCGCCGGCCTTGGCGATCTCGCCCTCCAGCCGCGCGGCCTCCTTGCCCAGGCGGCTGCGCTCGGCGACCACGTCGATCTCCACGAACAGGGCCAGGCGCGCATCGCCCACCACGGCCACGGGGGCGGACTGGGTGGCTTGGCTCCAGGCAGCCTCGTCGTCGAACACCTGCACTTCACTCAGCTTGGCCAGGTTTTGCAGCACCGGCGCGATGTCGCGCATGAAGGCGGAGTCGCCTGTGACCAGCAGCGGCAGGCGCTGCGCGGGCGACACGCCCATCTCGCCGCGCAGCTGGCGGCAGGCGTCCACCATCTGCTTGATGCGCTGCACGTGGGCGATGGCGGCCGGGTCGACCTTCTCGGGCTGAGCCTGTGGATAGGGCGCGACGGAGACGGATTCGCCGGCGATACCGGCCACCGGCGCCACCTTCTGCCACAGCGCCTCGGTCACGAAGGGAATGATGGGGTGGGCCAGGCGCAGGATGGCCTCCAGCACGCGGATCAGCGTGCGGCGCGTGGCGCGCTGCTGGGCCGCGGTGCCGGTCTGGATCTGCACCTTGGCGATCTCCAGGTACCAGTCGCAGAACTCGTTCCAGACGAAGTCGTAGACGGCGTTGGCCACGTTGTCCAGGCGGTAGTCGGCAAAACCCCGGGCGACCTCGGCCTCGGCCTGCTGCAGCGCCGATACGATCCAGCGGTCGGCCTGGCTGAAATGCAGGTACGACTCGGTGCAGCCCTGCGAGCCGTCCAGCCCGCAGTCGTAGCCCTCGCAGTTCATCAGCACGAAGCGGCTGGCGTTCCAGAGCTTGTTGCAGAAGTTGCGGTAGCCCTCGCAGCGCTTGCTGTCGAAGTTGATGGAGCGGCCCAGGGACGCCAGCGCCGCGAAGGTGAAGCGCAACGCGTCCGCCCCGTAGGCGGGAATGCCCTCGGGGAATTCCTTTTGCGTGTTCTTCTTCACCTGCGGGGCCGTTTCGGGCCGGCGCAGGCCGGTAGTGCGCTTGTCCAGCAAAGGCTCCAGGGCGATGCCGTCGATCAGGTCCACCGGGTCCAGCACGTTGCCCTCGGACTTGCTCATCTTCTTGCCCTGGGCGTCGCGCACCAGGCCGTGGATGTACACGTGCTTGAACGGCACGCGGCCGGTGAAGTGCGTGGTCATCATGATCATCCGGGCAACCCAGAAGAAGATGATGTCGTAGCCGGTGACCAGCACGCTGCTGGGCAGGTACAGGTTGTAGTCGTCGGCGGCGGCGTCGGTCTGCTCGGGCCAGCCCATGGTGCTGAAGGGCACCAGGGCGGATGAGTACCAAGTGTCCAGCACGTCCTCGTCGCGGCGCAGCCGCTTGCCCGGTGCCTGGGCCTGCGCCTCGGCCTCGCTGCGGGCCACGTACACGTTGCCGTCCTCGTCGTACCAGGCGGGAATCTGGTGGCCCCACCACAGTTGGCGGCTGATGCACCAGTCCTGGATGTTGTTCATCCACTGGTTGTAGGTGTTGACCCAGTTCTCGGGCACGAACTGCACCTGGCCCGAGGCCACGGCGTCGATGGCCTTTTGCGCGATGCTCTTGCCGGTGGCGTCGCCTTCGCCCACCTTGCTCATGGCCACGAACCACTGGTCGGTCAGCATGGGCTCGATGATCTGGCCGGTGCGGGTGCACACCGGCACCATCAGCTTGTGCTTTTTCGTCTCGATCAGCAGGCCCTGCTCCTGCAGGTCGGCCACGATGGCCTTGCGAGCGGCGAAGCGGTCCATGCCGCGGTACTTCTCGGGCGCGTTGTCGCTGACGGTGGCGGCCAGGGTCAGCACCACCTCCAGGGGCAGGCCGTGGCGCTGGCCCACGGCGTAGTCGTTGTTGTCGTGCGCCGGGGTGACCTTGACCACGCCGGTGCCGAACTCGCGGTCCACGTACTCGTCGGCAATGATGGGAATCTGCCGGCCCACCAGCGGCAGCGTGACGCTCTGGCCGATCAGGTGGGCGTAGCGCTCATCCTCGGGGTGGACCATGACAGCCACGTCCCCCAGCATGGTTTCGGGACGGGTGGTGGCCACCACCAGCTGGCCGCTGCCGTCCGCCAACGGATAGGCGATGTGCCACAGCGAGCCGTCGCGCTCCTCGTTTTCCACCTCCAGGTCGGACACGGCGGACTGCAGCACCGGGTCCCAGTTGACCAGGCGCTTGCCGCGGTAGATCAGGCCCTGCTGGTACAGCTGGACGAAGGTCTCGGTCACCACCTTGGACAGCTTGTCGTCCATAGTGAAGTACTCGCGGCTCCAGTCCACGCTGTCGCCCATGCGGCGCATCTGCGTGGTAATGGTGTCGCCGCTCTTGTCCTTCCACTCCCAGACCTTCTGCACGAACTGCTCGCGCCCCAGGTCGTGACGGCTGGTGCCCTGGCCCTGCAGTTGGCGCTCCACCACGATCTGCGTGGCGATGCCGGCGTGGTCCGTGCCCGGCACCCAGACGGTGTTGTGGCCAAGCATGCGGTGGTAGCGCGTCAGGCTGTCCATGATGGTCTGGTTGAACGCGTGGCCCATGTGCAGCGTGCCCGTCACGTTGGGCGGCGGCAGCTGGATGGCAAAAGAGGGCTGGCCGGCATCGGCCTGGCCGGTGCCGCGCACGCCGGCGCGGCCGTAGCCGCGCTGCTCCCACAGCGGCCCCCAGTGCGCCTCCAGCGGCGCGGGTTCGAAGGACTTGGACAGGCTGTTCAGGCCGGGCTGGGAGAGGAGGGTGTCGTCGCTCATGGCAATGAAGAACGGCATCCCGTGGGATGCCGTTCGCGGGCAGTGGATTGGAGGATGCGGGGCATTTTATTCGCTGCGCGCATGCTCCTGATTGAATAGCTGCCAGCGCTTTCCTGGCAAGGGCTGGAGCCCATTTTGATGCCTGATTTCAGTAGGCCAGCCGCTCCGGCCGCACCTCCTGCAGGATGGTGGTGGCGATCTCCTCGATGCTCTTGGTGGTGGACGACAGCCAGCGTATGCCTGAGCGGCGCATCATGGCCTCGGCTTCGCTGATCTCGTAGCGGCAGTTGGCCAGGTCGGCGTACTTCGAGCCCGGGCGGCGCTCGTTGCGGATCTCCGCCAGCCGCTGCGGGTCGATGGTCAGGCCGAAGATCTTCTTGCGGTGCGGCGCCAGGGCCGGAGGCAGCTGGCGGCGCTCGAAATCTTCGGGAATGAGCGGGTAGTTGGCCACCTTCAGCCCGTGCTGCATGGCCAGGTACAGGCTGGTGGGTGTCTTGCCGCTGCGCGAAACGCCCACCAGGATCACGTCAGCGCCTTCCAGGTCGCGATGGCTCTGGCCGTCGTCGTGGTCCAGGCTGAAGTTGATGGCCTCGATGCGGTCGCTGTACTCCTTGGACATGCTGATGTCCGAGAAGCGACCCACGCGGTGGTGCGACTTGGTGCCCAGCTCCGCCTCCAGCGGGCGGATGAAGGTGCCGAACATGTCCAGCAGCATGCCCTTGCAGCCGTCTTCGATGATGCGCAGCACGCTCATGTTCACCAGCGTGGTGAAGACGATGGGCTTGGTGCCCTCCAGCTCGGCCGTGTGGTTGATCTGGCGCACCACCTGGTGGGCCTTGTCCTCGGTGTCGGTGAAGGGCAGGCGCACGTGGCGCGGGCGCATGTCGAACTGCGCCAGGATGGCGTTGCCGAAGGTCTCGGCGGTGATGCCGGTGCCGTCGGACACATAGAACACGGTGCGCGTGTGGGGAAGCTGCATGGGTTGAGCGGGGCTGTGGAGCGGAGGGTCGGGGGAGGGCAGCGGCGCCTGCACAGGCGCGGGGGCCGCCACTACAATGGCGCGCATTATTCCCAAGTCCCCATGCACCGCGCCGGCCCACAACCACAACACATAAGCCGTGGCCGCTGCATGGGTGCATGCCTGCCAGACCCAAGCCGCTCCGCCCTGGCAGGCGCAGACCCAGTTTCAACTTCTGGAGCATTCCCATGTCTGCACGCTTTGAGGCGACCGCCCTGGTCGTACCGTTTGAAAACCTGAGGATGGACGACGTCGAGGTCGTGGGCGGCAAGAACGCCTCGCTCGGCGAAATGATCTCCCAGCTGCCCGAGGGCGTGCGCGTGCCCACGGGCTTCGCGACCACGGCCCATGCCTTCCGCGAATTCCTGAAGCACGAGGGACTGGCCGAGCGCATCAGCCAGCGCCTGGCCACGCTGGACACCGACGACGTGCGCGCCCTGGCGCAGGCAGGCAGCGAGATCCGCGGCTGGGTCGAGGCCCAGCCCTTCCCCGCTGACCTGGAAGCCGCTGTGCGCGGCGCCTTTGCCACGCTGTGCGACGGCAACGACCAGGCCTGCTTTGCCGTGCGTTCTTCGGCCACGGCCGAAGACCTGCCCGACGCTTCGTTCGCCGGCCAGCAGGAGACCTTCCTGAACGTCGTTGGCGCCGACGACGTGCTGCACAAGATGAAGGAGGTCTTCGCCAGCCTCTACAACGACCGGGCCATCAGCTACCGCGTGCACAAGGGCTTCGCGCACGACGTGGTGGCGCTGTCGGCCGGCGTGCAGCGCATGGTGCGCTCCGACCTGGGCGCGGCCGGCGTCATGTTCACCATCGACACCGAGAGCGGCTTCGAGGACGTGGTCTTCATCACCAGCAGCTACGGCCTGGGCGAGACCGTGGTGCAGGGCGCCGTGAACCCCGACGAGTTCTACGTGCACAAGCCCATGCTGCAGGCCGGCAAGCGTGCGGTGATCCGCCGCAATCTGGGGTCCAAGCTGATCCAGATGGTTTTTGCCTCGGCCGAAGACAAGGCAGCGTCGGGCAAGCTGGTCAAGACGGTGGACGTGGCCACCGAGCAGCGCAACCGCTACTCGTTGACCGACGACGAGGTTCAACAGCTGGCGCACTACGCCCTGGTGATCGAGCAGCACTACGGCCGCCCCATGGACATCGAGTGGGGCAAGGACGGCACGGACGGCCAGCTCTACATCCTGCAGGCGCGCCCCGAGACGGTGAAGAGTCAGGCCAAGGGCCAGGCCGAGCAGCGCTACAAGCTCAAGGGCTCGGGCACGGTGCTGGCCGAGGGCCGTGCTATCGGCCAGAAGATCGGCACCGGTCCGGTGCGGCTGGTCTCCGACATCGCCGAGATGGACAAGGTGCAGCCCGGCGACGTGCTGGTCACCGACATGACCGACCCGAACTGGGAGCCGGTGATGAAGCGCGCCAGCGCCATCGTCACCAACCGCGGCGGGCGCACCTGCCACGCGGCCATCATCGCGCGCGAGCTGGGCATCCCGGCCGTGGTCGGCTGCGGCCACGCCACCGACCTCCTCAAGGACGGCACGCTGGTCACCGTCAGCTGCGCCGAGGGCGACACCGGCCGCATCTACGACGGCCTGCTGGAGACCGAGGTCACCGAGGTGCAGCGCGGCGAGATGCCGGCCATCGACGTGAAGATCATGATGAACGTGGGCAACCCCCAGCTGGCCTTCGACTTCGCCCAGCTGCCCAACGAGGGTGTGGGCCTGGCGCGGCTGGAATTCATCATCAACAACAACATCGGCGTGCACCCCAAGGCCATCCTGGACTACCCCAGCGTCGACGCGGACCTGAAGAAGGCTGTGGAGAGCGTGGCGCGCGGCCACGCCTCGCCCCGCGCGTTCTACGTGGACAAGGTGGCCGAGGGCGTGGCGACCATCGCCGCCGCCTTCTGGCCCAAGCCGGTCATCGTGCGCCTGTCGGATTTCAAGTCCAACGAATACCGCAAGCTGATCGGCGGCAGCCGCTACGAGCCCGAGGAAGAAAACCCCATGCTGGGCTTTCGCGGCGCGGCGCGCTACATCAGCGCGGACTTCGGCGAAGCCTTCGCCATGGAGTGCGAGGCCCTCAAGCGCGTGCGCGGCGAGATGGGCCTGACCAACGTGCAGGTCATGGTGCCCTTCGTGCGCACCCTGGGCCAGGCCGACCGCGTGACGCAGCTGCTGGCCCAGCATGGCCTGAAGCGCGGCGAGAACGGCCTGAAGCTCATCATGATGTGCGAGGTACCCAGCAACGCCGTGCTGGCGGAGGACTTCCTGCAGTTCTTCGATGGTTTCTCGGTGGGCTCCAACGATCTGACCCAGCTGACCCTGGGCCTGGACCGCGACTCCGGCCTGGAGCTGCTGGCCCAGGATTTCGACGAGCGTGATCCGGCCGTGCTGGCGCTGCTGAAAAAGGCCATCGCCGCCTGCCGCGCCGAAGGCAAGTACGTGGGCATCTGCGGCCAGGGCCCCAGCGACCATCCGGACTTCGCCCAGTGGCTGGCCGACGAGGGCATCTCCTCGATCTCGCTGAACCCCGACAGCGTGATCGCCACCTGGCAGCAGCTGGCCAGCTAGCCACCGCGCCATGCCCCACCAGCGCCGCACGCTCGCCATCGAACCGGAGCACGGCGAGACGCTCTTTGCGCCCGACCTGCACGACGTGCGGCACCTGTGGCTCAAGCTGGGGCTGCTGCTGGTGTGGGCGCTGGTGTCCTTCGGGGCCAGCTACTTCGCGCGCGAGCTGCAGTTCGGCGTGGCGGGCTGGTCCTTCAGCTACTGGCTGGCCTCGCAAGGGGCGGTGCTGATCTTCATCGCCATCGTCTGGATCTACTGCCTGGCTATGAACCGCTTCGAGCGCCAGGACGCGGAGGCGGCCGCCGCGAGCGCCGCCGCCCCTCCCGCACCCCAGCCTGCACCCGGCGATGGCTGAAAGAAGGCGCCTGCGACGCTCCTACGTGCAGCGCCTGAACCGGGCGCTGGCGTTCTACATCGTCGGTTTGCTGGGCTTCGTGGCGCTGATGGCCTGGGCCGAGCAGAACGGCCTGTCGCGCCAGTGGATCGGGCCCATCTTCCTGTTTCTCACCGTAATGGCCTACGCCGTCATCGGCGTCTATGGCCGCACCACCGACCCGGACGAGTACTACGTCGCCGGGCGACGCATCCCGCCCATCTACAACGGCATGGCCGCTGCGGCCGACTGGATGAGCGCGGCCTCCTTCATCAGCCTGTCGGGGGCGCTGTACCTGCAGGGCTTTTCCGGCACGCCCGAGCAGCCGGGCGGCCTGGCCTACCTGCTGGGCTGGACGGGGGGCTTTTGCCTGGTGGCCATGCTGATCGCGCCGCACCTGCGGGCGATGAACCTGTACACCGTGCCCGACTTCTTCCAGGTGCGCTTTGGTGGGCGCTGGCCGCGCATCATCGCGGCGCTCTCGGCGGTGTTGTGCTCGTTCACCTACGTGGTCGCGCAGATCTACGCCGTGGGCCTGATTGCCTCGCGCCTGACGGGCGTGCAGTTCGAGATCGGCATCATGCTGGGCCTCGGCGGGGTGCTGCTGTGCTCCTTCCTGGGCGGCATGCGGGCCATCACCTGGACGCAGGTGGCGCAGTACATGGTCATCCTGCTGGCCTTTCTGATCCCCGTGTCCTGGCTGGCCTACAAGCAGCTGGGTAACCCGTTGGCCCCACTGGTCGCCAGCGCGCAGATCGGCAAGATCGCCAGCCTGGAGGAGGTGCTGCTGGAAGACAGTGCCGAGCACGAAGTGGTTGCCGCGTACCTGCAGCGCGCGCGCGAGTTCGAGGCTCGCCTGGCTGACGTGCCCGCCGCGCTGGCGCGCGAGCGCCAAGCCACGAGCGAGCGCATCCAGCGCCTGCGCGCGCAGAACGCCGACGTGGGCCTGATCGTGTCCGCCAGCCGCGAGCTGGCCAACATGCCGCGCGACGAGGCCGTGGCGCGCGAGCGCTGGACGCGCGAGATGCAGGCCAACGCCGAGCGCGCCCGGCTGCTGGGCGGCCTGCCCCGGCACAGCCAGGCCTTCGTCGGCGAGCCCGATGGCACGCCTGCGCAGCAGCAGACCTTCGAGCACGCGCGGCGCAACTTCCTGGCGCTGATGTTCTGCCTGATGGTGGGCACCGCCGGCTTGCCGCACCTGCTCACGCGCTACTACACCGTGCCTTCGGTGGCGGCGGCGCGCACCTCGGTGGCCTGGTCACTGGTGTTCATCGCACTCCTGTACCTGAGCGCACCGGCCCTGGCCGCGCTGGTGAAGTTCGAGGTCATGAACAACCTGGTGGGCAGCAGCTTCGGCGAACTGCCCAACTGGCTGGCGCAGTGGTCGCGGGTGGACGCGTCGCTGGTGTCGGTGGAGGACATGAACGGCGACGGCATCGTGCAGTTCGGCGAGATCCGCTTCGGCGCCGACCTGATCGTGCTGGCCACGCCGGAAATCGGCGGCCTGCCCTATGTGGTCGCCGGCCTGGTGGCCGCGGGCGGGCTGGCAGCGGCGTTGTCCACCGCCGACGGGCTGCTGCTGACCATCAGCAACGCCCTGGTGCGCGACCTGTACTTCCAGGAGACGCGCCGGCGCGCCTCGCCCGAGCAGCGGGTGATACTGACCAAGTTCACGCTGCTGTCGGTGGCGCTGTCGGCGGCTTTCGTGGCGGCGCTCAAGCCCTCGGAGATCCTGCCCATCGTCTCCGCCTCGTTCTCCATCGCCGCGTCGGCCTTCGTGCCCGCCATGGTGCTGGGCATCTTCTGGCGCGGCACCACGCGCCAGGGGGCGGTGGCAGGCATGGTGTCGGGCCTGGCTGTCACGGTGTACTACCTGCTGGCCCAGGTCGAATGGGTGCGCGAGGTGGCGCCGCAAGTGCTGCTGCCGGAGGGCCTGTGGTTCGGCATCCATCCCATCTCTGCGGGCGTCTTCGGTGTGCCCACCGGCCTGCTGGTGGCCTGGGCCGTCAGTCTGGCCACCCGGCCGGGCCGCTCGCCGCGCGTGGTGCCCGACGGGCTGTAATCGCCCGCAGTCCGGCGGCGGGTCAGGCCCCATTCACAAATGGGAACATTCGTGCGACCCTGTTTCAAATACGGACCGGGAGAGCTCAACCCATGATTTTCGTCAAGACAGAGACCGGCCAGCAGGCGCTCAAGGAACGGCACGGCACTGCCCTGAGCCCTCGTCAACGCTCCGCCTTCATCCTGTTCGACGGCAAGCGAACAGTAGAGCAGGTGCTGGCTGCCACCGCCCCCATGGGCATCACCATGGACGATGTGCAGTCCATGCTGGACCAGGGCCTGCTGCACGCGTCAGCGGCCGGTGGTACGCCTGCCGACGTCAACGGCGCCTCGGCGGCGGCCGTTGCGAGCGACCCAGCCACCGCCAGCGGCCAGGCCGGCGCGCGCAACGCCATGGAGCGCTACCAGGCGGCCTATCCGATCGCCATCGAACTGACGGCTGGCCTGGGCCTGCGCGGCTTTCGACTGAACCTGGCGGTAGAGGGCACGACCGGCTACGACCAGCTGGTCCAGCTGGCGCCCAAGCTACGCGAGGCGGTGGGGGATGAGAAATACGTCCGCCTGAGCCGGGCCCTGTTCGACTGAGTAACCGTCTTCCGAGTCAAGCGCTGTGAAGCGATTTATCCCAAGGTTTGCCGGTTCTGACCATGGCGTTCAGCGTGGTCAGCAGCTTTCGCATGCAGGCCACCAGGGCGACCTTGGGCAGCTTGCCTGCAGCCTTCAGACGCTCGTAGAAGGCCTTGATGGCCGGGTTGTAGCGTGTGGCCGTCAGCGTGGCCATGTACAGCACGCGGCGGATTTCAAAGCGTCCGCCCTGCACTCGTCGGCGTCCCTTGCTGCTGCCCGAGTCGTTGGCCATGGGCGCTACACCGACCAAGGCTGCAATCTCGCGTCGGTTCAGCCGTCCGAGCTCGGGCAACTCGGCAATCATCGTGGCGCTGGCCACCGGGCCGATGCCCGCCGCCGACTGCAGCAGCCGGTCCAGGTCGCCAAAGTGCTGCCGGACATGGCCGACCATCTGCACCTCCAGGTCGTCGAGCTGGGCCTTGATGGAAGCCACGATGGCCTCAATGCTCGCGTGCAGCTTGGCGGGCGTGATCTGCAGGCGCTGGCGCTCCGAATGCAGCATCGTCAGCAATTGGCGCCTGCGCGTGACCAACGCAGCCAGCCATTGTTGACGCTCGTCGGCCACAGGCCGCACGAAGCGAGCGAGGTCTTCACGGCGCACCAGCACCGAACCCAGTTCGGCCAGCACGCGCGCGTCCACCGCGTCGGTCTTGGCCAGCCGCCCCATGGACTTGGCAAAGTCGCGCGCCTGGCGCGGGTTGACCACCGCCACAGGCAAGCCTGCCGCTTGCAATGCGCAGGCCAGCGCCGCCTCGTAGCCGCCGGTGGACTCCATCACCACCAGCCCCACATCAAGGGGCTGCAAAAACGCTGCCAGAGCCGAATGGCCTTCAGCATCGTTGGCAAATCGCTGGGCATCGCTCTTGGAGCACAGCACACAAACATCCACGTGCGCCTTGGCCACGTCGATGCCTGCCGTTACTGAGGAAACAGACATGATCTTCAGATCCCTTGCTTGTGCATGCGCGCTCGAGATCGGCGCGCGTAACCGTTCGGGCTTCAGGAAGACCAGCGCGGCGGCCGTGCGTTCTGTACTCAGTCACGGGCTCGATCACCCCAGCGGCTACCAAACTGCACGGGCCGGTCTGGCCGCCTCAACAGCGATCAGACTCTACCGCGCTGGTCTGGTCTAAAGATACAAGCGGCGCGTCCGGCACAAACCAACGACAAGCCAACAAAAAAGCGGCCCGCAGGCCGCTTGTTCGCTGTGAAAGGGCAGGGCGCTCAGCCGCCCACGCCCAGCAGCTCGACGTCGAACTTCAGCGTGGCGTTGGGCGGGATCACGCCGCCCGCACCGCGTGCGCCGTAGCCCAGCGCCGCAGGAATGATCAGCGTGCGCTGGCCGCCCACCTTCATGCCCTGCACGCCTTCGTCCCACCCCTTGATCACCATGCCGGCGCCCAGGGGGAATTCGAACGGGTCGCCCCGGTCGCGGCTGGAGTCGAACTTGGCGCCCTGCTGGCCGTCGTTGTAGAGCCAGCCCGTGTAGTGCACGCGCACCGACTGGCCGGCGCGGGCTTCGGCGCCCTCGCCCACGGCGGTGTCTTCATACTGCAGGCCGGATGCGGTGGTGTTGGTTGCCATGGAGAAAATCCTTCCAATACTTCAAAAACTATAGCTGCCCACGCTGACCCGATAAGGGCTGGAGCCGGAAAATGCCTGAAATGCCGGACGGCTCAGGCCTTGCGGGTGCGCGCGGCGGACCAGCGCGTGGCGAAGGCCTGCACGTCCGACAGGCGCTTGAGCAGGTCCTGGCCGACGGCCGTCACGGTGTAGCCGTCACTGCCGTGGTCCAGCAGGCCGGCTTCGCGCAGCTCCTTGATGCGGGTGTTCAGCGTGTTGGGCGTGATGCCGCCCACGCTGTCTTGCAGCAGGCGGAAGGTCTGCGGATGGCCGTCGCGCAGTGCCCACAGCACGCGCAGCGCGTAGCGGCATTCGAGCTTCTCGAAGAGCTGGTTGACGGCGGCGTTTTCCTTGGAGCTCATGAACGCTTCTCCTATTCGCTGTTGCAAAAAAGGGGCCGCGAAGCACCGGCCCGGATGGTTTTGGACTATAGCCGGGAAATTCTTTTGCTACAAGTTTAATAGCTCGAAAGCGCCAGGGAGTATGCGTCTGCCTGCCAAAAGCGCGCAAAGTGCTTCAGGCTGTTGCCGGCGTGCCACGGGCCGGCCCGCGCTGCAGCGGCAGCCACAGCGTGAACACCGTGCCGTGCGCCTGAGGGGCCCAGTCGCAGCGCGCGTCCAGGGCGCGGGCGCGGGCGCGCACGTTGCCCAGGCCCCGGCGGCCGGGGGGCAGGGCGGTGGGGGGCGTGAAGGGGCGGCCGTCGTCGCGCACGCAGACATGCACGCCGGGGGCGCCGCCGCAGGCGGCTTCGGCGGTGGATACGGTGATGGCCGTCGCCCCGCTGTGCTTGACGATGTTCGTGAGCACCTCCTGCAGGATGCGCAGCACGTGCAGGGCGCTTTGCGCGTCCAGCCAGGGCAGGGGGGGCACTTCGCGGGTGCGCCAGTGCAGGGCGATGCCGGCCTCGCCCAGGCGCTGTTCCAGGCGAAAGCGCAGGCCTGCCAGCAGGGCCAGCAGGTCGGCGTCCACGGGTTCGAGCGAGTCGATGGAGATCTTCAGGTCGTCGATGCACTCCTTGAGCACCTGCGCCACGTCCACCTCGGCCTGCCCGTGTTGCACCACCCGCAGCGCGCTCATCAGCGACGAGCCCACGCCGTCGTGCATCTCGCGCATCAGGCGCTGGCGCTCGTGCATCAGCGTCTGCTCGCGCTCGGCGGCGCGCAGGCGTTCATGGGTGCGACCCAGCTCGCGCTCCTGCTCGGCCAGGCGCTCGGCCAGCACGGCGCGGGCGTGCTCGGCCTCGCTGGCCGCCCGCTGGTAGCGCTGAAAGGCGGCTGCCAGGAACATGGCGATCACGCCTGCGTAGAGGTAGGGCGTGGCATAGATGTGCTCCACGCTCACCCGGAAGCTCTGCATGGCCAGGTCGTGCAGCCACTGCGGGAACAGCAGCACCATCAGCGCCGCCATCAGCACGTGCGGCCAGGCGCGCAGGCGCCAGGCGCCCGCCACGGCCGCGCCTACCAGCGGCAGCGCGGCGGGGATCTGCGCCAGCCGCACCAGCGGCAGGAAGGCGCCCAGGGGCGGGCTCCACAGCGGCAGCAGCGCCAGCGCGGCGATGGCCACATACACCACCAGCGCGCGCGACAGCCGCGGGTAGCGCCGGCCCTGCAGGCGGCACAGCAGCAGGAAGGCGCAGGTCGACGCGCTCAGCGAGCCGGCCATGGTCAGCCAGGTGAACCAGCTGTCGTCCAGGCCGAAGCCCTCGGCATCGACCAGGAACAGGCTGGTGCCGAACACGTGCGAGAGCGACATCAGAAAGAACAGCAGGTAGCCCGTCTCGCCCTGGCGCCGGCGTGCCAGCCACACGGCCAGCGCCAGCACGCCCAGCACCAGGTTGGCGCCGCGTACATAGGCCAGCAGGTCGCTTTGCAGCAGGCTGCGCAGGCGCCAGCTGGTGCGCAGCTCCTCGGCCGGACCGGCCCACAGGGACGACAGCGCGCCGCCCGCGCCCCGCGCTCCGGCCATGCGCACGTGCACCGTGAGCGGCTGGCCTGGGCGCACGTCGCCGCCCAGGTCCAGCCATACGGGCTGGTTGAAGCTGACCAGCACCCGGCTGCCGCGCGACTGCCAGGCCAGTCGTCCGTCCACATAGACCGCCGCGTTGCCCAGCGTGTGCCAGCGAGGGATATAGAGGCGCGACCCCTGCGGCGTGGGGGCCAGCGCGCTGGCTGGCACCTGCATGCGCAGCCACCAGACCTGGGGCGGTGTGCCGTCGCCGGGTGTGGCCGAGGGGGTGCGGCGCTCTCGCGCGGCCGGCAGCGCCACGGTCTGCCAGGGCGTGGCGGGGTCCAGCACGCCGTCGTGCGCCGCGGCCAGCGAGGCCGGCGGTGCCCAGGCCGTGCTGGGCGACTGCCAGGCCTGCGCCTCGGACAGGTGGACAGCCGTCGCCTGGGAGGAGATGCAATACGCTATTGAAAAAATAGCTGCCAGCGCTTGCCACACAAGCGCTAAAAGCTGATTTGGCTTGTATTTTTGCGTCACTCCAGCCAGCCCTGGCGCAGCGCGGCCGAGACCGCCTCGGCCCGCGTGCTGACCTGCAGCTTGGCGTACACACGCCGCACGAAAGTGCGCACCGTGTGGCGCGACACGCCCATGGCCTGGGCCACTTCGTCGAGTGTGTGGCCGCGCGCCACCATGCGCAGCAGCTCGGCCTCGCGGGCCGAGGGCGCGGCATCCGGCGCGGCAGCAGCGGGCTGGGCGGGCGGCGGCACGGCTCCGGAGGCTTGGCCCGGGCTGACCGCCCGCAGCAGCAGCTTGCGCGCCACTAGCGGGTTGATGGGACTGCCGCCCGCGTGCAGGCTGCGCACCTCCTGCAGCACGGCCTGGGGCGGCAGGTCTTTCAGCAGGTAGCCCATGGCGCCGGCCTCAATGGCGCCCAGCACGTGTGCCTCATCGCCAAAGATGGTGCTGACCATCGCCGCCGCCTGCGGCCAGCGCCGGCGCAGCGCGGCCAGCACGTCCAGGCCGCTGCCGTCGGGCAGGCCCAGGTCGAGCAGCAGCACGTCCAGCGGGAGGTCGTCCTGCAGCCGTTCCAGTGCTTCGGAGCGGCTGGCAGCCAGCCACTGCACGCGCATGTCGGGCGCGGCCTGCAGCGCATGCGCCAGCGCCGTGCGACAGGCGCCGTCGTCCTCCACCACGGCCACGCGGATGGTCTCTTGGGTCATGCGTCCGATGCTGCCACAGCGCCCGAGGTGCGCCATGTCGCCCGAAAGGGGGACAGACAGGGGTAGGGACGCTGCGTAGTCTTGCCCTGCGTCAAGACCTTGCCGTTCGTTTCAAAGTGTTTTCGACCTCCAGCGCTTGATGGACAAGCGCAAACAGCTATCAAATATGAAGCAACTAAGAATGTTCGCAATCCTGGCCGTCAGCCTGGTTTTGTCCATTGCCGCCGCCCAGGCGCAAACCGTGGTGCTCGACGAATCGTTCGGTAGCCCGGACACCACCAGCGCCCAGCCCTGTCCGCTGCTGCCCACCGGCTGGGCGCAGTTCAACGCCGACGGCAACGCCACGGAACCCGTCGTCGGCATCTGGCCCTGGCCTGCGGGCAACCCTGGCTGGGTCAACTGGCCCATGGGCTATCAGCAGTCGCCCACCTGGCCCATATACGCGGAGAGCTGCGCGCCGATGTCCAGCGCGAGGCTGAACCCCACCGGGCAGGCCGCCGACCGCTGGCTCGCCACGCCCGCCGTCACTGTGCCCGCAGGCGCGAAGCTGCGCTTCGTCACCAAAGGCGTAGACCGCTACGAGGTGCGCTGGAGCAGCGTGGCCACCAGCCCCGCCGCCATGTTGGCCGATGCCGACGCCACCGTGCTGCTGAGCGTGCCCACCGACGAGCGCGGCGAGCGGCTGGCCACGCGTGAGATCGACCTGACCGCGCTGGCCGGCAAAACCGGCCACATCGCCTTCCGCAACATCGACACCGACGGCTTCTGGCTGTCCGTGCAGCGCGTCTGGGTGGGCGTGCCTGCCGCCAACGAACACCCCATCACCGCCACCGTCACGCCCACCGACGGTTCGGGCGGTGTGCTGAGCTGCCCCAGCGGTGCCGCGCCCGGCAGTTCGGCCACGTGCACCGCATTTCCCAACCCCGGCTACACCTTCCACCACGCGCAAGGCATTGGCGGCTGCAACCAGCCCAGCGACACGCTCGGCCCCAACAACGACCTTTGCACCATGGGCAACGTGCAAGGCCCGCGCACGCTGACGGCTACCTTCGTACCCTACATGCCGCCGCCCACCGACATTACCGCTACCCCAGACGGCACGGGCAACGTCACCATCGGCTGGACGCCGCCCGACACCCTGCTGCCCATCGGGCAATACGACATCAGCCTGGTTCCCCTACCTATAGATCCCATGGGCGCACTGGTTGCCACCTGCCCCAACCCCACCCCTGGCACCAACGACATCACCAGCTGCACCGTGGCCGGCTACCAGACCGACACCGCCTATGTACTGAACATGCACGTGTCCGACGAACATCAATGGGGCTTCGTCGGCCACGCCGTAGATCTGGGCCGGCACGCCCTGGTGCAGCTCTCCACCGTCAACCTTCCCGGCAGCGGCCAAGCCACGCTGCTCAGCGCCGCCTCGCCCATGCCCGTCTTCTCCAGCGGCAGCGGCCTGCCCGCAGGTTGCACCGTCGGCGGCCTGCCCGCCGTGCAAACGCCCGACACCACCGCGCTGGCCGGCGCGGGCGCCCCTGCGGGCAGCACCGCGCCGTTGGGCGCGCTACAACTGAACCTCAGTGGCTGCGAAGGTCAGACGGTGCAGCTCGACATCACCTACCCCGTAGGCGCGCTGACCGGCAAGCAAGCCTGGGTGCAGAACGGCCCTGGCTGGCAGCAGCAGGGCAGCATCGGCGGCGACACGCTGCGCTACCAGTTCACTAGTGCGGCGGGCGGTGGCGGCGCCATCACCGCCACCGTGGCACCTTTGGACGTGCCTCCCCCCATCGCCACCTACACCATTGGCGGCAGCGTCAGCGGCCTGACAGACGCCGGTCTGGTGCTGCAGAACAACGGCGGCGACAACCTGTCGGTGTCCGCCAACGGCAGCTTCACCTTCGCCACGCCTGTAGCCCAGGGCGGCGCCTACGCCGTCGGCGTGCTGGCGCAACCCACGGGCCAGACCTGCACCGTGACGAACGGCAGCGGCACTGCCAATGCCGACGTGACCAGTGTGCAGGTGGACTGCCGGGCCCAGGCCGGCCCTGGTCCGGGCCCCGGCGGCGTGCAGGCCATTCCCACGCTCTCGACCTGGGGCCTGCTGCTGCTGTCCGCTCTGCTGGGGGCGTTCGCCCTGCGTCGCAGGGTTGAATAAAGGTACTTTTTTGGCCCGTAACGCTTGCCAGGTAAGCGTGGGCAGCTATGAAAAAAGGAGCGGGCTGGCGATCCGTCGGCGCGGGCTTCGGGGGATTCGCTTGGCGGACTCTCACGCTCCATGGACCCCCGGCATCTGCCTCTGCCCCCACCCTGCCGCTGGCTGGCATGCGCGGGGTTGAATTCACGCAGAGGGTCATGCGTCCGAGGCGCGATATGGTGCTGGTCGACCCGGCCGCCGAGGTCATCAAGATCGCGCCATAGACGGCGACCGCACGCGCCACCTGCGGCGCGCGCGCTGGCTTCCCCCATCTTCAACTGCGACAGCACGAGCATTGCCATGATCGCGCTCCTGGGGCAGGCGTGCCTCCGGGCCACCAGGTTCTTTGGCGCCGTGCCCGAGGCGTCGGGGGAATCCACGCTGTGGGTGGTGTGGGCGCGCCATCCGGCGCAGCGCAGCTTGGCCTGCGCGCGCTCGGGCTGGATCAGTTCGTGAAAGCCCTGACGCATCGGTATCGCCGGGACTCGATTTTCGCGGCATCTCCCAGTCCCCCCGAGGGGGCCTGAATTGTCCTGGCGTCAGCGATACCGAGCTGCTGCGAAGTCCAGTAGTACGAATTCTGGAAATTGCCGAAATCGCAAGGCGTGGCGCTGTTGGAGCACAGCGCGGCCACGGCCGCCACCAGCTCGTCGGAGGCCGGAAGGTACCAGTCGGCGCCGGTGGCCCGGCATTGCTGGGCGGCGCACCTGGCGGGGTTCCCGGTGCACGACGCATTGGCCACGATGGCGCTGGTATTGGCCGCTCCGTCGCTGGCGCTGTCCGCGCCCGGGATGTCGGCGAACGCGCCGATCCAGGAGCCCGGCGACGGATCCGTGGTGCCGACCACCTTGCCCCCGCCGCCGCCGGCCTCGAACACCAGCCCGCCCAGGTGCGAGAACGCCACCAGCGTGCCCGGGCTGTTCGCTGTGTTGCTGCCGGCGATGGTGACGGTGGCGGGCGCGTAGGGTGTGCTGGAGGTAAGCAGCAGCGTGCAGCTCGTGCCCGGTGCCACGCTGGCGCAGCCGCTGGCGTCCACCACCACGTCGGGGGCTGCACTCTTGTCGGACACCGTGATGCCGGTAGCGGTGACTGCGCCATTGTTGGTGACCTCCAGCGCCAGCGGCGTGCTGTCGCCCACCGCGATGACGCGGCTTGGCTGCACTGGCCCGGTGATGGCGATGGTGGGCGCGGGCGCTACCGTGAGGCTCACGGCGACGGTGTTCGAGTTGTCCCCGCTGATCATCACCGCCGTGGGGCCTTCGGGCGTCGCGGCGGTGAAGGTGAAGGTGCACGACGCGCCTGGCGCCAGCGTCGCGCCGCAGGTGGTGGTGGCCACGACGAGGTTGCTGCCACCGGGAATTTGAGCTGCCACGTTCTGCGCGGCCACGGGCGATCCAGCGGCGTTGGTCACGACGACGCTGGCGCTGTCGTTCACGGAGAAGATCAGCGTGGACGGCGTCACCATGCTGATGTTGGCCACCGCCTGCGCGGCCAGTGCCTTGCAAATGGCATCGACGTTGACCTGGCAGGTGGCGCCCGCCGCCAGGGGCTGCCCGGCCGCGCAATCGGCCGGGCCGCCGCTGACAGGGGGAGGCAGCACGGGCGCCACTCCGCCAGGAAAGCAGGCAGCAAAGCCGGGTGGGGCGATGGCGGCGACGTGCAGGTCGCGTCCGCTGGCGTTCTCGAAGTGGGCGGGCTCGAAACCGTTGGCAACGGGCGTGACGGGGATGGGCAGCGTCTCTCCGCCCGGCTGCGTGAACCGCGCCAGCACCTGCGCGAGCAGCGGCTGGCCGCCCCATTGGCTACCCGCCAGCGCCACGGCCGCCAGCAGCAGCGCCATGCGCGCGCCGCGCGGCAGGGAGCGCGCTGCCAGAACGGTGAGCAGCAGGGCCAGTGCACCGAGCGCGAATGCGCCGCCCATGGGCACGCCGGCGATGCCGGTGGTGGTGATGGTTTGCGCCGCCGCTGGTGCGCAGGCCGTGGCGAGCAGCGCGGCGGCGCAGGCGTATCGGGCAGGCGGGCGTTTCATGCGTGGGTCCTTGGGCGGCGAGGGGGAGGCGCCACTATATCGGCCGGTGTTACCGATGGAAACCAGCCGCGGGAGGCCTGGCTGGCTTGCCGTACCCTCGCACCCATGGATTCCAACGCATCTTCTTCAGCCCCCCTGCCGCTGGCCGGCATCCGCGTGGTCGAATTCACCCACATGGTCATGGGCCCCAGCTGCGGCATGGTGCTGGCCGACCTGGGCGCCGAGGTCATCAAGGTCGAGCCCGTGGATGGCGACCGCACACGCTACCTGCTGGGCGCGGGTGCCGGCTTCTTCCCCATGTTCAACCGCAACAAGAAGAGCATCGCCATCGACCTGCGCCGCCCCGAGGGCCTGGAGGTGGCGATCCGCCTGGCGTCGTCGGCGGACGTGGTTGCGCAGAACTTCAAGCCCGGCGTGATGGCCAAGTACGGGCTGGACTACGCGGCCCTGTCGCGCCTGAACGAGCGCCTCATCTATGTGAATCACACTGGCTTTCTGCCCGGGCCATACGAGCACCGCACGGCGCTGGACGAGGTGGTGCAGATGATGGGCGGGCTGGCCTACATGACCGGCCGCCCGGGCGACCCGCTGCGCGCGGGCAGCAGCGTGAACGACATCATGGGTGGCATGTTCGGCGCCATCGGCGCCATGGCCGCGCTGATGCAGCGCGCGCAGACGGGCCGCGGGCAAGAGGTGGATTCCGCCCTGTTCGAGAACAACGTCTTCCTGGTCGGCCAGCACATGATGCAGTACGCCGTGACCGGCCAGCCCGCCGCGCCCATGCCCGAGCGCATCTCGTCGTGGGCGGTGTACGACGTGTTCGGCGTGAAGGACGGCGGCCAGATCTTCCTGGCCGCCGTGAGCGACGCGCAGTGGCATGCCTTCTGCGACGCGCTGGGCTTTGCCGACCTGCGTGCCGACCCGCAGTTGGCCAGCAACAACGACCGCGTGCGCGCCCGGCCCACCCTGCTGCCCGAGCTGCGCCGGCGCCTGGCGGCGTACACGGCCGAGGAGCTGGCCGCCGTCTTCGAGCGCCACGGGCTGCCATTTGCACCCATCGCCCGGCCCGAGCAGCTGTTCGACGACCCCCACCTGAACGCCACCGGCGGCCTGGCCGACATCAGCTTGCCCGACGGCGAGCGCGCTGGCCAGACGGCGCGCACCACGCTGCTGCCGCTGCGCATGGACGGCCAGCGCCTGCCCGTGCGCAGCGACCCGCCGTGTCTGGGCGAGCACACGGCGGCGTTGTTGGCAGACCTGGGCTACGCGCCCGCGCAGGTGCAGCAGCTGCGCACGGCCGCCGCGGTGGCCTGAAAAAAGGCATCTTTTCGGCCTCCAGCCCTTGCTGGGAAAGCGCGGGCAGCTATGTTTTTTGCTGCGCCGCGGCCTCGGCCATGCGCACCATCACGCGCAGGGCGCGGTTCACCGGCGTGGGCACGCCCAGGGCAGCGCCCCGGCGGGCCACGTAGCCGTTGAGGTGCTCGATCTCCGTGGGCCGGCCGCGCGCCAGGTCCTGCGCCGTGGACGAGCGCTGACCGGGCATGGTGGCGACGATGCCGCGCACGGCGGCGTGGATGTCGCCGGGGATGCGCACCCCGTCCGCGCGGGCCACGGCCAGGCACTCCTCCACCAGATCGCCGATCACCTCGCTGGCGCCGTCCTGCGCCGCCAGCCAGCCGTAGGGCTGCTGGGTCAGGGCCGACAGCGCGTTGTAGGCGCAGTTGATGACCAGCTTGGACCAGAGCGCGCCGCGCACGTCCGGCGAGACCTGGGTGGGAATGCCGGCCGCGCCGAAGGCCCGCGCCAGCCGTTCGCTGCCGGGTGCAGGGGCAACGATCAGCTCGCCGCGCCCGTAGTGGCGCACGTGGCCGGCGCCCTCCATGGCGGTGGCCACGTAGACCACGGCCGCGGCCACCGGATGCCTGGGACCCAGCACGGCGCGGGCGCGCTCGTCGTTGTCCACGCCGTTTTGTAGCGTCAGCACCAACGCGCCCGGCGCCAGGTGCGGCAGGATCTGCCGCGCGGCGTCCTCCGTGTCGGTGGACTTCACGCACAGCAGCACGGCGTCGGCGCCCTGCACGGCCTGGGGCTCGGTGCTGGCGGCCAGGGGCACGTGCACGTCTTCGGTGGCGGTCTGCAGCCGCAGGCCGCGCGCCTGGATGGCCTGCACATGCGCCTGACGGCCGATCAGCACCACGTCATGCCCGGCGCGCGCCAGCAGTGCGCCGAAGTAGCAGCCCACGGCGCCGGCGCCCATGACAGCAATGCGCAGAGGGTCGGCCAGGTTAGGGGCAGGGGCGGGAGCTGGTGTAGGGGCTTGGGCTTGCATGGCGGACAGAGGTGGAAAGGGGCATGGAGGGTTCGGACAGCCATTGTCATGCACCCGCCCCTTGCCCGTCCGCCCTCTGGTCCATACCAGGCTTACGCTATCGAAAAGAGAGCCTCCTGCGCTTGCCTGGCGGGCGCTGGAGTCGGTTTTTGCCTGCAATATCAGGCGCCCCAAAAAAAAGCCCCGGCCGTGAGGCCGGGGCGTGATGCGATACGGGCGCGAAGGGCTTACAGCGAATCGATGAAGCTGCGCAGCTTGTCGCTGCGGCTGGGGTGCTTGAGCTTGCGCAGCGCCTTGGCCTCAATCTGGCGGATGCGCTCGCGCGTCACGTCGAACTGCTTGCCCACTTCTTCCAGCGTGTGGTCGGTGGACATTTCGATGCCGAAGCGCATGCGCAGCACCTTGGCCTCGCGCGGGGTCAGGCCGTCCAGGATGTCCTTGACCACGTCGCGCAGGCCGGCCTGCATGGCGGCGTCCACCGGCGCGGTGTTGTTGGTGTCCTCGATGAAATCGCCCAGGTGGCTGTCGTCGTCGTCCCCGATGGGCGTTTCCATCGAGATCGGCTCCTTGGCGATCTTCATGATCTTGCGGATCTTGTCCTCGGGAATCTCCATCTTGGCCGCCAGGATGGATGCATCGGGCTCGAAGCCGAACTCCTGCAGGTGCTGGCGGCTGATGCGGTTCATCTTGTTGATGGTCTCGATCATGTGCACCGGGATACGGATGGTGCGCGCCTGGTCGGCGATCGAGCGCGTGATGGCCTGGCGGATCCACCACGTGGCGTAGGTCGAGAACTTGTAGCCGCGGCGGTATTCGAACTTGTCCACCGCCTTCATCAGGCCGATGTTGCCCTCCTGGATCAGGTCCAGGAACTGCAGGCCGCGGTTGGTGTACTTCTTGGCAATCGAGATCACCAGGCGCAGGTTGGCCTCGATCATCTCCTTCTTGGCATCGCGCGAGCTGGCTTCGCCGGCGTTCATGCGCTTGTTGATCGCCTTCAGTTCGGTCAGCGGCACCACCACGCGCGCCTGCAGGTCCATCAGGTGCTGCTGAAGCTCCTGCACGGGCGGGATGTTGCGCTCCATCACGGCGCTCCAGGGTTTGCCGGCGGCGGCCTGCTTTTCCACCCACTGCAGGTTCAGCAGGTTGGCCGGGAACTCCTTGATGAAGGTTTCCTGCGGCATGCCGCACTTGTCCACGATGATGCGGCGCAGCTCACGCTCCTTCTTGCGCACGTCGTCCACCTGCGCACGCACCATGTCGCACAGCTTTTCGATGGTCTTGGCCGTGAAGCGGATGGTCATCAGCTTGGTGGAGATCTCGCGCTGCACCTTCATGTACGACGGGCTGCCGTAGCCTTCCTTGTCGTAGATCTTGTGCATCTTCTCGAACAGCGCGCGCAGCTCGTCAAAGCGCTCCAGCGCCTCGTTCTTGAGCTTCTCCAGCAGGCGCGTCATGGCCTTGGAGCCGCCCTTGCCGTCGTCGTCGTCGTCTTCGTCGTATTCGTCGAAGTCTTCCTCGGCCACGTAGTCGTCGGCCTCGTCGGGGTCGGAGAAGCCGTCCACCACGGCGGAGATGACGACCTTGCCCTCGCGGATCTCCTCGGCCATGTTGAGGATCTCGGCGATGGTGGCGGGCGAGGCGCTGATGGCCTCCATCATGTCCATCAGGCCGCCCTCGATGCGCTTGGCGATCTCGATCTCGCCCTCGCGCGTGAGCAGCTCCACCGTGCCCATCTCACGCATGTACATGCGCACCGGGTCGGTGGTGCGGCCGAACTCGCTGTCCACGGTGGACAGGGCGGCCTCGGCCTCTTCCTCGGCCTCTTCCACCGTGGTGGCGGTGGGCGTCACGTTGTTCTGGAACAGCGTCTCGGCATCGGGCGTCTGCTCGTACACGGCCACGCCCATGTCGCTGAGCATGGCCACGACCACTTCCATGGTCTCGGCGTCCACCAGCTTGTCGGGCAGGTGGTCGGAGATCTCGCCTTGCGTCAGGTAGCCGCGCGTCTTGCCCAGGGTGATCAGCTTCTTGAGCTGCGAGCGGCGCTTGGCCATGTCCTCTTCGGACAGGACGGTCTCGTCCAGCCCGAATTCCTTCATCAAGGCGCGCTCCTTGGCCTTGCTGATCTTCATGCGCAGGGGCTTGACCTTTTCGACCGGCGCAGCGGCGTCGGCCACGACTTCCGGCTCCGCCTCGGGCTCGCCTTCCAGGTCGGATTCGATGTCCGACAGGTCGGCGTCGTCTTCCGCCTCTTCCTTGGCCTTGGGCTTGCGGCCGCGCTTGGCCGGGGCCTTGGCGGCCGCCGTCTTGGCAGCGGCGGGCGCCGCGGCAGCCTTGGTGGCGCGGGTAGCCTTTTTCTTGGCGGGCTCGGCGCCCTCGGCCTCGGGCTCGGCCGCCTTGGCGGCGCGGGCGGGCTTCTTCTTCAGCAGCTCATCGGCGGCTTTTTTCAGTTCGGCGGCGGTCTTGGGACTGGTGGACACGGTGGTTTTGGCTTTCGGCGCGGCCGAGGGTGCCGCCGCGGCCGTGCCCGCTGCCTTGGCGGGGGTGGTCTTGGCGGCCGCCTTGGCGGCGGTTTTCACAGGGGTTGCAGCGGACTTGGCCTTGGCCGGTGCGGCAGCAGCAGCGGTGGACTTGGGCGACTTCGCGGACTTTTGAGCGGGCATGGACAACCTCTGGGTCAAAAACGGGCACACAAAGAAAACACAAGCGGCGCCACAGCTGCCGGCGCGCGCAAGCACGGCATGAGCAGGGCCATGAGTGGATCGAGGAGCAGGGTCCTCAAGGGCAAGATGTCCGGGCGATCATTTGGTGTGCAGTCCTTGCGGTGAGGGGGCGGTTGTGCGCGCTGGGCACGGTTGCCTGGCCCGGAGGTGCTGCTGTCGCTCTTGCCGACAAACCTTAAATTATACCGACGGGCGCGAATTCAAGAGTCCGCCGGGCGGGGCGCTTCCAGCGCCAGGCGGCGCTCCTGCAGCTGGCGGTAGCGCTCGCGCGCCTGCGGGTCGGTGGCGGCCTGGGCGATCAGGGCACTCTGCTCGTGCTTGATGGCCTCCGCCAGCATGCGGTTGAGCAGTTCGCGCAGCTCCCAGCGCAGTTCGCGCTCCTCGCCCTCGGTCTGGGCGTGCGAGCCGGTCATCACACGCTCGGCTAGGGCCTGGCAGGGCTGGCCGGCCAGGGCCTCGCGCAGCACTGCCCAGGACTGCGGGCCGTGCTCGAGCAGGCGCGACTCCAGCCACAGGAACAGCGTGCCATGCGGCGCCGGCTGCTCACGCAGCAGGCACTGGTCCTCGTGGGTCAGCTCTTCCAGGAACTGCATGTGCGACAGCAGCAGCCGGGCCGCGTGGTCGATGCGCCGCGCCGGCTGGGGGCGGGGCGGGGGCCCGCGCCGGGCGGTGTCTGCGCCCTTGCCGCGCCAGGGGCGCCGGCCCGGCTCGCTGGCGGGCGCGCCGCCATGGCCGCGGCCTGCGTCGGCGCGTCCCTGCGGCGGCTGCGCCCACAGGGCCGCCAGGTCCTGCACAGGCAGCTGTCCCTGCTGGGCCAGGTCGGTCAGCACCTGGCGCCGCAGGGCGCCCTCAGGCAGGGATTCCCACAACCCGCGGGCGTTGCTCAGCATGTGGGCCCGGCCCTCGGCCGTGGCCATGTCGCAGTCCTCACGCGCCGCCTCCAGCAGGAAGCGCGACAGCGGCACGGCACCTTCCACCTCGTGCGCGAAGCCGTCCTGGCCGTGGGCGCGAATGAAGCTGTCCGGGTCGTGCTCGGGCGGCAGGAAGAGAAAGCGCACGGCACGCGTGTCGCTGGCGTAGGGCAGGGCGGCCTCCAGCGCCTTGCGCGCCGCGCGCCGCCCGGCGCCGTCGCCGTCGAAGCTGAAGACCACGGTGTCGGTGAAGCGAAACAGCTTGTGCACGTGCTCCGGCGTGCAGGCCGTGCCCAGGGTGGCGACGGCGTTGGCAAAGCCGCGCTGGGCAAGGGCCACCACGTCCATGTAGCCCTCGGTGACCAGGGCGTAGCCCATGGCGCGCATGGCGGTGCGGGCCTCGTACAGGCCGTACAGCTCGTGGCCCTTGTGGAAGACGGGCGTTTCGGGCGAATTGAGGTACTTGGGCTTGTCGTCGCCCAGCACCCGCCCGCCGAAGGCGATGCACTCGCCCTTGACGTTGCGGATGGGGAACATCACCCGGTCGCGGAAGCGGTCGTAGCGCTTGCCGTCCTCCTCGCCGACGATGACCAGGCCGGCCTGCTCCAGCAGCGGGCTGTCGTACTCGGGAAAGACGCTGGCCAGGCCGCGCCAGCCCTCGGGCGCATAGCCCAGGCCATACCGCTTGGCGATCTGGCCGGACACTCCGCGGCCCTTGAAGTAATCGATGGCGCGCTGGGACTTGCGCAGCTGCGCGGCCCAGGCGGCGGCGGCCTGCTCCAGCACGTCGGACAGCGTGGCCTGCTGGCGCCGCTGCTCGGCGGCCCGGGCGCGCTCGGCGGGCGAGGCGCGCTCGTCGGGCACCTGCAGCCCGCAGGTCTGGGCCAGGTCCTGCACGGCCTCGACGAAGCCCATGCCGGCGTGCTCCATCAGAAAGCCGATGGCGTTGCCGTTCTTGCCGCAGCCGAAGCAGTGGTAGAACTGCTTGGACGGGCTGACCGAAAACGACGGCGACTTCTCCCCGTGGAAGGGGCACAACCCCATGTAGTTGGCGCCGCTCTTCTTGAGCTGCACGTGGCGGCCGACGATCTCGACCACGTCGACGCGCGAGAGCAGCTCCTGGATGAACGACTGGGGGATGGACACGGGGCTATTTTGGCGCACGCGCCATCAGCCGGGCGTCAGCCGCGTCTGCTGTAATCCGCCACTGGTACACAGCCTTTGCCACGTACGACATGACCAGCATCTTCGACCAGCACCTGCCTGCTACCCCCGCCAACTTCGCGCCGCTCACGCCGCTGTCGTTCATCGAGCGCACGGCCGAGGTGTACCCCGACCGCCTGGCCATCGTGCATGGCGCCCTGCGCCAGACCTGGGCGCAGACCTATGCGCGCTGCCGGCAGCTGGCCAGCAGCCTGCGCGCGGCCGGCATCGGCAAGAACGACACCGTAGCGGTGATGCTGCCCAACACCCCGCCCATGGTGGAGGCGCACTTCGGCGTGCCCATGGCCGGAGCCGTGCTCAACACGCTCAACACCCGGCTGGACCCGCAGGCCATCGCCTTCATGCTGGACCACGGCGAGGCCAAGGCGGTCATCGTGGACCCGGAGTTCGCCCCGGCCATGGCCCGCGCGCTGGCGCTGCGCGAAAGCCAGGCGCCCATGCTGGTCATCGAGTTGGAGGACACCCTCTACGGCCCTAGCGCCCAGCCCCTGGGCGGCACCCGCTACGAAGACTTCCTGGCCGCGGGCGATCCCCGTTTCGCCTGGGAGCTACCGGGCGATGAATGGGATGCCATCGCGCTCAACTACACCTCGGGCACCACCGGCAACCCCAAAGGCGTGGTCTACCACCACCGGGGGGCCTACACCAACGCCATCAGCAACGTGCTGGAGTGGGACATGCCCAAGCACAGCGTGTACCTGTGGACGCTGCCCATGTTCCATTGCAACGGCTGGTGCTTCCCGTGGACGGTGGCGGCGCGCGCCGGCGTCAACGTCTGCCTGCGACGCGTGGAGGCGCAGGCCATCTTCGACGCCATCCGCGAGCATGGTGTGACGCACTACTGCGGCGCGCCCATCGTGCAGGGCATGCTGGTCAACGCGCCCGCCGCCATGAAGGAGGGCGTGCCCGCCGGCGTCAAGGCCATGGTGGCGGGCGCCGCGCCTCCGGCCGCCATGATCGAGGGCATGGAAAGGCTGGGCTTCGACCTGACCCACGTCTATGGCCTGACCGAGGTCTATGGCCCGGCCACCGTCTGCGCCAAGCACCAGGCCTGGGACCGGCTGGACATCGGCGAGCGCGCCCGGCTGAACGCCCGCCAGGGCGTGCGCTACCACCTGCAGCGCTCGGCCGAGGTGCTGGACCCCGAAACCCTGCAGCCCGTGCCGCACGACGGCGAGACCATGGGCGAGATCATGTTCCGCGGCAACATCACCATGAAGGGCTACCTGAAGAACCCCCAGGCCACCGAGGAGGCCTTTGCCGGCGGCTGGTTCCACTCGGGCGACCTGGCCGTGCAGTACCCGGACGGCTATATCAAGATCCGCGACCGCAGCAAGGACATCATCATCTCCGGCGGCGAGAACATCTCCTCCATTGAGGTGGAGGATGTGCTGTATCGCCACCCGGCCGTGCTGGCCGCCGCCGTGGTGGCCAAGCCCGACCCGAAATGGGGCGAGACGCCCTGCGCCTTCGTCGAGCTGAAAAGCGGCGCCGAGGTGACGGCCGAAGACATCGTGGCGCACTGCAAGCAGCACCTGGCCGGCTTCAAAGTGCCGCGCGCCGTGGTCTTCGGCGAATTACCGAAGACCAGCACCGGCAAGATCCAGAAGTTCGAGCTGCGCCGGCAGGCCGGGTCGGCCTCGGCGATCGACGGCTGAGCGGCCGCTGCCCGGGCGGTTCCTGCAGGGTTTGCCCTAAACCCCAATAATCGCGCGTTGGGCCTGCACGGCCCTCGCGCCCGATGCCTCTTCGCCCCCTCGCCGCTTCATCCACCGCCACCGGCGCTCCACCGCCGCTGTGGCTGCTGGCCCTGGTCACCATCAGCGGCACGCTGGCCATGCACATGTTCGTGCCGGCGCTGCCGGATGCGGCGCGGCACTTCCAGGTGGGCAGCGCGGCGGTGCAGGGCACCATCACGGCCTACATTGCCGGTCTGGCGCTGGGGCAGTTGGTGTATGGCCCCCTGTCGGACGCGCTGGGCCGCCGGCCCATGCTGCTTGCCGGGCTGGCGCTGTATCTGGTCGGCGGCCTGGCGGCCATGCTGGCGCCCAGCGTGTCGTTCCTGGTGACCGCGCGGCTGGTGCAGGCGCTGGGCGGCTGCGCCGGCCTGGCACTGGGCCGCGCCATGGTGCGCGACACGCACCCGGGCGGCGAGGCGGTGCGCGCCCTGGCGCTGCTCAACCTGATGATGATGGTCGGCCCCGGCCTGGCGCCGCTGCTGGGCTCGGGCCTGGTGGCGCTGGCCGGCTGGCGTGCGGTGTTCGCGCTGCTTACCCTGGGCGGCGCCGTCACGCTGGTGCTGGCCTGGCGCAGGGTGCCCGAGACCGGCACGCCCCTGGGCAGCGTGCGCCCGGCCGCGCTGGCGCGCGACTACGCGGCGCTGCTGCGCTCGCCCAGGTTCCTGGGCTACGCGCTGGGCGGCAGCTGCGCCACCACCTCGTCCTATGCCTTCATCGCCGCCGCGCCCTTCATCATCACCGAGCAGCTCGGCCGGCCGCTGCGCGACGTGGGCATCTCGCTGGCCGTGGTCATGCTGGGCCTGGCCGCGGGCAGCATGCTGGCCAGCCGGCTGGCGCAGCGCGTGCACGTCAGCCGCCTGCTGCTGGGCGGCAACGGGATCAGCGTGGCCTGCGCCGCGGGTTTTCTGCTGCTGGAATTGACGGGCCACCTGACGCTGCAGGCGGCCATCGGGCTGATGGTGGGCTTTGCCCTGGGCGCCGGCCTGGCCAGCCCGGCGGCGCTGGCGCGGGTGATGGCGGTGGATGCGCGCCGCGTGGGCTCGGCCGCCGGGCTCTACGGCTTCACGCAGATGGCGCTGGGCGCACTGTTCACGGCCATGGTGGGCTGGGGCAGCAACCCGGCCATGGCCTCGGCCGGGTTGCTGTTCGGCGCAGCGCTCGCCGGCCAGGCCTGCCTGCAGTTCGCGCTGCGCCGCGAGCGCGGCTGATTCAATCAGACGCCGGCCAGGCGCTGCAACTCGGCCCAGGTGGCGGCGGGCAGGGGCACGCCTTCGCGCAGCGACTGCGCGCGCTGGCGCTGGCGTTGCTGGCTGGGCTGGCGCTGCTGGCCTGCGTCGGCCATGGCGTCCACCAGATCGTTGCAGCGCTGGGCGAACGAGCGGCCGGCGTTCTTGGCCGGATCGATGGCGATGATCAGCTCGCCGGTGCGCGGGGTCTGCGCGCCGGGGTGGCCGCTCCAGTCGAAGTCGAAGGAGAAGTTGCCGCCGGTGAGCGCCGCGGCCAGCAGCTCCACCATCATGGACAGGGCCGAGCCCTTGTGCCCGCCAAAGGGCAGCAGGGCGCCGCCGTCCAGCACGGCGCGCGGGTCGCAGGTGGGCTGGCCGGCGGCGTCCACGCCGTGCGCGGGCGGCAGCTGGCGCCCCTCGCGGGCGGCGATCTGCACGTCGCCGTGCGCCATGGCGCTGGTGGCCAGGTCGAAGACCAAGGGCGGGTGGCCCTCGCGCGGCGCGGCAAAGGCGATGGGATTGGTGCCGAACAGCGGCCGCGTGCCGCCGTGCGGCACCACGCAGGCCATGCTGTTGACCAGGGCCAGGCCTACCAGGCCCTGCTCGGCCAGCGGTTCCACGTCGGGCCACAGGGCGGCGAAGTGGTGCGAGTTGCGGATCGCCAGCAGCGCGATGCCGTTGGCCCGCGCCTTCGCCACCAGCAGCTCGCGCGCGGCGGCGTAGGCCGGCTGGGCGAAGCCGTTGCGCGCGTCCACGGCGATGAAGCCGGGCGCCACGTCCTGCACCTGGGGCACGGCGCGCCCGTCCACCCAGCCGCTGGCCAGGGTGCTCAGGTAGCCGGGGATGCGGAACACGCCGTGGCTGTGCGCGCCGTCGCGCTCGGCGCTGGCGCAGTTGTCGGCCAGCAGAGCGGCCACCTCGGGGCTGGTGCCGTGGCGCTCGAAGATGCGCGACAGGGTGTCGCGCAGCTGCCCGAAGGGGATGCGCAGTGGGGTTTCGTTGCTCATGTCTTGCTATTCAATCGGTAGCTGCTGGCGCTTGATGGACAAGGGTTTGAGCCGATTTTCATTAAAAATTTAAAGCGGCGCCAGGCGGTGCCCGGCTCAGTCGCCCATCACGACGCCCTCGCGGCGCGGGTCGGCGCCGCCCAGCCACAGCGGCTTGCCGTGCGCCTCGCCGCGGGTGATGGCCTGCAGGCCGCTGGTCATGTTCAGCTCGCGCACCTCGGCGCCGCGCTCGCGCAGGGCCTGCACCGTGGCGGGCGGAAAGCGCTTTTCCTCCAGCAGCGTGGGGCCGTTCAGGTTGCCGAAGTTGGGCAGGTTGATGGCCTGCTGCGGCGTCAGGCCCCAGTTGAAGACGCCATACAGCGTCTTGGCCACGTAATGGATGATGAGGGCGCCGCCCGGGCTGCCGCCGCTCATCAGCAGCTGGCCGTTGGCCTTGTTGAAGACCAGCGTGGGCGCCATGGACGAGCGCGGACGCTTGCCCGGCTCGACGCGATTGGCCACCGGCTGCCCGCTGGCGTCCCTGGGCGCGAAGCTGAAGTCCGTCAGCTCGTTGTTCAGCAAGAAGCCCTTGACCATCTGGCGCGAGCCGAACTGGTCCTCGATGGTCGTGGTCATGGCCACGGCGTTGCCCCTCTCGTCGACCACGCTGATGTGGCTGGTGCCGTACTCGGGCTGGTCGGGCATGGGCGCGAAAGCCGTGGCCACGGCGCCGGGCCTGCCGGGCTGGGCGGTCTTCATGCTGTCCTTGCCGATCAGCTTGGCGCGGCTGGCCAGGTAGTCGGAGTCCAGCAGGCTCATCCAGCTGCCGGCGGGCGGGGCGACGAAGTCGGGGTCGGCCAGGTACTGCGCGCGGTCGGCAAAGGCCAGGCGCGCGGCCTCGTTGTACAGGTACAGCCATTCGGCCGAGGGCAGCTGCACACCGGGCTGGCCGGCCACATCCTGCAGCGGCAGGGCGGCGGCGTCGGTGTTCTTCAGAATGCCCAGGATCTGCCCCACGGCCACGGCGCCCGAGCTGGGCGGCGGAAAGCCGCAGATGCGGTACTGCTGCGTGGCCACGGCGTAGTCCGAGCACAGTGCCTGGCGCTTCTTGGGCTGGTAGCCGGCTAGGTCGGCCAGGCTCAGCGGGCCGGGATTGGTGGCGTGGCCGCGCACCTTGGCGACGATGGCCTGCGCCACCTCGCCCTCCAGCAGCGCCTTGGACCCCTTGCTGGCAATGGCGCGCAGCACGGCGGCGAACTCGGGGTTCTTCAGGGTGTGGCCCACCGGCCAGGGCTTGCCGTCGGCATCGAAGAAGTAGGCGCGCGCGGCCGGGTCCTGCGCCAGGTATTTTTCGTTCTGCAGCAGCGCGTTCAGCCGCGCGCTGACCTTGAAGCCCTGCTCGGCCAGGGTGATGGCCGGCTCGAACAGCGTGGCCCAGGGCAGCTTGCCGTGCTCCTTGTGCGCCTGCTCCAGCATGCGCACGGCGCCCGGCACGCCCACGGACCGCCCGCCCACCACCGCGTCGTGGAAGGGCAAGGGCTTGCCATCGGCGCCGATGAAAAGGTTTTCGTTGGCCGCCGCCGGGGCGGTTTCGCGCCCGTCCCAGGCATCCACCTTGTCGCCGGCGGCGTGCAGCAGGAAGGCGCCGCCGCCCACGCCGCTGGACTGCGGCTCCACCAGGCCCAGCACCATCTGCACGGCAATGGCAGCGTCCAGCGCCGAGCCGCCGGCCTTGAGCACCTGGTAGCCGGCGTCGGTGGCCAGCGGGTTGGCGGCGGCCACGGCGAAGCGCTGCGTGGCCCAGCCGGGCTTCTCGGTGTAACCGGACGCGCCCTCGGGCTGGTCGGGCACCTGGTAGCCGATGCTGCGGGCGCCCGGGCCGCTGGCGCAGCCGGTCAGCAGCGCGGCGGCCAGGGCAGCCGCCAGGGCGGCGGCTTTGCGGGCAGTGCGGGCGGGGCGGTGGTGCATGGGGTCTCCTTCCTTCGTCGTCCGGTGATGGTTCGCCGGGGCATGGTAGCGGCCGGCCCGGCAGGCCCAGGCCGCTGTTACATGCGGGAACGCCCGCCGCGCGCCTGCGGCGGGATTCAGGAATGAGTGTTAAAAACGCCTGCAGGCCTTGTGCAGCAAGCGTGAGTAGCTATGATTTCAGGAGTTGGTGGCGTCGGCCTTGCCGCCCTCAGCGCAATCGCCGGCATCGGCGGGCGCGGTTTCGTCGGCGTTGGCTTCCTGCTGCTGCGGCTCGGCGTCGGCGGGCGTGTCGGCATCCAGAGCCTGGCGCACGGCGGCCTTGTCGCCGGCGCCGGCGAACTTGCTGTATTTGCCCAGCAGGCCCACCAGCTGGCCATAGATGCGCGGGCTGCCGGCCAGGCATTCGCGCTGTTCCATGAAGTCGGCCTCGCCCGTGAAGTTGCCCACCAGGCCGCCGGCCTCGGTCACCAGCAGGCTGCCGGCGGCCACGTCCCAGATGGACAGGCCGGTCTCGAAGAAGCCGTCGGTGTAGCCGGCGGCGACGTAGGCCAGGTCCAGCGCGGCGGCGCCGGGGCGGCGCAGGCCGGCGGTGCGCTGCATCACGTCGCCCATCATCAGCATGTAGGCCTTGAAGTTGTCGCCCGGGCGGAAGGGAAAGCCCGTGGAGATCAGGCATTCGCCCAGCCGCGTGCGCTTGGACACGCGAATGCGCCGGTCGTTCAGGAAGGCGCCGCGCCCGCGCGTGGCGGTGAACAGGTCGTTGCGCGTGGGGTCGTACACCACGGCGTGCTCCACGCGGCCCTTCACGGCCAGGGCGATGCTGACGCAGTAGACCGGAAAGCCGTGGATGAAGTTGGTGGTGCCGTCCAGCGGATCGATGATCCAGCGGAAGTCGGAATGCTTGGCCCCGTGCTCGCTGCCCGACTCTTCGGCCAGGATGCCGTGGCCGGGGTAGGCGCCGAGCAGCGTCTCGATGATGACCTGCTCGCTGGCCTGGTCCACCTCGGTCACGAAGTCGTTGATCTGCTTTTGCGAGATGCGCACCGCCTCCACATCGAGGGCCGCGCGGTTGATGATGGCGCCGGCGGCGCGTGCGGCCTTGATGGCCACGTTGAGCATGGGGTGCAGATTGGACGACATGGGGCTGGCAGGTGACGAAGGAGCGGTGGGGCGGCGCGCTGGCAAGGTGCAGGGCCGCAAGAGGCGAAGGCCGGCGATACGGCTTCGCAAAGGGCGAGATTCTACCGAGCCGCGCCCGGCCCTGCAGGCGGCGCGGCGACAATCGCCCGCCATGCACACCCGTTTCGTCCTGATCCAGACCAGCCACGCCGGCAACGTCGGCGCCACCGCCCGCGCCATGAAGACCATGGGCTTTCACGACCTGGTGCTGGTCGCGCCGCGCTGGCCCAATGTGCTGCGCCGCGAGGAAACCATCCAGCGCGCCAGCGGTGCACTGGACGTGCTGGAAAACGCGCGCATCGTCGCCACGCTGGACGAGGCGCTTCAGGGCATGACCCACCTGTGCGCCACGGCCATGACGCCGCGCGACTTCGGCCCGCCCACGCGCACGCCGCGCGCGCACTTCGAGGTGCTCCTGAATCAGGAGCTGCCAGCGCAAGAGCAGCAAGGGGTGGAAGCCGATTTGGCAATGAATTCATCAGAGCGCGGCGTGGCCTTCCTCTTCGGCTGCGAGCGCTTCGGCATGGCCAACGAGGACGTCTACCGCTGCCACGTGGCGCTGTCCATTCCCACCAATCCGCAGTTCGGCTCACTGAACCTGGCGGCGGCCGTGCAGCTCATCGCCTACGAATGGCGCCAGGCGCTGGGCGGCTTCGACGCGCCGGCCAGCGCCCCACAGGGCGAGCGCGCCGACGCCGCCCAGCTGGCCGGCATGCTGGCCCACTGGCAGCAGGCGCTGGCAGACATCGGCTTTCTCGACCCGGCCGCGCCCAAGAAGCTGATGCCGCGGCTGAATCAGTTGTTCAACCGCGCCCAGCCCACGGTGGAGGAAATCCACATCCTGCGCGGTGTCGCCAAATCCATGGCCGAGGCCGCGCGGCGCAAGCGGCTAGACTGACCGGCCGTTTTTCTAACCCCCTTCCATGCTCTCCCGCCTGCGCTCCGACATCCAGTGCATCCTTGACCGTGACCCCGCTGCGCGCAGCCGCTGGGAGGTCGTCACCTGCTACCCCGGCCTGCACGCCATCTGGCTGCACCGGCCCGCGCACTGGTGCTGGGGGCGGGGTCTGCGCTGGCTGGGGCGCTTCATCTCGCACGTTTCGCGCTGGCTCACGGGCATCGAGATCCACCCGGGCGCGACCATCGGCCGCGGCGTGTTCATCGACCACGGCATGGGTGTGGTGATCGGCGAGACCGCGGTGGTGGGCGACGGCTGCACCATCTACCACGGCGTGACGCTGGGCGGCACGTCGCTGTACAAGGGCGCCAAGCGCCACCCGACGCTGGGGCGCGACGTGGTGGTGGCCGCCGGCGCCAAGGTCCTGGGCGGCTTCGAGGTGGGTGACGGCGCGAAGATCGGCAGCAACGCCGTGGTCATCAAACCCGTGCCGGCCGGGGCCACGGCCGTGGGCATCCCGGCGCGCATCATCCCCAGCAAGGAAGGCCAGAGCGCCGACGTGACCGAATCGCACAAGGGCGAGGACGGGGCGCCCAAGTTCAGCGCCTACGGCGTGGCCCCCCAGCAGGAAGATCCGCTGACCCAGGCCATGCGCGGCCTGATCGACTCCGCTGGCGCGCAGGAGCACCAGATCGCCCTGCTGTGGCGTGCCATCGAAAAGCTCTCCGCCGGCCAGCACGCGGGCGACTGCGTGCCGCGCGAGGCCGCCACACGCGAGCAGTTCGAGGCGGCGAAGCTGAACGACATCATTGGCAAGTGAGGGCAGCCGCCATGGACGTATCTGAGGCCCTGCGCCGGCGCCGCTCGGTGCGCGCCTTTTTACCCGAGGCGCCGCCCGCCGCCCTGGTGCAATCCCTGCTGGAGCAGGCCGGCCAGGCCGCATCCGGCGGCAACCTGCAGCCCTGGCGCGTGCTGGCCCTGGCCGGCGAGTCCCTGCGCGAGCTGCTGGCCGCCGTGGCCGCCGCCGAGCCGGAGCACAACCCGAGCCACTACCACTATCCCCCCAACCTGTGGGAGCCGTACCGCACGCGCCGCTTTGCCAATGGCGAGGACCTGTACCGCAGCCTGGGCCTGGCACGCGAGGACAAGGCCGGGCGCATGCAGCAGTTCGCGCGCAACGGGCAGTTCTTCGGGGCGCCCGTGGGGGTGCTGGTGTGCATCGACGAGCGCATGGGGGCGGCGCAGTGGATCGACCTGGGCATTTATCTGCAGTCGCTGATGCTGCTCGCCGTGCAGCACGGGCTGGCGACCTGTGCGCAGGGGTTCTGGCGCGGGCATGCGGCGACCGTGCAGCGGATGCTGCAGGTGCCTGCGCCTTACCAGGTGGCTTTCGGGGTGGCGCTGGGGTATGAGGATGTGGATGCGCCGGTGAATGCCATGGTGGCGGGGCGGGCGGATTGGCGGGAGTGGGGGGAGTTGCGGGGGTTCTCGGGCTGAGGGTTGTGCTATTGGTTTTGTAGCTTCTTGCACTTGCTGGGTAAGGGCTGGGGCCGTTTTGGCCTTGAGGTTTTTTTTGATGTCGCTGGCCGGGTCTCGCCCCGGCGGGCGACCTCCTTTTCTTGC
>NZ_DAMATK010000011.1:0-56280 GCF_032079985.1 Pulveribacter sp.
TATTGGGCCTCAGGTTTGAGGCTCAGAGGTGTCTAGAAAACCCGGGGCGATTCAATCAATGAACCCGGATCTCATCAAACTTGGAAGCGCCGCACAAGCGTTGGGCGGCGCGCTCGGCGTGGGTCTGCTGGTGGGGCTGGAGCGCGGCTGGCGTGACCGCGATTTGCCCGAGGGTGGTCGCGTCGCCGGGCTGCGCACATTCGCCCTCATCGGCTTGCTGGGCGGACTTCTCGCACTGCTCTCCTCCACTCCCGGTCTCCTCCTTGCCGCCGGCCTGATCGGCATCGTCCTGCTGTTCGCAGTCTCTTTCCGGCGTGCATCGGAGGCCGCCGGCACCCTCAGCATCACGACCGCTGTCGCAGCAATGGCCACCTTCTGTCTAGGCGCTTTGGCCGCAAGCGGTCAGGCCATCCTCGCCGTGGGGGCGGCCGTGGTCGTCGCGTTGCTGCTCGATCTGAAACCAGTGCTGCACCGCTGGCTGCGCCTGATCCAGCCGGCCGAACTGAATGCCTTCCTGCAAATGGGCGTGCTCAGCGCCGTGGTGCTGCCGCTGCTCCCGGACCGGGGCTATGGGCCCTACGCTGCCCTCAACCCCTACCAGCTGTGGTTCGCAGTGGTCCTGATCGCGGGGCTGTCGCTGCTCGGCCACGTGGCGGTGCGGCTCAGGGGGGAGCAACAGGGGCTGCTCTGGACGGGACTGCTGGGGGGCCTTGCGTCTTCCACCGCTGCGACGCTGGCGCTTGCTCGGACCGCAAGGAACCAACCAGGCTGGCATGTGCCCGTAGCGGCGGCGATCGTCGCTGCCTGCGGCGTGATGTTCCTGCGTATGGCCGTGGTCGTCGCCGTCCTGCAGCCCAGCCTCGTGCCTCGCATGGGCCTGTTCCTGGTGCTGCTCGCCGCGGCGGCGTTCCTCTTTGCGGGATGGCAATGGCGCCGCCGGCAAGCCAGCGGTCCGGCCACGCAGCCGGCCTCGCGCCGCGTCTTCGACCTACCCACGGCGCTCGGATTCGGCGTCGTGCTCGGAGTGGTAGCAGTGGCTGCCAGGGCCGCGCGCGAGGCCCTTGGCACGGCCGGCATGTACGCCGTCGCATTCGTCTCCGGTCTGGCTGACGTGGATGCCATCCTGGTCTCGAGCGTGCAGATGCTGGCGCAGGGCGACCTCCCGGCTGCCACTACTGCCATCGCCACTCTACTTGCCGTGTCTGCCAACATGCTCACCAAGGCGACCCTCGCCTGGACCATTGCCGGCCGCGCGGTGGGTGTCCGCGTGGCGGCGGGCTACGTGGTGGTAGCCCTTGTCGGCTTGGCGGCGGCAGCTTTCCAGGCGCGCTGACCACTATTCCGCGGACGGCTGCGCCACTATGCTTGCTGCTTGGCCGCTTAGTTCGGGCCGCCCTTCAGGTCCTCATCGCGGGTAAGCGGCGCGCCTGGCGCAGACGTTTCTCCCGAGATACCCATCGCTCCAGCGTCGCTACCGGACCGCTCAGCCCGACGGGGCACACGGACCCTGGTCCGGTCCCGCCCAATCGTCACGTACTCGTATTCCTTCGATTCAGCCGGGGACGCTTGAGCCTGCGATTGCAGGTCGGGCGAGCCGGATCGTTCGGCCGGGCGGTCGAGGTGCGTCTTGATGCGTTCCCTACCGATATACACGTAGCGGTGCTGATGCGGCTCGGAAGCCGCCGACTCCTGCAGCTGCCTGGGCTGGGGGTCGGGACCACCGTGTGACAGGGTAGCTTGGGCGAACGCACTTGCGGAGAATGTGAACAGGGCAACGGCGAGGATGTTGGCGGAAGTCATGGAAAGCTCCTTGGATTACGGTTTGTATATTGCAAAAAATATACTTGGCGGGCTTGTGACCAGCAGCTGTGCCCGCCCCCGGAACGACATATTCGGGCTTACCACCGTGGGAAGGTCAAGCGGCTTCAACTCCGCTCGGTTGTTTGTGGCGCCGTTCGATGCGTAGTCACGGACGACAGCAGTTCCTGCATCCGTCTACGCTCCGCAGGAGTCGGCCACGCGGTGTCCCCTGGGGCAACCTCCAAATTGAAATGCCCCTCGCCGTCGAAGCGAACGAGCCCATAGGACTCGTTGACCACCGCCCCCGGCTCTCCGTCGGCCTGGAGCCGGACATACCAGTCCGCCAGGCGCAGCGTACGGTCCGCCAACATCGGTGCCAAGGCCTGACCCCGGGCGAGCGCCACATACAGCACGTGCGGCAAGGCATGCACCTCGCCCTCCTCGTCCAGCAGGAACACGTAGGAGGCATATTCGCCCTCCACTTCGCCCATTCCGCGGCCGGAAGCATCTTCAGTGGTGTAAACGGGAGCAAATCCGCTGCCCGGCTGGCGGAAGTTCGTGGTTTGCCCTTGGTACACGCGTGCCGCGACCCACTGCACGCCTCCCGCATAGGCATAGGCGCGCAAATCGAACTTCATGGACTGCGATCTTCCCTCGTTCGGAATGACGCGCTCGCCGGGAGGCACAAAGGCCTGTGCCACATAGGCTCCCGCCATGATCTCCTCCCAGACTCGACGCGTGACCTTGTCGCCCCGGTACGCAGCGCGGCTACCGAAGCCCGCCGCTGGCTTGAAGAACAGGCTCCGGCGCGCCGCCCACAGCCGGTCGCCATGCGCTGCATCGACCACTTCGGTGCGCGGCACGTTCGCCAGCAGCACCTGCCGGTCGTCATCGGCAACGCCCAAGGCCCGCAGCGCAGCTTCGTCACTGAACAACGCCAGACGGCGTTTGTCGGCGTAGAGCGCGTGTGCCTGGGGATGGGGCGTGAGAACTGCCGCCTGCTCTTGCCACGCCTGCCGCAACACGGCGTTGGCAGGCAGATCCAGATAGAAATCCGTGACTCGGTTGTAAACCACGTCTATGGCCAGCTCGCCGTGCCAGAGCCTGCCGTGGCGGCATGCCAGTTCGGACGGATCGGCAATGACGGCCTGCAGTCCATGGCGCTCGAACAACTGTCGAAATAGCAGGAATTCTGGATACAGGTATTGCTGCTGCGGTGCCTCGTCCACGATCGCGATTGAGGCCAGCGGCCGAGAGTTGCCCGCCAGTCGCCATTCACGGCGAAACATATCCACCAGCCGCTGTTCGAACGTTGTGACGCTGGCGCCGTCGGGCGCCATTGCCTGTACAGCCTGGCAGCAGCTGCGCTGAGCGCGAGCCAGCACCGCATTCAGCATCGCGCCACCCGCGTTCGTGTTGATTTCGATCAGGCCGAGACGGTCCTGATCCAGATGGAAGTCATAGCCGAAGAACACACCCTGCGCGCCACCTGCGCCAATGTGCGCAATGGCTGGGGCATCCGCCAGAACCTGTTCCCGGTACGCCGGGAGTGCCACTACCGCCTCAATGGCTCGCACGACGTGCGCCATTCGATCCAGCGGGGGCCGCGCCACAAAGACTGGTTGCGCGGCAAACAGGTAGGGGCATCGCTCCCTCACCAGCTGCGACAAGCTCGGGGAACCGAGTTCAGCATCGAGCGCGGCCGCCAGCGCCGCTGGATCCAGGCTCAGGCAGAAGCAATCGCGGTTGAGCCGCTCGAAGGGGGTCAGTTCGCAGTTTGATGTGTGGTGCATTGAGAAAGAGGGTCTAAGCAGTCGATGAAATGGGTAGAACGCCTCAATATTGAGCTCGTCCCACGCTCGCAGTTCGCGCCAGGTGTCCAGAGCGACTAGACGGTCGCCGTCAGCGGCACCGCAAGCTCCCCCAAGCCATCAGCCCCCGTGCAGCCAAGCCCAACTCGTCACGAAGAAACAGCCTGGGCTTGCGATGCGCGCCACGCGCATGATGAATTGACCGGTGCAGGCTGAAATAAGAGTCTTGATCCGGCTATCCCGACACGTTGCCCACTCGCGCACGAACGGCGTGGGCCACTTCGCCCATTACGTCGATGCCGTTGCTCGGGTGCGGCAGCGTATTGCAGGTCACCACGCTGGCCGCGCCGGCGTCCTCAAGCAGCTGCATTGCATCCGGGGCGAACACCGCATGCACGCCGATGCACACTGGATCGTTCTTGAACACCGATCGCACCTGCCGCACAGCCACTGCCATCGTGCGTGCACTGGAGATGATGTCGTCGATCAGCACAGGACGGCGGCCTGCGTATGTCTCGACCTGGGGAACGCTGATTTCGACACTACGGTCACCGAGCCTGCGCTTGGACAGAACAATGAATGGACAGCCGACGCGAGCAGCGACGTCGCTGGCCCACTGCTCGCTTTCTGAATCCGGGCCAACGACCACCGGCTCTGGGACGTGGGCGGCCACCCAGCGTGCGATCGCGGGTGCACTGGCCACGTTCTCGGCCGGAATCGAGTACACCTCGTCGAGAGAGGCGCGGCGATGCAGGTGCGGATCGACCGTCACCATCCAATCGAACGCCTGCGACAAGAAGCGCGCGAAGGTGACGGAAGTTACGGCCTCGCCTGGCTGGAAGCGCTTGTCCTGGCGCATGTAGGGCAGGTAGGGAGCAACAATACCGACCCGACTGGCGCCCTGTTCACGGGCGGTCTGCGCCAGGTACCACAGGCGCAGCGCCTGCGGATCGGGGTCGCGCAGGGATGCCACGATCACAACGTCTTTGCCGGAGAGATCATCGTGCAGTCGCAGGTAGGACTCGCCGTCGGGGAAGTGGCGCGCCTCCACTCGGCCGACCGGGGCCTGCAGGTGCATCGCGAGGTCGGCCGCCGCTTGCTCGGCGCCAGGTGCAGGAAGGATGATCATGCTCATGCTATTTCCCCGATGGTGACCAGCCCCTGCTGGCGGTTTGCATAGACCTGCGCGTACTCCAGATCTCCGGTGGTCTGTGCATGAACGTGGAACAGCGGCTGGCCGCGCGCGATCCGATCCCCGAGCTTCACTTCCAGCGTGATGCCTGCGGCCGGCGCCCCTGGCGCTCCTGCCAGCTTGGCAACCATCGCCAGCTTGCGGTTGTCGACGGCGGTAACCACGCCCGCTGCACCGGCAAGGTACGGTCGCACGTGCGGCGCCACGGGCGGCTGACGCAGGCCACCCTGTGCCTCGCAGATGGCAACAAACTGGGTCCAGGCCTGCCCGCTGTCCAGCGCCTGCTGCGCAAGCGCATAGCCCGCACCGGGGCCGGCTTTTCCGCCCATCTCCAGAATGTGCCCGGCAAGCAGCAGCGCCCGCTCGCGCAGATCCGCCGGAGCCGCAGAGTCCCTTTGCAGGACTGCGAGCACATCCCGCGCCTCGAGGGCGGGACCGACGCCTCGACCGACAGGCTGCGTACCGTCAGTACGGACGACACGCAATTGCAAGCCTATCGCCTCGCCGACATGCTCCAGGAGGCCGCCCAGTTCATCTGCCGCTTCATCGGATCGGACCTTGGCTGTAGGGCCGACCGGAATATCGATCAGCACGCGCTCCGACCCCGCCGCTGCCTTTTTAGACAACACAGAGGCGACCAGTTGCGCGGTGCCATCCAGGTCCAGCGGACGCGAGACACGAATCAACACGTCGTCCGCTGGGCTCAGCTGCACGGAGCCTCCCCAGACGATGCAACCGCCAACCTTCTCGACCACCCGGCGCATGGCCTGCAGATCCAGGTTGACTGGTGCCAGCGTTTCCATGGCGTCCGCGGTACCCGCCGGAGAGGTAATCGCCCGGGAAGACGTCTTGGGCATGACCAAACCGCAGGCGGTGACGATGGCCACCACCAGCGGCGTCGTCCGGTTGCCCGGCAGCCCTCCGACGCAATGCTTGTCCATCACCGGCGAGAACTGCCAGGAAAGCCGCTCACCGACGTCGATCATGGCGCGCGTGAGGGCGACCGTCTCGTCGCGCGACATCCGGCCACCCGCGCAGGCGGTGACGAAGGACGCCAGGTGCAGGTCGGACAGCCGGCCGGCCGCCACATCCTGCATGATGACTTTGAGCTTCTCGTAGTCCAGCGGCGCACCATAGGTCTTGCCGCGGATATGCCGCTCCGATTCCAGTACCGGGGGATGGCGGATGGCGAGCATCTCGCCCCCTGAAAGGCCGAGAACCCGCCAGGCAGGCTCCGACAAGCCAGCTTCTCCGTGGCCTAGCCAGTCAGCGGCCACGTGGTGCACAGTGGCGATGACCGTTCGACCTTCCCATTCGATCTCCACGCGCGTCTGGGCCTCGAACCCTTCCGAACGGCAGATTTCGCAGTCGACCCGCATGTAGACAACCGGCGATTGGTAAGTGAGGATGCCCGCGCGGCGTGCGATCAGCCCCGCGGCGTCCGGCAGATGGGCAGCCAGCGCGTTCATCCCAGCTCCACGGCTTGCATATGCTCCGGGACAGTGCATGCCCAGCCATGCTGTTCCTCGATGGCGAGGCGCAAGCTGTCGGCAGCGACAGACTCGCCGTGGGTGACAAACACCCGCTTGGGCGGCTGTGGAATCCGTCCCACCCAGCGCAGCAGCTCCTCTCGGTCGGCATGTGCGGACAAGGCACCGAGGCTTGCGACTTCCGCGCGCACAGGAACGTAGTCGCCGTGAATCTTGATCTGCTTTGCGCCGCCCACGAGCGCCGCGCCACGTGTCCCGGCAGCTTGGTAGCCGGCCAGCAGGATAATGTTGCGAGGATTCGGTGCCATCGCCTTCAGGTGGTGCACCACGCGCCCGCCGGTGGCCATGCCGCTTGCCGAAATGATGACGGCGGGATAGCGCATATCGTTCAGCTTGCGCGACTCCTCCACAGAGTTCACCACCTTGGCTGCGGTGCACATCATCCGGCACTGGTCGGGCGTCAGCCGGTGCTGCGAACGGTGTTTGTGGTACAGCTCCGTCGTATCGGCGGCCATCGGGCTATTAAGGAAGGCTGGCAGGTCGGGAATGCGGCCTTCGCGCTTCAGGGTGGCGAGCACGTACATGAGTGACTGCGCTCGTCCGACCGCAAAGGCGGGGACGATGACCACTCCTCCGCGCGCTGCAGTGCGGTTGATCACCTCTGCAAAAGCAGTAGCGGGATCTTCCTTCTCATGCGATCGGTCGCCATAGGTCGATTCCATGACGACGTAGTCCGCCGCAGGCGGTGCCTGCGGCGGCCGCATGACAACGTCCTCGTCGCGCCCAAGGTCGCCCGAAAACAGCAACGACCCTGAACCCCACTGCACATGAACGCTGGCGGCACCAAGGATGTGGCCGGCGAGCGAAAAACGCATTCGCAGCCCCTCGACCGGCTCGAACTCGGCGTCAAACTGCTGAGGCTGGAACAGGCGCAGGGTCTTGCGCGCGTCCTGTTCCGTGTAAAGCGGCAGGGCCGGACTGTGCTTCGAGAAACCGCGACGATTGGCATAAAGCGCATCTTCCTCCTGCAGGTGCCCCGAATCCGGTAGCAGCAACGCGCAGAGGTCGCGCGTCGCTTCGGTGCAAAACACAGGGCCGCTGAACCCCTGGCGCGCCAGTGCGGGCAGGTAACCACTATGGTCGATGTGCGCGTGGGTCAGCACGACGGCATCGATCGTTTCAGGCTGCAGCGGGAAGACATCCCAGTTGCGCAGCCGCAACTGCTTGAGGCCCTGGAACAGTCCGCAGTCGACCAGCACGCGCTTGCCGCCGTGCTCCAGCAGGTATTTCGATCCCGTGACAGTGCCTGCGGCACCCAGGAAAGTAATTCGCATATCGTTCCTTTCGATCAGTAAGAACTCATGATGATCCGGGGATCGCCGCTACCTCGGACAGCCTGCAATTCCGGCGCGTCGAGCAGCCGTTCCACTTCGAGACCAGCCGCTTCCGATGCGGCGGAAACCGCGTGGGCCCATGTCGTTCGGTTCGCGAACAGCATGCCTGCAACGTCCAGCGTCCCGCCGCGGCTCACGTACCCGAGCACGCGAGTCGTTTGCGCGCCGGTGTCAAGGGGACGCAGCAAACCAACCAGAGTTTCCGGACGCGTATGCGTGAGGAAGATGCGCACATCCTGCGTCGCAGGGAAAAGTGCGTCGGTCGCTGTACTCTGGTGCGCAGCCTCGCGGGCGTCCCGAGCGACGCGGAAACGCCCGGGCTCGATGATGTAGTTCACTGCAGCCGCGACGCCGCGCTGCTCCAGCCTTTCGGCGGCCTTGAGAGCCTCACCCAGCTGGTAAGCACCGACAGCAGTGAACAGAATTCGTGCCTGGGGTGCGGGTCGGATGCACAGGGCGCCATCACGCACCAAACGCGCAGCTTCCTGGGCTGAGAACCAGACCGGCAACACCCTCTTCGGCACCACCATCGTCCAGAACTGGCCGCGCGTCTGGTACGCGGCTTGCAAGGCCGCCTGTGCCGTGTTCCAGTCGGGCGGGTACAGGACGCGGGAGACGTCGCTCATCTCGCCCTGCAGCGTCTCGCCGAACGAAGGATCCTGGTGTGACTGCTCGTTCTTGCCGTTCTCCCACGTGTGGGAAGTAGCCACCGTCACCACCGACAACCAGCCGGGGGGACGCCCTGCATCCGCAAGTTGGCGGGCAAACAGGATTTCCTGCCGAAGAGCGCCCAGCATCTTGGCGGCGAAGGCTTCATAGGAAACGACCAGGTTGAGCCCCCCCTTGTTGGCGAGGGCCGCACTAACCACAGCCTCCTCGTTGAGGGCAGTGACCACGGAGCCGCTGATTGACTCGGCCACGCCCTGCTCCGGCGTCACGACGCGGTGCTTGAGCAGATCGAGCGTGCGGCCCATGCGGTTGCTGCGCAGCTCGTCCGGGTTCCCAACCCGCACCCGCAGTTGCGGATTGGCGGCCACCAGCGCCGTGAACGCCTGGTCGATCCCCTCCATCGGCGAGTATTCGCGCTCACCGGGCGCGAGCGACGCAAGAGCTGGAAGAGACGGAACTGGCACGTTGCGTGTGGCGAAGGCGTGATCCCGTTCGCGCACCCGGCGCTGCTCATCATGCCGATTGAGAACCGCTGCGGCGGAGGTTAGGTCTTCGCGTGAGACCCACAACGCCTTCGACCCTTCTTCGAAGAGCGCGCGAGCCCCCGCGTCAACGCGGGGGTTGGCACCGAGCGGAAGGTTGTGCGCATCGTTGGAACCCGCGCCGGGAAAGCCGTAGCCTTTCGGGGCTTCCGCAATGGTGTAGTGCAACGGTACCGGGTAGCCGCCGGTACCCGTGCGGATGGCCTCGGTGCAGGCATCGAGTCGATCCTCCATGGTGAAGATCGCCCAGGCGAAAGCGGCCGGGTCGGTGCCATCGATCTCGATCGGGTCGAAGCCGTTCAGGCGCAGGTGGTCTTTCAGCCACTGCACGCCGCCTTGCTGCTGTAGGGTGCTGCGTTGCTCGATGCGGCGACCATTGAGGATCATGATCGGCGCCACATGGCCGCTGTCCTCGGCGCGCCACCAGCGGGGCGCCCAGTCGCTGCCCCGTTGCTCCTCGAAAGCGCCGTCGCTCAGGAAGGCCACCAGCCGCTCGCCCGGCAGCGGGATGTGGACGTACTGCAGCTCGGCGAACCCGAGATACCCGCCCTCGGAGATGCCACCGGCTGTATTGGCGTTGACATGACTGCCAAGCGGGGATTCCGGCCGCCCATCGGGCCCGATGGAATAGGAATAGAAATCGCCGACGAAACGCGTCAGGCCGGAATCGCTCAAGTCGTATCGCTGCGCCTGGATTGGCAGCATGTTGCCCACCAGCAGGTTGACCGCCTCGACGCCGGCGACGCTGTGGCCCTGCCCCATGATCCAGCCCCGCGTATGGCCGGTCAACGAGTTCGCCGCCAGGTAGCCGGCGTAGGCAGGCACCATGTTGAGCGACCCACCGGTATGACCCTCAGGCGTTTGCTTGTACTCGTCGGGTTGCAGAGCGGCACCGTCCCACCGCACCCGCTGGGCGTAGGTCATGTGCACTGTCAGCCACATGGCCGCCGATGCGAGGCGGTCTGCGGCGCGCAGGAGGCGATAAACGTCGGATGGCGAAGCAGCCCGGCCCTGCGCCACCAGCAGCTGCGCCAGCTCGAAGATGCGCAACTGTGTCTGTGGTGAGTGCTGGATCACACCGTATCCGGCGGCCCACTGCGCGAACTCCGCGTCGGCCTCGCGGTGGAGGCGGGCTCGGTGCGTGGTCAGGTGTTTCTGGTGGGCATCATGCATATACGTCGTTTTCCTTTCGTTTAACAGTCAAGGCCGTTGTCGGCGCACCCGGTGCGCGAAGGCTCATGGCCAGGAAAAACGAGACGTACGTACAGCGTTGATCCCTCGCCGATCTGGGTGAGCATGGCTGTTTGCCCCCTGCGCGAGCGCCCGCCGGCGTGTTGCTCGCGATCGGAATAATCATGAATCCGTCTTTCGTTGGTGCTGTCAGTGCAGATTAATGGCGTAAACCCCCATCCACTTGATCTACATCAAACGGAATCCGATGCAGGGCTGTAGATGACAGATTTGTAATCCAGCCGCGCGGGGCAGTAAATATGCTTCCCGCTAGCAAGTGCCCTTCCCACTACATACTTTAAAGGACTCAAAATGCGTTCGCCAATCAACGTTCGAGTTTCACTGCTCAGGCCTCTATTGGGCGTCGGTCTTGCCTTAGCTGCAGCGTCCGCCATGAGCGCGCCCACGGGAATCGTCTACACCGCCAACGAGCGCGACGGCTCGATCACCCGAGTACAGCTGGAAACCGGGGTCAAGCAAACAACTAAGGTTGAGATAACGCCGCACAACGTGCAGGTCAGCCCCGACGGCAAGCGCCTGCTGGCAGTAGGCGTTTCCAGTCATGACGGACATGGTGCCGCAGGAGCAACCTCCAAGGGAAAACTGCTGGTAATGGAGACCTCCGGTGCCAGTGACCGTGTACTCATTGACGCGGGCGATCATCCCGCCCACGTAGTGACCGACGCGAGCGGAGGGCGCGCGTTCGTTTCCGACTCCGGGTCGAATGTTGTCCATGTGATCGACCTGGCCAGCAAGCGCAGCGTCGGCCAAATACCCACCGACAAGTACCCACATGGATTGCGACTGAGCCCCAACGGCAAGGATCTTTACGTAGCGAACATGCGCGGCGGTACGGTATCCGTCATCGACGTTGGCACGCTCAAGGAAACAGCAAGAATTTCTGTAGGCAAAGGGCCGGTCCAGGTCGGCTTCTCGACCGACGGGACGATGGCCTTTGTCTCGCTGAGCGCGGAGAACAGCCTGGGCATCATCGACACCGCCAAAGGCCGCCTGGTGAAGAAGGTCCCGGTGGGCTCCACCCCCATCCAGATGTACGCCACGCCAGACACGCGCAACGTCTACGTAGCGAACCAGGGCAGCGCCACCAAGCCGGCGGATACCGTGTCTGTGGTCGACCCGCAGGCTGGCAAGGTCGTTGCGACCATCAAGACCGACAAGGGCGCCCATGGTGTCGCCATCAGCAAGGATGGACGCTATGTGTTCGTCACTAATATTGAAGCGGGGACGCTGTCGATCATTGACACGACCAGCAATAAAGTGGTGGCGACGCACCGCGTGGGCGCTGGGCCGAACGGAGTCACATACCTCGAGTAGCATCAGCATGAGACCGCGCGCCTGCTGCTGGCCTGATGGTGCGCGGGCGCGCCGGCGGGGATGACCGCGGCACACAGAAAGCCCAATAAAGGAACACGCGATGCAGAAGGAAAGTACTTTGCCCGGACGGCCCGGCGAAGATCATGCGCACGATCACGCTCATCATCAGCACGGCCCGGCCCACGCGGCAGGTACCGCACTGAAGGACCCCGTGTGCGGCATGGCGGTGACCGCGAATTCGGCCCACCACTCCCACCATGGGGGAGATGAGTACTACTTCTGTAGCGCCAGATGCAAGGGCAAGTTCGATGCGGGACCTGCGAGCTACATTGCCGCGGGACCCGGCAGCGTACCAGTGCCTGATTCCCCGCCCGCCGCTGAGGGAACAATCTACACCTGCCCGATGCATCCCGAGATCCGCCAGGATCATCCGGGCAGCTGCCCGATCTGCGGCATGGGGCTCGAGCTGCTCATGCCAAGCCTGGAGGACGATGACAACCCGGAGCTGAAAGACTTCTCCCGCCGTTTCTGGTGGACGCTGCCCCTCACATTGATCGTCGCCGTGCTGGCCATGTTCGGCCACCGCCTCGGCTGGTTCGACATGGCCACGCAAAGCTGGATCGAACTGGTTCTCTCCCTGCCCATTGTGCTGTGGGGGGGCTTGCCCTTCTTCGTGCGTGGCTGGCAATCCGTTGTCAACCGCAGCCCCAACATGTGGACGCTTATCGGCCTGGGCACCGGCGCGGCATTCCTGTACAGCCTGGTCGCCACCGTGGCCCCCGGCGTGTTCCCGCCGGAGTTCACCGACATGGGGCGCGTGGCCGTGTATTACGAAGCGGCCGCCGTGATCATTTCGCTCACGCTGCTCGGTCAGATGCTGGAGCTAAAAGCGCGCTCGCAGACCTCAGCGGCCATCAAGTCGCTGCTGGGCCTGGCGCCCAAGACAGCACGGGTCATTCGTCCCGACGGCACGGAGGAGGATGTCCCGCTTTCGAACGTGCACCTCGGCGACCTGCTGCGCGTGCGGCCCGGCGAGAAGGTGCCGGTGGACGGCGTGGTGGTAGATGGCAGCAGCTCGGTGGACGAATCCATGCTGACAGGCGAACCCATGCCCGTATCGAAACGGCCGGGCGACAAGCTGATCGGCGCCACCCTGAACACGGCCGGAGCCCTGACGCTGCGCGCGGAGAAGGTGGGCTCGGCCACCGTGCTGTCGCAAATCGTACAGCTGGTGGCCCAGGCGCAGCGCTCGCGCGCACCCATGCAGCGCATGGCCGACCTGGTGGCGGGTTACTTCGTGCTCGGTGTCATCGCCATTGCAGTGACGACGCTGATTGTCTGGGGCTTTTTCGGGCCGCAACCGAGCTGGGTCTACGGGTTCATCAATGCCGTTGCGGTGCTGATCATCGCCTGCCCTTGCGCCCTCGGCCTGGCCACTCCGATGTCCATCATGGTCGCCACCGGCCGCGGAGCGACCCAAGGCGTGCTGTTCCGCGACGCAGCGGCGATCGAGAACTTCCGCAAGATCGACACGCTGATCGTGGACAAGACGGGCACCCTCACGGAAGGACGCCCAACCTTCGAGAAGGCGATAGCAGCCGCAGGCTTTAGCGACGCAGACGTGCTGCGCCTGGCCGCCAGCCTGGATCAAGGCAGCGAACATCCACTGGCCGCAGCGATCGTGCAGGCAGCATTGGAGCAGGGTCTAACGCTCTCGGCTGTGACTGACTTCGAGTCAGGCTCCGGCATCGGCGTGACTGGCCGCGTCGAAGGTCAGTCCTTGAGGCTCGGCAACACGGCTCTGATGGAGCAGGCCGGCATCGACAGCAGCAGCCTGAGACGCGAGTCCGAAGACCTGCGGGGGCAAGGGGCCAGCGTCATGTATCTCGCGGTGGACGGCCGTTTCGCTGGCTTGCTGGCGGTTTCTGACCCTGTAAAAGCGAGCACGCCGGAGGCGCTGCAGGCGCTGCACGCCGCCGGCATTCGCGTGATCATGGCCACGGGGGACGGTGTCACAACGGCCCGAGCTGTTGCCAAGCGGCTCGGCATCGACGAAGTGCACGGCGAGGTCAAGCCGGCAGACAAGCTGACGCTCGTTGAGCGGTTACAGGCCGAAGGCAGGGTCGTCGGTATGGCCGGCGACGGCATCAACGATGCGCCGGCGCTGGCGAAGGCCGACGTCGGCATCGCGATGGGCACCGGCACCGACGTCGCCATGAACAGCGCGCAGGTGACGCTGGTAAAGGGCGACCTGCGCGGCATCTCGATCGCGCGTCGGCTCTCGCAGGACACGGTCGCCAACATGAAGCAGAACCTGCTGTTCGCCTTCCTCTACAACGCGATGGGCGTGCCGGTGGCGGCCGGCGTTCTCTATCCGCTGACCGGCTGGCTTCTGTCACCCTTGATTGCCGCACTGGCAATGAGCCTGAGTTCGGCTTCTGTGGTGTTCAACGCGTTGCGCCTTCGACGGAAAGGCTGACGCGAGGAGTCGAAGTGAGGAGCCAGTGGGTGGAATACCGCGAGCTACGTCGGGATGAGTACCTGTTGACAGTTTCAATTCTTTTTAGCCTCCAGCGCTTATCCAGCAAGCGCTAGCAGCTATCAATTTGTCAACATCGCACTGCCTGCGTAGCGCGGTGCCTTTTCGTGGTCAGCGCCCGTTGTCGTGCTCGGGCAGCTGGCTAGTTTGGCTTTTGGGTCTACCCCGGCAGACAAGCGGGCAGGCATGCGGCCAGCCGCTTACTTTGCTCGATATGACCCTCCATCCCTCTTTCTTCTACTCGCCTCCCCTCCTTCTTATCGGAAAGGGCGGCAGATGCCCAGGTGCATCACCAAGGCGCCCGTGTCACTGGGCTGGCGGGTAGCCGGCTTCCCCCAGCGCGTCGGCGAAGTCCTGCCGGTCTTCCGCCGATTCGATCTTGACCAGCCTCGAATGCAAATCGACCTCGATCTTGGCGACCGGATCGACGAGCTTGCACGTCTTCATAACGGTACTGGCGCAGTGTCCGCAGCTCATGTCCGGGAGATTCAATTCGATCATGGCAAGTTCCTCAAAAAAGTGGCTGAAGGCAGCATCGTCAAGCCTGTCACCGTGTCAGACTCAATAGAAGTGGTTAAAAATTTTCTTGTCGGAGGGGCTTGACCTTGCCATGATAGTAAGGTTGATCATGCAAACCAGCGCTTGGATTTCAGACGCTAGGAGCCAACCATGCAGACCACGACGACGATGCCAGCGAGCCTGGCGAACCTAAACTTACAGAAGCTGGGCATCGAGTTGCCGATTGAGGGCATGACCTGCGCCTCTTGCGTGTCCCGCGTTGAGAAGGCGCTGGCCAAAATTCCCGGCGTCGAGCGCGCCAGCGTGAACCTGGCGACCGAGAGCGCGAGCATCTCGGCATCAAGCCAGGTCGACCTCGCCACGCTTCGCGCCGCGGTGGAGAAGGCGGGCTATTCCGTGCGCAACGATGAGGCGAGCCTGTCTATCGAGGGAATGACTTGCGCCTCCTGCGTCTCGCGTGTCGAGAAGGCGCTGCGCAAGCTCCCGGAAGTGACTGCCGCAGAAGTGAACCTCGCGACAGAGAAAGCGGAAGTCCGGTTCGTGGGCCGCGCCGACGAAGTGCTACCCAGGCTCGTGGCCGCCGTCGAGAAGGCGGGATACGCTGCGAAGCTTCCCCAGGAAACCGATGGAGCCTCGCAAACTGCAAAGGCGAGTTGGCCAGATTGGTGGCCGGTCGCTGTGGCCGCCGCCCTCTCGCTTCCCCTCGTGCTACCCATGCTCGCCATGCTGTTCAACGTTGACTGGGCTCTCCCCGGGTGGTGGCAGTTGGCGCTTGCCACTCCCGTACAGTTCTGGCTAGGCGCCCGCTTCTACCGCTCCGCATGGAAGGCCGTGAAGGCGCGAGCGGGCAACATGGACCTGCTTGTCGCGCTGGGCACGTCGGCCGGCTATGGCCTCTCTCTCTACCTGCTCATCGTTGGAATCGGCCACGAGGGTCACGGCGAGGCGCCTCACCTCTACTTCGAGGCCTCCGCGGTTGTGATCACCCTGGTTCTACTTGGCAAGTGGCTGGAAGGCCGCGCCAAGCGCCAGACCACCGAGGCCATTCGGGCTCTTAATGCGCTGCGCCCTGATACCGCTCGAGTGCGTCGCGGCGACACCGATGTTGAGGTTCCAGCCGCCCAGGTGAAAGTCGGCGACGTTGTGGTGGTTCGCCCCGGCGAGCGCGTGCCCGTTGACGGCGATATCCTGGAAGGATCCACGCACGTGGACGAGTCGCTCATTACGGGCGAAAGCCTGCCAGTGGCGAAGGTGCCCGGCGCGAAGGTCGTCGGGGGCTCAGTGAACGCGGAGGGGCTGTTCACGGCCAGCGCCACCGCAGTCGGCGCAGAGTCCACTCTGTCGCGCATCGCGCGGATGGTCGAGTCGGCCCAAGCCAAGAAGGCGCCCATCCAGCGCCTGGTCGACCAGGTGAGTGAGGTCTTCGTCCCGGTTGTACTGGTAATCGCCGTCATCACCCTCATCGCCTGGGGCTTGGCCACAGGTGACTGGGAGCGCGCGATCCTCAACGCCGTCGCCGTTCTGGTCATCGCCTGCCCGTGCGCACTGGGGCTTGCCACGCCCACCGCCATCATGGCCGGCACAGGAGTGGCCGCCCGCCGAGGCATCCTGATCAAGGATGCGGAGGCCTTGGAAGTCGCCCACAACGTAAAGATCGTCGCGTTCGATAAGACTGGCACCCTTACCGAAGGCAAGCCGCGCCTGGTGGCATTTGAAGCTGCCGACGGCGACCACGCGGGCCTTCTGCGCCTGGCCGCGAGCGTGCAAGCGGCGAGTGAGCACCCTCTGGCCCGCGCCGTCCTGGACGCGGCTAAGGAGAACTTGGTCAGCATCGCTCCAGCGCAGGACGCTCAGTCCGTCGCGGGCCGTGGCATGGCGGCCAAGGTGAAGGGGCAAGCTCTCAGCCTTGGGAGCTCCCGCTGGATGCAGGAGCTAGGCGTCGACCTCTCCCCGCTGACCTCGCGAGCCCAGGAGTTCGAAGACGAGGGCCGAACCGTGTCGTGGTTGGCCGAAGGCGCTCAGCCCGCGCGGCTCGTCGGCCTGCTGGCGTTTGGCGATGCAGCGAAGGCCACCGCCAAGGAGGCGGTCGCGAGCCTGCGGGAGCAAGGCGTCAGAGTCGTCATGGTCACAGGCGACAACAAAGGCGCCGCGCGCGTCGCGGCCCAGGAGCTGGGCATCGACGAGGTTCGCGCCGAAGTTCTGCCGGCGGACAAAGCGCGGGTCGTCTCCGAGCTCAAAGCGAGCGGGCTGGCCGTGGCGATGGTGGGCGACGGCATCAACGACGCACCTGCATTGGCGGCGGCCGATGTGGGCTTCTCGATGTCCAGCGGGACCGAGGTCGCCATGCATGCGGCCGGAGTCACCTTGATGCGTGGCGATCCGCGCTTGGTGGGCGACGCAATCGAAATCTCGCGCAAGACTTACGCGAAGATTCGCCAAGGCCTGTTTTGGGCTTTCGTCTACAACGTGGTTGGAATCCCTCTCGCAGCGTTCGGACTGCTCAACCCCATGCTCGCCGGAGCCGCGATGGCGTTCTCCTCAGTGAGCGTGGTCGCCAATGCATTAACCCTGCGCCACTGGAAAGGAAGGTCCGCATGAAAACGATCGGTGATGGAATGAACATCGGGGAAGCCGCCGAGAAGGCGGGGGTAACGCCTAAGATGGTGCGTCACTACGAGTCGCTGGGTCTGCTGCCAAAGGTCCACCGCACCGAGTCGGGTTATCGCGTGTATGGCGAGTCGGAGGTTCACACGCTGCGCTTCATCAAACGCTCAAGGGACTTGGGCTTTTCGGTCCCCGTAATCGGCGAGCTGGTGAAGCTTTGGCAAGACCGCAGGCGGTCAAGCGCAAGCGTGAAGAAGGTGGCATCCGCGCACCTTGCGGAGCTCGACCGCAAGATCATGGAGATGGAGTCCATGCGAAAGACGCTGGGACACCTGATCCACTGTTGCCACGGCGATGACCGCCCGGATTTTCCAATCCTTGGAGATTTGGAGAGCTTCGTCGCCCCAGCCACAACGAAGGCAAAGGTGAAGCCGCAGACACTGAGAGCCTCGGCCAAGGGAACAGCGTGAACGGTAGGCGCGAATACGACTTCGAAAGCAGCCGTGCATACAGGATCCTGCCAAGAGCCACCACCCTATTCAGGGGCGTACAAGTTACTGCTAGACGCCCGGATGAACCGCCCCGGGTTTTGAGGAGGCTCTTTTCTCTGAGAGGATTGAGCCATGAGCAAGAAGTCGAACCAGTTTTCACCCGAGGTCCGCGAACGCGCTGTTCGCATGGTGCGTGAGCATCGTGACGAGTACCCCTCGCTGTGGGCGGCCATCGAATCCATTGCCCCCAAGATCGGCTGCGTGCCCCAGACCCTCCACGAATGGGTCAAGCGCGACCAGATCGATACCGGCGTGCGTGACGGCATCACGACATCCGAGCGTGAACAGATGAAGGCGCTGGAGCGCGAGGTCAAAGAGCTGCGCAAGGCCAACGAGATCTTGAAGCTGGCCAGCGCGTTTTTCGCCCAGGCGGAGCTCGACCGCCGTCTGAAGTCCTGAACCACTTCGTCGATCAGCATCGACAGGCCTACGGGGTCGAGTCGATCTGCAAAGTGCTGCAGATCGCCCCGTCAGGCTATTGGCGCCATGCCGCCCATCAACGCAACCCCCAACCGCGCTGTCCGCGCGCCCAACGTGACGACACCCTGGTGCCGCACATTGAACGCGTCTGGCAGGCCAACATGCGGGTCTACGGCGCCGACAAGATCTGGAAGCAGATGAACCGGGAGGGAGTGGTCATTGCACGCTGCACGGTCGAGCGCTTGATGAAGTGCCTGGGCTTGCAGGGCGTGCGCCGCGGCAAGGTGGTTCGCACCACCATCAGCGATGCCAAGGCACCGTGCCCGCTGGACCGCGTCAACAGACAGTTCAAGGCCGAGCGGCCCAACCAGCTGTGGGTCTCGGACTTCACCTACGTTTCAACCTGGCAAGGCTGGCTGTACGTGGCCTTCGTGATCGACGTGTATGCCCGGCGCATTGTGGGTTGGCGGGTCAGCACCTCCATGCACACGGAATTCGTTCTGGATGCCCTGGAGCAGGCGCTGTATGCCCGGCAACCCGAGCGTGATGGCGCCTTGATTCACCATTCCGACAGGGGGTCGCAATACGTCAGCATCCGCTACAGCGAGCGGCTTGCAGAGGCTGGCATCGAGCCGTCGGTGGGCAGCAAGGGCGACAGCTACGACAACGCTTTGGCCGAGACGATCAACGGGCTGTACAAGGCGGAGGTGATTCATCGACGGGCTTGGCCAACCCGTGAATCGGTGGAACTGGCAACGTTGGAATGGGTGTCCTGGTTCAACCATCACAGGCTGCTCGGACCCATCGGATACATCCCGCCGGCAGAGGCTGAGGCAAACTACTACCGGCAACTCGCCAGTCAGCCCTCCATGGTGGCGGCCTGACTTAAACCAACCGGCCTCCACGATTCCCGGGGCGGTTCAATTGCTAACCTAGGGACGAGGCTGTTGGTCAAGGGCGAGGGCGATTAATGACCGGTTAGTAAGATTGCTGCCCTCTACGGTATGGGGCGCGAACGACTGAGATCAGCCTGAAACAGACCGCCCCACCGCCCACTCACCTTCGCTAGGAGGAAACGAAAAGCGCCTGAACCTGAGGCCGTTTCGCGTTTCTTAATGTGGAATCTTCTCGACGAACTTTATTTGCACCCGACGCACTTTATTTGTTGGAGTCACTGCGGACGCAAACGGAAGCCGCCCTGCTGTGAGTCACGGACTTAGCCAAATCGCAAAACTTACCCACTAGCCCAGCACGCTGCTCCGTGCGCATGTCGGCAGAGAGTGCCAACCGCAAGTCAGCAAGGTCCAGTCTATGTTCGCAAAGTCCACTCTCTGTTAGCAACAACCACGAGTTTTTGCCCCTGAGGCCCAAACCAGGGCACTTGGCTTTTGGCGAGTTCATGTAATCCAAGTAATGCGGCAGTTTCTGTCGCGTCTCGCCCGCGATTTCGCGCGCGCCATGCGTACGCTCGTTTGAACCGCCGAATCTTCCCCATGAAAACCGCCCTTCAAACCTTCAGCGCCTGGCTGAGCAAATGGCTCCCCTTGCCTGCTCCCTCTGGTCGCGCGCAAGCGCAGGACGAGCCCTCCTGGCTTGAGCGCCCCGCCCGCCTGGGCGTGCTCTTTCTGGACTTCGATGGTGTCCTGCACGTGGGCAACAGCGGCACCTTCGAGCTGCTGCCCGATCTGGAGGCGCTCCTGCGCCGCTACCCCGACGTGGACGTGGTGGTCAGCTCTGCCTGGCGCACGGCCGACCTGTCCTACCTGCGCACGCTCTTCAGCCCGGACATCGCGCCGCGCGTGATAGGCACCACGCCCGACCTGGAGGCGCAAGGCCTCAAGCGCGAGCACGAGATCCGTCAGGTGCTGTTTCGCCACGGCATTGCGCGCTGGGTGGCGCTGGACGACAAGCCTGAGTTCTTCCCGATCTACCGGCGCCAGCTGGTGGCCACCGAGTTCAAGGTGGGGATCACGGCTGCGCACCTGCAAGAGCTGGCGGAGCACTTTGAGCGCTGGCTCGTAGACGCGAACGGCCCAGTTGCATCCGAAGAGCGGTAAAAAGCTGGACGCTCGCACTGCTACTGTCCGCCCATGCCGCCGCCGCCTCATCCCCAGCTGCTCGCCATCGTCTCCGTGGATCGCGCCGATCGCGTGCTGTGCCAAAACCCCGGCTGCGGCCATGGCGTGCATGCCGCAGTGCACGTGGTACTCGAAGGCCTGCAGCTGCTGGTGCTGGGCTCCACCTGCTACAGGCGCCGCTACGGGCAGGCTGCCAGTTCCACGCCGGTCTTGGCGGGTAGCAGTTGGGGGAGCGGACAGCGGCTGAGCGATGACGACCGCGCGCTGCTACAGCACAACACCGCCGCGCTCATCGAGCGATTTCGCGCCAGGCTGCAGGACGAGCAGCAGGCTGCAGCCCAGCTGGCTGAGCGTCAGCGGCTACAAGATCGCGAGCGCGAACAGCTCAGGCGGGAGTATTTCGCACAGCTTCAGCGCCAGGCCCAACAGCAAGACGCCCTGCGCGCCGCGCAACCAGCCGTAACGCCAGCGCCGGCTCCCCAGCCCCACCCACGCGCGCTTGCCGCCTCACCAGCCCCCTTGCCGGGCGTTGCGAGCGCACCGAAAGCGACAGGCAGCCCCTGGCCCTGGCAGCATCCCCACAACACGTCTGTGGCCGTCATGCGCGATCGCGAAGGCCAGGCCTGGGTGCGTGTGCAGCACTGCAATGGCCGCCACATGCTCACCCCTTGGCCGGTTTTTGAAGGCTGGGAAGAGGCTCTACCGCCGGTGTGCGGCCAAGCCAATTTAGCCGTGCACGCTTATGTGGTGCCAGACATAGTGGCAGCCCTGCGCTGGATGACCGCTCACGGCTTCAGCGCGCCTTTGGTCGGTGCCTGGGCACAGGTCAGGCCTGCCTCAAAAAAACCGTGACCTTCACCTCGTGGAGACCTACCAATGAAGACCACCCTTCGCATGCCCCGAGAGCTGGAGCAGCGCCTTGCCCTGTGGGCGCAGCGCTTGGGGCTCAGCCGCCAGGCCCTCGTTGTTCAGGCACTGCGTGCAAAGCTGCCCGAGTCCCCCCAGCGCAAACGCAGCGCAGAGTGATTGCTCTTGTCCATTCAAAGTTTTCAGGCCTGGGCCAAGCTCAGCCGCAGCGGCGACGCGATCCAAACGCATCCTCTCTTAGACCACCTGTCAGACGTTGCCGCCGTGATGGCGGCACTGCTGCATTTGCCGGCAATTGACCGGGCGCTTGAGCAGTGCGCGGGGCGGCGACTGGAGAAGACCGACAAAGCGCGCCTGGTCGTGCTCGCCTACCTGCACGACATCGGCAAGGCCAATGCAGGGTTTCAGGGGCGCCTTTGGAGCGAGACCGAGCAAAAGCCCCAAGGCTGGATTGCCCCGTTTGCCGGTCATGGCCCGCAAGGCTGGGCGCTGATCGAACAAGCGCTTGAGGGCATGCACTGGCCCCGACGCATCCTGGCAGGGCTGCCCCTGGACGCGATGCAGCAGTGGGGAGACGCCTGGCTCACGCTTTTGCGCGCCAGCATCAGCCACCATGGTCGCCCAGTGCAGGCCGAGGGCGGCGCCGCGCTGTGGAAACCCATCGAGCACGCTGGCCAGGTACTGTACGACCCGGCGCACGCCGTGGCGGCCATGGGCCAGGCCGTGCAGCGGCAGTTTCCCGACGCATTCATCAGCGCGGAACACGAACTCCCCGATGGAGCGTCCTTTGCGCACCTGTTTGCCGGCCTCGTCCAGCTGGCCGACTGGCTTGGGTCGGATACGCGGCCAGGATTTTTCCCCTACAGCCAACCAGGCGAAGACCGCAGCGCCACAGCCTTAGAGCGAGCCCGCCATGCGGTGCAGGCCATCGGCCTGGACCAGGGCAGCGCACAGTTGCGCGAACGTGCAACGCATGCTGATTTTGCGCAGGTGTTTGACTTGCCCGCACCTCGGCCCATGCAAGCGGCAATGGCCACCCTGGGCCTCGGGCCTGTCGTCGTGCTGGAAGCAGAGACCGGCAGCGGAAAAACCGAGGCGGCGCTGTGGCGGTTCTTGCACCTGTGGCGCACGGGCCGCGTCGATGCGCTGTACTTTGCGCTTCCCACCCGTGTGGCGGCCTCCCAGCTGTATGAGCGTGTGCTGCATTTCGTAGGCCGCGCGTGGAAGGATCGCACTCCCGTTGTCGTTCGGGCCTTGCCTGGGTATGCAGCTGCGGACAACCACGGCTATGAGCCACTGCCAGGCTTTCAAGTGCTGTGGCACGACATGCCCCAGGACCACGATGCAGAAAGGCGCTGGGCAGCAGAGACGCCCAAGCGCTACCTGGCCGCGCCGATTGCCGTGGGCACCGTTGACCAGGCATTGCTTGCGACGCTGCAGCTCAAGCATGCGCACCTGCGCCAGGCACTGCTGGCGCGCAGCCTGCTGGTCATCGATGAGGTACACGCCTCCGACGCCTACATGGGCCGCCTGACCGAACAGCTGCTGCAGGCCCACGTGGCCTGCGGCGGGCAAGCGCTGCTGCTGTCAGCCACGCTGGGCGCCGTGGCGCGCACCCGGTATCTGTCTATTGGTGCACGCCGGCCTGAAACGCCGCCGAGTCTGGCGCAAGCGCAAGTGCTGGACTACCCGGCGATCAGCCACCGCAGCGCTGGCGGTGCGCAGCTGATGGCGGTGCAGGGCAACCCGCAGCAAAAAACCGTGCATTGGCAAACGCTTGACGCCATCGATGAGCCCGAGCGCATCGCCAGCTTGGCTGTGCACGCCGCCGCGCAAGGCGCCCGCGTGCTGGTGGTGCGCAACACGGTGCCCGCTGCCGTTGCCACCTTGCAAGCGGTAGAGGCCTTGGCCCTTGCGCGGGGTCTGGAGTGCTTGTTCAAGGTCTCGGGTGTCAGCACGCTGCACCACAGCCGCTTCAGCCGTCAGGACCGTCCCCTGCTGGATGGGCAGGTGCAGTCGCAGATCGGCAAGCAGCGTACAGATCGGCCCGAGGGTCCGGGGCTGGTGGTGATCGGCACGCAGACCCTGGAGCAAAGCCTGGACATCGATGCTGATTTGCTCATCACCGACCTGTGCCCGATGGACGTACTGCTACAGCGCCTGGGGCGTCTGCACCGGCACGCGCGATGCAATCGACCGCAGGGCTTCGAGCAGGCGCGCGCCTGGGTGCTGACGCCCTCTGGGCATGACCTCTCCCCGCTGCTGCAGCGCCAACGCCATGGGCTGGGGCCGATTCGCATGCGGGGGCAACCCCTGGCAGGTGTCTATCTCGACCTGCGCGGCCTGGAGGCCACGCGCCGCCTGATCGATGCCGCGCCCACGCGCTGCATTCCCGCGGACAACCGGGTGCTGGTGGAGCAGGCCACGCACGGCGAGGCCCTGGATGCAGTGGCGCAGGAACTTGGTCAGGACTGGGTGCGCTTTGGCCAGGAATGCGATGGGCTGCGCAACGCCAGCGCCACCATGGCCAAGCTGCATGCGCTGGCGTACGACCAGGAGTTTGGCGAGCAGTTCTTTCCTCACGATGCCCAGGGCATCGGCACCCGACTGGGCGCGGCCGATCGGCTGGTGGTTTTTGACGATGCGCCTGCCGGGCCGTTCGGTCAGCCGGTGCAGCAGCTGGCACTGCGTCATCACCTGCTGCCACACGGTCTGGCAGACGAAGTCCAGCCCAGTCAGGTGCAGGCACTGGCGGATCAGCCTGGATTCACCTTCATGCTGGGGAGCCAGTGCTATCGCTATGGACGCTTCGGTGTCGAACGTCTGGCTCAAGAAAAGCAATGAAAAGTGCCTTCAGCCCTTGTAAATCAATGGCATCCAGCTATCAAAAACATACTGCGCTTGCAAAGGATGGTTCGACCCATGGCCAACACAATGCTTGAAACACCTTCCTGCGATGCATTGCACTGGAACGTGCTGGATGCGCCGTTGATCCGCTGGCGCGGCACTGGCGATGGGGCGCTGCAGACCACCAGCCTGCCCGAGTTGTTGGCGGCGATGGTTGCCGACCAGGTGCGCGATTTCCCTGCGCTGCGGGCGCACCAGCGCCACCCCTGGCACGCCTTCTTGGTGCAGCTGGGCGCCTTGGCGTTGCACCGGGCGGACGAGGAAGCGCCATGGCAGGAGGCCGGGCAGTGGCGTGCCGCCTTGCTGGCGCTGACGCCCGACGATCCGGATGGAGCGCCTTGGTGCCTGGTGGCGCCTGCGGACCGGCCGGCTTTGCTGCAACCGCCAGTACCCAATGAAGTGCCAGCCAAGTGGAGCAATCTGCTGACCACGCCTGATGCGATGGACATGCTGGTGACCTCCAAAAACCACGATCTCAAGGCGGAGCGCATGCGCCAGGCCCAGCCTGAAGACTGGCTGTTTGCCTTGCTCAGCTTGCAGACGCAAGAAGGATATTTTGGCGCTGGCAACCACGGCATCTCGCGCATGAATAGCGGTTATGGCAACCGCTCAGGCGTGGGCGTGGCACAGGTGGGCGCCTGGGGACAGCGCTGGCGCAGTGACGTGCATGTCCTGCTGACGCAGCGCGAGCGAATTGCTGGTGATCACAGCTTTGCATACGAGCATGGCCATGCCTTGTTGTGGCTGCTGCCGTGGTCAGGCGCCGAGTCGTTGGCGCTGTCATCGCTCGATCCGTTCTACATCGAAATTTGCCGGCGCGTGCGTCTTGCAGCCCCTCACGGAAAAATACAGGCCCACGCTTCCGGCAGCAAAACCACCCGCGTTGCTGCCAAGGACAGCAACGGTGTCACGGGCGACGCCTGGACGCCGGTTGAAAAGGCCAAGGCGAAGGCGCTCACAGTGTCTGCCGCCGGGTTCGACTACAAGCTCATGACGGAACTGCTGGCCGGTGAGCGTTTTGCCCATGGTGCCGCGTGGCGCCTCAACGGCTGGGCTTCCGACGCGCGCCTAGAGGTGCTCGCCAGAGCCGCCGTGCGTGGACAGGGCAAGACTGAAGGCTTCCATGAACGGCGCGTTCCCGTCTCGCCCAAGCTGCGCCGACTGCTGATGGACAACGCACAGCGTCCACTGGTGGCTGCACTGGCGCAAAAACATATCCATGCAATCGGCGACATGCGCAAGCTGTTGTGGAGCGCGCTGGCTGTACTGTTCGCCAATGGTGAGAGCGCCAATGGCAATGACGCCATCAGTGCCCGCGCCAGCCGATTCGCGCAACCCTTTGAAGCCCAGGAAGACGGCCGCTTCTTCACCGACCTGACTCAGCACGCCGAAGCCGAGGGCGAGCAGCAGAACGTGGTGTATATGCAGTGGCTGCTGGGACTGGCGCAGCGCGCCGAAGCGGTGTTGCTCCAGTCCTTTGACGCGGGCCCGCGCAGCGGCATGCAGCGCTACAAGGCGCGTGCCAATGCGCTGGCGCGCTTCCACGGTGGATTGCGTAGCGGCAAGGGCGCCTTGTCGGAGCTGGCAAGCCACTACGTCGCACAAAAAAACTCCCGTCCATCCGCTCCCGAAGGAGATTTGCCTTGTTCGATCCATCCGCTTCCCGCGCAGACGCCAGCACAAGCCCGTCCGGCGCCGGCCACCCCCAGCCAGCAGCTGCCCCTGCTGTGACGGTCAACCCGTTCAACGCCCTGGCCAGCTACGTGGAGCGGGCCGACCCAGGCGAGCGCGCTGCGCTGGCGCGCCTGAGCCCTGACGAGCCCCTGCGGCCCCACGAAATCGCCGCGCTGGCGCGGGCGTTGCTATCGGCCGGGCTGCAGCCTGAAACCTGGCGCACTGCCACTTGGCAACGCTGGGCGCTGGTGGCGCATGGCATCGCCCTGGCTGGGCATGACGGCCAGGGGCGGCTGGGCGAGCAGCTGGCGCGCGCGGGCGTGGCCGAGTCCCGCGTCAGCAAGCTGCTGACTGCGCGGGGACACGCTTTCACCCAGTTGCTGCCGCGTGTGTTGCGTCTGCTGGCCAGCAAGGGCGTGCGGCCCAACTGGCACGAATTGGGCGCACTGGTGCTCAAGGAAGGCAGTGCCGAGCGCGATGCACAGGCGCAGGCCGAAGAAATCCGCCTGCGTCTGGCGGGCCACTACTTCTCTGCGCTGAGCCGCAAGGAAAAAGCCGCCTGAGCCCTTGCTTTCACTGCACACGCGGACATCCCAGAAAACCCCTAGTCCGCGCCTCGTCCCTTTTTTCTCGTGTTGTCATCCTTCAGGAACCCTCATGACCCTGCCGCGCTTTTTGCAGATCCACACCCTGCACAACTACTCCGCCACCTTGCTCAACCGCGATGACGCGGGGCTGGCCAAGCGCCTGCCTTACGGCGATGCCATCCGCACGCGCGTGTCCTCGCAATGCCTGAAGCGGCATTGGCGCGTGGCGGATGACGCATTCGCCTTGAGCCGCCTGGACGTGCCCATGGCCGTGCGCTCGCGCGAGACGCCGCGCCTCATCAAGGATCGGCTGATGCAGGTTGGCGTGGATGAGTCCCTTGCACAGATCGCGGTGGAGGGTTTGCGCGCCGCCGGGCTGCTGGACAAGGCCAAGGACCTCAAGGGCCAGGAAGCCCTGGAAACCGGGCAGGCGGTGTTGCTCGGATACGCGGAAATCGAGTACTTGGTGCAGCGCTGCGCCACATTGGCTAGCGAGCACACGGAAGAAAAGGCGCTGAAGGCGGCCATCGCCGCCTTCTTGAAGGAAGAAAAGAAAAACATCGAAGCCCTGCGCCTGGGCAGTGGCCTGGAATCTGCCCTGTTCGGCCGCATGGTGACTTCCGACGTGCTGGCCAGCCGGGACGCCGCTGTCTATGTCGCCCATGCCTTCACCGTGCACGAGGCGCAGGTGGAAAACGACTATTTCACCGTGGTCGATGACCTGCTGCGCGAAGCGGGCGAGGCAGGCTCGGCTGGCATCTTCGATACCGAACTGGCCAGCGGCCTGTACTACGGCTATGTGGTGGTGGACGTGCCCCAGCTGGTTGCCAACCTGGAGGGCGTCCACATCAAGGACTGGGCCAGCGCCACGCCGGCCCAGCGCGAGCTGGCCGGCCGTGTGGTGCAAAGCCTGCTGCACCTGATCGCCACGGTGAGCCCTGGCGCCAAGCGCGGCTCCACCGCGCCGTTCGAGTGGGCCAAGTTCATGCTGGTGGAGGCAGGCGACTGGCAGCCGCGCAGCCTGGCGGGCGCCTTCCACAATGCCCTGTCGCTGCGCCAGCCAGCCCTGCGGCAGGCCACCGTGCAGCGCCTGGGTGATGAGATCGCAAAGCTGGACGCCGCGTATGGCGCACCGCTGGCGCGCCGCTATCTGGCGGTGGACGATGTGCAGGTGCCAGGCGCGCAGCGCCTGAGCCTGCAGGCGCTGGCTACCTGGGCGCAAAGCGCCGTGGTACAGGCCAGCGTGGAGGCCTGATGTGGCGCGTCATCTGGTACTTCAACTGGCCTCGCCCCTGATCGCATTCGGCGGCGAGGCCATCGACAACCTGGGCGTCATCCGGGACTTTCCGGCGCTGTCCATGGTGACGGGCCTGATCGCCAACGCGCTGGGCTGGGATCGCGGCCAGGGCGCCTGCCACAACTGCCTGCAGGAGCGTTTGCGCATGGGCTGCGTGCTGCAGCCGGGCGCGCGGCGCATTCAGGATTTTCAGACGGCACAGCTCGGCAAGGACGACAGGGCCTGGACGACCTGGGGCACACCCGAAGCCCGGGCCGGTGGCGCAGGCACTTATGCCGGCCCACACCTGCGCTACCGCGACTACCACGCAGACCTGCGCGCCTGGGTGGTGCTGCGCCTGGAGCCAGCGGAGCAGGCGCCCACGCTGGACGAAGTTGCCGCAGCGCTGGATCGCCCGGCACGCCCCCTGTTCATTGGCCGTAAACCCTGCCTGCCTTCAGGCCGGCTGGTGGCAGGCTGGGTCGAAGCTGCGGACATACACGGCGCCTTGCAGGCTGCCATGGCGTTGCAAGCTGGCGTGCAACCAGACCAGGACTGGCGTGCCCAATGGCCTGACGGAGAGGGCTCCCAGGCAGGCGACCGCCTGCTGGATGTCTGCGACGAACGCAACTGGATCAGCGGCGTGCATGGGGGCTGGCGTCCAGTACGTGAGGCGCCCTTGCGCGCAGTGGAGCACAACGCATGAGCACAACACCGCAACTGCATCTGCTGCACCTGCAGCCCGATGCCCGGCTGCTGGCGGCCTGGATGGCGCGGCACCAGGCACGTCACACGCGCCAAAGCACAGACCTGGGCGATGCGCTGCATGGCCTGCTGCGCGCGGCGCTGGGCACACACGCACCACAGCCATTTCGATACCTGGACGAGCACCGTGGCCTGTTAGCCTACACCGGGCTGGAGTCTCAGGCATTCGAAGCCCATGTCGCCAGTGCCGATCCGCTGGCGGCTCAGGCCCTGGGGCTGTGTCTGGCCGATGGCCGCCAGGGCTACCGCCTGCGGCCATTTCCCAACCAGTGGGCGCCAGGCCATGAGCTGAACTTCGACGTTCGCGTGCGCCCCACGGTGCGCGGTGCCAAGGGCGAGCAGGATGCGTTCTTGCATGCCGTTGCCCAGGCGGGTGGTCCGCAAGGAGCGCCACTACAGCGCGAAGCCGTCTATGCCGAGTGGCTGCGCCAGCATCTGAGCGCACGGCAGGGTGCCGAGCGCCAGCCTTGGCAGGGGGCGGTGGAGCTGCTGGACGTTCGGCTGAGAGGCTTTGCTCGCAGCAACGTGCTGCGCCGTACACAGGCACAGGCTGGCCAGGAGCGCGAGGGCAAGGCCGTTGAGGGGCCAGACGCTGTTCTGACGGGCAGGCTGCGTGTGGCAGATACGGCTGCTTTTGCACATCTGCTCGCGCGCGGTGTGGGGCGGCACCGATCCTTTGGCTTCGGCATGCTGCTGCTGCAGCCTGCCGGCTGAAGGGCAGCGCCATGCTCAAGGGCCGGCTGGGACTGGAAAAAGCCCGTATTCCACATGCAGACCGCCACGGCTTGCTGTGGCTCTCGCGTGGCGAGCTGTGCGTTGTCGAGGGTTGTCTGCATTTCATGCGAGGCAAGGACAGCCTGACGCCAGGTATCGACCAGATTCCGCATCAGGCTGTTTCCATGATCCTGCTGGGGCCAGGCAGCAGCGTCACACACGATGCGCTGCGGCTGTTGGCGCGCCATGGCACGCTGCTGGCGGCCGTGGGCGAGGATGGCGTGCGCAGCTATACCGCGCCGCCCTTGCTGCCTGACCGCTCCGACGTTGCCCGCCGCCAGGCCGAGCTGTGGGGCAGCCCGCGTCGGCGCATCAGCGTGGCGCGCCATATGTACGCCTTGCGCCTGGGCGAAGTCCTGCCCCACCGCGCTCTGGACACCTTGCGCGGCATCGAGGGCGCGAGGGTCAAGACCATCTACCGCCTGATGGCGCAAAAGCACGGCATCAAATGGGAGAGACGGCACTATGACCGCGCCAACCCCAACGCCGCTGACATTGCCAACCAGGCCATCAATCACGCCGCCACGGCGGTGCAGGCAGCGGCCGCCATCGCCGTGCAATCCATGGCCGCGCTGCCGCCGCTGGGCTTCATCCATGAAGACTCAGGGCAATCATTCGTGCTGGACATTGCAGACCTGTTTCGTGACACGGTGACGCTGCAAATCGCCTTCACGGCGGCTAAGCGCGCGCAAGACTGCGATGAAACGATCGACCGTTTGGTGCGCCGCGAAGCCGCTTCCGTGTTCCGCAAGCAGCAGGTAATTGCAGCCATGATCGATCGTATCAAGCAGGTACTGCGTGTAGACGAGGAGAGCCATGGCGCTGGCGATGATCGTGATTCGTGATATGCCGGGCCGGTTCCACGGCTTCCTGTCGTCGGTCATGTTGGAGGTGGCGCCCAACATTTTTGTATCGCCCCGCATGAATCCCGGAGTGCGCGAGCGCGTCTGGCAGGTGCTGTCGGACTGGTACGGCCAAGAGCGACAAGGCAGTGCGGTCATGGTCTGGCGCGATGTCAACGCCACAGGCGGCGTAGGTATGGCCCATCTGGGCGAGCCCCCACGCGAATTGGTGGAGGCAGATGGTATGTGGATCGTGCGCCGCTGAATGATTGCGTTGGACGCTCTTTAAAATTCAACATCACTTTCTTGCTTTTCTCTTTCATGGCAAAGAGTTAAGTGTGAGAGGTTGCCCCGCGCGAGCGGGGATAGGCCCCTGCAGCGTCTGGAAGACCAGTGCGGCGGCGCGGTTGCCCCGCGCGAGCGGGGATAGGCCCCGTGGCAGAAGGCCTTTCCGAGGGCTTCTGACGGTTGCCCCGCGCGAGCGGGGATAGGCCGTGCTCCAGATCCTCCCGGCACTGCCATCCCCAGGTTGCCCCGCGCGAGCGGGGATAGGCCCTTGCGGGAGCCAGCACCACCGACCAGCAAGAAGGTTGCCCCGCGCGAGCGGGGATAGGCCCATCCGCAAAGGATGGCCAGCCCATGGGCGCGGGGTTGCCCCGCGCGAGCGGGGATAGGCCCAGTGGTGGCGTAATAGTTGCCCAGTGAGCAATGGTTGCCCCGCGCGAGCGGGGATAGGCCCGATGGCCGCGCGACGGTCATCATGCCGTCTGCGGTTGCCCCGCGCGAGCGGGGATAGGCCCACTGGCCGCCGCAAGCCACTGGAGCGCGCGGAGGTTGCCCCGCGCGAGCGGGGATAGGCCCTTCTTTACCTTGCGGGACCACCCGGACGCGCAGGTTGCCCCGCGCGAGCGGGGATAGGCCCCACTGACGCCCAGGGCCGTCCTGTCACGATCCGGTTGCCCCGCGCGAGCGGGGATAGGCCCCAGCTGGTCGCCGCGCAGGCGCAGCGCATGAAGGTTGCCCCGCGCGAGCGGGGATAGGCCCGCGAAGAAATCCCCATCAGTTGGGCTCGCGGGGGTTGCCCCGCGCGAGCGGGGATAGGCCCCACCCCGAGCAGATTGCCATGCTGCGCGCGGAGGTTGCCCCGCGCGAGCGGGGATAGGCCCTCCGCGGGCGTCATGGCTGCGCCCAGGTCGGCGGTTGCCCCGCGCGAGCGGGGATAGGCCCCGCCTCTGCCTTTTTGACGCTTGTCGGCAAGGGGTTGCCCCGCGCGAGCGGGGATAGGCCCACCACGGCGGATGAGCTGGCCGACCTGATGGGGGTTGCCCCGCGCGAGCGGGGATAGGCCCGGCCCCTGCGATAGCGTGGGTCACCGGGTACAGGTTGCCCCGCGCGAGCGGGGATAGGCCCGCGCTGACCAGCGCCATCAGCATGCTGCTGGGGGTTGCCCCGCGCGAGCGGGGATAGGCCCCTCTTGTTCGAGGTCCGCGCCGTCTTCGCCCTGGTTGCCCCGCGCGAGCGGGGATAGGCCCCTACCTGGCCGAATGCCGGGCAGCAGGCGTCAGGTTGCCCCGCGCGAGCGGGGATAGGCCGTAGTTGCCCAAGCTGCAGTCAATCGCCAGAGCGGTTGCCCCGCGCGAGCGGGGATAGGCCCCAGGGGTTGTCCCGCCAGTTGACCTGCTCTACGGTTGCCCCGCGCGAGCGGGGATAGGCCCACGCTGCGTGCAGTCCACGAGGATTTGCTGCTGGTTGCCCCGCGCGAGCGGGGATAGGCCCCCGGTGGACAGCCTGCGTACGATGACGACAAAGGTTGCCCCGCGCGAGCGGGGATAGGCCCGGCGGCGAGTACCGCGCCTGGCGCCTGGGCATGGTTGCCCCGCGCGAGCGGGGATAGGCCCGGCATGTTCGAGATGCTGGGGCACACGCTCTAGGTTGCCCCGCGCGAGCGGGGATAGGCCCTTCAAGCCCTTCGCGTGAGGGCTTGACGATGCGGTTGCCCCGCGCGAGCGGGGATAGGCCCTGGGCGAGCGGGGATAGGCCCTGGGCGAGCTGGGCGACGTGCAGCTGTCGGTGGGTTGCCCCGCGCGAGCGGGGATAGGCCCGGCCTGACGCAATCGGCCCTGGGGGCCTTTGGGGTTGCCCCGCGCGAGCGGGGATAGGCCCGCTGTTCATCCACGAATCGGGGCAGGTATTGAGGTTGCCCCGCGCGAGCGGGGATAGGCCCTACTCCGACTATCTGCGCACCAGCCACCTCGGGGTTGCCCCGCGAGCGGGGATAGGCCCTGGCTGCGGAAATGCCCGGCATCCTTGCGCTCGGTTGCCCCGCGCGAGCGGGGATAGGCCCGCAGCGTGACGCCCTGATCGTTCGGCTGGGCCGGTTGCCCCGCGCGAGCGGGGATAGGCCCCGAGCTGATCCGTCATCCACCTTTGCCAAGGCAGCAATCAGATTAGCCGCTACAACTGGCAGATCCTGAAGCCGACGACGCCATGATGCCGAAACATGCTCCCCCTCGCGCGCTGCACCGGCCAACCTGCAGGACAACGGTTCGCGCCGACTTGGCAGTTCACCGTGGTCGAGCACAGCGCATTGGGCTGGTTTGTATGGCAAGGAATGTCCGCCCCGGGGCGATAGCAGTCACCCAGACCGCATGAGGAAGTGGCTGGAGGAGGCACTTGTCTTTCCGAGAAGTGAATTAGCTTCAGACCCGCACCGGTGCGACGGGGGCGAGGCAAAGTTAAGTCACCTCCGCGGCGTCGCAAGGCTGCTCACGCGCAGGAGCAAAGAACTAGGTGCGAGAAAGGTTGTGTCCTTCCCAACGCTGGGCGGAGCATTCTGTGGGATCAGGAGAACAATCTGGACCAGAGCGACGTCTTCACGGGTTCAGTCTCGGCGGGAGGTCTTGAGAGCGGAGCCTTCGAAGTGATCGTCTCGATGATCGGCGTGGTATCGATCACGATCTCCGGTACGCCTTCCCAGGCTGCCTGACGATTTCCACCTGGACTGTTGATCTCGCGAAATTCGGCGTCAATGGCGGCACCCTCGTCGTACCACTTTTTAAACCGCATCTGGCGTTCATGCAACGCGACCATCTCATTGTCAATGGAGCTGAGTTGCTGCTTGAGAGTCACGTAAGTCGGGAAAAACTGGTCAGCAAAGTCAGGCGCGTCGATCAGCTGGGTCACTTCCTTGGATTGGATTTGGAAGTTGGTAATCATGCCTTCGATTATTTTGACGAACTGAGCCTGACGCTCCTGCTCCTTGTAGCTGTCCCAAACTTCCAGAGCAACGCCCAGAATAGCCACCGCACTGCCGAGACTGTTTGCTAGCTTGGTTGCGCCCCAAGGCTTAAACTTGAGGTATCTACTGATGTCCAGTCCCACCATCTTTGTGGCGGCGTTTAGCCCGTCACGAGCCAATAAAACATTATCCTTAGTGATAACGCCCGGCTGAGAAAGGAACTTGACGCCTTTTTTGCTTATGGCATTCAACACATCGTCGTAATGCTTCAACTCGTTGTTGACATTCATCTGTATACGGTACAGATCGGCGTTAATGGCCCCTATTTCCTCATTAAAGATTTCTTGGATGCGTTGCTGCACCAGGCATCCTTCATTGCCTATTTCTCGGTGCATGAAATCATTGAAAGTTGGTAGCCCAACATTCCGAATCTGCAGTTGCAGATCTTCGAAATAGCGCAGCAAGCGACCACGGAGCCGAGTTTGGGCTTGCCCGATGTTGCTACGAACTTTGTGCAACTCCAGAGCTTGATCTTGTTTGATTTCCGTCATACGCCGCGCTTCATCCGCTAGCAAAGCATACGCTTCCTTAGCAGCAGGAAGCTGCTGGGTGATGACGTCTGAAATGATGGACTTCTGGGTTTCCTTGGCCAGCGAAATAAGGCCACCATTGCGCTCAATCTTCTGTTGAGTCGCACTTTGCAACGTGCTAATGCGCGAGAGACTTCGGAACTCGGACAGGTTACGCAACCAGTGCTCCACACCCAGATCGAATGGATTGGCCGAGACGGCAACGATTGAAGCTTCGCTCTGCTCCTGCGGCGACAACTCAAGCACATCGTCAAGCCGCTTCAAAACGGATTGCTTTTTGATAACGAATTTTTCTTGGAAATCGCTGTCCTCCGCTACGTCAGCTACTTCGTCAAAGCGGCTGAGAACAAATACGGTGCGAGGTAGCAGATTGAGGGTGCGGAAGAGCCATTTCAGATCTTCCGCATGACTCTCTTTGATCGGGTTGGCGGAATTCATCACGTACAGCACAAGGTGAGCCTCGCTCACGTAGTGCTTGGTGATGTCCTTGTACTTCTCGATTTCCTGGCTCGTAGCGTTGGTCTTTTCCTTGAAGCCGAAAAGTCCAGGAGTGTCGATAATCTGCAACTGGTCCTTGTAATCATATATCTGGACTTCACTGGAGGATTCGGCTTGACTGATGTTCATGCTCTTGCGATCGAGTTCCTCCAGCCAGGCAGCGGCGATCGAAGTCTTACCTTCGGAAAAGCCGCCAATCAAAGCCACCTTGAGTTTTTGCTCCGTTGCGCTTTTCACTGCATTCTGCAACTTTGCCACCAGATCCCGGTGGACTTGAATACCCAAGCTGCCTCCCTCTTGCACGAAAGCGCTGAGATTGGTCAGAATCGCAAGAGCTAGTTGTTTCTGTTGCTTGAACGATTGAATTGCGGTGGTCATGATACGTTGCTTTGGTTTTCAGACAGTGGCGGCGCTTTGGGATGGCGCAGAGGCGGTGGCTGCCGCGGCCGGCGTGGCTACAAGCTTGTCCCGAAGCGTAGTCATCTTCAAGGCAATTTCTTCCAACGCAATCTTGGTATTGAGGCTCTGCTCGTAGGGAATACGCATTTGGTTTTTGGTTAAGAGAAGCGCCTCGTTGATTTTTGCGCTAGCCGAGTCAAGATTTCCGTCAAGCATCTCGGTCATTTTTTCAAAGATCTTCTCGATGTTTTCGTCAGCGGACTTGCGCTGCTGCTCCTTCTTGTAGCTGCTACTGAAAAAGCCTCGCACGGCCTTATAGAAGCTGAACACGAGCCCAACCGCTCCGATTACTGCCGCAGCGGTCCAGCCCACAGGATTAGACGTCAAAAACGATGCCCAAACCAACGCAGCGGCACCGCCCAGCGTCGAGATCAGGCTCACGACATTGATGCCGTTGTCCATTTTGAAGTCTGTGTTAAAGCTTAGGTTAAGTGAGGAGAATTGGTCATCGATTGTGTAGTGCAAAATCTCGCTGACGTTCTTTTGATTCTTATTGATGATGGCTTCAGCTTCATCAGTGAAGGACTTGAATACCCTGGCGAACCGCGCTTCAAGTTCCCGGCCGACACTGGTCTTGAGCGCCTCAATCTCACCAGTCAAGTATTCTTTGAAGTCGTCGTTACTTTGGTCGCTCTCGATGAAGTCATAGATCGCCATGCGCATGGCAGATTTCTTAACGCTCAGTTCATCATGACATTCGCTCTTGAGTTTCTGTGATGTCCCAGAAAGCAGTCCATCGATCTGAGCCGAGGCGGATTTCTGCTGCGCATCCAACTTCTGTGCAGCATTAGCGAAATTGTCTCTTGCCTGATTTAAGTGACTGATGCCATCCTGCAGACAACTGCGAATCTTCTTCAGGTTGGCATCCCTAATCTTGATCTTAAAATTCTGGCATAGATCCGAGCGCAGAAAATGGATAAATGTCTGAATGCCGCTCCGCTGCAGAATTTCATCGCGCCCCATGGATGCCAGAAACTTTTCGCGGCTTCTTAAGTGAGGATTATTTGGAACCAGACAGGTGGCAGCCGCCAGAAAGGCAGGCATCGCGCTGACACAAATATGTCCCCTGTAGGTATCGGCGCCCAGCGAGCCGATCAGAGATTTGTCCATGTCTGCCAGACCGATAGCATCGTTCTGATTAGTCAGGGGTTGGCCTTGCAACACTTGTGGGTTGGTAGCGCTCTTGTTAAAAATCGCCCAAACCTCGGTCTGCTTGCCCAACTGACGCTTGATTTTGTCGATGGTCCCTTCTTGTCCGTCGCTGCCGGAGCCTGGTGGAGTGGCATTGCGCGTTACGTAAAAGACCGCGTGGGCTTTCTTGACGGATGAGTCGATGGAGCTCATCACCTGTTTTTCGTCGCCTTCGATACCAGGCACGTCGACCAATTGGAATTGCTGGCCCCCAACCACGAACTGATATGAATGCGATTGAAGCGTGAAGTCTGAGCGTCCGTTGCCGATGATGCTTCCATCCTGCAGTGGAACCAATCGAGCGAACGCGCTTTCCACATTGGCCTTTTCGCCTGTCTTGGCCGCCAACTCGGCATGGAGCTTGCGAGGCTCGGCAGCGATGACTTCAAGTCTTGCTTGGTTACCGGCCTTGAGCTGCACGAGAGCCAGCTCGCGCTCCGACAGAGCCTTCTCCTCATCCATTTTCCTGAACACGTGCATCAGCTTGTGCCAAAAATTTAACTGCTTGCGCTTATGCTCGATGGCGATCCTCAGCATCTCGATGCTGGCCGCTTGCTGCTGTTCCTCGCTCGCCAACTGCCGCGTGAGCAGGTCAACATGTTGCTGACTTTCCGCCAGTTGAGCCTGCAGGTTCTGGATGCTTAACTCGAGCGAGGCGATACTCTCTGAATCGAGGCCCAAGTCCTTGGTCAAATCTCTAAATTGCTGCTGTGTGGCGAGCTTGTCACTGTCGCCCAGCAAAATGCGGAGAGTCTCAATCAGAGTGGATTTACCAGCATTAGTCTCGCCGTAGAACGCGATGGTGAACGTGTCCCATTCGGACAGTTCGCGTAACTCGCGTATGTCCTCGTTGGTCTGGTCGCGCATCTTTTCCAGCAAGGACCTAGCGTTCGCAAATGCACTTTCTAGATCCTGGTTGGCATTGGCCGTCGAGTGTTTCCTCAGCACCGCTGCAAGCGATTGGTCCACCAGCGTTGTCACTTGGTCATATAACTGATTGGTCTTGTTGGTGCTGGCCATGCGTACTCGTTGAATGTTAGTGATTGGTTGTTCTAAGGGAGGTCTGCACAAGCACGTTGAGGCGTATTGATGTAGCGCTGAACGAATCCGGACTCATTGTTGTTGGGATATGGAACAGCGGCACGTCGTGCGGCGCATCTTCCATCGCCAGGGCCGACAGGTTGAACCACTGTTGCGTGAAATGGATACGCAGCATGGGCTTCCTCGCAAAGGCCGGTCGGCCCCGGCGGCCTTCCGGCATGTACGGCGATACCAGCGCCTCCAGTTTGGCACACGGCACCACGCGCTACGTCTCGCCGAGAAACTTCTGCCGGTGAGTGCGCTTGTTGGAGTGCCCCAGGCCCAGGCTTTGTTGCTTCATGACGACCAGCAGCGATTCGGGCGCGACGCCTTTCTCAGTGATGAGGTAAACGATGCGCTCGACCAGCGTAAAGGTCTTGCCAGACCCCGGCCCGGCGATGATGAGCACCGGACCATCGGTAGCCAAAATGGCATCGAGCTGCTGCGGATTGGCCTTGGATTGGAGGGCAGCGATGCTGTCGGTCATTCCGCCACCTCCCCATCACTCAACTTCGCTTTGCCGATGCGGCTGGCAACCCATTGATTCAACTCATCACGGAGACGGCGCCAAGCCCCGCCGAGCTTGAACGATGAAAGCTTGTTGGCGGCAACTAAGCTATAGACGGTGCGCTTACCCATCATCAAATAGTCAGCCACCCCATCAATCGTAAAGGTCTCTCCCGGCAGTTCGCTCATTTAGCCATCCAAGTCGTTTCGGAAATTAGCTTACCCAAAAGATACATTTTGTCATAGAGTAGTAGCATTGGGCAATGCTTTGCCGACTTTGGGAGCTAAAAGGTGTCGCAGAGAGAGAAACATTGGTAGCTTCTCAGGAAGTTAGTTGTAGTCCGAACTTTGTTAAACTTCCTGCCAAACGGTTCTGACGTATTCTCAGGCCCGTTCACATCGTAGCAGGGGCAACATGGCTGCTTTGTGCAGACCTTCACTCATGCAATAAATGCTACGACCTTCTATTTTTCCTTGCTGCCTGCTCACAAACCGGCCGCCACCAGTTCTCTCAGCCACGGCGCACCTAGCGCGATCCGGTCTTCAGTATCGATACCGTTTTTTTGCGGTATGACGAACAGACGGTTGTCGTTCAGAGGATAGTTTCTAGCAATCTGGTCGAAGGCCATGCGGTGCAGTGAATTGTCTGGAAGATCGCTCACTTGCCAGCCAGAATTAACGCATCGGATTTTTAGTCCGCTGTTACGCAGTTCCAAATGGCGCTCCTCGGTGCCGTCACCGGAAAAGCACCGGGGCCATTTATCGTTACCAATCCGGTCATATGGAACTTCAGCTGATGTTGCAAGGGCCAGGAGATAGCTGTCGTAGTGATAAGTGCGGTTATCGCAGTAGTACCCACTGAGCATACACAACGCATAGCCTGGCTCAGGGCCTATAACGTGGCTGCCGGAGGCCCCACTACGCAGTACCGCGTACTTCACCATGTAGTAGCGCCAGTCTTTGAGGGTGGCAGGATCGCTGACGAAGCTATTTATGACGTCAGTCAGAGAGTTCACGTCATCTAGCAGAGCCAGCAAGGCAGCACTGCTGGGATGAAACATTTCACCCCTGCGGGCGCGAAACAGGTTGTCCCAGGGTTCAGAGTTTTTGGGAGCGCCAAGATAGGCCAGTCGATAGCCCTGCCCTCTTTTCGTCCAGCGGCCTTCATGCCCGTAGGCCAGCAGAGCTGCCGTGATATCGCTGTACGACTGTGTGAATAAGTACGAAAACCGAGCAGCGCGATGCTCAAAGACAGCTGCGTTTTGTATTGAATTCAGATTGAATACCGTCAACCCGCCGCGCAAAAGTTCGTGGTCCTCCAGACGGTGCAGAGTGTCCTGCTGTGGTAGCGCCCTCATCAGGAATTCACGCTTGTCCCTTTCGTTTTGCACTTGGACTTGGTTGAAGGTTCTAATGCCCTGCAGTACCTCATCTAGCGGCCCGCCTGCCATGATCACTTCGACTTCCGCTAGCAGCTGGGGCATATTGTTGCGTTCGCCGGCACGAATATCGTCTGGCGACGCCTCGATCAGATTGCGCAACAGACGCAGTCGATGCGACATGTCTTCCTGAGGAACCTTGCCCAAAATGCCTAACAGCACACCATAAAACAGCAGCGTATGCGCCAAGCGCCATGATCCTGTGCCGTATAGATCGCAGCAGGCGCGGAACATGTCCACACCAATCGTTTGCTCGTCAAAGTCACGGAAGTTGAAGACAGGCAGCGCCTTCGTGGCTGCAGCTCGGGAGCGGGTGAACAGCTGCTCGAAAAGTTGCTGGATAGCGCGGGGCTTACGCACGCTAGCTTCGTCAGGCTCCAGCCAGACATCCAACGCTCGGGTTACCCAGTTTAGGGATTCGACCGAATATTCCGGCTTTCCTGAGTGGGCACCGAAAAATAATTGGGCGAGGCGAACCAGCTCATGCGCATCCTGGGCCGATTGGTAGTTGACAGGCTCTCCCTGCTTCCAGGCCCACACCTCCAATAGAAAGCGCAAGTAGCGCATGAACTCTTCGTCGATAAGGTCGTTGTCGCCTCTGTAATGCCAGAACAGGTCGGCCCATACCGTGTCGATGTTTTGCGAAAAGGCGTGCAACGTGTCAGCCGAGAAAGCCGGGTTTGAGCGTAGCAGAGCTTGCAGCTCTGCCTTGAAATTCTCAAACTCTGTTAACGGCTTGCCCCGCGAATTCATCTTGACGTAGAGAGTGTTGCTCCCGCCAGTGGCTTGTATGGGGAGAAGATGAAAGCGGATTGCCGGCGCAGCCAGATCTGTCAGCCGATTCCAGTGCGCACGAGGTTTTTCATCCGAAACATGGCTATAGCGTGTGTGCAGCACATCCAGCATGACTAGCATGCCTTGGATGGTCGGGTCGTGCTTCCAAGTAGGCAAATAGCGAGCCTGGTCTTTGAGCCAGCCGGATATTGTGGCTTGCGTCAGGTCTGTAGGTCGGCATTCCGTTAGAAACTCGCAAAACCTCCGCGCGCCGGGACGGGTGGCGTAGCTAAAGGCGTGCCAAGGCTGTTTCACGCCTGCCATTTCAGGAATGTGCCAGGCCAGATAGCAGTGCAATAGGAATAGAGTAGTCAGCCGTTGTTGGCCGTCCAGCGGGTACAAGGTGGATACTTTGTGCGTGCCATTCGTCTCTTCCACCAGGTCGCCGAAAACGAAGTCCAGATCGATGCCATTGGGGCTGTCCAAGGCCTCGAATAGGCTGTCGATGAAGCGTTCGCGAATCTGTTGCACCTTTGGGTGGCTGCGACCTTGGGCATAGTCGCGCTGGATCTTCGGGATGACAATAGCCCCCACTTGTATCCCGCGGATGGGTTGACTGAACAACTGAGCCAGGCTAGTGTGAGTGCGTTCGCTGTGTAAGGTGTTCATTCCAGATAGGGATTCAATGTTGTTCGCATGGCTTGCAGATAATCTGCCTTGTCCGCCTCACCCCAGAAATGGGGCTGTTGGTGGCCAGCGCGCGTGTAATACTTTAAGAACACGTTGCGAGTGGCCGCAGGTATATAGTGCCCATGTTTGTCCCTATCCACGACCTTTTGCCGCTTGACTTCAAACACGGCATTGCTCAGCTCGGCATTGATCTTGTGTGACAACAGGGCCAGATTGGCGATGCTGTGATCGGCGCCTTCATTGCCTAGAGTCAGGGCTTTCTGTACACGAGCCGCCAAGTCGCGAAAGCGCTCGCCAAAGCCCCGCTCTTCCACCGTCGAAATAGCGGCGTCGATCTCTGTCAGCAGAGGCTGTTGCGTTGGGAATTGCGCGTCCTCGATGGCCTGCAGCGCTTTGCGGTGCTCCTGCAACCAAGCCTTCCATTGTTCTGCACGAGTCAGATCCTGTGCGTTCTGAGCATGAATATGCTCCAGCGTCCATGCCTGCCCTGCATGTTTTTCAAACGGGAATCGCTCGGGTGGGAGCCGCTGGCAGTAGATAAGAACGTTGAACAGCAGCAGCGCACGCTGCAGTGGGCCTGAGTGGGCCTCATAGCTGAGTTCGGACAAGTCTTCGGCTCTAATCTTCAGTGATTGCTTGATTTGCTCATCCAGCCAGCGGTCAAATGCATTCTTACTGCTGCCCAAGGCGTTCTGTTGGATGTCTCCGATTGACATTCCACAAAACACCAGAAATCCGATTTTGTTGTACCAGCGTGGCTCTTCCAGCCAACCAATTATTTGGGCGTGGAGCGCCTCCACATCCTTCCACAGCGTCAGGCCTTCTTTCTCGGCTAAGTCACGCAGCGTTTCGAAGGTCTGGTAGGGCTTGGGCTTGCTGTCGGTAGCGATGCCTTGAGTCTGCAACCTTTGGTTGGACAGAATATCAAACAGCAAACTGATGCGGGTGCTATAGCGCTCGTCATCCTGCACATTGCCGGCCACAAAGGCCCAGATTTCAGGGCGTTGCAGATCGCGTTCTATGCTGTCCCATTGCGCGGCGACCTCGTCCTCTCGCCCCTGGTGATTCTTTGAAACGAAGGTCAGTAGAACGGCCTTCAGCAACTCTGCGTCGGTCAGGGGAATCCGGCCTTGGTTGAGACGTGTGAAGAGGGGGATAAGCTTTTCGCCGGCTGGAACTTCGTACCAGATGACATGGACGGAGTTGTGCAGGTAGCGATGAATCTCATCAACCTTGTGCTCTTTTGCCTGCTCGTTTTCAACGCCCGTATCGAACCAGTCAGCTATCGCTTGATGAGCCATCCATAAATGGTAGTAGTCGATGTTTTCGAAGTCTTTTTGCGGCTCCATTCCTTCCAAATAGTCGTGACAGCCGGGACGAGTCTGGTACCTCAAGCGATACGCCGCACCAGAGCGTCGGTAGCCGCTCTTTTGCATGTAATTAAAGATCAGCCACAACGTCGTGAGCCGCTGCTGCCCGTCAATCAGCTCCCAAGTGTCGTCCTCTATTTTTTGGACCACTATAGGCTGCAGGCTGTACCGAGGCGCCTTGCTATCCGACAGGTCATCTAGCAGCTTATGTACCTCATCACGGGTCCAGCGGTAACCGCGCTGATAGGCGGGCACAAAAAAGGTGCCCGAGAGCCCCTGGTTGTTCTGACCGGTGAGAGGGTCTTTCCCAAAGCCCACCGGTTTGTATTCCAGTTTGTAGTCCATCTCGTTATTTGTTCTCAGTGTTCAAGGTCATCAAAGGCACTCTGCGCACTTGATTGACCGCTTGTCCAAATCCCCGCAGCCACCACTCCAGCATCGCACTGTCCACCACTGTGGCAGTCACCTCTAGCCAACCATCACTCGCGTCCCGCACCTGTTGATCCCTGGACAGTGGTGTCTCCAGCAGGTGGGCTCCCGCCAGACGTTCGATCTGGAACGTAAGCGATACTCGTTCGCCTTCGCCAAAGCCGAAGCGCCCGTCGTCGTCGTATTTCTGCAGGTCAAATCCGGCAGGCCGCTCAAATGTCAACGTGGACGCCTGTGCTTGACGGATGCGATGCACGGCCAGGCTGCGTTCGTTGTCGAAGCCCTCGTAACGACAAACCAGGTACAAGCGCGGTCCCTGCTGGGCCAAGCCCAGCGGCATGACCTTGATGGGCTTTCGTTTGCCCGAGGCATTTTGGTAGTCCAGCTCCAGCCAGCGGTTGGCATACAGCGCCTCACTGACCTGCTCCAGCACACCGGCGGCAATGGTCGGCGGCAGCAGCGGCTGACTGGTGGCAACCACGCGCACCTTGTCTGGCCATTGGCGCGCCAACTGCACGTTGGGGCCCTGGCTGTCGTCGCAGAGGTTGCGACGCGCCTGGGCGAAGAATCCATCCATGGATTGCATAAGCCGCGCCGGCAGCAGGTGCTTCAGATGTTCTTCAGCCAGCTGCAGCAGCAGGGACTCGTGCGGCGTGAGATGGGGCACGGCCAGGCTCTGGGCGCGTTCCAACCAGCGGTAACCATAGGGCTTGCTGCGCTCGTCGCGCTCAATATCGAAATGGCGCGAGAGAGTTTCCAGTTGTCGCTGAATGGTGCGCAAGTCCCGCCCCAACCCCGCGTCCGCGAGTTGGCGGTGTAGCTCTGCAGCGGTGATCTTGCGTCCACGGGGGATTCGACGCAGCAGCTCAACCGCAAGCAGGACAGTCTCTAGAGTATCGGGGCGTTGAGCCATGCTGGAAGTCTCCCACAGAGCCGGCGTTGCGCTCCTGCGTTTTCACAAGAAGCCAATGACGTTGTTCGCGTCTTCCTTAAGAGTGCATTCCCTTTCCAGCGAGGCAACCAATGCCTCGGCATCGGCCAAGGTGCGAAAGCGCTGGCTACGCAGTACGACAGCAAAATCGCCCGGCGTGAGTTGGCGCAGCCGCGACAAGCGTGCGCGCAGCCCTGCGGCGGGCGTGGGTAGTTGCAATCGCCTGCAGTGCTGCAGCAGCAGCGCCCAGCTCTGCTCAGGCTTCAGGTAGTCCAGCTTTACCTTCAGATCGAAGCGGCGCAGCGCGGCAGGATCCAACCCGCTCATCAAATTAGTGCTGGCGATGAACACGCCAGGGAAGTCCTCCATTTGCGTGAGCATTTCGTTCACCTGTGTCACCTCCCAGCTGCGGTGCGCGCCGCGGCGGTCCTGCAAGAAGCTATCCACCTCGTCAATGAGTAGCAGCGCTCCATCGTCCTGCGCCTCGCGGAAAGCACGAGCAATGTTTTTCTCAGCCTCGCCCACATACATGGAAAGCAGGTCCGAGGCGCGCCGCACCATGAGCGGAAGGTCCAGCTGCTCGGCCATCCAACGCCCAAAAGCTGTCTTGCCAGTACCAGGTGCGCCATACAGGCACAGACGAACGCCACCGGCACCAGAGGCAGCGCGCAAACCGTGCGTCAACTCGGCCATGTCGGCGTCCGCATTTAGAAACGCCAAGTCATACGTATCGGAGTTATGGACATACTGCTGGCGCGGCAGTGGGCGGTGGCCTTGGGCCTGCAGGGTATGGCTGACCAAGTGCTCAAAGGCATCGGCACTGTCCGCGCGGCCGATCACAGGGCCAAGGGCGTGGGCAATGCTGGCAGCACGGGCGACTACGGCGGGTGTCAAGTCCTCAGCGCCGACCACGCGCGCCAAGCGTGGTGCGTCTAGCAGGTCACCGCAGTGTGCTTGCACAATACGAGCGCGCTGGCTGCGCGGCGGCACAGGCAGCTCAAACACCATATCGAAGCGTCGGATGAAAGCGGCGTCCATGCCATGCACGGTGTTGGACAGCCACAGCGTCGGCACGAGGTTGTCCTCAAGCGTACGGTTGAGCCAGCCCTTGCGAGACTGAGCAGCGCCCCTCTCTTGCGGGCCGTCGCTAAACACGTCTTCCACCTCATCGAACAACAGCAGCGCCTTGCGCCGTGCCAAAAAGCTCTGCGCAGCACGCAAGGCGCGCAAGCGTTGTGTGCCGCTGATGGGATCGCCGTCCTCGTCCTCCGTTGCCACCTCAAACAGCTCGCAGCCCAGCTCCCGAGCCAAAGCGCGAGCCAGTTCGGTTTTGCCCGTGCCGGGCGCACCATATAGGTACACGTTGACACCACGCCGCTGCATGGCCTGTGAATAGCGCAGCCAAGAACACATGATGTTCAGCGTGGACTGAACGTGGCCATAGTCGGCCAAGGACAGATGGCCCGTCGCGGCAAACTGAATCTTGCCGCGCAGCAGTGCGATGGGGTCGGCTCGGCCAGACTCCATCTGGTCAGCGAAAGTGTGCGACAACACTTCAAGCTTGGACTTCAGACGCGATGCTCCGGTGCGGTCTACAACCAAGAGACCCGAGCGCGCGAGCGTGCCCTGGCTACCCAGAGACTGGCGAACCTGCGCCTCGGGCAGTTGGAGCACCAGGGCCACAGTTTGAGTCGCCTGGGGCGTGCTCAGAGGACCCAGCATGTCAGCCGTATCGTCGAGCAATGCGTCGTTGTGCAGGCATATGGCGAACGCCAAAATGCATTTATCCACCTCGTTTAACCCCAAGAGAGTGGCTAGCTGCTGTACGTTCTCCTCCAGCAGAGCAGGCAGGGTCCGGTCTGCCCAAGCGCGGTGCTGTTCTTCCAACAGTTGGAACAGCTCTTTTCGAACAGCCCTGGGATCGAACGAGCGGTGCTCGGGATAGATCCAGTGATCCAGGCCGAGCACGTGGGCGATGTCGTCGCGAGCAAAGTCGTCCTTGCGCACAAATTGATGGAGGACGGCTGGCGAGGTGACCAAACGCAGCATCCACAGCCTGATGTGTGGCAGCTGCCTGATGGGAGGCCGGGCGTGGCAGTAGGCCATAGATGTTCTCTCCTGGGTTGACGGGAGCATCATCCGCAGGGATGCGACAGATAGTGTCGCTGCAGACTCCGGGCACAGCGACATCAGCCGCAAACAATTTGAACTGATCCGCTCATTGGGTTGATTTGTACGAAGTGTTTTGCCCCGTACCATATTTGCTACGCCACGGTCGCCAGTGGCGGGCGTGCCCAGCGAATTCCCCAAGTGGCACATAGCGCATGCGTACTTTGCGATCAGGAGCGAAGCACACGAAAAGGGCAGCCTGCTGGAGCAAACTCTAAAAATCTGGTTGGTGTAGCCCGCGAGAGACTGAGGCGCAGCGACTCAAGCGCGTTCTTGATCATGAGCGCGCTACGGCGAGGAGAACAGGGACACTGCAGCCTTCACGGCCGAGGACGCGGACAGGAAGGTCTCGGGCCTCAAGCGCCACATCGCAGTGGACTACCAACTATGGAAAAACTGTGCGAGGCTGCTCAGCTGAGATGCGTGCAGTGCAAGTGCAGTTGCAGCTAGTTTAAGACGCGCGCAAATATAGCTGCACGCATGCCAGTTTTAGTCCTGGCTGGACTCCTAGAAAGCCAACGGGTTTTTGCAAGACGCACCTGAATCAGATTCTGATAATAGCGACTTCGCCGCTACTAATATTTTGGCGCGATGCGTAATTAATCGCTTTTTGTTTTATCAGGCAAGCTACCTGGCGCTGGTCCGGACCTTACGCACACGGACAAAAGGACGGTGCTATCGTACATCATCCCTGCATCTTCGATGCGCGCTTTTTTTCCCAGCGCAGCCAGCTCGCGCCGAGGTTCAAGAACAACGCGAAGATGAGCATACCCACCCCTAGGGGATCATTGAAGAATTCTTGCATTTGGTCAGCTTACTCCTTTGCCTGCTGTAAGGTCTTCATTTCCACGCTGACTGTTCCCGTTTTCACTGTGACGTCTCTATTGCTCCATCGCATAGCGATCACTGCGATGACGAGAAAGACCAGGTCCGTGCAGATCAGCGACCGGCCAGTGACGTGCTCGGCGTCCCATAGCGTGGGGTGCTCGGATAGATACTCGAACAGCGCCTGTACATCCTCGATGGCCGACGCGCTCCAGTGCATCCTATAGGACATTGCGCAGTTCTTGGGCGCGAGCCTTGAGAGCTTGGCGAAGCTGATCGGTGCTCATGCCAGAGCGCTTGTCGGCACGCGCCGCGGCCACCTTAGCGAGTATCCGCTCGTCGTACTCGGCCTGGGTTAGCTCCTCACTGGCCAGGCGCTGCAACAGTTCGGCTTTCGCCGCGCCCTTGCCAGGCAAGAGGCGCAGCAGGTTCTCAGCCAGCTCACGCAGGTAGTTGGCGTTCTCGTAGCGGGCGGCTGGGGCTATGCTTGACGTCACTGAAGTACTTCAAACGTCTGCTGTTGCTCAATCAACTCTTGGGATTGCAGGCCCAAAGTAATCTGACGAACTTCGTTGAGCTCTTGTGTCAACTGGTGGATCTACTGCCGGAACTTCAACCATCGCAATCAGATCCCCTACAAGGCACCGCTTGCATTGCTGAGAAACAATCCGCTCTGACCACGTTTGCTTCCTAAGACCCTTCGTTAATCCAAATTAGCCAGCAAATGGTGCCAAAACCGAGTCCGCTTCGCCAGAGTTGAAATTATTATGTGTTCATGCCAGGTATGGGCCCCGTCACCATCAGCGCCCAGCGCATCAAGAGAGGGCACGCCCAGGGCGGAGGTGAAATTAGCGTCGCTTGCTCCGCCCGTGGGAGGCGCCTCTTCGAGATCGAAACCGGCAGCATGAGCAGAAGCCTGAACGCGGTTGAGAAGCGCGACCACTTTCTCATCACGGACCATTGGAGGACGGTTGACCTCCACATCGACAGACAATTGCACGTCTTCGCCCACGGGGCGCAGGGCGTTCATTTTCTGAACGATCTCATCGGCCGACACCATGTCTGAGAACCGAAAGTCGACGTGGCATTTGCAGAAAGCCGGCACGGTATTGCTGGTGGTGCCGCCCTCAATGGTGCCCACGCTCACAGTGATGCCGCGCGAGTAGTCGGTCATAGCTTCGAGCGCTAGCACTTGGTGTGCCATCTCACGCACCGCGCTGCGCCCCTTCTCATGCGCCAAGCCGGCGTGAGAGGCGACACCCTGGACTTGCAAATGCACATTGCCAGTGCCCTTGCGTGCGGTCACGCAGCGCCCGCCGTTGGCACGTGCCGGCTCTGCCACTAAGCAGTAACGCGCATTTCTCGCGTATGCCTCGATCGACGCACGAGACGCATGGCTGCCCACCTCCTCGTCGGGCACGACCAGCATGTCCACCGGCAGTGGCGTGCTGCCCGGCTGGGCGAGCGCGCTAAGCGCTGCCAGCGCCATATAGACGCCCGCTTTCATGTCGTAGCCGCCGGGCCCGTAGAGCTTGTCTCCCTCGATGCGCACCGGGTTGGCGGACAGAGTGCCGATGGGGTGCACTGTGTCCATGTGTCCCAGGATGAGCAGGCCTGGCCGCGTGTCGCCCGGTGCGCGATTGGTCGCACTGAGCAGCGGAAGCTCGGGTGCCTGGGGCGTGGCTCTCACTGGCGTCACATTCACCCGCAAGCCGCTCTCCGCGGCGCACGTACGGATCAGCTCGGCCATGCGCCACAGTGCGGCCGCGTCATGAGAAGGCGACTCGCAGGCCATCCACTCCGAGATACCGGCCACCAGTTGTTCGGTCGTTACGTTCATTGCCCTCTCCAAAACTCAGGAAACTATGCGCCCCGCCAAGCGGGCGAGCCCATCGGCCGATGGCATGCGGCCTTCAAACCACCAATGCGCGCAGATGGCGCTCATAGCTTCGCCGTCGTGGCCGATGCCGGGCACGCTGTGCAACTGCCACGCAAGCGGCACACCCAGGCGCGCAGCCTGCTGCAGTGCGTATTCGGTGTAATGCAGCGCGCGTGAATAGCGGTGGGGGCCCTGCCGCAGCGCTGCGGGCTCGGCGGGCAAATTCGGGTCGGCGGTGTCTATGTCCTGCTCGCCGGCGAGGATCACCAGCGGCGTGGCAAGCAGGCGGGCCAACGCGTCCGGCGCAAGTCCAACGCCGCCCAGCCCTTCGGGAAATCCCAACGAGTCATCAGCTAGCGTATACCAACCGGGGTTGGCAGCGACGATGCCGGCAAGACCACGGACGCCGAGTAGGCTGGCCAAGCGGTGCACGAACTGCCCTCCTGCCGAATGGCCGAAGAGATAAACCGGCTGCTCCTGCAGAGCGCCCTCGCGACGCAGCTGACCGATCAGCTCCGGTATCGCCTGATAGGCCCACTGCGCAGCAGGCGCAAGGTGCCCATCCTGTGTCCACACGCCGCCGTTGTTGTAACTTTCCACGCCAGGCCAGTGCTCGTTGGAAAAGGTCGGGGCAATGATCTGCAAGCCGTATCGCTCGGCAGCGGCAACCCAGAAGTTGCGGTAGTCATCACCATTGCGCAGCATGCCGTGCTGCACCAGCACCAGCGGCGCGCGTGCGTCGGCTGCAGCGGCGCGGTAGCAGTGCAGCGTCACCGGCCGGCCGGCGAATGCCCAGGGCAGCGAAAAGCTGCCGCTGGTCCGGCCAAAGGCAAAAAGGGAGAGGGTCACGGTGGGTCCAGCAAATGACAGGCCGCCTGGTGGCCGCCAGCCACCTCGCGCAGCAGCGGCTCCTCGCGCTTGCAGCGCTCCATGGCGTGCGGGCAGCGCGGGTGGAAGGCGCAACCTGTAGGGGGATTGAGGGGCGAGGGGATTTCGCCCTGGATGGGGGTGAAGACGCGCTTCCTGCGGGCAACGTCCGGCACTTCCGCGAGCAGGGCCTGGGTGTAGGGATGCTGGGCGCGCGCAAAGACCTCGGCCGTCGTGGCCGTCTCCACGATCTTGCCCAGGTACATGATGGCCACGCGGTCCGAGATGTGGCGCACCACGCCGAGATCGTGGCTGATGAACAAATACGTGAGCTGGCGCTGCGCGCGCAGGTCCATGAACAGATTGATGACCTGCGCCTGGATCGACACGTCCAGCGCGGCGACCGGCTCGTCGCAGACCAGAAACTCGGGCGCCACCATCAGCGCGCGCGCAATGCCGATGCGCTGGCGCTGCCCGCCCGAGATCTGGTGCGGCAGGCGGTCGCGGTATTCGGTCGACAGTCCCACCTCGGCGAGCGCCGCGTCCACCCGCGCACCGATCTGGGCGGAAGGTGCCAGGCGGTGCACCGCCAGCGGTTCGGCCAGGATCTGGCGCAAGCGCTGGCGCGGGTTGAGCGACGCCTGAGGGTCCTGGAACACCATCTGCACACCAAGCACATAGTCGCGCCTGGGCTGGCCGGCCAGGCCGGCGACGTCCTGCCCCTGGTAGCGCAGCTCGCCGCTGCTGGGCGCATGCAGGCCGGCGACGACGCGCCCCAGCGTGGACTTGCCGCAGCCCGATTCGCCCACCAGGCCGAGCACTTCGCCGCGCGCGATCGCCAGGTCCACGCCGTTGACCGCGTGTACGGTGCGCTCCCTGGCGGGCCGCCCGGCAACCGCGCCGACGGCCTTCTCCACCATGCCGGGCCGGGTGGTGAAGCGCTTGTGCACTGCGCGCAGTTCCACGACCGGCGCCCCTACGTTGTCATTCGCTCGCGTCACCGCAGGCCTCCTGCAGAGGATGAAAACACCGGAACATGCGCCCGGGCACCTGCGTCGCCGCAGGTTGCTCGGCCACACAGCGCTCGCTGGCGCGCGCGCAACGCGGCGCGAACGCGCAGCCGGGCACGCGCGCCGACAGGCTCGGCGCCATGCCGTTGATCTGCACCAGGCGCTCACCCGGCCGCGTGCGGCTGGGCAGGGAGGACAGCAGGCCCTCGGTGTAGGGATGGCGCGGCGCGTCGAGCACGTCGGCCACGGCGCCCTCCTCGACGATGCGCCCGGCATACATCACCGCCACGCGATCGGCCAGCTCGGCGATCACGCCCAGGTCGTGCGTGATCCATATCAGCGCCGTGCCCTGCTCGGCGCAGATGCGCTGCATGCGGTACAGGATCTGCCCCTGGATGGTCACGTCCAGTGCCGTTGTGGGCTCGTCGCAGATGATCAGGTCGGGGCGGTTGAGCATGGCGATGGCAATGGCCACGCGCTGGCGCATGCCGCCGGAGAACTCGTGCGGGTAACTGCGCAGGCGCTTCTCGGGTGCCGGGATGCCGACCATCTCCAGGGCCTCAATGCAGCGCCTGCGGGCTTCGGAGCGCGGCAGCTTCTGGTGCTGCTCCAGGGCCTCGAGCATCTGCTCCTCGATGCGCAGCACCGGGTTGAGCGTCATCAGCGGGTCCTGGAAGATCATCGCGATGCGGTTGCCGCGCAGCTGGCGCAGGGCCTCGGCAGGCAGCTTGCGCAGGTCCTGGCCGTGCAGCAGCACCTCGCCGGCGATGATCTCGCCGGGCGGGTCGATCATGCCGAACAGGGAAAAGCCGGTCACCGACTTGCCCGAGCCGGATTCGCCGACGAGCCCGAGGATCTCCCCGGGCACCAGCCGGATGTCCACGTCGCTCACAGCCGGCCACGCGCCCTCCTCGGTGTGGAACACGGTCGATAGGCCGCGCACTTCTAGCAGCGGTGCGTTCATCATTTCCTCGGGTCCAGGGCTTCGCGCAGGCGGTCGCCGATCAGGTTGATGGACAGGATCAGCGCCACCAGCGCCAGGCCGGGGAACATGCTGATCCAGTAGTCGCCCGACAGCAGGTACTGGAAGCCGTTGGCGATCAGCAGGCCGAGCGAAGGCTCAGTGATCGGCACGCCGACGCCCAGGAACGACAGCGTAGCCTCCAGCGCGATGGCGTTGGCGATCTGGATGGTGGCGAACACGAGCACCGGCCCCAGGCAGTTGGGCAGCAGGTGCCGCGTCATGATGCGCCAGGTGGAGTAGCCCAGGCTGCGCGCGGCCTCGACGTATTCCTTCTTGCGCTCCTGCAGCGCGCGGCCGCGCATGATGCGCGCGTAGTGCGTCCACTGCACGGCGACGATGGCGATCACCACCTTGTCCACGCCGCGCCCCAGGATGGCCAGCAGCAGCAGCGCGATCAGGATGGTCGGAAAGCCCAGGATGAAGTCCACCAGGCGCATCAGCAACGTGTCGACGATGCCGCCCAGGTACGCCGCGACCAGCCCGACCAGCGCACCGATGGCCGTCGCGATCGCCACCGCCGACAGGCCCACCGACAGGCTGATGCGCAGCCCGTACAGGATGGCGCTGAGCATGTCGCGCCCCTGGTCGTCGGTACCGAGCCAGTAGCGCATGCCGGACGCAGCCTGCGCGCCAGGCGCCAGGCGCCCGTCCATCAGGTCGAGTGCGCCCAGGTCGTAGGGGTTTTGCGGCGCCAGCAGCGGCGCCAGCAGCACGGCAAGGAGCAGCAGCGCCAGTGCGATGGCGGCACCCTTGACCGAAGGCTTGCTGCGCAGCTGGCGCAGCATCTGCGCGCGACGCGGGGTGTTCGCCAGCGGCTGGGCGCGCAGCGGGGTGCCGGTGGGTTCGGGAAGTTGCGGGGTGCTCATGCCGAGGCCTCCTGCAGTTGCACGCGTGGGTCGAGCACCGCGTAGAGCAGGTCAACCAGCAGGTTGACCATGACGAAAATGAAGGTGACCAGCATCACGTAGGCGACGATGACCGGCCGGTCGAGCTTGTAGATGCTGTCGATGAGCAGCTTGCCCATGCCCGGCCAGGCGAACACCGTCTCGGTGATGGTCGAGAACGCCAGCAACTGGCCGAACTCCAGGCCGATCACGGTGACCACCGGGATCAGGATGTTGCGCAGGATGTGGCGCGTGAGGATGCGCCGCTCCGGAACGCCCTTGGCACGCGCGAAGCGCACGTATTCCTGGGTCTTGGCCTCGGTCACGCCGGTGGCGGTGAGGCGCAGCACCAACGCGATGTTGGCCAGCGCCAGGTTGACCGCCGGCAGCAGCACATGCGCCCAGCCATCGCGCGTGAACAGCGAAAACGGCACACCCAGCACGTCCACCGTCTCGCCCCGGCCCGCAGCGGGCAGCCAGTGCAGCCAGACCGCGAACATGAGGATCAGCATCATGCCCTGCCAGAAATTGGGCAGCGAGAAGCCGAGGACCGAGCCACCCATCAGCGAGCGCCCCAGCGCCCGGTCGTGGTACAGCCCCGCGATCAGCCCGAGGGGGATGCCGAGCACGCAGGTCAGGCCGATGGCCACCAGCACCAGCTCGAACGTCGCCGGGATGCGCTGCACGATCAGCTCGATGGCCGGGATGCCGTGCACGAAAGAGGTGCCCAGGTCACCGTGCAGCGCGCGCGCGGCGAAGCTGGCGTACTGCTGCCACAGGGGCAAGTCCAGGCCCAGGCGGGCGATCATCTGCTGGCGGTCGGCCTCGCTGGCCTCGGCGCTCACCAGCAGTTCGATGGGATCGCCCACCGCATAGACCGCGATGAACACCACCAGCGACACCGCCAGCAGCACGAAGAAACTTTGCACCAGGCGGCGCAGGACATAGACCCACATCACGGTCCCTCAAAAAATAAAGCGCGCCGCCGCCATTGCTGGCCGCAGCGCGCGTTCGCAGAGCTTACTTGGCCGGTTTGACGGAAGCTGCGAGGGTGTACTGGTCGCGCCGGCCTTCGTAGGTCAACCCCTTCTTGAAGGCCCAGATGCTGCTCTCGAAGTGCAGCGGGATCAGCGGAACGTTGTCGAGCGCGATCTGCGTCGCACGCTCCAGCTCGGCCTTGCGCTTGGCGTTGTCCATGGTGGTCGCCGCCGGCACGTAGACCTTGTCGAACTCGGGGCTGACGAAGCCGCCGTAGTTGCTCGTGCCCTGCCCCTTGGGCGCATCGGTGGACGCCACCCAGAGCTGGAACAGGCCCGAGGCCTCGCCGTTCTCCGAAGGCCAGCCGCCCATCGCGAAGCTGAACTCGCGCTTGGCACGCTTGGGGAAGTAGATCGACGCGGTCATGGCATCGACCTTGGTCTTGATGCCGATGCGCGAGAGGTACTGCGCCACCGCCTGCGTGACCTGTGCATCGTTGATGTAGCGGTCGTTGGTGGAGGACAGCGTCAGCTCGAAGCCGTCGGCGTAGCCCGCTTCGGCCAGCAGCTTCTTCGCGCCTTCAGGGTCAAACTTGATCTCGGGCGCATGCGCGAGGCCGCCGAACATGCCGTCGGGCATGTACTGGTAGGCCACGGTGGCCATCCCGTCCATCAGGCGCTCGACGATGGCCTTGCGGTCGATGGCCATGTTGATGGCGCGGCGCACGCGCAGGTCCTGCAGGGGGTTCTTGCCGTTGGCGGCCTTGGAGAACGGCGAGGTTTCGCGCCCTGCATCGGGCTGGAAGAACACCAGGCGCGTGGACGGCGTCGCGACGAAGGCCAGCTTGGGGTCTTGCTTGACGCGCGCCAGGTCGCGCGCCGCGGGGTTCTCGATCAGGTCGTAGTCGCCGGACAGCAGGCCCGTCAGGCGCGGGCCGGCCGCCGGCACGGGCACCATCTTGACGCTCTTCCAGTGCGGCTTGTCGCCCCAGTAGGTTTCGTTGCGCTCCAGGGTGATGGCGGTGCCCTTCACGTACGACTTGAGCACGAACGGGCCGGTGCCGATGGCCATCTTGCCATTGTTGAAGTCCGCCACGGACGGCCACGGGCCCTTGTAGCCACAGCCCTCCTTGGGTGCGAACTTCCAGCCGTCGAAGTCCACGATGGAGCTGGAGATGATGGGCAGGTTGCGGGCGAACTCGGCCGGGATCAGCGGAATCGGCGTTGCCGTCTTGACGATCACGGTGTACGGGTCGGGCGTCTGCACATCGGTCAGGCGCTTGGTCGTGTCCATGTACGACTGCGAGACGTTGGTCTCGTTGTTCAGCGTGCGGCAGATTGTGAACAGCACGTCCTTGGAGGTGAAAGGCGCGCCATTCGAGAATTTCACGTCCTTGCGCAGCTTGAATTCCCAGGTCAGGTCGTCCAGGTTCTTCCAGGACGTGGCCAGCGACGGCACCAGTTCCATCTTGGGCGTGCGTCCGACGAGCGAGTCGTACACATGGGCCGTGAAGGAATCGTTGGACGTCATCTTGTGATAGTGCGGGTCGGCAGCCGTAGGCTCCGACGCCAGCCCGATCGTCAACTGTTGTGCATGTGCTGCGCTGAGAGCGCCAGCCATGCTCAGGGCCAAGGCGCCCTGCTTCCAAATCGTGGTCATCGTTTTCGTCTCCTTTAGTATGCGACCCATCCGTGGCCTAAATAGTGCATGCCAACCGGAAGGAATCTAACATATTCCAAAACATCGCCCAAGCTGCCCAACCCAGCACCTTTACGCGTCTTCATCATCACTGTCATTTGCCTCGTCTTTGCTGCAACCAGCGGGAGGCACGCAGCGTTATTCAAGAGTGGGGAGGCACCCATGCTCCGTAGCTTGTGCTGCAAACTACAAAGGTGAAATTCCAATCAACTTCTGGGAACGCGGAGATGGCCTAGAAATGAAAATCACTTGCGTTTACCGACTAACCGGTATTCGACGCATTTATTCTTCCAGTGGTTTACTTAGTACAACCCGTTTACCAAAATGGGCCCACTTCACCCCGAAGGCCCGGCAACCTGAGTCAAATCCATTCTATCCACCGCGCTCAAGCGCAACGCTATGTAAAAACACGTATGGAACAAAGAATTTTCCGCGCCGTACTCAAAGCAGGATTTGACGCAAAGAGGATGCATAAGCGATATAACTCTCCTCGCATTCCAGCGAATATCCCTTATGTCGTTGACAACATCTGGGAGTATCTCCGCCCTGAAAATATGCCATCTCGCAGACATTCCGTCTATGCTTCGCCCACCCCCGAACTGGCTCTTAAAAATGCCAGCGGTATTGCAGTTGACCGCGAAGAATATGTCGTTTGCGAGATCATCTACAAAAGTTCCGATTTAAAAATAGCCCAACTCGAAGTATCCGACGCACGCGAGCATCCCGACATAACACGCCTCAGCAAGCGAGTTAATTCATTTATAAGAAATACGTATATCGACGCAGACTGGGATTTGCGCAGGAAACTTGCGCCATTGCTGACCCCTGCCCTACGCCGCTCGGAGCTACAGGAAATAATGGACGCCTACGGGCCTCTGAATAATTTAATCACTGACGCAAAAGGAGAATCCACTATTTGGACGGAAGCAAGCACCGTTATTTCCAAAGACAGCGACGGCGAAATATTTTTCGAACTAGTCGAAAACGCAAATTACTTAATGCACCCGATAAATCATTGAGCCACAAAACAGAAGGATATTAAAATGGGCCGCCTTAGCAATAATGAATTCAACCATCTAACCAATTTCCTAGGATACGGCGAAATAAGTGCGCCCGTATGGTTTCTTGGAATTGAGGAGAGCACCGACAACGCTGAAATCATTCGACGTCGGATATCCTTCCAAGCGGTGGAAGACTGCAAAGAAGCTCATGAAAAGCTTGGCATTACAAAACACCACGAAGGCGATAGAACGATACAACGTACTTGGGCTTATCTGTGTCGGCTAATGTTAATTCTTCATAACACGGACCCGCGCGACACAGAAGCCGTCCGAACATATCAGGCAGAGCAGTTGGGGCGAAAGAACGGCGAGACCTTCCTGGGAGACTTGCTACCGATTCCATCCAAATCTAATGGAGATTGGGATTATGAAAATTTTTTGCCGCAGTATAGCAATCGGCAAGACTATGAAACTGATATTCTTCCCAAGCGTATTTCGCTATGGAAAACTCAAATTCGCACCCATCGGCCACGCGTAGTTATGTGCTACGGAAAAAAATACTGGCCGACGTACAAGCAACTTTTCCCTGATGCAATCTTTAATGGCGACTCAGTTGTGGCGCATGCTGAAGCTGGAGATCAAGTATTCATACTGACGCACTTTCCAACATTGAGCACCATGAATAATCGTTATTCGGAAATAGCGAACATTATGCGCAAATACTACTCTCCGAATCCCAAATAAGACCTCGCAGGAGGACTGGAACCAAACTGCCGAACCCTCAGCTTACTGCCTCACGTTAGGCACCAACTCGATAGCGAGCGCGGCTGAATCGCCCCGGGTTTTCTAGACACCTCTGAGCCTCAAACCTGAGGCCCAATAG
>NZ_DAMATK010000012.1:0-52972 GCF_032079985.1 Pulveribacter sp.
AATCTGGACAGTTGCAAGGCAGGAGAAGATTTTTTGAAGAGCCCCTCCGGCTGCTTCCAACTTGTTCTTGTGACAGAAACCGTGTCGGTTGCAGCGTGGACTGAAGTATAGCCCAGGGTTTTCCCGGAAAAAGCCGATTGGTCACTTTTCTGTAAAAAAGCGTCTCTCCTACCTCTGCAGGCGCCCCTTCGATAATGGGCGCATGGCACTTCTTACTTTGACGGATGCGCAGCTGGCCTTCGGCCATGTGGCATTGCTGGACCATGCGGACTTTGCGCTAGAGAGTGGCGAGCGCGTAGGGCTGATCGGGCGCAACGGCGCGGGCAAGTCTTCGCTGCTGAAGATCCTGGGCGGGCTGGCGCAGTCCGATGACGGCGTGCTGCACGTGCAGCAGGGTTTGCGTGTGACCTATGTGGCGCAGGAGCCTGATCTGGCTCCTGATGCCACGGTGTTCGAGGCTGCCTCGCAAGGCCTGGCGGAGGCCGTCGCGCTGCGCGAGCAGTATCTGACGGCCGCTCCGGGGGTAGACCTGGACGCCCTGCAGTCTCGCATCGAAGCATTGGACGCCTGGAACTGGGAGCAGCGCGTGGAAGAAACCCTGCAGCGCCTGCACCTGGACCCGCAGGCGGTGGTCGGCACGCTGTCGGGCGGCACCAAGAAGCGGGTGGCGCTGGCGCAGGCGCTGGTCACGCGCCCTGACGTGCTGCTGCTGGACGAGCCCACTAACCACCTCGACCTGGACTCCATCGAGTGGCTGGAGGAGTTGCTGCTTGCCTTCCCTGGAGCGGTGGTCACCATCACTCACGACCGCGCCTTCCTGGACCGCATCGCCACGCGCATCGTCGAACTGGACCGCGGCCAGCTGCGCTCCTACCCCGGCAATTTCGGGCAGTACCAGCAGCACAAGGAAGAGCAGCTGGCGCAGGAGGCGGTGATCGCCGCCCGCGCCGACAAGCTGCTGGCGCAGGAGGAGGTCTGGATCCGCAAGGGCGTGGAGGCGCGGCGCACCCGCAGCGTCAGCCGCATCAACCGGTTGCAAGCCCTGCGCGAAAGCCGCGCCGCGCGGCGGGAGGCGCTGGGCAGCGTGAAGATGGACGTTGCCTCGGGCAGCGGCCAGGGCGGCTACCAGGGCAAGATCGTGGCCGAGCTGGCGGGCGTGAACAAGACGTTCGGTGATCGCGCCATCGTGCGCGACTTCAGCGCCACCATTCTGCGCGGCGACAAGATCGGGCTGCTCGGCCCCAACGGCGCGGGCAAGACCACGCTGCTCAAACTGATCCTGGGCGAGCTGGAGCCCGACAGCGGCAGCGTGCGCCGCGGCGCCAACCTGCAGGTGGCCTATTTCGACCAGATGCGCCAGGCCATCGACATGGACGCCACGCTGGAGGACTTCATCAGCCCGGGCAGCGAGTGGATCGAGATCGGCAACCAGCGCAAGCATGTCAAGAGCTACCTGGGGGACTTTTTGTTCTCGCCAGCGCGCGCGCACTCGCCCGTGCGTTCACTGTCGGGCGGCGAGCGCAACCGCCTGCTGCTGGCGCGCCTGTTCGCGCGGCCAGCCAACGTGCTGGTGCTGGACGAGCCGACCAACGACCTGGACATCGACACGCTGGAGCTGCTGGAGGAGCTGCTGCAGACCTACGACGGCACGGTGTTCCTGGTCAGCCACGACCGCACCTTTTTGGACAACGTGGTGACCAGCACCATCGTCAGTGAGGGCGAAGGCCGCTGGCGCGAGTACGAGGGTGGCGTGCAGGACTGGCTGACGCAGTCGCGCCGCAGCCGCGCGCTGGCCGCGACCGCCACCCCGGCCGGGCGCAAGGACGACAAGGCGGCCCGCGAGCCGGCCAAGCGTGCAGCAGCGGCGGACGCACCGGCGGCGACTCAAAAGCGCAAGCTCAGCTACAAGGAGCAGCGCGAGCTGGAGCAGCTGCCGGCGCAGATCGAGGCGCTGGAGGCCGAGCAGCTCGCCCTGCGCGAAGAGCTGGCGGACGGCAGCCTCTACGCCCGCGACGGCGCCCGCGCCGCCGCGCTGCATGCGCGCGACGGCGAGATCGAGGAGCTGCTGATGCAGGCGCTGGAGCGCTGGGAGGCGCTGTCGGCCTGAGAAGCGCTATCAATACATGAGCTTCTGGCGCTTACTGCAAGCCGGTTTGCATATGAAAAGAATTGCAAACCCTTGCCAATCAAGCGCTGGCAGCTCATTTTTTTGAAGCGGCCAGCCAGAGACGCCGGCCCCGTCAGATGCGGTGGTGCACCCGGTCGCCCGCGCCACGCAGGCGCGCCACCAGGGCCGGAGCGATTTGCGTGAGGGGCAGGACCTCGTCGGCCGCGCCGTGGGAGATGGCCTCGCGCGGCATGCCGAAGACGATGCAGCTGGCCTCGTCCTGCACGTAGTTGTAGCTGCCGGCGTCCTTCATCTCGCGCATGGCAGCGGCGCCATCGGCGCCCATGCCGGTCAGCATGATGCCCACGGCGTTGCGCCCGACGTGGGCTGCGACCGACTTGAACAGCACCTCCACCGAGGGCTTGTGGCGGTTCACCGGCGGGCCGTCGTCCACCACGGCGACGTAGTTGGCGCCGCTCTTGGCCAGCGCGAACTGGCGCCCGCCCGGCGCGATGTAGGCGTGGCCGGGCAGGATGCGCTCGCCCTGCACCGCCTCCTTCACCGTGATCTGGCACAGGCTGTTCAGGCGCGCGGCAAAACTGGTGGTGAAGCCCGGCGGCATGTGCTGCGTGATGACGATGGCGGGCGAGTCGGCCGGCAGGTGCACCAACACCTCGCGGATGGCCTCGGTGCCGCCGGTGGAGGCGCCGATGGCCACCACTTTCTCGGTGGACAGTCGCCCGAGCAGCGGCGAGGCAGCCACCGGCGCGGCCGCCGCGGGCGCCGCGCCGCCGGCGGGCGGGTGCACGATGGCGCCGGCGCTGGCGGCCGGTGCGCGGCGCACCTGGGCCACGGCGGCCACGCGGATCTTGTCCACGATCTGCGCAGCCAAATCGTTCAGGCCGCTGGCCAGGCCCACGCGCGGCTTGGCGACGAAGTCCACGGCACCCAGTTCCAGCGCGCGCATGGTGACCTCGGCGCCGCGCTCGGTCAGCGTGGAGATCATGACCACCGGCATGGGCCGCAGGCGCATCAGCCGGCCCAGGAAGTCGATGCCGTCCATGCGGGGCATCTCCACGTCCAGGGTGATCACGTCCGGGTTCATCTCGCGGATCATCTCGCGCGCCACCAGCGGGTCGTTGGCCGTGCCGATGCACTGCATGTCCGGCTGGCGGTTGATGATCTCGGCCAGCAGGCTGCGCACCAGTGCCGAATCGTCCACCACGATCACGCGTATCTTGCTGCCCCTGCTACTCATGTTCTTTTTGCCGCCTTCCCTGGCCGGCGGGCCGCCGCTGGGCGCCCGGGCCGGTGGTTCTCACACAACGTCTTCAGTTCAAAAATTCAAAACAGGTCGACCGAGCCGCCGCTGGTGGCACGCGCCACGCTGGCGGCATTGCCGCGCACCACTTCCTCGGCCAGCGCCTCGGGGTGGGCGTGCGCCAGGCGCTTGACCATCACCTTGCCGCTGACGGGGAAGAACACCACCTTGCGCGGGTGGATGTCCAGCACGTCCTCGGAGACGATGGGAATGCGCTCGGTCGCCAGGTAGTTTTGCACAAACCGGGTGTTGCGCTCGCCCACGTTCATGGTGGTGAAGTTGGCCATGACCTGGGCGCCGCCGAAGATCTTGGCCTGCAGCGTCTCGCGCCTCGCGCCCAGCTTCATCATTTCGTTGATGAGCAGTTCCATGGCGTACGAGCCGTAGCGCCCCGAGGTATCGGCGCTGTCGCCGTCGGGCAGCATGAAGTGGTTCATGCCGCCCACGCCGGCGCGGCTGTCCCACAGGCAGGCGGCGATGCACGAGCCCAGCACGGTGACGATGGTCATGTGCTCGCGGGCCACGAAGTATTCGCCCGGCAGCACCTTGACGGCGTTGTGCTGGAAGTGGTGGTCAAAGAAATAGAACGACGCCTCGCCCGGGCGGCGCGGACGCGCCTTCAGCTCGGCCAGCGTCACCTGCGGCGCGGGCGCCGGGCTGGCACGGTCCAGCGGCATGATGCGCGGCACGTGCCGGCGCTCATAGGCCGACGAGGCGGAGCTGGAGTCGGCGCGGGGGGGTTGCATGGTCGCAATGCCTTGTGGTGGATGGCCGGCGATCAGACGCGCTCGTACACCGTCTTGCCGCGCAGCACGAATAGATCGCGCGAGTCGCTGAAGTTCTCCGCATGGCCCACGAACAGCATGCCGCCCGGCTTGAGCACGCGGTGGATGCGCTCGAGCACGCGCCGCTGGGTGGGGGCGTCGAAGTAAATCATCACGTTGCGGCAGAAAACCGCGTCGAACGGCTCGCGGAAAGGCCAGTCGTCGCGGATCAGGTTCACGCTTAAAAATTCGATGGGCCTGCGCAGCTCCGGTTTGACACGAGCCAGCCCGGCGTTGCTGCCTTTGCCGCGCTGAAAGAAGCGCTGCAGCCGCTCCTGCGACAGGCCCTTGAGGCCGTCCACGCGGTAGACGCCGGCCGCGGCGGTGGCCAGCACGCGCGAATCGATGTCGCTGGCGGCCAGCTTGAAGGGCACGCTGGCGCCCAGCGTCTCCTGCACCGTCATGGCGATGGAGTAGGGCTCCTCGCCCGTCGAGGCGGCGCTGCACCAGATGTTCCACGGTCCGGCGGCGCGCGTGCGCAGCAGCGACGCGAGAATCTCGAAATGGTGTTGCTCGCGAAAGAACGCCGTCAGGTTGGTGGTCAGCGCGTTGACGAACTCCTGCCACTCAGGGCCATCGTGGCCCTCCAGCCAGCCCAGGTACTCCTGGAAACTCTTGTGCCCGGTCTCGCGCAGCCGGCGCGACAGGCGGCTGTAGACCATGGCGTGCTTGCCGTCGTGCAGACTGATGCCGGCGCGCTGGTAGATCAGCGCCTGCACACGCACGAAGTCGGCCTGCGTCCAGGCGAACTCCCGGCCCTCGGCAGCCTCTTCCGCCGCGTCATCGGCCACGGGCCGCAGCGCAGCGCGGCGCACGGCGGCGGGGCTGTGGTGCAGGGCGGCGTATTCGGTACTCATGCGGGGTGCGGGGCGTGCCTTCAGGCTTTGGTCAGTCTGCCGTGGCCAGGCCCATGTCCACGCCGGACATGAGCTTTTCGATGTCCAGCAGGATCAGCATGCGGTCGCCCACCGAGCCCAGGCCGCGGATGCAGGCCGCGTCGATGGCGCTGTCCACGTCGGGCGCGGGGCGGATGTTCTCGGCCGCCAGTTCCATCACGTCGCTCACCGAATCCACCACGATGCCGACCACACGCTCGCGCAGGTTCAGGATGATGACCACGGTGAAGGTGTCGTAGTCGGCCCGCGCGCAGGCAAAGCGCAGGCGCATGTCCACGATGGGCACGATGGTGCCGCGCAGGTTGGTCACGCCCTTGATGAAGGCCGGGGCCTGGGCGATGCGCGTGGGCGTCTCGTAGCCGCGGATCTCCTGCACCTTCAAAATGTCGATGCCGTATTCCTCCTGGCCCAGGCGGAAGGTGAGGTATTCGCGCGCCCCGGTGGCCGCGCCAGCGTTCTTGTCGTTCATCACCGCATTCATGCGTTGGTTCCTTGCGTTGCTTCGGGAGCCGCCGTCAGTGGCGCGCGCGGCGCACCAGCCCGGCGGTGTCCAGGATGAGGGCCACCGTGCCGTCGCCCAGGATGGTGGCGCCCGAGACGTTGGGCACCTTGCGGTAGTTGGTCTCCAGGTTCTTCACCACCACCTGGTGCTGGCCCAGCAGTTCGTCCACCAGCACGGCCACGCGGCTGCCGTCGGCCTCCACCACCACCATGATGCTGCTGGTGGCGCCGCCTTCGGGGCGCGGCACCTGGAAGATCTTCTCCAGCGCCATCACCGGCATGTACTCCTCGCGCACCTTGACCAGCTGCGAGCCCTGGGCCACGGTGTTGACCTCCTGGGGATTGACCTGGAAGGACTCGACCACCGAGGACAGGGGCAGGATGTAGACCTCGTCGCCCACGCCCACGGACATGCCGTCCATGATGGCCAGCGTCAGCGGCAGCCGCACGGACACCCGCATGCCGTAGCCCTCGGCCGAGTCGAGCTCCACCGAGCCGTTGAGCGCGGCGATGTTCTTCTTGACCACGTCCATGCCCACGCCGCGGCCGGAGACGTCGGTGACCACCTCGGCGGTGGAGAAGCCCGGCGCCAGGATCAGGTTCCAGACCTCGCTGTCGGGCATGGCGTCGGACACGTCCATGCCGCGCTCGCGCGCCTTCTTCAGGATTTTCTCGCGCGACAGGCCCTTGCCGTCGTCGCGCACCTCGATGACGATGGAGCCGCCCTGGTGCGATGCGGACAGTGTCAGCGTGCCGTGCTCGGGCTTGCCGGCGGCCAGGCGCTCCTCGGGCAGTTCGATGCCGTGGTCGCAGCTATTGCGCACCAGGTGCGTCAGCGGGTCGGTGATCTTCTCCACCAGGCTCTTGTCCAGCTCGGTGGCCTCGCCGTGGGTGACGAACTCCACCTTCTTGCCCAGCTTGGCCGCCAGGTCGCGCAGCATGCGCGGGAAGCGGCTGAACACCGTGGACATCGGAATCATGCGGATGGACATGACCGATTCCTGCAGATCGCGCGTGTTGCGGTCCAGGTCGGCCAGGCCGGCCAACAGCTGCTGGTGCAGGCCGGAATCGAGCCCGCGGCTGTTTTGCGCCAGCATGGCCTGGGTGATGACCAGCTCGCCCACCAAGTTGATGAGCTGGTCTACCTTGGAGACGGCCACGCGGATGGTGGTGGACTCCATGGACGAGGCGCCGGCCCCGCCCTTGCCCTCCGCGCCGGCGCGGCCGGCTGCCGGGCGCGCTGCCGGGGCGGCCGGCGCAGCGGCGGAAGCGGCCACCGCACCCGGCTGGGCCGGAACGCCTGGGGCGCCGGGGAAAAAGCCGTAGGGCTCGGCCAGTGCGTCGCCCGCAGCGCCGCCGCCCTCGCCCGCCGCGGGCAGGATGCACACCTGCTCCTTGGCAACGTGGAAGACGAACAGGTCCAGCAGATCCTCGTCGCTGGAGGTGGTGCGCACGGCAAAGCGGCGCATGTCGGCGCGGCTGTCGGGCAGGTCGGCGATGGTGCCCAGGCCGGGGATGTCGCGAAACAGCTCCTTGATGGCGTCGGCCAGGGCCGGCTGGGGCAGCGGGCCGATGTGGATCTCTAGCGCGCGCTCGGCACCGGCCGGAGCGGCCGCCGGCATGGCGGCAGGGGCCGGCTGCGCAGGGGGCGCCGGCACGGGTGCTGCCGGGGGCGCAACCGGAGCAGGCACCGGCGCGGGTGCCGGCGCCGGTATGGCACCACCGCCGGCGGCCAGCTCGCTGATGCGGCGCACCAGCTCGTGGGTGGAGACGCCCTCGCCCTCGCCGCCGGCCTGGTGGCGCGCCAGCAGGCTGCGCGAGGCGTCGGCGGATTCGAGCAGCACGTCCACCATCTGCGGCACCAGCTGCAGCTCGTGGCGGCGCAGGCGGTCCAGCAGCGACTCCATCTGGTGGGTCAGCTCGGCCACGTCGGAGAAGCCGAAGGTGGCCGATCCGCCCTTGATGGAGTGGGCGCAGCGGAAGATGCCGTTGAGCTCCTCGTCGTTGGCGGCGCTCACGTCCAGGTCCAGCAGCATCTGCTCCATCTGGTCGAGGTTCTCTGCCGCCTCCTCGAAGAAGATCTGATAAAACTGGCTCAGGTCGAAGTCCATGCCTGCGCCGCTTTGGTGGGTGTCCGCCATGATGGGGGTGTTCCTGTGTACTGCTCGGGGGCCGATGCCGGGGCGGTGACGCTCAGCGGATGACCTTCTGGATGACTTCGATGAGGCGCGTGGGATCGAAGGGCTTGACCAGCCAGCCCGTGGCGCCAGCGCTACGCCCGGCCTGCTTCATCTGGTCGCTGGATTCGGTGGTCAGGATCAGGATGGGCGTGGTCTTGAAGCGCGGGTGCTCGCGCAGCTTGCGCGTCAGGCCGATGCCGTCCAGGCGCGGCATGTTCTGGTCGGCCAGCACCAGGTGAATGTCGTGCGTCTCGGCCTTCTCCAGCGCGTCCTGGCCGTCCACGGCCTCCACGACGTGGTAGCCCGCCGAGGTGAGCGTAAAGGACACCATTTTCCGCATGGAAGGGGAATCATCGACGGCGAGAATGGACTGCATGTATTAGCTCCAGCAACTTCAATTTCTTATTGGACCAGTGTGGATGGTGGGCAGGCGGGTGCCGGCGCCTTGGATTCGTCAGAAAAGCTCGACCGAGCCCGCCTCCATCTCGCTTTGCGTGACGGGGTTGGGACGTTCGGGGGCAAGGCCTTCCAGCGGTGCGGCGGCCTCGTCCTCGCTGTCGCCCATGGTTTCGGCGGCCAGGCGGAAAGCGCAGCCCTGCAGCACGCGGCTGGTGTGGGCGATCAGCTGCGTGGCCATGTCGTGGAACTGCAATTCCGTCACCGCGTTGCGCAGCGCGTTGCGCAGCGCCGACAGCTCGCCGGAGCCGGCCACCACGCTGTCGCTGAGCGAGGCATTGGCCTCGCCAAAGCGTGCCAGGAGGTTGTCGGTGGCGTGATTGAGCAGCCCTTCCAGGCGTTGCAGGTCGTGCATGGCCATCAACAGCGAGTCCTGCAACTCGGCCGCGACCAGCACCGGCACCTGCACTGCAGGGCCGGGCGGCGTGTTGAGCGTAGATTGCATCGTTTCTCCATCGCGCCGCAGCGGCGCCGAAGGCAAGACAGCCATGATGGCAGTGCAGACGGCCTGCACCCCAATTGTTCCAATATGTATCCCATGATACCCAACAACACCGAACCCGAGGCTCCGAAAAGACCCGTGCGGGTGCTGCATCTCGAAGACTCGCCCGCCGACCAGGCCCTGGTACGCATGACGCTGCGCCGCGCCCGGGTGCCGCACGAGATCCGCCAGGTGGACAGCCTGCAGGGGCTGGCCCGTTGCCTGGACAGCGAGACTTTCGATGTGATTGTGGCTGACTACCGGCTGACGGGCTTTACCGCCATCGACGCCTGGCAGTTGGTGAGCGCCCGCCCCGGCCACCCGCCTTTGGTGCTGCTGTCGGGTGCCATCGGCGAGGCGGCGGCGGTGGACGCCATGCGCCTGGGCTTTGCCGACTACCTGCTCAAGGACGACATGGCGCGGCTGCCGCACGTCATCGAGCGCGCGCTGGAGGTGGCCGAGGCCCGGCGCGCGCGCGAGCAGGCGGTGGCTGACCTGGCCGAGTCCGAGCAGCGCCTGGCGGCGCTGGCCGAGCACCTGCAGACCTCCATCGAGGAAGAGCGCGCGGCGATCGCCCGCGAGATCCATGACGACATCGGCGGCGCCCTGACGGCGGCGCGCTTCGACCTGGCGTGGATCGGCCGGCACGCACCCGAGGGCCCGCTGGGCGAGCACGCCGCCACGGCCAGCGAGATGCTGGAGCACGCCATCGACGCCAGCCAGCGCATCATGATGAACCTGCGCCCGCCGGTCCTGGACCAGGGCCTGGTGGCCGCCGTGCAGTGGCTGGCCGAGACCTTCGAGCGGCGCACCCGGCTGCCGGTGCGGGTCAGCTGCGACTGCAAGGCCATCGACAGCGCGCAGCCGGCCCTGCAGCTGGTGGCCTACCGCACGGCGCAGGAGGCGCTGACCAACATCCACAAGCACGCCCAGGCCACGCAGGTGCGCATCGACCTGTCCGACCACGAGGGCGTGCTGACGGTGGAGGTCTCCGACGACGGCCGCGGCATCGCACCCGAGATGCTGAAAAAGCCCCGCTCCTTCGGATTGAGGGGCCTGGCCGAGCGGGCGCGCCGCGCCGGGGGCTGGATGGACGTGAGCAGCCAGCTCGGCCGCGGCACGGCCATCGTGCTGTCGCTGCCGCTGCCCGAGCTACCATCGGCGCCCATGCAAGCCAATGAAGAAGGAGCAGTCGGGCCGTGATCCACGTGGTTCTGTGCGACGACCATGCCGTGCTGCGGCGCGGCATCCGCGACACGCTCGTCGAGTCGCCGGACATCACCGTGACGGCCGAGGCCGGCAGCTACCCGGAGCTGCGCGAGGCCCTGCGCACGGCCGCCTGCGACGTGCTGCTGCTGGACCTGAACCTGCCCGGGCGCAGCGGTCTGGAGGTGCTGGCCAGCCTGCGCGACACGCACCCGCAGATCCGCGTGCTGATCGTCTCCATGTACCCCGAGGACCAGTACGCGCTGCGGGCGATTCGCGCCGGGGCGCAGGGTTATGCCAACAAGGCGAGCGACCCGCTGCAGCTGATCACCGCGGTGCACACCGTCATGCAGGGGCGCAAGTACCTCACGCCCGAGGTGGCGCAGCTGCTGGCCGACAGCCTGGCCCAGCCCACGGCCGAACTGCCGCACGAGCAGCTGTCCGAACGCGAGCTGCAGACGCTGGTCAAGATCGCCTCCGGGCGGCGGCTGTCGGACATCGCCGAGGAGCTGATGCTCAGCCCCAAGACGGTGAGCGTGTACCGCGCGCGGGTGCTGGAAAAGCTCAAGCTGAGTAACAACGCCGAGCTGACGGTGTACGCCATCCGCAACCAGCTGGTATGAAAATGATAGCTGCTGGCGCTTGATTTGCCTTGTTTTAAGGCGCTTTCCTATCGCAAAACCGCGCTGGATAAGCGCAAGCAGCTATCAAAATCAAAGCGGCGCGAACAGGTCGATGACCTGCTGCAGCAGCGCCAGCATGGGCTGCTCCAAGAGCGGCAGCGTGGCCGCGATGCCCAGCAGGCCCACGGTGAGGGTGACGGGAAAGCCCACGGCGTAGATGTTCATCTGCGGCGCCACGCGCGAGATGATGCCCAGCGTCAGGTTCACGAACAGCAGCATCACCACCATGGGCAGGGCGATCCACAGCGCGCTGGCGAAGATGGAGCCGCCCAGCTCGTGCAGCCGCATCTGCCCGACCGCCTCCAGCCAGTGGCCCTGCACCGGGAAGCGCTCGAAGCTCTTGACCACCGCCATCAGCACCATCAGGTGCCCGTTGATGACCACGAACAGCAAGAGCGCCATGTTGCCGAAAAAGCGCGCCACGGCGCTGACCTGGGCGTTGCTGGCCGGATCGAAGAACGAGGCGAAGTTCAGCCCCATCTGCAGGCCGATGACCTCGCCGGCCAGCTCCACGGCGGCGAACACCAGCCGCACGGCAAAGCCGATGGCCACGCCCACGCCCACCTGCTGCACCACTGCGCCCAGGGCCTCGGGGCCATTGACGCTGATGACCGGCGCCGGCGGCAGCACGGCCTGGGCACACACGGCGATCAGAAAGGCCAGGGCGATGCGGCTGCGCACCGGAATGACGCGCATGGAGAACACCGGCGCCACCGAAAACAGCGCCAGCACGCGCAAAAACGGCCACAGCACCGGCGACAGCCAGGCCATGATCTGGGCTTCGGAGAAGGTGATCACCCGACCACGGACGGAATGGCCTCGATGGTGCGGCGCAGGAAGTCGACCAGCGTGGAGATCATCCACGGCCCGGCGATGGCGAACACGATGACCGCAGCGATCAGCTTGGGCACGAAGGCCAGCGTGGCCTCGTGGATCTGCGTAACGGCCTGGAAGATGCTCACCGCCAGGCCCACGGCCATGACCACGCCCAGCACCGGCATGGACACCATCAGCAGCATGGTGAGCGCGTCGCGCCCCATGGTCAGGACGAATTGGGAAGTCATGCGAAGCAGCCTTTTCAGGTGGCGAAGCTGGCGGCCAGCGAGCCGATGAGCAGGTTCCAGCCATCGGCCAGCACGAACAGCATCAGCTTGAACGGCAGCGCCACCAGCACCGGCGACAGCATCATCATGCCCAGCGACATGAGCACGCTGGAGACCACCATGTCGATGATCAAAAACGGGATGAAGATCATGAAGCCGATCTGGAAGGCCGACTTCAGCTCGCTGGTGACGAAGGCCGGCACCAGCACGCGCAGCGGCGCCGTCTCGGCCGTGACCGAGGGCTCCAGCTTGGCCAGCCGGGCGAACAGGGCGAAGTCCGACTGCCGCGTCTGCTTGAGCATGAAGCCGCGCATGGGCACTTCGGCCCGCTGCACCGCCTGCTCGAAGCTGATCTCGTTGGAGGTGTAGGGCACGTAGGCGTCCTGGTACACCCGGTCCAGCGTGGGGCCCATGACAAACAGGGTCAAAAACAGCGACAGGCCGATGATCACCTGGTTGGGCGGCGCCTGCTGCGTGCCGATGGCCTGGCGCAGCAGCGACAGCACGATCACGATACGGGTGAAGCCCGTCATCATGAGCAGCACCGCCGGCAAAAACGACAGCGCCGTGAAGAACAGCAGCGTCTGGATGGGCACCGAATAGCTGGTGCCGCCAGGGCCGGATCCGATCACCAGCGGCAGCGCGCCCGCCGCCGGCGCAGCGCCCCCCTGGGCCTGGGCCCAGGCGGCCGGCGCGGCCAGCAGCATCAGCGCAAATGCAAGGGCTAGCCAAGGCCCGCGGCGGCGCTCAGTCATGGGCCGCCACGTCGCCCGGCTGGGCGGCGCGCGCCGCCGCCATCTCGCCGGCGAAGCTGGCCGCGGGCAGCACATGCAGGCAGCTGACCTGCTGCGCCGTCACCCCAAGCACCAGCACGGTGCGCTGGTGGGCGGGGCCCACCTCGACGGTGACCACGCGCTGCTGCGGCCCCACGGCCACGGTGGACAGCACGCGGCTGGCCGCGCCCGCGCCGCCGGGCAGCAGGCCGGCGTGGCGCTGCTGCAGCCGGCGGATCAGCCAGGGCAGCGCCGACAGCGCCGCCACGAACAGCACCACGACCAGCAGCGTCTGCGTCATGCCCATGCCCACTCCTGCGTCCATGCGCGTTCAGCCTCGGCTGACGCGGCGCAGCCGCTCGGAGGGCGTGACCACGTCGGTCAGGCGGATACCGAACTTGTCGTTGACCACCACCACCTCCCCCTGGGCGATGAGGTAGCCGTTGACCAGCACGTCCATGGGCTCGCCGGCCAGCGCGTCCAGCTCGACCACCGAGCCCTGGGCCAGCTGCAGGATGTACTTGATGGGCACCTTGGTGCGGCCCAGCTCCACGGACAGCTGCACCGGGATGTCCAGCACCATGTTGATGTCGTGCACCGCCGGGTCGCTGGCCGCGGCGGAGGGGCGCACGGCGTCACCCGTGAGCGGGCCACCCTGCTCGGCGTCCAGCGTGGTGGTGGTGCCGGCGTCGGCGCTCTTTTGCTCTTCCAGCGCCTCGGCCCAGCCGGCGAACGGGTCGTCCGCGCCGCCATCGCCCGGGGGCAGATCGTTCTGATCGTCAGTTGACATTCTTTTCTCCCATCCAGCTGGCGTCCGCATTGCGCAGGCATTCCTCGATGCGGATCGCGTACTTGGCGTTGTGCGTGCCGTACTGGCACTCGAACAGCGGCACCCCGCCGATGGAGGCCTGGATGCGCGGCTCGCGGTCGAGTTCGATGAAGTCGCCCGGCTTCATGGCCAGCAGCTGCTCCACCGTGGCGTCGGCGCGGGCCAGCTCGGCCACCAGCGTCACCTCGGCCGCCTGGATCTCGCGCGTCAGCACCTTGACCCAGCGCCGGTCCACCTCGATGGCGTCGCCCTGCACGCTGGAGTACAGCACGTCGCGGATCGGCTCCAGCGTGGCGTAGGGCATGCAGATGTGGATGGCGCCGGACAGGTCGCCGATCTCCAGCTGGAAGGCCGTGGACACGACGATCTCGCTGGGCGTGGCGATGTTGGCGAACTGCGGCTGCATCTCCGAGCGCTGATAAGCCAGCTCCAGCGGGTAGATGCCCTGCCAGGCTTTTTTGTATTCAGCGCAGATCACCTCCACCAGGCGGTTGATCACGCGCTGCTCGGTGGCGGAAAAATCGCGCCCCTCGATGCGCGTCTGGAACTTGCCGGCGCCGCCGTACAGCGTGTCGATCACGCCGAACACCAGCGAAGGCTCGCACACGATCAGCCCGCTGCCGCGCAATGGGCGAATCGCCACGATGTTGAAATTGGTGGGCACCGCCAGCTCGCGCAGAAAGGCGTTGTAGCGCTGCACCGAGACCGTGCCCACCGAGATCTCGGGGCTGCGGCGGATGAGGTTGAACAGGCCGATGCGGAAGTTGCGGGCAAAGCGCTCGTTGACGATCTCCATGGTGGGCATGCGCCCACGCACGATGCGCTCCTGGCTGGAGATGTCGTAGTCGCGGACGGCGCCCGCCTCGATCTCTTCCTTGACGGTCTTCTGGCTCTCGCCCGTGACGCCCTCGAGCAGGGCATCGACCTCTTCCTGCGACAGAAAGGAATCACTCATGGCTGGTTTCTCCGGTCACTGGATGATGAAGCTGGAAAACAGCACCTGGCGCACGGGGTTGTCGTCCACCCGGCGGCGCCTGGGCTCATCCTCGTCCTCGTCATCCTCGTCGCGGCTGGCGCGCGCCTTGCGCGGCTTGGGCACCGAATAGCCCAGCGGGCGCGAGACCTCGCCGCGCACGTCCGAGGCCAGCTTTTCCTTGCCCTCGCGCGTCAGCAGGTCGTCGGTGGTGCGCTGCGACACCAGCAGCAGGATGTTGCTCCTGATGCTGGGCATGTAGGACTTGACCTGTTCGGCCGTCTTGGCGTCGGCCAGCTCCAGCGTGATGCCGATCTGCGCGAAGCGGTCGCCGCCGGGGTCGGCCAGGTTGACCACCATGTTGTCCATGGGCAGGTAGGTGGGCGGCGCCTTCGGGTTGCTAGCCTGGGCGGCCCGGGCGGGACGCTCGGCGCCCTCTTCGTCCTCACCACCGCCGCGCTTGGACAGCACCGCCCAGGCAGCGCCGCCGCCTACCACCAGCAGCAGCACCAGGGCCGCGAGGATGATGATCAGTTTCTTGCTCTTGGCGGGGGCAGGGGCGGTCTCGGACACAACAGGGCTTTCTGGCGCTGCGAACGCGCGAAACAGGAGGGTGAGCAGCGCGTCGCCCGGCGGGCGCGGCATCTGCAGATGGAGCGATTATTGGGCCGAGGCCCGGTCCATGATAGCCAGAATAGCGACCGGAAACGGCGCCCTTTCGGGCGCTAGAACGCGCTAGACGAAGATGTCCACCGAGCGCTCGGAGCGCCCTGCCCCCTGGCCGCGTGCCGCGCCGCCAGGCAGTTCCGCGGCCTGCACGCGCGCCGTGCCCTGGCGTACGCCGTCGCGGCCACGCTCCTGTTCACTGCCCGGCTGGCGTCCTGAACTCGAGCCGCCAGCGCCCACCGTCACGCCGGCCAGCTGCAGGCCCTGCTCCTGCAGCAGCGCACGCAGCTCGGCCGTGCCGGCGTCCAGCGCCTGGCGGGCCTGGGCCTCGTCGCTGGTGAAGGCGATGTGCGCCTGGTCGCCGGTGAGCGAGACCTGCACCTGCACGGCCTGGCCGTCGCGGTCCAGCGTCAGCGCGGCGCTCTGGGTCTGCTGGTGCACCCAGTAGGCCACACGCTCGGCCAACTGCTCCTGTGCGTCGCCCGCCCCCGGCTGCTGGGCGCCGTCGGCCGGGGTCGCAGCGGCCAGCTCTGCCGTGTCGCGCGGCGCCTCGGTCCCGGCGCTGCCGTAGCCCTGCGGGCCGTCGCCTGTGCGGCCGGTCGGCCCCGTGCCCGTGCCTGCAGCGGCCGCTGCGGCCTGCAGGCCGGTTGCGCCCGCCAGCGCCGGGCCGTCGCCCAGGGTGCGGCCCAACGCCACCAGGCCCTGCTGCAGCGCCTCGCGCCGCTCGGGAGCACTCAACGGCTGGGCCTGGGTTGCAGGCGCCTGCTGGGTGGCGGGTGTCTGGGCCGCCGAGACGGTGGTGCCGACCTGGATCGCGGCGGCACGCGCCACGGCGCCGGTGCGGCTGCTCTGGCTGCTGGTATCGATGTCGGCCGCCATGCCCGCGCGGGCACCGCGCGCCAGGGCGGCGCGCAAGCCGCCGGCCGGGCCGGACAACGCGGCGGTGTCTGCTGCGCCGTCGAGCAGCGCGGTTTCGCCCACCAGGGTGTCCTGGCCGGGGCGCTGCAGGCCCAGGCCGATCTGCTCGCTCAGGGCGGTGACGGCGGCTGCCTGCTGGGTCGTCAGCGACTGCAGTGGCTGCGTTGCACCGTCCTGCGGCATGGGCGCTGCGCCCGGCTGCATGCCGCCCAGCAGGGCTGCCAGCGTCGCCGCGTCGGGTTGCTGGCCCGGCAGCGCTGCTGGTCCTGCCGCATCGTCCTGCGCCGGGGTGGCCCAGGGGGCCGTGTCCAATGCCAGGCCCTCGCTCTCCTCGCCCAGCGAAGCCAGCAGCAGGGCAAAGCCGTCCGCCCCGGTGGCGCAGTGGTCGGCCGCGCCGGCCTTGCCGCTGCGGGTGGCGCGTGTCTCGTGGGCGGGGGTGCTGCGGTTGATGCCTGTCTGTTCCATGTCTTAGCCCTGTGCGTCATACGTGGCGCGCAGGCGCAGCGCGGCACGCTCGTCGGTCTGTTTCTGTTCGCGGCGCTGCTCGGCCAGCGCCTGATCGGCGCGGCGGCGCTCCAGCACCTTGCGCAGGCTGGCCAGGCGCAGCTCGGCCTGCAGCAGCACCTGGCGGGCACCGGCAACGCGCACGTCCTGACTGCCCACCACGCCGCTTTGCAGGCCGATGGCGTGGTCCAGCCGGCCCATGAAGTGGTAGTGGTGCGCCATGACTTCGGGCTGGAGCGTGCGGCCCTCGCTGGCGCCCCAGCGGTTTTGCGTCTCCTGCGCATAGCCGGACAGCTGCTCCAGCTGCGCCTGCGCCGCCTCGCGCGCCCCTTGCACGTCGCGCAGTGCCTGACGTGCGGCGTCGCGCCGGCGCTCGGCCAGTTCGACGGCGACGGTGAAGGCCTGCAGGGAGGACATGCGCGGGTCAGCCTTTCTTGTGACTCATCTCAAGCAGCGGCGCTCATGCGCCCCGCAGCACCTGGTCCATGGCGGCGACACTGCTCTCCATGGGCGCGGCCTCGAACATGTTCTGCTGCAGAAAGGCCACCATGCCGGGCTGCAGGCGGATGGCCTCGTCCAGCTGCGGGTCGGACCCGGCCATGTAGGCGCCGACCTGGATCAGGTCGCTGCTCTTCTGATAGCGTGAGTACACGGCGCGGAACTGCCGCGCCAGGTCGAAGTGCTCGCGCGGCACGACGTTGTGCATGACGCGCGAGGCCGACTGCTCGATGTCGATGGCCGGGTAGTGCCCGCCCTCGGCCAGCGCGCGCGACAGCACGATGTGCCCATCCAGGATGGCGCGCGCCGCGTCGGCGATCGGGTCCTGCTGGTCGTCGCCCTCGGACAGCACGGTGTAGAACGCGGTGATCGAGCCCACGCCGTTCAGCCCGTTGCCGCTTCTCTCGACCAGCGCCGGCAGCTTGGCGAAGCAGCTGGGCGGATAGCCCTTGGTGGCCGGTGGCTCGCCGATGGCCAGGGCAATCTCGCGCTGGGCCATGGCGTAGCGCGTGAGCGAATCCATGAGCAGCAGCACGTGCAGCCCCTGGTCGCGAAAGTGTTCGGCGATGGCCGTGGCATAGGCGGCGCCCTGCATGCGCAGCAGGGGGGGAGCGTCGGCCGGCGCGGCCACCACCACGGCGCGGTGGCGGTCTGCCTCGCCCAGGATGTCCTCGACGAATTCCTTGACCTCGCGCCCGCGCTCGCCGATCAGGCCGACCACGATCACGTCCGCCTGCGTGTAGCGGGCCATCATGCCCAGCAGCACCGACTTGCCCACGCCGGAGCCGGCGAACAGGCCCAGGCGCTGGCCCCGGCCCACGGTGAGCAGCGCATTGATGGCGCGCACCCCGGTATCCAGCGGCTGGCGCACGGGGTCGCGCTCCATGGCATTGATGGGGCTGCGGTCCATGGCTTCGGCGCGCACGTCCTGCAGCGGGCCGCCGTGGTCCAGCGGCTGGCCCTGCGAATCGACCACGCGGCCCAGTAGGCCGGCGCCCATGGGCAGGCGCAGTACGCCGGCGGCCGCGGCGCCATCACCCTCGGGCGCGCCGCCCAGGCGCAGCGCGGGCACGAAGGCCGGCGCCGGCGCCACGCTGGCGCCGCTGGACAGGCCGTGGATGTCGCCGGCCGGCATCAGATAAGCCTTGTCGCCGGCAAAACCCACGACCTCGGCCAGCACTGGCTCGCCGTCCTGGCCCATGCGCACCTGGCACTGCGAGCCCACGGGTGCGCGGATGCCGGCGGCCTCCAGCACCAGCCCTGTCAGGCGGGTCAGCGTGCCGTGGGAAGCCAGCGGCAGCGGCTCGGCCAGGCGCGCGCGCGCCTGGGCGGCCAGGTCCTGCCAGGCGGGGGCGGGTTCAATCGGCATGGCCAGCCTCCTGCCACACGGCGGTCAGGCCCAGGGCATCGATGGCCCGGCGCCAGCGCTTGTCCAGCGTACCGTCGACCGTCATGCCTTCGGACTCGACCATGCATTCGCCCGGCTGCACATGGGCGTCGGCCAGCCACTGGATGCGGGACGACGGGTGAGCGGCGCGCAGCGGCTGCTCCAGCGCCTGCCAGTCGGCGGGGTTCAGCCGCACGGTGGCCGGGCGGCTTTCGCTGGCCAGCATGGACAGCGCCTCGCGCACCACGGGCAGCAGGGCCTCGCGGTTGGTGGCCAGCTCGCGGCGCACGACTTGGCGGGCGATGTCGCAGGCCAGGGCCAGCACCTCCTGCGCCATGCCCTGCTGCAGGCCGGCGAGGCTGTCCTCCAGCGCACGGGTCAGCTGTGCCAGGCGCTCGGCGGCCTCGCGGCCCTGGCCGGCCACATAGTCGTCCATGCGCTGCTGCCACTCCAGGCTGGCCTGCTCGCGGCCTTCGGCCAGGCCCTGCGCGTGGGCCTGCTCGCGCTCGCTTTGCAGCAGCTGCAGGTGTTCATCTTCGGGCACCACCACGGGCAGCGGAGTGGCGTCCTCCACCACGACGGCCGGCGCACAGGGCGCAGCGAGCGGCTCCAGCACCTGGCCGTGCAGGCCGTCCACGGCGCCGAACTGCCACTGTGTGACCTCGCCCACCTCCTCGCGCGGAATGAAGCGACTGTAGTAGCGGTTGCTGCTGGCCATGGTGTTACACGAAGGCATCGTCGCCGCCGCTGGCCAGGGCGATCTGGCCCTCGTCGGCCAGGCGGCGCACGGTCTTGAGGATCTCGCGCTGCTGCGCCTCCACCTCGGACAAGCGCATGGGGCCGCGCGACTCCAGGTCCTCGCGCATGGCCTCGGCGGCGCGCGTGGACATGTTGGACAGGATCTTCTCGCGCACTTCCGGCTGCGCGCCCTTGAGGGCTACGACCAGCGTCTCGGAGGCCACCTCGCGCAGCACCGTCTGGATGGCGCGGCCGTCCAGCTTGGCGATGTCGTCGAAGATGAACATCTTGTCCATGATCTTCTGGGCCAGGTCGGCGTCGTGGTTGCGGATGGCCTCCAGCACGATGGCGTCGGCGCCGGAGCCCATGAGGTTGATGATCTCCGCGGCGGCCTTGACGCCGCCCAGCGAGCTCTTGCGCACCTTGTCGCCACCCGCCAGCACGCGGAACAGCACCTCGTTCAAATCCTTGAGCGCCGTGGGCTGGATGCCCTCGATGGTGGCGATGCGCAGCATGACCTCGCCGCGCTGGCGTTCGGACAGGTGCATCAGGATGGCCGAGCACTGGTCGGGATCCAGGTGCACCAGGATGGCGGCGACGATCTGCGGGTGCTCGTTGCGCAGCAGCTCGGCCACCGACAGCGGGTCCATCCACTTCAGGCTTTCGATGCCCGAGACGTCGCCGCCCTGCAGGATGCGGTCGATCAGCAGCGCCGCCTTGTCGTCGCCCAGGGCGCGCTTGAGCACGGCGCGCACGTAGTTGCTGGTGTCCGACACCAGCAGGCTCTGCGCCGCCGCGTCGTTGGTGAAACGGCCCAGCACCTCATCGACCTTCTCGCGCGAGACGGTGCGCATGCGGGCGATGGTCTCGCCCAGCTTTTGCACCTCCTTGGGCGACAGGTGCTTGAAGACCTCGGCGGCCTCCTCCTCGCCCAGCGACATCAGCATGATGGCCGCGTCGTTCAACCCTTGCTCATCCATAGATCACCCAGCTGTCGTAAGCGTCGTTGGCGGGCCGGGGCGTCATTCGCCGTTGACCCAGGTCTTCAAAATGCTGGCCACGGCCACGGGATTCTCCCGCGCCAGGGTACGCGCGTTGTCCAGGCGCTGCTGCTCGGGCGTGGGCTGCAGCTCCAGCGCCTGGTCGGGCCCCGGCAGGGCCGGGCGCTGCAGGCTCTCGGCCTCCAGTGCGTCCACCTTGCCGCTGGCCACCCGGGCCAGGGCGAGCTCCTTGCTGCGGGCGCGCGCCTTGAGGGCTGGGCGCAGCACACCGATCAGTACCAGCGCCGCGGCCAGCGAGATTCCCAGGGGCCAGGCCAGGGTGGTAGCCAGCTCGCGCACCTCGGGCTGCTTCCACAGCGGCAGCTCGCCGGGAGGAACCTCCTCCACCAGGAAGGGGGCGTTCATCAGGTTGACCGAGTCGCCGCGCTCCTTGTTGAAGCCGATGGTCTCGCGCACCAGAGCCGTCATCTGCTCGATCTGCTCGGGCGACAGTGCCTTGGCCGTGGCCGGCTTGCCGGCGCCTTCGCTCACGCTGGCGTAGTTGACCACCACGGCCGCGTTCATGCGCTTGATGGCACCGGTGCTGCCGCGCGTGACCTGGGTGGTCTTGTCCACCTCGTAGTTGGTCACCGATTCGCGCTTGGTCGGGTTGGTGCCCTGCCCACCGCCGCCCGCGGCCGCAAGCTGCGGCGCCGGGCCGTTGACGGGAGCGCCGGCCGCCTGCGGCGGCTGGTTGCTCACCGCGCCGGGCACGCCGGCGGGCGGCTGGCTGCCGGGCACGCCGCCGGTTTCCACCACCTGCTGGCTGCGCACGGCGCTGGCGTCGGGCGACAGGTTGGGGCGGTGCTGCTCGACGGTCGATTCGGTCTGGGTGAAGTCCACCTCGGCGGTGACCTGGGCTTTCACGTTGCCCCGGCCCACCACCGGCTCCAGCAGGTCGACGATGCGGCGGGTGTACTGCGCCTCGATCTGCTGCACGTAGGCCAGTTGCTGCGCGTCCACGCTGGCGCCGGAGGCGCCGTCTGGCGACTGCGACAACAGCTTGCCGGTGTCGTCCAGCACGCTGACGGCCGACGGCGCCAGCTCAGGCACGCTGGAGGCCACCAGATGCACGATGCCGGCGAGCTGCGCGCGGTCCAGAAAACGTCCGGGATACAAGCTGACCAGCACCGAGGCCGAGGGTTTCTGCTGTTCGCGGAAAAAGCCGTTCTGGTTGGGCAGCGCCAGATGCACCCGGGCGCTTTGCACCGAAGCCAGCGCCTGGATGGAGCGGGTCAGCTCACCCTCCAGCCCGCGCTGAAAATTCAGCCGCTCCTGAAACTGCGTGACGCCGAAGCGGCTGTTTTCCATCACCTCGAAACCGGTGACCGAACCCTTGGGCAGGCCCTGCGTGGCCAGGCGCAGGCGCACGTCGTGCACGCGCTCGGCCGGCACCAGGATGGCGCCGCCGCCCTCGCTGTACTTGTAGGGCACGTTCATCTGGGCCAGCTGCGCCACGATGGCGCCGCCGTCCTTGTCGTTCACGCCGGCGAACAGCACCCGGTAGTCGGGCTGGCGGCTGTAGAAGAAGGCGCCGATGGCCGCCACCACCAGCAGCGCGGCCAGCGCACCCCAGCGCAAGCGCGCGGCCCGATCCAGGCCACCCAGGCGCTGCAGCAGGCCCGGCGCGGCGGCGGGGGTCGGTACGGCAGGAACTTCGGCAACGGCGGTGGTCATCGTGGGCAGCGGTAGGAACAAGGGGGCCGCCCGTGGCACGGACCATGGGCGGTGCGGCGATTATGGAAGCCGCCCCCGGCCGCCGTTCGCCCGATAAAGCGCGCCTTTGGCCATCATTTCCCACCCATGGGCAGCGCCTTGGCGCCCTACGATGGCGCCAGTTTTTTCGTATTGGCCCCACTTCGACCGGAGCCCGCCACCATGGATCTGCGCATCTCCAGCACCACCGCCCCCTTGACGGGCACCCAGCTTGCCCGCCGCGCCACCGCCCCTCAACCAGGAACGGGTGGGCTGGAGGGCGGTTTTGCCACCGCCTTCAAGGACGCCCTGCAGTCCGTCAGCAGCGCCCAGAACCGCTCCGGCGCCCTGCAGCAGGAGGTGCAGCTGGAGAACCCCAACGTCAGCCTCGAGGAAACCATGGTCGCCATGCAAAAGGCGCAGATCGGCTTTCAGGCCACGCTGCACGTGCGCAACCGCATGGTGCAGGCCTATACCGACATCATGAACATGCAGGTGTAAGGCCTGCCATCACTCATTTTTTCATAGCTGCTCGCGCTTGCTGCATAAGCGCTAGAGCCACTTTTTACTCATAAAACAAAAAGCCGGCCACCTTGCGGTGCCGGCTTTTTTTTGCGCCCTTGAAACCCTTGGAGTGGTGAACCAAGGCACGGCGGCGCCACCACGCCGCATCGTGCCCCGGGGGGCCGCGCGAAAGTCAGTGCATTACCTGCGGCTGGCCCTCGAACAGGTGCTCGAACTGCGCCATCCAGGGCTCGGCCAGGATGCGGATCTGCGCGTCGTTGCGCAGGATGCGCTGCATGATGCGGGTCTTTTCCTTGCGGTGCTCGGGCGCCAGCTCCTGCTGGCCGGCCTGAAAGCGCAGCTGCTCGATCAGCACCGCGCAGGCGCCCTCGCAACGCACCACCTCGTCCCAGTCCTTGAGCTTGGCGGCTTCGAGCATCCGGGCGCTGCTGGCTTCGATGGCCTTGTAGTAGTCGATGAGCATTTCGGGCATGTCTCAGGCCTCCGCCAGTGCAGGGTGCACCGCCTCGTTGGCCGCTTCCTTGTTGTTTTTCATTTCCTTCCAGCCCAGGGCGATGGGCTCGATCAGGCCCATGACTTCCTGCAGCATGGCGTCGTCATTGCGTGCGTTGGCCAGGATCAGGCGGCGCAGCGCGTAGTCGTACACCGCCTCCAGGTTGGCCGCCACCTCGCCGCCGGCCTGCCGGTCCAGCGCCGTCAGCAGGCCTTCTTCGAGGATGCGCACGGCCTTGGCGACGCTGTTGCACTTGGTCAGCACATCGCCGCGCGCCAGCGCCCCGCGGGCCGTGGCGATGGAGGACATCAGCCCTTCATACAGCAGGCTGACCAGTTGGTGCTGGTCGATGGTGTGCATGCTGGTCTCGACATTGATGCGCTGGTAGGCGCTGGCGGATCTGGCGCCGAACGGGGTGAACATGGCGGTGTTCCTCTAGGCTGGACTCTTGCTCTATCTATCGGCAGTTGGCCGGCAAACTGAAGGCCTGCGCGTCAGCTGGAGGACTTGTTCCAGGTCGCCACCTGCTGGGAGATGTAGGCGTTGAGCGCATTCAGCGACGCCATCTTGGTGTCCAGCGCCGTGTAGCGCTGCTGCAGGCTTTTTTCGGTGCGATCGGCACGGTCCAGGATGCGCTCGACCTCCTTGGCGTTGAGCTTGAGCGCGTTCTCATACGTCTTGGTCTTGGTGGCGAAGAAGCCGTCGGCAGCCAGCAGCTTGTCCGTCACGGCCTTGAACTTGCCGGCAAAGCCATCTGCCACATTGCCGCCATCAGGGCCGCGGAAGAAGGTCTTGACCGCATCCGGGTCTTCCATGGCCTTGTTGAACTTGGTGGCGTCCAGCTCCAGCGAACCATCGGGCGAGACATTGCCCGCCCCCAGGCCACCCGCAGAAATCACGCCCACGGCCGACAGGTTGCGCAGCGCGCCCGAGCCCGTCACCGCCTGCAGGGCCGAGCGCAGCGTATTTTGCAGAGCAACCACCGTGGAGTCGCCCTGTAGCAACGCGCTGGTCTGGGTTTCCTTGTCGTACTTGGTGGCGGCATTCAGCGCACTGTTGACGGCGTTATACGCAGCAACGAAGTCCTCGATGTTCTTCTTGACGGCCGAGGTGTCCTTGCTCACGGTGATGGTCACCGGCTCGGTCGTCACCTTCTGGGCTGTGAACGTCACCCCCGCCACCGTGTCGGAGAAGGCATTGGTGGCAGAGCTCACGGCCACCCCGTTGACCGTGGCGCTGGCGTTCTTCGCGTACTCGGTGCTCATGCCCGCCACCAGGCGCGACAGGCCGGCGTTGTCGGTGTTTTCGCCATCGGCGTCCTGCACCGACAGCTGATAGCCGGCCTCTTCGCCTGTGGCAGAGCTGCGCAGCAGCAGCCGCTCGCCTTGCGCATCCGTGAGGATGGTGGCCGTGACGCCCGCCTTGGAACCATTGATCTTGCTGGCCACATCGGCCAGCGTGTCGGTGGCGCTGACCTCGATGTTCACCGCCGCGGCAGTGCCCGCGGTGAATGCCTTGGGCTCGCCCGCCCAGCCGCCCACCTGCAGGCTCAGCGTGCCCGCCCCCACCGTCTGCTTGGCCGCAATGGTTGCAGACATCGACGACTGCGCCGTGGCCAGGCTTTGCACCTGCACGCTGAAAGACGTGGCCGCCGCGCCGCCCGAGGCGCTGACGCTGACCGCCTCGGCGTTGGAGGACGAAGCCTTGGCGCCATTCCAGCCCGTCACGCTGGTCAGCTTGCCGGCGGCGTCGGCCAGGGTGGAGACGAGCGACTTGAACTGCCCGAACGCCGAGACCTTGGAGTTGGTCAGCGCCGCCTGCTGCTGCAGGCCGCCGGTCTTGGTGATGGGTATCTTGACGGCATCGACCGAAGCCTTGATCAGCGCATTGACATCGACGTTGCCCCCCAGGCCAATGCCGATCGATGAAAAGCTTGCCATGACTCCACTCCTTTGCCTGTATGTGTTCCGACGTGGCGCCCATAGCGCGCGACGCCAGACATTATCGAAGCCGTTGCCGCTTCAGGTGCCAGCGATAAGAGGGGCAGAAAGCCCCCAATCCACCACGCCGGCCTGCCAAACGGCAAGGCGCGGCGGTGACTGATGCCACCGCCGCGCCTTATCTAGTGGCCTGGGCCAGCCGGCCCGGCCTTCATGCCTTCTTCATCAGCCGCGCAGCAGGGCCAGCACGCCCTGGGGCAGCTGGTTGGCCTGGGCCACCATGGCGGTGCCGGCCTGCTGCAGGATCTGCGTGCGCGACAGGTTGGCGGTTTCGGCCGCGAAGTCGGCGTCCTGGATGCGGCTGCGCGAGGCGGACATGTTCTCGGCCGAGGTTTGCAGGTTGTTCACTGCGGTCTCGAAACGCGACTGCAGGGCACCGAAGCTGGCGCGCTGGCTGTTCACGGCGGCCAGGGCGGAGTCGATGATCTTCAGCGCCTTGGTGGCGCCATCGACCGTGGAAACGTCGATCTGGTCCACCGAATTGAGCTTCGCTGCAGCCGAGGTCCCGGGAAATACGTCTACTGCACCCCCAGTGGCAGCCGTAGCGACAGCCGTGCTGAAGCCCTTGTCGGAGTTCAACTCCACGGTCCCCGTGGTAGTGGCGCCGAACCCGCCGTTAGCCACCGCCGCGGAAGCCGCGCCGAAGCCGCCGGCGCCATCCGACGCGGCCAGCTTGAAGGTGGCGGCAGCGGCTGCAGAGTTGTTGACCAGGCGGATGTTGTCGCCCGCCTCATTGGTCAGCGTGATCTTGCCCTCAGCCAGCTTGGCAGTGACCCCCGTCTGCGAAGACACATCATTGATGGCCTTCACCGCCTCGCTCAGGTCGCCCCCTGCGGATACGCTGAACGTCACGTTGGCGGCCGTCGTGTTGCTCGACGTGATGGCGAGCGAATAAGACTGGCCTGCCTGAAGGTCCGACAGCTGCGACACATTGCGTGCCGAAGCCGTGACACCGGTCTTCTCCGCCTTCTCGTTCACCTTGGAAGCCACGGTGGCCGCGCTATCGTTAGCGCCAAGAGTGACACTGGCTTTCTCCAGGCCGTTGATGTCCACCGAGGTACCGATGGCTGGCTTCACTTCCGTGCCAGCCGTCGTATCGACGACCGTCTGGCCCTTCGATTGCATCAACTGCGCACCATAGGTGGAGGTGCGGAAGTTGCCCGTAGTGGCCGTGATCGTCTGGTTGGCGTTGGCGCCCACCTGGAAAGTGGCCGAGCCGAACGAGCCATCCAGCAGCTTCTGTCCATTGAACTCGGTGGTTTGCGAGATACGGTCCATTTCGGACAGCAGCTGGCCCACTTCGGCCTGGATGGCCTTGCGGTCGGACGCCGAGTTGGTGGCGTTGGCCGACTGCACCGACAACTCGCGCACGCGCTGCAGGATCTCGCCCGAGGCCTTCAGTGCGCCTTCGGCCGTCTGGGCCAGCGAGATGCCGTCGTTGGCATTGCGCACCGCCTGGTTCAGGCCGCGGATCTGGCTGGTGAAGCGCTCGGAGATGGCCAGGCCGGCGGCATCGTCCTTGGCGCTGTTGATGCGCAGGCCCGACGAGAGGCGCTGGATGGAGGTGTTGAGGGAGTTCTGGCTGATGCCCAGGTTGCGCTGGGCGGTGAGCGAGGCGACGTTGGTGTTGATGGTGGAAGCCATTGCAAATCTCCTGCAAAAGAAGTGGCTGGAATGTGGCGTTGCCGCCGTCTGCGCCTCTCAATCCCTGAGCAGCGCGGGTTCCCAGTGCCTGTGTGGGCCTTGCTGTGGAACGGCGGGGCGTCACTCCTTGTTTCAAACGTCCCGTTGAATGTGTTTTCGGATCGTGCTTGGAAAACTTTAGGGCGCTAACGCACGGATTGGCCGGTTTTTGCGCCGTTTATCGCGCCAACGCCGCGGCGGCGCGTCACCACAATCGCCAGCATCGTCTCCCACCGTCCGCCGCCAGGGCTGCTGCCCTTAGCTGGCAGCACCCACCGAACCGAAGCCCCGCAGGAGTCTTGCCATGGCATCCACGATCAACACCAACGTCGCCTCGCTCACCGCCCAGCGCAACCTGGGCGTGAGCCAGGGTTCGCTCAACACCTCGATTCAGCGCCTGTCGTCGGGCCTGCGCATCAACAGCGCCAAGGACGATGCCGCCGGCCTGGCCATCTCCGAGCGCTTCACGGCGCAAATCCGCGGCCTGAACCAGGCGGCGCGCAACGCCAACGACGGCATCTCGCTGTCGCAGGTGGCTGAAAGCGCGCTGGCTGGCGCCGGCAACATCCTGCAGCGGGTGCGCGAGCTGGCGGTGCAGTCGGCCAACGCCACCAACTCGGCCAGCGACCGCAAGGCCATCCAGGCCGAAGTGGGCCAGCTGCTGTCCGAGCTGGACCGCATGGCGGTGACGACCGAGTTCAACGGCCAGAAGCTGCTCGACGGCTCGTTCGGCTCGGCCACGTTCCAGGTGGGGGCCAACGCCAACCAAACCATCACGGCCACCACAGGCAACTTCCGCACCGGCACATATGGTGCTCAATTGATGAACTCAGCGGGGCAGGCTGTTGCAGACGATAGTGCAGCGCGAGGCACTGCAGTTACTCCCCAAATTGGTACAGCCTTGACTATCAATGGTTTGGAGTCGGCCACGATCCAAGGGCTGGCCGCAACCGACAGTGCAGCAGAGATTGCTGCAGCCATCAATGGTCAGACCGAGAAAACCGGCGTGAGCGCTTCTGCGCGTACATTGGCGCAACTGGGGCTGATAGACGGCGCCTATTCACTGGCAATCGAATCGAGCAATAAGACAGCAGCTAATGTCAGTTTCAGTGTCTCCGGAGGGAACCTGAATGAAGCCGTAAAGGCGATCAATGATGTCTCTTCGCAAACGGGTGTCACCGCCAAGCTCACCGAAGGCAAGATTACCCTGACTAACGAAGCCGGCGACAACATCCGCTTGGTGAACAATTCTGCAGCTGCAGCTTCAAGCGTTGAGCTAGCAGCAGCTAAAAGCGACGGCACTTTTGCTGCTCCTGTTTCGGCAGCAGGTCTTGGCCTTGCAACTGTTGGGCTTGGCGTTACGGCATCGGGCACGGTGCAGCTCTCCTCCGACAAGGGGTTCAGCACGGTCAGCGGCGCGGTAACTGCGCCCGTAGTCAACGCATTCGGGACTGGCACTACAACGGCAACGCTCAATTCCGTAGATCAGATCGATGTATCCACAGTCGACGGTTCCACCAAGGCTCTGAAGATCATCGACTCCGCCCTAGCCGCCGTGAACGGCCAGCGCGCCAGCTTCGGCGCCCTGCAGGCCCGCTTTGAAACGGCCATTGCCAACCTGAACACCTCGTCGGAAAACATGTCCGCCTCGCGCAGCCGCATCCAGGACGCCGACTTCGCGGCCGAAACGGCCAACCTGTCGCGCACCCAGATCCTGCAGCAGGCCGGCACCGCCATGGTGGCCCAGGCCAACCAGATTCCGCAGGGCGTGCTGGCACTGCTCAAGGGTTGAGGGGGCAACGAACTGGTTTCGCTATATTTTCAATAGCTGCTGACACTTGATGGATAAGCGCCGGAGCCGGTTTTTACCCATATACCCAGCCGCACGCGGTGGGCGGAGGCCGCGCCGCGTGCAAATGCAATCCTTTATTTTTGCCTGCCACAATCCGAAACACTGACCTTCCGCGCTGCCCCGGCGCGCCACGCCGCCCTTAGGGATGGCCCTCTTCCAAACGAAGCATGTTCGTCATCCTCGGCTACCTCATCACCTTCGGCGCCGTCTTCGGGGTGTTCATCGCCCACGGCGGCAACATCAAGGTGTTGCTGGAGGCCCTCCCCTTTGAAATGATCACCATCGGCGGCGCCGCCCTGGGCGCCTTCATCGTGAATAACCAGCCCAAGGTGCTGAAGGCCACGTTCGCCTCGCTGCCCAAGGTGCTCAAGGGCAACAAGTACACCAAGGCGCGCTACATGGAGCTGCTGGCCATGCTCTATGAAATCCTGCAAAAGGCGCGCAAGGAAGGCCTGATGGCCATCGAGCAGGACGTGGAAGAGCCGGAAAAGTCCGAGCTGTTCAAGAAATTCCCCACCGTGGGCAGCGACCACCACGTGATCGAGTTCACCACCGACTACCTGCGCATGATGGTCTCGGGCAACCTGAACGCCCACGAGATCGAGTCGCTGATGGACAGCGAGATCGAGACGCACCACCAGGAAACGCACGCCCCCGTGGCCGCGCTCACGCGCCTGGCCGGCGCCCTGCCGGCCTTCGGCATCGTGGCCGCCGTGCTGGGCGTGGTGAACACCATGGGCTCGGTGGGCCAGCCCCCGGCGGTGCTGGGCGGCATGATCGCCTCGGCGCTGGTAGGCACCTTCCTGGGCATCCTGCTGGCCTACGGCGCGGTGGAGCCGCTGGCCGGCCTGCTGGAGCAGCGCGCCGAGGACGCCGCCAAGGAATTTGCCTGCATCAAATCCACGCTGCTGGCCAGCATGCAGGGCTACAACCCAGCCACGGCCATCGAGTTTGGCCGCAAGGTGCTGTTCTCAGGCGACCGCCCGGGCTTTGCCGAGCTCGAAGCCCACGTCAAGGGCAAGAAATGACCCCCCCTGAGTCGTTTCGCGCTTTCCCCCCGAGAGGGACGACGGCCTATGCCGCGGGCCGGCCCTTGCTGGCCGCCCGCTGGCCTGGCCTGCGCCGGTTTGGTGCGTTGCGGGCGACGTGCAGGCTCGGGGAGCGCTGAATATGGCCGAGAAGAAACTCCAGCCCATCATCATCAAGCGCGTCAAGAAAGGCGGCCACGCCCCGCACGGCGGCGCGTGGAAGATCGCCTATGCCGACTTCGTGACGGCCATGATGGCGTTCTTTTTGCTCATGTGGCTGCTGGGCTCCACGGCCAAGGGCGAGCTGCAGGGCATCGCGGAGTATTTTTCGTCGCCGCTGAAGGTGTCGATGCAGGGCGGCGACGGGGCGGGCAACAGCTCCAGCATCATCCCGGGCGGGGGCAACGACCTGTCCAAGGTGCATGGCCAGGTGCGCCGCTCCGACGACGACAGCGCCACCAACCGCCGCACCAGCCTGGAGACGGCGCGTGCCGAGCGTGCCAGGCTCGACGCCCAGCGCATCAAGGCGCTGCAGGCCAAGATCGACGCCCTGATCACCGAGAACCCGCGCCTGAATGAATACCGTTCGCAGATCCGCATCGACGTGACGCCCGACGGCCTGCAGATCCAGATCGTGGACGACCAGGCGCGGCCCATGTTTGACAGCGGCAGCGCCCTGGTGAAACCCTATATGCGCGACATCCTGCGCGAGATCGGCGCCGCCTTGGGCGGGGTCGAAAACCGCATCAGCCTAGCCGGCCACACCGATGCCGCGCCCTACGGCAACGGCGAGCGCGGCTACAGCAACTGGGAGCTGTCGGCCGACCGAGCCAACGCCTCGCGCCGCGAACTGGTGGCCGCCGGCATGCCCGACGGCAAGCTCGGGCGCGTGGTGGGCCTGGCCGCCAGCGACCTGCTGGAGCCCGAGCACCCGCGCGCCGCCGTCAACCGGCGCATCACCATCACCGTGCTGACGCACGAGGCGGAGGAGCGCCTGCTGGGTAAGCCGGCCGGGCTAATCCCTCTGAAACCCGCCGGCGACAAAAACCCGGACAATCCTGCCTCGGCGGCGCCGGATGAGTAACAACTTGTCACGCCGACGCAGCTTCCCCACAATAGCCCGCTACTGCAATTCCGACCGAAAGGGTCCTTCGTGTCTTCTGCCCTTCGTTTTCTGATCGTTGACGACTTTTCCACCATGCGGCGCATCGTGCGCAACCTGCTCAAGGAAAGCGGCTTTGCCGACGCCGACGAGGCCGAGGACGGCGTGGCCGCGCTCAACAAGCTGCGCAACAGCAAGTTCGACTTCGTGGTCACGGACATCAACATGCCCAACATGAACGGCTTTCAGCTGCTCAGCGAGATCAAGCAGGACGACAAGCTCAAGCACCTGCCGGTGCTGATGGTCACTGCCGAGGCGCGCAAGGAAGACATCGTCGCCGCCGCCCAGGGCGGTGCCGCCGGCTACATCGTCAAGCCTTTCACCAAGGCCACCCTGGAGGAAAAGGTCAACCTGATCCTCAAGAAGATGGGGATGTAAGCCATGGAGGAAGCCAGCAGCAGCCCCGCCGAGGGCGAGCAGGACGTCCATCTCAAGATAGGCCAGCTCACGCGCCAGCTGCACACCGCACTCAACGAGCTGGGCTATGCCGACCAGCTGCGCGGCACCATGGGCGAGCTGCCCGACGCGCAAAGCCGCCTGTCCTACATTGCCCGGCTGACGGGCGAGGCGGCCGAGAAGGTGCTGGGCCGCGTGGAGCAGGCCAAGGCGCAGCACGACTACATCGCCAGCGAGACGCGCCGCGTGGTCACCGCCCTGGTGGCCGACCCGGTGGCCGCCGTGGCCAAGGGCGATATCTACAACTTCCTGACCGACGTGGAGCGCGTCACGCAGGAGGCGGATACGCACCTGACCGAGATCATGATGGCCCAGGATTTTCACGACCTCACCGGGCAGGTGATCGCGCGCGTGGTCAACCTGGCCGCCACCATCGAGGAGCAGCTGGTGCAGCTGCTGCTGCAGACCGCCCCGCCCGGCGCCACCCCGCCACCTGCCGCCGAGCCGCGCAACGAGCGCCTGCAGGGCCCGGTGGTCAACCCCGAGGCCGCGGCCGACGTGGTGACCAGCCAGTCGCAGGTGGACGATCTGCTGGCCAGTTTGGGGTTCTGACCACGGAATTTCAAGCCAAATCGGCCTCCAGCGCCCGCCAATCAAGCGCGGGCAGCTATCAATTTTGACGATTCCCCCGATGGCTGGAGTGCCGTGAGATACGCCCCCCCGGCCCCTCTATTCGGGCTTTAGCTTTTCCTGCCGCTTCCGACAATGGCGTGACCCGCAAAGTCACGCCACCATGGACTCCAGCCAGGACAAAAACCTTCCCGCTACCGAGCGCAAGCTGCAAAAGACCCGCCAGGACGGGCAGGCAGCGCGCTCGCGCGATCTCTCGCACCTGGCCATCCTGGGCGTGGGCGGGCTGGCGCTGCTGCTGCTGGCGCCCTGGTTCGTCGAATACCTGGAGCGCACGCTGCGCCAGAGCCTGGTGTTCGACGCAGCCACCGTGCAGGCCCCGGCCCAGATGCTGGCGCGGCTGAAACCCGCGGTGGTGCTGGGCGTGGCCGGCAGCGCGCTGTTCGCCGTGCTGACCAGCGCCGCCGCCCTGCTGGCGGGCGTGGGCGCGGGCGGTCTGGTCTTCAGCTTCAAACCCATCTCGCCGCAGTTCAACCGGCTCAACCCGCTCAAGGGCGCGGCCAACCTGTTTTCCAAGCAGCAACTGGCCAACGTGGCCAAGATGGTGCTGATGACGGCCATCCTGGCCTTCGTGGCCTGGAAGATCATGGGCGACAGCCTGCAGACCATGACCGCGCTGGTGCTGCAGCCCTCGCCGGTGGCGCTGCGCATGGCCGGGCAGTGGCTGGTTTCCGGGGCGGCGCTGCTGCTGCTGGTGGTGTTCCTGTTCGCCGTGGTGGACGTGCCGCTGCAGGCCTACTTCTTCAAGTCGCGCCTGAAGATGAGCCATGAGGAGGTCAAGCAGGAGCACAAGGAAAGCGACGGTAACCCGCAGCTCAAGGGCCGCATGCGCCAGCGCGCGCGGGAGATCGCCGACCGGGCCAGCATCTCCGCCGTGCCCAAGGCCGACTTCGTGGTCATGAACCCGACGCATTACGCCGTGGCGCTCAAGTACGACGAGGCCGCCATGGGCGCGCCGCAGGTGGTCTCCAAGGGCACGGACCTGCTGGCCTTCAAGATCCGCGAGGTGGCGCAGGCACACGGCGTGCCGGTGCTGCAGTCGCCCATGCTGGCGCGCGCGCTGTATGCCCACGCCGAGCTGGAGCAGCCCATCCCCGCCCAGCTGTACACCGCGGTGGCGCAGGTGCTGGCCTATGTCTACCGCCTGAAGGCCGCGCTGCGCGGCGAAGGCCGCATGCCGGGCGAACTGCCCGACCCGCAAGTCCCCCCCGAGCTGGACCCGCACTCGCCCCAGGCGCAGCGCCCGGCCGCGCGCCGCCGCGGCGCGCGTGCCACCCCCGCCGAGTAACGCACGACGACCATGACCGCTTCCCCGATGAACTCCGTCCGCCAGTGGGCTGGCAACAGCCGCCCCATGCTGCAGGGCCTGGCCGCGCCGCTGCTGGTGGTGGCCATCCTGGCGCTGATGGTGCTGCCTATTCCCGCGTGGCTGCTGGACACCTTCTTCACCCTGAACATCGCCGTGGCGCTGATGGTGATGATGGTGGCGGCGTACATGCTGCGGCCGCTGGACTTCGCCGCCTTCCCTTCGGTACTGCTCCTGACCACGCTGATGCGGCTGTCGCTGAACGTGGCCTCCACCCGCGTGGTGCTGCTGGACGGCCACACCGGCCCGGGCGCGGCCGGCAAGGTGATCGAGGCCTTCGGGCACTTCCTGATCGGCGGCAACTTCGCCGTGGGCCTGATCGTGTTCGCCATCCTGGTGGTCATCAACTTTGTGGTGGTGACCAAGGGTGCCGAGCGTATCGCCGAGGTCTCGGCGCGCTTCACGCTGGACGCCATGCCCGGCAAGCAGATGGCCGTGGATGCCGACCTGAACGCCGGCCTGATCGACGAAAAAGAGGCCAAGCGCCGCCGTGCCGAGGTGCAGGAGGAGGCCAACTTCTTCGGCTCCATGGACGGCGCCAGCAAGTTCGTGCGCGGCGACGCCGTGGCCGGCATCCTGATCCTGATCATCAACATCATCGGCGGCTTCGCCATCGGCATGCTGTCGCACGGGCTGTCGGCGGGCGACGCGGCCGACAGCTACATCCTGCTGGCGGTGGGCGACGCGCTGGTGGCGCAGATCCCGGGCCTGCTCATCTCCGTGGCCGCCGCGATGGTGATCTCGCGCGTGGGCAAGGACAACGACATGGGGCAGCAGATCGTGCAGCAGCTGTTCATGTCGCCGCGCGTGCTGGGCGTCACCGGCGGCATTCTGGTGCTGCTGGGACTGATCCCGGGCATGCCGCACGCCGTGTTTCTGATCATGGGCGCGGCCCTGGGCTGGGTGGCCTGGCTGGTGCTGCAGCGCCAGCGCCGGCCCGCGCCAGTCGAAGAGGCCCCGCCCGCACCGGCCAGCGACGGCGAGGCCAGCTGGGACGACCTGCAGCCCGTGGACCTGCTCGGCCTGGAGCTGGGGTACCGCCTGATCGCCCTCGTGGACAAGAACCGCCAGGGCGACCTGCTCACGCGCATCAAGGGCGTGCGGCGCAAGTTCGCCCAGGAGGTGGGCTTTCTGCCGCCGGCCGTGCACGTGCGCGACAACCTGGAACTGAAGCCCAGCGCCTACCGCATCCTGCTGCGCGGCGTGGTGGTGGGCGAGGGCGAGGCCTTCCCCGGCATGTTCCTGGCCATCAACCCGGGGGGCATCACCACCCCGCTGATTGGCACCGCCACCACCGACCCGGCCTTCGGCCTGCCGGCCAAGTGGATCGACGCGGGTCAGCGCGAAGCCGCGCAAATGGCCGGTTTTACCGTCGTTGATCCGGAAACCGTGATGGCCACCCATTTGTCACACTTGATGCAAGTGCAGGCCGCACGCCTGCTGTCGCGTACCGAGACGCAGCAGCTGGTGGAACACGTGACGCGCCTGGCCCCCAAACTGATCGAGGAAGTCGTGCCCAAGCTGGTCTCCATCACAACCTTCCAGAAGGTGCTGCAGCTGCTGCTGGAGGAGTCCGTGCACATCCGCGACATCCGCACCATCATCGAGACGCTGGCCGAGCATGCCGGCAGCACGCAGGACCCGGCCGAGCTGGCGCGCCGCGTGCGCATCGCCCTGGCCCCGGCCATCGTGCAGCAGATCTACGGCCCGGCGCGCGAGTTGAGCGTGATCGCCATCGAACCCGGCCTGGAGCGCCTGCTGATGCAGGCCCTGGGCAATGCCGCCAGCCCGGCGCTGGACCCCGGCGTGGCCGACCTGCTGACGCAAAAGGCCGCCCAGGTCGCCATGAAGCAGGAAGAGCTGGGCCTGCCCGCCTGCCTGCTGGTGCCCGACGCCATCCGCAGCTCCATCGCCCGCCTGGTGCGCCGCGTGGCGCCGCGCCTGCAGGTGCTGGCGCACAGCGAAATCCCTGAAACCCACACCATCCGCATCGGCCCCATCCTCCAAGGCGCAACAGCATGAACATCCGACGCTTTACCGCACCCACCGCCCGCGAGGCCCTGGCCAAGGCGCGCATGGCCTTCGGCGACGGCACGCTGATCCTGTCCAACCGCCAGGTCGCCGGCGGCGTGGAGGTCATGGCCACCGCCGAGGACACCCTGTCCACGCTGCAGGCCGGCGAGGCGCACGTGCCCACCGCCGCTGCCGCCCCGGCCAGCCGCCTGCAGGAGCGCGCCGCCGACCTGGCCGCCAGCCCCGTGCGCCTGCAGCAGCAGCGCCCCGCCGCCGCGCGTCCGCAGCCCACCCCCGCCCGCAGCGCCGTCGCGCAGGACACCGAGCAGCTGGCCATGAGCACCCTGTCCTTCCAGGACTACGTGCGCGAGCGCATGCTGCGCCGCCGCCACGAGGCCATGAACGGCACGGCCCCGGCCGCGCTGCCCGAGCCGCCGCAGCCCACCTTCGCCCGCGCCAGCGCCCCGGCCTTCGAGCCGCCCGCGCCTGTCGCTGCTGCCCCCCAGCTGCCCCGCCACAACCCGCTGCGCCCGGCCATGCATGCCGCGCTGGGAGCCGAGCAGATCAACACGCCTACGGCGCGCCGGCCCCAGCCGGCGCCCGCCGCCGCCGCGCCCACGCTGGCCGCGGCCAACGGCCAGCAGCACCTGATGAAGGAGCTGCAGTCCATGAAGGACCTGATCGAGGAGCGCTTCAACACCCTGGCCTGGCTGGGGCAGGCGCGGCAGAACCCGATCCAGTCCAACCTGATGCTCAAGCTCATCCGGGCGGGCTTCTCGCCCGCGCTGTCGCGCGCCGTGCTGGAGCACCTGCCCGAGCACCTGGGCGCCGCCGACGCCGTGCGCTGGCTGATGGACGTGCTGGAGCGCAACCTGCGCACCGACGCCGCCAGCGTGCCGCTGTACGAGCAAGGTGGCATCTGGGCCATGGTGGGCGCCACCGGGGTGGGCAAGACCACCACCACCGCCAAGCTGGCCGCGCTGTGCGCACGCATCCACGGCCCGGGCAGCGTGGGCCTGATCACGCTGGACACCTACCGCGTCGGCGCGCACGAGCAGCTGCGCTCCTACGGCCGCATGCTGGGCGTGGTGGCCCACCTGGCGCACGACCGCGCCGCGCTGCAGGACCTGCTGGGCCTGCTGGCCAACAAGAAAATGGTGCTGATCGACACCACCGGCGTGGCCCCGCGCGACCCGCGCAAGCGCGACCTGCTGGACGTGCTGGAGCTGCCCGGCGTGAACCGCCTGCTGGTGCTCAACGCCAGCAGCCACGGCGACACGCTGGACGACGTGTTCACCGGCTTCAAGACCGCCGGCACGCAGCAGGCCATCCTGTCCAAGGTGGACGAAGCCGTGAAGCTGGGCCCGGCGCTGGACGCGCTGATCCGCCACCAGATGGTGCTGCGCGGCGTGACCAACGGCCAGCGCGTGCCCGAGGACTGGGAAGCTGCCGACGCGCGCAAGCTGGTCGGCGCCTCCATGCGCACCAGCGTGCGCTCCGCGTTCGACCCCAAGGAGGCCGAACTCAACTTCTTCTTCTCGCCCGCTGCCGCTGCGGCCGGCGAGCAGGGGCTGGTCGATGTGGCTTGATACCCCCGTCCACCAGGCCACCGGCCTGCAGGGCTTTGCGCCCGAGCAGCAGCTGCGCCTGTTGCCCGTGGTCAGCCAGCCCGGCGCCGGCAGCGTCGAGCTGGAGATGCTGTGGCAGCTGTGCTCGGCCCTGCAGCGCCTGTCCTACCCGCCCGTGGTGCTGGACGGCACGGCGCAGGAAAGCGAGCGCGCCCCCGGCCTGCTGCACCTGCTCGACGGCCTGCCCTGGCCCGGCGGCGCGGACGCCGCTCCCGGCGCCGCGCTGGCCGTGGTGCCTGCCGCGCGCGGACTGGCCCGGCTGGCCCATGCGCCGCACGCCGGCCAGGCGGCTTTGCCGCTGATCGCCGGGCTGTTTCGCAGCTACGCCGTGGCCGTGCTGTATGCCGGCGCCGAGCTGCTGGCGCCGCTGTTGCGTGCCAGCCGCAGCGTGCCGCTGGTCATGACCGGGCCGGGCGCCCAGGGCATGGTGGCCAGCTACCGCCAGCTCAAGCACCTGGCGCTGCACGCCGGCCTGCCCCGCTGCACGGTGGCCTCCATCCGCCCGCCGCAGGTGCAGACGCCCGGGCGGCAGACAGCCGAGGCGCTGGACACACTGCAGCGCAGCGCGCTCAGCCACCTGGGCCTGCAGCTGCACACCACGGCGATTGCCGCCGGGCGGGTGCAGGACATTCAGCGCCTGGCCTTGCAGCTGCTGGAGAACGCATGCACCATGGACCCGGCCCCCACCCTTTCGGACCAGAGCCACTGAACGCCACCATGTACACCGCGAAAGGCCAGCTCGACCGCGATGCACTGCTCGCCCAGCACCTGCCGCTGGTGCGCCGCATCGCCCACCACATGATCGCCAAGCTCCCGCCCAACGTGGAGCTGGACGACCTGATCCAGGTCGGCATGATCGGCCTGACCGACGCGCTGTCGCGCTACGAGGTCGCGCAGGGCGTGCAGTTCGAGACCTTTGCCAGCCAGCGCATCCGCGGTGCCATGCTCGACGAGCTGCGCGGCGGCGACTGGATGAGCCGCAGCTCGCGCAAGAGCCAAAAGGAGATCGAGCAGGCCCTGCGCCGCGCCGAGCAGCGCCTGGGCCGCAGCCCGCTGGAATCCGAGATCGCCCAGGAGCTCGGTATGAGCCTGCCCGACTACCAGAGCCTGCTGGGCAAGGTGCGCGGCACGCAGCTGGTCTACCTGGAGGACATGCACCACGGCGACGACGACGAGGAAGGTTTTCTGGACCGCCACGTCGCCGACGAGGACGCCGACCCCATGGCCGTGCTGCGCGACCAGCGCCTGCGCGCCTCGCTGGTGGCCGCCATCAAGGCGCTGCCCGAGCGCGAGCAGTACATCATGGGCATGTACTACGAGCAGGACATGAACCTCAAGGAAATCGCCGCCGTGCTGGGCGTGACCGAATCGCGCGTGTGCCAGCTGCACAGCCAGGCCATCGCGCGCCTGCGCACCAAGATGCGGGGGCACTAGAGGGGCAACCCCCTGCGCCGCTTACGCGGCTTCCCCCTTCTCTCGAATGGCTGCGCCATTCGGGAAGGGGGACGACGCCACTGGACCGGCGAAGCCGGATCCACGGCGTCTGCTGGCTTGGGTGGGCGGGGGCGTTGGTGGATTGCCCTGGTTTGGGCCCAATCGGGCTCTGGCGCTTACTGGGTAAGCGTTGGCAGCTCTTGAATCAATAGCACCATTCACTTGGTGCGGTAGGCGCAGCCGCGGCGCCCGCTGGCTGGGGCGCGTTTGAGGCCCCTCCCTTTTTAAGGCCAAATCGGGCTTCAGCGCTTGCTGGGCAAGCGCTAGCAGCTCTCGATTCAATAGCAAAAAAATCAACCGGGAGCGCGGTAGATGCGCGCGGGCGTGGCCGTGGTGGGGCCGTAAGTGACGGGGTCCACGGGCGGCAGCAGCGAGGCGGCCTGGCGCTCGGACAGGGCCAGCACCCGTGCCAGCTGCTCACGCACCTGGGCCAGCTGGGCAGCGATGGCGCGCAGGCGGGCTTGCGCAGGCTCGTCCAGCGTCTGGCCCTGCTGTGCCTGCACCAGCGAGGCTGCGGCCTCGCGCAGGGCCAGGGCGCCCTGCTCCAGCGTGATGGGGTCGGAAGACAAAAGCGCAGCCTGCAATGCCTGCAGCTGCGCTTCAATAGGGGAGAGGGGGTCTTGCGCGGCCATGCGCAAGTGTAGGGTCAGCCTTGCTGGCTGCGCGACAGGGTCTCGAAGGCGTTGGCCAGCAGCTTGTCGGCCACGGCCTCGGCGTCGACGCGGAAGGTGCCGTTCTCGATGGCGGCCTTCACGGCCTTGACCTTGGCGGCATCGAAGTCGGCCGACTGCCGGCCGGGCTCTACGGCCCGCACATTGCTGGACAGCGTGACCGGCACGCCGGCGCCGGCAGCGGCGCGCTGGGCACCCTGCGCGGCCGCCTCGGCGGCGGGTGCGGGCGCGGCGGCCTTGCCCTGCTGGCGAGCAGCCACGGCCTGCGCCGAGCGGGCGTTGGGTAGTTCCGGGTTGTTGCCAGTAATTTTCATCACACTCTCCACCACCCCTCAGATGGGGCCAGTGGCCTGTTCATCGACCAGCGGAGCGTGAACTTTAGGGCAAACCGGGCAAAAAGTGCCTAGAGCGTGGCTTGCACCGTTCCATCATCGGACACAATTCCACTGATTACCTTGCCATTGGACATGCGTATGCGCACATTCTGCCCTGCAGCGCCCGCTGTCATGGCCTGGCCGGAGGAGGTCACGGCGTAGCCCGGGCCCTGCGCCACCACCCGCACCGGTGTGCCGGCCTTGAACAACTCGGGCGCGCGCACCATGCCCTGGCGCAACGGCTGGCCGGGGCTGAGCGTGCGCGTGGCGGTCTGGCCCACCCAGGCCTCGGGGTTGGCCAGGACGGCGGCCGGCTCGGCCGCCCAGTCCACCTCGGCCTGCACGGCGTCCTGCTCGCTCAACGTCGCGCCGGCGGCCACGCTGCCGGCCAGCACCCATGCCGGGCCATAGGCCTTCACGGTGATGGGCAGGAACACGTTCCAGCGCGTGGCCCCCTGCACGCAGCGCAGGCCCAGCCGGGTGCGGCCCCACAGGCGCGCGCCGGTGGGCAGGTAGGGCTCGACCCGCTCGCAGGGCGCCAGGCGCAGGCGCGAGTCCAGCGCCCCCACCTCGACCTCCATGCGCAGCGGCAACGCGCCGCCGGCCTGCACCTGGTGCAGCGCCTCGTCCACCCAGCGCTGCGACAGCGCGCCCAGGTCTTCGGCCGGGGCCTGCTGCTGTGACCACGCCGCGCCGGCGCAGGCCAGCGCAAGCGCCAGCAGCGCGGGACGAAGGAAAGGCAAAGGGCGGACGAACGAAGGCGAAGGCATGGCAGGGCTCCAAACGCCGGCCGGGACCATCGCTAGGCGGCCTCGGCGGCAAGTCTTTTTCACGCCTGGCACTGTAGGCGCGGCGCGGCGCGCGAAAGCGGCGAACAGCGGGCCAAACGCTGCGTTCTTCGCGCTTTAGGAAACGGGGGCGATTTCCATAATCGGGCCACGCCCCAAGGCGCCCTTTTCCGCCCTCCCCGCCACCCATTTCACCGCACCGACCGAGGCCTTTTCCATGCTCGACAAGCTGACCCGCCAAGTGGACCTGCACGGCAGCGCGCTGCTGCTGCGCTCCGAGCGCCAGCGCACCATCGCGAGCAACATCGCCAACGCCGACACGCCCGGCTACGTGGCGCGGGACTTCAAGTTCTCCGACGCCATGCGCGCCGTGGCCGAGCAGCAGGGCGGCGCCGCCAGCAGCCTGCGCCAGCACAGCACCAGCGATGCGCGCCACATCCCGCTGCCGGCCGTGGGCGAGCTGGGCAGCCAGGCCAGCACGCTGGGCTACGCCATGCAGTCGCAGCCCAGCCTGGACAACAACAGCGTGGACATGGACCGCGAGCGCGCCGCCTTCGTGGACAACGCCGTGCGCTACGAGGCCACGCTGCGCTTCATCAACGGCCATTCCAAGACCATGCTCAGCGCCATCCAGGGGCAGTAAGGAGGCAGTTTCACCATGTCGATGTTCTCCATCTTCAACGTCTCCGGCAGCGCCATCAGTGCGCAGTCCCAGCGCCTGAACGTGGTCGCCAGCAACCTGGCCAACGTGGATGCCGTGGCCGGCCCGGACGGCCAGGCCTACAAGGCGCGCCAGGTGGTCTTCCAGACTGCCCCGATGGGCGCCGACAGCTCGGCCGGCGTGCGCGTGGCCGCCGTCCAGGAAAGCGACGTGCCCGGCCGCCGGGTGCACGACCCGGCCAACCCGATGGCCGATGCCGAGGGCTACGTGACGCATTCCAACGTGAACGCGGTGGAGGAGATGGTCAACATGATCTCCGCCTCGCGCTCCTACCAGAACAACGTCGAGGTCATGAACACGGCCAAGACGCTGCTGCTCAAGACCCTGCAGATGGGACAGTGACCATGATCCTCAATCCAGTCGGCACCACGGCCACCGTCAACACCGAGGCTTCGGCCCAGGCCGCCAACGACCCGGCCGCCATGCAGGACCGGTTCCTGAAGCTGCTGGTCGCCCAGCTGAACAACCAGGACCCGATGAACCCGCTGGACAACGCCCAGATGACCACGCAGATGGCGCAGATCAACACGGTGACGGGCCTGCAGACGCTGAACCTGACCATGCAGACCATGGCCGAGCAGTTCAGCACCATGCAGCAGATCCAGGGCATCAGCATGATCGGCCGCTCGGTGCTGACCGAGGGCGACCGCCTGGCCGTGGACGAGGAAGGCCAGGCCAAGGGCGCCTTCGTCCTGGGCGGCGCCGCCACCGACGTCAAGGTGGAGGTCGTCACGCCCGGCGGCGTGGTGGTCGACACCATCGACATGGGCGCGTTGGACAAAGGCCGAAACGACTTCGAGTGGGACGCCAGCAAATACAGCGGCAACGCGTCCGACCTGCGCTTTCGCATCACCGCTACCAGCAAGGAGGGCGCCGTCGCCAGCATGCCGCTCATGCAGTCGCAGGTGGTGGCGACGGGCTCCAGCTCCGGCGCGCTGACCCTGACGCTGGCCAACGGCGAAGTCGTCAACTACGCCAACGTCCACGGCGTGCTCTGACGCACACCTTTTCCGACAAGACACACCCACCGCACACCAGGAGCACACCATGGGTTTCCAGCAAGGCCTGTCGGGCCTGAACGCCTCGGCCAAGAACCTCGACGTGATCGGCCACAACATCGCCAACTCCAACACCACGGGCTTCAAGTCCTCGCGCACCGAATTCGCCGCCATGGTGGCCTCGGCGGTCGGCACCGCCGGGGGCATCAACTCCGGCATCGGGGTGGAGGTCGGCGCCATCGCCCAGCAGTTCAACCAGGGCAACCTGACGGTGACCGGCAACAGCCTGGACGTGGCCATCAACGGCAATGGCTTCTTCACGCTGCAGATGCCCGACGGTTCGCGCGGCTATACCCGCGACGGCTCGTTCAAGCTGGACACCTTCGGCAACGTGGTGACCAACAGCGGCGCCAAGGTCATGGGCTACCCCACCGACCCGGACACCGGCGTGCGCACGTCCAGCACCGCCAGTCCGCTCACCTTCCCGACCTCGGCGCCCATTCCCGCCAAACAGACCACGAAGATCTCCGCCGCCTTCAACCTGGATGCGCGCGCGCCCGACGCCGCCGGCAACCCCGCGGCCACCCCGCCCGTGCCGGCCACGCCGCGCTCGACCTACGGCACCTCGATCAACGTGTACGACAGCCAGGGCGTGGCCAAGCCGGTCAACCTGTACTTCGAGAAGAACGGCGCCAACACCTGGGACGTGTACACCGAGCTGGACGACCCCAACGCCGTGCCGCCGGTGGTGGCCACGCCCATCGGCCAGATCACCTTCGACAACAGCGGCAACATCATCGGCCCGGCCGCCACGCCGCCGGCCACCGGCTTCACGCTGCCGCTGTCCATTACCCCCACCCCGCCCAACCCCAACGGCCTGCCGCCCTATAACGTGGAAATCAGCCTGGATGGCGTGACCCAGTTCGGCACCAAGTTCGCCGTCTCCGAGCTGACGCAGGACGGCTACACCTCGGGCCAGCTCACGGGCATCAACATCGGCGACGACGGCGTCATCCTGACGCGCTACTCCAACGGCGTGACCCGCGCCGAGGGCCAGGTTGTGCTGGCGAGCTTTCGCAACACCCAGGGCCTGGCGGCCATGGGCGGCAACACCTGGGTGGAGACCTACGAATCGGGCCAGCCCACCTTCGGCGCGCCCACGGACGGCAACTTCGGCTCGCTGCGCGCCGGCGCGCTGGAGGACTCCAACGTCGACCTGACGGCCGAGCTGGTCAACATGATGACCGCCCAGCGCGCCTACCAGGCCAACGCCCAGACCATCAAGACGCAGGACCAGGTCATGTCGACCCTGGTGAATTTGAGATGACCCCCCTGAGCGGCTGCGCCGCTTCCCCCCTTCTCTCGCGCTACGCGCGGGAGGGGGGACGCCGCCAGCGCGGCGGGGCGGCCCTTGCGCGGCGGCCCGCGCTTCGGGCGCGCCAGCTTCAAATGCCGCGGGCAGCCGCAGCACAGTAGGTCACTGAAAGGAAAGCCCCGCCATGGACCGCATCATCTACACCTCCATGACCGGCGCCAGCGCCGCCGCGCAGCGCCAGGCGGTGCTGGCCAACAACCTGGCCAACGCCTCCACCACCGGCTTTCGGGCCGAGATGTCCAACTTCCGCTCGGTGCCGCTGCAGGGCAGCGGCGCCAGTACCCGCGTGTTCGCCCTGGAGGCCACCTCCGGCCACGTGGACACGCCCGGCCCGGCGCAGACCACGGGCCGTCCGCTGGACGCCATGGCGAACGGCAATGCCTGGTTCGCCGTGCAGGGCCTGGACGGCACCGAGAGCTACACCCGCGCCGGTTCCTTTCAGGTGACCAACGCCGGCCAGCTGGTCACCAGCACCGGCCTGGCCGTGCTGTCCGACGGCGGCGCGCCCATCGACATCCCGCAGGGCGCCGAGGTGGTGCTGGGCGCGGACGGCACGGTGAGCGCCCGCGTGGCCGGCCAGCCGGCGCAGGCCGTGGGCCGCCTAAAACTCGCAACGCCGGCCGCCGAAGACCCGCTCCGGCGCGGCGACGACGGCCTGTTTCGCACCGCCAGCGGCGAGCCCATGGCCGCCGACCCCAACGCCCGCCTGAGCGCCGGCGTGCTGGAGGGCTCCAACGTGAACGCAGTGGAGTGCATGGTGGGAATGATCGCCGCCTCCCGCCAGTTCGAGCAGCAGATGCGCCTGCTGTCCACCGCCGAGAGCGATGACAAGAGCGCCGGCCAGCTGCTCAGCCTCAACGGCTGACGCCGGCCCTACCCCGAAGGAATACCGCCATGATGAATTCACTGTGGATCGCCAAGACCGGCATGACCGCCCAGCAGACCCAGCTGGACGTGATCTCGCACAACCTGTCCAACGTTTCGACCACCGGCTACAAGCGCAACAACGCCGTCTTCCAGGACCTGATCTACCAGAACTTGCGCCAGGTCGGCGCCCAGACCACCGAGGAAAACCAGTTGCCCACCGGGCTGCACCTGGGGCTGGGCGTGAACGTGGTGGCCACCAGCCGCAACTTCACCCAGGGCAGCCTGCAGCAGTCGGGCAACAGCCTGGACGTGGCCATCGACGGCAACGGCTTCTTCGAGGTGCAGCTGCCCGACGGCACCACCGGCTACACCCGCGACGGCTCGTTCAAGCTCGACTCGCAGGGCCGGGTGGTCACATCCGCCGGCCTGCCGATCCAGCCCGGCGTGACGGTGCCGGCGGACGCCAAGAGCATCAGCATCAGCGAGTCCGGCCTGGTCAGCGTGACGGTGGCCGGCAACCCCACACCGCAGCAGGTGGGGCAGCTGACCATGTCCAGCTTCGTCAACTCCGCCGGCCTGGAGCCGGTAGGGCAGAACCTGTACCGCGAATCGGCCGCCTCCGGCGCGCCGCAGCAGGCCGAGCCCGGCACCAACGGGCTGGGCATCATCAAGCAGGGCTTCCTGGAGAACTCCAACGTCAACGTGGTCGAGGAGCTGGTCAACATGATCCAGACCCAGCGCGCCTACGAGATGAACTCCAAGGCCATCCAGACCAGCGACCAGATGCTGGCCAAGCTGTCGCAACTGTGAGGACCGCCACCATGAACGCCTTTTTGCGCCTCATCGGCTGCGCCGCGCTGGCCGTGCTGGCCACCGGCTGCGCCAGCGTCAACCCGCCGCCGCCCGTGGACGTGCTGCCCACGCAGCTGCCCCTGGTGCCGCCGCCACCCGTGGCCCGGGGCCCGGCCTCAGGCAGCCTGTTCCACGCCGCCAGCTACCGCCCCGGATTCGAGGACCCGCGTGCCCGCTACGTAGGCGACCTGGTGACCATCGAGATCCTGGAGAAGATCGACGCCAAGCAAAACAGCAAGTCCAACGTGGACCGCAAGTCCGGCGCCGAGGGCGGCATCACCGGCCTGCCGCTGCTGCCCTCCAAGCTGGTCGGCAAGATCGCCGACCACTCGAAAATCGGCGCCGAGTACGGCAGCACTTTCGCAGGCAAGGGCGACACCGCTAGCAACAACGAGTTCAAGAGCGCCATCACCACCGTCGTCACGGAGGTGCTGCCCAACGGCCTGCTGGTGGTCACCGGCGAGAAGCAGGTGGGCGTGAACCGCAGCGTGGATGTGCTGCGCTTTTCCGGCATCGTCGACCCGCGCAACCTGCGCCGCGGCACCGGCGGGCACGCCGGGAGCGTGATCGACTCGCGCTACGTGGCCAACGTGCGCGTGGTCTCGCGCGGCCTGGGCGAGCAGGCCGAGGCCCAGGCCGTGGGCTGGCTGGCGCGCGCCTTCAACAACGTCACGCCCTTCTGATGTCTCCGCCCATGCGCGCGCTGGCCGCACTGCTCCTGGCGCTGGCCTGCGCGCTGCCCTGGCAAGCGCAGGCGCAGGCGCACGACCTGCGCGAGCCGGCCGGTCAGACGCTCACCGTCTGGCCCAACATCCCCGTCATCCGCGCCGCCGACCTGGCCGACTACGAGGCCGACCGCAAGGCTTTCGCCGATCTGCACGCCGACAAGGCCGACCCGGCCAAGATCACCGCCGCGCTGCAGGCCGTGGACAGCCTGCAGGCCCACCACGAGTCGCGCGCCGTCGCCGAGCTGGGCCGCAGCCTGAACGCGCAGCTGATCGGCGAGCTGGACCAGCTGGCGCGCCAGGCCAACCTGCGCACGCCCCGGCTGCGCTTCGACTTCGCCGACATCAGCCCCGAGCAGCTGCAGCGCCCCTCGGCGCAGGACAACCTGAAGGCCCGCGCCGCGCGCCTCGCCCTGGCCGGCTACATCACCTATACCCGGCTGGAGGGCGCGCTGGTGCAGGCCACGGCCACGCTGGTGCGGCTCAAGAGCGGCGCTTCGCAAAGCTTCACCGTCACCGCGCCCGCGCCCATGCTGGCTCAGGCGCTGGCGCGCGCGCTGTTCGACTACTTCGAGGGCACGCGCTTCGCGCCGCCGCGCAACCCGCAGCCGGGCTTGCAGTGGCTGACCGCCGCGCCCGGCCACACGGACCAGCTGGTCTCGCGTGAGACGGCCGTGCGCTGGTGCCAGTCGCAGGGCGCCGATCTGCCCACGGCCGAGGAGCTGCAGATGGCCGAGGCCGCGGGCTTTCACGGCGGCGGCGTGGCCCTGCGCCCGGCCGGCGTCTACCACGTGCAAAGCGGCCTGTACGACACGGCCGCCGCCCTGACCGGCGGCGGCGCGCTGCGCGCCAACTACCTGGCCAGCGTGCCCAACGGCAGCTACTACTGTGTGCGCGCCATGGCGGCCGCGGTGGCGCGCACGCCACGGGCGCCGCGCAACTGAAGGCGGCGGGCGACCGGCGCCCACGGATTTCACGCCTTTTTGGCCTCCAGCGCGCGCCAGTATTGCGCTGGCAGCTCACATTTTCATAGCTCCAGCAGGGCCAGCACCTCGCGCACCAGCTGGGGATGGAAGGCCAGCTCCACGTGCGCCGCGCCGTCGATGCGGCGGTTGTCCGCGCCCTGCAGCTGCGCCGCCTGCGGCGGGTAGACCACGTTGTCGCAGGGCGAGTGCCAGCACACGAACCGGGCGCGCAGCGCCGCATCCTCGCCCGCGTCCAGGGCGCGCACCCACCCGCCGTGCAGGCGCATCTGCCGGCCATTGGCGCTGCGGGCATGGCGCGCGGCCCAGGTGCCATGGTGCGGCGTGCCGATGGTGGCCACGCGGTGCACCCGCTCGGCTGCGCCCGGTGTGGCGCGCAGCCAGGCGCGCACGGCCAGCCCGCCCATGCTGTGCGCCAGCACCAGCGGGGCGCGGCCCGTGGCCTGCTGCACGCGGCGCACCGCCTCGTCGATGGCGTCGGCGTAGTCGTCGATGCCGGCAAAGGGCGGCTCCAGCGTCAGCGCCACGTAGGCATGGCCGCGCGCGCGCAGCAGGCGCAGCCACGGCAGCCAAAAGCCCCGATTGCACAGAAAGCCGTGCACCAGCACCACGCCGCGCGGCGCCGGCCCCGGGCTTTCGGGCAGCCAGTCGGGCAGCGCCCGGTGGCGAAACGGCTGCCACCAGCCGAACACCCGCGCCGCCCAGCCGGCCTCGGCCCACCAGGCGCGCAGCAGCTGGCGCGCCGGCGGCGGCGTGCCCCCGGCGCGGCGCACCACCCAGGCCATCAGCGCGAACTGCGGCGCCATCGCCAAGCGCGCCAGCAGCGGCACGGCCAGGGCGCCGGCCAGCGCCAGGGCGGGCGAATACGACCAGCAGGCCAGCGCCCAGGTGGCCATCAGCAGCAGCTGCGCGGCCACCAGCCAGCGCTGCCAGCGGGCGTTGCTCACCTGCATGGCGGGGGCTCCTTTCTCGCTTGGGACAAGCCCGGTAGAGGGTGCGGGAGCGGTGCCCGCACAATGGACGCGATCTTCGCCCAGTCCGGGGTGGCTGGCCTGTCACCTTTTTTTGATAGCTGATGACGCTTACCCCACCTGCGCTGCCGCCTGAAATCACCGTGTTCGAACGCGGCTGGCTGTCAGCCAACAACATCCTCTTGGACGGGCCGGACGGCGCCGCGCTGGTTGACAGCGGCTACTGCATCCATGCCGCCCAGACTGTGGCGCTGGTGGAGTCCACCCTGCAGGGCCGGCCGCTGGCGCTGCTGGCCAACACCCATCTGCACAGCGACCACTGCGGCGGCAACGCCGCGCTGCAGCAGCGCTGGCCGCAGCTGCGCACGCTGATCCCGCCGGGGCAGCTGCAGCAGGTGCGCCAGTGGGACCCGGTGGCCCTGAGCTACGTGCCCACCGGCCAGGACTGCCCGCCGTTTCGCGCCGACGGCGTGCTGCAGCCGGGCCAGACCGTCGCCCTGGGCGGGCGCGACTGGAGCATCCACGCCGCGCCGGGGCACGACCCGCATGCCGTGCTGCTGTTCGAGCCACAGGCGCGGCTGCTGATCGCCGGCGACGCGCTGTGGGAGAACGGCTTTGGCGTGGTCTTCCCCGAGATCGAGGGCGACGGCGCCTTCGCCGAGGTGGGCGCCACGCTGGACCTGATCGAGCAGCTGGCACCGCTGACCGTCATCCCGGGCCACGGCAGCGTGTTCGGCGACGTGCCGGGGGCGCTGCAGCGGGCGCGCAGCCGGCTGGCCGGCTTCGAGGCCGATCCGCGCAAGCACGGGCGCTATGCCGCCAAAGTGCTGCTCAAGTACAAGCTGCTGGAGTGGCAGAGCCTGCCTTTGGCCCAGGCCCTGGCCTGGCTGCACGCCACGCCCTACTTCGGCGCCCTGCACCAGCGCTACTTCGCCCAGAGTGGCGTGCGCGAATGGGCGGCCGCGCTGGTGGACGAGCTGGTCGCCAGCGGCGCCGCGCGGCTGGAGGACGGGCAGCTCATCAACGCCTGAACAGGGCCTGCCGCACCGCCCAGGCCACCCGGCCCGTTGTTGCCTCAGAGCAACAACGGGCCGCTTTTCATCCCCCCGATACAGCAAAAAGGCGGAGCTCGCTTGAATGTTCACGCAAACGATATTGATTCTCAACAATAATTAGGACGCTTTTTTGTCCTGCCTTTCCTACAAAGAGAACCCTCTCCAACCATGCCCTCTGCCCGTACCAAGAAGCCCAAGAGCCTGCGCCTGTCCACCGGCGGCGTGGCCGCCGCCGCCCTGCTGCCCCTGGCCGCGCTGGCCCAGAGCCAACCCGCCAACAACGCCGCCGCCGCGGCCACCCTGCCGACCGTGACGGTGCAGGAGCAGGCGATCGACCCGAACCCGAACGCCGAAGTGGGCGCGCCCTACAAGGCCAAGACCTCGGCCGACAGCCGTCACACCCGCCCGCTGGCCGAGACGCCGCAGACCATTTCGGTGGTGACGGGCGAGGCCATCCGCGACTCGGGTCAGACGGACCTGAAGCAGATCCTGGCCGTGCAGCCCGGCATCACCCTGGGGACGGGCGAGAACGGCAACGCCTTCGGCGACCGCTACATCATCCGCGGCCAGGAGGCGCGCTCGGACGTCTTCGTGGACGGCCTGCGCGACCCCGGCATGACCACGCGCGAGAGCTTCGCCATCGAGCAGCTGGAGATCACCAAGGGCCCGAACTCCAGCTTTGCCGGCCGCGGCTCGGCCGGCGGCGCCATCAACGCCATCACCAAGCAGGCCACCACCGACTACAGCTTCAACCGCATCAGCGCCGGCATCGGCACGGACAGCCACCGCCGCGTGACGCTGGACGCCAACAAGGTCTTCTCCGAGACCTTCGCCCTGCGCGCCAACGGCCTGCTGTCCAGCGAGGGCGTGCCCGACCGCGACCCGTCCAAGCGCCAGCGCAACGGCCTGGCCCTGTCGGGCCTGTGGCTGCCCAACGAGGACCTGTCGGTGACGCTGGACTACTACGGCCTGCGCGCCAAGGACAAGCATCCCGACCTGGGCTACTACCTGGTCGGCACGCCGCCCAACCGCCGCCCGGCCCGGGGCGTGCCGATGTACGCGCAGGACGCCGACTTCCTGCGCTCGGACGTGGACACGCTGACGGCGCGCGTCAACTACCGCTTCACGCCCGACGTCAAGCTGACCAGCCTGACGCGCTACGGCCAGTCCAAGAACGCCTACGCCACCACCGGCGCCTCCAGCGCCACCGTGCTGGATGCGGCGGGCAACGCCATCGGCACCGCTGCCGCCATCGACGGCGGCCACACCGGCTGGCAGGAGGTGGAGTACTTCGCCCACCAGAGCAACCTGCGCTGGGACAAGCAGATCGGCGGCCTCAAGCACGAATTCATCTTCGGCCTGGAATACACCGACCACAAGGTGCTGTCGGGCAACTACGGCGTGACCAGCACAGGCGCGTCCAACTGCCGCACCTCCGGGCGCAACGGCCCGCAAAACAGCTATTGCATCACTGACCTGAATGGCAACGTAGTGGGCAACCTGGGCAACCTGGCCGGGCGCAGCTACGCCAAGCGCGACTGGACGCGCGACTGGCGCGTCAAGACCTTCGCCCTGTCGGCGATGGACACGGTGGACCTGACCGACCGCTGGACGCTGTTCGGCGGCCTGCGCGCCGACCACTACAAGCTGACCATGCTGACGCAGAACAACCAGAGCGGCGCGCAGACGGGCGACTACTCGTTCACCGACACCCTGCTCAACGGCCACCTGGGCGTGAGCTACAAGTTCAGCCCCACGGCCATGGCCTATGCCAGCTTCGGCACGGCGCAGGACATCAATGGCGGCGAGCCCGACACCGGCACCAGCAGCGGCTACGGCGGCCTGGTGATCTTCGACGGCAAGGCCGCCGGCGCCAAGCCCGAGACCTCGCGCAACTTCGAGCTGGGCACCAAGTTCAATGTGCTGGACGACAAGCTGCTGGCCACCGCCGCTGTCTTCCAGACCACCAAGAGCGACGTGATGGAAGGCGCCGACTACGACGCCGTGGGCACCTTCAACACCGGCAAGAACCGCGTGCGCGGCATCGAGTTCGGCCTGGCCGGCAACCTCACCCCGCTGCTGGAGGTGCAGGGCGGCGTGGCCTTCATGAAGTCCAAGGTGCTGCAGTCCAGCACGCCGGCCAACGTGGGCAACCCGCTGTCCAACTTCGCCGACCGCAGCGCCTCGCTGCAGGGCAAGTACCACCTGACGCGCAACTTCGAGTTCGGCGCCATCGCCCGCTACGAAAGCGGCAAGTGCGGCGGCCAGCCCGACACCGGCGCCGGCTACAACGCCCAGGGCCTGTGCTCGCAGCCGGTGCCCTCGTTCACCACCTACGACCTGTTTGCCACCTACCGCATCAACAAGAGCGCCAACCTGCGCCTGAACGTGCTGAACGTGACCGACAAGGACTACTTCACCGCCGTCTATCGCTCGGGCGCCTTCCTGTACAAGGGCGACGGCCGCGCCGTGCGCCTGACGCTGAACCTGGATCTGTAAGGCATCCAGGCAAAAATAGCTGCCAGCGCCCGCCAGTGTGCGCTGGCAGCTATCAATTTTGATGAGTACCACCGCCCCACCCCGCGTTCCGCCCGGCATCCACAACGCCATCGACTACGAGCGGCAGGCCGCGCAGCACCTGCCGGCGGACCGTCTGGCCTACATCGCCGGCGGCTGCGGCTGGGACCAGACGGTGGCGGCCAACCGCGCGGCCTTCGGGCACTGGGCCGTACTGCCCCGCCTGCTGCGCGACGTGCGCGCCGGCCACACCCGGCTAGCGCTGAACGGGCAGAACCTGCCCCACCCTTTTCTGCTGGCCCCGGTGGCGCACCAGCGCCTGGCGCACGCGGATGCGGAGATCGCCACCGCCCGCGCCGCCGAGGCCACGGCCACCTGCCTGGTGGCCAGCACCCTGTCGTCCGAGCCGCTGGAGGCCATCGCCCGGGCCATGGGTGACGGCCCGCGCTGGTTCCAGCTGTACCTACAGCCGCGCCGCGCCGACACGCTGGACCTGCTGGCGCGCGCCGCCGCCGCGGGATTCTCGGCTATCGTGCTGACGCTGGACGCCAGCATCCAGCTGCCCAGCCGCAGTGCGCTGGCCGCCGGCTTCAGCCTGCCGCCCGAGTGCACGCCTGCCAACCTGGCCGGCTACGCGAGCGCCCCGGCGCCCGCGCTGGAGCCGGGCATGAGCCGCATCTTCCAGGGTGCCATGGCGCATGCCCCGGTCTGGGACGACCTGGCCTGGCTGCTGTCCGCCACGCCCCTGCCGGTGTGGGTCAAGGGCGTGTTGCACGCCGAGGACGCGCGCGCCCTGCAGGCCGCCGGCGCGGCCGGCATCGTGGTGTCCAACCACGGCGGGCGCAGCCTGGACGGTGCCCCCGCCAGCCTGGCCCTGCTGCCCGCCGTGCGCGCCGCCGTCGGACCGCACTACCCCGTACTGCTGGACGGCGGCGTGCGCAGCGGCCAGGACGCATTCAAGGCCCTGGCCCTGGGCGCCAACGCCGTGCTCATCGGCCGCCTGCAGGCCTACGCCCTGGCGGCGGCCGGCGCGCTGGGCGTGGCCCACATGCTGACGCTGCTGGTCGAGGAGCTGCAGGCCTGCATGGCCCAGGCCGGCTGCGCCGTGCTGGCCGACATCGGCCCCGGCGCCCTCCACCCCCACCCTTCTTTGAGCCCATGCTGATCTCCATCGACCAGGTCCTCACCCCGGATGAAGTGCGCGCCTTCCGCGCCGAACTGGACGCCGCCGACTGGCACGACGGCGCCGCCACCGCCGGCACGCTGGCCAAGAGCGTCAAGCGCAACCAGCAGCTGCCCGACGGCAGCGAACTGGCCACACGGCTGGGCCAGCACATCCTGCGCCGGCTGGCCGCCACGCCCCTGTTCATCTCGGCCGCGCTGCCGCGCACCATCTACCCGCCCAAATTCAACCGCTACGCCGGCGGCGGCACCTATGGCGCGCACGTGGACAGCGCCCTGATGTTCCTGCCCGGCAGCGCCCAGCAGATGCGCACCGACCTGTCGGCCACGCTGTTCCTGGCCGAGCCCGAGGAGTACGACGGCGGCGAGCTGGAGGTGGAAGGCCCCTTCGGCGTGCAGACCGTGAAGCTGGCCGCGGGCGACATGGTGCTGTACCCCTCCAGCAGCCTGCACCGCGTGACGCCGGTGACGCGCGGCGCCCGCGTGGCCTCGTTCTTCTGGATCGAGAGCCTGGTGGCGGACGAGGCCGAGCGCACGCTGCTGTTCGACCTGGACCAGTCGGTGCAGCAGATGACCCCGCTGCTGGCACCTGATGACATGCGGCTGGTGCAGCTGACGGGCGTGTATCACAACCTGCTGCGGCGCTGGGCTCGGCCTTGAGTTTGCTCTTTACTTTGTAGCTTGTAGCGCTTGCTGGGTAAGGGCTAGGGGCCGTTTTGGCCTTGAGGCTTTTTTGATGTCGCTGGCCGGGTCTCGCCCCGGCGGGCGACCTCCTTTTCTTGCT
>NZ_DAMATK010000013.1:0-18109 GCF_032079985.1 Pulveribacter sp.
CTTGCCACCACGCATGCCAGGGCGACGGCGGTAGCCGGTCTGCGAGCGCAGTCCTGAGGTTGCCCCCGAACCCTGGAGTGCATAGCCCCAACCCGGAGAATGCCGGGATGGGAGGATGAGTTGAACGAGAAGCAAACGAGAGCGAAGTACACGCCGGAGTTCAAGCAGGAGGCTGTGCGGCAGGTCAAGGCCGGACGCGCCGCGTCGGCCGTGGCCGCGACGCTGGGCATGCCCAAGGCGAGCCTGACGAACTGGGTGCGGGACGATGCGAAGGGTCGGTTGGCAGTGACGCCCGAAGGCAAGGCCACAGCGTCGACAGTCACGCCCGAGCAGGCGGAGATCGCGCGGTTGAGGGCGCAGGTGGCCCGGTTGACGATGGAGCGCGACATCGCAAAAAAAGCCGCGGCGTACTTTGCGCAGGACGTGCTGCAAAGTACGCCTGGATTTTCTCGATGAAGGGGCGCTGGCCGATCACACTGATGTGCGAGGTTTTGCAGGTCAGTGCCAGCGGATACTTCCGCTGGGATGCGTCCACGCGCGGTACCGAGCACGGTCCTCGCGGGCGACACAGCGACGACGCCTTGCTGATCCACATCCGAGCCATCCACGAGCAGTTGCGCGGCGAGTACGGCTGGCCGCGCATGCACCGCGAACTGCTGGCCCGCGGTCTGCGCGTGGGCAAGGAGCGGGTGCGCCGGTTGATGCAGCGCCACGGCATCCGGGCCAAGGGTAAGCGCAAGTTCGTGGTGACCACCGACAGCGCGCACGGCTTGCCGGTGGCCCCGGACCTGGTGCAGCGCCGCTTCACGCCGGCAGCGCCCAACGTGGTGTGGAGCGGCGACATCACCTACATCGCTACCGACGAAGGTTGGCTGTACCTGGCCGCCGTGCTGGACCTGCACAGCCGCCAAGTGGTGGGCTGGAGCCTGCAGGCGCACATGCAGACCTCGCTGGTCAAGGATGCGCTGCTGATGGCGTGCTTTCGGCGCAGGCCGGCCGCGGGCTTGATCTTTCACAGCGACAGGGGCAGCCAGTATTGCAGCCAGGACTTCCAGGACACGCTGACGGCCTGGGGCATATGCAGCTCGATGTCCCGCAAAGGAAATTGCTGGGACAACGCCCCCACCGAGAGCCTGTGGGGGCGGCTGAAGACGGCCTGCGTCCACGGCCAGCGGTTTGCCACACGCGAGCAGGCCAGGCAGGCGATCATGGACTGGATCGCCTTCTACAACCACACACGGCTACATTCGGCGCTGGGCTACCTCAGCCCGATGCAATTCGAACAACGCTGGTTGGCGGCGCAGCGCAAATCTGCCGCTTGATGATCGGGTTACGCACTCCGGTTTTCAGGGGCAACTTCAGGCTCGCCCTGTGGAACACTCGACACACTTCGCTGGGCACGCTGGATTTCTATTTCGAGCACGCGCACATGAAGCAACTGAAGGCGGTAGGCGGCGGTACGAGGTGACCCGCACGCAGCGCCAGGACCTATCGGACGGTCAAGGCTCGATCGCGGCGCCGCCTTCGCGGAGCGAACCAAGGTTCGCCGGCGATCTCGCTCTTGTCGGCCAGGAGCAGTCCGTCGCATGAGGAGCCAGCTGGCAGCTCTAGGCTGATTGCAGCCGCTCGGAGTTGAGACTCGAACGACCGGCTGATCCAGAAGCAGCCGGTCATTGGCAGCTAGCGCTTTCGTCTCATCGATTGCGGCGACTGCCCTTAAATTTCCGTTCGCTCGGAAATCTCCAGGGCATCATCAACCTCGATGCCAAGGTACCTGACCGTTGATTCCAGCTTTGAGTGCCCAAGGAGCAATTGCACTGCGCGCAGATTCTTTGTTCGTCGGTAAATCTGCGTTGCCTTGGTCCTTCGCATGGAGTGTATGCCGTAGTCCGCGCGGTCCAGTCCAAGGTCGTCGACCCAATGCCCAAGAATTCTGGCGTACTGTCGGGTTTCAAGATGAGGTGAATCGTGGAGCCTGCTTGGAAACAGGAATTGTTCTGACTTCAGCCCGGCCTGTTTGATCCACGTCTGCAGGGCGTCTCGGGTGGTCTGTGTGATTTCGAATTGCACCGGACGCTGAGTCTTGCTCTGCATGACGATGACACGTGTGGCCATCTGATCTCCATGGCACACGTCCCGGACCTTGAGGGCCACAAGGTCGCATGCGCGCAGCTTGCTGTCGATGCCTAGGTTGAACAGTGCAGCTCACGCACCCGACCTTCAATCTGGAGGCGGACATGCAGCGCCCAAATGTCCTTCAGCTTAAAAGGTGCCTTTTGCCCGACGATCTTTCCCTTGTTCCACGGCTCGCGATGATCGGCATTACCTGCGGTTTTCATGATGGTCTCCCACCGAGTTGAGGGCTTTATAGGATGCGCCCTCGCATCGTTAGATTACCGTCTATTACCCGCAGCTAGCGAACAATGTGCAGCGCTCGGCGTCGACGTCCGACACAGACATCGCCGATGTACCCGGTATGCGCTGCACCGAATCGGGTGATCTGTCCGTCATGACGCGCATAGGCTCGAATGCCCCGCACCAATCGCATGGAGATTGACCGGAGCCATCAGAGTCGTCGTCTACATGCTCCCTCCATCAGGTAACAGATGAGAGAAGCCTCAAGTATTTGACGGAATTAGGCCACCACGCTTTTTAGTTTCCATTGTTTGACCAGGCCGTAGATCGCCGGAATCACCGCCAGCGTGAGCACGGTCGAAGAAATCATCCCGCCCACCATCGGGGCAGCGATACGACTCATCACTTCCGAGCCGGTGCCGGTCCCCCACAGGATGGGCAGCAGGCCCGCCATGATGGCAACCACGGTCATCATCTTGGGGCGCACCCGTTCGACTGCGCCTTCCATGATGGCTTCGTAGAGGTCGGCCACGCTAGGCTCCTTGTTCTCCGATCGGCGCCGTGCCTGAATTTCTTCCCAGGCATGGTCGAGATAGATCAGCATGATGACGCCCGTCTCTGCTGCCACCCCGGCCAGTGCGATGAAGCCCACCGCGACAGCCACCGACATGTTGTAGCCCAGCCACCACATAAGCCAGATGCCCCCCACAAGGGCAAACGGCACCGACAGCATGACGATCAAGGTTTCGGTCAGGCGCTTGAAGTTCAGGTACAGCAGCAGGAAGATGATGAGCAAGGTGACCGGGATGACGACCTTCATCTTCTGCACCGCGCGCTCCATGGATTCGAACTGGCCGCTCCAGGTGGCGTAGTAGCCGGGCGGGAACTGAACTTGCTCGTTCACGGCCTTGCGCGCGTCGGCCACATAACCGCCGATGTCGCGGTCCCGGATGTCGACAAAGATATAGGCCGACAGCAGCGCGTTTTCGGTACGGATGCCGGGTGCCCCCTTGGCGACTTCCACGCGCGCCACCTGTCCCAGCGGGACCATGGCGCCGTCCATGGTGGGCACCAGCACTTCACGGGCGATCTGCTGCGGGTCGGCGCGCAGATCGCGCGGGTAGCGCACCGTCACGCCAAAGCGCTCGCGGCCTTCCACCGTGGTGGTCACCATTTCGCCGCCCAAGGCCGTGCCAATGACGTCCTGCAGCTCTCCTACCCCCAGGCCGTAGCGTGCCAGCTGCGCCCGGTCGGGTTCAATATTGAGGTAAAAGCCCCCTGTGATGCGTTCCGCGAACGCCGAGGTCGTTCCGGGCACCTGCTTGACCACGGTCTCGATCTCGCGCGCCAGGCGCTCCATCTCGCCCAGGTCCTTGCCGAAGACCTTGATCCCGATGGGCGTGCGGATGCCGGTGGAAAGCATGTCGATGCGGGCCTTGATGGGCATGGTCCAGGCGTTGGACACGCCAGGAAACTGCAGTGCCTGGTCCAACTCCGCGATCAGCTTGTCGATCGTCATGCCCGTGCGCCACTCGGACTCCGGCTTGAGGTTGATGACGGTTTCGAACATCTCGGTCGGTGCCGGGTCCGTGGCCGTGTTGGCGCGCCCGGCTTTGCCGTACACCGACGCCACCTCGGGGAAGCTCTTGATGATCTTGTTCTGCGTCTGCATCAGCTCGGCCGCCTTGGTGATGGACATCCCGGGCAGCGACGCGGGCATGTACAGCAGCGTGCCTTCGTTGAGCGTGGGCATGAACTCCGAGCCGAGCTGGCTGGCGGGGTAGAACGACACGCCCAGCACGATGATCGACGTGGCAACCGTCAGTTTCTTCCACCGCATCACGGCGGCGATGATGGGACGGTAGATCCAGATGAGGAACCGGTTCACCGGGTTGCGTGCCTCCGGCATGATGCGCCCACGGATGAACAGCATCATCAGCACGGGCACCAGCGTCACCGACAGTAGCGCGGCACCGGCCATGGCAAAGGTTTTGGTATAGGCCAGTGGCGAGAACAGGCGGCCTTCCTGCGACTCCAGCGTGAACACCGGCAGGAAGGACACGGTGATGATGAGCAGCGAGAAGAACAAAGCCGGGCCCACCTCCTTGCAGGCGGCAATCATGGCTTCCACGCGATCGGTGTTGGTGTGCTCCTCGGACAGGCGCTCCAGGTGCTTGTGGGCGTTCTCGATCATGACGATGGCCGCGTCCACCATGGCACCGATGGCAATGGCGATGCCCCCCAGGCTCATCAGGTTGGAGTTCATGCCCAACAGGCGCATGGAAATGAAGGCGATCAGCACCCCCACCGGGAGCATCAGGATCGCCACCAAGGCTGAGCGCACATGCATCAGGAAGACCACGCAGACCAGCGCGACGATCAGGCTTTCTTCGATCAGTGTGCGCTTGAGCGTTTCAATCGCGCGGTGAATCAGGTCGGAGCGGTCGTACACCGCCTCGATGGTGACGCCCTGCGGCAGGCCGGTCGACACCTCGGCGATCTTCTCCTTCAGGTTGTGAATCACTTCCAGCGCGTTCTGGCCGTAGCGCGCCATGGCAATGCCCGAGACCACCTCGCCCTCGCCATTGAGTTCCGTCAGACCCCGGCGCTCGTCGGGCGCCAACTCCACGCGGGCGATGTCACGGATGAGAACCGGCGTGCCCTTGTCGGCCTTGACCACCAGGTTCTCGATGTCGCCAACGCCCCGCAGGTAGCCCTTGCCGCGCACCATGTACTCGGTCTCGGCCATCTCCACCACGCGGCCACCCACGTCGCGGTTGGAGTCGCGCACCACCTGCGACACCTTGGCCAAGGGAATACCGTAGGCGCGCAGCTTCACCGGATCGACGGTAATCTGGTAGGTCTGCACGAAGCCGCCGATGGATGCCACCTCGGCCACGCCATGGGCCTTGGTGAGCTGGTAGCGCAGGTACCAATCCTGCAGCGTGCGCAGCTCGGCCAGGGTCTTGTCCTTGGCCAGCAGCGCATACTGGTAGACCCAGCCCACGCCGGTGGCGTCTGGCCCGATCTGCGGCGTCACGCCCTTGGGCATGCGCCCGGCGGCGAAGTTGAGGTATTCGAGCACACGCGAGCGGGCCCAGTAGATATCGGTGCCGTCCTCGAAGATGATGTAGACGAACGAGGCGCCGAAGAAGGAGAAGCCGCGCACCACCTTGGACTTGGGGACCGACAGCATGGAGGTGGTCAGCGGGTACGTGACCTGGTCCTCGACCACCTGCGGGGCCTGGCCCGGGTATTCGGTGTAGACAATAACCTGTACGTCCGACAGGTCCGGCAGAGCGTCCAGCGGCGTCTTGAGCACGGCATAGACCCCACCCACGACGACGAACAGGGTCGCCAGCAGCACCAGGAAACGGTTTCTCCCAGACCAGTCAATGATCTTCGCAAGCATGGTGTCTCCCGAGGATCAGTTGTGGCCGGCGTGCGGATTGGCCGTGGTTTTGCCCCGGGGCTTGGCGGCGGTGATCACCCACTCGCCCTGGCCGCGTTCGACGAATTCGAACGCCACCGCCGCGCCCGGTTGAAGGTCCTTCAGCAAGGCACTGTTCGCCACCTTGAACTCCATGGACATGGCCGGCCATTTGAGGCTGGCCACCGGGCCATGCGCCAGGGTGACCGTGGAGGTTTTGGTGTCGACCTCCTCCACCGTGCCTTCGGCCTGGTGGCCCACGCCGGTGACGGCCTGGGTACTGGTGGAACCCTCCGTGGGGATTTGCGCACCGTGCCCTGCATGTCCCAGGCTCCCGACGGCAGCCTTGAGGTTGCTTTCCGCATCGATGAGGAAGTTGGCGGCCACCACCACCATCTCGCCATCCCGCACGCCCTCGATGATTTCGATGCGGTCCTCGCTGCGGGCACCGACCTTCACGTCACGGGGCTCGAAACGGCCCTCCTGGAGTTGCACCAGCACGATCTGGCGCGTGCCGCTGTCGATGACGGCCGACGTCGGCACCGTCAGGACGGCCCCCTTCGAGGTGGCGGGCAGTTCCACCTGGGCAAACATGCCCGGCTTCAGCAGTCCGCCTGGATTGGCCAATTCAACCCGCACGGGCACGGTGCGGGTTTCCGCCGTGAGTGTGGGATAGACGTAGGTGATGGAGCCGGTGAACACCTTGTCGGGGTAGGCATTGATGCGAACCGATGCCTTCGTGCCGGGCTTGACCAGGCCGATGTCCTGTTCGAACACATCGGCGATCACCCACACGGACGATAGATTGGTGACCTGGTAGAGCGCGTCGCCCGGCATGAAGCGCATGCCTTGCACGGCCTTCTTTTCGGTCACGATACCCGCCACCGGCGAGCGGAACGTGAGCGTGCGGCGCGCCGCGCTCGACTGGGCCAGCGCCTTCACCTGTTCGTCCGAAATATCCCAGTTGCGCAGGCGCGCCAGGCTGGATTCGGCGAGCTGGCGCATGCCGTTCTGCGTTTCCTCGCTGGCGCCTTTCAAGGCATCGACCCCCTGGGCGGCGATGACGTATTCGCGCTGCGCCGACACCAGCTCCGGGCTGTAGACCTCGAACAAGGGCTGACCCTTGCCCACGGCCTGTCCGGTGGCATTGACATGCAGGCGTTCGACGTAGCCTTCGAACTTGGGCGTGATGGCGTAGGTCAGGCGCTCGTCGGGCTCCACGCGGCCTGCGGCGCGCAGCATTTTGTCCAGGGAGCGCAAACTGGCGGCCTCGACACGAACCCCGAGCTTCTGGACCTTGTCGGTGCTGATCTTGATCTGATTGGTGCTCCCAGCATCCGGCTCTTGCTCGCCTTCGTAGACCGCGATGTAGTCCATCCCCATCGGGTCCTTCTTGGGCGTGGGTGAGGTATCGGGCAACCCCATCGGATTGCGGTAATACAGAACCTTGCGCTCCTTTTTGTCGCTTGCCGAACCCACTGTCGAAACCGCTTGCGCCGACCCTTGCGCGGCGGATTGCCGCTGACCGTACCAGTAGCCACCGCCCGCAGCCAGTGCCGTGGCCGCCAGCACGAGCGCGCCTACCTTGAGATTTGTTGTCATAGTTCTTCTCCAACGATGCGCTCGATGTCTGCCAGCCGCGTTTGCGCGGCCACACCTGCCTTGACCTGGTTGAGCTTGGCCTGGCGGATTTGCCTCTGGGCATCCAGCAGCGTGGCGAAGTCCACCTTGCCGGATTCATAGCCTGCCAACGCGGACCGGTAGGTCAGTTCCGACTGGGGCAGCAGGCTCTCCGTGGTCAATGCCAGCGTGCGGCGCGCTGCCTCCAGGCCAGCGACGTTTTCATATAGATCGGCGAGCACCTGGTTGGTGGCGATTTCGCGGCGCGAGCGCGCGGCCTCCAGCATGGCCTGCGCCTCCCGCTCCTGCGCGCGCCGGGTATCCTGCTGCAGCGGAATGGTGACCTCGACCATCAATTCCCATTCCCGGACCGACTTGCCGTACTGAATGGGCGACACCCCCACCGCGAAGTCCGGATAGCGGTTCTTGTAGGTGAGTTCGCGGTTTTTTTCCGCCGCCCGGATCTGTGATTCCTCGGTTCTCAACAGCGGATTGCTGGCCCGCGCGCGCTGCTCCAGGACATCAAAGCGCATGCTCTCGGATGCAGGAAGCGTGCGAATGCGCTCCGGCGTGGCCAACGCCTCGCTGGCGGGACGCCCCACGAGCGCTTTCAACCGCGCCTGCAGCTGGCTACGTTCCGCTTCGAGGGCAATCAATTCATTGCGCATGCTGGTCTGCTCCAACTGCGCGCGGATCACGTCCTGCTGCGCCGCCAGTCCGCTGGCATAGCGCACCTGGGCCACCTTCTCCAGGCGTGCCATCAGATCCAGGATCTCCCGGGTGAGCCGTTCATTCTGGTCAAGGTAGTAAAGCTGAGCGTAGGCCGTCTTGATCTTGGCGGCCAATTCGCTCCAGGTACCCGCCACCCGTCCCCGCGCTGCCTCTGCCTGCAGTTCAGCGGCTTCACGCTTGAGACCCCGTTTCCCAAACCATGGCAGCTCCTGCGTGAAGATGTAGCGTGTGCTGCCGACCCGCCCTGGCAGCAGCGTCGGATTGCGCTCGCCCATCCGGGTGATGTCGCGCAGCTCCATGCTGAACTTTGGGTCGGGCAAGGCCCCGGCGGGCACCACCCGCTCTGCGGCGGCATCGGCTTCGAACTGCATGCTGGCGAATTCTGGATTGCCCTCCCGCGCCGCAACCAACAGCCCTTCCAGATGGGCGCCAAGTCGCCCCTCCTGACTGAAACTGGTCTGGCTGAAAACGAGTGCCAGCACAGCGGCGCCGACGGATAGTCTCAAGCGGATCGCGGGCATCACTTACCTTCCGATCCACGCAAGGCAGTGTTCAATTGGTCAACGACCTCCGCCCAATCCGCATCCAGCAATATTTCATCCCGCAGCAGGGACGATTGCGCTTCGTTCCAGAAAGGGGCGTTTTCCAGCCGGATGGATGGGTGGAGTGGGCTGTGGCGCGCCAGGAATTCCTGGATGCTCCGGGTGTCAGAGGCCAGCCCCAGTTGTTGAAATAGCTCGGTGAACCGATGGTAGGTCGAATCCATGGTGTTGATTCCCTCAGTGTTCTTGCCGGCGCGTCGGATCAGGAGCGCCATCCCATGCGGCCATTCTCGACAGGCGGGCCTGATAGAAGGATGAGCCTCAGATTACTTTTCTGTTATCTGCGGCTGGCGGCTAACTGCAGCAACTGCGCTGCAGCTGTACCGGCGGGCAAGGCATGGATCCGAACGAGCAAAACACGCAGCAATCCCCCGGGCGAGGTCGCAGAAGTGCCTTGCACTGGCGGCATTCGTAGAAATACTGGCAGGCATTCGTGGGCATCGATTCCTGCCGTGCGAAGCCGCAGTGCGGGCAGGTCAGCACGGATTCGAGAAGAGCGGCATTCATGGTTTTTGCGGGGAGGTGCCTACACCATCAATGGCCACGGCGCAGTCGCAGCGCATTGAAAATCACCGACGCCGAACTGAGGCTCATCGCCAATGCCGCGATCAGAGGGGACAGAAGCCACCCGGTGAACGGATACAGCACGCCAGCGGCAATCGGCACGCCGATGCCGTTGTAGACAAAAGCGAAGAGCAGGTTCTGGCGCATGTTCCGGACGGTGTCGACGGAAATGTCCCGTGCTGCCGTGATACCGCGCAAGTCGCCCTTGACCAGCGTGACCTGGCCGCTGTTCATGGCCACGTCGGTGCCGGTGCCCATGGCCACGCCGACGTCGGCCTTGGCCAACGCGGGGGCATCGTTGATGCCATCGCCGGCCATGGCGACGATATGGCCGCCTCTCTGAAGCTTGTCCACAAGCGCCAGCTTGTCGACTGGCTTGACCTCTCCATGCACTTCGTCGATGCCGAGCCTCGCGCCCACGGCCTTGGCCGTGGTCAGACCGTCGCCGGTCGCCATCACGATGCGCAGGCCGCTGGCATGGAGCGTCCGGATCGCATCCGGTGTGGTGGACTTGATGGGGTCGGTCACGGCCAGAATGCCGGCCAACTGTGTCTGGCCTGAATTGGGAGGTGGCGGACTTTCAGGAACTGGCGAAGATTGTGGCCGTTATAGCAGTCGGTCAGGTCGTACATGCCGCGCGGATCCTGGATCAGCTTGAGAAAAATGCACCAGCGATTTCGATTCCGCAATTAAACGAGGCTGCGTGTGAACAACTAACCATCAAGTCGGGCCTGAATCCAGAGCAAGAAAAAGCGGCGCGCGCCCACCGTGACGGTTTTCTCTTCGAGTGCATTTCTTGGATCGCAACACGGCAAGGAGCAAACGACCGAATCTTCCAGAAAGATCCCCACATAAGTGCTACTTCGCAAGGTCTCGACGGATTGGTAGTTGAGCTTGAACCGATGAAGGCACAAATCAAGACGGTGACGATCTGCGAAGACAAGTGCACGGACTACCCACGGAATAAATTTCGGGACGAGGTGATGCCTACATTCACGGAGCACCACGGAAACCAGGTGCGTGGACGCGAGTTGCTCGCGACGGCGGTGGACATCATCAAGTCCAAGTTCACCAACGACACGGAGGCATTGATTGCAGCCCAAAGAGTAATGGAGCTAGGCCGCCGCCGCTACCGTGCAGCCTTGACAGTGGACGCCACCATCGTTACCCCGGCAAAGCGGGCCAAGCTGTTTAAGGACTACAACGGACTGGCAGGTATCGAGCAGTCTCAGCGAATAGGTGCCACCTTCGTAATGAGCGGGGACCGACGAAACCCTCAAGAAGATTGCCCATGAGCTGACCGAGAACCTGCGCCAGAACCTGACGGTGGATTGGTCAGAACGTGAGAGCGTCAGGGCCAAGCTGCGACTGATGGTCAAGCGGGTCTTGCGCAAGTACAAGTACCCGCCAGACTTGCAGGAAGAGGCGGTGGACTTGGTGCTGCGGCAGGCGCAGGTGTTTGGGGAGAGCTGGGGCGGCGGTTAGCCTGACTCCGGGGCGATGGGATTCAGCCTGGTGCCGTGGAAGCCGGTGATTGAGCAGCGGCTGGGACAGCAGATCGCCGCGACGGTGCGCGGCGGTGGGGTGTCATGGGAAATTGGACGGCGGCCTGGGCTGTCCCGAGGTTAGTCAGGCCGACGCCAGCGATCCCACAGAATGGATTCAACGTGCTCTGCTGGAGCACCAACTGGGGGCTATCAACCCCGGGAGTAGAGACGCAGACGCGCGGAGCGTTCGGCAGGTGACTCGCTCAGCAGTTCGTTGATTACTTGCTCACGCGTCTTGCCAGAACTTACATCAGGTGTGCGGATGGGGTAGTTGCTCTCACCATAAGAAAGGCGGCCTTGCCGCATCGCAGCCTCGGTCTCCGCCTTGACTTGGGCGCGGGTTTTCTCGCTCTTGAAGTGTTCCGGGTGAACGATTACGCTCTTTTCATTGTTGGCAGGATGCTCGTAGGCTGCCGAAGCCATCCCTGGAAGGCCCAGAGCAACCACTGCGGTTGCGGCTGCGATCATGGAAGAAAGGGAGAGGCGTTGTTGGGTCATGGTTGAAGCTCCTAAGGAAGGTGGATGAAACTTGCATCTCTCATGCCTTGGTCGGGCGTTGAGGAGATGTGTTCATCGTAGGGAGCGCACCCCAACAGAATCCGGACAGCCAGATGAGATTGTTGTCAGCTTGATGGCTGTGAGCCACGGTGAGGAAACATCAAGGTGAAGCAGGTTCGCCCGTCGCCCGACGTCGCCGTGACGCTACCGCCGTGGGCCTCAGCGATGGCACGTGTGATGGCCAGGCCCAGCCCGGAGCCATCGGAGTCCGGATGGGCCCTGGAAGCATCGGCTCGGTAGAAGCGGTCGAACAGCCGGGGCAGGATCTTGGCATCGATGTCGGTTCCAGTGTTCTCCACGGCCACTGTCGTGGTTTGTGCCGTGCTGGTGATACGGATGGTGATGTCGCCGGCCTCGGGCGTGTAACGCAGGGCATTGGACAGCAGGTTGCTCACCGCACGGCGGAACATCAGGCGATCGCCTTCGACCTCGCCGTCTCCTTTCAACTGGAGCCGGATGCGTTTTTCCTCGGCCACGGCCTCGTAGAACTCCAGCAGCGCCAGCGCGTCCTGGCGGGCGGAAAACCGCTCCTTGTGCGGCAGATCCACGCCGCGCTCGGTCTTGGCTAGGAACAGCATGTCGGACACCATGCGTGCCAAACGCTGAAATTCCTCGGCATTGGAGGCCAGGATGTCGCGGTACGTCGCGGCATCGCGCTTGGTCGTCAGCGCCACCTGCGTCTGCGTCAGCAGGTTGCTGATGGGGGTGCGCAGCTCGTGCGCGAGGTCCGACGCGAAATCGGTAAGGCGCTGGAAGTCCTCCTGCAGGCGGTCCAGCATGCGGTTCAGCTCTTGCGCCAGATCGGCCATTTCCACCGGCACGGCCTCAACTGGCATGCGCTCGGACAATTTCTGACCTGTGACCACGGCTGCGCGTGACTTCATTTCACGCAGAGGCGCCAGTCCTTGACGCGCCGCGAGCCACGACAGTAGCCCACACACGATGATGGCCGCGATCACGTAGAACGCCAGACTGCTGCGCAGCTCAGTGAGGAATTGGGTGTGGTGTTTTGTATCCGCTGCGATCAACACCTGCAACGCTGATGCGGAGTAAGCCGGGGCAGTTCCAAAGCTCAATGTGTGGAACTCGGTATCGTGGTGACGCCAAACCCCGAAAACACTCGTCTCCTCGGTACTCAGGGCATCGCCGCTTTGCACATTGAGGTTGGATGTTGACGATTGAAAAATGCGCTCTCCCTGGGGGTTCTGCACCAGGACATAGAGATCATGGTGATAGTTCAAAGCTTCGCTCAAGCGCAAGCTTGCGTCGTCCACTGAGTTGGCATTGCCAAGAATTTCCTCGATCAAATGCCGCTTTTCCTGCAGAGCCATCCGGTCCAGTTCGACGAAATGCTGCTCAATTTCCACCAGAAAAAGACCTCCCAACCCAAGCACCACAGCAGCTGCCACCACGGTGAAGAACAGGGTGAGGCGACGGGTCAGCGAAAGCTTGCCCAAACGCAGTTTCGACTCCACCTATTCTTCCTCTGGCACGTCCAGCACATAGCCCATGCCGCGCACGGTCTGGATGAGCTTGAGGGGTTGGCCTTCATCGATCTTCATGCGCAGGCGGCGCATCGCCACTTCGATGACGTTGGTGTCGCTGTCAAAGTTCATGTCCCACACCTGCGAGGCGATCAGGGACCGTGGCAGCACTTCACCGTGTCGGCGCATCAGTAGCTCCAGCAGGCCGAATTCCTTGGCCGTCAGATCGATACGCTTGCCGTTGCGGGATACCCTGCGGCGCAGCAAATCCAGTTCCAGGTCGGCCACTCGCAGCGTGGTGCTCTCGTTGCCTGCATGGCCGCGCCGCAGGATGATGCGTACCCGGGCCAGTAACTCGGCAAACGAGAACGGCTTGACAAGGTAGTCGTCGGCCCCGAGTTCCAGTCCTTTGACACGATCTTCCACTTGATCGCGGGCAGTCAGGAACAGGACGGGCATTCCGATCCCCCGGTCACGCAGGGCTTGCAGCACTTGCCAGCCATTCAGGCCAGGCAGCATGACATCCAGGATCAGCAGGTCATATTCGCCCTGCAGGGACATATGCAGGCCATCCGCGCCGTTGGGCAGGAGGTCGGAAATGTATCCAGCTTCTGTCAAACCCTGACGCAGGTACTCACCCGTTTTGGGCTCGTCTTCGACGATCAATATTTTCACGTGTGCGCTTCCGTTCAATGCTTTGGCGAGAGTTTGCCAAGTTTGAGGCGTTCTGACAGGTAGATAACAACAATGTAATTTTCAGAACATCTGAATGAAAGGGTGGTCTCTCCAGAATCTCCACATCATGAGATCAAAGATTCTTTTAGAGGAGACCATGCTCACTTCCAGTTACCTGCCGCCCTTCAGGGCTCTGTTGCCTTCGACACTGGTGTTGTTTGCGGGGGCAGCTTTCGCACAAGCTCCAGCAGATACCGAGGCTCCCAAGCCTGCTCCGCTGGCAACGTTGCAATACGCGTCCCCTATCGGGGCTTATCAGGGCTATGCGGATCAACCGGTGCAATCCTGGCGCGAAGCCAATGATCGTGTGGGCCAGATTGGCGGCTGGCGCGCCTATGCTAAGGAAATCAAGTCGGGCGAGCCCGCGTCCGCCAAGGATGCTGCTCCTGCTAGCGATCCCCACACGGGCCATCACGGGGGAGGAAAACCATGATGCCTTTGCGTGCCACTCATGCCAAATTGGCTCTGTCCGCACTCGGATTGGCAGTGCTGACGGGATGTGCCAGCGTCAGCCTGGATCAGAACATCAATCGCGTCAACGACGAAGCTGGCAGTTTTACCGGGGGCAAGCTCGCGTTGGCTCGTACCCTGGATGAACGCGACCAGCGTGCGCAGGCCGCTCAAGCCTTGCTGGCGCAGCCTTTGGAGCAGAAAGATGCTGTCCAGTTGGCCTTGGTGAACAGCCCATCCCTGCAGACCCTTCTGGCGCAGGGTTGGGCAGAGTCGGCGGATGCCGCGCAGGCCGGGCGGATTGCCAACCCCATTTTCAGTTTTGAGCGCATGGTCGCAGGCGATGAGCTGGAGTTTGGGCGCGCTTTGTCCTTCGGCTTGCTGGATCTTTTGACGCTTCCCGCACGGCACGGCGGCGCTACCCGGCGCATTGAGCAAGCGCAATTGCGTCTGACCAGTGATGTGGTGGATCAGATCACCCGTGTGCGCCAGTCCTGGGTGCGGGCCGTGGCCGCGCAACAAACGCTCAAATATGCCAAGCAGGTCTATGACAGCGCGGAAGCAGGAGCCGAACTGGCCAAACGCATGCAGGGCGTGGGCAACTTCAACCGCATCACCCGCGCACGCGAGCAGGCTTTTTATGCCGATGCGGCCACCCGCCTGAGTACGGCCCAGCACCAGGTCACGGCCAGCCGGGAAGAACTGGTACGTTTGCTGGGGCTGGATGAAAGCCAGGCGCAGGCGCTCAAGCTTCCGGAACGTCTACCCGATCTCCCCAAGCAAGCACTGGATCCGCAGGCGGTTGGCTCGCTCGCTACCAAGGCACGCCTGGACATCCGCCTGGCGCAGACCGCGCTGGATGGCGCGGCCAAGGCCCAAGGCCTGAACATGGTGACCAGCTTCACCGATATCGAGCTCACCGGGCGTCGCAACACGACATTTGACAATGCCGAGGGCACCCGCTCCACCGCACGCGGCTGGGAAATCGATGTGCGCCTACCCCTCTTTGACTGGGGCGGAATGCAGCGCGATGCGATGAACGCCCGAACGCTGGCGGCCGCCAACCAGCTTGAAGGCACGGTGCGTTCCGCGGGCTCCAGCCTGCGTGAAAGCTATTCGGCCTATCGGACGGCCTACGACGTGGCGCGGCACTACCGCGACGAAGTGGTTCCGGTGCGCAAGGTGATCGCGGAGGAGAACCAGCTTCGCTACAACGGCATGCTGATCAGCGCCTTCGAACTGCTGGCCGACGCGCGCGACCAGGTCGGTGCCGTCACGGCGGCCCTGGACGCGCAGCAGCAATTCTGGCTGGCCGACGCCGCCCTCCAGGCATCCGTGATCGGACGCCCCACCAACACTACCTTGTCGGTCACCACCAGCGCCCCCAGCGACGCGGGTGCTGGTCACTGATGCAGAGACGATTGCCATGACATCCAGAAGAGATTTTTTCAAGTTCGCCGGTATTGCTGGCGGCGCCGTTGCGGCCGGCGCGGTCAGCCGTGTCGCCATGGCGGCCTTGCCCGAGCCCGTCATTCAGACCAGCCCGAACACCATGGCCCCGCTGATGCCCAATTCGGGACGGCCGTACAACCCAGTGGTGACGCTCAACGGCTGGACCCTGCCGTGGCGCATGAACCAGGGCATCAAGGAGTTCCACCTGGTGGCCGAACCGGTGGTGCGCGAAGTGGCCCCAGGTATGAAGGCCCACCTGTGGGGTTACAACGGACAGAGCCCCGGCCCGACCATCGAGGTCGTCGAGGGCGACCGTGTGCGCATCTTCGTGACCAATAGGCTGCCCGAGCACACCAGTGTTCACTGGCACGGCCAGCGCCTGCCCAACGGCATGGATGGCGTGACCGGTCTGACGCAGCCGGCCATTCCGTCCGGCAAGACCTTTGTCTACGAGTTCGTGGCGCGCCGCCCGGGCACCTTCATGTACCACCCGCACGGCGACGAGATGGTGCAGATGGCCATGGGCATGATGGGCTTCTGGGTCACGCACCCGAAAGCCAGGCACCCGTTGATCGATGAGGTGCAACGGGACTTTTGCTTCCTGCTCAGTGCATATGACATTGAACCAGGCGCCGCAACGCCGAAGGTCGCGGAGATGACGGACTTCAACCTGTGGACATGGAACAGCCGTGTCTTTCCCGGCATCGACTCTCTGAACGTGCGTCTCAACGACAAGGTGCGCATCCGCATGGGCAACCTCACCATGACCAATCACCCGATGCACTTGCATGGCCACGAATTCGTGGTCACGGGCACCGATGGCGGCCCGACGCCCAAAAGCACGCGCTGGCATGAAGTAACCACCGACGTAGCCGTGGGGCAGATGCGCCAGATCGAGTTCGTGGCTGACGAGGAAGGCGACTGGGCCTTCCACTGCCACAAGAGCCACCACACCATGAACGCAATGGGTCACGACATTCCCACCATGATTGGCGTAGACCACCGGGGCGTGGCCAAGAAGATCAACAACCTGATTCCCGACTACATGGTCATGGGCGAACGGGGCATGGCGGACATGACCGAGATGGAGATGCCCATTCCGGACAACACCGTCCCCATGATGACCGGGGAAGGCCCCTTCGGCTCGGTGGAGATGGGTGGCATGTTCAGCGTGCTCAAGGTGCGCCGCGACCAGAAGCCGGGCGACTACAAGGATCCGGGCTGGTACAAGCATCCCGCAGGCACGGTGGCGCATGAGTACACCGGCCCCATGGCTGAGCCCGCGCGCTTCAGCGCCGAGGGCGGCCAGTCCATGCCGCGCGCTCGCAAGCCTGCAACGCCGACCGAAGTCAAGGTGCGCAAGCCCACTTCGCATGGCGAGCATTGAGTTTCCCCTTCAGTTTTCAACGAGAGCCCATCCATGAAATTCACGCGATCCACTATTTCTCAACTCTTCGCTATGGCTGCGCTGGTCACATCGGGGGTAGCCTTCGCCAGCGGCACCCATGCAGGTGGCCACGGTGACGGGGGTGAGACAGCCATTGGCAAACCCGGCGTTGCCGCCAAGGCCGGTCGCATCATCACCATCGAAATGAGCGACAACATGCGTTACACGCCGTCGAACATTCAGGTCAAACAGGGCGAAACCGTGCGCTTCGTTGTCAAGAACGTCGGCCAGGTCAAGCACGAACTCAGCCTAGGCACCGAGAAGGAACTGCTGGAGCACCTGGAGCAGATGAAGAAGTTCCCGGACATGGAGCACGACGAACCCGGCAAGGTCACGCTCGCACCGGGCAAGCAGGGTGAAATCGTCTGGCAGTTCACCAAGGCGGGAGCCGTGAACTTTGCCTGCCTGATGCCTGGCCACTATGAGGCCGGCATGAAGGGCGCCATCAAGGTGGGCCGCAAGTGATGGCCTGAAGCGCCCACCACAGCCGGCCCAGCCATGGCAGGGCCAGCCCATAGATCCATCCATTTACCCAGAGGTCACCATGAACACCATCCAACGTCTGCTCACCATCTCCGCCCTCGCCATGGGCGCCGCCCTGCCGCTGGCGGGCCATGCACAGGTCAGTCCCAATTCAGGCCAGACTTCGGCTCCCGCACCCGCATCCATGACCGATGGCGAGGTCAAGAAGGTCGATCTGGACAACGGCAAGATCACCCTCAAGCACGGGGACATCAAGAACCTGGACATGCCCGGAATGACCATGGTCTTTACCGTCCGCGACAAGGGCCAACTCACCAACCTCAAGCCCGGCGACAAGGTGCAATTCATGGTCGTCCAGGAAGGCGGGAAGATGATCATCACGGACATCCAGCCCGTGCGCTGAGCAAATTCACAACCGCGCCATCTCGTCGGACGCGGCAGCCCTAGCCAACCCCTGCACCGCAAGGAGGATGCATCATGGTTCACATTCGCCATACCCTGATCGGCCTCTGTGTCGCCGCCGCCTCCGTGGGCGTGCTGGCGCAAGGCTCCGACGAGCACAAGGACCACCAACGATGCAATTCACGCCGGTGATGGTTGAATCGCCCCGGGTTTTCTAGACACCTCTGAGCCTCAAACCTGAGGCCCAA
>NZ_DAMATK010000014.1:0-15363 GCF_032079985.1 Pulveribacter sp.
CAAACTGTTCCCCAACCTCTACTTCTGACTGGCACAGGAATTCGAGGGGACTTCATGCCCTGCTCAGTCACCACAAGGGCCTCAGCCACTTGGAGCTCGCCAAGGACGGCACGCCGAAGCATCCCCTCTACCTACCGGATACCCTCCGCCCTCAACCCCACCGATTGATTGCGAAGGAGGGAAGCCATGTCTGAACAAGCCCGATCTGAGCGCAAGACGCAGAACCGTGTCGCCGCTCTGTTTACCGATGCAAGTCGCCCTGACTGCCTTGGGTACGATCACTTGGGTGAGTGGAGTAAACGCGACAACAACCGCTGCATCGAGGCAGATTTTTTGCGCAGCAACCTCAAGAAGCGTGGTTATTCCGATGCGCACATTTCCGCTGCGCTGCAAAAGCTCCTGACCGCCGCCGACTCCACCGGCATCACCCTGTATCAAGCCAATCTGCGCACCTACCAACTGCTGCGCTATGGCGTACCGGTACAGATTGCAGCCGGGCAGGCGCATGAGACCGTACACCTCATCGACTGGGAAACGCCTGGCAACAACGACTTTGGCTTGGCCGAAGAGGTCACCTTGCGCGGCGGCTACGAGCGGCGGCCCGATCTGGTCGTTTACATCAATGGCATCGCGGTCGCCGTCATTGAGTTGAAACGCAGTTCGGTGGAGGTGGCCGACGGTGTTCGTCAGCTCATCACCAACCAGGAAGAGATTTTCAACAAGGGATTTTTCAGCACGGTGCAGTTGGTGCTGGCGGGAAGCGACTCGCAGGGTTTGCGCTACGGCACCACGGGCACCCCTGAAAAATTTTTCGTCGAGTGGAAGGAGCGCAAGGATAAAGGCGCAGCCCCATCAGAGCCACTCGCAGAGGGTGCGCTGCTGGATAAACCATTGGCGCGGATGCTTGACAAGGTGCGCCTGCTGGATCTGATCCGCAACTTCATCATCTTCGATGGCGGGCAAAAGAAGGTACCTCGCGTCCATCAATACCACGGCGTGAAAGCGGCCCAGGAGCGGATGAAGCAGCAGGAAGGCGGTGTGATCTGGCACACCCAAGGCAGCGGCAAGAGCATTCTGATGGTGCTGATTGCCAAGTGGCTGCTGGAATTTGACCCGCACGCCCGCGTCCTGGTCATCACCGACCGTGATGAGCTGGACAAGCAGATCGTGGGTGTGATGCGTAATGCAGGCGTGATTGGCGAGGATGCGGCATCGCCGCGCATCACCTCTCGCGCGGAATTGGTTGAAAAGCTAGGGGCAGCCACGCCACGCTTGATGTGCGCGCTGATCCACAAGTTTGATACGACCGACCTGAAGGGCGAGCCTCCGAGGGTGGTGGGCCGTGTTTACGTCTTCGTCGATGAATGTCACCGCACGCAAGGCGGCGACATGAACAAGCAGATGAAGCGATGGCTGGAGAACGCCATCTTCATCGGTTTCACCGGCACGCCTCTGCTGCGCAAAGACAAGCAGACCACCCGCGAGGTTTTCGGCACCTACATCCACACCTACAAGTTCGATGAAGCGGTGGCCGACAAGGTTGTGCTTGACCTGAAGTACGAAGCGCGCGATGTGCCTCAGCGCCTGACGTCAAAGAAAGCTATCGATGCGTGGTTTGATCAGAAAACCAAGGGGTTGAACAACTTTCAGCGTTCGGTTCTGCGTAAGCGCTGGGCGACGATGGAAGAGCTGATGAGTGCCGGTGAGCGCAAGCAGCGCATCATCGCCGACATCATCCACGACTTCGGAGTCCAGCCGCGTCTGAACAATGACCGGGGCACGGCCATTCTGGTGGCAGCCTCCATCTACGACGCCTGCCACTACTTCCGTTTGTTCCAGAACACGTCGTTTGGCAAGTACTGCGGAATCATTACGTCCTACGAGCCCAACCACAACGCGATTTCGCGCGAGCCCAAGGACAGCGACGAGCGCTACAAGTTTGACACCTACACCCAGCACGTCCTGCAGAAAGATCAGACCACTAAGGACTACGAGGACAAGACCAAGCAGCGCTTCATCGATGAGCCTGCCAATCTGAAGCTGCTAATCGTGGTGAGCAAGCTGCTGACCGGGTTCGATGCGCCTTCCTGCACCTACATCTACCTCGACAACGAGTTGCGCGATCACAACCTGTTCCAGGCTATCTGCCGCACAAACCGGCTCGACGGCGACGACAAGGACTATGGCCACATCGTCGACTACAAAGAGCTGTTCGAGAAGGTGCAGGACTCCATCGCCGTTTACACCTCGGACGAGCTGGACATCGACGAAGGTGGCGATGACGGCAACGTAGCCGTGAAAGACTGGCTGAAGGAAGGCAAGGCGCAGCTCGATGCTGCCCGGGAAGCACTGCGCTACTTGTGTGAGCCGGTGGCCATGCCCCGCGAGATGGAGCAGTACCTCCACTATTTCTGCGGTGATGCCAACGATCCAGAAGCGTTGCTGAACACCGAGCCGCTGCGCATCTCGTTCTACAAGTCAGCAGCCGCATTCCTGCGAGCCTATGCGGCAATTGCCCAGAACCTGGAGGACGCAGGATATTCAGCGGCTGATATTGCTGCACTCGAAAAGGAGATCGAGTTCTACAGCGACACTCGCACGGCGATCAAGAAGCATTCAGGCGAAGAGTTGGACATTAAGCCTTATGAGGCGGATATGCGCCACCTCATCAACACCTACATCCAAGCAGACCCAGCTGAAGATTTGGGAAATCTCAGCTCGCTCTCACTGACCGAGCTGATCATCGAAACCGGCATTCACGACGCCATTGCCAAGAAGCTCAACCAGAAGGGCAAGCTGTCGAGGAATGCGATTGCTGAAGGCATCATCAACAACGTCCGCAAGACGATCATTCGGGATCAACTGACTGATCCGAAGTTTTACGACGAGATCTCCAAGCTCCTCGAAGACCTGATCAAGCAAAAGCGCGACGACACCGCTGCCTACGAGAAATTCCTCGAGAAGGCCGAAGAGTTGGTGAAAAAGATGGCGGCCAAGAATACGGGCAGCCATCCGCACGTGCTCAACGGTCACCCGGAAGCGATCGCTCTCTTCAACAATCTGGCCAGCATTCCGGCCGCAACTTTCGTTTGTCCGACTGACGACGTTGGCAAGGCGACGCTCGCGCTCGAACTCGATCAGGCGATGCGAGAGCAGGCACCGGCAGGCTGGAAAGGGGATGACACCCGTGAGAAGCAGGTGCTCAATGCGCTGTTTCCCATCATGTCGCGGGATCGGGTGGCGACGCAGGCTATTTTCGAAATCATCAAGAACCAATCGGGGTACTGATGAACGAGACGATCCAACTGGGCGAGATTTCAATAGCGGTGACCAGGAAGGACATCAAGAATGTCCACCTCACCGTTCATCCGCCTGATGGACGTGTGACTCTCGCCGCCCCAACCAACACTCGCCTAGAAGTAGCGCGTGCCTACGCGATCTCCAAGTTGGTCTGGATTCGTGACCAGCAGAGAAAACTGGAATGTCAGGCGCGGGAAACACCACGCCAGTTCGTTGAGCGTGAGAGCCACCACGTTTGGGGGCGGCGCTACCTAATGACGGTGGACTACCAGGATGTAAAGCCTAGTGTTGTCCTCAGCAACAAACGGATCACCCTGATTGTTCGTCCGGGCAGCAGCGCAGAAAAGCGCGCGGAGGTGATGCATGAGTGGCACAAGTCGTTGCTGCACGAGGTTGTACCGCCACTGATCCAAAAGTGGGAGCAAAAGCTCAAGGTGAGAGTCTCAGGCTATTTCCTGCAACGGATGAAAACCAAGTGGGGTAGTTGCAATCACGCAGAGGGAAACATCCGCCTCAATACGGAGCTGGTGAAAAAGCCTAAGGATTTGTTGGAGTACGTCGTCGTGCATGAAATGGCTCATTTGATCGAGCCCACGCACAGTGATCGCTTCATCGCCATCCTTGAAGAGCATTACCCCAGCTGGCGTGAGGCCCGCGCCGAGCTCAACGAATTGCCACTGGCTGCAGAGGTCTGGAAGGAGTGATATGGCACTGAATCTGGCAAAGGTCGTCATCGGCTATCTGAAAGATCGGCCCGAAGAAAAATTCAGCGCACGGCAGATTGCCGAGTGGGTGTTCGCCACTTATCCGGATGAATGCCAGGAAAAGCGGGCCAATAGCCGCGGCGATTACATCAAGTCTGATGCGGATTTGGTGCAGCAGCTCGTCGCAGAAATCAGCTCGCAGCGCCCGCGCATGCAAACGAAGCATCCAGAACTCAAAACGACTGAAGGACGGCCGCGCAAGTACTACTACTCGGAGCGCTCGGACAGCGCCGAAGTGGCGGCGGCCGAAAGCGAGAGCACGTCAACGGCTGCGGATGCACGTGCTTTGAAGATTGACGAGCACGCTCTGTACCCGCTGCTCTCGCAATACCTGTGGGAGGAGTTTGGCGTTTTCTCCAAGCGCATCGACGAGAAGCGTTCGTCGAACAAGCGCGGGCCGAACGGCAACCGCTGGCTTTACCCGGACGTGGTGGGTATGGAGGACTTGGGCAAGGAGTGGCACCGCGAAGTGCGCGACTGCGTGACGCAGTATTCCGACAAGCGCACCAAGCTGTGGTCGTTCGAGGTCAAGTTGCTGATCAACCGTTCGAACGTGCGCGAGTGCTTCTTTCAGGCCGTATCAAACTCGTCGTGGGCCAATTTCGGCTATCTGGTCGCTGCGGAAATCGGCGGCACCGATACGCTGAAGGAACTGCGGATGCTGTTTGCCGCCCACGGTATCGGCTTCATCAAGCTGGACGTGGAAAACCCTGCCGACAGTCAGGTGCTGATTCCGGCCCGAGAGCGTGACGAGATCGATTGGGACATGGCCAATCGGCTGGCCACAGAGAACCGGGATTTTCTGGAATACGTGAAGCTGGTGAAGCAGTTCTACCAGACCGGCGAGGCGCGCCCGGCTGACTGGGACGTTCCGGAACTGGACGATTGATCACCTATTCCAGGTGACCGATCACGTCGAGGCGTTCGTCACCGCGCTGAAACGCACCGAACCAACCGTCGCGGGAGTCGGCGTGGGTGCGGCTCACTAGCAGCGTGAATCCCTCGCAGCCTCGTGCCTTGGCGGTGGCGAAGTCGGTGGTGTTGAATTTAGCCTCGCGCACCAACGTCGTGGCCACCGACTTCATGGCCGATTCACATCCCACCGGCAGAAGCCGAGGCAAACTACTACCGGCAACTCGCCAGTCAGTCCACCGCGATGGCGGCCTGACTTAAACCAAATAGCCTCCGCGAATCCCGGGGCGATTCACAAGCTATAGATTCATGGAGCGCCAGCTCTGGTCGTCCGCCTGTTTACTTATGGACGACCGAACACTTTCGTGGACCGCTTCGCGCAGGTGGAGCAGAGCCTTGATGTCTTTGAGGCCCGCACGTGATACGACTTCGGCTGGTGCAACGCCACTATTGAGCCACATCACAATTGATGTATTGCGAACGATTTGAGGCCCCAGCCTTGGGGGGGGCGGAAGCCCTGTCGCTGCAGCCGCACGCAGCAACAGTCCACGACATAGGAATAACAAGTTCTCGGACGTCATCTGGCGTCCATGGCTGGAGCAAAACAAGATGTTGTTGTCGCGGGCCCCGCGGTAGGCTGACCGTACTTCGCACCACACTTCGAGCGCATCGGCCAGTTCCAGCGGAGCTGCCAGTCGCCGGCGCTGATTTGGGCCAGGTCCGTCTAACTGCAGAGCGGTCACACGACCATGCCGTCCTGCGCTGTCATCTGTTTTGCGCAACACATCTTCGATCGTCAACGCCCGAACCTCCTGCGGCATGAGCCCCAAGTGGAATAGGCATAGCAAGAGGGCTCGATTGCGCACACCCAGGTTGCTCTTGTCACGCTCGCTGGGGAGCAACGCAAGCGCGGCATGCCACAACTCGGTCATCAGCACGGCACCTTGGTAGGTCTCCGAAGGCGGACGTTCCTTCTCATGGATTTGCAAGGCAGGATTGGAATTCACCCAGCCCTGATGAAGTGCATAGTCGTAGATCCGCTCAAGCATTCGGAAGTAACGCCGACGGGTGATTTCACTGACGGGCACACCCGCTTTGCGGTTGCGCAGTCCCGACTGCAGGAATCGCAGTACGTCAGATCCCTGGGCCGCATACCAAGGCACTGCTTGACCAGCCTCGTCCTCGGTGGCGTGTAAAAACTTCAGCCAGCTGGCCCACCCTTTACGGTAGAGCCCAGCCCCTTTTTCAGTCATCGGGTCGTAGGCTACTGAAGCCCTGAACCTCAGCCACTCCGCTACTACGTCAGTTGGCACCTCAGGCCTATGGAGAGGAGAAAAGGTCATCGGACTCGACGTCGCATTTATTTAGGTTACAAGCATGACCCAAACAATTATAAGCCTTGCCCCTCCGATCCTCGCGTTCACCGCCAAACGACGTCGCACTCGGAAAGTTGTCCCCAAAAAGAGCACGTGGAAAGCATTTCTTACCGGCCGTTGATCTTGAGGGTCTCTGTGCTGTTCAGCATGGCTCAGAGGGCCAAACGAGGAGACGACAGCGTGCGGCAGTCTTGTAACCTAAATATCAAATACTGCGCATCATCACAGACCGACTCGTGTCTTCGCAGCAAGCACAAAGCGATGCATGACTAGGCCGGAAGTCGGTCTTGGATTAATAGGAAGTGTGCGAGCTTGGGCATCCGACCGGCTTGATGGCCCCTTAGCTATGCCTGGTTACTGTGGGCCACGTCATTCTTCCAGCCAATTTGGGCCGTATTTCTCAGCGGCATATTTGTGCACTATTTGCACACCGACGGTGCCAAAAAAATAGTCACCCTGTGCGACCCGCCGGCGCAGGACCGGGCTCGCACGTCCTTCATTGGCCAGCTCGGTCATAACTGCTTCAGCGTACGCACGGTGGAATTGCGAATCAAGCGCTCTGAGCTCTTCCCGCATTGCATTGAAACGTTGAGTCTTGCGTTCAGCCTCAGCATGTCCCGCAGCCTGTAGGGGCACCTCGTCCAGCAGACTATGCTGATGTGGGACATCTTCTTCAGAGGCCTTTTGAGTGCCGTCTCCTTCTGGCTCAACCAACGCGTCGCCGTTGCGCAAGATGGAACGCAGGTATGAATAGGTGTTCTCTACCGGCTTCAAGCCCGTATTAGCTACTCGCTTTTCCACTGCGGACATCGCGGAATAAACGGCCTCCTCGCCGAAGCTGTTCATCAACGAGGAGAGCTTCATCTCGCTCACGCCGAGCTTTTCCGCCCGGATCACGATCGAAACATCGACGGGCCCAGCCTTATCTTCCGTCACTTTCTTGCGTTGGCGGTTGCGCACAATGAACTGAACCTCAGTGACCGCCCTGCCCTGGCGGTGCTCGACGAGTTCCACCTCCAGGTCGGTCAACTGGTTGACTTCCTCGATAGCCTTTTTGACGCGCTCGTTCTTAAACTTTCTCCATTCGCGCTTCTCTGAGGTGGACCGGCTCAACACATCAAGCCACCAAGCCACAGGTTTACGACTGGTCCTACCGCCAGGATTGTTGCGATATCGAGCGCAGATCTCGAAGAGCGCAATCGATTCGTAGCTGGGCAACGTTGCGAGGATCTTCAGATCAATTTCAGCCCATAAAGGCGGCTGTCGTAGAGCACTCATGATCGTCGGCGGATACGACCAAGAGACCCAGTTTTCCCCATTGCGAACTTCGATGACTGCTTCCGATAGCAGGGAGAAGCCTTTGTACTTCACGCCGTCGCCAGGCGCGGTCGATTGCCAATCGACCTCCATAGTCAGCATTTCTCGAATGTAGCGTTTGACCACCGTCCGGTCATCGCTGCTCGAGCCGCTCGTACGCAAGATGGTTTGAAGCGGTGCTTCGAATAGATAGTCAGCAGGAGGCATGGCATCGAGCGTCGCCAGGCGCGACTGCGCAATGTAGAGCATGACGTTGTAGACGCGCCTGCCCATAGCTGTGACGCAACGCGCAGACCTAGGCAGCATCACGATCATCTCGTGCGGCTTGCGCAGCGCTGCACTGTCCCGTTCCGAGGCCGAGGCGGAAGGCGTAGTGAGGGTCACTTCCTTGCTCATCTGATCAGTGTAGTTTGTCCGAGGACTCTTGGACACTTCAATTGAAGGAGGCACACGGACCCGTTAGCCGGTAAAAAACTGGACAGACAGGAGCCACCAACCGGTAAAAACCTGGACACCACTGACCTCAGAGCCCAGTATCAGGTCGGTAAAAAGTAGGACACTTGTGCTGCACGGCTGAGCCTTATCCGGAAAGTGAGGCTGTTTTCCGTTCGCTATGGTCATCAGAAGGCCAGTTGTCTTGCGAAGAACAGCTGGCTAGCTGTTGCCATAGCAGCCCTGCGAACGCCGGGCTAAGGCTGGACGGTCATCGGTAAAAAGAGCGACAGAAGCGGGAAAAAACCGGACAGATCCGGTAAAAAAACGGACGGACGGCGGATTTGTATTGACGTAACCCACTGTTATACATAGGGAATTTGACTTATCCACACCCTGCTAAGTTATCTAAGGTCTTCAAGATCTTCCTTGAACTCCCCTTCGGAGGAGAGTTTTGACAATAAACACAGGGAAGAGATGCCGTAGAGGTCACAGGTGAACCAAGGCTGGTTAGGAAAATCCACGTTCCAGACGATTTTTCGGCAACATCGCACATAATCGACATGTTGACGACTTTCTTAGGAAACACAGATGGACATCAAGCAGACGATCAAACGACAACACCTGCAGGACATTGAGGGTCAGTCGGCACGCATCTCCTCCATGATGGCAACCATCAGGGAGGTCATGCTTCGCCCGAAGGATGCGAAAAATGCCCCAGTCTTTGGTGCTACTCAACTCGCTACCGCGTGTGAGGTAGATAAGTCGAAGATCACCTACCGAATGAATAGAGGAGATCTGCCTGAAGGAAAAATGCGAGGCAATCGGCGCGAGTGGACGATGGAAGAGGCGTTGCCGTGGATTCGTGAGTTTCGGCGAGAACAGCTGAGGCCGGAAGACGCGGCGGCAGTCACGATCACAGTTGCCAATTTCAAAGGCGGCGTAGCAAAAACAACGACCGCTGTCACTCTTGCTCAGGGCCTGGCAATGCGAGGCCACCGGGTGTTGGTGCTTGATCTCGATCCACAAGGATCAGCGACTACGCTGTTTGGGGTACTGCCGGACGCTGAGGTTGATGCCGAACACACAGCAATGAAGCTTTTTTCGGGTGAGGAGCCAGACCTCACCTACGCAATACGCAATACCTACTGGCCAGGTATCGACTTGGTTTGCGCAGCGCCGTTGCTGTTCGGTGCTGAGTTCGCATTGCCCGCCAGACAGACACACGACCCTGGTTTTGAATTTTGGAAGGTACTTGATCGCGGTCTGGACAACGCGCGGGAAACGCACGACGTAATCATTATCGATACGCCTCCCGCACTGTCCTACGTCACAATCAATGCATTAATGGCGGCTGATGGGGTCTTGCTGCCTCTTCCTCCATCTGCATTGGATTTTGCGAGTTCTGCTCAGTTCTGGGATTTGTTCAGCGATCTGTGCAATCAACTCGTACGAAGCCGCGGTGAAGACAAGATATTTGAGTTCATTGACGTGCTGCTTTCCAGAGTGGAAGCGAACGACACGGCCAGCAGCGTTGTTCGCGGCTGGGTGTTAGAAGGCTATGGCGACAAAGTACTCCCGATCGAAATCCCGAAAACGGCGGTAGCAGCGACTGCTAGCGCCGAATTTGGCACGGTCTATGACGTAGCTCGAGGGTCTGTGAGCGCTAAGACGCTATCTCGCGCCCGGGATGCATATGACCGAATGTGTCAGCTCATTGAACAGCAGATTCAGGCCGTGTGGGCGTTGCAACAAGAACAGTGAGGCTAATAATGGGACTGAAGAGCAAAGCATCGATGATCGACTTCGGCGCGCTGCCAAAGACTGGTAGCGTTGAGAGGACTGGCGCCGCGGCCCGCCCGAAGACGGCTCCAGGCGCGCTGATGGCGCACACAAACGATCAGCGCTCCGAACTGCTTCGAGAGAATGAACGACTTAAAGGCGAAGCTGCGGAAGCATCAGTATTGCGTTCGCGTGTTGAAGGTCTCTCTGCTGAATTGCAGGAATGGGAAGGCGCAAAGGCTGCACGGCTGATTGATCCGCACAAAATTCAGCCAAGTCGGTGGGCCAATCGACACCAGAGTTCTTTTCAGACTGGCGACTACGAGGCGCTTAAGCAGGAGATCGCGGCGGCAGGCGGGAATGTGCAAGCGATCAAAGTTAGACCTCGGTCTGAAAACAGCACTGCTGATCAGCAATACGAAATCATCTTTGGTCATCGGCGCCATCAGGCGTGCTTGGAGTTAGGACTACCTGTGTTGGCAGTTGTTGAGTCCTTATCCGATCCCGACCTGTTTGTAGAGATGGATCGCGAGAATCGCGTACGAAAGGATCTATCCCCATGGGAGCAAGGAACTGCGTATAGACGCGCACTTGAGATGGGTCTATTCCCGTCCAACCGTAAGTTGGCGGAGGCCGTTGGAGCTGACCTAAGCCAAGTAGGGAAAGCACTATCGTTGGCTACCTTGCCTCAGGAGGTTGTTGAGGCGTTTGCCAGTCCCTTGCAACTACAGTTTCGCTGGGCAAAGCCGCTTGCTGACGCATGCAAGCTCGACCGGGAAGCTTTGATAAATAGAGCAAAGCATGCCCGGGGTATGGGCCCTGATCGTACTCCTGCGGCTGTTTTGAGGGTGCTGCTTGACCAAAATGAAGCTGGGGGTGGAACAGTTCTACCCCCAGTCGAGATCATGTCTGGCGGACAGTGTGTAGCGACGATTGCCATGGATGCCAGAGCTCGCGTTACCGTGAACTTTGATAAAGGTGCGATCAAGACCCGAGCTCACCTGGATAAATTATCGGAAGTGCTCGAGGAATTTGTGCGCTCGCTCAAGAACGAACAGAAGTAGCGCGAGCACGCCTGTTTGGAGGGCGAGGAAAAAAGGGGGGTGGAACGGTTCCACCCCCTTTTTTTTTGGACGGTAGCGAATTTGTGCCCGCCAGGAAGTGGCACACATGTGCGCCCAACGCTTCTGATCTGAAGAAATTAAAGTATGTTGATCGAAAAGATGCTTCATCAACAACTTACCGGATGAGTGCAGCGCAATCAGTGGACCAGCAAGAAAATGTCGGTCGAACGTTTTCTTGGCATTAAAAGGCGATCAGCAACGTGACGCGCCGCCATACCTGATCCCTGTTCAAACTGCGGTTGCCATGGCTGCACTGCGGATACGCGTTTACTTATCTTTAGCTCTGAGACGGTGCTACATGCCCAGTTTGAGTGCGAAGGGCGCAATTGCCGTGTCTCTTGCCGTAGATTGTTCCGAGCTGGATGAGATGCCGCACGTGCTTCACTATTCGCCTTACAGCCTTCACAAAAGTACCACTGCTGCGCTCCGCCCCCCAGAAAAAACCTGGATGGCCTCCATAAACTGAGCTTGTACGCATCATTGGCATTGGTCCCAGCCGCCTAAATGCACGCCCCAGAAAGCAGTATTCATCCTCCACCTGTAGTCTGACTAGGACGATTTGCCCTGTAATAGGTCTGTCGAAAAGCCACCGCGGTGGTCGAGGCCAGACGGACGGCAAGTGCGAAGTGTCGATAAAAGCGCCTACGTTAGGTTGCTCCATCCATCTCTGAGTCAGAACTCTAACTGTGCAAAGGTTGCCATCGAAGCCGGCTATTTCGACGTACGTGCTACCTATAGGTTCGTACGGAAGGGCAAATCGCACCAGGCTGAATCGACATTCAACCTTTAGTGGCTGGAGGACGACTGATCGATTGACTGCATTCCGCCCGAGCTGCTACGAGCTCAGCCATGCACAGTGGACACGCATGGAGCGGCTGCTGCCGGGCAAGGCGGGCGATCCCGGCCGCACGGCCGTGGACAACCGTGTGCTCGTCAGTGCCGTCCTCTGGGTGCTTCGCTCCGCGGCGTGCGCTGGAGCGATCTGCCTTTGCGTTATGGCGCCTACAAAAGTGTGTACAAGCGCTTTAGCCGGTGGGCCGAGAACGGCGTTTGGCAGCGCCTGTTCGAGACGCTTAGCCGAGGCCGGGACAACGAGTACCTGATCATTGACAGCTCGATTGTGCGAGTCCAAGGGCTTCCGGCCGCTGGAGAAGGTGGGCGCCGAGTTCGGCTCTGGAGGGCTCCAGAGGAGGGTTAAGCACCAAGAGCTATCTGGCCATAGATGGCCCGGGGCTGCACGTGCGGGTCTTGCTCACGGGCGGACACCGCAACGACATCATCCAGGCTCGACCACCGCTTGAAGGGCTCAGGCCGCAACATGTATTGGCCGACAAGGGCTATGAAAGTCGGGAGCCTGTCGAGGCGATCGAAGCCCAGACAGCCGAGGCGGTCATCCCGCCACGCAGTTGCCAGCGACCGCGCATCTACGACGAGGTCAAGTACCGTCTGCACAACCGGGTCTAGCGGTGCTTCGCACGCTTGAAGTAGTGGCGCCGCGTGGCCACGCGCTACGACCGCAAGCCCGCCAACTCCCTCGCTGGCGTCTTGGTCGCCTGCAGCCTCATCCAGCTGAATGTCGATTCAGCTTAGGCTTAACCGTCTGTGACCCAACTCACTTTGGGGTGAATGCAGACCGTGTGGTAAGCAAAATTCGAGTTACCCGGCTTGGCGCGCTCCGCGGGAAAGTTCTGGCAGTGGTTTGAAAGGAAGGGCAGGCGCGCGACAAGAAAATGGACATGCCGCGAATGCCGAGCGGTACACGATCGGAATGCGAACGCATCCAAAAAATGGTCGCGGTGGGATATGGCTGTCTTGCAGATTAAACCCCTGCCATTTAGGGCACCGAGGAGCTCAGTAAGACCACCAAAGGTCAGTAGCACAAAATCTCTCAACAGAGGGGGTGGAACGGTTCCACTCCTTTGCAGGCAAACCAGCTATGCGATGAGGGCTTCGCCGACCGAACGCAGCCGAACGTGAATTAATCAAGTGGAAAATTTTCAGCGTTAACTCATGGCATTCCTCTCACTAGGAGATGAACAAAACTGCTGAAACGTCGTGACAGCAGGAAAATTGGACGGAATGCAACCCCGAAGCGTCCAGCTTTTTACCGCCACGGAAGTGTCCGGCTTTTAACCGGCACGATGTGGCGGCTCTCTCGCTTTTTCCCGTCTGCAGTACGGCCCCCGGGACGTGCCGGTTCATAAAGAGACGGCCAACTCCACAGGCATCACGTCGATGAAGACGGACCCCGATCTTGCGCCCGGCGGACACTGAAGAGTTCGATGGCAGGAGGAATAGTTCTTCCTTCCCGTAGATCGGCTGAGCGCTTCGAACCACTCGACGGTACCGCCGGACCAGGAGCAACAAGAGCTTTGCCAAAAAAAGAAAACGTGAAGCCTACGCCCTGCCGACGGGACACCGCCACCTGTGCTACGGCAAGAAAAGGATCTACGCAAGTGAGAGGGAGCGAGATGCCGAAAAGTAGCTTCGGACGAGCAATTAATTGGCTTTATCAAGCAGCCCGCCGCCGGTATTGGCGTCGCCTCCCTCTACCGCCTGGAGGAACTCAGTCCGACGACCTTCCACAAGTGGCTGGTCAAGTCCGGGGCCATGGAGCCCAGCGACGCTAAACGGCTGCGTGATCTCGCAGCCGAGAACAACTCCCCCAGGATTTGCTAGCCGAGGCCATGCTGGACAACGAAGCGTTGAAGGTAGCCTTCGGCGTGAAGCGCTGAGTCCACCGCCGAAGTAACGGGCCGTTGGCAAAATGTTGGAAACGGCTTCGATCAGCGGACGGACGGGCCCGCATCCTAATGGGCCTGTCGCGCGACAGCTTCCGGCACCCGCCCCAGCGCGCGCAGCAGATCAACCTACGACCCAGGGCATCCTCGAGCTGGCACACGAGCAGCGGCGCTTTGGTGATCTACTCCGCAGGGCGAGCTCAAAGATCGCCCACAAGCGCATGTACCGGCTCTACAAGCAGGCTAACCTGCCAGTGCGCAAGCGCCCCAGCAAGCAGCGCCTAAAGCTCGGACGCATGCCGCTACAGGAACGCCAAGCCGTTGGCGAAATCTGGAGCATGGACTTCGTTAACGAAAGTTTGAACAGCGGTCGGCGAAATCTAAGTGTCTGCCCGTCACCGACGACTTCAGAAACGAGTGCGTGGACATCGCGGTCGACCAATGGCATTGGAGGCGAGTACATTGTGCACGTGTTCGACCAGATCGCTCGGTCCAGGGACTATTCGAAGACTGTGGCGATTGACCAGCTTCGCGAGTTCACCAGCCGGTGCTTCACGACTCAGGATCATGCCACGAGCTTACGCCACACCCTCAAACAGCCGGGCAGGCCAACGCAGAACGTCTGCACCGTGAGCTTCAACAGAATGTTCCGTGACGAGTGTTTTAACGACCACAGATTCCAAAGCCTGAAATAGGCTCGCGACGAGATTGCACGCTGGCGGAACGACAACAACGAAGTCCGGCGGCACAGCAGCTGCCAGCCAAGTTCGTTGCACGGCACCGTGGAACTACCAGCGGCGCCGTGCCGGCACCGGAGCAAATGCTGGGGGAACCTCCTTCAACCCCGAGGATTCCTTAAATTGACTGGTACGAGCTCCGGACGCAGTTCAGTGCGTTCCTCAAGACCTGGCTTGAGCGCCTTGCTATATGGCAGGGGCGAATCGCAATGATTAACTCGGAGTGGATATTTGCTTTTTGAATACCAAAAATATTGGCAAACTTCCGCATCAAAAGAAAGAGACTAAAACCTCAAGCCTGCGAAGCATCAAAATGCTATCAAGTCCTCATTTCCGGTTAGACTCAAAAAACTGAATAATTTTTCATTGTTATGAGTTTTGAAAAACTTCTCGACATCTCGCTCTGGGTATCGCTGGCTGGAGCAGTTGCCGCATTTCTCATAAAACACCTCATTCTTGAAAAAAGAGATTAGCATTAAAAGCGCTTAGTATCTGCTTGGTTACCAGGCATCTTGTGCATCGACTCTTTGGCGCTTTCAGTGGACTCATTCCTGCGCCTATCGGCGCGCCGGTCCACCCACAAGCGTACAAACCAAGACACGGCCGCCAGTACAATGCTAATTATGAGAAGAATTGTCGAGAGCTTCTCGTGGTCTATCATCAATTGACACCTCAAAACTGATGAATTGCTTTCCTTGTGAAAAATCGAGCGCAGTAGGGATGCGGCCGTGCAATACCTTATATGGAGTATTGCGCGGCAAAATTACGCAAAAGCAACACTCGGATTACTGTTGGGGCAGGCAGCAGGAGGGTTAAGCTCCTATGAAGTCCCCTTGAAAACCTGAACCACCCGGAAGTAGAGAATTCCCCCAGACGGA
>NZ_DAMATK010000015.1:0-11362 GCF_032079985.1 Pulveribacter sp.
CAAACTGTTCCCCAACCTCTACTTCTGACTGGCACAGGAATTCGAGGGGACTTCAAGGTGGGCTAGCCCACTACGTTGACGCTAGTCCGGACGGACTGCTTGTCGGGCAACTCGGGTTCATATGGTTGCCATTGGTGCACTTCTGCACCTTGCGATTACGAACCTCAACATGTCATGGTTGCGATCTGCGTGGTCACCGCGCCAAAAAGACTAACCACGTGTCCACGTGGCCCTGCGTCGCGAGCAGCGTAAGCAAACGGGGAAGTCAGGTTGACGACCTCTTCCCAATCTTTAGGGAGTGACCCTTACAACCGCTGGGTGGCAAGCGAAATAGAACGGAAGAGCAAAATCTGGTCGATCTCCCGGCGTCAGGGAGCGTCATTTGTCCTAGAGTTGTAAGGCGCGTGGCGTTTCCCTCGTTTCTCGAGGGTGCCTGTCTTCTACACGCAAAGAAAGGTCGTAATGCACTCTAACCAAAACACTCACTCCACAATGAAGATGGGTTGGGGCCGCTTCTTCGCGATGATCGCGACATCGACAATCGTGATGTTTCCGCTGATGTACCAATTGGTCTACAGCGCCGATCACGCCACCTTTAGCCTGACGCGGCTGGTGTCGTCAGTCGTCATGGGCTGCGTGATGGCGGTCATCATGCTGGGCTTCATGTGGAAGATGTACGCGGGGCTAAGGGCGAAGCTGGCAATCCTTGTAGGCTCCATCGTGCTGGGCGTCATCATCCTAGGGATTAACCGTCAGCAAACGTTGATCGGCGATGTCGACTTTATGAAGTCGATGATTCCGCATCACTCCATTGCCATCAACAACGCACGAAAGGCCGCCATCCGAGACCCCCGAGTACGCAAGCTTGCTGACGGCATCATCCGCGCACAGGTGATGGAGATCGCTGAAATGAAGCTGCTCGTGGACGACATCAATCAGAACGGTGTACACGGGTTGGCGACCTTGCCGCCGAGGACCGCAGACCAGACGCCTGACATGACGCCGGAGATTGAGAAGGCTGTCCGGTAGAACGAAATGTATAGCGTCCGGCCGCCGCCAGCTTGACGGCCGTCACACTCAAACTGTGTCGCCGTCCGCCAGCCGCCAACGGTGCGGCAACAGTTCCTCCACACGGCGCGCCGGCTGCGTTGGCAGCCGCTGCGATACATCCTTCAGGTAGGCATACGGGTCCAGGCCATTGAGCTTGGCCGACTGGATGAGACTCATGACTGCGGCCGCACGCTGCCCTGCCCGCAGTGAGCCCGCGAACAGCCAGTTGGACCGCCCCAGCGCAATGGGTCGTATTTGGTTCTCTACCCGGTTGTTGTCGACCGGCAGATCCGCATCGTCGATGTAGCGCGTGAGCGCCAGCCAGCGCTTCAGGCTGTAGTCGATGGCCTTGGCGGTCGCCGAGCCCTCGGGCACCTTCTGGCGCTGCGCGGTGAGCCATTGATGCAGCGCATCGGCCACCTTGCTTGAGCGCTCCTGGCGAGCGCTCCTGCGGTCGTCCGGCGCCAACTCGGCAACGAAGCGCTCGACCTTGTAGAGTTCGCCGAAGAACTTCAGCGCCTGCTCGCCGATCGGGCTGCCGTGGTTGACCCACAGCTCATGGAACTTGCGCCTGGCATGCGCGAGGCAGCCAGCCTCGGTAACGCCCAGCTCGAAGCACGCCTTGTAGCCCGAGAAGTCATCGCACACCAGGGTGCCGCGCCAGCCGTTCTCGCCGCCAAGCCCGAGGAAGGCCCGGGCGTGCTGCCCGCCGCGGCTGTCGGCGAAGTCGAACACTACTGCGCGTAGCGTGTCGAAGGCCGTCGTGCAGTAGCTCCAGAGGTACGCTCGATGCGTCTTGCCGTGCCCAGGCTTGAGCATGGCCACGGGCGTCTCGTCCGCATGCAGCACTCGGCTGCGAAGCATCTCGCTCCTGAGCGCGTCCACCAGTGGCTGCAGGTGGACGCCGCACTGGCCCACCCAGGCCGTCAGCGTCGAGCGAGGGATCGCAAGGCCCGCCCGGCCGAAGATGGCTTCCTGCCTGTACAGCGGCAGGTGATCCAGGTACTTGGCCACCAGCACCTGCGCCAGCAGCCCAGCGGTCGGTATGCCCTTATCGATGATGTGGGGCGCCACCGGGGCCTGGATCAGCGTCTCGCATCGGGCGCACACCCACTTGCCGCGCACGTGGCGCTCCACCGTGAACACACCGGGCTGGTAGTCCAGCTTCTCGGCGATGTCCTCCCCGATGCGCTTGAGCGCGCAGCCGCACGCGCAGGTGATGCTGTTCGGTTCGTGGTGGATCTCCCGACGCGGCAGATCGGCAGGAAGCGCCTGGCGCTTTGGCTGCTGCTTGCCCTGGGGTGCTGCCTTGGCCGGTGTGAGCTGCTCCAACTCCAGTTCCATCGCCGCCAGGTCTGCGTCTAGGGTGTCCTCCAGCAGATTCCTCTGTTCGGCGGTGAAGGCTTCGGACTTCGAAGCGAACTTCAGCCGCTTGAGCACGGCCATCTCGTGCGTGAGCTTGTCGATGGTGGCTTGCTTGAACGCGAGCTCGCGGTCGCGCCGATCGATCTCCAGGTCACCGGCTTCCACCCTGCCCATCAGCGAGCGCACCATCTCGCGCAGTTGCTGCGCGTCCAGGTGGTCGAGGTTGGTGGCCGTGTCGCTCACGGAAGGTGATGATGCCCCAGGACCCCCAGGCGAGCATCAGCAACTTCGGCAATTGCGCTAGATCACGCGGATCACACCGGCTTCGCCAACGCGCTGCCACGGCAGGCCCAGCACCAGGGCATCGAACTGGGCGCGGCTCAGGCTGAGCGTGGGCGCGGCGTCGTGGGGCCAGAGGAACTTGCCCTGGTGCAGCCGTCTAGCGGCCAGCCAGATCCCGATGCCGTCGTGCACCAGAACCTTCATCCGGTTGGCACGGCGGTTGGCGAACAGATAGGCGTGGTGGGGTCTGGCAGCGCCGAAGACGTGCACGACTCGCGCCAGCGCGGCTTCCGTGCCCGATCGCATGTCCAGGGGTTCGACGGCCAGCCAGACGGCTTCGACCTTGATCACCGCAGCAGATCTCGCAGCCAGCCGCCGCACTGGCTTGCCAGCGTCGCAGGCCAGGTCACCACAACGTGCACGGCGCCTCGGCGAACCTCCATGCGGATGTCGCTGGGAGGCGCAGGCGGCTCAGCCGGTGCGGGCAACTGCACTGGCACGAATCCACTGACTACAGAGCTTGGGGCGGCTTCAGGCAGTGTCTTCGGTGCATTGCTCGGTTCGTGCCTGCGTGGCTGAATCTCCGAGTCACGTACCCAGCGACGCAGCAAGTTCGCGTTGATACCGAGAGACATCGCCACAGCCGCCATAGACATCCCGGGCTGCGCAGCCAACGCAACGGCGTTGGCCTTGAACTCGTCGCTGTGCAGGCGGCGCCGACGCCGATCGCCTGGGTGCTGAGCAGAGATAGTGTCCACGTGTCCACCTAGTCTTAGTGGACACGAGCATCCTTTGCTCCTAACGCCGATTCAAGATGGGTTCACGGGACGCTTACCGAGCAGCTTGCTCATGACCGTGACTGCTCACAGATGAGACGGCCAGTTACTGCGGCCAAATGCGCGCGTTACAGGAACAGTCGTGAGGGGCTGCTCACGATCTGTTACATCCACTGAGCCTGACGCCTCGGACTGCCGCTGTGCAGCGGTTGCGCTCTTTGGAGTTTCCAAGCTCAACGCCCGATAGCTGCCGTTCAACGATTTTGCTGAGCATCGCACTCTGCAAGTCTCACGCCAAGGCTATGTCTGGGGGCTTGGCACCTCTGGCGACTCCTAACACGCTGGGTGTTCAACGCCTTGATGGGGCTCACCCGGCCTTGACGCGGAGCTTGGCCATGCAACCCGCGCACGTTACTACTTAAGCCTCAGCGCCGGTTTCCACTCAGGTGCCTGCCACTCCCAGATATGAACCTCTTCGAAGGCCTTGGGCAGCAGGGTCCTACCGATCTCGATGCTCGCTGACAGCGGCGTCGCCGGATGCACGTGCAGGACCCGAGCGCCCGCGGCGAAGAGCTGCTGAAGGAAGACGTTGAAGCTTGTGCGGAACTGCTGCACGTGCGCTTCCTTGCGGATGATGTTTCGGTCGGGCGCGACTGCTTGGAACTCGACTACGTCACGGCCAACGGGATGCTGAGCCCTGCCCGAGATGCTGACGACCACCGACACCTCACGAGGCACCGTAGGCGGCACGGTGAAGGTATAGCTGGGCTCGGGGCACGTATCACGGGTGTCCCAAAGCCACTTTTCTCCAGGCAGGTCCATGATCGCCGCCGGCGTCTTGTCGCCCACCAGCGCCCCCAGCTTCATAAGCATCGGAATCGGAGCGAAGCCGGCAATGCTCAAGTGGGCGGCCCCTCCTCGGGCGACAAGCTCAGGCCTGATGCGCTGCTCATACTGCTGCGTCAGCGCGCGCTGTGCGCCACTCCAGAAGTCGGGGTCGTTGTCCTGCAGGAAGAAGTTGCTCTGGTCAATATGGACCGCGGTAGCGGTTGGAAAACGCTTGAAATCGCTGTTCGTCAGCATCGCATACTGGATGTGACGCACGTCGATGACGGGCACGTGGGCGCCGATTGGGAACGACATCACCACGGGCATGCTTTCCTCCACCCCTGTCGCCGAATACATGCGCTCGATGCGGACCTCGTGCTCACGCTTCATGGCGCGCAGTTGTTCAGCCGTGAACTCGTTGCTCTGGCCGTGCTGGTCGATGCGCGCATGGCAGTCAAAACAGGCAAGCATGAGGTTGTTGGGGTCTGCCGCCAGCTTCTCGGATAGTCCCGGAACGCCTCGAGCACCAGCGGGGCTGTCGGCAATGATGTGAGCGTACTCCCCGACCACGCTCTTAGCCTTCTTGGTGAGAAAGTCGCGGTCTACAGGCCTGCAGCATCCGCGGAATTCACAGCGGCCGGCCGCTGCTATCCAGAGGTCGCGACGGACCGGCGCTGAGATGTAGGCGCGCGCCACCGTCCTGGTCACCGCCGCTGCCGGCACGAGCACGGAGGACGGGCTCGCCGTTGCTTTAGATTTCGGCATTCTTGGTCTCCAACTTCAGTTCGCGATATGTGCCTCGGCGGCTTAGCGTCCAGATCCGGATGCAGTCGGTGCCGACGATGGGAAAAAACAGGCGGTCACCCTCATAGGTGTCGCCGGCAACGGCCTTCTGCCAGTCGAGCTGGTCGACGCCAGAGGGCGTGGGGTCTGGCTCCGGATGCGTGTGCCATAGCCCCAGGTAGGCGGATGTGCTGTTCTCCTCCAGCCACCGCTGGCGCGCCAGCAGCTCGTGCTTGGAGGACCTGAAGAAGCCGTACCTGCTGCGGCGGTCACTGCTCTGCGGGGGCGAGACCTCGTCGACGACAACATCGCGCGAGTCCAGCAAGTGCCGACCAAGAAGAACGCCGCCAGCCTCATGGTCCCCTGAGCGATGCTGCGCGAACGCCTGCATTTGCTTAAGCGCATGTTCGACGATGATGAGTCGCTGCTTGGGCGTGACGCGATAGACGAGCTTCACGGCGCCGACTCCTTGCGCGCGCGGCAATGCGGACACGTGCGCCCTAAGACCTGCTCGGTTGCAACCTCCTCGGACGTGGTCCGCGCGAGCCGGAACCAGGGAGTTGTGCGCAAGCCCTGCTCAGCGGCGGCCTTGCCTTCGCCCACCCAGAACTTGTAGGAGGGCTGGCGCGCCACGGCGCCCGCGCCCACTGCGCTCATGGCGGACAGGATGTGTTCCGCTGCCATCAAGCCCGTGCGCCGGGACTGAATCGCGCCGTACGGCACAAACGCACCTGAACACCCGGTGAGATTGCGGGTGACCGGCTGGTTGGGCTCCAGGAAGGCCGTACGCGACGCCAGGGAAGGCTGTCCCTCGTCGTCGCGGTAGGCGCAGTTGAGGCACCCCTCCCCCTTGGTCCACATCAGCAACGAGTGGCCGCCGAGGTCGAGCGCTTCGAGCCAGGTGAACACCACCGGAAGGTCAAGTTCGCGCCCCTTGAGTGCTCGCGAAAACGACCGCTCGATGGACGGAGATCCGAATGCCAGGACGATGCCGTCGTACTGGCTGAGGTCAGCAGTCTTGAGCCACGTCTGCGCGGCCGTAGGCACCGCAGTGACATTCAAGCCCGGATAGCGCCGCTCCAGCGCCATCTTCAGTGCAGTCGGCTTATCCAGGTCGATGTACATCGGGTCAAGGACGTGTCGAAACACGTTGTCTGCCGCGTACTCATCGGGGTCCACCACCGTGAGCCTGCCGACGCCCGCCGCAGCCAGCGTGTCCACGACCACGGAACCCACAGCCCCAACGCCGAGAACAGCGATGTGCTTGTTGAGCAGCTCGAGCGAAGCGCCCCCGCGTTCGCGCATGAAGGCCGGCGTGCGCCGCCGCATGGTCAGCGGCGTCACCGGACCCTTTGGGTCGACGATGCCGCGGCTCGCGGTAAAGGACACCCCCACCAGTGAGCGCCCGCCGGCCAGGCGGGGAACCGACACCAGCAGCGCCAGGCGCTTCGGCGAGTTCTTCGACGCCCCGACCAGCTTGTCCCAGAGCTCTAACTGATCGGGCGACATGCGCTGCAGGACATCGGCGATGAAGGCGGCCGTGAGCTCGCACGGCTTCACCGGCGGCAGTCCAATCTGGTCCAAGTGGACGTAGAGCGTGCGGTGAGCTTCGAGCTTGTTCTTCTCCACCTCCCATGGGAGCTTGGCGTCGCGCTCCAGGAAGTACCAGGTCGGCTTTTTAAGGCCGAGGTGGGGAAAGCCCTTGAGCAGGCGAGCGGCGCCGTCAATCTCGAAGTACGCCCGGCCGCGAACCGACTGCGGCAGGCCCAGCCAGTACCCTTCCAGCTCGTTGAAGAACTCTGCGTAGCCAGAAGAAGCATCTGCAGCAGAGTTCTCCAGCAAATCATACGCCTTCATCGCCGCGTGCGCGACGATGTCAGCAGGGCGCTTGGGATCCAGCGACAGCCCCTGCTCATCGTCGATACAGACATATCCGCCGTAGCTGACGTGGGCCAGCAGAGAGGTCGGCGGGTCTGTTGTCACCGTCGGCAGCTGCAGGTGTTCCTCCGCGCAGTCGACGTAGACCTTCCACTGGTGCGTGCCGTTCAGCTCGATCGCCAATACGTTGGAGGTCGGGCTCGCCAGGCGCGCGACCGCGACGCCGCGCAGAGCGAACGTGGCAACCACTGCCTCGAAGGCAGCGTCGACCTTCGCGGTGTCGACCTGAACTGCAGCGGCCTCGGTCAAGCGGAATTCCCTGTGCTGATGACCGCAGCCGAGACCGCCTTGGCCGTCTCCGACTTCTCGGGCACCTTGAAGTCGTCGCCAAACTGCTTTTTCAGCAGCTTGCAAGCGTCCTCAGGCAGCTCCTCGTCGTAGGCATCGCTCAGCGCGCCGCGCAGCGACTCGAGCTTCTCCTTGAAGATCTTCATCTGCGCTGCTGTGCGCTTGGCCATCAAGTCAGTGTACGGCGCCACCGGCAGCATCACCTTCAGGCGCTCGTGCATGCCGTCGACTTGGCTCCACTCATAGGTGAACTGCCCGAGCATCGCCTCCACCCAATTCAGCATCGCCAGCAAGTCGGTGGGCTTGCCGGAGTTGTTGAAATTCGGCTTGAACCACTTCAGGGCCGCCGCCGTCAGCGCGATGCTCAGCGGCGCGCCCGAGCCCGTGAACTGCCACTGGCGCCAGCGCTTCAAGTAGCGGATGCAGCGGCGGTACTGGGCGAGTTCATCAGAGTCGCTGAAGGCGCAGCAGACGAGCTTGGTAAGAGCTTTGGGGTCGGAGACCTCCCAGATGCGGTGCTCTTCAGCGGAATTTTCCTTGCCCTTGGCCAAGTACAGCGTGCCGTTGTCGTCACGAGAGTAGACGGCCAGGTCGACGTGATACGCGACCTGGCCACCGCTGAGATAGTTCACGGTGACGCAGGGACGGCGGATGAGTACCGTGCGGAAGTTGGTGTTGACGGCGTCCCGCACCTTCTTCTTCAGCACCACCGGGTCGGGGTACTTGCTCTGGTCGCAATCGAAGATGAGACCGACGTCGATGTCGAAATTGCCGTCCAGCGGCACGACGCCCGTGTTCATGGAGTAGCTGCCCTGGTTGAAGTTCGTGAACGTGGGCACGTCATCACCGAGGTTAGCTTTCAGCGCTTTAACGATGATGTCGCGCTTCTCGCGCAAGGTGGCCTTCTCATCGTTTTCATCGAAGCAGATGGCGCTGTGGAAATCTTCGAACTGACGCTGGACTGCAGGCATCTTGGCCTCCTGTTTTTTCGAAAGAAGCCAAGACGCGAGACCTGCGAACAACCCGATGGCGATCAGGGGGTGCATGTACTTGACGAGGTGGCCGGTTGAATGGATCGCAGTGCAGCGACGTGATGATGATTAGTGTATCTAATCATTTTGATTAGTGCAAATGTGATTTTTTACAATCACATATCGCACCGCCAGATATGATGTATTCCATGAAACGTACAGAGAAGCGCTCGCAAGCACTGACGAGCCTCACGAAGACACAGCGCGAACGGCTGTCCCATATTGACTTCAAGCTGTACTTCCTTGGAGAGCTGCGACGGGCTGACGTCGTCGACCGCTTCGGGACGGGGCCTGCTGGAGCCACCCGCGATATCGCTCTGTATCGAGAACTGGCGCCGGAAAACCTTGAGCTGGACAACTCCGACAAGGTCTACCGACCCACACAGGCTTTTGAGCCGCTGTTCGAGCACAGCGCATACCGCGTGTTGACCGCTCTTACCCAGGGCTACGGTGAAGGCCTAGGTGAGCTGTTGGGTGACGAGGTTCACCCGATGCTGCGATGTGAAGTACCGTCTGCGTTGAGCCTTCCGAAGACGTCGGTGCTGGCGCCAATCACCCGCGCGATCCATCGAGGCAAGGCTGTCAGACTTCGCTACACGTCCATCGACAGTGGCCGCACCGAGCGTGAGCTTGTCCCTGTAGCCCTTGTAGACAGCGGTCTCCGCTGGCACGTGCGAGCCTTTGACCGCAGGAATCTGCAGTTCCGCGACTTCGTGCTGACCCGGATGGAGGAACCGATGGTTCTAGAGGACAGCGTCGTGCAACGCGAGGAGACTGCTGAGTTCGACCTGCAGTGGAGCCGCATCATTGAGCTGGAGCTTGTGCCGCACCCTCAGCACACGCGGCCTGAGGTTGTCCTCATGGACTACCCCTTCGCCGAAGATGGTGTGCTTCGGGTTCGTGTCCGTGCGGCCAACGCAGGCTACATGCTGCGTCGCTGGTCCGTGGACTGTTCTTTAGACCATCAGCTGCGAGGTATGGAGTACGCACTGGGCCTGCGTGACCCTCTCGTCCTGTACGGCGCAAACAACGCACGCCTGGCGCCGGGCTACAAAGACCCACGGTCGGACCGCGAAGTTAAGGCGCTATAACGATAGCCAGTCACCAGAAGCGCCCTGAACGCGACAACCACATGAAGCTCTTCATGTCGATCAGCCAAGCCAAAGGCTGCATTGCCCCGGCTTCCCCGACTACTGCGGCATTCGAACTGTGCAGGAAGTCCTAGGGTATGCGGGTGCGCCAACAACCTAGAACTACACCCGAGCTCTCAAGGTCGTTGGCGGCGCGGTAAGAAGCGCCCTGAGCTCCCGCCCCGAGACTGAACCGCTGGAAAGCAGCCGCTGGCAAAGGACGGCAATCAGCCTAGAGCTGCCAGCTGGCTCCTCATGCGACGGACTGCTCCTGGCCGACAAGAGCGAGATCGCCGGCGAACCTTGGTTCGCTCCGCGAAGGCGGCGCCGCGATCGAGCCTTGACCGTCCGATAGGTCCTGGCGCTGCGTGCGGGTCACCTCGTACCGCCGCCTACCGCCTTCAGTTGCTTCATGTGCGCGTGCTCGAAATAGAAATCCAGCGTGCCCAGCGAAGTGTGTCGAGTGTTCCACAGGGCGAGCCTCAAGGTTGCGGGCGAATCCACCCCGTCCAGAAGCACCAGGAACTGCGGAATGCTCAGGAACCAGCAGTTGAAAAATCGCGCGGCCTCGCCCCTCCCTCCCACTAATGACTGCAACTGGGCGATCTGGGTTCGAAGCTCCTCGAGCTGTGCGTTGATCTTGTCGAATTTCGCGTTGAGCGCGGGATCGACGGGGGAGTACCCCGCCGCAAGCTGCGCCTGCAGGAACTGCTGGAGCAGCGTCCGGTCCTGGAAGCCACCGTAGTCGAACAGAGTGACGGCAATGCGCTCGATCGCCCTGCCGTTGAGATCAACGCGACGGCGCTGTCCATCCTTTTCGAGGAGCAGAAAACCGTCCCGGCGGATCCTGACCTCGTGCCACCCCGCCTGTAGTTGGGCATGCAGCAAACTTGCCGCCATGTCCATGAGCAGCGCCGTGTCGGAGCCCGCCTGGGCTTTGCGCGTGAGCGGTTGCTTCTTCATCTCAATGAAGATCACCGTGTCCGGACATTCGATGACGATGTCGCATTCCCCGTGCGATCCGAGCGAATCGTCGTAATCGCCCTGCAGGGCCGCGATCCCGTGGGCGCCCAACTCCTGCCGGAGAAAATGCTCCATCTCCTCGCCGACGAGGGATTCGAAGTTCTTTAGCTTCGTCGAGCGAAGGACTGTGAACACGGCCTCGATGATGGCCGGGGCAGCCAGCGCCTTTTCGAACAGCATTAAGCCGCCATCACGGGAGGCGAGCAGCGGGCGTTCGAAAAAGTCGTGTCCGGACCGTTGTTCGCGAGGCAGTGCATCCTCCGGCGCATCGGTTGGCTTGTTGAATCGCTGGTTGGCACCCGGGAGGGCATGGCTGAAAACCTCGTCCAACGCGAATTTCACGATTCGCGCGTCGACGCCCGAACAGCGTGCGGCGATCGACGTATGGCTGATGAAGGACGAACCACGCGAGCCACCGCTCGAGAGGATCGCATTGCCTACGGCGAACAAGTCGTTGAGCGTCCAGCCGATACCCCGCTTTTGGTCCGGGTCGAGCCAACCGAGCAGGCCGCGCAACAGCTTCATGACGTCCGACGGTCGTGTCTGCGTGATCGTGAACAGCGAGTCGTACAACGCCAGCTCCTGCAGAAACGGGACGAGCGTCCACGTATCTTTGAACAGCAGTCCGAACGTGCTGTACGGCTGCACGTCGAACAGTGCGGCGTAATCCGTGCTCAGTGCGATGAGCTCGCGCCACGACCTCTCGTCACCGCGATATGGCTTTTTTCCGGAAGCATGTTTCGCGCACAACTGCAGCAGGAAATTGATCGGAATCTGCGGAATGCCTTCTCCGATCTGGGATGGGCGTCTTCCGTTGAATCGCCCCGGGTTTTCTAGACACCTCTGAGCCTCAAACCTGAGGCCCAAT
>NZ_DAMATK010000016.1:0-2669 GCF_032079985.1 Pulveribacter sp.
CCGTCTCCTGGTAGTAGCCCTCGATGTTCTTGGGCATGTCCACGTGGGCCACGAAGCGCACGTCCGGCTTGTCGATGCCCATGCCGAAGGCCCTGGGTGAGCATGTGTCCGTCCAGCGCCGCGCCGCGCGCCCCGGCTAGGCGGTCGAAAAAGCCCAGCGCCAGCGGGCAGGACTGGCCATGGCAGGCGCTGCCCGGGTGCTCGCAGGCCTTGTCGCGCGCCACCAGCTCCAGCACGCGCAGCGGAACGGGCGCGCCTCCACTGCCGGCCAGCTGCGCCAGCGCGTCCAGCGCCATCTGCCGCCCCGAGGTCTTGGCCGCCAGGTACAGCACCCGGTCGATCCGCTGTCCCGGCGCCGCCTTGAGCTGGGCGAACAGCGTGGCCACCGTCTTGCCGATGCCGGTGGGTGCCTGCGCCAGCAGGCAGCGCCCGGCCGTGGCCGCGCGCCAGACCTGCGCCGCCAGCGGGCGCAGCGCCGTCGGCGGCGCAGGGCGGCTCTTCTTCGGCCGCCAGCGCCGCACGCAGCGACAGCTCGCGCCAGACCACGCGCCCGGCAGGCAGCAGCTGCTGGCGCGCAAAGGCCAGCGCCATGCGGTCGTGCAGGCTTTCGCTGCGCTTGCCGGCGCGCCGCGCCTCGGCCAGATGGGCGATGCCGGCGTCCGTCAGGCGCAGCAGGGTGCGGCCGCACTCGTCCGTGCAGCGCTCCAGCAGGCCGGCGGCCAGCAGGTCGATCTCCACCCCGTCCTGGCACGGCCAGCCGGCCGAGCGCCAGACTTCGAGCAGACGGGTGCGGTGGTGACGGGTGAGGACGGGAGCTGACATGGCTGAGGCGGCAAAACACTGATTATCCAGACAGTGGTTTGTCCACGCCGATCCCGCAGTTTCTGACACACTCTTGCGCTGCAAGACGACCGGTTGCGCATCCAGCCTGCGACATGATTTGTTGCACAGGTAAACATTTGGCTTACCTCTCGCGTTGAACCCTCTTGGCTTGCCCTTGGGCGCGCGCCAACAGTTCCGAAAAGGTAGTTTTCATGCTTCGCACGCTCTTGCGTTCCCTGCGCCGCTGGCGCACCGCTCCCTGGGCGCTGCGCGCTTTTGACCGCTCCATGGCAGTGGTGCACCTGGATCTGCAGGGCCGCATCCTGCAGGCCAACGGGCGTTTTTGCGCCATCCTCGGCTACAGCCCGCAGGAGCTCGCGGGCCAACCGCACGAGATGCTGTGCCCACCCGGCTACGCTGCCAGTCCCTCGTACCAGCAGGCGCTGCGGCAGCTGCAAAGCGGTGAGCCCTTTACCGGCCAGGTGCAGCGACAGCGCAAGGACGGGCAGCGCGTGTGGCTGCGCGCCACCTACAGCCCTATCCTGGACGGGCGCGGGCGGCCGACGCGCGTGGTCGAGCTGGCCCAGGACGTGACCTCCCAGGCGCAGGAGCGCCTGCGCGCCACCTCCGTGCTGCAGGCCATCGACCGCTCGATGGCGGTCATCGAGTTCGATCTGCAGGGCCGCGTGCTGCAAGCCAACGGGAACTTCCTGCAAACCATGGGCTACGAGCTGGCGCAGCTGCGGGGCCAGCACCACCGCACCTTCTGCACTCCCGCCCTGGCCGCCAGCGCCGAGTACGCGCGCTTTTGGGAGCGGCTGCGCGCCGGGCAATTTTTCCGCGGCCAGGTCGAGCGCGTGGACAGCAGTGGACGCACCGTCTGGCTGGAGGCCACCTACAACCCGGTGCATGACGCGCAGGGGGCGCTGACAGGGATCATCAAGGTGGCCACTGACATCACGCACCGGGTGCGCCAGGCGCAGGCCCGCCAGCAGGGCGTGAACACGGCGTATGCCATCGCCCAGGAAACGCAGTCCCTGTCCGAGCAAAGCGGCGGGGCTGTCAGCCAGGCGGTGCAGCGCATCCAAGCGATGGAGGGCACGTTCGAGGCCGCTGCCGAAAGTGCCACGGCGCTGGACCGGCAGACGCAAGCCATCGACTCGGTGCTGGGCGCCATCCGCCGCATTGCCGACCAGACCCACCTGCTGGCGCTGAACGCTGCCGTGGAGGCGGCGCGCGCGGGCGACGCGGGCCGCGGCTTTGCCGTGGTGGCCGGCGAGGTACGCCGCCTGGCCGCCGACAGCAAGGCTGCCACCGATGGCATCAGCCAGACGATCGCCGCCATCCAGGACGAGGTGGCGGCCATGCAGCGCACCATGCAGTCGGCCCTGGCCGGCGTGGCCGACAGCGTGGCGCTGGCCGGTCGGGCGGTGCAGTCCATGGAGAGGATCCGCGATGACGCCGGCCGGGTGGTGCAGGCCGTACAGGCCCTGCACTCGCAGGAGACGGCTGCTCAGCCGCCGGCGATCACGCGCAGCACCTCAGCGCCGTAGGCCTCCAGCTTCTTGGTGCCCATGCCGCTGATGCCCTGCAGATCCTGCAACGAGGTTGGGTTGCGCTCGGCGATGGCCGCCAGCGTGGCGTCGTGGAAGATGACGTAGGCCGGCAGGTTGTGCTCGCGCGCCACCTCGGCGCGCCAGGCCTTCAGGTTGATGAAGCGCACCTGGCCGTCCTGGTCCAGGTTGGCGGCGGCCACCGGCGGCGCGGCGGCGCGGCGCGAGCGCTTGGGCGCGGCCTGGGCCGTGGCCTCGCGCAGCTGCACGGCCTGCTCGCCCCGCAGCACGGGG
>NZ_DAMATK010000017.1:0-1832 GCF_032079985.1 Pulveribacter sp.
TCCGTCTGGGGGAATTCTCTACTTCCGGGTGGTTCAGGTTTTCAAGGGGACTTCACACCAAAGCCACAGAGGGGTACGAAGCCAACTCCTCTTCAAGGATTGGAAGCCACTCGAACAACGCATGGCTTGGGGCCTCGAATGGACTCATGTATATGCCTTTGCGGGGATGCCACAGCACCTTCTCATGGTGGACCACGCCATCAAGGTCCAAATAGAGAATCACGTCCGCGCTACGGGGCACGGACGCCGGCACATAAGGAACGGAGCACTCGGCTGGCATTTGCGTCCACGTAGTTGGGTGAAATGCCTGTGCCTAGGAGTACGCGCCAGTCTGGGCGCGCAACAGCAGGCTGTGCACCTGCTCCAGGCCTCCTGGCTCCTGCAGAACATCCAGGGGCCGCTGTCCACCCAATGCCGGGACTGCCCTTGCGAGCCAGTCGTCCAGCCACGCCCGCGCATCAAAACCTTGCGGCCTTCCAGACTCCTCGACCATGCGCTGCACGAGCAAAGCAAGGGCTGTAATGTCGTTCTCTAAAGCCATACTGTCCTTCGTATCCAACAGCCATTCAGCAATACCGCGCCCTCGGGGGCCGCTTGCGAAGAGTTCACGCTGGGAGCTTGCCTGTACAGCAAGCGTATTGCCACCGAGCCAGTCACTGGCCCAGACCGCTGTGCGCATGTTCCATCCTGCAGTAGTCCCACGGTGACCACTTACAGCAGTTGGCGCAAGCGCACAGCCAACTGCTCACCTGCGGCTTTGGTGAGTCCCGCCTTGCCATCCACCAGAAGCAGCGACTTGCAAAAAGGCCTGAAGAGCCAGGAACGATCATCCACAGCCAGCCAGGGCCGGTGGGCAGCCTGATGGGCCCACAGCCAAGCACGGCATTCCGCCTCGCGTTCATACACTACCAACGTGTCGGGCACGTCGATCAGCTCAATGAACCTGGGGGTGGTTCCCACAATCCTCGCGGCCACATCGGGAGAGAACCGCTGTCGAAGGTGCTCCAGGGAGTATTGCAGCCGCCAAGTGCTCGCGATCACCAAATCGCATTCAGGCACTTGTCGTACCGCCTCTTCCAGCACTGACAAGCAACAAAAGTGCTTCGACTCATGGCAATGCTCTGGATGCAGAACGCCGTCGAAGTCGAGGAAGAGGATGGGCATGGCAGGGAGGACGTGGATGGGTTGGGAAGCGAATTTGCAGCGATTTTGTGGCGCAATGAGACTACTTGGTCGTGGTCTTAAAAGTCTCGTTGGGCGGAAATCGGGGCAATGCCTTCCCGCAAGAACGCCCGTCCCCAAGCCGACTTTGGTCGTGCGCTGCAGCAGCTGCGCACGGCACGGGGCGTTACCCAGGAAGACCTGCTGTTTGCGACCAGCAGACGCCACATCAGCCGGGTCGAACAAGGCCACCAGGTGCCTGGCATCCGCACCATCGAAAGTCTGGCGGAGAACCTGCAGATCCATCCCCTGACGTTGATCACCGCTGCGTACTGCCAAACGCTGGATCCGGCTTCCATCCGCGAACTTCTCAAGCTTATCCAAGCCGACTTCCGCGCCTTGGGTTCCAGTCAGGCAGGACACGCGGGTGAATCGCCCCGGGATTCGCGGAGGCTATTTGGTTTAAGTCAGGCCACCATCGCGGTGGACTGACTGGCGAGTTGCCGGTAGTAGTTTGCCTCGGCTTCTGCCGGTGGGATGTACCCGATGGGTTCGAGCAAGCGATGGTGGTTAAACCAGGACACCCATTCGAGTGTCGCGAACTCCACAGCCTCCTTTGAATCGCCCCGGGTTTTCTAGACACCTCTGAGCCTCAAACCTGAGGCCCAATA
>NZ_DAMATK010000018.1:0-1187 GCF_032079985.1 Pulveribacter sp.
TGAAGTCCCCTTGAAAACCTGAACCACCCGGAAGTAGAGAATTCCCCCAGACGGAGTCTCTACATGAAGAAATCCAGATTCACTGAAGCGCAGATAGTCGGCATCCTCAAGGAGGTCGAGATGGGCGCCAAGGTCGCCGAGACATGCAGGAAGCATGGCGTGAGCGAGCCGACCTACTACAAGTGGAAGAGCCAGTTCTCAGGCATGACGGTCTCGCACCTGGCGCAGCTTCGCCAGTTGCAGGACGAGAACGCCAAGCTCAAGCGCATGTACGCCGACCTAGCACTGATGCACCATGCCCTGAAGGACGTTGTTGACCGAAAGCTCTGACCCCGGAGCGTCGCGAGATGGTCGTTCAAGCCCTCATGAGCGAGCACGGCATGAGCGAGCGACGGGCCTGCCAAGCCAGCGGCATCGCCCGCTCCACACTGCGATACCGGCCTGTTGCACGCGACGACTCCGGGGTCATCACTTTCATCCAGACGCACATGGCGCTGAACCCGCGTCACGGCTTTGGCCTGCTGTACGACAGCGCCCGTCACCAAGGCAAGCCCTGGGGCAAGACGGTGCTCTGGCGCGTGTACTGCGAGATGCGGCTGAACCTGCCGCGGCGCGGCAAGAAACGGCTGCCAGCGCGCATCAAGCAGCCTCTGCAGGCCGCAGACCAGCCCAACCAGGGCTGGAGCTGCGACTTCATGTCTGACGCGCTGTGGTCCGGCAGGCGGTTCAGGACCTTCAACGTCATCGACGAATTCAACCGCGAAGGGCTGCGCATCGAGGTCGACACCAGCCTGCCGGCTGCACGGGTTATCCGGGCCCTGAACGAACTGGTGGAGGTACGTGGTGCGCCACTGTCGATTCGCCTGGACAACGGCCCCGAGTTCATCGCCCATGCCTTGTCCGAATGGGCGAAATCCAAGGGCATTGCTCTCAATCACATCCAGCCGGGAAAGCCGACGCAGAACGCTTATGTCGAACGATTCAACAAGACCTACCGCACCGAGGTGCTCGACTGCTACGCCTTCGATTCACTGCAGCAGGTGCGTGACATGACGGCCGACTGGCTGCACCGATACAACCACCATCGACCTCACGAAGCCCTCGGCCGAATCCCCCCGGTCGAGTACCGTGTCAAACTGTTCCCCAACCTCTACTTCTGACTGGCACAGGAATTCGAGGGGACTTCA